>CAZQQU010000044.1:0-2535 GCA_964595625.1 uncultured Flavobacteriaceae bacterium | reverse complement strand
TATACTGCCGCTTCTTTCCGATATAGGAGACGCCATTATTGATTATATAAAAAATGGCAGGCCAGATAATGATTCCAAGAATCTGTTTTTGTCACTTATTCAACCTTATAGACCTATAAGAGTATCGACATTGTGTACTATTGTTACTAATTATATTTATGCGGCAGGAGTATCACCCAAAGGAAGACATCATGGCACCCACTCTTTACGGCATAGCCTGGCGACTAATCTTTTGGAAAATGGCACGGCTTTGCCTGTTATATCTGAAGTGCTTGGGCATGGTTCGACAGGGTCGACCATGTATTATCTTGGTGTTAATATCAAATCACTACTGGAATGTTCCCAGAATGTGCCGGATGTCCCCGAGGATTTTTATTCGCAGAAAGGAGGCATGCTGTATGCCTAATTATCTTAATTATAGAAGTGTCATGGCTCCCTACATAAGCTCTTTCGTAGAATCAAAAACCAGAAAAGGGATAAAAGGAGAAGATATAAAGTGGATCCTTTACGAGTTGGATCGACATCTGGCAGAAAAGGGGCATCAGGCTTGTTATATTGACAGGATATCCTATGATAGTTGGTATCATGCAACTTGTGGCAACAAACAAGTATCAACCGTATATCAAAAAGTATCCGTAATGAGACGTTTTTTGATATATATGGGCAATATGGGGCTTGAATGTTATGTCCCTAGATTGCCAAGGAAGCATAAATCTGAATATGTGCCATACATTTTTACTGAAAACGAAATCAAAGGCTTGTTTGCCGCAGCCGATAATCTCAGGGTAAAGGAGCATCATGCCAATTCATTAATGATGGTTGTACCTGTTTTGCTAAGGACTTTGTATAGCACTGCAATACGAATTGGTGAAGCAATAAATCTTCGGAACAAGGACATAGATTTTGAAAAACATGTCATTGTTTTGGATAACACAAAGAATGGCCGTCAAAGACTTGCCCCTTTAAATGAATCTTTAGAAAAAGTTTTGAGGCAATACATCCGTTATAGAAACATGTTACCCGTCGAAGGTGTAATGGCTCCTGAGAGTCACCTTTTTGTCAATGGGCTGGGGCATAAACTGTCAAAAAGGGGTATAGGCAGATATTTTAGGAAACTACTGCAGGAGGCAAACATCCCGTATAAGGGACACGAAGAAGGCCCAAGCCTTCATAATCTAAGACATACCGCTTGTGTGCACTCTCTCGTCCGCATGCATAGGCAAGGCAGGGATATATACTGTTGCCTTCCTATACTCTCTACATTTATGGGACATGTAAAAGTCATGGACACCGAGCATTATCTCCGTCTTACACAAAACATGTATCCGGAAATTATCCAAATGGATGCATCCGTAACTGCCGGACTTGGAAATCTTATTGCAAAATCACTCCTTAAAGTTGATGATCATGGGAACATATAAAGATATTGCAGGGTGTATTGAAAAGTATTTTACCGATTACCTGGTAAAAGAGCGCGGCGTCAGCGCCCATACAGTGCGTTCATACCGAGACACTTTCATTCTGCTTCTTGAATATATGAATAAAGAGAAGAAGATCCCGGCGGACAAGTTAGGACTGGATGACATAGACAGGAGTGTGGTACTTTCCTTCCTGGACTGGCTTCAGGATGTCAAGCGCAACGCCGTTTCCACGCGGAACCAGAGATACGCTACAATAAGATCTTTCTATGAATACATGATGTATGAAGATCCCGTCCATTTATCACACTGGAAATCAATATGCTCAATACGTATAAAACGAGAGGTGCGAAATAGTGTCAAATATCTGACTGTTGACGGGGTAAAAGCCGTTTTCGAACAGATAGATACAAATACCCGTGAAGGAAGAAGAAACCTGACCCTATTGTCCTTGATGTATAATCTTGGAGCCAGGGTACAGGAAATTATAGATCTCACACCGCTATCGATAAGAACAAGCAAGCCCTATGTCATCGAGTTGTTTGGTAAAGGAGCCAAAAAACGATTGGTGCCGATTGATGACAATATGATGAATTTACTTGGAAATTACTTGAAGGAATACGGCTTGGACAGACCCGGGATGGGTCATCATCCCCTCTTCTTCAATAGCCGGAGGGCTAAGCTTACCAATCCCGGGATTACCTATATTTTGCAAAAATATGCTTCATTGGCACATATTGCATATCCCGATCTGGTCCCGTCAACACCAACTCCGCATACGCTGAGGCACTCAAGGGCAATGCACCTGCTACAGGCCGGTGTAAATCTGGTATATATCAGGGATCTTTTGGGGCATGTGTCAATACAGACGACCGAGATTTATGCAAGGGCGGACTCGAAGTTGAAGAGAGAAGCCTTAGAAAATGCTTTTAGTGATCTTGGAATTACTGAACCGGATGTGAAAAGTTGGGAAAAAGATCCCAAGCTTAAAGCTTTTTTAAAAAGTTTGGCTTGAAATATTATCAGAAGTAGTTTTAGAAAGTAGCGATTGGATAATACTGATTGTTAATTTACTTCCTTAGGCTACTTTTGATTTAATTAAAGTTGTGATAACGCC
>CAZQQU010000043.1:0-2607 GCA_964595625.1 uncultured Flavobacteriaceae bacterium | reverse complement strand
TAAAAACAGAAAGTTTAGGCTTCCTTAATCCGCCACTTCTGCAAGCCGCAAACCGTTAGCCACAATATGATGAAAACACTCTGCATAATATTAACACTAGTGATTCAGACAATTTGCGTTGCTCAAAACGGGATTGATTTGAACCTTTTTCCTTTTGACAATAATCAAGATTCGCCGATTGTGACTTCTGACTTATTAAAAAAAATAGATTGGAAATCGATAGAGAAATACTGTAAAAAACATGATGGACATTATTCGTATGAGAAACCCGATAGTTTAAGGACAGATTACGAGTATGTTGAGCAAGGTAGAGTTGTGAGTTTTGAAATTGTGAGCTTTCGAGATACAGTTTTGGAATACTATTTTGATAATAGTAAAGTCCAACCTGCACAAAGAGCTTCATACTTTGATAAAAAAATATGGCTTTCATATGTTGAGTATCGCTTGCCAGATATACCATCTGACTTCAAGATTGATAAAAATGAATCTGATGAAATAATAAAAGCATATTACCGACTTCTAGGGGTGGATACAAGAGACGAATATGGTTGGATTTGTGAGTATTCAACTATGGGAATGGTAACTGCTCGCCGAATGGCATTGATTGAATTAATTAAAAACCAAAGGATTGACTTACTGAAAAATTTACTCGATTATCCAAATCTTCAAGTTCAATTATATGCTATAGATGCACTAATCTATTTGGATTATGATGCAACCAAACAGATTAAAAAGTTATCTAAAAAGGATTCTGAAGAAAACATTAAGATAATTAGCAAGCTTGAGCATTTGAAAATGAAAGAATCAGATTGGGAAAAAATATACAAGCTGAGAGATGGTGAAAAGATTGTATTGACTTGTGGAAATGCAGGTTCTTACAAAATTTATAAAACTGATATTTCTGAGTTACTTTCGGATAAATCAATCAGAGAGATACCAGAAAAGTATGAGACACTTAAGAAATATGGATACTTTTATTAAAAACATACTGTGGCTAACAGCCGGTCATAAAACATTGCGCGGATTGTGGTAAATTTGAACGACATAACATTTAATCAACGGCAGCAACGGCTTGATGCGAAAGAGCTTCGAAATGCGCAACAGTTTCATACCGGCAAACCGTTGTGTGCAAGCAGAAAAAATTGCGATGAAAATTACACTGATTACAATAATATTAATTTTTACGAATGTATCATCATTTGGACAATCTGTTTCAAAAAGCGAATTGAAAAAAATGCTAACGGAAACATTAGTCAAATCGAGAAATTATGTATCAGATGCGACTAATTCTTGGTTTTATGACAACACTGAAAATGATTATGAAATCCAAGATACATTAACCTTCAAAACTGCTCGAAGTTTTAAAAGAGATTATTGTAAAATAATTAATTGGACTTTCTACGAATGGGATAAATTTCGACTTGAATTTGCCGATTATTGTAATGAACCACCAACAAAATTGGTATCCAAAAATGAAGACTATTACGAATTTCTTGTTGAGGAAACTGATGAAAATGTATTCGTTTACTTAAAAAACGTAAATGGAATTCAAGACAAATTCAAAGTTGTCGAACTGACAAAAAATGAGCCGATTAACAGCGGAAATGACCAATTTGATTATACAATAAAACTAACACGAATAAAATAATGCCAGCACACAACACCGGCTATAGTTCACTGCTACTTCGTTTTTCCTGTCGAAAAACCACGCGAGCGTGAATGGTTTGTGAATTTTTGCTAAATTTAGTGCCAAACCACGCAGCGAAACCATAGCCGAGACCGTTGTGTACAAAATAAATGGAATATCAATTTGACAAATTAAATGACTGGTGTTTTGGACCAATTGAAAATCCAATTGGGTATCTTGTTTATACTCATTTATTAGTAGAGCATGCTATTAATTACATAATTTTTAAAAAATGTAAAAATTCCAATAAACTCAAAAATATGAGTTTTGCTACTAAAGCAGATATTTTATATGAAATGGAGTTATTGCCAGAATGGATTTACTATAACATATGCAAAATGAATAAATTTAGAAACAGATTAGTACATGACCTAGAAGTAAATTATGAAAATATTGACTTGGAGTTAAAAACCTTGTCGGGTTATTCAGTCCCTCTAAATGACCTTTTAGCAGATAAATCAAAAGACCGACTTATTAGTATAATAAATATAATTGGTCAACATGTAATCATTCCATTAAACACAATGATTGCCGTTGAGTATTTATCAAAAGAAAAAAAATAAATTCTGTACACAACACCGGCTATAGTTCATTGCTTCTGACTTTCCTCTCGGAAAGTCCTCGCAAATTTGCTATCTTCGGTTTACGGCGGAATAGTTCTGCCGAACCATTCCGCAACGAAACCATAGCCGAGACCGTTACCTGCAAGCTGAACAGAAACCTATGATAAAAAAACTGACTTTCACTTTATTGATATTAATTTCAATAACCAGTTGTGCTCAAGAGAGCATCACTTTTAAAACCAAAATCAAGCCGAATAAAAAGTATAAAACTCAACTTAAAACAACTTCGTACACTGAAATTCAATTTGAAGCTGATAAAGAAATAATCGACAGAATAAAAAGCCAAGGAATTGCGTT
>CAZQQU010000042.1:0-2660 GCA_964595625.1 uncultured Flavobacteriaceae bacterium | reverse complement strand
GGGGCGAAGTGCTTCGTTTGACGCTTTTTACTATCTTTGAAGTGTCGGCTTCGTATTTAGGTTTGTGCTAAAAATCCGCCACTACGCCAAGCCGCAAACCGTTAGCGGTAATGCGACAGAAACTCAGGTAATAAAAAAACACAAAGTGAAGTCATCAACTTGACGAATGCCAAGAAACAATCAATTTAAACCCGAAGAGAATAACACTAAATGAAATTATCCGAATATATAAAGAAGAGAAATGGCGTTCCTTTCGGACACCCTAACTCGCTTCGTAATAATTTAGAAAGGTCGCTTGGTGCAAATAATTTTTCAACTTTTTGGAATTTCTGGAACCCGATTTTCGGCTATTATTTGGGAACAACCGTATCTCGACCGTTAAAAAAAATATTTCCAACTGGATTTTCTTTAGTGTTGACATTTGTTTTTTGTGGACTCATTCACGATTTAGTAACGACTTTAATAAGAGGTGAAATTTCACTTTTTTTTGCAGTTTGGTTTCTTTTAATGGGAATGTGCGTTGTGATTTCAAAAGAAATTAACTACGACTTATCAAATCGGAAATGGATTTTTAGAGCTTTAATAAATCTATTAATAATTGGCATTTGTTTTTTTCTAACAAAAGGTTTAAATACAATATTCAATTTTTATTGAAATTCAAGATAATATAAAATAAAAACAAGACGCACTACCGCTAACATCGTATTGGCAATAGGCGGGGTAACGGCTAAGTTGAAAGTTTAGGCTTTCTAATCCGCTCCTTCGCAAAGCCTCGAAACGTTGGGCGAGATGTTAAAATGAACATTTGCCAAAATTTAAGATTATTTTTTTGTTAGATAAATTGAATTTTATAAGTTTACTGTATGAAAAATTCAAAATCAAAATTAGGCAAAAGAACTTTTACAAATGAAAGAGTTCCTGTGTCTAGTGCATTAGGTAGAGCTTTGATTTATGGAAAAGATTCTAAAGCCATTGTTGCTGCAGTAAGAGCAGTTGTTAAAAATGGTGAAACTTCAAAAGTTATTAAATTAGACAACTCTACATCTAAAATTTTAGAAACTGCTAAATAAATTCTCATAATTGGAAATTGCAATAAGTTCAATAGTAATAATCATATTATTATTACCTGGAATATCTTTCAATAAAGGTTTTTATTCTGGTGAATTTTCCAGACAATATCTAACTAATGATTTTTTTAGCTTATTAGTTAATACTCTATTTCCTAGTATTATTTTTTATATAATTGCATTCCCCATAATTTATATATTCGGATATTATTATGATTTTAACATACTATTAGGTTTAATATCCTCTAAGGATGATTTAGTTGAAAAATCTATAAAATCAATTGATAAATTTATATTTGCTATTTTTATTTTTCAAGTAGTACTAAATATTTTAGCATTTGCAATTGGTATTTTTTTACGAAATTTAATCTTAAAATATTCTATTGATACTAAATTTCCAATCTTTCGTTTTAATAATATTTGGCATTATTTAATAAGTGGGAGATTTCTTGAATATAAGGAGATTTTACAAAATGACACTCCTGAAGATGCTGATATTACTTTTATTGATGCATTGATAAACATAAACGAACAGACGTTTATTTATACTGGAATTTTAGTAGACTATGAACTAGGAAAAGATGGAAGCTTAGATTTAATTACTATTACTCAGGCACAAAGAAAGTTAGTAACAGGAAATGACAATGGTGATTATAAAGATATCCGTGGAAATTATTTAGTACTAAAATATTCAGATCTAATAAACATCAATCTATCATTTATTCAATTTGATGAAATAATAGATCAGAATGGTAATATCACAGGCGTAACTGCTAGATTATTAAACTAACACCTCGCCTAACAGCGGTAACTGTTGCACAACTCCAAATTTTCAGTGAAAACAAAAATTCTTGACCTCGTTTAAGCCGTTTTAAGCGAGGTTTATTGTTGTCGAGAGTTTTGTTGTTGGATATTTAGGATAGCTTATATCCCCTATTTTGATGATTATATTGTTGGTTTTGGAAAAAACAAAGTAGTCCTTTCTCGATGGTCATTTTTAGGGCTATGATTCGAGGTGTTTTGCAGGTGATTTATCTTAAAAAACACAACCGGATCTATGCTTTCTTGGCCTTCCCTACCGTAATACGTGGAAGTAGAAGCATACAGATAGTGTAAATCTAATTCTTTGAGTAATATCCGATAGAAATTATCCTTGGAAACCAAACTATCTAAACTGGTTTGATAGAATAATTGTGGTGAGAAATGTTTGCGTCCTTGCATATAACAAGATACACATTTTTTTGATAATGAGGGGGCAACAGGCACAGCAGTTTGGCGCAATGGCGGGGTAAGGCTATAATTTGAAGTTTCGGCTTTCTATTCCGCCAAAAGCTGTTTGCTTTTGTTTTTTTATTAAATTTACCAAAAGGCTCACAGCTTTGGCTACGTCTCGGTCTGAATTGAACTTTCGCTCAATTCAAGCCCGCACTTCGCCAATACCCCAGACGTTATGCACAATCGTAAAACAACGTCCGTGCTAAAAAGGAACGACAGAGAAATGAATAACAAAAGTAAAATTGAAAACAACTAAAAACATAAAGTCAGAGTCAGAACACAAACAAGCTACTGATAATTTGATTACATTTGTGAACT
>CAZQQU010000041.1:0-2706 GCA_964595625.1 uncultured Flavobacteriaceae bacterium | reverse complement strand
ACCGAAAAGTTATCGCTAATTTGCACGCTACGAGCCATATACAAAACCGTTCTACGCAATTTGAAAAAATCTAAACACTACATATTAGCCTTTATCTTGACATTAGTTTTATGTTGCAAATCTGAATTAAAAAATAAAGATTTTGACGAGCAAAAGACAACTGAATTTTTTAAGCAAGTTCTTCAAAAAGAAGAAATTTTAAGAACTAATTGCGTTTTGGAAACATCAACTTGGAAATTATCCAAATTTGAGGATGATTTCAAAAAGTATATAAAAGAACATTTAAAAATTAAGGACACATCTCACCTGAATTTACAAATAAATCTATTTAAGGGATTTATAGTAACGAAAGAAATAGCTTCTGGAAAAAATATACTGAAAAAAGAAGACTATATTAGTTTTAATCAGACGTCTGAAAATAATGAATATGAATATTTAGACTGGCTCGAACAACATAATTGCAAAAGAGGGTTCAATTCGATTTCAAAACCCTTATTCAATGAAACATATGATTTAGCAATAATTCATATCGACGAAATTTGTGGTCCTATGTGCGGAGGAAGTTGGACAATTGTCTACGAATTTAAAAATGAGGAATGGATAAGAAAAGAAGTTTTAGATGCTACAATCAAATAAAAAAAACTGCGTAGAACACCGTGTATAAGCCATTGCTTGGTCAGTGTTTCTTTGGAAAATCCTCTCGGATTTTCCATCGGAGTTTTGTACTTTTAATGGTTCGTGACTAGACACGCAACGGCTCATACACGAGAAACGTTATGGCTAATTTTAAATGACGACACCTAGACAAAATATAACAACCTTCTTATGGACTATCCCCATACTTTTTGTTTGTGGACTAATTGTGTATTTTGACAGTAGCTTGAATACTTGTTATGGACTTGTTCACGGACTTGGAGACTTATTTCTATTGCTTGTCCTCCTTATTCTTACACTGATTTTTATCGTTAGACAGATTTACAAAATTGCAAAGCGTGCTGACAACAGGAAAACACGATTTTTGGCAAGCTTAATAGTAATAGTAGCGACAACCATTGCTTTTCAAGGGAAAACAACTTGGAAAGAGATACGATTAGGAAACAGTATACTAAAAGCTTCAATTTACCCTGACCAACTTGACATTGGACGAGTTGAATTACTCAATGAAGAAAAATATTATGCTTTATATGGACATATTGATTGGTCTTGTGCCTTTACTGACAAATATAAAATTGTAGGAGACACTTTAATATTAGGTGGAAATCCATTTGGGAAAACAGACGGAATATTGACAGACAAATACATAATGACTGACTCAACATTAATACCTGTAAAGACACAAGACAGAGAAATGAAACGAACAGAAATAATGACGATTGAAAAGAAAAACTAGCCATAACAGCACCTACACGCAAGTGGGGGTTCAGTGCTTCTATGAAAGTGAATTGTTAAATCCAAGTTCTGTACTTTTAATGAAGTTCAGTGCTAGAAATCCCCACCTTCGTGTAGCTGCAAAACGTTGGGCATAATGTTGAAAAACCGAGAAAATACAAATCAAATTGAACAAAATACCGAATAAAGTTAAATATCTGGTTTATGGATTTTGTGGACTGATTTTCATTTCCCTTAACTTTGGATTAGGTGCAAAAATCCAAATCGGATTGACTGAAAATCTGCAAAAAATAACAGACTACTATTTCGGAATTTCAACAAACACACTTGATTATCTGACTTTAGCTTCTATTCCATTTTTTGGAATGTTATTCAACTCAACAAGAAAAACAGAATTTAAAAAGCCTGAATTAATAATAGATATTGCAACTGTTTTGTTTTGCGTAATAATAATAATATTTGGCATCGGGCTTTATGTCTTGAAATTTATCGGACGCCCTGAAAATCCGTTAATTCCTCAATATCTGCTGATTGAACCGTTTGGCTTGTACTCAACAATATTAACCGGAATTGGAATTATGATACCGTTTCTGATTGTAAAACTGACCAAAAATAAAACACCCCAAATTTAATATAAACCAAATAATATTGAAATATCTAAATACAATAACACGATTCTTAAAAAGGGATGGAATCCAAAGATATACCTACGGTATTGGACTTTTAATATGGATTTTAGTTTGGTTCCGTGATTTGAAATATTCATTCCAAAATTTTGATAAAATAACTTTATCTGGACAGGAAGAGTATTGGATTATAGTCTCTATTCCCTTTATTCTGTTCATTCTTCAAATAATTTTTAATAATAAAAAAATATGGGCTTTAATCTTCATTTTAGTTGTGCTAGCTTCAATTTGGAGTTTATGGATTACAATAGTTTTCAATATTCTAATAGATGTAAATAAAGATTATGGCCCGAAAAACTTTTGGACATCAAAAAAAATAATAAACATAACTTTAGCACCTTTAATTATCTTTTTGATAAACTGGATAGTTTGGAAAATAAAACCAATAAAAAGGACTTTGAACAATCCTTTGAGAAGCGAAAAATAGTATCCCGAAAGAAAACACTATGCCCAACAGCGCATAACAAAAATGGCGAATTTATTGCCGAAACGAGAGTTTTGTGTATTTTTAGAAAAGTAAAAGTTTAACCGAAAAATTTGCGCATTTTAAATCGCCACTTTCGTTATGCGCGAGACGTTAGCGGTCATTGTGAAGAAACCGACAACTCAAATTTAATAATCAAACTTTAAA
>CAZQQU010000040.1:0-3078 GCA_964595625.1 uncultured Flavobacteriaceae bacterium | reverse complement strand
AACGGAATGTTGGCAGGCATACACGAAGCACAAATGTGTCGCAATGACGAACTGATACCAAATGATTTGTTACCAATAATTAAAAGTGCTGGAACAGTTAAACCGATTAACGGTCCCGCTATATACCAAGGCCAAGGTTGTTTTATAAATTCTATCATTTTTTGTTTATTTATTTTGAATATTGCAAAAGTGCAACCTTTAAATAGATTGCACAGTTACTTTGGTTACACAACGAAAATTTATTTTACGAAAACATCTGTTTCCCATTTTGCTCCGCTTATATCCAACAACTCCAACGTATAGTTTCCTTTTAATTGACCGAAAGCATCATTTTGAAATCTCAACGTGGCTCTTGCTCCCAAAGGAAGTATCAGACTATGCTTTCCTGGTTTTACTTTGGCTACATAGTCATTCTTAATTTGCTCTGAGGATAATTGTGAAAGTTGGGTTTGTGTTTGTTCAAAAGCAATGTTTCCCTTTTCATCTATCAGTTTTATACCTATAAGGAAAGAACCGTAAACATCTGCTCCCTCATCTCTGAAAACAGTAAAAGATAACGTTTCATTGTGAATAATAACATTGCTAATAGTTACGTGTGGACGAACAGAAAGATTGTGCAACTTACCATACACACCTCCGTGAAAATACTGATTGGTAAACAAGGTTAGTGCAATGATAAATACAGAACCTATTAGAACGGTTTTATTCAAAATAGTTTCTTTAACAGGTAATAATCCCGAACCTAAAAAACCAAACCACTTTTTACGTGTAAAAGAATTGTTTTTAGAAGTGAAATATTCATCTAACGAATACTTTCCACCTCCCGAAAGAAAAATGGTAAATCCAGAGGCTACTCCCAAAACGCCTATTTGCCACTCGTCCAGACAAGTTGTGCCTAACCAACCCGAACCAAGTAAAATTCCGAAAGCCAAGAAGAAAACCCCGATGCTCATCAATCGGGTAAATAAGCCAAGCATAAATAAAAGTCCTACAATACCTTCTACTATTGTAAAGATTGCCATTGCCCACCAAAGTTGGTCGGGATTGGAAACCAAATGTTCTATTACAGGTTTTATACCCAAAGCATTTGGCAAAAAATGATTGAATTTTTCGCCAATATATCCTGCTTCATCAGGATTAAGTTTGTTTTCTAATATAAGCCTTCTCCAAAAAGCGGAAAAGTATGTCCAGCCGGCTACCCAACGCAAAGCTGTGGTAAACATTCCAGCATACGAATATGTTTGATTGTTCATTATGACTTGAATTAAAATTTGATCAAGAAATTGAAAATGCAGAAAGCCCCAATAACCCTGTTATTGAAGCATTAAATAAACTCAACCAAAAATCAAATCAGGTATTGCTCGTGCAGTATATAAATCGGAACAAGAGAAAAAAACGCTTTCTCTTTATATTTTATGTTTGGAAGTTTTCTTGTATTATGGACTAAAAGAAAAATAACAAAGAAGTTATTTTTCATCAAGTTCTTCTGAAACGAAAGTGAAGTTTTTTGAGTCGATTTTTCGACTAATGTTTGACAAGTTGTGGTTTTGTTTGGTTTTTCAACATTTTCAAAAGTCGGAATGTTCAGCACTTTTTTAATGTCTTGCTTGGCAGAACATGGCAAAGCCAAGCACATCATCAAAGCAATGATAATTGTTCTATAAATGATATGTTGGTTAATATATTTCATTAGCTAAGTAGCAAATATGCAAAATAAATCAAAATCTGAACAATAAAGATAATCAGCCCGCCTAAAAAAGCTTTTCCGCTTATTTTCCAAAGCGATTTGATATTGATTTTTAGTCCGATGGCTGCCATTCCGATATTAAGCAAAGTATCTCCCGATTTGGATAAGGATCTAACCGTTTCCGAATTGAAAACTCCGATTTGGGAAACCAAAACAGCTATTAAAAAGAACAAAATAAATAATGGGAATTTTAGTATTGTTCCATCGCTTTTCTTTCGGAACATAAAATAAAAAATCAATAAAAACGGAACTAAAAAAGCAACTCGTCCCATTTTAACAACGGTTGCCAATTGTCCGACTTCAGAGTTTACTCCAAAAGCAGAACCTACTACGTGTCCGACAGATTGCAAAATACCTCCTAAGAAAATCCCTGTTTCGAGATTTGAAAACGAAAGTCCAACTGCAATAATCGGGAGTAAAATCATTCCTAATAATCCCAACAAATTGATAACAGCCAACGAGATTCCAGTTTCTTCTTCTTTCGCCTGAATAAGAGGGGCTGTAGCTCCAATAGCTGACGAACCACAAATGGCACTTCCTGCTCCAAGTAGCAAATAAAGTTTTCCGTCTTCTTTTCCAATGAATTTTTGAAGTAATAAAGCCAACAGAATAATCAAAATGATACTTCCAAAAATAACGGCTAAAGTAGAAATTCCGATTTCTTTGAATTTTGATATTTCAAATCCAAAACCGATAAATACTATGGCTGTTTCCAAAACATATTTTTCAGTCCAAGAAACTCCCGATGAAAAAGGAGAGAAGTTGGTCAAAAATTGCCGAACCAAAACTCCCATAATTAAAGCTAATAAAGCTGTTCCTAAAGTGGGTAAATATCCCGACAGTAATTTAGCAGCAATCATAATAATTACCGCTAAGCCAATGCCGAGAAGTTTGTTTTTTAATATCATAGTATAAATAAATTATTTTTTTAATACACCTTTCCAAGAAAGGATTCCTCCGTTTAAATCATAGATTTCGGTAAAGCCCATTTCTTCCATAATTCTGGCAGCTTTTGCACTCCTTGCACCACTGCGGCAATAAATATAAACAGGTTTTGTTTTGTCAAAATTTTCCATCTTGCTTTTGAAATCGGCAGACTGTACATTAATGTTTTGAGCATTCTCAATGTGCCCTTCCTGATATTCTGATGGCGTTCTCACATCAATAATTGTTACATTATTTTTAGCAATAGCTTGTTCATACTGAGACGAACTTAACAATTGGCGATTGTTTGGCGTTTGTCCATTACACGATACAAACAGCAAACTTGTAATAAAAATTAAAATGATGTTTTTATACATTGTTTAGAGATTTTGATTAATCAATTTTTC
>CAZQQU010000039.1:0-3268 GCA_964595625.1 uncultured Flavobacteriaceae bacterium | reverse complement strand
AGTGGTAGGATTGCTATCACTTGAAATATAGCAATCCTTTTCCACAATCCAATTACAACAATTAAACCATAAAGTGCCAAACTTAATGTGATCCAATCAGTTAAAAGCATTCCTTCCATTTTTAAATCCTCCTATTTGATAACAGCATATATCATAGCTGCATTACTTACAATAAACAATATATTAAACAGAGGTGGCAAACCTTTTATTTGGAAAAATGCAATTGATATGTAAGTACCGAAAAATGAAACTATAGCACCAAATGCATCACCAATATTATTGATTTCAATTTGAGCTGGATTAGCTATTCCAGGTGGAGTTATGCCTAAAAGTGAACTGGTATATGCATCTACAAGAAATGTCATTACGATAGACAGTGTAAGAAACATTAAGAACCAACTTAGTTTACTCATCTCTAGCCCTCCCAAATAAGAATGTTAACAGGAATACAAATATAACTATCAGTACTTCTATAAAGCCTATTAAGCCTAACCAATAGAACAAGCCACCAGTTGTGAGAATTACAGTACCACCAAGGATCATATTAAGTCCAGTAACAGCACAAATGATTATTACTAAGATACTAATAAATAATAATACAAATAGATAACCAAATTTATTAGTGATTCCTATAGTAGCTAATAACTCTACTAAAAAGTTAGGATTAGGGTCAACTTCATTTAAAGTATCATAATTATCATATATTAAATATATATACAATTCATTATCACTATTTAAGGTATCTAATTTTAAAGGACTGTTTGGATCAACTGGTTCATAGGTACTATAAACATATTTACTAAATCTAAATCCAGGTTTAACAGGTGGTTCTGGAAAGTCTAAATATAAATCTAACCTATTACTAGTTATAAAACTGTAAATTAAGGTTGATCCATCATAGAAATAGATGGTAAATAAATTTCGGTTGATTTCATATTCAATAGCCGTTTCTAAATCTTCTAACATACTAGCACTAATAGGAGTATCTACTAAAACTTGAATAACTACTTGTCTAGCTCCATCAGGCACAAGAAAATCAACCCAATACCCATTTATAAAGCTTGTTATATCTACCATATTAATAGTTTCAATTTCTATGTTACTAGCATCATAAAATATAGCTCTTGATTTAGAAGTTTGAGTTTCTAATATAAAACCATTTGCAAGGTAATCTCTAGGGAAAAAGAAACTAACACTTTTTATATCACTTGTAAGGACAATACGCTTTTCAATCAAACCAGTAGCTCCACCATAATATTGCCATCTGGATGGTGGAACGCTACCATCATAAGCTGCATATTCAAATGTAGTAGCCAGTGCTAATCTAGTATACCAATCACTCTCTCTAGGGGGATAAACGTTAGGTCCAGGATTACCAATCGTATAGCCTCTTAGTGCAAAATATTCTATTTTAACTTTATATACTTCAGAAATGTGGGAATCAGTTGGATCATAATCAAATCTAGAAGTTAAAGATATAATATGATCGCCAGTTACAATAGTGCCTACAACACTATAAGTAGGAATAGTATCAATTTCAGTATCAGTAGCATCATAAAATCTTATGTATGGGGTTATACCTTGTGTAGTCCAAACTGTCAATTGACTATCCCAATAATTATTACCATAACCAGGATTTTCAGCATTAATATTAAAATAAATTTCGGTAGCGTTATTTGGTACTTCAACTTCATAAGACACTAAGAAAAAATCGCTAAATGTAGGTACTAAACTCAATGTCCAGTAATCATCACTTAAAGGGATTCTAATAGTATCAATAGCAAATGTTTGTACATTTATTAAAAATACACTTATAAATAATGCAATTAAACTAAATACTTTTTTAATCATCATTACCAGCTCCTGTCTTAGAAAATATTTTAAATACTACTATCATAGCAGTTAGTACAGCAGTAGTTAAGAATAACCAACTTGGTAACCATCCAACAAACGAGAATACTGTTATTGACAATACAGCAACTCCTAAGAATCCACCCAAGCTACCTCTAAATATTAATACCATACTTGCTAATATTAAAGTAGATAATATAGAAAATAAAAATCTACCATCAAAATCATTTAGTCCAAGACTGCTTAACATATTGTAAAACATTGATTGAAAATTAAGGTCACTCTTGATACCATCCCTGAAATAATACATATTATAATTATCTAGGTGACTTGATGGTATAAACTGATTTAATAAAGGTGGGTAGTTAGAAATATCTATTACATTATATTTTACACCAACACGCTTTGAAGCAGGTATAGCATTATTATCAAATAACATAGATTGATAACCTCTAATTTGGTTCATCATTCTAAAATATTTAGCTTCTTGATAATATTGTATAGGTACTAAATTTCTAGTAGTAGATATATTTTCACCTAATCGCTCAATAGCATAAGGGACTAATTCAGGACTTATATCTTGTGACAATAATGATGTAATAGTAAAACCTAAATAATTTTCATCTTCATCTAACCAGACTAAAATGTGGAAATCGGTTTTCCAATCACCAGAACCAACAAATACATCAGCAAATCGAGTACCAGCTAGAATTCTAGCAGAATCAATAGAAACGTTTTTATTTTGAATCTCAACGGGATCACTTAGAACCCAGTCAGTATCAATAACAATAGGGTCATTATTCACAACTTTTGCTGGATCTAGCTGATATCTACCAGGATTAAATGTTAACGTATAAGACTGTCTATAAGCCAATCCTTTAAAGTTACTTGCTCTAAGGGATGCTTCAGTTAACTCTACACTATAAGTAACTCCATAATAAGTACCTGGTTCAGTAGCAATCATAATCTTAAATCTATCAGGATTTATATCATTAGGTACAATATTAGTATTTGTATCTTCTATACCAACAGGATAACCAGTAGCACCTGGAATACTTACATATATAGAATTATAAGTATATCCTAAATATTGACTACCATTATACCAAAATATAGTATGAAATAACGGTAATTCAAATACTACATCACCTCTAATAACTATAAAGTCAGTAGATGACAATTGGTCAAAATCATAATGCACTAACCCAGTATCATAATCAATACCATGATTTTCATTTAAAGTATAATTATATAAACTATAATTACCCTCAACTGCATAGCTTGATACGCTAAATAGAGTGATTATACTTAATACAAACATCATTATTAATATAGATATTTTTTTCATGGATCTATCACCACAAATAAGGTTTCAAGGTTTGCATTTAACGCTTTAGCTATTTTATGTGCTAGATAC
>CAZQQU010000038.1:0-3551 GCA_964595625.1 uncultured Flavobacteriaceae bacterium | reverse complement strand
AGATAAAACAAAAAACCGGTCAACTTCTTGACCGGTTTTTTTATAGCGAAATAATAGAATTAGTCCTTATTTTACTTTGTTTACAATGGCCTCAAATGCCTCGGGATGGTTCATAGCTAAATCCGCTAGAACTTTCCGATTCAACTCGATGTTATTAACTCTCAACTTACCCATCAATTGCGAGTAAGAAAGTCCGTGTTGTCGAGCACCGGCATTAATACGAGCTATCCACAGCGAACGAAAATTTCTTTTCTTTTGTCTTCTGTCTCTATAGGCATATACTAATGCTTTCTCAACAGCATTTTTGGCAACTGTCCATACGTTTTTACGTCTTCCAAAGTAACCTTTGGCTTGCTTCATCACTTTTTTTCTTCGAGCTCTAGAAGCAACTGAATTTACTGATCTTGGCATAATTTTTTGTTTTTTTGTAACAGGCGGTTAAATAAACACTTTAGAAATAAAAGGTAGAACTTAAATTTCAGCCCGTTCCAGGGTTAATAAAAATGGTAATAACCGATAAAGTTTTTACTTCATGCGAAGCATAAACTTTACATTATTCAAATCGTTCTCATGAACTAAAGTATCATGAGTTAACTTAAGCTTGCGTTTGGTAGTCTTCTTGGTTAAGATATGACTTTTAAAAGCATGCTTTCTTTTAATTTTTCCGGTGCCCGTGATTCTAAATCTCTTTTTAGCACTAGAATTTGTTTTTAATTTTGGCATTTTTCTGTTATTTATTTATTATTTCGCTATTTTTTATTATCGATATGGAAGTGGTATTTACACTTCTGAAGGTTATTTCGTCTTTTTAGGTGCAAGAAACATAATCATTCTTTTTCCTTCCAACTTAGGTAGTTGTTCTACTTTAGAAATTTCTTCTAAATCTTGAGCAAGACGAAGCAATAAAATCTCTCCTTGTTCTTTAAACACGATTGATCTTCCCTTAAAGAATACAAAAGCTTTGACTTTGGCGCCATCTTTTATAAACTTTTCAGCATTCCGTTTTTTAAACTCAAAATCATGGTCATCCGTCTGAGGACCAAAACGAATTTCTTTAACAACAACTTTAGAGGCCTTAGCTTTTAGAGCTTTTTCTCGTTTTTTCTGTTCGTAAATAAACTTGGAATACTCCATGATTTTACAAACAGGCGGTTCCGCATTTGGAGAAATTTCAACTAGGTCAAGACCCAATTCGTCTGCCAACTCCAACGCTTTTTTAATAGGATATACCCCTACTTCAACATTATCTCCAACTAATCGTACCTCCTTGGCTCTAATTTGGTCATTAATATTGTGCTGGGGTCCCTTTTTTTGATTTCTATAATCGTTTCTTCTGTTTATTGCTATGGCTATAAATTATTATTTTCTGTAAATACAGAAAGGTTATACATTAAATTCAACTTCGGTTTTACTAATTTCTTCTTTAATTAAGGCTATAAATTCCTCTATTTTCATGGTTCCTATATCACCACTACCATGTTTTCGAACGGAAACTGTTTGATCTTTTTCTTCTTGTTCTCCGGCAATTAGCATAAAAGGAATTTTTTTGGATTCCGCATCTCTAATTTTTCTACCTACAGTTTCTGCCCGGTTGTCTAAGAGGGTGCGAATTTCGTTATTTTCCAATAAATTCAAAACTTTTTTACAGTAATTTTCATATTTCTCACTCAAACTGAGTATAGTAACTTGTTCTGGCATAAGCCATAACGGGAAGTTACCACCGGTATTCTCTAACAAAATGGCCACAAAACGTTCCATACTTCCAAAGGGTGCCCGATGTATCATTACAGGGCGATGAAGTTCGTTATCACTTCCTTTATAAGTAAGATCAAAGCGTTCGGGTAAATTGTAATCTACTTGTATGGTGCCCAATTGCCAACTTCTACCTAGCACATCTTTTACCATAAAGTCTAGTTTGGGACCATAAAAGGCAGCTTCCCCTTTTTCAATGATGTAATCCAAACCTTTTTCTTCCGCTGCATTAATGATGGCCTTTTCTGCTTTTTCCCAGTTTTCATCACTTCCGATGTATTTTTCAGGATTTTCTAAATCACGAATGGACACTTGAGTTTTAAAGTTTTCAAAACCAAGTGATTTAAATACATAAAGTACCAAATCAATGACTTTTTTAAACTCACTATCCAATTGATCTGGAGTACAGAAAATATGTGCATCATCTTGAGTAAAGCCTCGCACCCGGGTCAAGCCGTGTAGTTCACCACTTTGTTCGTATCTATATACCGTACCAAATTCTGCAAATCTTTTTGGTAAATCTTTATACGACCAAGGTTTTGATTTATATATTTCACAGTGGTGGGGACAGTTCATAGGTTTTAACAAAAACTCCTCACCTTCTGCCGGGGTATGAATGGGTTGAAAGCTGTCTGCTCCATATTTTGCATAATGGCCCGAAGTGACATAGAGTTCTTTGTTACCAATATGCGGAGTCACCACCATTTCGTAGCCGGCTTTTTTTTGTGCTTTTTTGAGAAATTGCTCCAACCGATCTCGCAAGGCAGCTCCCTTGGGCAACCAAAGAGGTAACCCCTGCCCTACTTTTTGTGAAAAAGTAAAAAGTTCTAACTCTTTACCCAGTTTTCTGTGGTCTCGTTTTTTCGCTTCTTCAAGCAGGGTAAGATATTCTGTTAGATCTTTTTGTTTGGGAAAAGAAATTCCATACACGCGAGTGAGTTGTTTATTTTTCTCATCTCCTCTCCAATAAGCCCCTGCGGTATTGAGAATTTTAACCGCTTTAACAATACCTGTATTGGGAATATGCCCTCCCCGACATAAATCGGTAAAATTGGCGTGATCACAAAATGTAATGGTACCATCTTCCAGTGCCTCGATCAATTCTACCTTATAGGGATTTTGTTGTCTTTTATAGTAATCCAAAGCTTCTTCTTTCGAAGCACTTCGCATTTTAAAATCATATTTACCACGAGCCAACTCCAGCATTTTGTCTTCTACCCTTTTAAAATCCTTTTCAGAAAAAACATGTTCTCCAAAATCAACATCATAATAAAACCCATTCTCTATAGCTGGACCAATAGTAAGTTTTATACCGGGATATAATTCTTCTAAGGCTTGCGCCAAAATATGAGATGTAGAATGCCAAAAAGCTTTTTTTCCTTCCGGGTCATTCCAAGTATAGAGTATTAAATTTCCATCTTCAGTTAAAGGAGTACTAGTTTCTATTGTAACCTGATTGTATGAAGCAGAAATAACGTTGCGAGCCAAGCCTTCGCTAATACTTTTAGCCACATCCATAGGTGTGGTACCCGCATTAAAATTTTTCTTACTGCCATCAGGCAAGGTTATTGTAATCATATAAGACTAAAGTTATCATTTTAAATGATGGGCATCGTGAAATCAATATGCAAAGATAATATCTCTGTGCTTGTCACACAACATAATTTACTGTATTTTTGTTATATTCAAAAACCTCTATAGTTTTCTCGTTTAGAAAGTTAATTCCATCACTTCTAGAAACTAGAAAAATATTTCATTTTTTTTCTTGAAAAAAGTTGTAAAGAAAAAAAACAGTATTA
>CAZQQU010000037.1:0-3593 GCA_964595625.1 uncultured Flavobacteriaceae bacterium | reverse complement strand
TTATGCAAAGAACATTAATAAATGAAGCTAAGATTTTAAAACGTAACTATATGTGGATGATTTATTACAAAGATGCTCAAGGATCTATATTAGATACTATTACAAGTGCTAGTAATTTAGAGGATGCTTTAAAGGTTGGTATTAGGGTTTTAAATAAACGTGGTTTACCAGGTACTAACATCATCAAAGTTACTCAATATAAACTTGTTGAAACGTATATATATGAAATGGAGGAAAGCAATAATGGCTAATCCTAATCGTAAAGAAAACTATAAAAAACTACGTGCTGTTGGTTATGGTTATCAAGAAGCAGCTAGATTAAAAGATTTATCTCAAAATAGAGTAGATGCTATCATTGCATCAAGGACTTTTAAAATAGGTGATGTTGTAACAACTCCTATGTTGGATGGTTTACAAGGCAAGGTAATCAAGGTGTATGGAAATATAATTAAAGTTGCATTTTTATCTGATAAAACCGTTATTGATTTAAAGGCTGATATTAATCAATTTGAAAAAGTAGGTGAGTAAAATGGCTCAAAGAAGTTTAAGGGATGAAAAACGTAAAATCAAATATGATTATGTGTTAGCAGTTACTGGTAATGCTACACTTGCAAGAGCTGCTAGATCATGGAGTGTTGAGCGTATCAAGCAAGTTTATCGTGTTGAGGTTAATTATGGTGATAGATATGTAAAAGCAGTTTCTAAATTAATTCCAGAAACACCTTTAGCACGTAAACGTAGATATAACGCTTTTGTCAAAGGTAAAGTTATTTCTATTAAGGTTAAGCCTTTAAAGCCTAGAAAGCCTAAAAAGAAGTATATTAAAGTGGGTGGTGGAGTTAGGTATGAAAAACCTGAATTTATTCCAATTCCAGTTCCATCCGAATCCGTTGACTCTAAAAAGAAAATTAGAGAAACTCCTTTACAAAAGGCTATAAGAGAAGCTAATGAAAAGTTTGATTTTAGTAAGGTTAAAGATACTAAAGTTGTTAAAAAAGAAAATTGGATTGATTGGACTAAAGAAAAACTATTTCCTGCTGAAATTATGGAAGTAGTAGAATATGCCAATCGTGTAAATAATCGTACTATTGATGATTCTTACGGTTATGCAATTGCACATTTAATGTATACAGAAAATTTATCATTTGAAGATGCTAATAAAATAATCATACCTGATAGATTTGAAATAGATGTGTATACAAGAAGTCAAAATTTATAATATATTATTGAGGGAAAAATATGGCTCGTAGAGAAAATGAATTATTTATAGGTTCTGAATATTTAAATATTGAGGGTAGAAGTATAAAACATCCTGCTTTAATTAAACATTATGGTACTATAAATGTTAACAAATTAAAAAATGAGCCTATAAATCTAGTAGGACTTGACTTAGAAACCAACCATTTAACGGCTGAATTAAGATTATTGGGTATATATAGAAATAATAATATAACCCAATATACTTCAAATTTCTTAGATGCTTTATTTGATTTAGTGAAATGGTGTCATTACAAAGAGCATCATATCGCTTATTGGAATAAGTTAGATCCTCAAGTATTATTTAAACAAGTATTGTTAGCAGCTAGTGAAAAACAACGCTATGAAGCATTAGCAAGATTTGGTAAAACTTCTGGTAGATGGGATAGAAAGCTAGGGCAATGGATGCCTGATAATCCCCCTATAATTGAAATAGACTTTAGAGATTATAAATTTGGTATTAGTAACGTTATTAGAAGTAGTATTCAATTTTTCTTTTATAGTAAAGGTAACAAGAAGTTAAAACAAGTTTGGGCTTACGATATAGCTCAATTATACGCTCTAAGCATTGAAGCTGAAGCAACATATAACTTAGGTACTAAAGACAACCCTAAGCCAAGATTAAGCTATTATACTAAGGTAGACAAGTCAGCCCATTTAGTTGATTGGGATAGATATCAAACTGATTTAGATTATAGACATAATATTGTAAACTATTCTAACGCTTTAGATGCACGTGCTGTTTATGATTTAGGTATGATGATTCAAGAGGACTTTAAAAAGGCTTTTGGCTATTATTTAAATACTTTAGTGTCAAGTGGTTCAATGGCTCGTGCTGGTATTGTAGCAACCATATTTAATCACTATAAAGTAAACCCTTTAGATGATAATGTAAAAGGTACTGAAGCATATGAAAAGGCTGTTGATGATATTAGATCCATTGCATTCATTAATCATTACGATAAATGGTTAGATACGTATGGTGGCGATATATTAAAAAATCTTTTTGCAATATCTACTGAAAGTTATAAGGGTGGTTATATTGAGGCTTTAAGATTAGGTTATACTAAAGAAGCCTACTATGCTGATATAGCTAGTGCTTACCCAGCATTCATTGCTAAACTCTATGATTTACGTGATTCTAAGTTAACAACTGGTTTTGGTATACCACCAAAAATACCATATAGCTATTGTTTTGTTAGAGGTATAGTAACAATACCTGAACACATCAATATACATCCTTTAACAGTAAAGCATCCTACTAGCAAAGAAACTAATATAAGACCTGTAGGTACATTTAGAGCTAGTTATCTTTTAGAAGAGCGTGAATATTTAATAAGTTTAGGTGCTAGTTTTTCAAGCGAAGAATGGGTTAATGTTGAAACCACTGGTAAGTTAAGTCCATTTGCTGAAGTAGCATCAAATCTAACTGTATTAAGAAGTGAGTTGATCGCTCAAAATAATAGTGCTGAATATGTAGTTAAAAAGACTAATAATAGTGGGTATGGTATCACATTTGAAGCTGTACCTACACACATTGAAAAAGGTAATACATACTCTGTAAAAAGCATTGAAAATCTTATTGATGGTGTAATTGGCTTGTTATGGGATGATGAATATGATTTTAAATTGAATAAATCATCTATCAATCAAATTGCTAAAAATGCTAGTGATAAATTAAGTAAATATAGTACTAAACGTAGTGTAAGTAAATATATAGCTAATGAAATCATGTTAAAGTGTTATGCAGTAGAAGCATTTGATAATCAATATTTAAAAGATGAATTTAAAGTATTAAAAAGTTATGTAAGAAACATCCATTTAAAAGAATTACGTGAGGAAATGTATTATAAATATGATAAACAATATACAATACCTTATCGCATATTTAATAAAGATGGTGGCATGTATTATGATGATGTTGTAAACGAAGTTGAAGCTTCTGGTGTTAAATTAGATGGAAATACATCTATTGATCAATTGTTTTATATGTTTGATTTATATCAATCATTAAGAGAATCATTAAAAGCTAAAAAAGATAATATAAATGATGTAGTAGATATTTCTAAATTAGAAACTATGCATAGTTTAATTGAAAAAGAAATTTATAATGGTTTAGTAGATGTTAATGACATTATTATTGAAAATGTAGGCTTTAGAGCAGGTGAATTCTTTAATCCCATCTATGCAGCTTGGATTACTAGTCAAACAAGACTAACATTAAGTAAAGCAGGTAATACAATTGAAGCTAGAGGTGGTAAACCAATTCTTTTAATGACTGATAGCATCTTTTGGGAGGGTACTGCTGATATGATGCCCAAAGATTTAGTTAGAGA
>CAZQQU010000036.1:0-3842 GCA_964595625.1 uncultured Flavobacteriaceae bacterium | reverse complement strand
AGGTAGAATGTTCAATTAACCACGTCACCCGCCATTGAGCCAAACGCCTGTTATGTGGCGTTATTTTCATAGTCTATCAATATCTAAAAGTCTCCATTCTGCTGTCAACCCGTTTTGGTCAATAAGAGAGAATAACGTTGCTAACACAACTTCATTCTCTTTTAAGTTTTTGTCTTGGTAATATGACCTTTCACTTTCTGGAAACTCCACAATTACAAGCAATCCGTGTCTATGGTCTTTAAGAGTGATTTCGTCAAAATCTTCATCTATTTCTAAAACCGAAAATATTGAAGTCTGAACCTGTACTTTCGTCTTGGGGTCAAAGGCAATTGGGAATTTCAATAGGTGTGAAACAGCATTTTTAACTTTAACTGCTATTTCGTCTGTATTTTTAATGTCTTCTCCTGAACCAATACCTGTAATAATAGAAGTAAAATCATTTGCACTTAGTGCCGAAGTATCACCCAAAATGTCTTTTAATGTGTCTTTCAAATTGTTTAGTGCAGTAAGAGCATCAACTTTAAGGTCAGTTTGTGACTTCTGTTTAAAGTTTTGGTTGTAATGTAAGCAGTCATTCCTAATACTTCTTATGTTGTCAAGTAACGAATGAGTTGAATTAGAAATCAGATTGTCGTTTTTTAAACTGTTAAGTCTGTTGAATTGTGTTAAAGATTCGTATTGTGGTTTGCCTAATGAAATTGCCAGATATTTCAAAAAATCTTCGCTTGCAACACCAACCAAAGCTATACAACCAGTATAAAACCCTAATTCATACAATTGTTCACCTTCTCTAATTAGTTTTATGAAGTCACTGATGTTTTTCAAATAGTGAATTTCATTTATCTCCCATTTACGTTCTACTATGTTATCTAGATTTTCGCCAAACCATTTTTGCAAAACTTGTTTGTAACTGTCCTTGTCTCGTTTCACATATTCAGCTCTCTTGTCAACAGGAACTAAATCGTAGTTGTATTTATGAAAATCAATGTACATACTATTTTAGATTTATCGTTGTTTCGTTATTTTGTATTCTTCTGATTATTTCCTTTTCAACGTCTGCAATGTGTTCATTCAGTCTGGAAAAGTATTGTCGTCCTTCAAGTCTGCATTTATGACATTCAGCTGAGTTTGATGAATAAAATGTATTTATTTCCATTTGAGTTCCACATTGACTGCAAAGAGGTTTTAAGTCTGCTATTACAAATTTCTGTTCGTAAGCTCTCCATTCATAATGCCAAGTCCAAGTTGTTTTACTAACCCCAAAAGTGTCTTTTGTATAATTCTCAAAATGATTTTTTGGTGCTTTCAGGAAATCGTAATTTGATTTTTTATCTTTTGATTTTAAAATAGCTTTTTCAATTCTCGTTAACACAATTACTATAACAATAATTATCAATACTGTCGAAAAGGAAATTTGGGTTTGTAAAATTTCTTTTAGCCAATTAAATCCGAAAAAGTTGTCCTTTGATTCTTTTGGTAGGTCTATATACAATTTTAGAATAAAGAAGATGCTTGCAGTAATAAATCCTGCAAGCCATTTATCTATAATCCAATCAAATATTTTCTTCATTTATTGTCTTGTTGTCGGTTTTTTATAATGCCACATAACGGTCTCGGCTATGATTTCGTTGCGGAAAAATCCGCAGGATTCTTTCCGCCGTAGCCGAAAGATAGCAAAATTGCAGTGAATTTCCGAGAGGAAATTCAGCCGCAATGAATTATAGCCATTGTTACCTGCAGATGTTTTTTTCCGCAGTTTTATATTCCGTACTATTATATATTTTATTCAGTTCAGTATTCAATTCCGCTCTTACTTTTTTCCAATTTCGAGTCGCCTTTTTTGATTTCCGTTTGTCCTTTCCGATTTTCAGTTCAATTGTGTTGTCCGTCGGTTTTATTTCACGAAATATCTGGTCAAAACAGAATGGTAATTCGATAAAAACGGTTTTGTCTTTTGGTATTATCAAACAAAAATTCCCATCAAAATCCGTTGTTGTTCCGATTTCTGTTCCTTTAATCATAACTGTTTGTCCAGGAAGTGGCTGTCCATTTTCCTCAACTAAATTTCCTGTCAATTTGCGAAATTCAAATTCCGATTCCACACTTTGTGAAAAAGTCAGATTAAAAGTCAGAATTAGTAGTATGAGTATCGTTTTTCGCATTTGCAGGTAACGTTTTGGGGCTTTGCGAAGTGGCGGAAAATTGAAGCAGAAAGTTTCGATTTAGACGACACGTAGCAAAAGCCAATTTCTATTTGCTAAATTAAGAAAAAAAGCCAATAAAATTGGCTTTTGCGGATTACGAAGCACGAACTTTCAACTTATCACTTAACCCGCCATTTTGCAAAACCCTTGTTAGTGGCTGGCAATTTTATTCCATTAAGTCTCTCACATATTTTACCCAATTATGTTTAAAGATGTACTTATGTAGGTAAAAATCTGGTTGAATTCCTACATCATCAATTTTGTAATTTTCTCTTATTGATTTTGTCGTTCCGTAATACAATTTGAAACTTTTTGTTGGTGAAATTACTTCATTGAGGTTGGATATATCTAAAGCACCTGAAGTAGGATGTCCAAATAATTTTACTTTTTTACTTTGTTTAGCCATTAGTAAAAATTCTTCTGTACTGCTTGCACAATTTTTATCTATTAAAATTGCAATATTATTTGGTTGAGAATATATTGTATCAAATTTATTTGTCATAAATTTGACTCCTTCAACATCCACAAATTTTCCAATATTATTTTCCAATTCGTTTATTTTTTCAGTGTACCATTCTACATCATCTTTTGACATTTGAGTAAAGTCCAATTCTTCTTTTAAACTTTCGTTATTTATTTTAGAAGAAAGCCGTTCTATTCCCATTGAAACAATTGGGTTTGTGTATAATATTTTTAAAAGTGGAAAAAATGATACATCTGCACCACCTCCATTTCCTCTTAAATCAATAATTAAGTTGTCTTTACTTGTTAATTCTTTAAGATTTATATCAACAAGATCGCTTATTTCATCTTTTTTGGCAAAGTCAAATGAAGGAACTCTTAAATAATTTGTGTTTTCATCAATTTGTTTGAAAAAAGGATTTGTAGATGACATTTCAGATAAAAAATCTAATTCTTCTTTAGAGAAATCGTGCTTTGGATAATTTCGTTTTAGATAGAAATTATCAAGGATAAGAATTCCTTTTGTTAGATATTCAATATTTTCAATATTTTTTGGTGTATGTAATTTGTCTCCTAAGAAGAATATTCCATCATTTAGGTTTTCGTTTAGGATAAATTTTATTTGTCCTTTTTCCCAATTAGGATTTGATGTGTTTATAATTACACCTATTGTTTGTTTATTTTCTTTCGCTATGGCAACTTCATAATCACCAATTTCCCAAATACCTTCTAAGAAATCATAATCTTTTTTTTCTAATTCGAGCTTTAAGTTTTCTATATTAATTTCTCGTTTAGGAAAACTACTTAGTCCGGTTTCTGCAATTGGATAAAGATATAAATGTTCTTTTCTGAAAAACTTCAACCAAGATTTAAGTAAATCTGTACATTTCATTAAGTCCGTTACATTCTTCACTTTTTGCTCATAAAAATTATTGTAAAATTGGTAGTATTCTATTCCTTTTTCTTTCACTACAGACTGAAATCCTGCATCATTATCTTCAATCGTATTCTTCAACCATTGAAATTCAGAGTTACAATCACATTGTTGCCCGTATGAAAGGTTTGTAATAATAAATGTCAAGAGTACTAATTTCTTCATAGTTTCGATTTTTGCTTGCCACTAACGGTCCGCGCATAACGAAAGTGGCGAGCTGAAATGCGCAAGTTTTTCGGTTA
>CAZQQU010000035.1:0-3957 GCA_964595625.1 uncultured Flavobacteriaceae bacterium | reverse complement strand
TTAAATTAAAAATATAACTTAGCTTACTGTCCGGTTTTTGGGGGGAATTATAAAAAATAGGTGGCATCCATCCTTAAATTCACCTTTTCCCGTTTGATGATTTTAATCTTTGGAGATTGTTCTAAAATGGTATAGAAAGTCCTTTGAAGTGTATCTTTTGAATAACCGCTATCCCTTGAAAGTGTTTTGTAGGTCTGCCTTTCAAGCACCCATTTCTTAAACCAAACAAAACGGTTTTTGATTTTCTGTTCTGGTCGATTATTAGTGAACAACAAACCACAATTTTTACACTTAAATCGTTGTTTATTGTTTCTTTTTCCCCAACCGATTACAGTTAAACTTTTACAAGACCAGCATCGCTTTTTTTTGCCATTTTTCTGACAAAGAAAAAGTTTTATGAAACACGTTTCATAAAACTTTTATCCAGCCCTTTATTCATAAGGATTACAAATGATTTTACCAACCATTTTTCAGTATTATGCCAGATTTTTAGCCACGAATGGAAGTCCAACGTTTCAGGCTTCACAAAACAGGGATTTTTAACCATATATTATAAACTCTGTAAATCGAATCAGTTCTTTATCAACTGATGATTAATTGTTCCCTGGTTTGTTGTGATTTTTAACAAATACATTCCGGAGGGGAGGTGCTCTATATCAATAGTTTTTTCTTTCCCCTGAAAATTCTGTATTTTCTGTCCCTGTAAATTATAAAGTATGATTTCCTCCAGTTGAATACCTTCTGCCAGATATAAATTAAGCTTCTTATTTGTTGGATTAGGGTATATAATTACCTGATTTACCAGAGTCGTGTTATCTGTTAATCCTAAAAATTCCACTATTTCGGTAAACACCATATCGGTAATAATCGGCGGATTGAAATCAAAGTAAATAGCAGCATCACCGGAAATTATATCTCCTACCTGTACATCACTTTTCGGTTTGATTTTATATACTACAAAGCCATGGCTCTCCGGTTCATTACTTCCTTCATGGGGAAGGTTGATATCATCAAAAATAAATTCAACCTGATTTCCATTAGTAATATGGACGTAATAATCATGGCTGGCACTTATGGGCACTAAAGTACTCCAGTCCAGTTTTGGATGCAGGGTATCAAGGATACGCACATTGATAGCACTTGCTGTTCCGGTATTTTGAAAACGAATGAGGTAATCCAGATATTTATGGATATCACCTATATACAGCTCCTCGCCTTGCAACACTTGTTTATCATTGGGATCAAAAGAATTGACCACTATTTGTTCTAAATGATAGGTATTGTCATCAGGAGTATAATCGTTAGTATCCGGCGTTACCACGGCGGTAAAATTCAGTATGTCCCCTCCTTCAACCAAAGGCGGTTGAAAGGTTTGCATCGTAATATCAATGATTTTATTTTCAAATGGTTGCAGGTTACCCAGAGAGAAAGTCAATGAATTATTAGTCGAAGAATCAGGATTGGGATTGGTGCTGACAAATTCCTGCATAGCATCATCAAAAGTCAAAGTTGCCGCAACATTTGCAATTGTTTCTGTTCCTACATTCCTTACTATCAACCGATAATTTGATTCAAAACCTGGGCGGGCTTCATTGGTGGGGAGAATAGTGATGTTTAAGTCCTCAATAACCTGATTTGCGGTTAAACAAAAATCCACCTCTTCGACATTAGAACCTGAAAAGGTAACTTCGGCACTAACAGGGCTAACAGTAAAATATTCAGGCACTCCTATTAGCGAAACTGTAAACGATGTTCCAAACAATCCTAAATTGTATGTTCCATCGATAGAAATCGTTGAAAAATCATACGTATCATCATTGGCATTGATTGTTATACCACTTATGATATTATCATCTAGATCACAACCATCATTATTAAAATCAAACAAAATAGTACCTGTTATAAAATTGCACTCAGCTGACGAACTATCCCCATTAATTTCCCAACCTAAAACATTTACTAAATAATCACGGGTAGCCTGATTACAATATTCAAGACCATGAGCTCCTAAGACTCTATTTGTATGGCCTAAAGTAGCAAACGTATTTAATAAACGATCATAGTTGATTACATCCATCGCAGAATTCGATAAAAATGCACTTATACTTTGTGTGCTAAATTGATGAAAAGACCAATTTGAAATATCTTGATTAAATGAGGAGGCATTATAAAACAAATCCCACATTATATAAGCTTCAGAAACATCCCAATTGTTTAAGGGTTGGTTAAAAGAAGTTGCTTCTTTAAACATTTCGTGGATATCTATAACCCCAGAAGTATCCCAGTCATTTAAAGGCTGATTGAAAGATGTAGCTCCTTTAAACATTTCTTTCATATCAAAAACATTTGATGTATTCCAATTATTTAGGGGTTGATTAAATGATATTGCACCTTTAAACACACGGGAAAAATCAACCATACTGGATGTATCCCAATCATTTAAGGGTTGATTAAATGATATGGCGTCTTCAAACATATTAGCCACCCCGATTGAGTTTGACATATCCCATCCTGAAATATCCTGATTAAATGAATATGCGCTTCCAAACATTTCTCCTTGATCAACCATATTTGACACGTCCCAATTATTTAATGGTTGATTGAATGAATGAGCATGATAAAACATCCTGTTAGCATAAGTTACATTAGACATATCCCAATCATTTAATGGTTGATTGAAAGATGTCGCATTATGAAATATCCTACGCATATCAGTTACATTAGATACATCCCAAGTGTTTAATGGCTGATTAAAAGATGTACAATTATAAAAAAGACTATTCATATTAGTAACATTAGACACATCCCAACCCGAAATATCCTGATTAAAAGAAGTAGCGTTGTAAAACATGTTTGACATATCCGTTACATTACTTAGATTAGGCAAGTCACTAGCGGTTATAATTAAATTTTCACATCCGGTAAAAGCATCTTTCATAGTAGTCCAAGATACAGCCCCCCATTGAGCTATGTTTTTTAGCCGCAACCGATGTTGACCACCATCAATATAAAATCGACTGAGATTTTCAGGTTCCATTGCAAGAATAAGGGTATCTCCATTGAGCACTGTCAAATTGTAAATAGTAATTTGTCCTGTTGGTGTTTGAGTAAAACTGCCACTACCACTATTACCAGAAGGAACGGTATACCATGTATAATTTACAGAATCTGTTGCTTCTGCTCCAAACGATAAAGAAGTAAAAGAGAAATTGTGTGCCCATTCTGTAATAAATTCCTGACTGAAAGAAATTTTTGAAAATAAAAAGAATAAGATAGTTGTAAGCAGTAATCTTAAACAAGCAAATCGTTTTTTTTCAAGAATACTGATATTTGATTTTTCAGACAGATTGCCAATCATCGTTTGAAGTGATTTTTCCATAATGCTACCTTATAGTTTACGCAAACATAATATTTTTCTGCTAAACCAATAAATTATATACACGTTTTTCTATATTCTCAGCAAAAAAAGCAGGTCGGCTAACCGTTTGGATAACGGAAAAAGACCTGTAGTTTAAAACTCTTGACGAAAGCCACTATCTGGTAAGAGGCACTGAATAGCGTGCGTATACCAATCCCCGATGGTTGACACATGATAAAACGGAATGGTTTTTCTAAGAATATTGACTTGATTACTTTCACAACCTTCTCGTCCTTGTCTAAAATAACTTACAAGAAATACCAATTTTAGGATCAAAAAAACCATATTTCCCCCACTATCCAAAGTTTTCAACCTCAAACACAAATAATTCATATCAACAACCCACAACAGTCCCTGATACCGAACGAATACTCTCGTGTGGTTAGCTGAAACAACCTAAATCCTGCTACCTTTGTAACCGGATTTTCTTTTTACAGATGGAACAAACAACCTTTGCAGACAAAATCACAGTAAATTTATATACTTCCCCCCAATGTTAGGACAGAAATAATTAAAAATTAAATGATATGATGATGTTG
>CAZQQU010000034.1:0-4244 GCA_964595625.1 uncultured Flavobacteriaceae bacterium | reverse complement strand
CCTCTCCGACAGGAGCTGGTTATGAGTACAGTATTGACGGAACAAACTACCAGTCTGGTGTAGTCTTTAGCGGATTAGCACCTAACACCTATACGGTTACAGTTCGTAACAGTTCTGATGTTACTTGTGTAACTTCAGGAACTTCGGTTACCATTGATTCGGTACCTTCAGTTCCTTCAGAGGCTGTAGCTAGTGTTACCCAACCCACTTGTGCTGTGCCCACAGGAACCATCACGGTTACCTCTCCGACAGGAGCTGGTTATGAGTACAGCATTGACGGAATCAACTATCAGTCAAGTACTACCTTTACCGGTTTAGTACCTAACACCTATACGGTTACAGTTCGTAACAGCTCTGATGTTACTTGTGTAACTTCAGGAACTTCGGTTACCATTGATTCGGTACCTTCAGTTCCTTCAGAGGCTGTAGCTAGTGTTACCCAACCCACTTGTGCTGTGCCCACAGGAACCATCACGGTTACCTCTCCGACAGGAGCTGGTTATGAGTACAGCATTGACGGAATCAACTATCAGTCAAGTACTACCTTTACCGGTTTAGTACCTAACACCTATACGGTTACAGTTCGTAACAGTTCTGATGTTACTTGTGTAACTTCAGGAACTTCGGTTACCATTGATTCGGTACCCTCTGTTCCTTCAGAGGCTGTAGCCAGTGTAACACAACCTACTTGTGCTGTTCCTACCGGAACTATCACGGTTACCTCTCCGACAGGAGCTGGTTATGAGTACAGCATTGACGGAATCAACTATCAGTCAAGTACTACCTTTACCGGTTTAGTACCTAACACCTATGTAGTAACAGTTCGTAACACCTCTGATGTTACTTGTGTAACTTCAGGAACTTCGGTTACCATTGATTCGGTACCTTCAGTTCCTTCAGAGGCTGTAGCTAGTGTTACCCAACCCACTTGTGCTGTGCCCACAGGAACCATCACGGTTACCTCTCCGACAGGAGCTGGTTATGAGTACAGTATCGACGGAACAAACTACCAGTCCGGTGTAGTCTTTAGCGGATTAGCACCTAACACCTATACGGTTACAGTTCGTAACAGCTCTGATGTTACTTGTGTAACTTCAGGAACTTCGGTTACTATTGATTCGGTACCCTCTATTCCTTCTGAGGCTGTAGCCAGTGTAACACAACCTACTTGTGCTGTTCCTACCGGAACTATCACGGTTACTTCACCTGTTGGAGCTGGTTATGAGTACAGTATCGACGGAACAAACTACCAGTCTGGTGTAGTCTTTAGCGGATTAGCACCTAACACCTATACGGTTACAGTTCGTAACAGTTCTGATGTTACTTGTGTAACTTCAGGAACTTCGGTTACCATTGATTCGGTACCCTCTGTTCCTTCAGAGGCTGTAGCCAGTGTAACACAACCTACTTGTGCTGTTCCTACCGGAACTATCACGGTTACCTCTCCGACAGGAGCTGGTTATGAGTACAGCATTGACGGAATCAACTATCAGTCAAGTACTACCTTTACCGGTTTAGTACCTAACACCTATACGGTTACAGTTCGTAACAGTTCTGATGTTACTTGTGTAACTTCAGGAACTACATTAGTTATTAATTCTGTACCTGCTACACCTGATGCACCCATCAGTAGTGGAGACATAGCTAGCTGTTTAGATAGCAATTTAACCTTGAATGCTAATGATGCAATCACTGTAGGAACTAATCAATCTGTAGTTTGGTATGACCAAGCTGTAGGTGGAAATGTAGTGGCAAGCCCAATCTTATCAACTATTGGTAATATTACTTATTGGGCGGAAGCGGTAAACAATTTAGATCCTACTTGTGTGAGTGCAACTAGAACGCCGGTCACTTTGACCCTTCATTCTTGTTCAATCGCTATGGTAAAAATTGGTGATTTAAACAATGCGGGTGACTGTACTGTAGAAGGTGATACAATTACCTATACTTTTACAGTATATAATACTGGCACCGCACCTGTATCCAATATTTCCATAACAGATGCATTGTTTGAAGCACCCCATCCAGTTGTTCCTATCGTTTATGTAAGTGGTGACAATGGTAATAATATATTGGATGCTGGTGAAGAATGGACATATACAGCTGAATATACTGTAACCCAAGAAAATATTGATTCTGGAGTTTTAACCAACCAAGCGCTGGTAGAAGGAATCGTACTTGGTTCAGTTCCTGTTCAAGATCTATCAGGAAATACGATTAACGATAACTTAGAGACTGAAACCTATTTCTGTCAAGAACCTTCAATTGCCTTAGTTAAATTGCACGATAGAGTTCCACCAGTTGGAGAAGATTGTGTAGAATTAGACGTAGATGACGTTGTTACCTATACTTTTGAAGTTCATAACACAGGAAATATAAGTTTAACTAATGTTGTTATTACAGATCTTTTACCTGGATTGTCAAGCATTTCGTATGTTTCTGGAGACGGAAATATTGCAAATGTACTAGAGCCAGGGGAAATTTGGATTTACACTGCTACTTATCAAGTAAATCAAGACGATATCAATGCTGGAATTGTTACCAATCAAGCGGATGTAGCTGCATTGGCACCTAACGGAGATACCATCACTGATATTTCTGGAACGGATGTAGATAGTGATATCGCTACGAGATTAATTATCTGTCAAGAGGCTGATATTACCTTGTACAAAGTAGGTGAATTTATGGATGAAAACAGCGATGGCCTCGCCAATGTTGGAGAAACCATAGTTTACACATTTAGCGTATTAAATACAGGTAATGTTACTTTGTATGACGTTAAAATTGATGATACTTTCTTACAACTAGTGGGTTATCCAGTTACTCCAAATACTTTGGAGCCTGGAGAAACCGGATTTGCTACCTATACTTATACAATTACACAAAACGACATCAATGAAGGCGGAGTTTATAATATAGCTTTTGCATATGCTGTAGATTCTCATGATAATGTTGTAGAAGATAGTTCAGAAGATACAGATCCACTCTCTGTGGATGATCCTAATTTCGACCCTAATTGTCCTGATTGTACATATACTGAATTACCGTTTGCTAGTGAATTAGATTTATTTAAAGACGGTGTTTATGTAGATACAAATGGTGATGGAATTGTTAATTTAGGGGACCAAATTGAATATACATTTGAAATAGTAAATGTCGGTACGGTTACAATTAGTAATCTTATTTTAGAAGATGCCACTATTGGAATAGCTAACATGCCATTTGTCCCGAGTTCAATCGATCCGGGAGAGTCTTCTGTCATTGTTTATTACTATAACATCACTCAAGAAGATTTAGATAATTGTGGTATTTTCAACACAGCTACTGCTTATGGTGAAACACCTAGTAGTGTTGTATTGACAGAAATTTCTGAAGACCCAACTCCACATCCTTTGTGTGCAGGTTCTGACTGTACTTATGTAGAGTTGTTGCGTGCTCCTGTTCTTGATGTACAAGCACAAGACTTAATAGTAGAATGTGATGGGCTAGGAAATATAGATGATTTAAATAACTGGTTGACTACTAATGGTGGGGCTACTATATTGAATGCTTGTAGTACTGTTACTTGGAGTAACGACTTTACTGGTTTGAGCGATGGATGTGGAAACACCGGTAGTGCAACTGTTACTTTTACAGCTACTGACGAAGCTATGAATACTGTATCTACTTCAGCCACCTTTACTATTGTTGATACCACAGCACCTGTACTGGATGTAGCGGCTCAAGATATGATTGTAGAATGTGATGGATTGGGCAATACAGTTGCTTTAAGCGATTGGTTAAACAGTAACGGAGGTGCAGTAGCTAGCGATATGTGTGGTACTATTACTTGGACCAATAACTTTAGTGGTTTGAGCGATGAGTGCGGTTCTACGGGAAGTGCCACGGTTACCTTTACGGCTACCGATGAATGCGGTCTTTTTGTTACTACGCAAGCTACCTTTACTATAGTAGATACTTCGGCTCCTGTACTAGATGTAGTTGCTCAAGATATGATTGTAGAATGTGATGGATTGGGCAATACGGCTGCTTTAAGCGATTGGTTAAGCAGCAACGGAGGTGCAGTTGCCAGTGACATGTGTGGTACTCTTACTTGGACTAATAATTTTAACGGTTTGAGCGACGAGTGCGGAAATACTGGTAGCGCTACCGTAACCTTTATAGTTACTGATGAGTGCGGCAATATAAGCAGCACCACAGCTACCTTTACTATTGTGGATACTACGGCTCCTGTACTAGCTGTA
>CAZQQU010000033.1:0-4275 GCA_964595625.1 uncultured Flavobacteriaceae bacterium | reverse complement strand
AAGATATAAAAGGCTTTTGTGCTTCTGCCTCCAAAGAGCGGGTAGCCGAATTGGATTATGTACTCACTCCCGGCCGTTATGTTGGTCTGGCCGAGGAAGAGGATGATTTTGACTTTGCCGAACGCTTTACCAGTCTGAAAGCCGAGTTTGAAGCGCAACTTTTAGAAGAAGCCAAACTCAACGAACGTATTGCCGCTAACCTTCAAAAAGTGAAAATTGATGAGTGAGTGGAAAGAGCAAGAACTTAGCGAGTTAGCCGAGTTGCGGAAAGACTCATGGAAAGTTGGCGATGAGCAACTACCCTACATTGCACTTGAGCATATTGTAGAAAATGGTTTGCGACTTGAAGGAATTGGCGATTCTTCAATTGTTGCGAGCAATAAGTATTATTTCGATTCGGATAACTTCCTTTTTGGGAAGCTAAGACCTTATTTCAGAAAGCTATTTCGACCAAATTTCAAAGGGATTTGCTCAACAGATATTTGGGTAGTCAAACCAAAAGGAGAAAACGAAAAAGACTTTCTTTTTTACTTTTTTGCCAACCAAGAATTTATCGACCATTCATATTCAGGCTCTTCTGGTACGCGAATGCCGCGAGCAGATTGGAATTTCGTAAGCAAAACGAAATGGAAGTTTCCAGAACCAAAAGAACAACGTGCCATCGCCTCCGTCCTTTCCAGCTTAGACGACAAAATAGACCTGCTGCACCGCCAAAATGCTACTTTGGAAAAAATGGCGGAGACGCTGTTTAGGGAGTGGTTTGTGGAGAAGGTGGATGAGGGGTGGGAATGGCGACAACTTGATGAATTTGTAGAGGTTCAACGAGGTTTAAGCTATAAAGGAGCTGGATTGACAAATTCAAATGGTGGAGTGCCAATGCACAATCTAAATTCAATTTACGAAGGAGGCGGTTATAAAGAAGCTGGAATCAAATACTACAATGGAGAATTTAAGGAAAGACATAAAGTATTTCCTGGAGACGTAATCATTACCAATACAGAACAAGGACACGAGCATTTACTCATTGGATACCCGGCAATAGTGCCTGCAAATTTTGGTGATTATGGCATTTTTAGCCAGCATATATATCGGCTAAAAATCAAATCCAAACTTTCGAATTTCTTCTTATTTCATCTTTTGAAAACTCAGGATATACATGAACAAATTGCAGGGGCTACAAATGGTAGCACGGTCAATATGCTATCCAAAGATGGTGTTGAATGGGTGAAATTCAGAATGCCACCACATAAATTGATTGATGATTTTACCCTAATCGCAAATGACCACTATAAAAAACAGGAGTTAAACCAAACCCAAATCCGCACCCTTACCGCCCTGCGGGATACGCTGCTGCCAAAGTTGATGAGTGGGGAGGTGAGGGTGAAAAATTTTGAGTTATGAGCAAGATAATAGAACTATCAGCAGCTGAGGCTCGAAGTTTTTTGTTGAAGGCGGAAAGTTATGTAAACTTTGATCTGCCTTATTATTTTTCGTTTCAAGACATTCTTGACTGCTTGAACGCAGAACTCAGTGGAAAAAATCTAAATGATTTTCGCAGTGAAAGTCCTCGTGGTTTTGATAACGTAAATTATAAACTGCTCACCAATAAGGACGGAAAATACGCATGGCGTCCATTTCAGCTGATTCATCCCGCTATATACGTGTCGTTGGTTCACAAATTAACCGATGAAGCTAATTGGGCTGTTATCCAAAGACGTTTTGAAGCGTTTTCTTCAAATGAAAAGATCGAATGTCATAGTCTTCCCCTCAAATCCGATTCCGAAGATCGAACCGACAAGGACTCTCAGATTTACACGTGGTGGCAATTGATTGAGCAAAGATCAATTTCGTTAGCTCTGGATTTTCAGTATATGCTCCAAACTGACATTACGGATTGTTATGGTTCCATCTATACCCACTCTATTCCTTGGGCGATACACGGCAAAGACGAAGCAAAAAAGCCCGAAAACAGGAACAGGAAAGATTGGATAGGGGTAGCGATTGACAATTGCCTGCAAGATATGAGTTTCGGGCAAACCAATGGAATTCCGCAAGGGAGTACACTGATGGATTTTATTGCCGAAATGGTTCTGGGATACGTGGATCTACTGTTGTCGGATAAAATTACCGAGTTAGGAATATCGGACTATCGGATTCTGAGGTATAGAGACGATTATCGCATTTTTACCAATAATCCATTTGAGGCCGATCAAATCACAAAAGCACTCTCGGAGATTTTGTCGGATATGGGATTAAAACTCAATCCTGATAAAACCAAAGCATCAGACAATGTAATCAAGAGCGCTATCAAGCCGGATAAACGCTATTGGATTTCAAATAAACGGATTACGGAGAATAAGCAAAAGTGGTTGATTCAGTTGTATATGCTATCAGAAGAGTTCCCCAATTCAGGAACCTTGGATACGCAAATGCGGGAGTTTTTAAAAGTACTTCAGAAAAGTGAACGAGAGGATCGTAATATCCATTCCCTGATTAGCCTGGTAGTGGAGATTGCTTACCGAAACCCTCGGGTTAGTCCTACGGCCATTACCATACTGACTTTTCTTATTAATCAGATTGAAGATGACGAGGAAAAGGGAGGCTCAATCAAAAGGATCAAAAACAAGTTCCTGCAAATTCCTAATTCCAGTCTGCTAAAAGTCTGGCTGCAGAGGCTTTTCCTCAAGTTGGATGATACACTGGAATATGATGAGCCACTTTGCCAAAAGGTGTTATCTTCAAATGTGCAGGTTTGGAATACAGACTGGCTAAATCCAAGACTCAGAGGGATTATCGAGCGTGTTCACGTTGTGAATTACGAAAGTATTGCTGAGTTGAAAGAAGTAGCTACCGAAGATGAAATTAAGGCTATTATAGAAATGAGGACATATGACTTTCAAGAGGAGTAAATAAACAATAAAATGGCAAAACGGAACAGAAAAATTTGGAGCATAAAAAATGAACTCTTGACTAAATCAAGAGAAGCAATGCTTTGTGCTGTTCAAATCTTTAATAACCCAAATATCATTTTTAAGTCTGAAAGCTTTATCGTCCTCGCGAACATTTCCTGGACATATTTGCTCCACGCATACTACAGGGATAAGAAAATTGATTACAGGTATTTTGAGAGAAAGAGCAAAAGAAAGAAGTTTGACAAGACTAAAAGAGGGGCTTTCAAATACTGGGAGCTTGAAAGATGTTTGAATGAGGAAGCCTGTCCTATTGAAGCTGTACCTAAATCAAACTTGAGATTTTTGATTGGTCTACGACACGAAATTGAGCATCAAATGACCACACGGATTGATGACTTTCTTAGTGCAAGATTTCAAGCCTGTTGCCTTAATTATAACCATTATATCAAGAAACTTTTTGGAGACGAATTCGGAATTGATAAACATCTTTCGTTTTCACTTCAATTTTCATCTATTAGTGATGAGCACGCGAAACAGCTGAATGAATTTTCTGAGCTACCGCAAAACATTGGTTCATTTATAAATGATTTTGACAATTCTGTTTCTGACGAAGAGTTTAATAACCCACAATACTCATATCGAGTATTATATGTACCTAAAACCGCAAACAGAAAAGGACAGGCAGATAAAGTAATTGAGTTTATTCCGGCAAGTTCACCTGAAGCACAGGGTTTAAACAAAGAATATGTCTTAATCAAAGATAGGGAAAGACCCAAATTTCTGCCAAATCAAATTATTGAGAAAATAAAAGCTCAAGGGTATAAGAAGTTCGGAATGTACCAGCATACTCAACTATGGAAATCTTTAAATGCTAAGGTAGTAAGTAAAGGTTTTGGAGTTCAGGTGGCAAACACGTGGTATTGGTATGAAAACTGGCTTAAGGAGGTAGAGAATTATTGTAAACAAAACGATAATAAATTCAGGTAGATGAGCAAACACAACCACTCGGACTTTATAATCTTCAAAACCGAAGACGAAAGCGTCTCGGTGAATGTCCGTTTTGAGGAAACTGTTTGGCTTACGCAAGAGCAAAGGGCTATATTGTTGGATAAAGGTAGAAGAACTATTGCGGAGGATATTCTCAATGTATATCAGGAAAAGGAACTGAAACAGGGGACAATTTGCCGGAAATTCCCACATGTTCAACGAACAACACAATACGTCAATAACATTCCATCAAGACGGAGTGATAATAAATTATTCACAAAATGACCCACATCACCGAAAACCATATCGAACAACTGGCCATAGAACGTTTGGAGGCATTAGGTTACGAATACATCTACGCCCCAGATATTGCTCC
>CAZQQU010000032.1:0-5101 GCA_964595625.1 uncultured Flavobacteriaceae bacterium | reverse complement strand
AAGTCAGAGTCAGAACACAAACAAGCTACTGATAATTTGATTACATTTGTGAACTGAAAATATGGCAAAATTTATACAAAATATAATTGACGAAATAATTGACCAATATTTGTTTGCGGACGAAACAAAACGTCCGTGGATTATTGGTTTTAGCGGTGGAAAAGATTCTACCGTAATGCTTCAATTGGTTTGGGAAGCTTTAATACAAATCAAAGACTTACACGGAGTTGTAGGCAGAGATATTTATGTCGTTTGCAATGACACAATGGTTGAAAACCCTGTAATTACAGAATATGTTCATCGTGTTTTAGCAAAAATAGAACAAGCCGCAGTTGAGCAGGATATTCCTGTTCGTGTGATAAAAACCATTCCTCGATTAGAAGATTCTTTTTGGGTAAACTTAATTGGAAAAGGTTATCCAGCACCCAACAATGCTTTTCGTTGGTGCACGGAACGACTGAAAATAAAACCTACTCAAAGATTTATTGTTGAACAGGTTGATGAGTTTGGGGAGGCTGTAATTTTAATTGGCACACGTTCGGCAGAATCTGCCAATCGTGCAAAATCAATGAAAAAACACGCAATTAAAGGTAAACGGTTAACTAAACATCCAACACAACCAAATACATTTATATATGCTCCTATCCGACATTTAATGTTGGAAGAAGTTTGGTATATTATTAATACAATGCCATCTCCGTGGGGTGCAGATAATAGCGAATTATTTCAGATTTATATGGATGCAAGTGCAGACGATTATGAATGTCCAACGGTAGTAACAGATAAAGAACATAAATCGTGTGGACAAAGTCGATTTGGTTGTTGGACTTGTACTGTTGTAAAACAAGATAAATCAATGTCATCATTAATTGAGAATGGTTTAACTTGGCTACAACCATTATTAAAATTAAGAAATGAACTTGCTGAAGAGCGAAATATTATTGAAAATCGTATGCCCCAGCGTAGAAACGGAACAAATGCAGTAAATGGAATGGGACCTTATTTTCCTCATTATCGTGCTTCTGTCTTGTATCGCTTATTAAAAGCACAAAAGGAAGTGCAAATGTATAAACCTCACGTCGAACTAATCACAAACCAAGAATTGATTGCAATACAAACAATTTGGTATCGTGATTTTGTTTTTGACCAGAAGGTCTCGGAAATTTATCGCAAAGCATATAAAACAGATTTGGATATGAAAGACCAAAACGAAAAAAAAGAAAAAGAGTTAGAGCTACTAAAAAAATCTTGTGAGAAACACCCACAAGATTTTGAACTAATACAAGAACTGCTAACCTTGCAAAAAAACAAATCTCTTTTAAATCGTAAAAGAGGTCTAAAAGAAGATATTGAAACAAGAATTGAAGAATATCTAAAAAAAGAAAAATAAGATGTTCATAAAAGAAATAGAACTTAACAACTTCCGAATTTATAAGGGTGTTAATAAAATAAATTTATTACCACAAGACAATAAAAACATAATTGTTGTTAGTGGAAAAAATGGCTTTGGTAAAACGACATTTTTAATGTCTTTAGTTTGGTGCCTATATGGTAAACAAATGGAAAAAGTTGATGAACTATACCAAAAAGAAATCGCGGACAAAGGAGGTTATGGTAAATATATAGGAAACAGCTTAAACCGTTTAGCTAAAGCAAATGGAGAAACAAAATTTTCTGTTTCAGTAACTTTTACTAATGTAAAAATCCCCGAAATAACTTGTAATGAAATAAAAATTACAAGAACTTATGATATTATAACTAGTGCTAGTGATAAAGTTGAAGTTTTGATAGATGGCTATCAAAATGAGTTGATTCAGGACTTAACAACGGATGGAAAACAGGATGGAGAAGAAATATTTATTCGTGATTTTATTCTGCCTATAGAAATTGCAAAATTCTTTTTCTTTGATGCTGAAAAAATTGTATCTCTTGCAGAAATTAATTCTCCTGAACAAAGAAGACTATTAAGTAAAGCCTATACGGAAGTATTAGGAATCAAAAAATATGAAGATTTAAAAGATCAACTGGAAACCATCCAAGATGATTACAGAAAAAAATCTGCTAAACCTCAAGAATTAGTAGAGTTTAATCAAATAGAAACAGACATAAAAAATAAGCAGATATCAATCGATGAAGTTGAGCGCCAAATCCACGATTTGAACCAAGAAAAAATTGAAAAACAAAGTGAGTCAAATGAAATTCAAATGAAGTTAATCCAAGAAGGAAACATGATGACCTTGGAGCAACTTAATGAATTAAAAACAAAGGAAGCTGAACTTACAAAAAAAATTAACGATATTCAAGATGGACTAAAAGAATTGTTTGATTTAATTCCATTTGGATTATCAGGAGAAACTTTAATGGAAGTTTCTAATCAATTAGAAAAAGAAAAAACTTATAGGGAAAACAAGTTTAAGCAGGAAAATGTTGGTGAAAAAACTAACCTTATCCTAGATGACCTTGAAATTGAAAAAAAGAACTTTAAAGGAGTTATAACAACAGATATTAGAAATTTTTACGAAGAACAGATTAGAAAACTTATAAAAAAGCATTTTTTTTCTGATGTCCCTGATATAGCAACGTCTTTTGAAGCATTACACGATTTTTCTGATAGTGAAACTAACGAATTAAATCAACTTATAAATTCTCTAAAACATACTTTTAGAGATACTTTCACGCGTTTCAATGATAACTATTCACGCTTTAAAAGTGACTTAGATTCAATTCGCAGAAAAATTAGAGCAGCAGAAAAAGATGCTGAAGATGAATATATTGCTAATTTAAGAAACGAAAAAACGCATTTAGATAATCGTATTTTTTCAATAGAAAAAGATATTTACGATTTAGGTGAAAAAATCGGAGCATTCAAAAACGAAATCAAAACATTAAAACAACGTCAAGAAGAACTGAGAAAAAAAATAGATGACTCAAGACGCTATTCTGAGAAAGATAAGATAATTCAAAGGCAAATTGAAAATCTTCGAAATTTCATAAAAGATTTCAAAGCTGCTACCAAGAAAAAATTAGAAGAAAATATTTTAAATGAGCTTAATGTTTTAATGCATAAAAAAGGTTTCATTAAAAAAGTTGTTGTGGATATTAACCAAGCTGGTGATGACGTGGATATAAACCTATTTAATGAAAGAAATGAGAAAATTGATAAAGGTTCTTTATCAATGGGGGAACGCCAAATGTATGCATCTGCATTATTAAAAGCATTGGTTGATGAATCAGATATTGAATTTCCTGTATTTATTGATTCACCAATGCAAAAATTTGATAAAGATCACGCTGAAAATGTTATCAAAGAATTTTATCCAAATGTTTCAGAACAAGTGGTTTTATTCCCTTTGATTCATAAAGAATTAACAGAAAGCGAATTTGAATTACTTAAACCAAAAATTAGCAAATCCTATATTATTCATAACGTAAGCACAGAAGCTTCAACATTTGAAGAAGCGACACCCGAAAATTTAATTAAAAAGTATAACGAGCTTTACAATGCAAATTAACATAAGAACATCAGAAGCTAATCAGGAAATCGTTAGAAAACTAACGTCAAAATTACCTGCTGGGACGAAAGAAAATGTAATCGCAAGAATTGCATTAGGTTATTCTCTGCAAAATGGAAAGCACTTTACATCATCGGAATTTAATATATACGACTCAAAAGGAAAAGAGTATAAGGATCATATTTTATTTGATGCAAAATATAAAGATTTTTATATCGCTTTGATTTGCCAGCATTATGGTATTTACAAAACGGACGATAATATTCCCAAATACATTAAACTACACATTGACCATGGATTAGAATTGATGGACAATTTGTTTTCAACCAATAACAATTATACGTTTTTTGATTTTTTAACCGAGCATTTAGATAAAGGTATTTCGTTTTTGGATACTGTGAAAGTCAGTTTAGATGCAGTTAAAAATAATAATCAAAATATCGAAAAATCATATTTTGCAGAACCTATTAAAATTTTAGTTGGTAATAAATTAGAAGATAAAGCAGAAGAGATTGTTTTAAATTTCAATGACACGAACTCATACAATAATAATCACATTGCAGTTGCAGGAAGTTCTGGTACTGGTAAAACACAATTTGCATTGCAACTACTAAAAGAAATATCAGAAAAATCAAATCATCACGTAAACTTTATTTATTTAGATTTCAAAGGTTTAAAAGATGATGATTTGATACATATGCAACCTTTTTTTGAAAAAACGAAAGCACAATTTATTGATGCGCCCAACACCCCTTTCCCCGTTAATCCATTGTCGTTCATTGACAGTATCAATGATGTCAACAAACAAATGGGCATTGACAAATTTGTAGATATTATATGCAAATACTCAAATATTGGTATCAAACAAAGAGGAAAATTAAGAGAAGCTACAAATGAAGCATTTATGAATAAAAAACCTGGAGAATATCCCAGTTTTTCAGAAATCAATGAGCAACTGTTAGAAATTGTTGGAGATAAACGAGATACATTAACCGAAATCATAGATGAATTAAGTCGTTACGGAGTTTTTAAAGAAGACAAGAAGATAAAAAACTTTTTGAATCAGAATATATATTTGTCTCTGTCAGGCGATCTATCAAACTCAGTTCGTTTCACTTCCTTATTCCTAATCATAAATTACATTTATAATGTGTTTATGAATATGGATAGTACTCCAACAGAAAATGGATATCGTGCCATGCGCTATGTTTTGTTAATTGACGAGGCTCACGTAATTTTCAAAGAGAAAAAATATCAAGATATTTTAGAAAAAATACTCCGAGAAATTCGTTCTAAAGGTGTTTCTGTAATACTTTTATCACAAGGTATTGAAGAATTTAATCAACCGACTTTTGATTTTTCAAGTATGTGTGAAATTTCATTTTTGTTAAATGTAAAAGATAAAAACAATACAAAAGCAATCAACAAGTTTTTAGGATTTAGTGACAAAGACGGAACAAAAGCATACAGAAGCCTTGAAAAAATCCAAAAAGGTCAAGCAATTTCCAACATCAAAGAGTTCCCGAAAGGAGAACTATTTGAGATTAAACAGTTTTATATGACTGTGTGAAAACAACGACTGTGCATAA
>CAZQQU010000031.1:0-5403 GCA_964595625.1 uncultured Flavobacteriaceae bacterium | reverse complement strand
TGCACTTTTAATGGTTCGTGACCAGACACGCAACGGCTCATACACGAGAAACGTTGTGTGCTATGGTAAGAACGATCACTAACTAACAGAAAGTATGACAAAAATTTTAAAATACTTTTTTGACAAATGGTGGCGACCTTTGATTTTTTTCGGGTTGACGTCTTTGATCTTTGTAATAAGTGAAATAATCCAAAACCATAGACTTATAGATTATTCATTTTACCTTTTTGCACTTGGACTTTTAGGATTGTTAATTTCGACAGTATATCAATTGACAAAAAGAAATTGGCTTTTTGCTTCTTTGACAATTTTGACCTTCGGACTTGGAGTATTTGTTTTTTTTATTTTAGCAATTGCTCAATTTTGGCTAATTCAGTCAATGCCTGACAGGTATGCAGACAATTTGAAAATTCCAGACAATATTGAAATTTTTGAGCCAAAAGGAGACGGTGATGGATACTATAACATAGAGAAAGAGACAGATACACTATCAGACGAACCACAGTTGTATGACTTTGAACTCTATCGCTCATTTCAACCAGGACTCTATGAATATGAAATATGGCTAAGTAAGATTGACAGCGGAACTGTATTCTTGAAAGTTTATGAAATAACAAAAAATGACAGACTTTCTGAAAATAGATTGACTAAGAGAAGTTCTATTAGAGTTGGTAACACGAACAAAGAGTTGAAGAAATTCGAGACAAGTGAACATTTTACAATTTACGAAGGGGATTGGGGGAAACCTTATGCCGCAAGATTTGAAGTATGGTATCAACCCGACAAAGGACAAGAGAGAAAACTTACCGAAAAAAATTATATAATTGAAGGATGGCAACGATGACGAAAGACAAAACCACAGCACACAACAGGCGTTTGGCTCAATGGCGGGTAACGTGGTTAATTGAACATTCTGCCTCGCATCAACTTTTGTGGTGTATTGACAGTTTTGTGCTCCGAAATCCGCCACTGCGCCAAGCGCCAAAACGTTGTGGTGCATTTAAAAAAAAAACCGTGACAACCGATAAATTTTGCGACAACTGAAACGGAATACCTTCTTTAATATCTTTACTTTATTTGATAATTGAGAAAATACGAAACAAAACAAGTTAATATAAGTTACTTAATTGGAAAAATACATATATAGAAAATGATTAAAGAGATACTAAATACTGATGAAATAAATTATTCCTCAAATCTGAATGGAGATAATTTAAGACAAAAGATTGCAGATATTTTCGAACAAAGTAACTTAAGCTTTGTTGGAAAATTCACAAGTCAGAATGAGTTTTCAGCTTATGATAAATGGACTTATATAACTTGGTATGTACCAAATTTTAAAAGAAAAACAGCTTATTTGACAGGGAAAATCATAGAATCAGGAAAAGGCACATTATTAAAGCTAAACATTAAACCAAATCCGGTCATATCTATTTTTCCTATTCTTACTATATTAATCGGAACAATTATCACAATAGTAGCAAAGTCAAATAATGGAAACTTAACTTTTGGACTAATTGTAATAACGGTTGGAATTTTATTTTATCTCTTGGGAATGTTTTTGAATAATCGATTACATAAAAATTTTAAAAAATATTTGGATTTACAAAAAGTTAAATAGACAACTGAAAAAACAATACGCGGAATAAAAACGCACCACAACACCGTATATAGCTCATAGCTAATTAGTTGCTTAATCGAAGTTAAGGCATATTTGCGAGTCCGCCAAATTTTTTAATTTGGCTTATTGAGAAAAAAGGTAATAAGAAAATTAAAAAATTCGGCTCGTGCTTAACCGAAAAGTTATCGCTAATTTGCACGCTACGAGCCATATACAAAACCGTTCTACACCATTTGAAAAAAACTCTGTACATATCATTAACATTACTATTAATTTCAGCCATAAGTTGTAAAAACAATGATGAAGTTGAAAAGGTTGCGGATTTTTTTAAAAACAAAAGTGATGAAAAGGAATTAATTGCAACAATTGATTTTTCATTATCGGACTCTTTATTGTTGAGAAGTATTGAAATACAAACAAAAACTGACTTGTGCGAGAATTCAAGATTTACGGCAAGAATAAATTACCAAGATAGGATTATTGAGTTTCCTGCATTTGCAAACAAAAATTGTAATTGGAATACAATGCCACATAATCTTATTCCAATTATAATAAATAAAGAAAACCAAGTTCTTGTTGATTATGAAATGGTTAAGTCAGACGAAAGTTTAGAAAAGAAATTAATCAAAGCGACTAAAGAAAGGATTATTGGAACTGAAAGAAAAAATCTTCTTTATCTTATGCAATGGGATACGGAACTAAAACCTGATTTAGTAAAAAAGAGAGTTTATGAAACTCTAAAAGGAATAAAAATTTATAGTAATGAAGTTTCTTTAAGTAAGTTTAAAAAAGATATTTCGGATTTGACAGAAACCGAGAAAGACTTATTAAAAGAGGAATTTATTGGAATTATTGGAGTGAATGGTTATTTTCCACCGCCACCGCCACCGCCACCACCGCCGAAAATGGAAAACGAAACAACAGAAGAATAAAAACGGTGTAGAACACCGTGTATAATTAATGGCTGGTTCTCGCCTACTTAAGAAAATCCTCGCGGATTTTCTATTTGGTTTTTATTTACTAAATTTCGTGCTTAAACACGCCACTAACCATACACAAAACCGTTGTGCGTCATTTTAATGAGAGACCTACTAAACATAATAATTGCAGAAAGACAGACACTTTTACGTGGACTGACAATATCGTTTTTACTAGTTTTTCCATTTACGTTCTTGCCGACAATTATTAGTTACGGTTGGACTTTACAACCTATTTTACAAAGAATACCTGACTCGACACTTTATGCTTTTGGTTTTTCATTTATTGTGGTTGTTGCTTCTGTACTTCATAATTACAACAACCTGATTGACAGGAAAAGGATTTTTGACAAACCAGCATTTAAAAAACTTGACTTCTATGGACGACTTGACGGTTTAGGAAGTGTAGTAAGCGAACTGGAAACATTCCTGTTAGGTAAAATTGACAAATACTACTATCGACTAAATATCATTGACCCTGACCAAAAGAAATTTAAAGTTGAAATCATACCGTTAATAGACTTCACAGACAACGAAGAATTGAAAGAAATACTAAAAAAGGAACACAATTTCAGAGAAGACTTATTAGTTGGACAACTCATAAACCTGACAGAACAAGACCTTGAAAATGAAAATTTACTTCGGGACAAATTATTAAATTTGGACAAAATATTAACGGAATTAGGAGCAGTAGAACTCGACATTAACGAAAATGACCTTGACAACTAAAGAAGAAAAACGAACGCACAACACGGGTTTTGCGTCAGGCGGGGTGACGTGCAAACTTGGAGCTTTGTGCTCCTAATGAACTTTAGTAATAAATTGAAACTTTGTGCTCCGAAACCCGCCCGAACGCAAAGCCCGAAAACGTTGTACGCAATATTCGAAATAGCATGTGCATTGAAAAAATAATAAGTAATCTATCCGGAATTGGAACTTTTATATCGAGTATAATTGCACTTTACGCTTTAACAGAATTAATTAAGCAACGACGAGCAATGTACCGTCCTAGACTTTTTCTTAACGAATTCACATTGTCGGTTAAAGGAAATCCAATAGCAAATCGTAATAATTTCTATTATTATAAACTACACAATTTATATGAACCTGAAAATAAAGAAGATTTATCAAAACATTCAATAAGCTCACAAGTATTTTTAGAAAACATTGGGTATGGAATAGCTAACAAAGTTAGATATCAATGGGATTTTGACTTTAAAAAAGCTATTAAAATATTATGCGAATTAGATAATGAATTAAATTATCAAATTAGAAATGATGAAAATTCGGTTATTATAACTAAAAATGGTGAATATTTTAGTCATTATCAATTTGATAATTTAAGTAGAGGAAATAAAATTGACTTCATAAAGCCAGAAAATTTAAGATCTAATAAAAAACCCTCGACAATACCTATGATTATTACAAGTATTCATATGGACTATGTTTTAATTAAAAATAAAATGGATATTGAAATCTGTAAAAGATTTGAACACGAGGAGTTTAAACATTTTCCAAAACCAAAGCTAACAATTACTTATGAAGATATCGCAGGTAAAAAATATAAAAATATTTATAAATTTGACCTAAGTTGTAATAATTCATTTTATCAAAAAGAGATTGGGGTAATTGATACTAAAATTGATTATGCTTTTTTAACTTTTAAATCAATATAAATACTGCGTACAACAAGGGTTTGGCGCAATGGCGGGTTAAGGCTATGATTGAAGTTTCGGCTTTCTATTCCGCAAAAAGCCAATTATATTGACTTTTTTCTTAAATTTATTCAATTAATTGGCTTTTGCTTACCGTGTCGCTAAATTGAAACTTTTCGCTTCAATTTCCGCCACTGACGCCAAGCCCCGAAACGTTAGGCACAATTAGAAAAATGAACAGATTAATAATATTAGCTTTTTTTATTTTAACAAGTTGTAGTTCAAACGGACAAAACAACTTTGAGGGAATTATAAAGTTCTCAACCGAAATCACAACAACTGAATTAGCACCAGACGGATTTCAAAAACAATTGAATGACAAATATGGAGACAGTTTATTAATGTATTACTCTGTAAATGGAAACTTCCGTAGAGTTCATCTGAATAGTGCTGAATTTGGAGCTGATTCACAATATTATTTTGCGAAAAAAGCTAAACTCTATTTTACGAACAAAAACAGTTCTCAAGTTGACTCTTTGGACACAAGAGAAAACTCTCTCAAATTATTGAGCAAAGGGAAAATCAAAAATCAGAAAATAATGGATTTAGATTGTGAGTGCTACGAATTCAAAGCGATAAGCAAATACAATCAAAATGTGACTTTGAATTATTGCTACAATTCCGAAAGTCCGAAAATCAATCCCGAATTATATTCTGACCACAACGATTTCTATCTGAATAAATATTATGAACTTGCCAAAAGACCTTATCTAAAATTCTCAATCGAAACAGATGAATTTAAAATAACTTATTTGGCGACTGAATTGACTGAAAAGGAAATTGACAAAGAAAAATTTGAATTAAAATAACTGTGCCTAACAACGTGTATAGCTCATTGTGGCTGAATTCCAATTCGGAATTCATTGCAATTTGCTATCTTTGAGTTACGGCGGAAAATCATAGCTGATTTTCCGCAACGAGCCATACACGAGAACCGTTAGCGGTAATTTTACCAAACAGAATGTTGAACATAAAAAAATATAATCCGATGAAGCTATAAGTAACTGTCCAAAATATATAAACTTAAACCTTTTCATTGCTTTCAAAAAGTAATGGAATTTTCTATTATTAACTTTTAAAAATTAGAAAA
>CAZQQU010000030.1:0-7030 GCA_964595625.1 uncultured Flavobacteriaceae bacterium | reverse complement strand
GTAACGTAGAAGAAATTTTGAAGAACTATGGGAAATCCACCAAAATGGAAGACCCCATCATCCATTTTTACGAAACGTTCCTAAGTGAATACGACCCGAAACTACGTAAAGCACGTGGTGTATGGTACACACCGCAACCCGTTGTAAATTTCATCGTTCGGGCGGTAGATGATATTCTAAAAACCGAATTCGATTTGCCTCAAGGTTTGGCAGACACGAGCAAAACCAAAATAAAAGTAAATGTGCAAGGCAAAAAAGTGGAGCAAGAAGTACACAAAGTACAAATTCTTGACCCAGCCACAGGAACAGGAACTTTTTTGGCAGAAGTGGTAAAACACATTCATAAAAAATTTCAAGGACAACAAGGCATTTGGAGCAATTATGTAGAAACCCATTTATTGCCACGCTTGAACGGTTTTGAATTGCTAATGGCAAGTTATGCAATGGCACATTTAAAATTGGATTTACTATTGACCGAAACAGGCTACAAACCAACAACAAACCAAAGATTCAGAGTTTACCTTACCAACAGTTTAGAAGAACATCACCAAGATACAGGAACTTTATTTGCGAATTGGTTAAGCTCCGAAGCAAACGAAGCTAACCATATCAAACGAGATACGCCTGTGATGTGTGTGATTGGAAATCCACCATATGCTGTAAGTAGCACAAATAAAAATGATTGGATAGATAGTTTGATTGCCGATTACAAAAAGGATTTAAACGAAAAAAACATACAACCTCTTTCCGATGATTACATCAAATTTATTCGTTACGGTCAACATTTTATTGATAAAAATGGAAGCGGTGTTTTAGCATACATCTCCAACAACAGTTTTATAGATGGTATAACACACCGACAAATGCGAAAATATTTGTTAGAGAGTTTTGATAAAATCTATATTTTGGATTTACATGGAAATGCCAAGAAAAAAGAAGTTTGTCCTGATGGTTCGCCAGACCAAAATGTTTTTGACATTATGCAAGGGGTATCCATAAATGTTTTTGTGAAAAATGGAAAGAAAAAAAATAATGAATTAGGAAAAGTTTTTCATTCTGATCTACAAGGCAGGAGAGAATTTAAATATGATTATTTAAACGAGAATAATTTAAAAACAATCCAATGGAACGAATTAGCTCCCAATGAGCCAAATTTCTTCTTTATAAAAAAGGACATAAGTGGCCAGAAAGAATATGTACAGGGTTTCAAAATGGATAGTCTTTTCCAACAATATAACACTGGCATAGAAACGGGAAGAGATAGTTTTTTTATCGATTATAACCTCAATTCATTGAAAGAAAAGATAGAAAGAGTTTTTATAAACAAAAGTGATAATAAGGAGTTAGAAAAGTATAAAATCACTAATACTACTAGTTTTAAGTTTAAGGATAATTTAATCAAAGCATCCTTTAGCACAGATAAGCTGATGAAAATTTTATACCGACCATTTGATTCACGATTCACATATTATGACATTAATTTACAAAGACGGGCAAGCTATAACACTATTAAACACTTATTAAAAGATAATTTGGCGTTGTCAACTTGTCGTCAACAAAGTACTTTTGATTTTCAACATATATTAGTTACTGATTCTATCATTGAAAGATGTACTGTCTCTTTACAAACCAAAGAAACTGGTTATATATTTCCACTTTACCTTTATCCCGAAACCAGCGGTCAACAAATTCTTGAACAATCAGAAGAAAGAACGCCAAATCTAAAAGCAGAAATTGTAAATCAAATAGCAGAGAAATTAGGTTTAACTTTCACCAACGAGAAAGAAACCACCGAAAACACCTTTGCACCAATTGACATTTTAGATTATATCTATGCGGTTTTGCATTCGCCAACATACCGTTCAACATACAAAGAGTTTTTAAAGATTGATTTTCCAAGAGTTCCCTATCCAAAAGAAAAAGACACTTTTTGGCAATTGGTAAAATTAGGTGGCGAAATACGCCAAATTCATTTATTGGAAAGTCCAACGGTTGAGCAATACATTACGCAATATCCAATAGACGGAAATAATGAAGTAGGCAAACCAAAATACAAAGACGGCAAAGTGTACATCAACGAAACCCAATATTTTGACAATGTACCACAAGTGGCTTGGGAGTTTTACATTGGTGGTTATCAACCAGCTCAAAAATGGCTCAAAGACCGTAAAGACCGCAAATTGGAGTTTGACGACATTTTGCATTATCAAAAAATCATTGTGGCATTGACAGAAACAGACAGATTGATGAAAGAGATTGATAAAATTCAGATTATTGAACAGAACGAAAAATGAAGCATATCAAGAAAAAGTATCAATTTGAAAGTCTAAAACTTCCCATTAAAGAAGGAGCAACTCCCTCTTTTGTAAATCGAAGTGATTCTGAAACTTTAAAAGAAATAAATAAAGATACTGTTCCCTTAATACAAACAACCGATGGTTCAAATATTTGGGGGATGCATTACAATTATAACGGAGCCCAAACCATTATCCCACTTCCTGATTTAACTTTGGTATATTTTGATTTTGGACATATTAGCAATAGGATTCGAAAAGAATACAAAAAAAAGTTATTTGAAAAACTAACAGCACGAGAACAAGTAACGGAAGAAGCGAGTAACGAATTATACCATTATTTTGGTGCTGCTAGTTCTTGTATTATTGGGATGTATAATGCTTTAGAAGCATTTGTCAATAGCATAATACCAGATGATTTTGTTTTTCAAAAGGAACTGAAACAAAAGACCGAACTTTATAATAAAGAACAGATACAACGAAATATGGGGACAATGGAAAAGATAAAAGATTTGTTCCCGCAAATTTTTAAAAATAAATTCAATTTGTCAAGTTCGTTGATTACAGATTTAAAGAATTTGAGAGATGAAATAGTTCATACAAAGTCCAAACCTGGTTTTTCTACTCAAGAAGAACTGATAAAGAAAATGTTAGACTTTAAATATGAAAAATGTATGGAAGACTTAAGAGACTTTATGAATCACTACAAACCGAACTATATTGAAAATTGTGAATGTGGAAAAGATTTTTAAAAACAAAAAGTTTTTTAATCAGTTTTATAGCCCATTCGTTGAGTAATGGATTAGTCTTATTTATTTCGCCAATTATTGTTGATGAAATAACATTAAAAAGAGACAACCATATGTATTTATGGATTATTATTTTTATTATAGGTTTAATAACATTAGTAAGAGTTTATTATTTATCAAAATTAAAAAATGAATCAAAAAAAAGAAGATAAAGAGGAAAAAATGGACAATAAAAACAAAAAATGGTATTTTATTCTTTTTGATTTTTTGTTCGGTTGGATTTTAAGTAATTGAAAATAACCGTTTTAAATACAAGTTTAACGGTATGGAATGGCAAAATGAAATGGATTTAAATTATTACGACTTCGGGATGCGTAACTACGACCCGGCAATTGGCAGGTGGATGAATATTGACCCGCTGGCGGAGCTTATGAGAAGGCACAGCCCGTATAACTTTGCTTTTAATAACCCCATCTTCTTCATAGACCCCGATGGGATGATGGCAGTATCAGGCAGTAATTTGATTAAACCAAATATGTTAGAAACAGCTTCTTACGAAAGATATGTCTTTTGGGACGGGGGCGGAAATTCAGGTGGGTGCAAGTGTAACTGGTAGTGTTACAGGTGGATTAATAGTGCCATATAATCAAAATAATATTATAAAAAGATTGTATTAAAATGGAGGTTTTAGAAAAAGAAAAAATAATCTTATTTATAAAAGATAGCTTATCATTTCTTTTATTTTTTGTGATTGCTTTTAGCTTTACTATAGAAAATATTTTGCTTTTATTACTGCTGTATGTTATATATTCTATCGTACAATTGTCGCTGATTTTCAATTTTAAAACAAAATCTTTAGACACAAAAAAAATAGTGTTTTCATTAAAATCAAGGATTTCTATATTTTCATTGAGTACCGCATTAGTGTTAATCATAAATTATTTAATTCATGGTCATTTTGAAAGATATTTAAATTCAGAAAATGGAATCTATTTTATTATTCTTCATTTTCTTATAATATTTTGGTATGTTATAGCATTCAACTGGCGTAGATAGGGGTAATGCTTCAGATGTGGAATTGGGCAGATATAAGGTATTTAATAACTTGATAATCAAAGTTTAAATAAATTTATTTAGTGGTATAAAAGACGGATAATTGTCCGTCTTTTATATTTTTAGGGCTTTAAAACGTCTTAAAATCGTGAAAAATAGTATCCGGCTCAACCTATTTACAAAACGTCAACTATCAATACAACATCAGGGGCTGGCTCACGGACATCAACAATGTGGACAACCTAAGCATCAGCCCGGATCCGGTAGATTTGTTTGCTTACCGAATTAATTATAATGAAGACATACAGTACGATGTTAATGGCATGGTAAGACCCCTTTACAACGGCAATATAGCTGAGACCACCTGGCGCACCGCCAGTGATAATACTCGTAGAAGGTATGCATATTCCTACGATTACCTGAATCGATTACGAGATGCTTGGTATCAAGTGCCCGGATCAACCACCCCGGTGGCTCAATGCTATAACGAACATCTCACCTATGATAGTAACGGCAATATACTTTCTCTCTTTCGGTACGGTGAAGTGGATGACCCCAACAACCTGATTGAAATTGATGATTTAGAATACGAATACGACCTGGGGAACAAGCTCATAAATGTGGTAGATAACACCACCCATAGTGCAGGTTTTAATGACGGCAATCAAAAAGGCATTAACGGCAATACTGACAATGATTTTGAATACGATACCTACGGCAACCTCATTAAAGACAGAAATAAAGAGATTGATGAAATTGTTTACAATCATTTAAATTTACCCAAAAAGATAGTTTTTGAAAATAACGACGAAATTGAATATCTTTACGATGCCAGTGGCACCAAGCTCCGAAAGATAGTAACCGATAACACCACTAGCCCTGCTACTGTGACCACCACCCACTACCTAGACGGTTTTCAGTATATAGACGATAAGCTGGAGTTTTTCCCCACAGCGGAAGGGTATGTTAAAGTAACGCATAAAACCGGAGGTACTGCGGGAGGGGGGACAACAGCCTCTTATAATTACGTATTTAATTACACCGACCATCTGGGTAACATACGCCTTCGTTATGCTTTAAATGAAGATAATTGGATGGTGATTTTAGAGGAAGACCACTACTACCCTTTCGGACTCAAGCATAAGGGCTACAATGCGGAGAACTACGTTTTTGCCAGTATCGGTGACGGGCCTATACAGTTGATACCCACCAATCCCAATGCGTTGGAGACTTATAAGTATAAGTTCGGGGGCAAGGAACTGCAAGAAGAATTTGGAATAGGAATGTATGATTTTGGGGCAAGGAATTACGACCCGGCTTTGGGGCGATGGATGAATGTTGACCCGCTGGCTGACCACCCCAAACAAATCGGATTTTCACCTTATGCCTATGCTGCAAATAATCCTGTTCGATACATCGACCCAGACGGCAGGTTGTTTGATGATTATGAATTTAATATAGATACTGGAGAATTAAAATTAGTAAAAGAAACAGAAGATGATTTTGATATGATTTATGCTACAAAGGAAAATGAAAATGGAGAGATTGAAAGAACAGGTGAGTCTATAAAAGTAAATGACACAAATGTATTAGATCGAGATTTAGGAGATATCGATTTCAGTGAGAGAGGTTTGATTTTTCAAATTGGAGATCTTGAAAATGGAATAGAAGTAATGAACTTTCTTTCATTTAAGTCGAAAAACGGGAGGGAACTTTCGGCCTTAGGCTTTAGTGAAAAAGGTAGTAATTCTTCAGGATTATTTATAAACCCGTGGAAATGGAACACATCAACTCTAGCGATAGATTTTGCTTCTATGGAAGGAAAATCTAAAGCAAACGAACTTTTTAAATCAGAAACAACAGGGAATGTTTCTTTTAAAATACATACTCACCCTAGAACAAGTAATTATACCCCTTCAGGAAGAGTTGGTGGAGATTGGGGAGATTTAAACAGCTATAACCCTAAATATCCTCATTACATTCAATCTGAGTATGGAGGAGCTAGTCAATATAATAACAGAGGTTATTCAAGGCAAAATAGAAATTTCTTGAAAAAATATTTTTAAAATGGTTGATAAAATTTTTACAGCTTTTATATTCTTAGTTCTGTCTACAACAATTTTTAGTTGTAAAACAACTTATACTAATGAAGTAGATATTGACTATTTTTATAAATATGCTGAACAGTATTTACAAGAGATTCCTATGGAATCAAGGCAATTAAAAAATCCTGAAATGGGAGAAGTAAAAATCAAAATTTACATTGAAGAAACCTATCCTAAAAATTTTACTATCCATGGAAGAATAGAAACGATATCTGATTCAAATAAACCTAGTGATTTTGATAAAATTTGTTTAATCAATGAATGCTATGATTTATTTTTATTCATCAATGGAAAAAAAACTGAAAAAGACGTTTCCATATTTTATGATGAATTTCAAAAATTTTCTACCTGGTATCCATATATCTCAAATCATCTACCTGTCTGGGAAATTAATGTTTCTGAAAGAAAACCAAAAATTAAAAGAATATACTAATAAGATAGGTAGTGTTTCACATTTGGTGCTTTTGAAAACTAAAAACCACAAACGTTCTTTGAAAAAAATAAAAAAAGTTGTGCAGGACTGTATAAATACAAATTTGGAAATAAAGAATTACAGGAAGAATTTGGTGTAAATGTTTATGATTTTGGTTTTAGAAATTATCAACCGGATTTAGGAAGGTGGTTTAACGTTGACCCGATAGCGGAAGTATCCCGCCGTTGGTCACCTTATACCTATGCGTATAATAACCCGGTTTACTATATAGACCCGGATGGGATGATGTCTTGGGGGCATTATGGCTCCGGGAACTCGGGGGGGGTACTTTAACCACTCAGAGCACAACCGGTGAAGTTTTGGATGTCCAGACCGTTAGCTCTCTTGAAGGCACCG
>CAZQQU010000029.1:0-7383 GCA_964595625.1 uncultured Flavobacteriaceae bacterium | reverse complement strand
AGATTTTCGCTATATTTGTAGCTTAGTGCTTCGGTCGAGATTTTCTGCTGAAAATTCCCGCCCTCGCAAAGCCCCAAACCGTTGTAAAACATTTGAGGAAATGCTCGAACACAATAAAGAAATTGAAAAAATAATTGAACGGAACATAAACGAATCTTCGTCTGAAACGGAAATAGAAGAGTTTATATCTGATTTAAAAAAAGCAGGTTCTAATCCGATTATGACAATGAAAATAATTGTGGAAAAGTTAAATATGGATTTCGGAAAAGCGAAAGATTTAGTCTTTAATTCTTCAAGTTGGAATTTCTTATATTCTCAATCGAATCCCTTTACGCAGGAATTTTTAGACATAGCTGCTGAAGACGCTGACAAAGTTGAACGAAAAGATGGAAAAGTTATCTCTGTAACCTATAATTTGAAAAAGGATTCTAACGAAAATAAATGAGACTGAAAACAAAAAACGTTTTACAACAATGTATAACCGCAATTACGGCGGATTCGACTACGTCCGAATCCACTCGGAATTGCTAACGTCAGTGTTTAATCTGAAAATTATTTAACTTTAATCCCGTAACTGACGGTTATACTAGACCGTTAGCACACATTTAACCCAAGCAAGATGTTTAAGAAATTGTTTTCAAAAAAAGAACCCAAAACTTACGGACCTACTGAACCGATTTATCCTGGCGAATTGTTTGAGGTTAGTGAAATAACAGATGCCAATGGTTTTTTTGGATTTTCTAATATCAATAAATCTTACGACAATTATCCTAATAAAAAATACTTCCCTTGGTGGATTCAAGTTACGTTGGAACTCGTTAATATGGACGACAGAAAAATGCCGACTGAAAGTGAAGCACAAATACTAAATGAATTGGAAGATGAAATTGAAAAATTTATTTCGGAAAAACATAAAACTCATTTTATCGGACGCGTAACTCAAAATGGATTTCGGGATATAATTTTTTACGTTCAAGAACCACGATTTGACCAAGAAAAAACAAATATTTTTTTTGACCAAGTTCAGGAAAAAAGACGAGTGAATTTTACGATGGAAAAAGACGTCGAATGGAAAAATGTTTCTGGACTGATAAAATAAAAACGTGTGCTAACAATGCATAACCGCAATTACGGCGGATTCGACTGCGTCCGAATCCACACGCAATTGCTACCGTAGGTGCTAAACCGAAAATTAACGCATATTAACCCGTAACTGACGGTTATACGATAACGTTACCACACATTTGAAAAATGAATCCTGAAAATAAAGAGCTTGCCGAAAAAGTAATTAATTTCTTTAAAAAATCTGAAAAGTCAAAATTAATTCCTGCTACTGACTTAAAAAATCTTTTACCTGAAAATAATATCGCTGAAAAAATTATATATCCATTAGAAAAAGACTTCGGACTTATTGAAAAATGTGGAAAATATTCATATAGACTAACTGATAAAGGTTGGAAATTCACAACGTTTGAGCAATTAGAAAAAGATTCTAAAAAAACACCTTTAACCTTATACCAGAAAATATATTTGCTTTTCTTCATTCCTGTATCAATTTTAGCTGTTTCAAATAGATTTTTTCCGCCTGTTTCAAAATCTGATTTTCAAGAATTAAATCGTGGTTTTGACTCTCTAACCGTTGAATTTGATTCTGTGAAGAAAAAAATAAAATTATTAGAAAAAGAAAACCTAAATGACTCATTACAATCCAAAAGTTATCTCGATGTAAAAAATGATTGACTTTCATAATATTTGATTTTAAAATTAATAATCTGAATAAAAAACGTGTGGTAACAACGTGTATAATTAATGGCTGGCTCTCGACTACTTACGAAAATCCTCGCGGATTTTCTATTCAGTTTTTATTTGCTAAATTAGTTGCTCAACAACGCCACTAATCATACACAAAACCGTTATATGCCATTTTAAAGCAAGCCGTATGAATAAATATAAAGACCAAGATTTAAAATCTTTTTTCAACAATCTAGGGGCTGATTTAATCGAAGAAAAAAATAGACAACAAGATGAAGAAAACAAACGAATTCATCAAGAGTTTATTTCAAATCTGAAAATTGGTAAATGTTTTCTCTGTGGTGGGGATATGGATTCTTTTGAAGAATCTAAAACTTGTTTTCATTGGTTTACTTATCCAAAAGGAATTAGAAAAAAACATTTTGAATCATATTTAAAGAAACCTATCGGTTTTTTTAAACTTGATAGTTATTTTCGTTGGTTAGCAAATAGTGAAGTTTTTTTAACGAACATCAACGATTTAAAAAACGAAACTTCTTCAACTTCTTTCTTAGAATCCACATTTAAATATAAAAATATTGAATGGGCTTTTTCTGTTGGTAATACAGATTTGGAAGGTCATCAAAATGCGAAAATTGGTGCAGAACCGCATTATCATATTCAAATGATAGTAGATGACAGAATATTTTTAAAATTCAATGATTTTCATATTCCTTTTAGTGATGAAGATTTATTTATGATAGAACTTCAAAAACAAATGGAAGGTCAAATATTAATAAACCAAGGTTCTATGAATGCTGGTGTTAGGATACTTGAAAATGAAGAATTGTTTGAAGAAATAGAAAAATTAATGGTTAGAGCTGACGATGTAAACACAGCACCTTTTAATAGACAATCTATGATTATTGCTCCTGAAGGACAAACAATAGATGGAGAAATTATACAAAAAGCAATTGAAGAAAGTTCAAGAACCAAAGAACCCGTTTCAAAAATAATTCAAAGACTTATTAAAGACGTAAAAGTCATTACTCAAATAATACCAGGAGAAGCAGTTCCAGATATGACAAAAAGAAGCGGCAAAAAATAAAAAAAACGGCATATAACAAGGGTTTGGCGCAATGGCGGGTTAAGGCAAAATTTGAAGTTTCGGCTTTCTATTCCGCAAAAGCCAATTACATTGACTTTTTTTTTTAAATTTATTCAATTAATTAGCTTTTGCTTACCGTGTCGCTAAATTGAAACCTTTCGCTTCAATTTCCGCCACTGACGCCAAGCCCCGAAACGTTGGTGGCAAGGTTAAAAGCCAACGCAAGCAGGCACATCCCGCTTTTTCCAAGCTAAGCCCAACGCTTAAAAAGCGGGAAGATCCTGCCCCCACCGCTGAAAACGAAAACTAACGGACAATGAAAAAAATTAGCAAAACACGGCTGACCTTACTCATCGGACTGACTGTCCAACTGACTTTCGGACAGAATTTTCCAAATGTAACTGTTCCTCAAACTTCTCAATTTCCAAATTACCAAAATCAAAACTGGACAAATCCGCAAAACAACATTCCAAAAGTACCAAACCCAATGGATATGTTTTGGGGAACGAACGAACAGGAACGCATAAAAAGGCAAAACGAACAACTGATTCGGGAAGCGGAACAATACGAAATACAACGGTTGGAAGCCCAAAAACAACTCTATGCCGATATGAAAATGCAACAAATGAGTTTTGGACTTCCAAGCAAAAGTCACATTGCAGAAACTCAATTTTATCGAACCGCCTTTAAACAACTCTCTGAAATGAATCCTGATGATTTTTCTATAAAAGAAGCGACTTTCATCATTGAAAACGCCTTTTACGAAGAACAAAAAGACTATGAAGAATTTAACCAAATCGTTAAGCAAACAGGTGATTTTCTTCGTGAGAAAATGAACGAACTCGGTTATAACAAAAATAGCAACCTCGCCAAAAACTTTATACTGTTTCAATTCTTTGCCGACACTTTGGAAATCAAATCCAAAAATCTGAAACACCTGCCTTTTGAGTACGATTTTGAAGATTATATGGGTAGAGATGATTTTACAAAAGTTTTCGTAACAAAGCTTCTTGAAACAGGCTCGGGACAATGCAATTCTTTACCAAGATTGTATCTTATTCTTGCCGAGGAAATCGGTGCGGAAGCCTTTTTGTCGCTTTCGCCCAATCATTCTTACATCAAATTTCGTGATGAACACGAAAACTGGTACAATGTGGAATTAACTAACAATATGTTTACATTGGATTCTTTCATACTGCAATCCGGTTATATTAAATCCGAAGCTCTGCAAAACAAAATTTATATGCAAACACTTTCAAACAGGCAACTTATGGCGGTGCTTTTGGCAAACTTAGCAATGGGCTATGAACACAAATTCGGGAACGACCCATTTGTAGAGCAAGTTGCAGATAAAGCTTTAGCACTTTACCCCAACCTAATTAATGCTCTTATGATAAAAGCCAATTTCAACATCGAGCAATTTGAACGAGCTGCACAACAAATAGGTGTTAATCCACAGGACAATGCCGATTTACAAAACATTCGCTTTTATCCGCCTGTTGTGGCAATGTTAGACAAGACCAACGCAACTACCCGAAAAATAAGCGAACTTGGTTATGAATTTATGCCCGACCACGCTTACGAAAGTTGGCTTAACTCTTTACAGCAAGCCAAGCAAAAACAGGATAATGAAACGATGAAACGACAGTTTAACATCAAACTGGATAAAACTATAAAAAATTAGATGAAGAAATTTTTAATCATATTTTTTATGCTGACTCTTTTCCATTCGGTAAAAGCACAGGATTTTTTATACCAACAAAGTTTTGATATTATCGTGGAAATGTTAGAAGGCAAGAAGCCATACAGCTTTAAAAAAGCGGTTTTTAGCGTAGAAAACGCATACAAAAAGGGTACTTTAGACACCATTGCCCTTAATGACAGAATCAGGTCTTTGGCTCTTTTGGCAGAAAGCATTTTGCAAAGCAGGGATTTGGATTACCAAGAAAAAGACAATAAAAACGTGAGTAAATACGCTGCTTTGTTTTCGGTAATGAAAGACACCATTCCGGTTATTGATGCCGGTGGGAACGAGTACGTTTATATGCCTTTTGGTTATGACTTTCAAGACCCGTTTGGATATATAGATTGGGAAAATATGTTTGTCAGCAAACTTTTGGAAACCAAAAAAGGTAACTGCCGTTCCCTACCCTATCTATACAAAATTCTCGCAGAAGAAATTGGAGTTACTGCTCATTTGGCACTTTCCCCCAATCATACTTACATCAAACACCGAAGCGAGCGTGATGGTTGGTATAATACCGAACTTACAAGCGGAATTTTCCCCATTGATGCGTGGTTGATGGCTTCGGGATACATTCACACCGATGCTATCAGAAACGGCGTTTATATGAAAGCACTTGACGACAAAGAAAGCCTTGCTCTTTGTTTGGTGGATTTGGGTACAGCGTATCAAAAGGAAGAGTTTTTTGATACCGAATTTATCATTAAATGTGCCGATAAGGCATTAGAATATTTCCCCAACTGTGTTAATGCAATGGTACTGAAAACCGAAGCCAAAGGCAGAAAAATAGAGATTTTGCTTCAAAACAGAGGAAAAGATTTTTCAGACGTTAACGATTATGCCGACACAAGAAAAATACTTGAAGAAGTACGAAAAGACCTTACCAAAATACACGAACTCGGTTACCGTCAAATGCCCGAAGAAATGTATATAGAATGGCTTGTTTCACTTTATTACGAAAGAGACAAATACCAAAATAAAAAAATCAATACCTTTAACACGATAACCGACTGATTATGAAGAAACATTTATTACTTTTTACCTTGTTTTTGTCTTTCGGGTTTGGCTTTGCTCAAACCAAAGATAGTTTGAGCGTTGAAGAACAGGAAAGACGCAAGCGAAATATTGAAGCGGGCAACCCGTTCAAAGAATTTGGCTACACACCTAAAATTGCCACATTAAGCCAAGGAAAGTACTTAGAATGGCACGATTTGGACAGCATTGTAAAAATTGGCTCATACTCTTACCACGTCAAGAAAAAGGAAATCACTGGCTACAAACCCATTGACCCAAGCAACCTTGAAGACGGCTTAAGTCCGGTAATTATCAGCCGTTGGCTTTCACCTGACCCGTTGGCAGAGGAGTTCCCGAGTTGGAGTCCGTATAACTATGTGATGAACAATCCGGTGCGGATGACTGATCCTACGGGGTTGGCACCTAACGATGTTATTATTACAGGGAAAAAAGCCAAAGAGGCTTTCAAACAGTTAAACTCTTCAACAAGTTTGAGACTAAAAATGGATTCTAAAGGAAATGTAACAGCTAAAGGAAAAGCTAAAACTAATGCTGATGTTGCCTTGTTAGAAGCTATTAACTCTACAACTGTTGAGGTTAATCTAAAGGCTACAAGTGACAATTTTACTGATTCTGGACATTGGTTCGTTGGTGGGGCATTTGAAGGCAGTGAAACAAAGGATGGGAAAACTATTGCAAATCAAACTGTCAATCCCGATATGACAGAAACAATTGATCAGTTCTATAATACAGATAGTGGAGTATCTTTACTACACGAAGTTTTGGAAGCTTATATAGGCGGAAAAGAATCACCTGGTACAAATCCACCTACTTTTGAAGATGTTCAAAATAAAACACCTGATGGAGTCAACTATTTAAATGCCCATAATAAAGCGGAAAATATAGACCCAAGACATGTTGCTCCAATAGTTACACAAGACCCTAATACTGGTCATTTGTATATAAACAAACCACATCCTGTTATACCACAATTGAATGTAGAACAATTAATAAATGATTTGTCAAAACAAAATAATTAAAATGAAAACAATAAACTATATAATGATCTTTACTTCTGTGTTTAGTATTATGTTGAGTTGTGGCTCTTCCTATTATTCACCTAAGGAAGGCGTAAAAGTTGTATGCAAGGTAGTTAATATTGAAGAATATGAATTTGCTTATACTATAGATGCTGTTACAGAAGAAACAGATACAGTATTGATTATTTCATTAAAAGAATTTTTTTTTGAAAAATACAATCTTAAAAAGCCTACCAACCTAGATGGTGCAAAAAGAATAATTGAAAATGAAAGTTATAACTTCATAATGTCATCTATCAAACCTCAAGTTTCGAGTATGGAACAGCTCGGAGCATTTATCATAATAGAAAAAGATACGTTATTAAGTGCCAAGACTTATAAAGATATTCCTAAATCGTACACCTCTCAAAACAGTATAGGATTAAATGTATTTGAATAAATCAAATCACAAGCACATTTGCAATTCGCACCGTCCAACACTAATGCCAAAAATTGCAGAAGAGCTTGCTCGTTTGGTACTTTTAAAGAAAAAAAGGCTGTATTGCCAAGCAGAAAGCAAGAAACCCAGCCACCAACATCGTGTATGTGCAATGGCGGGTGAAATACTAAAATTAAAGTCATTACATTTAATTAACTTTATACCTAACCGAAAAGTAGTGCATTAAGTCCGCCACTGACACATACACGCGGCCCGTTGTGCATCACCTAAAAACTGAATCAATTGAACAAAAATACCGAAGAATACT
>CAZQQU010000028.1:0-8163 GCA_964595625.1 uncultured Flavobacteriaceae bacterium | reverse complement strand
ATTTTTTCTTTATACGCGGGTCACCTTCGTCACAACAACCGTCCTGCCCGGTAGGTGTTTCTATAATCATACGAGGAGCGTGGGGTTGGACATAACCAAACGTATCAGCTACATATGATCCCGTAGCGTAATTTGAATAATCCAAATTATAACTGGTTTTATAAACCGGCATGGGATTAATCATACCACCGGTACCAGTTAATTCTCCTTGAATATGTAATTGATTTTTTTTGATAATATTGTGGCTGAGATCGTATTCCATTTCTAACTCATATACCTGCTTCAAATAAGGGGTGGTTAGGTCACCAGGACCTGTATAATTACCCGTAGCAGAAACCAATCGGTTAAAATTGTCGTAAGTATAGGTGTGATGTACAGGCCCCCCAATCTGCCCGGTATCGGGTAAGCTGCCAGTGGGGCTCAGGGTTGCTATAGAAGTAATATTAGACAATGCATCGTAGCCATACTGTTTTTCTATCTCAAACCCGGTAAACTGATGCTCTACTGTCTGCATCCGGCGCCGGGTATCGTAGGTATATTCAGTCACAGCTCCATTGGCATATTCAATGCTTTCCCGCTCGCCGTAGTCGGTATAGGTGATAGAGTTAACTAAATTCATTTCATCGTTAAATGAGGTCACAGAAGTCGTTACCTTTTCAACATTTCCAGCTTTGTTATAGTAATATATTACTTTGTCTTGATCTGGATAAAATATGTCCATAACTCGATTCCAACTGTCATATCTCCATTTTGTAAAAAACCAATAGGATTGCCTACCTGGTACTACTACAGAACGTACGTTTTTAGTTAAATTCCCCATTTTATCATATCCAAAAGCTTGAACCCCCGAAGCATCTTCCTGCATGTATAAACGACCAATTGCATTATTAGCTTCTACCGTTGGGTCATCAGGATTTCCATACAAATATTTAACATTATTAGATGGGTTAACTGGATAGTATATGCTGTCTAATCGATTAAAAGTATAGTAGTAGTGAATGGGGTCCTGGTTACCTAATATTAAGTTGGAAGTAATCCGTTCTGTAAGATTACCGGCCTTGTCATACACAAAATTAGTAACCCCTTGGTCCGGATGTTCTATTCGTATGCGGCGACCAGACAAATCGTAGTAATTCTTAGTGACATATCCCTGATTGTTTTTTACCTCGATAAGTTCATTGATGGCATTGTACTTAAATTGGGTGGTAATTTCATCGTTTTGTACGATTTTTCGTTGTCTGCCCCGGATGTCGGTAAAGGTTTTCTGAGTTTGATTAAGCTCGTTGGTTATTAACTGGCCAAACATACCTTCTTCGATAAAGTAGTCAATGGTGGTACTGCTGGATTCGCCCGGTTGCTTGATAGTTTTCTGGCGGTCGCGGATATCGTAGGTTGTTATAAGCGGAGTTACAGAAGATACACTTGTATTATATTCTAAATCTGCACTGCTTAATAAATTATAATTAACTGGGTAGCTCTGCGTAGTAGGTAGATAAGCTTCAATAACCCGCCCGTATGGATCCTTCTTTTCTTTTCCACTTACCATCCATTTCACTTCATCCGACTCGTGAGTTTTTTTAAGCTGTATGGCCTGCCCAAAACCATCCACGATACTAATGGTCAGAAGCTGGTTGGTAGTCTCGGTACTGTACGGGTCTGCATAAAACGCATCAAAATGCCGGGTAACGGCATAGTGCTGGGCATTATCGGGTTGATCGTCACCCGGGTCTATCGCCGGGAAGCTGCCTTCGGCTTCTGCCATATATTCGTTTGAAGCCAGATCACCCACTACTTCGCTCACCAAATCTTCGCCTTTGTACTCCATCCGGATGGTCCACGCCGGATTGGTATTACCTATTAAACCTTCTAAGTCCAACTCATTGGGCCCGGTCACTTCTATAATCCTTCCCCGGTTATCAATACGTGTTCGCATTGAGTTACCGTTCAAATCGGTAGTAAATACAGGAATACCAAATAAAAAGTTATATTCGGTAGTGGAGGTATGCCCAAAAGAGTTTTCAAAAGCCACGGGGTAAGTGTATAGGGTAGTATCGTAGCCTATTTCCTGCACATAATGGTTGGAATAGCCATCCTCACTGTCTATGTAATGTACTTCGGTTAGGTTGCCGTAGCTGTCGTATTTTAGCTCCACCGTGTTGTCTTCGGTATCGTTGAGTTTGGTAACAATTTCAGAAAGCTTACCATAGTTGTTATATTCAGCTGTCCTTTTCCTCATCAGCGTATGGGTGCTGTGCTTATTAGCTGGTTGTGATAGTAAGGTTATAAGCTTGGTAAGTATAATAATCTATAAATCTCCTGGTACAGTTTTTACAAAAATATTGTTGCTTTTTGTTTTTGGTTCTCCCATTTTTGATAATGTTTTTACTTTTACAATAAGGGCATAAAAGGGCATCACTAACTTTGAAACACGAGGTGTCATTTTTTATCATTTCAGACGATTTAAGCAGTTAAAAATACAAAAGACGGACTAATGTCCGTCTTTTGTATTACTGTGTTATTTATTTTAATTTTTGATTTTCAATAAGTTAAACACCTCTTTTTTGAATATCACTAACTTTGGAACACTACCTATTAATTTATCCTTTTAAAGCTTTTCAAACCAAACCCTATTCTGTCATCATCAACCCTATAATGCAAATGGGCTTCATTAAAATCTATTATGTTTGCTTTATTAAACAAAGAAAATATTGTTCGACCATCATAAACCTTCCTGTCAAATCTGTTTAATTCATTGAAAATTGAGCAAACTCCATCCCCTTCAATATTAGGATATTCATTTTTATTTTGTGAAAGATTAATAAGATTGATTTGTACAAATTCAACTTTTTTACGTCCGTATGGTTCAATAAATAATTTATTTCGAAGCACTATTGGTTTTTCTTGTTTATACAATGCTGTGATTTCTCTATGCTTTAAACTATCTGGCAATTTTTCACATTTGAAATTTTGTAAAATTACCAATATAGAGTCATTTACAAATCTTATTTGATAATCTGCATAAACATCACTATATCCATAGGATTGACTGCTGTTAAAAACCACCGTTTTTTGAACCTGACATCCTATAGAGAACAAAATCAATTGTAATAATATGATTATTCTAATTTTCATAAAACTCTGTGTTTGAGTTTAACCCATTACCACCATATACTACCGGTTTTTTTTAAAAATAAAACCTATTGATTTTGATAGCGTAACATCTTTATAAAATACAAGAGTAGTATCATTTAAAATAGTTAGCTTATCCAAAGCTGGAAACTCAAAAAGTGTTGCGTCATTATCATCTACCAATTCTCCTCCCGGATAAAACCTTTTTTTTCTTTCTCTATAATCTTTAGATAAAAAAAAGCAGTCTTCATCTTCTACAAATGGAAATTTAATTTCTTCAACATCAGAAACATAAATATTGTTTTTTTTAATTTTATATATTGATTTAACAGTAAAATATTTAAATTGGTTGTCGACATTACAATCAAAATAATTATTTATAACCAATGTATCATTAGTTATAAAATGTATAGTCAATCTTCTTTCTTTATTTTGGAAAATAAATTTATTTCCTACTAATTCATTATGTGTTCTGACACCACAAGAAAAAGTAAAACAACAAAAAAAGAACATAATGAGTGGGTTAATTTTCATAAAATAATGGTTTGTCTTGTTGTGTTCCGTATATTCTTTCTTGTTGCAAACCAGGATTATCTACTAATTTTTCAAGAAAGGAGTTATTAATTTGGCCAAAATTAGTTATTTCTTCAGTTTGACCAATTTTTAATAAATTCTCAAAACTATTATAATCTCTATAAGGTTCAAATTGAATCTTCCCATCAAAAGCTAACTGAGCCCTATACGCATCTATTTCTTTACTTGCACCATAACTCCCAAGAGTCACAAATCCATTTACATCAACATCGTATTCTCCTCTTGCTATTTGTCCGCCGTGACGTGTCTCGTGTACCTTACTGCCCATTCCATCACTATACATTGCAATTGTGTTAGCATTAACTCTTTTTGTCTCAGGCGTGCCACTCCTAAATTCATAATAGTTATTTGGGTCATTTATCATATTATTTATATCATTAAGAGATTTTGTCAATTCTGCTCTTTTAGAGCTAATTTCTGATAATTGAGCCATTTGGGCTTTAGTAAGTTTTATGTCTCCATTTCTATTCGTTTTTGCTGATCTAATTATTGCAATTAGTTCATTCCCTAAAGCATAATATCTTAATTCCAGAGACAGTTTCAAATCATTAGCAATTTTTTTACTTGCAGGATCAACAATCTTTCTTCCATCAGGATCTACATATTTTACCGGATTATTAGCCGTATAAATGTAAGGCGAAAGCGTAGGGTATTTTTCAAAAAGCGGGTCGACAGACAGAAAAATCGACAGTTTTGGGTCGTAATACCTTGCCCCATAGTAGTAATTTCCAGTTTCTGGGGCAAGCTCTTTGGCATTAAACTTAAATGGCGAGTTATGGCTGTTTAGATGTTCTTCAACAAGGAGTTCACCAAACGGAAGATATTCAATATGTTGTGAGATCGTACCCGCTAAATTAGTAATATAACTTGAGCTGCCCAAGTGGTCAGGATGGAAAAAATACTTGTCTGTGTACACGGGCACATTATTTCCTATACTTGTAACATTACTTTCTACGGTGGGGGCGTGGCGGTGTTTTGGCGTGTTGTTGATAACTTTTTGGATTTTGACCTATTTTGCCGATTATGGATATAAAAAAAGCGAACATTTTGCCCGCTTATTTGCTTTTTAAACATTACCCTAATCTAATTCCAGTTAATCTATATCAATTACTAATTCATAGTCTTTATACTCCTCTAATTGACAAGCAATTTTTTTATCCCATTCCCATTGTTTTTCAAGATTATGACACAGATAGGCTTCTTTATCTTCACATTCTCTTACTTCATCATCATATAAAAACTGGGTTTGCCAGTGTTCTTCTTCCAGACGGTAATAAATATCGGCAATACCCTGTAAATCACATCCTTCACTCTCTTCTATAAATTCTTGTATCGCTTTCCTTATTTTTCGGGCATAAAGCTCTGCTATATCAAAATGGGTTTGCTCATGGCTTAAAACTACATTCGTTTTAAATTTTGCCCAAGACTTAGCTTTATTCATTTGAGCCACCACTTCTATATAATCAATATTCCAACAATTAACTTCTTTAGGGTAAATTTGAAGGGAAACAGCTATTGAGGCTCCGGCATATTCTTCACTTTTATTTTCATATTTATGAACGTTTACTTTTTTTTCAGACAAAAAATCATCCCAAGTGATTTTTCGGTCTTTGTTCCATATAATTATAGAGTCATTTTCAACATTTACCTGTGCTGAACTCGTTAATACAAACAGCATTAGGAATAGTGTACAATATCTTACCATAGAACCTGCATTTTAATTACCTGGATTAACGATAAAATCAAAACCTGTGCCGTAGTTCATCAATACACGCCGGTTGGGGTCAGTAACGCCTTGCTGTATCAGGTAGTTGGTTATTTGGCTAAAATTCATCTGATAGACCTCTCTTATGTCAGTATTAAAATTAGGGTGCGAACTGTTTAGTGGTGTAGGGTATTGAAACCTGATTGTTGCCTGTGGATTGGCAATCAAATAATTAGCAATGGCTTGCAAGTTTTGTTGCTGGCTGTTGGTCAATGGCAAAATATGGTTTGTACCCGTTCTTACTCCGTCTGTGCTTCGGGATGCTGTGCCTCCTACCGTAGAAAAATTAAAATCTACACTTTGAGGACCAATAATAGCAATTTCTCTATCATCAAATCTAATTGAATTTCTATTAATAGGGTTCAAAGTCGGCAATTGCACATCAATTTGCGGTATAAAGGTTTGCGGGTTAATACCCATTATACTTAAGTTAGAGGCAATAGATTCCTGAACGGGTCTGGATTGTGATGATGTTTCTTTTTTATCATTTGTGGCAGGGTCATCAAATTTCCACCCTGTTGCTCTTGATGTACCGCCTTTTGTCCCTGACCGTTCTATTCTGCCGTCTGGTAATTGGCTTCGGTTTGGATGAAAAATAGTATTAAAAACTTTACGCAAACTACAGCCAATACCGCAATCATCAGCATTTTCCGCCGCCATTCCCGTAGGGTCTGTATATCTAACAGGGTTGTTTAAGACATAAGCATAAGGAGAAACTCCAGGAAACATTTCATAAAGCGGGTCAATGGATATAAAGATACTCCACTTGGGGTCGTAATACCTCGCCCCATAATAATAATTCCCGGTCTCGGGGTCGAGTTCCTTGGCATTAAACTTAAAGAGGCTGTTAGGGGAGTTTATAGTTTGCATATCCGTACGATCACGCTATTCTTAAACTTCTCAAATATATTTTTTTTACATTAAACCTCACAACAACCCGCTCATTTTTAGTATATTTCCTTACGGTTACTGAGCCTGTCGAAGCATAAGGACGTGTTTTTTATAAAAGAATCGTGGGAGAGGCAAGGCAATCACTAACTTTGGAATATTGCCCAAGTCAACTATATTTCATACTAATTTTTGTTTTATTTGATATTTTGTATACTGATACCATTATATATTTTAACTCATGAAAGACATTGATATAATCAGATTTATTTTTAACCTTGTAACATTTTGAGAAATTTAGTGTACTGTTTCCGAATTCGTCTTTCGCATTTGGTAAAATAAAACCTATTCCAATCAAATTATCAACTTGGTGTGTATTAAGTTTATTTTGATTGGTTAAATATTCGTTACTTATAGTTTCGGCATACAACTCTCTTGTTTCTGTCCAAAGCATATATTGTACATAAAAATCATTAAAATTTATTTTCAAATACCTTAGATTAGGATTATCATTAAATATTCTTAAAAAGTCAAGTTTTAATCTGTTTTCATCATTATCCCAGATATACTCAATAGAGTGTTCTTTTTTGAATGTGTATTTATAGATGGCTATTATAAGTACCAATACAGCTATAGTAATAAGGAAAATACTCATTGTATATAATATATTTTAAGTTTATAAAATTCCTTGATCCTCTACTTCAATAATTTTTTGTATTAGTTTAGGTTTAATTCAGCTATTGTAATTCTTCATTAATACTCTCCTCTACCTCTCATTTGCCAATACCCTACAGTTCCGCCACCACCTATTCCTATTGCCCATCTTGCCCAAGTAGGTATTTTACTTGCATTAGTAGCAGTAAATGATGTAGCTTGCCCTAAAGGGTTTTGCCAAAAATATTGATTAAATATCCTTCCCTGCAATGGTGTTCCGTGTCCTCTAACAAATTGACCAGTTGAGTTTCTTGCACTTAGTCTCCATATTCCATGTCTAAAAAAAGTACTGTATGTAATTGAGCTTGAAGGTGTAGAAGATGTTAAAAAACTACCCCCCATACCTGTAGGTGTTGCTACACTTGCTACTGGTAATATCATAGAACCTCCAATAGCGTATCCAGCAGCGTTTAGCCAAAAATAACCTGTACTATTCTTGTCTATATTGAGCCATCCGGCATCAAATTCAGACTTAAAATCACCCCAGTATCCTTTTGTAGTTGTTAAAGGATTGTATATACCTCTTTCTTCACGACTTAATACAATATTAAAATAATATGAATTATTCTGCTCAAGATAATCTCTAAATTTAATATCCTTGCTGGTGTACCCTTTTTCTTTAAATTCTTTCGTCCTTGCAGACTCATAATTTATGTGAACGGCAGGTAATTCATTTTCACCTCCCATATCAGAATGCCAAGCACCTTGTCCATCCCATTCATATGTTGCTCCAGTATCCTGATCAAAATAGGTTTGTCCTTCATATTTTCCTGCTTCTGTTGGTGGGTCTTCCGGCATCATCCCTGTCGGGTCGTTATATCGCAAGGGGTTATTAAAAGTATATGTATAACCGCCAAAACTAGGCATAAGCTCCGCCAACGGGTCAACGGATAGGAAGATTGACCATTTAGGGTCATAATACCTCGCCCCGTAATAATAGTTGCCCGTCTCCGGGTCAAGTTCCTTGGCATTAAACTTAAACGGTGAGTTATGGCTGTTTAAATGCTCATCTACTAATAGCTCTCCAAAGGGTAAATACTCCATATGCTGGCTTACCACACCTGCTTTGTCTG
>CAZQQU010000027.1:0-8438 GCA_964595625.1 uncultured Flavobacteriaceae bacterium | reverse complement strand
TTATAAAATGTGTAACCCTGATTAAACGAACTGAAACAACAACGAACCGCTAACACGGGTTTTGCGTCAGGCGGTCTGAAGTGCAAAATTCAACAGCGGTTTTTCAATTGAACTTTAGTAATAATATCAGCATTTGTGCTTCGACATCCCGCCCAAACGCAAAGCCCCGAACACGCTGATGCTGCTTTACAGGCGGCAATAGATGCAGGCATCAATGTGTTTTCACGCATCTACAGCCATTGACAGAACACCATGGTGGTATAACAGTGAGTTGTCACACGATAGAGATATTGAAAGACTGGTGAAAAATTACGGTAACAAATCTCCTTATGTAAAAATAGGTATGGGTATTCGTGGACCAGAATTTGCCACAATGCAGGTAAATGAGCAGGACATTGAGCTGGCAAAGGAATTAAATATTCCGGTGTCTATGCACATTGGTTCGTCCATTTTAGGAAAAATCCACAAACCTGTTATACAACTGCATGAAAAAGGATTGCTTCACGCCAATATGAACATGGTACATTGCAATACGCTTTCAGATGAAGAATTTGAGCTGATGCGTGATGCCGGTTGTTTTGTTACCATGACACCCGAAGCAGAAATGCAGATGGGATTGGGTAATCCCGCAAGCAAACAGATTGCAAAATGCAAAGACCTGAAATGGTCGGCAGGTATTGATATTGATACGGCATCTACTGACAGCCTTATATTCCAGCAACGCCTTTTATTGCAACATTACAGAGGAGAGATAAATAACGAGTTGATTGAGAAAATGGAGTTCCCGATGACTATGCCTTATAGAGCTAATGATTTCTTCTTTGAAAGCCAGCGATACACACACGAGTTCGCCGGGATGAACACCTGTGAAGAAATAATTGTCGGGAAAAATGCCAATTTTAGTTTGCTGAAATGGGACGATTTGCAATGCACATCATTTGTACAAAATCCTGCTTTCTACTATCTGAAAGAAACGAACATTGATACGGTAATAGCCAACGGAAAGGTACTTTTGTGTGACGAGCAATGGGTCAACAGAGATATAGCACAACTGGAAGCTGCAATAGCAGAAATAGTAAAGAAAATTCAATAAAGAGTGTAAATATTCTATGGAAACAGCAATAGTTATATCGCTGTTTTACCATTCAATGAAAATAAAATAAATAATTTTGCATATTGTATTTTACTAAACTGAAGGAAGTGAATATTTTTAAAGTAAGCCCAAAAGACGTAAAAGTGCTGCTGTTCATCAGACCGCCATTTATGGTGCTGCTTTGCTATGTGCTTTTTGGCAGGGCTTATTTTTACGACCTGAAAATATTTATTCCCGCTACGATTGTTGCAATATTGGTAACGGTAGTTACTTGGCGTGTTCATATTTATGCAGACCATTTTTTGCGTAAACGTTTTTTCAATACGAGCTATACTGTAAAGCGGATTGCTTTATCGGTGCTATTTCATTTCATTATTGCTTCGGTATTTATAACCCTTTTATTCCTATGGGCAGATGTGGTACAGTTTCTCGGGTACAGTTTCACATGGGGCAGCTTCGTTTCAGGGCTGTTGGTAGGCTTATGCACCAACCTCTCTGCTACTGGCTTTCACGAAGGGATTTATACTTTTGAGAACTGGAAAAGAACCCTCATTGAAGCCGAAGAATTAAAGAAGCTAACACTTAAAAACAGGCTTGCCGGGCTTCGTAACCAAACCAACCCCCATTTCTTTTTTAACAGCATCAATACCTTGTCGGGCTTAATAGATATAAATGTGGAAAAAGCCGAACGTTTTCTTGACGAAATGTGCATCGTATATCGTTATCTGTTAAGGAATGAGCCTGATACTTTTGTCCCTTTGTACAAAGAGCTGAATTTTATCCGTTCGTGGATTTACATCGTACAAACAAGGTATGGCAATGCGCTACAATTTACCATCAAGGGAAATGAACCAGCTCAAAGCGTTTGTATTTCCCGACTGACTTTGCTTGCTTTTCTGGAAACTATTCTCGACACCTATATCATTGACAAAAAGACTTGTTTTCAGGTCACTATTGAAATGAAAAATGATTGTGTGGAAATATCACATTCAGTACACAAAAAGAAATCTTTGGGAAATAAAAACGCCGGACAAATAGAAGAAGTAAAAACTATGCACCGCTTGTTAGGATTGCCGGGCATTGAGAGGCATACATACAATAACATCAAAACAATAAGCATTCCGCTTCAACAATCTGCTATTAGTTATGAGCATATATAAACCAACACGAGTACAATGGATTACTGCCATTTTTCCGCTTCCGCTGGTGGTGGTGTTTTTCCTATACCTGCTGATTGACTTTTCTACGCTTGACGGTGGTAGCCTTACAATGCTTTTATTGCTTTTTATCCCTATCAGCTTTTGCTCATGGTACACCTGTGCACTCATCAACAATTACATCACATGGAAGTTGCCTGGGCAATCCGAAACAGTAAAAAGAGGGCTGATACTATTTAGTGTGCATTTTGTATGGCTCATCATTTTATCGTTTCTGATATTTAACGGACTGACAAAATCCTCATTTCTGAACATCAATTTTGTACAGGAAAACATCTTTACATCGGTCATTTTAGGAGCGGTATTCAATATCATCTTTACCGTTATCTGGCAGGTAGAGTATATTTTTAAAAGCTGGAAAAAGACCCTTGCAGAAAAAGAATATATGGAGCGGGAATTGTTGCAGCAGGAATTTGACCGGCTGAAACAACAATTAAATCCTCATTTTTTGTTCAACAACCTGAATGTGCTGTCGTCCCTGATTTCGGAAGATAAGGGAAAAGCATCTTACTATTTAGACGAATTGAGCAAGATATACCGCTATCTGCTTAGACGAGGCAGTGAAGATTTGGCAACGCTTGAAGATGAGCTGGCGTTTATCCGTTCCTATGCTGCCCTTTTGAAAATACGGTTCGGCAATGCGGTACAGATGACCATTGAAGCCGATGACGGAAAATCGGGCGGATTGTTGCCTATGCTTTCATTGCAATTGCTGGTTGAAAATGCCATTAAACACAATACGGCAAACAAGGCTACTCCTTTAAAAATAAGTATCCGACTTATTGATAACAGTTATATAGAAGTAAGGAACAACCTGCAACGCAAGCAGGCTTCCGTACCGTCCAACAACGTTGGGCTTGCCAATATACAGACCAAATACCGGATGCTGAACATCGAAAACATGACAGTGCAGCAAACAGATGAATACTTTGAAGTGAAATTACCTTTAATAAAAACAGAACTTAAAAATACTCAGACATGAATATACTTATAATAGAAGATGAAGAATTAGCAGTAACCAAGCTAAAAAAAACGCTTGCGGAAGTAGCACCCGATGCAAAAGTAGTTGGTGTAACAGATAGTATAGCCTCCTCCGTGCAATGGCTGGAGCAAAATCCGCATCCTGATATTATTCTTTCGGATATTGAGCTTACCGATGGTCAGAGCTTTGAGGTATTCAGGAGTATGACCGTAGAAAGTATGCTCATTTTTACCACTTCGTATGATGAATTTGCGATGCAGGCTTTCAAGCTGAACAGTATAGATTACCTGCTGAAACCTGTTCAGAAAGACGAATTAAGAACCGCCCTTGAAAAATATAAACGGCTTTACGGACATTCCAAATCCAGCGCAGAAACCAATATTAAGGACATTGAACAACTGCTTCGCTCATTCCAGTTAGCACAACCTACTGCATACAGAAAGCGGTTTTTAGTAAAGCACCTGCAAAAGCTGGTATCTATTTCCGTAGAGGATATTGCGTATTTTTTCTATGATGAGTTGACCTTTTTTAAAACTAATGACAACAAGCGTTATGTGGTAGATTACACATTAGATGAGATTGAAGTTATGTTAGACCCGGACGATTTTTTCAGAACAAGCCGTTCCTTTATCGTTTCGCTGAAAAGCATTCATAAAATTGAAGATTATTTCGGCAACCGCCTTTATCTGAAGCTGCTGCCCGAAAATGAAAAGGAAGCATTGGTAAGCAGGGAGAAGGTGAATACGTTTAAAAAGTGGTTGGGGAAATAACAATTCAACCATAAGAAATAGCAGTTCACTTACCTTTCGCTGTATAAGTCAACAAGCAGTAACGTCCTTTGTATCCATAAAATTATTTTGAGATGAAGTACAAAGCATCTTTAGACAATCTTGCGAAAATAATGACCGTTGGTGTAACGGTTGTATTCGCAGTTATCATCATGAAACAAATTGAAGCTATTAAAGAAGAACCCACAATTACTTCTTTTTTAGTAGCCGGAGGTTTCATGCTCATCTACATCTGGACGTTATTATTCAGACCGCTCAACTATCAGGTAACTGATAAGTACCTCATCATTCACAGACCTTTGAAAGACGTTATTGTCGAACGAAAAACCATAGCGAGCGTTGAACGCCTTGACGATGTAACAGTTCAAAAAAGCGTAAGGACATTAGGTGTCGGAGGTCTTTTCGGATATTTCGGTAAGTATGCCAATCGCAAAAACGGCTCTATGACCTGGTATGCTACAAAAAGAAACCATGCAGTAATGATTTGTACTGACGATAACAAGAAAATTGTTCTCACTCCCGATATGCCTGAAGAATTTATGTCGGCTCTTCACAATTGAAAATAATAGGAAACGATGACTTTAGCAAGTAGATTTTCCAAATGGACATTGCCTGCCGAACGAGATTTTGGCTGGAAAATGAAATCTTTAGAAACAGCCAAAACAAGTTTTACTATTGAGGAGAATGGCGTTTTTAAGCTAACTATTGAACACGACCCTATTCGGGGAGTTACTCCAAAAATGCTATTGTGGTGGTTTAAGAATATCGGTGGCGAGATGACCTATAAAGGAAAAAATTATCTTAAATATCTGGTCTGGCATCCCAAAGACCATATCCATTGGTGTTTAGCGGGCAAAACTCCCAACAAGGAAGTTGCAGAAGGCTCGTATTTTAGAATTGTTGAAGCATTTGGGCGAAAAATGGAATTTTTAGTTGACAGCACAGAGTATGTAGAAAAATTGGATGAAACAGGTATAAGATTAGTAAAGCGTATCGGTAAGTCCGAAATATTCTCACTTCAACATGATTTCATACAGGACGGACAAAATACTATTTACAAATCACAAATGATAGTAGGCATCAATAAAAACCCATTCAATAAAATTTTCAATTACTGCATCCGACCATTATTCTTTACAAAAAAAATGGGAACTGCCTGGCTAAAACATAACGTTGAAGAAGTCGGGAATTTTGAGTTCTTCCTGCCCGAACTGTACGAGAAAGAAACGAAATTAAAAACGACTGGTATCTAATCCGAAGAAATACAAGTATCCTGCCATATCGTTTTATTCATAACAACTAACCATTACAGTTCATTTACTCTTTTTTACAGTTCACCTGATTAGTGTTATGTGGGGTAAGCCGTAACAAGGACCTTTGAATTATAATTTTAAATAGTATTTATTAAAAATGAAAAAGATTATCGCAATTTTCGTCATCCTTGCGATGGCATTTGTACAAACAAGCTGTAACAAAGATGATGACACATCAAATCCAAATGGTCCCGATAGAACAGGAAGTGAATGTAAAGGAATTGGTAAATCATTGGAAATACCAACAGGTACGCCGTTTAATCTGCCTAACGGTATTGAGCTGACAAACAATACAATCAAAGGTTACGACAGGAACGAATGCGGCTGTGAACAAAATAATGAGGAATGCCGCCGTGGCTCGGGGATTTGGTAAGGGTATGCCTGGGCTTTACTAACACTACTAATGAAGCCATTACAATCACCATTCCTAAAGGGTTAATCATTATTTCTACAGATGACAAAACTCAAAATGGTTTAGTTATCAAGGTGGAAACTATTGAAATACCAGCCAATGCAGCAGTTAGCGGTCATTATAGGACGACACAAACCACAACAGACAGAACATTAAAAAATGACAAAATCCATTTTAGTAATAACAATTTCATTTTGCCTTACTTCGGCATATGGACAAAACAAGCAAGCGACAACAATTACAAACTCAAAGCAAACGACATCAGAAAAAATGGGAAATATTGAAACAGTAAAAAAAATGTATGAACTTTTTGCTACAAAAGACAATAATGCAATCAGACAAATATTTGACGAAAATATAAAGTGGAACCAAATGAAAGGTTTCCCAGGCGGTGGACAACACGTTGGTGCTGACGCAGTATTTGAAAAAGTATTTGGCGGGTTCAGACAAAATTGGACGAATTGGAAAGCAACAATTACACGTTACATTGACAGTGGAGACGGAGTTTTTGTTATTGGCTTTTATGAAGGCACATTTAATGCAACGGGAAAATATATGAAGTCGGAATTTGCATGTGAATACAAAGTAAAAGACGGAAAAATTACCGAGTTCAATCAATATACTGACACGTTTTTAATCGGACAAGCAATGGGTTTGACGAAAGAATAAACAACGAACCGCTCACAGCACCTTGGCTCTATTGCCGCTATTTTACCGTGTTTCAGCTTTGTTTTACGCTTTCAAATCTTATATTAGCATGACAGATTAACGTCACGCAATCGACAACAGCGCCAAGCTGCAAAACGTCAGCGGTCAGGCTAAAAGACGACACAACAAGACAAAACAGACAAATAATAAACATAACAACAATGCGAAAATTATCGCTTTTCATAGCGACAAGTTTAGACGGCTACATTGCAAAACCAAATGACGACCTAAGTTTTCTGGAAGCAGTTGAAAAAGAAGGAGAAGACTATGGTTATGCAGACTTTACGGCAACCATTGACACTTTAATTATTGGTAGAATGACTTATGATTATGTGCTTAAAGAAATTGGTTCTTCCCATTATGACAATGGACAGAGAGATGTGTATATCATAACAAGAACTGAAAGACTGAGTGTAGGCAGAACAACTTTTTATACAGGAAACTTGACCGAATTAGTTCAACGACTAAAATCCGAAAGTGGAAAAAATATTTATTGTGACGGTGGAGCATAGATAATAAATGAACTATTAAAGAATGACCTTATTGACGAATTTATTATTGCAGTTATTCCTGTATTGCTTGGTGACGGGACAAGACTTTTCAAAGACGGCAGACCTGAACAACAACTTGAACTTTTGAATGTGAAAACATTTGACACAGGACTAACACAACTGCATTACAAACGTGCAAACAATTGACCAACATAACAACGGATAAGAAGATGAAAATAGCAATCATAGGTGGCGGAATTGGCGGTTTGACAACAGCCTTAGCCTTAAAACAAAATAGACAAGATGTAATTATTTACGAAAGTGCACCTGAAATTAAACCTGTTGGTGCGGGAATTGTTATGGCAAACAACGCTATGCAGGTTTTTGACAAACTTGGCGTTCGTAAAAAAATTGAAAGTGCAGGTCACAAAATTTCTATCATCAAAATTACAGACGCACAACTCAACACAATTTCCGCAGGCGACCTTACAAAATTTGAAAACAAATACGGAGTTTACAACGTAGCAATTCATCGTGCAGACTTGCAGAAAATTTTAGCCGACGAAATCGGTTTTCAAAACATACAATTTTCAAAACGACTTTTAAAAATTGAACAAAGAAACGATTTTAAACTAACTTTTGACGACAACACAAGCGTAAACGCTGACATTGTAATTGGTGCGGACGGAATAAAATCAACCGTAAGAAATCAGTTGTTTGGCACTGGAAATATTCGCGACACAAAACAAAGATGTTGGCGTGGCGTAAGTGAATTTGATTGGACTTCTAAATACAATCACGATGCGTTTGAAGCATGGGGTAAAGGAAAACGTTTTGGTTTTGTAAAAATCAGCGACAAAAAAGTTTATTGGTATGCTGTAATCAACGAAACGTTGAAGCAAAACAACACAGACATCACAGAATTATTTAAAGACTTTCACCCAGAAATTGTAGAAATCATTTCTGAAACACCAAAAGACAAAATCATTTTCAACGACATCATAGACTTGCAACCAATCAATCAATGGCAAAAAGGAAAAGTTTGTTTAATGGGGGATGCGGCTCACGCCACAACGCCCAATATGGGACAAGGTGCTTGTCAAGCTGTTGAAGACGCTTATGTTTTAGGAAAATTATTCGGACAAGGAAAAAGCGTTGAAGAAGTTTTTGCTCAATACGAAAAACTAAGAATGAAAAAAGCTCACTTTATTGTTAATACAAGTTGGACAATTGGAAAAGTTGCACACTTTCAAAACAGTGTAGCTGTTTGGTTGAGAGATGCGTTAGTAAAGACAATGCCGAAATCTGCCAACGAAAAACAATTAGAAAAGGTTTTTAATATTGAATACGACATCGCTTGACGAAAAGCCCGAACCGCTAACATTATGCCGTATAGAAAAAAGCCCGTCGTGTACGATAATACAGGTCGGGCTT
>CAZQQU010000026.1:0-9172 GCA_964595625.1 uncultured Flavobacteriaceae bacterium | reverse complement strand
AAAAGAACCCGATTTTGTCTGTCGGTTGTGTCGTCATAGCCTTGCCACTAACGGTCTCGGCTATGAGTAGTTGCGTGGTTTAGCACTTAACTTTGCAAGTACACAACAAGTTGGAAATTCCGAAGGAATTTCCAAAGTAAGCGAGAACAAGCAATTACTTATAGCCATTGTTGTGGTTAGATTTTTTTCTAATTATTGATGTCAAAATTAAAGTTATTCCAATGTAACATAGCCAATTTCTAATTCTTTGATGAACAAAAATTATTGGCGTTCCGTCACTTGAATAATCCTCATACGCCTCGTAAAAGAACCCAAAATAGATTAAAGTCGGAAGCAATAATAAAATTCCGATTAATGTTAAATATTTTGATTTTATTGTGTTTGGTATTATATCTTTTAAAATAAATATTATCGGCAAAGTCAAATAAATCACGACAACGTAGTCCACATAATCAACAAAAGTGAACCATTTAAGAAATACATTTAGATAAATCAGAAATAGTATCAAAATTCCAATTTTAATACTACTCAAGATTTTTTCTGAAATCTTAAATCTATCATTTAAAACCTCTTTTAAGGTCAGGATAAGAAGTCCGATTACAGTTAAAAAAGAAGTTGCAAAATTCAATTTTGTTCCTAAATAATGAAAGGGTTTTGGATTCATTATTAAGTCAATAAATCCTAAAATTGATATCACAAAAATCAGGATTTTGATATATTTTTTTGTCTTTTGCATTCTGTTTTTCAAATTAACCACAACGTTCCGCGGCTATGCGCCGGGCGGGGCTTTTACCCGGAATTGTTCTTTTGAAAACGCTCATTTCTCGTATCCGTAATTTATCAACCGAAGAACGATTTCCCGCCTGGCGCATAGCCGTTGTTGGCGGTAGTATTTTGTTCAAAACATTATTGGCATTTCATTATCAATGATTTTTACTCCATTTGTCATTTTTCGTTCTTTAATCTCCATAAAAACTTTTCCATTTCGTTCAAGCACACCAATTGTAAATTTTACTTCGGTCATATTTAAATTTTCTATGTCTAATATTTCAGTTTCTTCTAATGAAGGCGGAAATTTATAAATCCAATTATATCCTTTCCATTTGCTTTTTAATCCATTGTTTGTGTCATCTACATTTATTTTATCCGAAAAAGGAAGAACATAATCCTTAAACAAAACTTGATTGTTTTTTAGGTCAATCGTCACATTGTTATAAATTGTCAATCTATTTGCTCCCTTAAAAGTAATTAATGAATCCTTTCTTATGATTTGAATTTCTTCTTTTCCTGTGGAAACAATTTCGATGTTTTTGTATAATGTCAGGAAATCGTTATATTCCTCTTCCGTTACACCAAAGTTTGGGTGATATTTTAATGCTTCTCCTTTTTTAGCGGTTTTCATATATTCTTGAAACCATTCATAATTTTCTCTTATGGCGTTTTGGAATTTCACGGATATTTCATTTAATCGAGGACTAATTTTTACACCGTCCATTATATCCGCAGTGGTTTTTTGATGAGATAAGAGATTAGTCAAATCGTTTTTTATATCTCCCGTAATTTTATTTTCTTTATTATCAGTTTGTGAATTTGCACTACTTGAAAATAAAGTTGTTATTAAAAAAATTAAAATTGTTTTCTTCATATCTGTTTTTAATATTACCGCCAACGTTCCTCGGCTATGGTTTGCTGCGTTGGTTAAGCAATAAAGTTAATAAATAAACACCAACCGTTCACGGATGCGTAGTCTTTCCGAAAGTAAAAATACGTAGCAGTGAACTATAGCCGATGTTACCACACGGTTTTTTTATAGTCCAATGTCTTTAATATCCAAGATTTCCAATTGTCCTTTTTTTTCGGTTTCATAGAAAATTGCAAAATCAGCTCCGATTGACCAATCAGTATCTGGAACATTAATATGCGATTTAAAATAAAGTCGGTTTGAGCGTATAAAATCGTACTCTACACCTCTCAATACTGAATATTTTAAAAAATCTCCGTCAAGACTATCTCTAAAAGTTGTTTTGTTTAATTTAGATTTGAGAATAATATCATTCTCATTTTTTAATATTATTTCTGTCACATAATCGTGATAAATGTCTTTATAAATGATAGGTTTATTTAAGTCGTTTATTCGAACTATTGAGCTATCGTTTAGCGAATATGTCTTTAATTCAAGTTGGTGAATTTCATTTCTGATTTTTACTTGTTGGATATTTCGGATAGTATCGAAGTCCGTTTGCCAATAAACGACAGTAGTGTCGATTTTTATTGATTCAGATTTCGGTTCTATTTTCAATTCCGTATTTGTCGTAAATTCAGATTGAGTTTTCTCCGACTTTTTTTGGTTGCAACTTGATAAAATCGAAAATAATATTATTAAAATCAGTAGTTTTTTCATTGTTCAGTTTTCAACTGTGTGGTAACGGTAAACGGCTTGGCGATGTGGCGGATTTTTAGCACAAAAGTTTAATAGAATTACTGCTCTTGAACCTTGCACAAATTTTTCATAGAAGCACTTCAGCCGCCATATTGCCAAACCGATGTTGGTGACTGGGCTTCTTTTATTCGTCTGTTTTTGTTCCATAAAATCCTGTCGCACAACCATAAAAATAAGAATAAAATTTTGTCGTAAGTCCTGTTTTTGTAAATATTTCTGTTGCTCTTTTGGCATTGTCAAATTTGTTTGTGTATTGCCAAAGCATTCGATATTCTTCTGGATTTCCAAGTAACAGTCGTCCTAATATTGGTATAATTTGTCCAAGGTAAAATCCATAAAGCTTTTTAAGTATTTTATTGTTCGGTTTTGAAACTTCTATAAACGAAAATTGTCCACCATTTTTTAAAATACGTTTAGTTTCTTTTGCTAAAATATTTATTTGTTCTTCATTAAATGTTTTTAGTCCAAATGCACAGGTTACAAAGTCGTAATAGTTGCTTGGTAACTTGTTGTAAAGAATGTCTTGTTGTAATACAATGATTTCGTTGTTGAATTGTGTTTCACTTTTCTGTTTTGCATATTTCAACATTCCATCAGAAAAGTCAAGTACGGTCAAACTGGAATTTGGTAATTTGTTTTTTGTTGCATTCCAAGTTTCCCCCATTCCTGTCAGCAAGTCAATTATTTCTGCCTTATGTTTAGTCTGCTTAAATGGCTCTAAAAATTGTCTTCTCCAACGAATCGAAAATCCAAACGATGTAATAAAGTTCATTCGCTCATATGAACTACTCATTTTGTTGAAAAGCCCTTTTACATACTCGGGATTGTAAATATTATTCTCCATTCAGCACTTCTTTCCATTTTTCTGTTTCAGCAAACTCTTTAATTATTTGGTTTCTGTCAATTAGTAATCTTTTCAGATAATTCGTTAGAACAAGGTTATTAAATAATTTGCCAAAAAGACCAAATGGCGAATGAAATTCAAAAATGTCTTTCATTATTACTTTATCCCTAAGTTTTTCAAATTTATGTTCGTGTATTATAGATTTGAAAATACCCTTTGTTTGTTCGTCAATAAAATAGTTAGGTCTGTCAAATGCAGTAATTTTTGAAGTTAGTTTTTGTCGCACTCCAAAATGTGTTGCCTGCCAAGTTACAGTTTCACCTAGGTTAATCAGTCCACTTGTTCTTCCTGCAATTGCTTGTTCATTTGTTCGTGCAGTTTAAATTTTGTGCAAGTCAATACTTCGTGATAGGTCAAAGCAAATTTCAATTGTCGAGTATATTTCTGTTATGAGTTCAATTTTCGGCATTTTTTTTGTCTGTTTGTCCTTTAGGTAACGGTCTGTTAGCCTTGCCACCAACGTTTATGTATATGAGCTGTGGCGTGTCTCGGCACAGACCTCTCTAAATATAAACTGGCTTTGGAAAATCCGCAGGATTTTCCAAGTGTGGACTGAACTAGCCATAGCTTATATACTTTGTTAGCACTAGTTTTTATTTTTCAAAATTCATATTATATTTTCTTAATAAAATAACCTTTTTGTAAAAGTCATAAAGTGCTTCTTTGATAGATTCAAATGATGTGTCATTTTTACTATATTTTTCATTATTGAAATAATTATCTAAATCACGCATTAATTGGCAATATAATAAATCGTTCAATAAATATATATGTTCCTTTTCAAGGTGCGATATATATGTAAATAGTACTTTTATATCTTTTTCTATATTTATTCTAATATTATTAATTCTTTGTCTATAACTTATTGGATATTGTTTGTCTGGCGTGATGAAGAATGAATACAAATCATTAGGGCCAATTGTTTCACAGATTTTAAAAAATTCTGCTCTTTCAATTTCTCTGAATAACACAAATTCATCTGTTTTATTAATTTCCTTAAACAAGCTTGTCCCTGTCAAAAAAATGCTGAAATTTATTTGAGATGCGTGTTTATAAATATGTTTTTTGTCCCTTAATTTAGGGAAATAGACCAAAAGCACATAAAAAATTCCGCTCGCTATAAACGCTAAACTTAAGTTAGAAATTACTTTTCCTAATTCCGCACCATAATCCCATCTTTCGACAGTATTATTATATTTAAATTCAATTATATAAATTGCTATTATCGATAAAATAAAAAGAAACCAAATAATATATTTTAGAAATTTCATATGATGTTTATCTTGTCTTTAAATTGGTGCTAACGTTTCGCAGCTACACGCAGGTGGGGATTTTTAGCACTGAACTTCATTAAAAGTACAGAACTTGGATTTAGCACTTCACTTTCATAGAAGCATTTAACCCCCACTTGCGTGTAGGTGCTGTTAGCTGTAGGTGTTCTATTCATCAATTTGTCCATTTAGTTCTCTAATAATCAAAGCTCCCAATTGTAATGCTTCGTCAGCTTGTCCTTTAGATACTTTTTGTCCGTGAACTGCGGCATTACAAATTTGTTGAACATACCTAAATGAATTCTGAAAGTCTTTGAATGTTGGGTTAAGCTGAACATACTGCTGAAATAAGGAATTAAGTCCTAAAAATTTAATGTCAGTCTTTGGTGTATTTGCAATTGTCTGTCGCTTGTTAAGTGCTTTTCTAAGAAGTCCTTCAAGTTTTATTCTTGTCCTTGCAAGTGCCATAATAACATCATCGTCTTCGTCCAAAAGAAGTTCTTCCTTAATTTCTGTAAGTCGACTTGTGTCGGTTTGAGTTGATTGTTGTTTGAGTTTCTCTATTTCCTGTTTGAGTTCATCAGTCCCTGGCAGGTTTATGGTTACTTGATTGTTTAAGTTTCCGAAAGAAGCTGTTATAGATGTCGAAAGCATTTGAACACTTTGTCGTATTTCTGTTTTAAAGTCTTTTACTTCTTCTTTTGTCTCTTTTATATTTCGTTCGAGTTCTAAATATTTCCCAATTTTTATTGTCTTGACAAAAGGTAGCAAAATGAAGAAGAATGCAATTCCTAAAAATATCAAATGGACTATATGAATTTCGTCAGGCTTGTCAAGGTTAATATGTTTTGCAGATTGTCGTAGGGTGTAAAAACCAATAGTCCAAACAATAATTATGAATGGCAGTGATGGTTCAATTTTGTCCCAATATTTTATTATTCTTTCTTTCATTGTTGTCGTTCGTTACACTTACAGCTAACGGTTTGCCGCTTTGCGAAGGCGGGGTTTTTTAGCACTAAACTTCATTAGATGCACTAAACTTGAATTCAGCACTTCACTGTCATAGAAGCACGAAACCCCCGCTTTTGCAAAACGGCTGTTGTGCGTAGCCTTTCTAATCTTCAGTTGTCCAAGCGTGTTCCATTCCTGTCCAACCATAATGTTTGTCTTTATATTGTTGCATTGCTGCTTTAAATTGAGAAATTATTAGGACTGCATCACTGTTAGTGGGAAAAACCTGCTCGTCTAGTAGGTCTAGAAACTCAACAGTTGGGTCGTCATTAAGGATTGATTTCACCTTTGCAAGTACTCTATTGGTCATTTTAACTTTTAATTCATTCAATGCACCATCCTGCTTCTTTTTAGATAGTTCTTTTATTTCATTGAAGACTGAATCTAAAATTGGGAACAACATATCAAACTGTTCCGCTTGTGATTTAGTAGGTCTGTTTCCTGTCGTAAGTTTCTTTTTAGCCATTTTATTTTTCTTTAATTTTTTTTGGCATTACAGTTTTAATGTCTGATTGTTTTCCGTCAATTATCCAATACCATCTTCCTAAGTCTTGCTTTACATTATCTGCTCGTAACTTTTCAAAACAACTTAGGTATTGAGTTAGCATCATTGCTGCATCACTATTACTAGGCAAATCGTTTTCGTCAAATGTGTCAAAATCCGAAAATGGTTTGTAACCATTTCCTAACAACTCATTTGAATCTGAAATAATTTTGTTTACGAACTTGAGCTTGAACTTGTTTAGTGCGTCATTTTGAGACTTTTTGGATAGGGCACTAATTTCATTGTGCAAGCCTTCAAGTTGAGCTTGCAGTTTTTCAAAATTATCAACTTCTTGTTTTGTCATATTTCAATTTTTATGCTGGACAGCTTCTTGTAAATTCTATATATTTTCGTTTTATCACTTCAATTGGTAAACGTTGTTTACTTTCGTATACTTCTCCCATTAGTTGTAGGTCACTGTCATCCATCACCAAAATACATCTTCTCTGACCTGCCCACAAATCTATTGTATTTTGAAAAATACTTTTTGGAACTTTGTTTCTAGTGAATATTATTCCAAATTTTCCAAAACTGTCAGTCATATAGCGATTGAGTTGATTTATGTGTTCACGTTCTAATTCTTTTACATTTTTTAATTCAATTACTAACTGTCTCGATTCATAAGCATCGTAAATGTCTTTTAAAAACTCGTAGGAGCGATTATTGTAGAAAATTAAGTCCCTAATTTGAGTCCCTGAGTCTGTTCTACTCTGTTCTTTGGCAAAATCAAGATGAGGATAAAGCATTGATGACAAAGTCTGTACCATCAAGTCTTCGTAATCTCTATCAGCATTGTTGGTTTTACCCGTTGGTAGTTTTAATATAGTGCTTATTTTTCTTTTTGCAGAAAGTACTGGTATTTGTGTAAACAATGGGTCATTCGTTAGAGCCTTGTTTTCCTGTTCCTTTAATGATATATATGATTGAACAAGATTATAATTTTCTCTGTTAAAATTCAGAATTTGAACTCTATTGAGTTTCCCATCATAAACTTTGTCTACATCCTTAATGTAGTAGTTCTGAAAATAATCATCATAATTAATCCAAGGAACATACTTCAACCATCTTTTGGGTGTCAGAATTATTGGTTGTTTATCTTCTGGATTAATAGGGAGATAGGTTTCTTCCGACTTTATCTGAAAAGATTTATAATCATATAATGGAATTGTACATTTTTCTATTGGAATATTTAGTCTTTGACATTGGTCAATTGTAAAATCTATCAAGAAGGATTTAAGTAAGGAACAACTAATATCACTGATTCTATCCTTTGAAACATTGTCAACTAGTAATTGAATTTCTTCAAAATGTTGAAACCCTTGTTTATGCAACTGAGGAACCGATTTAAATAGGTTAAGAATTTCGTCAGCGGTTTTTTCTCCAATTTTTTTCCCTTTTCGGGTTTTAGAATTTCCTAATCCAACTTCACTACATTCTGAAAGTTCGATTAAAATTCGTCTGCTTTCGTTTTCCTTTCCGTTTACATAATTATTTCCAAGCTGATTAAACAGATTTACAATTGTCGTGTGCAGTGAATTATCTTGTTGTGAGTTAATTTTCCAAAGTAAGAAAGGGTCAACATAAAGTGGTATGTCTTCGTCCAAAAAGGGTATTGCGAAATCCACTTCTTCTTGTAAGAATGGAAGTCCGTGGAAGTCATTTAGTCTTGGTCGAATTATTGTCATCGTCTGTTTTTAAGGTTACGCACAACGTGTTTGGCTATGGTTTCGTTGCGTGAAAATCCGCGAGGATTTTCCGCCGTAAACCGAAGATAGCAAATTTGCGAGGACTTTCCGAGAGGAAAGTCAGAAGCAATGAACTATAGCCGGTGTTAGCAAACGTTTTTTATTTTAATAGTTCTACAAAGGTGTTATTAGTCGAAACCTCACTGTCTACTGCAAAAAAGGTTCTATTCAATAGCAATTTTTCAGGAACAGAATCCATTTCTATAAAACGTAGGTCAGAAATAAAACCAACAAATTTCAGACTGTCCAAATCTTTATATTCAAAATGAATTATATTTTTATTGGTTTTAATTTCCTTAAAAATTAAGGAGTCATTTTCTCTTTGTAAGTATGAAAATGTGACAATCCTTGAACTTATTTTTGATTGTGGAATACTATCTGCGGGAGAATAAAAGCTTATTGTTCCTTTTAATATAGAATCTCCTTTTATTCCTCCAACTTTTAGGTCATAAAATGTACTTCGGGAACTATCTAAAACTCCATTTCTATAAAACTTCGATTGATTCCAAAAAGTATCTTTTTTCTTTGAAATATAACCCTCATGTTCTTCGCCATTCATATTTTTTTCCCCGATAACTATTTTAAATTTTTGATATAATTTGGTTGTATCTTGTTTAGGTCTGTTGTCAACTTTTTCAAAACCAATTATCTTTTCTTTTTTACAAGAACTAATTAAAACAAACAAAAATAGAAATAGTAGTTTTAGTTTTTTCATTCAAATGTTTGCTAACGGTCTTGTATATGAAAAGTAGCAGATTTTACACACTAACTTTTCGGTTTGGTACTGACGTTAAATTTATAAAAATCACTTTAGATTAAGCACTTAAACCGCTATTTTTTATATACGTTGTTACCCACTGGCTTTATTCCGTTCAGCTTGGTTTTCAGCGTTGGCAAAGACATACTCTTTTGCAATTTTGGGCTTGAGTGTTGGTTGGTGCGAATTGCAAATGTGTATGGCTTTTAGCGTTGGCTTTTTAACAACAACTTTTATTTTCTTGAATTGGTGGACAAGCAACTGTTCCGTATGAGCAATAAACACAGCAATCTCCTTCTTTTGGTTTCAAAACCGTTTTACAGTTCTCGCATTCGTAGAAAAATTGACAAGCGTTTGTTGGCATATCTTCTACTTTTTTATGTCCGCAATTAGGACAAGTGATTTCTGATTTTAATTTGACTTCCATTAGTTTTCTTTTTTATCGGTTACTGTATATCCTGTTCCGTTTATTGCTTTCTCAATTTCTGCAATGTTAGTTT
>CAZQQU010000025.1:0-9930 GCA_964595625.1 uncultured Flavobacteriaceae bacterium | reverse complement strand
GTGAAGAAGAACACCAACAAAACCGAAGAAGTGAGTTTATTGTGCTGGAGAAGTAATCTTCGTTGAAAAAAAAGAAATTTTTCGTTTAACTATTCCCCTCTAATAAATTATTTCAGCCGCCCGTCCCGAATTTTCGGGACGGGTTTTTTTATATGCTGTAGATAGACAAGTATAAAATTTACCAATCCATAAAACTTCACCAATGGAAACCTCTGAAGAGCAGTACAACCGATTAAATATTTTTTGAAATACATTTTATAAAGAATATCACCTCACTTTTAAATTTTATGAATAGGTTAGGGGTATAATTCTTTTGAAATTAAAATAAGTATTGATAAATATCGTAACTTTGTACGGTTTTTTGACAGTTAAGAATCAGTCGAATTAGTATGGATAGATTTTCTTTTTTAAACGCGGCACATTCACAATATTTTGCTGATTTATACGATCAGTATATACAAGCTCCTGACACTATTGAGCCTAGTTGGAGAGCCTTTTTCCAAGGGTTTGATTTTGGTTTGGAAAGTTCGGAAGGACAGCCTCTGAGTGGAGTTTCGGAGGAACAGCTTAACCACTTGGAGAATGAGTTTAAAGTAATTCGTCTGATCGGAGGATATCGTAAAAGAGGACATCTTTTTACGCTTACCAATCCGGTTAGAGAAAGACGAAAATACGAACCTACTCTCGAATTGCAAAATTTCGGTTTGACCGAAAAAGATTTAGACACGGTTTTTAAAGCGGGTGAAATCATCGGGTTAGGGGCGGTTACCCTACGCGAAATTATTAAAAGATTGGAGGCCGTCTATTGTCAATCCATTGGTATTGAATATACCCATGTACGTAGCGTAGAAGAAAGAGAATGGATACAACAATGGCTTCAAAAAAATATCCCCATTTCCTATTCGGCTGAACAAAAAAAATCTTTTTTACGAAAACTCAACGAAGCGGTTTCCTTTGAATCTTTTTTACATACTAAATATGTAGGCCAAAAACGATTCTCACTAGAGGGTGGAGAAAGTTTTATACCGGCTGTGGATGCGATCATTAATCGAGCTATCGAACAAGGGGTCGAAGAATTTGTGATGGGTATGGCACATCGCGGACGATTAAATACATTGGTCAATATTTTCGGTAAAAATGTGCAGGATATATTCAGCGAATTTGACGGAAAGGATTACGAAATCGAATCCTTTGATGGAGATGTAAAATATCATTTGGGATGGACCTCGCACAGAAATACTGACGATGGAAAAAAATACACCCTGAATATTGCGCCCAATCCCTCGCATCTGGAAACGGTAGGAGCTCTTGTACAAGGTATAACCCGAGCCAAACAAGACCGACATTTTTCAGACAACATTAAAAAAGTATTGCCGATTGTGGTTCATGGAGATGCCGCAATAGCGGGCCAAGGTATTGTTTATGAAATTATTCAAATGGCACAACTAGAAGGCTATAAAACCGGTGGCACCATACATATGGTTATAAATAACCAGGTGGGCTTTACAACCAATTATCTCGATGGTCGTTCGTCCATTTATTGTACGGATGTTTCAAAAGTAACCCAAGCTCCGGTACTTCACGTCAATTCTGACGATGTGGAAGCTGTAATCCAATCAGTGACATTTGCTTTCGATTACCGAATGCAGTTTGGTAAGGACGTGTTTATCGATTTATTAGGTTATAGAAAATACGGTCATAATGAAGGTGACGAACCTCGGTTTACCCAACCTAAACTTTATAAAGCCATTGCTAAGCATAAGAACTCAAGAGATATTTATGCGGAAAAACTGATTGCTGAAGGTGTTGTAACTCCCGAATACGTTAAAGAAATTGAAGAAGAATACAAAAATTTCTTGGAGGATAAGTTAGAAAAATCCCGTCAATTAGAAAAAACCAAGGTCACTCCATTTATGGAAGATGTTTGGGAAGGATTTGAATATGCCGATGCTACTAAAATGCTCGAAAAGGTGGATACTACTTTTGACCTTAATAAATTAGGTGAAATAGCTACTGCCATTTCTACGTTGCCTTCCGATAAAAAATTTATATCCAAAATAGCCCGCTTAATTAATTCCCGAAAAACTATGTTTTTTGAGGAAAATAAACTCGATTGGGCTATGGGTGAATTACTGGCCTATGGCACCTTGTTGACGGAGGGATACGATGTGCGAATTAGTGGTCAAGATGTGGAGCGAGGTACCTTTTCACACCGCCATGCAGTAGTAAAAGTAGAAGATAGCGAAGAAGAAGTTGTCCTTCACAAAAATATTGCCTCAGAGCAAGGAAATTTCTATATATATAATTCATTGCTTTCGGAGTATGCCGTATCGGGTTTTGACTATGGATATGCCATGGCTAATCCCAATGCTTTGACTATTTGGGAAGCTCAGTTTGGCGATTTTTGTAACGGAGCTCAAATCATCATCGATCAGTATATTTCTGCGGCCGAAGACAAATGGAAAATACAAAATGGCTTGGTCTTTTTATTGCCCCATGGCTATGAAGGACAAGGCGCAGAGCACAGTTCAGCTCGCATGGAACGATTTTTACAACTCTGTTCCAGAAACAATATGTTTGTAGCCGATGTGACTACTCCGGCCAATTATTTTCATTTGTTACGTCGCCATATGAAGGCCCAATACAGAAAACCCTTAATTGTCTTTACACCCAAGAGTTTATTGCGTCACCCTAAGGTGGTTTCTACTAAAGAGGAAATGGCCAACGGCTATTTTCAAGAAGTAATCGATGACGCAACAGCCCAAGTGAAAAAAGTAAAATCTCTAGTGTTTTGTACCGGAAAGTTTTACTATGACCTATTAGAAGAAAGAGAAAAATTAGATAGAGACGACGTAGCTTTGGTGCGATTAGAACAGTTGTTTCCCTTACCGGGAAATCAAATCAGACAGATCATTGAAAAGTATAAAAATGCCGATGATATAGTTTGGGCTCAAGAAGAACCTCGTAATATGGGAGCCTATGGTTTCTTATTACTGCATTTAGAAGAAGCGAAAAGTTTTAGAGTGTGTAGCGGTAAGTTTTACAGTGCACCCGCACCGGGAAGTTTTGCTAGATTTAAAATAAGACACCAAAAAGTGATAGACAGTGTGTTTGATAAATCGTTAACTTTGGATGGTTTTAATCTGTAAAATGACTTTGAAAGTATTAATTGTAAAGGGTTTTCAGAGTACAAAAAAATAGGCAATCAAGGAAGTAGTGTTCTTTACAGGAAGTGTTTTTACTAGAAGCTGCTTAAACAGTATATGATAACAAAACTTTATTAGCTAATGCTGATTTTATTGAGGTAACCCAATATAGTTGTTTTTTCGGCATCTGTACAAGCACAATCGGATTTAGATTCCATCAGGACAAATATACAGGGTGAGATAGCCTACCTAAATACCGAGAGATTGCTATTGAATAATTTATAAAAAAGTTTAATTTTATTGGTAAAAATTTTATGATACTAGAAATGAAAGTTCCCTCACCGGGAGAGTCCATTACCGAAGTAGAAATCGCACAGTGGTTGGTTTCTGATGGTGATTATGTAGAAAAAGATCAAGCTATAGCTGAAGTAGATAGTGATAAAGCTACGTTAGAATTACCAGCCGAAGCCAGTGGTATCATCACTCTGAAAGCGGAAGAAGGAGATGCTGTGGCCGTTGGCCAAGTAGTTTGTTTAATCGATACTTCTGCAGCCAAACCTGAGGGCGAAAAAAAAGCTGTCGCTCCAGAGCCTTCCAAAAAAGAAGCTGCCCCCGTTGAACCAGTCAAAGACAAAGAAACCAGTCCAACCACCTACGCTACAGCTACACCTAGCCCGGCAGCTAAAAAGATAATGGATGAAAAAGGCTTACAACCTGCCGATGTAACGGGTACGGGACGAGACGGTCGGATTACCAAGGACGATGCTGTTCAAGCCACCGCGAAAGTATCTATGGGAACGCCTGGAAGTGCTAAGCGATCTGAATCGCGTCAAAAATTGTCCATGCTCCGTCGTCGGGTTGCTGAACGATTGGTCAGTGCTAAAAACCAAACAGCTATGCTTACTACTTTTAACGAAGTAGATATGAGTGCAATTTTTGACCTAAGAAATCAATACAAAGACGAATTCAAAAACAAACACGGGGTAAGTCTGGGTTTTATGTCTTTCTTTACCTTGGCGGTTGTTCGCGCTTTGGACTTATACCCCGATGTCAACTCGATGATTGATGGGGATTATAAAATTACCTACGACTATAAAGATATAAGTATTGCTGTTTCCGGTCCTAAAGGTTTGATGGTGCCGGTTATCAGAAATGCAGAGAATCTCTCTTTTAGAGGAGTTGAATCAGAAGTAAAACGTTTGGCTTTACGGGCACGTGACGGTCAAATTACAGTTGATGAAATGACTGGAGGAACTTTTACCATTTCCAATGGAGGGGTATTCGGCTCCATGCTTTCCACCCCTATCATTAATCCACCTCAAAGCGGTATTCTCGGAATGCATAACATTGTAGAAAGACCCGTAGTTAAAAATGGTCAGATTGTTATTGCTCCCGTTATGTTTGTAGCTCTATCCTACGACCACCGCATCATTGATGGAAGGGAGTCTGTTGGGTTTTTAGTGGCTGTTAAAGAAGCTCTTGAAAATCCGGTGGAATTACTGATGAATAACGATGTGAAAAAAGCTTTAGAATTATAATTCGTATTAAGAATATATCTTACTAAACAAGCCGCATTAAGCGGCTTGTTTAGTAAGTGTTAGTCCCGGTTAGTTCCAGCGTATACATATGTTTTTGGGTTCGGTAAAAAATCGAAGGGCTTCCCAGCCACCTTCTCGCCCCACACCACTGTCTTTCATGCCTCCAAAAGGAGTTCGTAAATCCCGAAGTAACCACGTATTTATCCAGATAATTCCAGCTTCTAAAGCATTACTTAAACGCATGCTACGCTGTAAATTATTGGTCCAAATGGTAGCAGAAAGTCCGTACCTGACTTCATTAGCTAATTGCAAAGCTTCTTCATCAGATTTAAAGGGCATCAGGGTTACTACCGGACCAAAAATTTCTTCCTGGTTTAACCGACAACGATTATCGTTCACCTCAATCACAGTAGGAGCCAGGTAATATCCATGTTCATGATTCGCTACCTCTACTCGGTGACCACCACACAGTATCTGGGCGCCTTGTTGGGGTGCCTCTTCGATGTAGGAAAGTACTTTTTCTAAATGGGGTTGGGAGACCAAAGCGCCTAAATCTACCTCTTTATCAAAGGGGGATCCCACTTTGAGTTGCTTTACTCGCGCCACAAAATCCTCTTTAAATTGGTCATAAATACTTTCTTCAACAAAAATTCGAGAACCGCAAAGACATATTTGTCCTTGATTCGAAAAAGACGATTTTATAGTGGTTTGTAACATATTTTCATAATCACAATCTGCAAAAATCAGATTTGGATTTTTACCACCTAATTCCAACGACAATTTTTTAAAGAGCGGCGCAGCAGTTTGTGCGATGTGAGCACCCGTTTTAGTGCCACCCGTAAAGGAAATGGCTTTGATTTCGGGGTGTTCAACTAATGCCTGTCCGGTGGTGTTTCCCAGGCCGTGGACAATATTTAATACTCCGGGAGGGAGACCGGCTTCGGTACATATTTCTCCTAAAAGATAGGCTGTCATCGGAGTTACTTCACTGGGTTTGGCAACCACACAATTACCGGCTGCTAGTGCAGGAGCAATTTTCCAAGAAAAAAGATACAAGGGTAAATTCCAAGGAGAAATACATCCGACTACTCCCAAAGGTTTTCTCAACGTGAAATTTAAAGCGTTGAAACCGGTACTTTCATGAGATTCTGTACTAAACTGAGTGATAGCATGTGCAAAAAATCGAAAGTTGCTTGCAGCTCTTGGAATATCAATACGACTGGCTAAAGAAACCGGCTTGCCGTTGTCTGTAGCTTCCGCTTCCGCCAATACATTTAATTTTTTCTCGATCAAATCGGCTATTTGGGAGAGGATCCTACTGCGCTTGTCAATAGGGGTGTTTGACCATTCCGGAAAAGCTTGTTGGGCAGCTGCTACTGCTTGATCGACATCTTCTTCGGTAGAATCAGGGATTTTACCATATACACTGCCGTTGGATGGATTGTAATTGTCTAGCCATCGATCTAACACTGGATTTTGATAAATTCCATTGATATAATTTTGGATAATTTTCATACAAAAAATAATTGAAGTTACGAAGTTAGAAAAAAAAGAAACCCGACTTACTGGGGTCGGGTTTCTTTTTATAGTGGTACATTGAGTTTATTCCACAATTTCTGTAATTTTAATAAAGAATACTAAATCCGAATTAGGTGGGATAATCTGACCAACGCCTCGTTCTCCGTAACCCAAATAGGAAGGGATGAAAAGAAGCGCCTCATCACCTACATTGAGACGTAGCATTCCTTCTCTAAAACCGGCGATTAGTTGGGCATTGGATCCATAAATGGTAGGAATGGGTCGGTATTGACCGGCTGCTTGTTTATTGGGATCCACCATTTCGTATTTTTCAGCCACTTCCAGTTTACTGGTATCAAATAGAGTTCCATCACTGAGATATCCTTCATAATCCACTAAAACTTGTTGTCCTTCGTTGGGCTTGACACCAGTTCCTTCTTTTGTAACTATCATTTTTAAACCCGAGGGCAATTCTTCAGCATTGGATTTAAAAGTGTTCATAGCTCGAAGTGTCACTTCTTTCACTTTTTCAACGCGTTCATTTTTAGCAACTCTTTCGCTTTCTATCTTTTTCATTTCTGATTCAAACGAATTCAGCGCAATGTTTCCTTTATTAATAATGTTTACTTCATTAATAGTAACGGGTTGTACAGGACGGTCACCCGGTTCGGTAGGTACTACCCCTATGGCGTCTACTACTTCTTGTCCTTTGACAACTTCACCAAATATAGTGTGCCGGCCGTCTAGCCAGGGTGTTTGATTGAGGGTAATAAAAAACTGGCTGCCGTTAGTAGCCGGACCGGAATTGGCCATGGACAAAAGTCCTTTTCGATCGTGTTTTAATTCAGGAACAAACTCGTCCGGAAAACGGTAGCCGGGATTGCCCATTCCATTTCCTAAGGGATCCCCCCCCTGAATCATAAAGTCTTTAATGACTCGGTGAAAAATCAATCCATTATAAAAAGGTTTGCCCCGGTAGGCAGAATCTACTAGGGAATTAGTTCCTTGAGCCAAATCGACAAAGTTAGCCACTGTAATAGGGGTTTTGTCATGGTATAATTTTGCAATAATAACTCCGTGGGAGGTGACAATTTCGGCATAAATACCATTTTCTAAATCGGGATACTTATCTTGGCATGCTATAATAGTGAAAGCAAATAGTGATACTAATAAGATGAATTTTTTCATACAATGAGTTAATTAATTTGTTCGATATTGATTAAAGTTACTGTGCTTATGATGGGGGTGTTAGAACCTATTTTGTCTAAATCACCATAGTAGCCATAGGCTTTGTACGAAGGAAATACAAAAGTAGCAGTTTCTCCTTCCTTCAATATTTTTAAACCTTCACGAAGACCGGTCATCAGCTCTTGCTTGTCCATATGATAGGTTTGGACACCAATAGATTCTTCGGAGTAAATGATATTACCATAGATGTCTTTGATATTGTATTTGTATTCGACTACATCACCAAAATCCGCTTTTTCGGTGGCCTCAGGAAGTTGTGTATTGTAATAATACCAGAATCCTTGTTCTGAAATGAGGTAATTATTAATGGTATCTTGAGCAAGTATCTCTTTGATAAAGGCTTCTTCTTGTGCAACCAGCTGTTTGTTTCTTTCTATGGATTGATTGGTATACGAACCAGACACCGCTTTAATAGGTTTTCTAGGTTCGGGAGATTTACACCCTACCATCCCTATACCGATGAGTAAAATTAACAGCTTAGTTTTCATCAGTTAATTGTTTTTTATAGGTGTCTAAAGTAGCAATAAATTTTTTAACTGTTTGTTCTAGAGTGTCAAAACTTTTACCTCCGGCAGCATTGGTATGTCCCCCTCCGTGGAAATGCATTCTGGCAAATTCGTTAACCGAAAAGGTACCTTTACTTCGGAACGAAATTTTGACAAAGTTTTCGTCGGGAGTTTCTACGAAAATTGCAGCTAATACTATAGATTCAATAGATAAAGCATAATTGACAAAGCCTTCGTAATCTCCTTTTTTTACGTGGTGTTTCTCCAGACTTTTTTTATCCAAAATCAGATAAGCAGTTCGGTAATCGGGGAATACTACCAGTTGATTTAAGGCAGTGGCGAGTAGTTGTAATCGGTGGTAGGAGTTGGTGTCGTAGATCTTTTGATGGATTTCGGTATTATTTGCTCCTCTTTCTATCAAGGAGGCTATTATCCGATGGGTGGTTGCGGTAGTAGAACGGTACCTAAATGACCCGGTATCTGTCATTATACCTGTGTACATATTGGTGGCTATCTCCTCATCTATCAATTCCAAGTCATCCATCATTTCTATAAAATGATAAATCATTTGTGCCGTTGACGACATATTTGAATCACTATAAACAAATTTCGCGTAATTGTCTGGCTCTAAATGATGATCAATCATTACTTTTACAGCGCTTGTTGTTTCTAGCACTTGTTGCATATCAGCACCTACCCGGCTAAAGTGATTGAAGTCTAAAGTAAAAATTAGGTCAGCTTGCTGAAGTAACTGGGTGGCTTCGTCTTTATGTGTATCAAAATTTAGAATGGTATCCGCATAGGGCATCCATTTAAAGTAATGAGGAAATTCATTAGGTACGATGACACGTACCGACGGAGTAATTTTTTTTAAATATCCATAAAGTGCCAACGAAGACCCGAGGGCATCTCCATCCGGATTTTTATGAGTAACAATGACGATGTTTTTTTGGGGAAGAAACTTTTGTAAAGCTATAATTTCTTTTTTATTCATAGTACAAAAGTAAGAATAAAGCCCATTATAAAAAGGGTGTTTTAATGAAACTTTAATAGGGGAGAGGGTAAATTTTATCTCCAGACGGTCGGTTGAATAAAATCATTAAATTTGGTATAAATTTAGAAGTGAGTTAGCGGGTTATTCAAATAAATCTATGAAAAATTATATTACATACGGGTGGGTGCTTTTTTTAATTGGAACCATGGAGGCACAAGTGGACGATCAGACAACCCTGCAAGAAGCCGATACCACCGAATATGTTTATATGGTCATTGAAGGGGATACGATACCCCGTCAATATATAACATTAAATGAAGTAATTTTACTCAAACCCCTACAGTTTGATTCTGAAGAGGCTAGAAAAGACTATTTAATACTTCGCAGAAGAACTCGAAAAGTATATCCATATGCCAAGTTAGCTGCCGAACGCTTAATGGTGATGAATGAAAGATTAAGTGCTATGGAGCGAAAAAGCCAACGAAGGAAATACATTAAAATCGTTCAAAAATACTTAGAAGAGGAATTTGAAAAAGATTTAAAAAATATGACTCGCAGCGAAGGGAGAATTCTTGTTAAGTTAATTCATCGACAGACCGGTCAAACCGTGTATGAATTAGTTAAAGAGTTTCGTTCAGGTTGGCGTGCCTTTCGATACAACACCACAGCCAGCTTGTTTAATATTTCTTTAAAGTCTAAGTACGAACCGGCTACCCATCGGGAAGATTTTTTAATTGAAGATATTTTATTACGGTCTTTTCAAGAAGGAATACTAGAGGAACAAGCATCAGCAACACCTATTGATTATTTGGAACTTTCTCAAAAATGGAAAGAATAATTTAATCAAGCCCTCTTTCATAGATTAAAAAAAATTATTTATATTTGTTGTTCTTATCTCATTTACATCAGATTACTTCAAGCTAGAAAAAATATTTCATTTTTTTTCTTGAAAAAAGTTGTAAAGAAAAAAAACAGTATTA
>CAZQQU010000024.1:0-10157 GCA_964595625.1 uncultured Flavobacteriaceae bacterium | reverse complement strand
ATACATCCACCCGGGTAGGTATGTGGCGTAAGATACGTTGCCCGGAAGCATCGTAAGTATAAACGGCTACGTTGTGATGCTCCTCATTATCGGGGTTTAAGTCCACCGCACGTAGGCGGTTTTCTTCGTCCCAGAGGTTTTTAAGTACTATGATCTCGTCTTCTCCTATCACTTCTGTGATTTCTAATTGGTTACCATTTGCATCGTAATTTACTAATTTTTTCTTTATACGCGGGTCACCTTCGTCACAACAACCGTCCTGCCCGGTAGGGGTTTCAATAATCATCCGCGGGGCGTGGGGTTGAACGTAGCCAAAACCGTCGGCTACATAAGTTCCCGTAGCATAATTGGAGTAGTCCAGATTATAACTGGTCTTAAATACAGCCAATGGGTTTATCATTCCTCCGGTGCCGTTTAGCTCTCCCTGTATATGCAGCTGGTTTTTGCTGATAATATTGTGGCTCAGGTCGTATTCCATCTCCAGCTCATACTCCTGTTTGAGATAGTTGGCAGCGGTGTCGCTAAATCCAGTATAGCTGCCAATGGCAGTGATCAGGCGGTTATAGTTATCGTAGGTATAAGTATGTTCTGCAGACCCGCCCGGCTGGCCCATAGTGTTTACAATATTGTAATCCGCTTCGGTACTGATATGGGTGATATTAGAAAGGGCATCATACCCGTACTCTCTTTCCAGGTCAACATCGGTAAACTGGTGGGCTACCGTCTGCATCCTGCGGCGGGTGTCGTAGGTATATTCCGTCTCGGTACCGTTGCCATATACTATTTTTTCCCGTTCGCCGTAGTCGGTATAGGTGATGCTTTCAACCAGATTTGCCTCGTCGTGAAAGGTTGTTACCGAAGTAGTTACTTTCTCTACATTACCTGCCTTGTTATAGTAATAACGTACTTTATCATTATCGGGGTAAAGAATCTCCATCACCCGGTTCCAGCTGTCGTACCTCCAGTAGGTAAAAAACCAATAGGATTGCCTACCTGGTACTACTACAGAACGTACGTTTTTAGTTAGATTCCCCATTTTATCATATCCAAAAGCTTGAACCCCGGAAGCATCTTCCTGCATGTATAAACGTCCAATTGCATTATTAGCTTCTACCGTTGGGTCACCAGGATTTCCATACAAATATTTAACATTATTAGATGGGTTAACTGGGTAGTATATACTGTCTAATCGATTAAAAGTATAGTAGTAGTGAATGGGGTTCTGGTTACCTAATATTAAGTTGGAAGTGATCCGTTCTGTAAGATTTCCGGCCTTGTCATACACAAAATTAGTAACCCCTTGATCCGGATGTTCTATTCGTATGCGGCGACCAGACAAATCGTAGTAATTCTTAGTGACATATCCCTGATTGTTTTTTACCTCGATAAGTTCATTGATGGCATTGTACTTAAATTGGGTGGTAATTTCATCGTTTTGTACGATTTTTCGTTGTCTGCCCCGGATGTCGGTAAAGGTTTTCTGAGTTTGATTAAGCTCGTTGGTTATTAACTGGCCAAACATACCTTCTTCGATAAAGTAGTCAATGGTGGTACTGCTGGATTCGCCCGGTTGCTTGATAGTTTTCTGGCGGTCGCGGATATCGTAGGTTGTTATAAGCGGAGTTACAGAAGATACACTTGTATTATATTCTAAATCTGCACTGCTTAATAAATTATAATTAACTGGGTAGCTCTGCGTAGTAGGTAGATAAGCTTCAATAACCCGCCCGTATGGATCCTTCTTTTCTTTTCCACTTACCATCCATTTCACTTCATCCGACTCGTGAGTTTTTTTAAGCTGTATGGCCTGCCCAAAACCATCCACGATACTAATGGTCAGAAGCTGGTTGGTAGTCTCGGTACTGTACGGGTCTGCATAAAACGCATCAAAATGCCGGGTAACGGCATAGTGCTGGGCATTATCGGGTTGATCGTCACCCGGGTCTATCGCCGGGAAGCTGCCTTCGGCTTCTGCCATATATTCGTTTGAAGCCAGATCACCCACTACTTCGCTCACCAAATCTTCGCCTTTGTACTCCATCCGGATGGTCCACGCCGGATTGGTATTACCTATTAAACCTTCTAAGTCCAACTCATTGGGCCCGGTCACTTCTATAATCCTTCCCCGGTTATCAATACGTGTTCGCATTGAGTTACCGTTCAAATCGGTAGTAAATACAGGAATACCAAATAAAAAGTTATATTCGGTAGTGGAGGTATGCCCAAAAGAGTTTTCAAAAGCCACGGGGTAAGTGTATAGGGTAGTATCGTAGCCTATTTCCTGCACATAATGGTTGGAATAGCCATCCTCACTGTCTATGTAATGTACTTCGGTTAGGTTGCCGTAGCTGTCGTATTTTAGCTCCACCGTGTTGTCTTCGGTATCGTTGAGTTTGGTAACAATTTCAGAAAGCTTACCATAGTTGTTATAATCCGCTGTCCTTTTTCGCATCAGCGTATGGGTGCTGTGCTGATAAACTTCTATGGTTTCCGGGAATCCGGGGCCAAAGCTCAATATTTCATCTACATCATAATAAGAGATTTCACTACGGAAGGTATCTGCCGTACCATCTCCATAACTGATTACTTTAAGCAGGTTACCGAAATCATCATATTCGGTAAACTCCTGTACGGCTACCAATGCCATTCCATCTTCATAGGTAATGTTACGAGTTCTGGCAACCGCTACAAACAGGCGGGAGTGATCCAATAAATCTGCACTGATGCTACTTTGCAGGTAGTGGTTGTTTTCGTCAGCGTTCATATTGACCACCGGGCTGTCCGGGTCAAGGATATTGTACAGGGTCTCGGTACGTGAGAGCAGCTCGTTTGTATTTGAATATAACGATACGGCCTTCTCGGCTCCTTTTAGATATATGTTGTCTATATGGTATTCTTTAAGCGTATATCGGAACAGGCCGCTGTTTCCCGGATGCCGCTGTTCAACCGTTACCTTTTCGTATCCTAAGAAATCCCGTTCCCGGCGGTCGTGCTTGGGGTTTTCATAAACCACAGTAGTCAGGGTTTCATCGGGGCCAAAATCGTTGTCTTGAATAAAGCCGTCGTGGGTTTTGATAGTAGTTACCACCCATTTGCTCTGCGGCATATCGTAAGTATTGCCGTCCCGGGTGTAATCCACTTCCCAGCTGCCACCCAGCGGGTTGTTTACTTTTTTAAGCAGGTGGGTTTTGCCTATTTGGTTGAGTTTTGCGGTAATTGCAGAATTGTTTTCATTGTTGGCTTTTAACAGTACATCGGGCAGTCCGTCGCCGTTGATGTCTTGTACGGTGGCTTTTGTTTCACTGGTGGATGCATTGATACCGGCTGTCGGGGAAAACACCAGTTTAAAAGACACCGCGCCAATGCTAAAAAGCACAAATCCAAAAGTAAATGAGCCATAGGCATTACCTGCAAGAGAAACGTCTTTATTGATTATGTTGTTCTCATAAAAGACCGCTAGAGTACTATCAAAACCGATACCGGTATTTTGATAATAAAAAAACTTCCCGCTTTGCCGCATAACTAAATCAGGCAGACCGTCACCGTTAACATCCATAAGACTGGTTTTTACCTCTGCATCGGAAAATCCTGCTCCGAAACCAAAGGCAAGAGACTCTGAAATAGAAACGGACGGACCTGCATTGGCATTTTGTCTTGTGCTGATAGTAAGGTCGCTATAACCGGAACCCCAGACGATTTTCTGGTCTGTAAAACCATACCCGGTGTTCAGCCATACTTCTATGCTGTCGTCTGTTACTGTAACCTTATCCGGGAGTCCATCTCCATTCATATCCAAAAACATCCGGGAGTCATACGTGCTGCCTCCACCTGCTCCGATACCGGCACTGACATTGTTATTTGTTGTATTGGAGCTTGCAGCTTGTGGTGGTGCTGCAGCAACTGCCTCGGGAGTTGGAGAACCATTAGCAGCGGCAGAAGTTGTAGATCCTTCTGTAGAATTGGGTTTGTATGCTGCCACAGAAATGCCTATATATTCGTCCTTATTTTTATTACCGGCATTAAAATTATTACTTTTTACAACCTCCGACAACCCTCCCAAACTGTTGGTATATTGTATTTTACCACTGGTAATCAAATCCGGATAACGGTCTCCGTTCAGGTCGATGTATTGGTTTAATACATCGCTGGTCGCATTACTGTCGGTTCCGGTAGCACTAAACAGATTTCCCGTTACAGCTTTGCCCTTGGATACGGTTCTTTGCTTGATTGCCTGGAAGGTTCCTCCTATCTGCATCGGGTCCATATAAATATTGTACAGGTTTCCTTCGCCAAAACGGCCGGTTGTTATTTGCAGTTCATCATTGCTGTTAAACCCAAAAACAGCTTCTATAATGGCACTATTGCGATACAACTTGTTTTCTGTATCCTGGCTGTAGAGTGTAAACCGGGAGGTCTTTCCGTTGTCTTCAACATCCTCAGGGTCAGTATCCGGATCAATATCTTCCATATCTTCGGCTTCCGACTCAAAGTCAAGGGCTGCAATATCTATGGGGTTATCGCCATACAACTGGGGGCTGTTACTGTTTATGATGATCTCATCTTCCTCATCCCTGTCAAACCGCAATGCCCCGTTGTATAAAAATTGTCCCCAACCCCTATAGGTAAGCCCAAACAGTGCCGGCGATACAGACCAAAAAGGAGAATTGAGTATTACCGGGGCCCAGGAGTAGTTGGATTCTTCACCCGGGGTTAATCGAAATTCTATTTCAGCATCATTGCCATAAGCAACAAACTTATTATCTATATAAAATGCCGCATACAATACCTCTAAAGAATCTACCTGGTTTTTGGAAAGTACAAATTCACTATCTGCAGTAGTTACACTCATTGTGCCTTCCCTGTCTTGCGAAAAAGAATAAATATAAAGGGGACCACCACTTCTTTGCAAATAAAAAGTTCTTTTATAATACGTTTTGGTATTCTCAATATTCTTGCCTTTTACTACCCAATTGATTTCTACGGGAAAATCTTCATTCTCCATAGCATTGTTCAGAAAAACTTCGTTAAAAGTTTCGTCTTCAATAAAATTGTGCGACACAATAATTAAATCATCTGTACCATCATCCTCAGGGTCTATGATAACCGGTTGCGGAAGTTCCCCGACCCAGTAACGAGACTGATTTACATTCTCATCATAAATTACATAATTAATTTCCGGGTAATGAGTCGCTCCGTTTGCAACAACCGTAGGAGTCCAGTTTATTTCATCCCAGACAACATTGGAATCGCTCTGTACTTCAAAATAAAATGAATCTTTATGGTCTTGAGGGGTGTTTAGGGTAATATTATAACTGTTGTTCCCGGAAATATCACCTTCAAGATGATCGTAAGTTCTTACCCACTCCTGTTCAACCTCAATTTCATTGGTCTCCGTATCGACGCGTAACTGGGTAACAACAAACCGGATATCATCAGAATATTGGTAGGCAGGAAAGTCTAACGTATTCAGATTAAAGTTTAAAGTCAATGAGTTGTTATCCCCAGGGTCATAGCCACTTCCGTTGTTTAACATAAAGTCGTTTTCAATGGAAAAAGTGTCCCGGTCTTTGCCGTGTTCGTCTGTCCCGTTATGTATTCCGGCAGAAGTACCGGTATAGGTAATTACAGGGTTCCATTCTACGGTACCGCCCGAGCCATAATCCAGGTTATGCGTCCTGAAGAAAATCACGTCGCCTTTGGTTACGCTCAGGCCGGTTTTGTCGAGAGATACCGACTGGCTGGCAGTGGTTAACTGTTTAGTTTCCAGCACAGCAGCAGAGCCGGTTGTCTGGTTATAACCTTTCTTTTCAATAGTCAGCCGGTAATGATTGTCCGAATTGTTAGCATTTTTTACCCGGTAAATGGCTTCGCTGTCAATGTTAATGGTGCCTGTATAGGGAGCTCTCCATAACTGCACATGGTCATATTGAGGATGGTTTTCCCTCACTTCATCCAGGGTTTCCACATTAAGGTATTCGATAAGAGAATTGTCTATAGCCCCGGAGATAATCTCATTTTCAGATTCACCTACATTATCAGTAAATAACCTGGCAAAAGGGTATCCGTTAGAAACGTTAAAACGCATTTTTCCGCCACTTGCCATATCCGGCAGCCCGTCCCCGTTAAAATCAACAAAATAGTGGTCTGTTTCCGATTTTGTTTTGCTACGGCTGGTACCGATTCCCACTACACCAAAAGCATTGACATCGACACCCCATCCATTTGTTTTGGATATGCTCTTGCTTAAATCATTAATGCCGGATACCGGAATTAGGTTTCCAAAGCCGGATCCTGTATTGGGCCTGTAATAAACAGACCCTCCGTTTTTAAATACTTTATCGGGAAGATTGTCACCATTAATATCTATTAAAAAAGTCGTTGTATTTTGTGCGTTTCTACTGTAATTAAAAGATCCTCCTATAGTGTTGGAAACACTTGTAATATTTTTCCCCAAGCCGAAACCTGTCCTCAATCCGAATGAAAATCCTGTGGAATTTGATGTTCCCAAAGGAGAACCATTGGGGATATCATTTGAATTTATACCTCCAAATCCTGCTAAATCAAGTATTGGAGAAGAAAAATCATCATTCGTTCCTCCCCAAATCTCAGGATCGTTTTCTGTGTCAATAATATCGTTACCTTCAATCTCGTCAAAATACTCCATTGTATTGCTGTAAAACAGCACCCCTTCGGTATCAAACTCGGCTATTTTCTTTAGCAGGGTCTTTCTGAAAGGGACATCCTCCGGGGCATAATAGTCAAAACGGTAGGTCCTGATCCGCTGAGCAGAACCTTCAACCAAAGAAACGTGTATCTCTGTCAGCAGGTCTTTGGTGATTTGCAAAAACCCGTTACGGCCGTTAACGGTAATATCTTTCCGTGGAGTAAAACCCGTGCCGCCTCCCGGCTCCGACACCGTGTAAGCGTTTCTTTTAAACTCCACTTTATAATAATTACTCACTCCCGATTTCAGAGTATATCGTATTTCTTTGATATAAAATCCCTGTGCATTTATAGAGGAGCTTCCTATGGTAGCAGTAGGTTTATCATACTCATATTCCACATAATTACCATAAGGGTCTTCCGTACGGTACAAGGCCCAGTGGGCTATGTTACTTGTAATACCGCCCGTACGTATAACCGCATTTTCGGTTATACTTCCTTTACCCCCGTAAAAACTCTTGTTTCCCATCTTGTCGGTCACTTCCCACCAGTAATTGGCAGGACTGCTACCGTGACGCACCACTTTGGAATAACCACCTTCCACCCGTAGGTAAAACTCTCGGTTGCTTTGTCTGCTTACCTCTTCAATTCTATGTGTACCGGTATAGATCGTATCACCGACATGCATTACCAGCTCTGCACCGTTGAGCAAATACATTTCCGTTTCTTTCGCATTGTCAAACAGCGGTGCTCCCCACTTGGTATTCAGGGTGATTGCCGGGGTGCTCAGGTCCCAGCCGATACCCATCCAACCGTTACCGCCCTCACTGTTATAGGACACCTGTAACGATGGTTGCATCCCATTCCTTCCGGCGGGTAGTTTGATCGGGAAACTTGTCGCCAAGCTGCCGGTATTATTAATATTTGGAGTTGAGATGCTTACAATACCCGCTGCCGGGTTAGCATACTCCATTTCGGTCATCATTGTGGGGGTAAAACTTCCGGTCTCGGGAGACTCAGGAACATTGATCACCCCGTTGATAAAATCCGTCTCATTAAAAATAGTCGAAATAATTATATTGTTTTCCAAATCAAGACTATCTACTGAAAGCATTTTCCAGTTCCGGTAATCCCTGTCAAAATAAAAAGTTCTGACATCACTTGCGGTGTATCCGTCAGGAATTTTACTAGGATCAAAAGCCAAGTATAGTTTTACAGGCAAACTGTCTGCAACTTCGTTCTTTTTAATCCGATATCCTGGAAAGTCTCCTAAGGTTACGTTGTATATATCTGAATTTAAATCCTTTAAGTCTTTGAAAGTTAGCATTTCAACTGTAAGAAAACCCTTGCTGTAATCCTCTATCTCAACACCCAATGACTGATATTGAAACACCTGATTATTTTCAATAAAAAATTTTTTAGAATTAATATGATTGTTACTTTCAGGGAAGCTGAAACTACTGGGTTTATTTTCATATAAAACAGGAAAATTAACTGTTTTTAATTCTCCGTCTTGTGTTCTGTAATTTATTTGTATACTATTTGTATGTTCAGGAACATTTTCCAAATAACACTCAAATACTCCATTATGTACAGTAACAATTTTTCCGTTTACTTCTATTTCTGGGATATTTGCATTAGTAAAACCTGAAAAATATATATTTCCTTGTAAGTTTAATAGGAGATTTTCTGAAATTATTAAAGGACTATCCTTTTTTTCAACAAGGTCAATCCTTAGATTTTTTATCTGATAATAATAAATTTCATCACCTCGGCGTGTAAAGAAGACCTCATTGTGCCCAGTATTTAACTTTTCAATAGGTATAAATTCATTAACACGTTGCCAAAGATTGTTAAAAGTGATTAATTGACCACCATAAGACAGAGAATTATTGATGATTTTTGTTGTTTGTGAGGCATTGTTTAAACCAAAAAGTTCGTAGGATAAAATGGCATCATAACTTTGAATATCGACACTTTCAGGAATATAAACTGTAAAAAAATTATCAATTGGGGATTCAGAGTTATATATACCGTCAATTCCTATAGTACCTGATTTTTCTAATGCGGGGAAACTTAAATGATTTTCATTAGTCTCTTTAAAATTAGGAGTTACACTTTGATTTTCAATTATATTTTGTTTTTTATTAGATGCAACCTGAGTTAAACTTGTATTATTATTTTTTAATAATGAATTTTGAGATAAAAACTCTATGAGCTCTTGTTGGTAGCTTACATTTTTTTTATTAAAGTTGCTTACTTTTTTTATAGACTTATCAATTTGTTTATTATTTAGGGATACTATTATCATCTGCTCTAAAGGCTGAGCAAAAATCATTAAATTACTAGTTATACTTGTAACTAAGGCAACCCAGAAATTGGATCTCCGAAAAATTTTAAAAATCGATGTCATAGAAGCTACTTTATAATTATTTTATTTACTGTGGTGATACCTAAAGTAGAGGTTGTGCGAATAAGATAAACCCCGGTAGTTGGAAGCTCGAATGTAAGCGTATAGGTAGATTTTCCGCTTATGTCTCTGCTGTTAACAATTACTCCAGAAATACTTATTATTTCTATAGTTCCATCAAAAACATCTTCCGAATATACGTGATAATAAAAAATGCTGTGGGGGTTTGACGGGTTGGGATAAACCATAGATTTCAAACTAGCTGTTTCGACAGGTTCTTGCTCTTCCTCTCCGTTGTACTCCGGTAGTATTGGGCATTTCCATTTGAAAGATTGAGAAAGCTCACAGCCACTATCATTGTCAGTAACCTTGACAGTATAATTGATGCTATTAACTGTTTTTATGGTACAATTCAGAACTGAAGGATTGAAGGTGTGTTGAGCTGTATTTCCTACCAAAATCCCATCTTCAAACCATTCATACGATACGTTTGTAGCCTCTACCAGCAAAGAAGCATCCAAAACAAACATGTCTTCATTATAGGTAAATTCGGGAAGACCAAAAAGCGGAGGAATGTATAGGCAGGATCCGCATATGTCTTCTAGTTGGGTATAAATATTTAAATCAATATCTAAGTAAAACTCCACGGTATCTATGTAAACAGCTCCGGTACCGTCAGCGTCCGTTACGGTTACCTGGAAAGTTCCGTAGGGAAAATCGGTCAACACGGCATCTCCATCTGAAAAATAATTTAAGTCAAATCCGAGGCCATTGTTAACATTTATTAAAAAATAGGGTGTTCCGTCATAAACATAGATATAAATTTTATTTTCTTCTTGGGTACATCCAGTTTCTCCCACAACTTCTACCCCGTAATCATAGCCAATTAAAATAGTATCTTCCACTTGGCAGGTTTGGTCCTCTGTGGTAACAACAACTTTATATTCGCCCGGCTCACTTACCAAATATTCATAAGTATTGGGTGGTAACAATACTAACAACTCACCATCTTTATACCATTGATAGGTTGCATTGGGATCACTCACTCCCGTATCCGCTTCAAGCAGGATTGTGGGTTCAGATT
>CAZQQU010000023.1:0-10626 GCA_964595625.1 uncultured Flavobacteriaceae bacterium | reverse complement strand
AAGGTAAATACTCCATATGCTGGCTTACCACACCTGCCTTGTCTGTAATATAACTGGAACTACCTAAATGGTCAGGATGGAAGAAGTACCGACCTATGGATGCATTGTTAAAGTCCGTATATCCGGGAGTGGGTTTGCTTCCTTCTACCACCGGGGCAGGTACGCTGTATTCCAATCCAAAGTGGTCGTAGGTTTCTTCTAAAGCTTCTCCGGCGGCTTCTACCTGAGCATTACTCATAGCGCGTAAAGTAGATACCGGGAAGAAATCATTGTAACTGAGATTTTCAATAAAATGACCCAGGTTACTCTTGGTGTCTGTTACACTGGATATCCGCTCGGTGCCTATATAGTAGTGTTTGGTATAACGAAGTAAGCGTGGTATCGTGACGGGACCCGGATCTGTACCCCAACTATCTGGATTAATTACTTTAGCAGTTATCAAACCACTGGGATATATCATGGTGACATCCCGTTCTTTTTGTGCCGGAAGTGTGGCATTAGAATATACATCCACCCGGGTAGGTATGTGGCGTAAGATACGTTGCCCGGAAGCATCGTAGGTATAGACCGCGATGTTGTGATGCTCGTCATTATCGGGGTTTAAGTCCACCCCACGCAGGCGGTTCTCTTCGTCCCAGAGGTTTTTACGCATACTTATTTCGTCTTCGCCTACCACTTCTTTTATTTCTAACTGGTTGCCGTTACCGTCGTAAGTTACTAATTTTTTCTTAATACGGGGGTCACCTTCGTCACAACAGCCATCCTGCCCGGTAGGGGTTTCAATAATCATCCGCGGGGCGTGGGGTTGAACGTAGCCAAAACCGTCGGCTACATAAGTTCCCGTAGCATAATTGGAGTAGTCCAGATTATAACTGGTCTTAAATACAGCCAATGGGTTTATCATTCCTCCGGTGCCGTTTAGCTCTCCCTGTATATGCAGCTGGTTTTTGCTGATAATATTGTGGCTCAGGTCGTATTCCATCTCCAGCTCATACTCCTGTTTGAGATAGTTGGCAGCGGTGTCGCTAAATCCAGTATAGCTGCCAATGGCAGTGATCAGGCGGTTATAGTTATCGTAGGTATAAGTATGTTCTGCAGACCCGCCCGGCTGGCCCATAGTGTTTACAATATTGTAATCCGCTTCGGTACTGATATGGGTGATATTAGAAAGGGCATCATACCCGTACTCTCTTTCCAGGTCAACATCGGTAAACTGGTGGGCTACCGTCTGCATCCTGCGGCGGGTGTCGTAGGTATATTCCGTCTCGGTACCGTTGCCATATACTATTTTTTCCCGTTCGCCGTAGTCGGTATAGGTGATGCTTTCAACCAGATTTGCCTCGTCGTGAAAGGTTGTTACCGAAGTAGTTACTTTCTCTACATTACCTGCCTTGTTATAGTAATAACGTACTTTATCATTATCGGGGTAAAGAATCTCCATCACCCGGTTCCAGCTGTCGTACCTCCAGTAGGTAAAAAACCAGTAGGAGTATTTGCCCGGTACGGCTACCGAGCGGGCGTTCTTGGTAAGCTCGCCCATCCTGCCGTAGCCAAAGGCCTGTACCCCGGTAGCATCCTTTTGTACATACAGGCGGCCTACGGCATTATTTTCTTCTACGGTCGGGTCGCCGGGCTCCCCATAGAAATATTTCACATTATTAACCGGGTTGACCGGGTAGCTGATACTGTCCAAACGGTTAAAGGTATAGTGGTAGAGTATGGGGTCGTGGTTGCCTAATATTAAGTTGGAAGTAATCCGTTCTGTAAGATTACCGGCCTTGTCATACACAAAATTAGTAACCCCTTGGTCCGGATGTTCTATTCGTATGCGGCGACCAGACAAATCGTAGTAATTCTTAGTGACATATCCCTGATTGTTTTTTACCTCGATAAGTTCATTGATGGCATTGTACTTAAATTGGGTGGTAATTTCATCGTTTTGTACGATTTTTCGTTGTCTGCCCCGGATGTCGGTAAAGGTTTTCTGAGTTTGATTAAGCTCGTTGGTAATAAACTGCCCAAACATTCCGTCTTCAATAAAATACTCAATCTCAGTAAACAAAGTCTCACCGGGCTGGGTAATTTTGATTTGCCGGTCGCGTATGTCGTAGGAATACTTTAACGGGTTTGAAGAAATACTTGTATCATACTCTAAATCGTCGGTATCTAAATCATTATAATCGGCCGGGTATTCCTGTGTCGTAGGCAGGTATATCTCAGTCACCCGTCCGTAAGGGTCCTTCTTTTCCTTACCACTGACCATCCACTTGACCTCGTCAGACTCGTGGGTCTTTTTCAATTGTACCGGCTGCCCAAAACCGTCCACAATACTGATGGTCAGTAGTTGGTTGGTAGTTTCGGTACTGTGCAGGTCTGCATAAAACGCATCAAAATGACGGGTTACGGCATAGTGCTGTGCCGTAGTGGGCTGCGGGTCTCCGGGGTCAATGGCAGGGAAGCTGCCTTCGGCTTCTGTCATATATTCGTCCGGATCAAGACTGTCCACCACTTCGCTTACCAAATCTTCGCCTTTGTATTCCATCCGTATGGTCCATGCCGGCTCGGTGTTGCCAAATTCTCCTTCCAGCACCAGCTCATTCGGCCCGGTAACTTCTATGATCCTGCCCCGGTTGTCAATACGGGTACGCATCGAGTTGCCGTTCATATCGGTGGTAAACACCGGGAGGCCAAACAGGTAGTTGTATTCGGCAGATGAGGTATGCCCGAAAGAGTTTTCAAAAGCCACGGGATAAGTGTGCAGGGTAGTGTCGTAGCTAATCTCCTGTACGTAATGGTCAGACTGATCGTTTACACTGTCTATATGGTGAACCTCTGCCAGGTTGCCATAGCTGTCGTATTCCAGCTCAACCGTGTTGTCTTCGGTATCGTTGAGCTTGGTAACAATTTCAGAAAGCTTACCATAGTTGTTATAATCCGCTGTCCTTTTTCGCATCAGCGTATGGGTGCTGTGCTGGTAAACCTCTATGGCTGCCGGGAAACCGGGGCCGTAGCTCAATATATCGCTTACGCCGTGATAGGTAATCTCACTCCGGAAAGTATCGGCAGCGGTATCCCCGTGGCTGATCACTTTCAGCAGGTTGCCATATTCATCATACTCGGTAAATTCCTGTACGGCTACTAACGCCATTCCGTCTTCAAAGGTAATATTACGGGTGCGGGCTACCGCAACAAACAGGCGGGAGTGGTCTAATAAACCGGCACTAAGGCTGCTTTGCAGGTAGTGGTTGTTTTCGCCGGCGTTCATATTAACCACCGGACTGTCCGGGTCAAGGAGATTGTAAAGGGTTTCCGTGCGTGAAAGCAGCTCGTTTGTATTTGAATATAAAGATACGGCCTTCTCGGCTCCTTTCAGGTATATGTTGTCTATATGGAATTCTTTAAGCGTATATCGGAACAGACCGCTGTTTCCGGGATGCCGCTGCTCAACCGTTACCTTTTCGTATCCTAAGAAATCCCGCTCCCGGCGGTCGTACTTAGGATTTTCGTAAACAACGGTGGTCAGGGTTTCGTCGGGGCCTAAACCTATAGTGCTGTCGCCGGTAAAGCCGTCGTGGGTTTTAATAGTGGTAATCACCCATTTGCTTTGGGGCATATCGTAGGTATTGCCGTCCCGGGTGTAATCCACTTCCCAGCTGCCGCCCAACGGGTTGTTTACTTTTTTAAGTAGGTGGGTTTTACCTATTTGGTTGAGACGGGCGGAAATCTTAGAGTTGTTATCATCATCGTCCTTAAGCAATACATCGGGCAGTCCATCACCATTAATGTCTTGAATGGTGGCCACTTTTTCGTTAAAGCCGGCGTTAACGCCACCGGAAGGGCTAAACACGATTTTAATGTTAAACCAAGGTAATGTAAATCCAAAGGTAATTGACCCGAAAATATTTCCGGCAATGTTTTCGTCCCGGTCAGCCGTGCTTCCCTCATAAAAAGTTTTAGGACAGGTTTCAAATCCGGTACCGGTATTCAGGTAATACCTATACTCACCGGAAAGCCGGGTTACCAAATCAGGAAGGCCGTCGCCGTTAACATCCAAAAGTGTACTGACAACATCGGCATCCGCAAAACTGGCTCCAAACCCAATGGCAAAAGACATATTAAATTTTGCATCTCCTCCTCCCCAGCCACCTCCTGCACTTATGGATCCATTACTCCTGGTGCTGACAAAATTGCTGTAAGTATCTCCCCAAACCACCTTGTTGGATGTGAATCCATACCCGGTGTTCAGCCAAACATCTATGGCATCATCGGTAACAACCACCTTATCGGGGAGCCCGTCCCCGTTCATATCGGCAAACATCCGGGCATTGCCGGTTGTTCCTTTACCGTCTCCCAAACCCCCGCTAATATTGGAGGTAGTCATATTGAAAATTTTGGAATTATCTCTCTGTGTAGAGTTAAATTTGATGGCAGCTATGGAAACACCGTCGGTTACATCTTCATTCTCACTACCGGCAGAAAAATTATTGCCCGCTGTTTTAGCGGATAATCCACCCAAACTATTGGTATATTGTATCTTGCCGCTGGTAACAATATCCGGATAACGGTCGCCGTTCAGGTCGATATACTGGTTCAGCACATCCGTTTTTGCCTCGCTTTCTGTTCTTGAAAAGGTAATTAAGCTGCCTGTTACCGCTTTTCCTTTGGAAATGGTACGCTGCTTGATGGCCGGGAACACGTTGCCGTTGTCAATAATGCTTTCGGGGTCTATATAAACATCATACAAGCTTCCCACGGCAAACCTGCCGGTGGTTATCAATAAGTCATTATTACCGTCAAAACCAAAAATGGCATCAACAAGGGCCTCATTGATGTATCTCCCGTTCTCATTATCCTGGGCGTAAAGGGTAAAACGCGATGCCCGGGAGGAGGCCTCAATTTCTTCCGGGTCGGCCTCGGGGTCTATTTCTTCCATCTCATCAGCTTCGGCTTCAAAATCAAAAACATCAACATCAATAGGTCCGTCCCCAAAGTTTTCAATAATTACAGGGTCGCCGTTACCGTCAAATACAACCTCCCCTTCATTGTCCCGATCAAGGGTTATCCCACCATTGTAGAGGAACTGTCCCCAGTTTCTATAGGTCAAACCGTAAAATTTAGGAGAAACAGACCAAAAAGGAGAATTTAAAATTACCGGATCCCATAAAGGATAATTTGTTTGTTCAGCTTGAACAATATCCAATTTTATAACACCGGTGTTACCTATGGCAAAATACCGGTGATCAATGTAAAAACTAGTATAAAGGGTGTCTATAGCGACTACCTGGTCTTTGGACAAAGTGAATACGCTGTCAGCAGTTACCGTAGGGGTATAAACATCCGGGTCCTGAGAATACAGGTATGTCCCTCCCCAGGCCCTTTGTAAATAAAATGTTCTTTTATACAGTACCTTTACATCACCGCTTTCTTCGGCTTTTACCACCCAATTGATCTTAATGGGAAATTCCTCCTCCTCAAGCTCATCCAGCACAGAACTGTTATGGGTACCTGTAATGAGATCGTGCGAAAGAACCATAAAATCCGCCTCACCGTCCTCGTCTATTTCCGGTTCCTGTATATCATCTTCAATAATCCAATATTGCGACTGGTTGACATTTTCATCATAAATTACATAATTCACCGGCGGATAATTGGTGCTACCGCCGATGGCTACTGCCGGCCTCCATTTAATATTGTCCCAGGCTACATTGGAAGTGCTTCTTACTTCAAAATAAAAAAGGATTTTTTTATCCGGATCAGGAATAAAAGAAATGACCTCTAAAGAATTATTTATATCACCATCCAAATGGTCATACGTTCTAGTAGCAACTACTTGCTCTGTAACCTCATTGGATTCCAGGTCAATTTCCACTCTTTTAATTACAAAATCAATATCATCCGAATAGGAATACGGGTCGTCTAATTCACTGCCAAAATTATAATGAACGGTAAATGAATCTTCCTCACCGGGGTCAAACCCGCCGCCGTTGTTAAGCATAAAATCACTTTCTATGGAAAAAGTACCCCGGCTTTTATTATGCTCATTTTCCCCGTTATGTATTCCGGCAGAAGTAGCGGTATAGGTAATTACGGGGTTCCATTCAACGGTACCACCAGAGCCGTATTCCAAATTATGAGTTCTAAAGAACAGCACATCGCCTTTGGTAATGCTCAATGCGTTTTTATTTATGTTTGCCGTCTGGTTCAACGTATCCAGCTGAGCGCTTTCCAATACAGTGGCGTTACCGCTTGTTTGATTATACGCTTTCTTCTCTATAGTGAGCCGGTAATGATTGTCTGAAGCATTGGCATTTTTAACCTTATAGGTGGCCAAACTACTAATATTGACCGTGCCCGTATAGGGAGCTTCCCAAACTTGTATATGGTCAAACTGGGGATGCTCTTCCCAAACTTCATCCAGATGCTGTACATTGATAAATTCAAGCAGTGACGGGTCTATGATCCCGCCGACGATCGGGTTTTCAGTTTCATTAGCAAACATCGTAAATTGCCTCATGTAGTGAGAACTGCCTGAGGAGTTGAACAGCACTTTTCCTCCTCCTGCAATATCGGGCAGCCCGTCCCCGTTAAAATCCGTAAAATAATTATCTGTTTCTGTCCGGGTGGTGCTGCGGCTGGTACCTATGCTTATTGCATTAGAAACGCTAGCATCCACTCCAAACCCGTTAGTTTTAGACTTAGTATTCCCAAAGCTGTTTATCCCGGTAATTGATAACAAGCTGCCAAAGCCCGAACCTGTATTAGGCCTGTAGGATACATTACCGCCATTCTGGATGACCTTATCGGGCAAGCCGTCGCCATTGATGTCTATAAAGGTTATTCTGTTATTTTGATTATTTTGGCTATGACTGAAAGAAGCCCCAACAGACATGGCAACACTCAATGCATTCAAATCAAATCCAAAGCCAGTTCTTAATCCGAAAGAAACCCCTGTAGTTGTAGAAGTTTCTATCGGAGATCCAGATCCCTCTGAGAGTAATCCGTCAAGTACACCGGGAATACCGGATAAATTGTCATTCGTTCCGCCCCATGCATCCGCATTATTTGAATCAATGATGTCATTATCCTCTATCTCATCAAAATATTCCATCGTATTGCTGTAAAACAGCACCCCTTCGGTATCAAACTCGGCTATTTTCTTTAGCAGGGTCTTTCTGAAAGGGACATCCTCCGGGGCATAATAGTCAAAACGGTAGGTCCTGATCCGCTGAGCAGAACCTTCAACCAAAGAAACGTGTATCTCTGTCAGCAGGTCTTTGGTGATTTGCAAAAACCCGTTACGGCCGTTAACGGTAATATCTTTCCGTGGAGTAAAACCCGTGCCGCCTCCCGGCTCCGACACCGTGTAAGCGTTTCTTTTAAACTCCACTTTATAATAATTACTTACTCCCGATTTCAGAGTATATTTAATTTCTTTAATATAAAATCCCTGCGCATTTACAGTAGAACTCCCTACAGTAGCTGTGGATTTATCGTATTCATACTGTACATAATTTCCAAAAGGGTCTTCTGTACGGTATAGGGCCCAATGGGCAATATTGTTATCAGAATCCTTAATTACAGCATTATCTACTACAGATCCATTATACCCTCCATAAAAACTCTTATTACCTAACTTATCAGTTACTTCCCACCAATAATTCACAGGACTGCTACCATGACGCACCACCTTTGAATAACCACCTTCCACCCGTAGGTAAAACTCTCGGTTGCTTTGTCTGCTTACCTCTTCAATTCTATGTGTACCGGTATAGATCGTATCACCGACATGCATTACCAGCTCTGCACCGTTGAGCAAATACATTTCCGTTTCTTTCGCATTGTCAAACAGCGGTGCTCCCCACTTGGTATTCAGGGTGATTGCCGGGGTGCTCAGGTCCCAGCCGATGCCCATCCAACCGTTACCGCCTTCGCTGTTGTAGGATACCTGTAACGACGGCTGCATCCCGTTTCGTCCGGCAGGTAGCTTGATGGGAAAACTCGTGGATAGATTACCCGTATTATTGATATTAGGCGTCTGAATACTTACGATGCCGGCAGCGGGGCTGGCATACTCCATATCCGTCATCATCGTAGGGATAAAGCTACCTGTCTCCGGAGATTCGGGTACTTTGATCACCCCGTTGATAAAATCCGTTTCGTTAAAAATTGTCGAAACAATCAGATTGTTTTCCAAATCAAGACTATCTACTGAAAGCATTTTCCAGTTCCGGTAATCCCTGTCAAAGTAAAAGGTCCTTACATCTTTGGCAGTGTATCCCTCCGGTATTTTTTCAGGATCAAAAGCCAGGTAGAGCTTTACGGGCAAGCTGTCTGCGATGCCGTTCTTTTTGACCCGGTACCCCGGGTAATCGCCGGAGGTAACATTGGCAAGGTCTGAATTCAGAGATTTTAAATCTTTAAATGCCAGCTTTTCAACCGTAAAGAAACCCCGGCTGTTCCCGGTAATATCTGCATCCATTTCTATACGAAGGGCGTAATACTGATACCTTCCGTCTTTCAGCTCATCGGGGGTAATATTCTTAAAATTGATATGATTTTCTCCATCGGGGAACTGCAAATGATTTCGATTCTCCATATATTGTATAGGGAAATCAATTTTTTCCACTTGTCCCTCCGATATCTTGTAACTAATTTGTATTTGTTCTGTGTATTCCGGTATATCTTCTATATAACACTCAAAGACCCCATTATGGACAGGAATTGTTTTTCCAAATACTTCAATTTCAACAACGTCTTCCCGTACAAATCCAGAAAAATATATATTTCCACCAAAATTAGTTACAACACTTTCAGAAAGCTGTATAGCTTTATCATTTTTTTCGACAAAGTCTATACGGAGGTTCTTAATTTGGTATTGGTATATTTCATCTGCCCGAAGGGTGAAGAATATTTCGTTTAAACCTTCAAACAGGTTATCAGCGGAGATATATTCTTTAACCGTTTTCCACGATTCATCAAGTACGGCAAGCTGTCCTCCAAAAGAAGCCGTGTTGTTTATAATTTTGGTTGTCTGAGTGGCACTTTCCAATCCGTAAAGGTCATAAACCAATACCGCATCATAGTTTTTAAAATTAAATTTATCCGGAATATAAACGGTAAAAAAGTTGTCCTCAGGTGTTTCAGCATCAAAGGCATACGCTTTCCCGATAGTTCCTGATGTTTCAATTGCAAAAAAACTTAGCACGTTCTCAGTTGAGCTTTTGTCAATATTTGTTGAATTGAGGTTTACAGTATTATGTTTTTTAATAGTAGCTTTATTCGCACTCCCTTCGTCGTCAGTACTTTTACTGTTGAACTTTGCAAATAAATCCTCGTTATAATTCTCTTTTATTGGGAATGTATTAATACGATTGGAGTAGCTCTCGAATTTATCTGTTATAATGTACATTTTGTTATTCAATGATATTGCCATCATCTGCTCTGTTGGCTGAGCGAATATCATTATATTACTGAGTAAACTTGCCGTAAGGGCAGTAGATACATAAGATTTTCGGATTGTTTTAAAAATATACTCCATAATAAAAAGCTACTTGATAATTACCTTGTTAACTACTGTTATTCCTAAAGAAGATACTGTTCGTATGAGATAGGTTCCTGATGCAGGCAGCTCAAACGTGAGTGTATAATTTGAGTTGCCACTAATATTTTTCTTGTTAACAATCATTCCTAACACATTTATAATTTCTATCGTTCCTTCAAAAACTTCTTCCGAATACACGTGGTAATAAAACACACTGTGGGGGTCTGAAGGATTGGGGTAAACCATAGACCTCAGGGAAACCGTTTCAACGGGCTCTTCGTCTTCACCTCCGGTGAACTCGGGGAGCTGCGGACATATCCATTTGAATGACTGGGACAGTTCACAGCCGCTGTCGTTGTCTGTAACTTTTACGGTATAAATTAAGCTGTTATTTGTTTTAACATTGCAATCAAGCACGGCAGGATTAAAAGTGTACTGTGGCGTATAGACCTCAGTGGAAATACCATCTTCAAACCATTCATAAGATACGTTTGTAGCCTCTACCAGCAAAGAAGCATCCAAAACAAACATGTCTTCATTATAGGTAAATTCGGGAAGACCAAAAAGCGGAGGAATGTATAGGCAGGATCCGCATATGTCTTCTAGTTGGGTATAAATATTTAAATCAATATCTAAATAAAATTCAACCGTATCAATATAGGTAGTTCCATTACCATCTGAATCTGTTACAGTAACCTGGTAAGTTCCGTATGGGAAGTCCATTAATACAGTATCTCCATCTGAAGAATAATTTACGTTAAACCCAAGGCCGTTGCTAACATTTATTAAGAAATTGGGCGTTCCGTCATTAACATATATGTATATGGCATTTTCTTCGGGAGTACACCCGGTTTCACCTTCAATTTCAATTCCATAATCATAACCTATTATGATGGTATCCTCCACCTGGCAGGTTTGGTCTTCCGTGGTAACAACAACTTTATATTCGCCCGGCTCACTTACATAATATTCATAAGTATTGGGTGGTAACAATACTAATAGCTCTCCGTCTTTATACCATTGATAGGTCGCATTGGGATCACTCACTCCCGTATCCGCTTCAAGCAGGATTGTGGGTTCAGATT
>CAZQQU010000022.1:0-14243 GCA_964595625.1 uncultured Flavobacteriaceae bacterium | reverse complement strand
AGATAAAACAAAAAACCGGTCAACTTCTTGACCGGTTTTTTTATAGCGAAATAATTTAGTCCTGGTTTTATAGATCAATGATGATTTGATTTTTAAGTAAATCTTCAAAAGATTCTGCTTGTCTAATCAAATGCGCTTTGTTTTTATACCAAAGTACTTCGGGAGGTCGATAACGCGAATTATAGTTGCTTGCCATGGTAAAACAATAAGCGCCGGCATTGTGAAAAGCCAATATATCACCTTCGCGGATTTCATTAATTTTACGATTGCTCGCAAAGGTATCTGTTTCACAAATATAACCTACAACGGAGTAAAACCTTTCTTTCCCGTAAGGGTTAGAAATATTTTCAATATAATGTGTCACTCCGTAAAACATAGGGCGAATGAGGTGATTAAACCCACTGTCTACTTGAGCAAAAACCGTCGAGGTAGTTTGTTTTATCACATTTACGCGCACTAAAAACTTACCGGCTTCACTTACTAAAAATTTACCTGGTTCAAACGCAAGCGTTAATTCACGGCCATAAGATTTACAAAACTGGTTAAATCGTTTAGAGAGTTTTTCTCCTAATTCTTCAATATTTGTCTCAATATCATCGGCCTTATAAGGAACTTTGAAACCACTCCCAAAATCGATGAAAGTAAGTTCATGAAAGTGCGTTGCGGCTTCAAAAAGTATTTCACTTGCGTACAGAAACACATCGATATCTAGGATATCACTACCGGTATGCATATGAATGCCGTTAATTTTCATTCCGGTATTTTTAACAATCCGAAGTAAAAGTGGCATCTGGTGAATAGAAATGCCAAATTTTGAATCGATATGGCCTACAGAAATATTACTGTTTCCACCTGCCATTACGTGGGGATTAATACGGATGCAAACGGGAGTGTCGGGGTATTTGGTACCAAACTGTTCTAAAATTGATAAATTATCAATATTAATTTGTACACCCAATTGAACCGCTTTTTCCAATTCCTGAAAAGAAATACCATTGGGTGTAAAAATGATGTCTGAGGGATCAAATCCAGCTTCGAGTCCGAGTTTTATTTCTTGGATGGAAACCGTGTCTAATCCGGCTCCCCAGTGATTAAATAATTTTAGGACTGAAATAGAATTAAGCGCTTTTACTGCATAATGAAACTTGACCTTTTTGACCTTTTTAAAAGCAGTGGAAAGCCGTTTATATTGAGATTCCATTTTTTCAGAATCATATACATAAATAGGGCTTCCATACTGCTGGGCAATTGCCAAAAGGTCTTGATTTGTCATAAGTATTTATTTTTTAAAAAGTTAAAATGACTGCAAATTTAAGAGAAAACCAAAAAACAGGTGAAGATGTAGACAGCTTTATTTTTTTGTGGTAATAAATTGTCCTTCGTTGTCAGTTTTGTTACATTTGCACATTCATTCTAACAGCACAGTTCCAATATGAATTTACACGAATATCAAGGAAAGCAAATTTTAAACAGCTTTGGAGTCGATGTGCAGCGTGGATACGTTGCGCACACACCGCAGGAAGCAGTAGCAATGGCTAAAAAATTAACTGAAGAAACCGGATCGGGGTGGCATGTGATTAAAGCTCAAATTCACGCCGGCGGTCGAGGAAAAGGAGGAGGCGTAAAACTTGCCAAAAGCCTAGAGCAAGTGGAAGAAATAGCTTCACAAATCATCGGTATGAATCTGGTGACTCCACAAACCTCGGCAGAAGGAAAAAAAGTGCACCAAGTATTAGTGGCCGAAGATGTGTATTATCCCGGTGAAAGTGAGCCCAGTGAATTTTATATGAGTGTACTACTCAATCGAGCTACAGGTAGAAATATGATAATGTATTCTACCGAAGGGGGGATGGATATTGAAACGGTAGCTGAAGAGACTCCACATTTAATATTTACGGAAGAAATTGATCCTGCAGTGGGTCTGATGCCTTTTCAGGCCCGTAAAGTGGCCTTTAATTTAGGCTTGAGTGGCGATGCCTTTAAAGGAATGGTAAAATTTGTAACCGCTTTGTACAATGCATATATAGGGTCTGATGCTTCTCTATTTGAAATTAATCCGGTTTTAAAAACCAGTGACAACCGCATCATAGCCGTGGATGCTAAGGTAACCCTTGACGATAATGCGTTGTATAGACATAAAGATTATCTTGATATGCGAGATATTCGTGAAGAGAATCCAACGGAAGTGGAAGCTAAAGCCGTGGGATTAAACTACGTGGCTTTGGACGGAAATGTTGGATGTATGGTGAACGGTGCAGGATTAGCGATGGCCACCATGGACTTGATTAAACAAGCGGGTGGTGATCCGGCTAATTTCTTAGATGTAGGAGGGACTGCCGATGCTGAGCGAGTAGAAACCGCTTTTAAAATTATCCTAAAAGACCCCAAAGTAGAAGCTATATTAGTAAATATATTTGGTGGAATCGTACGTTGCGATCGAGTAGCTCAAGGAATTGTGGATGCTTATCATAATATTGGAGAAATCAAAGTTCCCATTATTGTTCGTTTACAAGGTACCAATGCCGATATTGCTAAGCAAATAATCGATCAAAGTGGTTTGAATGTTCATTCGGCCATCGAATTCCAAGAAGCTGCTGATAAAGTAAAACAAGTACTTTCATAAGAGAATACATACTTAAATACCATGAAAATCCCGGACATCCGGGATTTTTTTATGATAAATTTGTGACAAAATGACTTGTTTTTGTGGGTTTATTAAGACAAAATGACGTAATTTTGTTGTTGGTTCAAATTTTGACTAAGGAAAGTTGTAACAATTAAAAATGTATAACTAAAAAAAGTAGAATATGAACCTAATGAAAAGAAAACAAGTGGACTGGTTTCCCTCCATTTTTGAAGATTTATTTAATGACAGTCGATTGGCGAATATCGCCAATTTTGGAAGCACTTTACCGGCGGTAAATATCAAAGAAACTGAAAAGGAATTTTTGGTAGAAGTAGCCGTTCCCGGAAAATCAAAAGAAGATTTTAATATTGAACTCAACGAAGATGTGTTGACGATTTCATCTGAAATGAAAACTGAAAACACCGAAACTTCAGAGGATGGTCGTTATACTCGCCGAGAATTTAGTTACAATGCTTTTAAGAGAGCTTTTCACTTGCCCGATACCGTAGAGCAAGACAACATCAAAGCAACCTACGATAACGGGGTATTGCAAATTCAAGTTCCTAAAAAAGAAGAAGTAATTAAGTCAAGAGCAAAGAGAATGATTGCAGTTTCATAAGTTGTCCGCCTTAGGCGGAATCAATAATTTGGTTGGTTAGTTAGTTGGGCTGTCCCTTTCGCAATCGAGGGACAGCTTTTTATTTATGAGTATTGGAACGACTCGGTAAAGTGGGGGTTTTGGAAGAATGGTTGGTCAAATAGTTGATTTGGTCTAATTCTTCAGCTGTCAGTTCCCGCCATTTTCCTACCGGAAGATGGTTTAATTCAATATTCATAATCCGAATCCGTTTTAAAGCGGTAACCTCATAATTTAGAAATTCGCACATTCGCCGAATTTGTCGGTTAAGCCCTTGAACTAGAATAATTCTAAACACATAGCGACTTATTTTTTCTACCCGACATTTTTTTGTAATGGTATCTAAAATCGGAATGCCGTTACTCATTCTTTTAACAAAGTCGTCCGTAATAGGTCGGTTTACGGTAACGATATATTCTTTCTCGTGATTGTTACCAGCCCGTAGTATTTTGTTGACTATATCTCCATCGTTAGTCAATAAAATCAGTCCTTCCGAAGGCTTGTCAAGTCGGCCGATAGGAAAAATTCGTTCGGGATAATTGATGTAATCAATGATATTACCAGCAATTTTTCGGTCGGTTGTACAGGTAATTCCGACAGGTTTATGGAATGCTAAATATACGGTTTTGGGCTTGGAGGTGAGTGGTTTGCCTGCAATGCTAATTTGGTCTCCCGGTTGGACCCGACTTCCTAAGGTGGCAACAATTCCATTAATAGTCACTTGGCCGGATTCTATCAAGTCGTCTGCTTGTCGCCTTGAGCAATAGCCGGTGTCCGCAATAGCTTTATTGATTCGAATGCCTGTAGTCATCATACAGGCAAAAATACGGATAATTTAAAATAAGATTTTAGCTTCGTTGCACTTTAATTATCTTTGCAGACCTATTTCTATAAAACAATACCCAGTGGATTTAAAACAAACATTAGAAAGCAAAATAAAAGAAGCCTTTGTGTCGCTGTATCAGATAGAATTACCCACGGTTGAATTTCAACCCACCCGTAAGGAGTTTGAGGGTGATATTACGGTGGTTATCTTTCCGATGTTGCGTTTGGTAAAAGGTAATCCGGAACAAATAGGAACTGCCCTAGGAGCTTATGTAAAAGAACACTTGCTTGAGGTAGATTCTTTTAATGTGATCAAAGGATTTTTAAATCTTGTGATATCGGATGCCTATTATGTAGACTTTTTTAAAGAAATAGAATCAGATATTTCTTATGGTTTTGTGAAAAAAACCACTGACGAAGCGGTGATGGTGGAGTATGCGTCCCCCAATACCAACAAGCCTTTGCACTTGGGTCACGTTCGAAATGTGTTGTTGGGTTATTCAGTAGCTCAAATTCTGAAAGCTGCCGGAAAAAAAGTTTATAAAACCCAAATTATAAATGACCGAGGGATACATATTTGTAAAAGTATGTTGGCCTGGCAGAAGTGGGGGCAAGGAGAAACTCCTGAAAGTACTGGTTTGAAAGGAGATAAGCTGGTTGGTAATTACTACGTAGCCTTCGATCAGGAGTATAAAAAACAACAAAAGGAGTTGATGGCATCGGGTATGTCGGTGGATGAGGCTAAAAAACAAGCCCCCATCTTACTAGATGCCCAGCAAATGTTACAAGATTGGGAAGCCGGCAAACCGGAAGTTATCCAGTTATGGAAAACCATGAACAGCTGGGTATATGATGGGTTTGAGGTGACTTATCAAGCCATAGGAGTAGATTTTGATAAAAATTATTACGAAAGTGATACCTATTTGTTAGGTAAGGATATAGTAGAAGAAGGTGTGGCTAAAGGTGTTTTTTACCAAAAAGCCGATGGCTCAGTATGGATTGATTTAACCGACGAAGGACTGGACGAAAAGTTGGTGTTGCGCAGTGATGGCACAGCGGTATATATAACGCAAGATATTGGTACCGCGATACAGCGGGTTAATGATTTTCCGGGAGTCAACGGTATGGTTTATACCGTGGGTAACGAACAAGATTACCATTTTAAAGTATTGTTTTTAATACTCAAAAAATTGGGTTATTCCTGGGCTGATAACTTATACCATTTGAGTTATGGGATGGTCGATTTGCCTTCCGGGAAAATGAAAAGCCGAGAGGGTACGGTGGTGGATGCAGACGAATTAGTAGCCGAAATGACCGACACAGCCCGCGAAATAGCTAGTGAATTAGGAAAGTTGGAGGGCTATAGTGAGGCAGACAAAGAAGCACTCTATCGTATCATTGGGTTGGGAGCTTTGAAGTATTTTATTCTCAAAGTAGATCCCAAGAAGCGTATTTTGTTTGACCCCAAAGAATCGGTTGATTTTCAAGGAAATACGGGGCCGTTTATTCAATATACTTACGCCCGTATTCAGTCGATTTTGCGAAAAGCACAGGCGCTACAAATTGACTTAACAGAGGACTATTCCGGTGATCTATTACCCAAAGAAAAAGAAATTATCAAGCATTTGCAGTTATTTCCTGACATCATACAACAGGCAGCTCAGCAATACAGTCCGGCTCTTATAGCCAACTATGTGTATGAGGTGGTCAGAGAGTATAATTCTTTTTACCAATCGGTACCCATTATTGCCGAAGAAGATTTTGGTAAACGTGTTTTTAGAATTAAACTTTCTAAAAAAACCGCCGAAGTTATTGCTTCAGCGTTTCAACTATTGGGGATTGACGTGCCTGAGCGGATGTAATTTGGGGTTTTAACACCGGTAATTCTTTCCATTGGGTCGTATAGCGTGGACTGCGCATATTGCAGATCAGTTGCCATTCTTTTTTACGGCTACCGCACAAACCGGAGTAGACGGTTGATTTGCCGTATTTAAAATTGATTTTGTCAAATGTCTTCAGCAGGGGTTGTAGATGGTGTGAGGGGGAAGCAAAGAGGTTGCCTTGTACGTAGTCTTGAGGAATAAGGCCTGATAGACAAACTCCTACTTTTTTATAACGATACCCTTCCTTATAAATTTGAGACAGTCCTTGTTGGGCCCATTTTATAAGTTCAAATGAACTGTTTGTTGCTACCGGTAATGTAAGGGTAATACTGTTGCTGTATTGTTTATCTACTTGGCTAAAGTAATTGGTATGTAAGAATACGGTTACGTAGTTGGCACAAGATTTTTGAGCGCGTAATACTTCAGCTACTTCACTGATATAATAGGCACAAGCTTCTTCGATTAAGTCGAGGGATTCTAATTTTTTTCCAAACGATTTAGCGGTTCCGATGTTTTTTTTGGTTCGGATGGTTTCTTGTAACGAAAGGCAAGGGGTTCCGCGTAACTCTTTCCACAGGCGCAATCCTACTACCGACATATTGTTTTTTACCCAAGTAGCTGGGAGTTGTGTAAAATCGTATCCGGTATAAGCCCCTACATTTTTTAGGCGTTTGCTGTGTTTTCTTCCGATTCCCCAAAGGTCGCCTACTTCAATCCACTTGAGTGCTTTGATTCGTTTTTCTTCGCTGTCAATCACATACACATTATTGAGTTGGTGGCTAAATTTTTTAGCAATTTTGTTAGCTACTTTTGCCAGTGCCTTCGTAGGTGCTATACCGATTCCTGTGGGAAGTCCCGTGTGTCGATAGACGGTTTCTTTTATTTGGTGGCCGTAGGTAGTATAATTGGGTATTTTCATAGACGAAAAATCCAAAAAGCATTCATCGATACTGTACACTTCTAGGTGGGGCGAAAAATTTCTAAGAGTATTAACAACTCGTTGTGACATATCGCCATAAAATGCATAATTAGACGAGAATAGTGTAACACCGTTATCTAAGAGCATTTTTTTTATTTTATAAACCGGGTCAAACAGTGTAATACCCGGAAGTGCTTTAGCTTCTTTGTTGGCCGCAATGATACAACCGTCGTTATTGCTAAGTACGACCACCGGGCGTCCCCATAAATCGGGCCGAAATACCTGCTCGCAGGAAGCATAAAAACTATTGCAATCTACTAATGCTATCATGGTGCTTTATGGATAATATAAGTGATAACGCCCCATACAATCAGCGAATCGTCTTTTTGTTTTTTGTTGGTGTATTGTATCTGAAATTCTCCATCTTTTACCACCAAAATTAACTGTCCTTGTCTGGGTGTTATCGAGCGGTCGATAATTAAAATATCGGAATAATATATATGGAAATATTCCAAGTCGTTTCTCTCTACTCTAAAGAAATAAGTAGCATCTCGATTGTTGGTTAAAACTTCGTTTAAATCAATAATTGCTTCTGAATAATGCGCTGCAGCACTAGGAAATCCTGTTTGTATAGAGGTTTCGGGATGATGTCTGTGATGGGTTCGCGCTATTTTCATGGTCTTTCTTTTTTGGCTACAAAGATACAAATTTGGAAATATTCCAAGAAGCGAATAAGAACTATTAATTGTTTCCTAAAATTATAATTTAAAAAAATCCCCGGCGTTATACATATAAAACCCTAAATTGCTATGAAAAAGAAATCATTTTTTTTATTAACACTCCTCTTCGGATTTATAGTAGCTTGTTCAAGCGACGATGATGCGGGAAATAATCCCGGTCAGCACATTCCGGAGTGGAAAGAAACCGTACAAACGGGCACTTGGAAAATTTCTTTATACCAAGATGATATTGATGATGAAACGCATCATTACGAAGGCTATGTATTTACTTTTAGTGAAAACAACGTATTAACAGCTGTTTTAGGTGATGAAACTATCACCGGAAGCTGGTCGATTACACAGGATGACGATTGGGGAGATGATGACGACGGCAACCATTCTGACGAGATTGACTTCAATATATTTTTTGCGTCCCCACCGAATTTTGAAGAGCTTTCAGACGATTGGGAAATTGTCAGTATCAGTTCTTCTAAAATCGAACTTAAAGACGACCTAGATGATAATGACGATGACCGTCTCATTTTTGTAAAAATTTGAGATTGTAATTCTGTGAAGGAACACCCGAAGTTAGAAAATATCCCACTAGCTTCGGGTGTTTTTTTTTATGTCCCAGGGTTATGTTATTCTCTATACATTGACTTTTCTGAGCTAAACCCGTCGGGTGATTATCTAAAATATCTATCAAAAGCTACTTTTTGTAGTTATATTATTAATTATTACATTTTAACATTAATAAATAGAGAGTGATATCGTTAAAATAAAATATTTTCTTTAGATTTGGTGTTATTTTATTTCTCTGAACTAATAACTTAACCAAAACTCTAGTATTATGAAAATGAAAATTAATTTTCTATTTTTTTTCGTGGTAGCCTCTTGGGTATTCATAGGTTGTTGTAACCCGAGTGAAACCATAGGCAGTGTAAACAATACACTTAGACCACAACAGACCAACATGTGGTGCTGGGCTGCAGTAACACAAATGATTGCTCAAAATGAGGGAGTGAGTATTTCTCAGTGTGAGCTTGCCAATCATCGATTTAACAAAACCAATTGTTGTGACCCCAATTCCTCGGGTAGCGATTGTCCCAAAACGGCAGATTGTGCTAACCCCGGCTGGTTAGAACTTGATTTCGCCGGGCTAAAATTTACAGAGTCTGAGACTCCTTTGTCTTTGGCAGAAATCAGAAATCAGATTTACTGTAAGAAGAATGTATTGGGCTTTGCTTATGGGGGCACTGGTATTGGCCACGTGGTAATCATCAAAGGGTATGTACGGGTCGGAGAAACTGATTGGTTAGTTCTGAATGATCCTTGGAGTCCTTGCAACGGCCAAGAGCGTTTAATTACCTACGAACAGTATGTAGATCCGGCGGGAGATGTTACCCACTGGGCAACCTGGCATAGTATTAGTAAAAAATAACACAAAAAAAGTAACAATGAAAAATATAAAACTCTATAGTACAGTAATTGCTTTAGTTTTGTCATGGATGGCAAGCGCACAAAGCAATAACGATTCGATGAAAAAAGCCATCGAGAAGGCAAAATCAGACTTGTTAGAAATAATAGAAGTTTCTGGAAAAGATTTTGATTTTGGAATTTCGGCGGAGCAATTGCGTAGTTCTCAAGCCCAATCTACTATCGTTTGTCAAAATGCCGATTTTGATAAGCTAGTTACAATGGTGGTTGATAGTTTAAACAATTCTATCAATCCTATTTTATCCAAATCAGAACGGATGCTGGTTCCTTTTGTCAACCAAAATAAAGTCGTAGCTACCATTATGTTGGTGGCTAATGAAAAAGGAGAAATAACAGCCGGTGAACTTTTAAATCAGCAGTATGTAGCTGAGTTAAATGCACTACCCGCCGAGATTAAACAAAAGGGATTTGCAGGGCTGAGCCTTATCACTGTTCCCAATCTTCGAGCTACTATTTATTACGTTGATGGAAACATGTACACCTCCTACAACGGAAGAAGTTTACGCCAACCGCAAGATCCGACAATGTTTCTTCAATCTCTAGTTGTTGATGCTAAACGGATTCAAGAGCAATACGGTAGTTTACTCAAGGAAAGAAAATTACTTGATTAGTTTTTTTTGGAGTTATAAAAGTCTCTAAAAATTTTTTTTAGAGGCTTTTTTTATTCAATCACCTCAAACCTACAGACTGCATTACTTACCTTATATCAATGTTTTTTCTAGCAGGGTGGTTTACCTTTGTACCCAATAAAAAAGCTATGGAAAATAAATTGTTAGGATTGCACCATATTACTGCTATTGCCAATCAGGCACAGCGAAATTTAGATTTTTATACACAAGTATTAGGTCTTCGGCTGGTTAAAAAAACCGTTAATTTTGATGACCCTAGTACCTACCATTTTTATTTTGGGGATGCTATTGGTACTCCCGGAACTATTTTAACATTTTTTCCCTGGGAGGGAATTGGTCCGGGAAAACAAGGTACTGGTATGGCTACTCATATAGGATATGCTGTAGAAAAAGGGGCTTTGGAATTTTGGAAAAACCGTCTTCAGAATTTTGAAATTCCGTATGAAGAAGGTAGTATTTTTGGAGAGAACATGCTCTCTTTTCAGGATCCCGATGGATTGCAATTACAACTCATCGAACCTCTTAATAACGATATACGAAGTGGATGGACCACTGAGGAAATTAGCCTTGAGGTGGCTTTAAAAGGATTTCATCAGGTGACTTTGACTTTACGAGAAGTAGCACCCACGGCTCAAGTTCTGACTCAGGTGTTGGGGTATCAACTGCAGCATCACAATGGCAATCGTTATCGTTTTGCAATTGACACGGTTCAATCCGCTCATTTGATAGATATAATAGAAGAACCGACCTTAGCTCGTGGACAAAATTTAGCCGGTACCAACCACCACATTGCCTTTCGGGTAAAAGATGAAAAGGTGCTTATGGAATTTCGGGAAAAGGTATTAGCTGCCGGTTTGCAAATCACACCCAAAATTGATCGAGATTACTTTTACTCGCTCTACTTTAGAGAACCGGGTGGAGTATTGTTTGAAATTGCCACTGACAATCCCGGTTTTTTGATAGATGAAAACAGGGACGATTTAGGTAGTGGGCTACAATTACCCCAACGATACCAACCCCTACGTTCACAAATTGAGGCTGCTTTACCCAAACTTAAATAACTTTTTCAATTAATTTAAAAACGCTACTAGGATGGCTACTCCAAAACTATATTATGCCGGTACTCCGGTTCATCAAGCTCAAAAAGCCTTGATATTGGTGCACGGACGCGGTGCTACGGCGGAGAGTATTTTATCTGTTGCTCCTTTTTTAGCTGTAGACGATTATGCTTGGGTAGCTCCGCAGGCGCCTCTACATACTTGGTATCCGTATTCGTTTATGGCACCAGAACACCAAAATCAACCCGATTTAGACCAGGCTTTACACTTGCTACGAGATTCTGTTCAACAGCTTGTTGAACAAGGTATTAGCTCGGAACAAATTTATTTCTTTGGTTTTTCACAAGGCGCTTGTTTGTCTTTGGAATTTGTAGCTCGAAATGCTCAGAAATACGGTGGGGTAGTGGCTGTTATTGGAGGTCTTATAGGAGAGAGTCTGAATGCGGAAAAGTATCGAGGAGATTTTCAGCAAACCCCTATTTTTTTAGCTACCAGCGATCCCGATGTACATGTTCCGCTTCAGCGGGTAGAAGATACAGCCACGCTACTGAGCCAACTCCAGGCTGATGTAACTTTAAAAGTCTATAAAAACGCCGGTCATACCTTATTGCAAGAAGAGGTGGATGCGGCCAACCAACTCATTTTTGGATAAGATATCTTCGAGGAGGAACTTGGGTTTTCTCTAATTTTTTTACAGAAGAATAATTAGTAGAATGGTTTCTATTCAGGTCTTTTTATTTAAATTTAACCATCTAAGAACCACATCATGAAAACACACGAATATACCAATGGGGAAATAACTATTTTGTGGAAACCGGAACTCTGCATACACGCCGGTGTTTGTGTAAGAACCTTGCCCCAAGTATATCATCCCAAATCCCGCCCATGGATTCACCCTGAAAATGCTACTTCCGAAGAAATAATTAACCAAGTCGCCCAGTGTCCTTCCGGTGCTTTAGCTATTAAAGAAGTTTCACAAGAAGCAGAATAGTAGATATTTACCAATATCAGCGAGTGATTTTTTACAATCACTTTGCCCCGTATGGTACTGATTTCCGGTTAGGCGTTTGCCAATACGGTTTTTGGTGTTTTGGGCGTTCCCGCCTACGCTTGAGCTTCCGGGGTCGGGCTTTCCGTTACAATCTTTTTGTTTGTTCCTCACAAAAAGGATTTTCACTTCAATCCCTAACGCTGTGAAATATGGAATAATAAATAGAACCCCTCATTTTTACAGATGAAATCTTTCATTTTGGTTATTATATCTATAATTATAGCTATTTTTTATTTCTTTTTTTAGTAATTTCTTAAATTTGAAAAAAACGACTTGAAACCTGTACTACCTTTACTACTGTTTTTTCTATCCAATTTTGTTGGGTTTTCACAAAATGAAAAGCAAATTTCTTTCCGTAACCTGACTGTTGACAACGGTTTGTCGCAAAATAGTATTGTAAGTATGACCCAGGACCAAACCGGCTTTATGTGGTTTGCAACTCAGGATGGCTTGAACAAATACGACGGCAGACATTTTCAATATTATCCTTACCAGTTTGAAGATGTCACCCGAAATACTTATAGCAAATTAGGGAAAGTTTTTGTTGATAATGAGGATGTTGTGTGGATTATCACGAATTCAGGAATTCTTCACAAACAAAATAAAGCATCAGAAAAATTTGAACAGGTCAAAAATATAGAAAATGTAAGTCTATTAATTCAGGACTCTTCCAAAAATTACTATTTAGGAACTTATGGTTCAGGAATTTATAAAATTTCTTCCACAACCAAAGATACCCTGCAAATCTTAAAACCTTCGGATATACATTTAACTACTTATGATTTATTTCCATATAAAAACTTTGTCTTAGCAGCAACTTCCGGAGGAATTATCAAAATATTTGACAATAACGCTTATGAATTTATCGAAGTGGCACCCGAAACCAATTTCAGTTCCTTTGCTAAATCGACCGCTCAAAATAAACTTTTCTTGGGAAGTTATGGGAATGGGTTGTTCGTGGCTGATGAATCGATGCGTTTTCAACCGTTTACAGGTTTTGAAAATAACCCGTTACCCACCAATTTGATTATACAGGATATACTGATTGACAGCAGTGATAAACTTTGGGTTGCCACCTATGGAAAGGGCGCTTATCTAATAGATTTTGAAAAAGAAACCATTCAGAATTTTGTTGCCAATAAAACCAACCCGTATGCCCTGCATTACAACGATGTTCTCAGTCTTTACGAAGACTTTACCGGAACGGTTTGGTTGGGAACTGACGGTTCAGGTTTGAGCTATTACGATGAGTATTTGGTGAAATTTAACGTGCTGACCAATAAACAAATTCCCAATGATTTCAACATCGATTTTGTGAGAGCTATTTCTAAAAAAGACGGAAAAATATGGCTGGGAACTTCTAACCTTGGACTTACCTCTGTAGATTTTAAAACAAAAGAATACCAGACACTGACGACTTCCAATTCTAAACTTTCCAGCAATAGAATTATGAGTTTGCACAGCAATAGTTCGGGGTTGTGGATTGGTCATCAAAATCACGGTTTGCAGAAAATGACCGGGAATAACCATTTTATAACGTTCGAAGCCACCCAAGAAATGTCTGTGTGGAAAATTTATGAGGCAAAAGATGGGAATTTGTGGTTGTGTACGTACCTGAGTGGTTTGGTTTTATTCAACGAAAAGGAAGGAATAATAAAAAGGTATAATGAACAAAATAGAAATCTGTTTTCCAGCGGAATACGTACGGTTGAATCCGGTAAAGAAAATGAATTATGGATTGGAACCGAAGCCGAAGGTTTGTATTTATTAGATACTGAATCCGATCAAATTACCAAAATAAAGCAAATCCCTGACCGAATAAAATCACTGTTTTATCACAACGGAATTTTGTGGATTGGCACCAACGGAAATGGATTGAAAGCTTACAATTCAGAAACAAAAAAAATAAAGCATTTTACCACGGAGCAAGGGCTGGCAAATAACGTCATTTACGGCATACTCCCAGACGAAAAAAGCAATTTATGGCTGAGTTCTAACAAAGGACTGACGATGGCAACTATGATTGGAGATTCTATCGTCAGTATAGAAAATTTCACCAGTTATGATGGTTTGCAAACCAATGAGTTCAACACTGGAGCTTATTACAAAGACACAAACGGAACGCTTTATTTTGGTGGGTTGGAAGGCTTAAACTGGTTTCATCCCAATGATTTGTCTTTTAGTCCAATCAAGCCTAAAACCATTATTTCCCAATTTAAAATACACAGCCAACCGGTTTCACTTCATGATTTTCAAAAATTCAATTCCAATGAAAACACGGTTACTTTCACCTTTTCAAGCCTTCATTATTCATTACCCGAAAGAAATCAATACCGATATATACTCGAAAATTATGACAGCGATTGGATCGAATCCGGAAATATAAATTCTGCCCATTA
>CAZQQU010000021.1:0-19257 GCA_964595625.1 uncultured Flavobacteriaceae bacterium | reverse complement strand
CGTATTTTAAAATACTAAAAATCGTCGCAGACCATTTCGATAAAATCAATGGGACTGCGACGACTATATAAAAGCTTGAACTTCAATTAATAAAAACAAGATGTCAAAGACCTTGTGAACAAACCAGTAGCTCAAAGCAAGACCGACGATTAAATGAAGGTGTCAAGCTCGTTCTTTTCCCGACCCATAACCTCTTTTTTAAGCCAATCCTCATTATTACTCGTAAAAATAATAATACTGTCGTGTTCTTCATCCATAATTTTTTTAGCTTCAAATTTTAATTCACGCAATTTCGAAGGAGTTAGCGATCCTTCAAAAACAGAATTCTGAATCCAATTCAAATACTGCCGACATAATTTCAACATTTTGCCTACTCTGCATTCCCCGATATCGTAAACTAAAATAATGTACATAATTGATGGAATATTTTATTCAATTTTTATAAGCAATTTCCGCTGTGTTGTCCTTTCTTTAGCTCATCACTCACCACCAAGCTTTAAAAGGTTGGTAGGGTTCTATTTGCATGATATGCTTGATCAATTTATAAACTTCCAGCTTAACCAAGTGTTTGTAGCTCACATGCTTATTCAATTTTCGATGTTTTATAGTTTGGTTCAAACGTTCTTCCCACGAGCGCAAAACTTTTTTCCTTCCGGAATCGTTTAGTAGACAATAATTCAGTTTCTTGTCAAAATCCTTTTCACTCAATATCTTTTTGTTTAACAAGGAGAAAATTAATCGATCTACCAAAATAGGTTTAAAGATTTCCGAAACGTCCAATGCCAAAGAATATCTCCTGTATCCGGGTTCGTGTAAGTAACTGATTGTCGGATCCAGTTGTGTGTGATAAATAGCATCCAGACACAGGGTGTAGCACATCATATTTGTAAATGAAATCAAGGCATTTACCTCATTGGAAGGCGGTTGTTTTATACGATTTCCCATTTCAAAATCCGGTATAATTTTTTCAAATGCACTATAATAAACCATACGCATATTGCCTTCCCAGCCCATTAATGCATCAATTTTATCTGCTGCCTCTTTTTCTATATTATAAGCCTCAATCATAGTGATTTGTTCTAAAACATCCCGCTCCCGATTCTGATAATATTTGAGATTTCTCAGCATATTGGCAGCAGCACCTTCAACAAACAACTTGGCAAGTTGCATTCGCCTTTTATGTGATGTATAACATTTTACCTGTTCAATAAGCACTTTTCCACTCAACAAAAAATCCTTGGGCATAAAACTTCCGGTATAATGTTCGTAGTAATCAAAAAAGTGAACCGGAATTTGATTTTTCCCAAGGAAATTGAACATTGCCGAATTGGCATCCAAGGACCCAAAGCAATACAAGTTTTTTATTCCCACAATGGGCAAATACTTCGCCAGACCTTCCGTGCCTTCCGCATCAACAGGAACGAACTTCAAGGTGTTGTCTTTTCTGCTGAGGCGTCCGGGATTGAAGAGGTAGTAGGATTTTTTCATATTTAATAGTATGGTCGAAACTTAACAAACTGAAATTGGATGTTCTTTTGTCCATTTCCCAATTCTTCTACAATTCTATCTGTAGTAGAAACATAACAACGTATATTATTAGCTTTAAATAATCTTGTGAGTTGATAAACAAGCGAAAGTTCGCCCATTAAGTGAATTTGGATATTGTCTTTCCCATACTTTAGGATTATTTCATCCAAAATCTGATGAGCTAAAATTTGAATCTTCTCAATTGAGCTTTCCGGATTTACATATGGGAAAGGGTAATCTACGACTTCCCCAAACTGTAGCTCCGCTTGCTTTAATTGCTTATTAGACCAAGTTGAAAATGGATGATTGGATAGGTTAATGAGCATTATTTTTTCTTCTTATTGCTTTAAAATCTTTTAAGTATTTCTCTAAATTTTTCACGGCGTCTTTTGGACCAACTGCTTGTCCTTTTCCATCTGAAAATACCTCTTCCCGCTCCTCCGTTACGTGAGCTATTGTTTTTCTATATTGATTTGCCGGACCATATATGGCGCTTATATCATATTTCAACTGTCCTTTTACTCGATTCCGTTCATCTTCTTTTTTTACCTCTTGTTCAGATTTACCATTTAATTCTAATTGATAAGAGATTAATGATTCAATCAAACATAAGTATGACAAAGCATAGGCTGACTTTTGAAAATGCCATTCAGCTAATAAATATTGATAGTCTGAAAGTGTTTGTGCTTTATCAAAAAACTTTAAAAATTTTTTGAAAGCAACAGGTACAATTAGCTTTTCAGGTAATTGATAATCGTTTTCATGTGACAAACTCCTTAAAACAGCAAGTTGCGATTTAATATCATAAACAAAATTCAAGCTAAGTACTTTTGAAAACTCTTCTAGCTTTAAAGAAGCATTTGCATTTCTCTCTTTCAATAAACGAGTTAATAAATCGACATTACCCATTGTTTCGAAAGCGTATGAACCTTTTGTGAATTTTTGTATTTCTAACATATAAGATAAGTCGACAATGGGTGTATAACCCAACTCTGTACTCCCTTCAAACATTCCGTAATAAATACCTTTGAATTCAAGGTCCTTACCTAAAACATCCGTGAGAAAGGAAATAGTAGTTTGAGCATAAATAGGTAACGAACGAAAAGAATGAGTTATATCTAAATAAACTTGATCACCATCTTTCAAATGCTCTTGAAGTGTATTAGTGAAAATCTCAAAAATATCTTTAATTTCTTCTTGATTTAACCCATAAGGTATTGGTATAACATTCGAATTATTTCCAATTATTTTTGAAATCCTTTGAAAATCCACTTTGCTTAACTCTGTTTTAGAGTTTGCTTTTTCTCCACACTTTTCAGCAATATCAAAATAATATGCTTCATCTATATCCAAGCCATTTTTATTGCAATAATATTGATAGACTTCCTCCCACATCGATTTCATGGTGCCGAAAAGAAAAAGTGTATCACATTCTAAAAACTCTGTGAGAGCAGAAGCTACAAAAGTTGTTTCAATTTCTTTAGAACCAAATTTATATTTTGCTTTTCTATATACTCGAATTGAGTTTTTTGTTTTTTCATCCATAGTTCCTGTTCCGACAAAACTAATAAGTACTTTTCTAGCCATCTCTTAATCTGTTTTTTCTAATTTAATCCAACCCAGAGCTTGATTTTTATTGAAAGTTCTAAACTCTGTAATGGGAAATGAATCAATATCTAAATTTCTACTTTTAGGAAATAGAACGCTTAGATAGTTTTCAAATAAATTTTCTTTATCATTATCATATGCAAAGTCTTTCAAACTCAGTAATATAGAATTCAAATAAACACCTTTTCCAAATCCTATAGCAAGATAAGCTTCATCAGTTTGGTTGTCAAAAACGTTCTCTATTAGATTATACAATTTCTCTTTCGACTTATCTGCAATTGATGCAAAACGATTTAGCTTTTCTTGGAATAAACTCCAATCATCAATAGGTGAATTTATTTCAAATTGAAAATTAGAACCTACTTTCAGAGCTTCACGTCTTACGGGTATTTTAGTTCTTTTTAAATCAATAACCGATAAATTATCGTGTTCTAAAGTTGTACTATCGGAAACTGTGAGTCGCTCAATAAGATTGGTCTGTTTGTTTTGTATTTCAGCTTTAGCTTTTAATTTTCTTTCCAGCTCATCAATTTGTGATTTAAGACTTTTTAATAAATGGTTCTCTTTTAGACCTCTATTAAAATGTACATGATTAAGCTGTCGAAAAAAATCCTCTTTCCATTTATTTCCAAAATCAGTTTTTTCTAAATCTGTATAAACCAACGCTGTTTTGATAGCTCCTTTCAAACTACTTCCAGGAATATACGGCCTACCTGTTGGTGTTTTTATAGCTTCATTTATTGGTAATTTAGCATTAGAATTCCCTCGAAATTCTATGCTATTTCTAATTATATCTAAAGGATTTATAGACAGATGATTTTGGACAAAGCCTTTTAAATCAAATTTGCTTCTATTTCCCTCCATATTGGCAACGCCTTCAACATAGGCATCCATTAAAGCGGGGTCTTTTGCTACTAATTTACTTAGCTTGTTTTCATCAATATAATGTACTTTGTCATTATCGATGAAATAATCTTTATATGGAGAAAGTTCACTTCCATTTCCTATAGAAATAGGAGTTATGACTGTTGCATTTATTTTAAATTGATTCATAAATCAAAATTTTTAAGGTTCAAAGGCAACCAATATGGTTGACCGTTCTTGAGTTTTTCTTTACCTATCTCAACAATTTGTCCATTTAACTTTTCGGGAAATACTCCTCCTTCTGCTATACATTGGATTAATTTTAAACGATGCTCGGTTTTTGTTCCCAATCCTCCTCTTTTAATCACTTTGTAGTTTCCTTTTCTATAATTTTCGTCTTTGGGTAAAAACAAGGACAGATTGACAAAGGCATTATTATTTTCTTCATCCCATTCAAAAGGCATCTTTTCAATTTTATTTATTGCACCACCTCCTGTACTTCTATCCCCGCCTAATCCAAAATCAACGATTAATTGTACGCATTCATCCAAGAAATGAAGTAATTGCTCAGAAAGTGATTCTGAATGCTTTAAAAGAAAATAGTATCCTACCTTTATTTCCGATTGATAGGATAGAAAAACATCGGTTTGGTAATATATTTTCCGTTCGTCATCCTTTTCTTCATCTTTTTTATCAGATGTATAGAGAATTGGATTTTTCGGTGTTATTTGTTTACTATATAGCTCTGCTGTTTCAAAACCTTTTCCTTCAGATTTCAAACAAATAAATTCACCATCTTGTAGGGCTAGACAATAATTTTCATCAAACCATTTATCAGGACCTAATCCTGCTTTAACCAATTCCCATGATAGCATTTTTACTTGTCTCACTTTTTTTGGATCGACAGAAGCTGTATCATAAATAGCAAAATCAAATTCTATTGGTTTTGGTAAAAAATAAATTCTTTTATCTTCATTTTCTATATAAAAAAATGCAGAAGAAATGATTATTTCATCATTTTCAAAACTATTCAATAATTGTTGTGCTTTCTCTTTATTTTTATTGAAAGCATTGTGAATGATGGCACCAAACAATGTATCCGAATGCGGATGTATAGAGCTGGAAGAAAGGCTGCTATCTCTGGTAACTTCTCCAAAATGATATCTTGCACCCGGTGGACTTTCCAATACATAACAGTATGCTTTCATATTATTCATTGTAAATAAATTTTACTTTTCCGTAGCCTCTCGTTCCGCTACCACCTAAATAATTATTTTCTAACAATTCAATTCCTTCTTTTAACTTTCTTTCCATTTCCACTAAATCATCCCCTTCAAATTGATTGATAATAATTTCAAAATTAAATTTTGCACCCACTGGGACTCTTTCAATTTGTCTTAGACCTCCACCAATTGTTTTTCCAGTTGCACGTTCAATAGTGTTTTCATATTTCGCCTCTGTATAAGGTGTTTCTAACACAGCGTCTGAAAACATTTTATCAAATTCCTCATTATCTAAATATGCATCTCTAAAGATTACTCTTGCCAACTTAGCATCTTGCTCTTTATTACCCACATAGCCAAACATTTTATGCATGACTGTTGATTCATCTTTAAAATCAAGAGATCCTTCTTTCAGTGCAAGAAGTGAGCGGATTTTCCCTTTTAAACTGCTCCCAGGAATATAAGGCACACCAGTTGGTGTTTTAATTACTGGAGAATCTAAACCTCCAATATCCATAGTGTTTTTAGCGCCTCCAATGTGCAGTCCTGTTTTAACTTCAATAGTTCCTGCTATTTTTTTTGTATTTATTAGTTTCATATTTCAATAATTTATTTGGTTTTACTATGATATTTATGATAAGCAACAATCATTTCCATGAATTTTTTAAAAGTATCTAAACTTTCTTCTATCGTTTCTTTGATCAAATAATCTATAAATGAGAGAAATGATTTTATCTTAAATACATCTTTACCTGATACTCTACCAGCCATATAAGCCAATTGAGGGCGAATCATCTTGAGTGCCATAAGGTCATTAGCACTAATAATTTTATCATAAACATTTCTTAATTGAGAAGCAGATAAATATTCTGCTTCATCAGACACTAATTTTTCTATTTTATTAATCAGTTCGTCTGCTTTTGAAGCATCTGAAAATGACGATAGGACATTTGTTTCACCGAAATACTTTTTGTGCAACTCCTGACCTAAATCTAAAAAGGAGGTTGGTTCCTTCCTTTCTCCTTGTTGTCTGCGTTTGTGTGATCTATTCATAATTTTTATTTTTTAGTAATAATTCCGTTAATCTTGCAGCTATAGGATATTTTATTGGATTAGTTTTAACTTCCTTGGCCATAAAGTCATCGATTAAACTTTTGGAATAATCATTAAAAAGCTTTTCAACTTCTGGTAAATTATCCTTCTTCACATTGCGTAAATAATATTTTAATTTCCAAACTTTTGGCAAATCCAATAATCCTTTATTTTTAATTCTATTTTGAATGGATAAATAGCCTAGTTCAGATGACCTTACTCTGTGAATCAAACTTTTTGACTCGCCTTTTTTAACTAAATCAAATAATTGATCATTAAGTTCAAGTACACTTCTATAATCATCCCAACTTAAAGCATATCCAAATAATGTAATCTTATTCCTTCCCTCACGCTTTGCTTTATTTAAAAAACTTTCTGCTTCTTCGGCAATTTGCTTTATAGGATATTTTGGAGGAAAAATAGTTAATCCAGCAGAGAGTGTAATTTCACTTTCTAAACTACTTACTTGAGACTTCAAATTATCATTTAACTCAGAAAACGCATCTCGAATTTTTACCGCTAAATGAATCATCGTGTGCCAACAACCGATTAAAAAACAATCATCCCCTCCCGAAAAAACTACATATACTTGATCTGAATAATCATTAGACTTAATTAATCTCAATAAATCCTCATCAAAAAATCTTGTTAGACTACTTGAAAGAGCTTTATATTCTTCTTTCTCACGGTTTCTAAAAACCATTCCTAAATGATCCACATCGATTTTCAAAGCAGCAAGTTTATCATCGCCAGGTCCTCTCTCAGCCATTTTATCAAAATCCAATGGCATGCCTTCGTTATCTTTTGGGAAGTGGTAGTTAATACCATTACCTTTCTTAATTTCATCTACTTTCTTTTCTTGATATTGATAAGGAATTAGTGGGATTTTCCTTCTTTGCTTTACTTTTAGCATTTCGATATTCACATCTTGCATTGCTTGAGAAAAGCTATTTTCATAAGGCGCAACAGCAAAAAATGGAAGTATATCGTCTTGTATATAGTTTGTGCTTTTTACTTGAAAATAATCATTGATTTTTTCTACATCTTCATCAGAATCAAATTCCACAAAATAGTTTCCACCACCGTCGTAAATAACATTAAAGTTATTATTGAAACGCTCTTTATCCTCATTCAATAGTTTTTTGGTAAGCTCAGTAATATAGATTGACCTTTTCTTCAGTTCTTTAGCTGCACCATCACTTTTTACATCGAAAATAAAATTCTGTATCCCTGATAAATCTCCTTTTACAATGTATTTTTTCATATTTTAATAATTTATTTGATTCGTTACTCCCCCGCATAACAAAAATCATAATAACTGCATGATTTACAAATTTTTGTATTAAGCACGGGAGGGCATTCTGATTGTTTGACTAATGTTTTAATACTTTCAATTGTTTTTTTTAGATAATCTTTATCCTTTTCATCCAGATATACTTCTTCTCTTTCTCGCAACTTTGGATATTCTATGATACCCTTTTCTGTTTCAATTCCATTGAGTTCCAACAACCATAAATAAAACTTTACTTGCCAAATATGGGCTTGCTCTACTTTATTTCCACGTTTAGTTTCGTGTATAATTTTGTTTTTGGTATCATAAAAATCAATTTTTCCGGTTAATGAAACTCCCTTGTAATCATAAGTAAGCTCAATCTGCGAGTATTTATCACTTCGCTGTAAATAGGATTCTTCCTCGACTACTTTTCCGTCTGCCACCAAATCGGAGGTCTGCTCCATGTTAATTCCGTTTGCGTGAAACCAACATTCTCGAGGACAAACATTGTAAAGGTTGATAAGCGTAGCGTTGATGGTCATAGTCACTAATATTCACCAAATTTCACTTGTTTTATCCATGGATCTTCTTCATCTGCAATCAAACCCAAATCCGGACAATATTTTTTATTGGTCAGCCAGTTTCGTTGCTCTAATAACTTATTTTGGTTTGAAATTAGAGAGATATCTTGCTTTAAAAAACCTTCATTTTTCCATTGAGCAAATCGCCCTTTTCTGATTTGAACCTTTTGGCTTTCTGCACTAATGAAATCAAATGTATTCAGGTATTCATCATATACAGTTCTGTTCGCTTGCGGTAAAATCTTAATTCCGTCGAACTGTTTATAAAAATCCTCTTCACTATGTTTGTTTTTCTTTAGAGGACTTAACAATTTCAATGCTTCTTTTAAATAAGCATATTGGTTGTCGAATTTTTTTTTGTCTGTTACATTCCAATCGGGATAAACCTCATCAATTGTTTTTTGTAATAAACTTTCGTCAATGACACCGCCTTCTTTCTCAATTTTTTGAAGTACATCAAGGGTTCTTGTAATTATATCTTTGTTATAGATGTAAAAATCACTTTCCTCATTTTGTGTAAAGACATAGCAAGGACAAATTCCTTTTTCTCTTTTCCTGTTAACCCTGCCAAATCTTTGTATCAATGCGTCAATAGGGGCGGGCTCTGTATAAATCATGTCATAATCAATATCCAAACTGACTTCAATTGCCTGTGTACCAACAAGTAATTGAATTTGTTCGCCCTTTAAGTTCTTCTCTTTGACTGAACGGTCTACTCCTGAGAATGAACCATGCAACAGTACTGATTTGTTATTGCCAATCGCAGTTTTTAGCTCTTTGTAAACTTTTTGTGAGGATTTAACGGTGTTACAAACAACTAATACTTTTTTGCCTTCTTTCAACTTTGTTTTAATCTCGTCAAGCGAATTGCTTAATAAGCCTTCTTTAAGTATGACTTTATGCCTTTTGAAATACTCATATAATTGTGCATTTGCAGTAACTCTATCAAATGCTCCAATACTTTGCTCCAATTCTTTTAAAAAGAATTGAGGCATAGTCGCTGTCATTATCATCACTTTTGCCTGAAATTTATTGATTAAAAGCTCCAATAAAATTTTTATTTGGGCAAATGTTTCAGGATTATAAGCATGGATTTCATCAAATATCAAATAAGCTCCCGTCATTTCAAGAAAACCTTGTTCGTAACCTTTCAATCCAAATAAATGCTTTAATAACTGGAAAGGCGTAACTACTTTTAAAGGAGTCGCAATACTTTTAAATTTGCTTCGTAAAGTGTCAATATTTTCTTTTTTATCATCAAGGCTATACTGCAAATCGTCAAAATAATTATTGAGATAATTACTTAATTTTCCATGCAGCATTCCTACTTTATCTTTTCCCAGGTCAGCACCTAAACGTTCAAACATCGCATTAATAGATGCGGTAAAGGGCAAGATATAAAATACACGACCTTGCCCGAAATGGTCGAACTGCGATTTTAACCACAATATTGCACTTTCTGTTTTTCCGGAGCCGGTTGGTGCGGTTAAAATCAAATTCCCAAAAATCTTAGAACAGTCTATTTGATGCTGATAAAAATCAAATCCTGATTTTTTAAGTTGCAGACGCTTCTTTTCTAAAAAGTCAAAATCTGTTGTTTCAAGATTTTCCAACTTAGTAACTTTTGCTGAACCTAAATGGTCGCACCATTTCAATCCCCCAAACAGAAGCATCAGTTGTAGATAGCTCGAATGTTCATCGGTAAAAGGTTTTTTGTTGTAAATCCGAATCAGCCCTTCGAGAGTGTTTGGTTTAATATTGCTTAATCTTATATCAAATTCCTCGAGTAACTGAATAACTTCATCGACTGTTACATTTTCTAAAAACGATTGCTCAAAACTTTTCTGCTCATCGCCCGCAGGCAACATTCCAAAATTGTTTTCTGTATGATAGAATGCTAATTGTTTCTGTAATGTTTCAAAATCCTTGTGATGACCTGCAATGACCAGTTTAAGGATATGCCTTACTTCATCGTTCAACTCTTTGATTGCTTCTACAAATGGAATAGAAAACAATTCATGTCGTTGAAATTTCCATTGGTTAGGTTGCCTGTTCAGCAATTTCTGAAATTCCCGATGTGATTTCCCCAAATCATGAAAAATAATTGCGAGTTTAAGAATACCCCAAAACCTTTCTCCAAGTCTTGAAACTTCAGCCGCTTTAGGAAATGCACTTTTTACAAAATCAAATACCAATAAGCAATCTTCAATATGCTCTTTCAGGCTTATTGGAGGTTGGCTACTGTTTTTATCTTTTGATTTTGCTATTAGTGTCATCTATTCAAAGTTTAGCTCATGAAAGAAGATGTCCACCTCCTTACCATTAGGCAAAATATCTTTAAATGTAGGCAATTCGGTTTCAATCCTGTTGGACTTGCAGCTTACCACGCTAAAAGGTTCTGTTCCCAAGTTCTTTCGGGGAAACTCATCTGTAAAATACTTCGGTAAAGCTTGAATTTGTCCCGGTAAATGATACTTGAACGGAATTATCTGTCCTCTTATATTGGAACTGTATTCATTCTTTTCCAAAACTTCTTTTTCAGAAATATTAGTTACCGTAGCCAAATCATTCATTCTGCCTAACAATAACTGGAAATGAGGTTGAGTCAAATAATTTTTTATTTCAACATCAGTAGTATAGATTCTTAAAAAATTATTAAACAAAAACTTTCTGTAAATGATATTGGATTTTGCATTATTGGTAGGCTTGCCATTTTTACTGCTGATTTGGTAAATGGTTTCCAAATCCTCTCCCTCGCTTTCATACTCAAAATAGTAACCAATTTTCAGGTCATTATGTCTGAGGTATTTTCCAGCAGCGGCATTGATTAACCCCAACACTGTACTTAGCGGAGGTACTTCCAAAGTAGGTTGCATACCACTAATCAGGTTGGGATAGCGAAAACTCGCCGTCCAGCTTTCAATATCAATTTTATACACTTCCATATCAAGGCAGTTGTGTTTTTACTTGTTTGCAATATTGGTCAATTGCCTGATTTACACTAAGTAGTTTTACATTTTCAAATTCGTCAGCAAGTTTTTTTAATTCATCATTATACTCATCTAAAAACCCGCTACGTTTCCCAATGAAAACATCGCCTTGAATCTGGTCTTTATAATCGTTTAAAACCTCTTTAATGCCTTCGATATTTAATACTGCTCTTTCGCTTCTTTGCCCTTCTCCAACTGCGATATGCGAAAATGGATGATTCCCAGAGTTTGTTGTAGCGAGAATAATAAATTTCGGAGTAACATCAGCCATATTATTGGTCTGCATAGCTCCTCCAGAGATTGTTTTCAATGCAGCGATTGTATCAACTATTCTCTTTTCCCGGGTTGATCTTTCTAACCGCACCAATTTTTGTTGCTCACCCGATTTGGTTTTTACGAAGGGATCATTGACTTCTATGGCTCCATTTGCAATAGCTGTTTCTTTTTGTTTGTCTGTAAGATTCTTAAAACCCGTTTTATTGTAACTTGAAAAAGTCCCTACTTGAGCTAAATCTAAAGAAAACATTCCTTTCATTATTGCAGAATATTCTTCTTTACTATAAGGTACACTGTCCCCTTCTTGGCGCGCCATGCTTGACCAATTCTCTACTGTTGAAACACTCGTAACAGAGACTATTACAGAGTTTTTAAGAGGAGAAACTCTTGTTACTGTTACATCTTCTTTCTTTTCTTTGCCTTTTTTGTCCAATACGGGATTGCCCTTATCGTCTCTTACAATGTCTTTAGCTGCTTTCATATAACCAAAGACATCATCGTCGGCATATCGAATTGGGTCAGCATCAGTAAAGGCTATTTTAGTATCTCTTGTGACAGGCGATAGCTCCCACCGATGATTTACTTTCAACGCTTCCCTCCACCAAAACCTCCATGCTTGGCCAGATACATATGTGTAAGTCCTACCGTTCTTATAAATTTTCTTTGTACCCACAGCATTGTCGAAATTACTGCTTGTACTTTTTCCTGCATTGTTTAATGCAACTACATCCACATCCAAGAGGATGAATCCTTGTGTTTTTAAATTCATTTTATTTAATTTTAAAGATTATTCATTATCCAATTCATCTGGTTCTTCCAATTCCACATCTACCGACTTATTCATTTCGTGCAAACGTTGATAGATAGCAATCAGAAGCAAATCCCTTATCTCATTCCAATAGGTACCATCAGGGAATAAATATTCTGCGTATTCATCCATTGTAATTAATGGCTTCTCTCGGTCGCTATGCTTTCTGTTGTAGTCAGCAACCAACTGTAGCAAATATCTTCTAAGAGCACTACTTGTTTTTTGCCCATTGATACGGGTTATTGCTTTTTTAATTTCATCGTCACTGCTGTCCTCAATGATGAAATCTGCCAGTTCCAATATTTTGGAAAGTGTACGTTTGTCCATATTTCTGATATAAATTTGATATTGTTCAACAATTTGAAAATTGAAAATTTCTTTTTTGCTATGATATAATATTAATTTCCTGAATTTTTCGTAGCTGCCATTTAGTAAAAACTCTAATGCCCTGTTTTTCCACGTTTTGTAACTGTCAAATCCCAACTGCTCTTTACTGTTTGTCCATTGTTCAGATTGGGCATTGTATATGGCATTTTTAAACTTCGAGCTGCTGTATTGCCGGAATATAAAATTGTTCCAGTCTTTCTTGTGATGTAAAAGACAATAGGAATAAAAGGAAAATACAGTAGCCGGGAGGGTTAGTATATTAATTGTGGGACTTGCTCCAAAATTGGTAAAATGAAATAAGTTTAAGGTGGTATTCTTCGTTTCGCTTGTTCCGGTTGTTTCATTAAAAGTTGCTGTAATTACATTTTGAATACACTGTTCTGCATAATTAAAAATACCATTTACAGGATTTGAAAATTCTGAACGGTTAATGGACTTGGAGGCATTGCTTGATATGCTTTTATAGTTTTCATCTACATTCTTTCTGACAAAATATCTTGTAATCTCCGCTTTATTGCTTGTAAGTACGGCTACTTTATCTCCCAATTGTTCCACACCCAATGGGACAAAAAATATTCTTATCAAGGCTTCTTTAGACATGAGAAGACCACTTTCAAAGCCGTGATGAAAGTTAATTAATGTCGCTGACCCTGACATAATATGATTGTCTCTTGCAGAATAAAATACACTTCCAATCTGTGAGGTTATTCGGCACATTCCTTTTTCTGCATCAATCAAATTCCATTTTTCATTTTCCCATTTCCATATCCCTTTATTTGTCTCTGCTTTAGTAAACATCCCTTGATAATACACTAATGTCTTATCATAACCTTTTTTGCCTTTATTGGAATTATGGGTAATCGTTGAATTTAAGAAAAAACTATGGAGGTTATTATCCCATTTATTGACATAGATTTCTGTGGCAAATGCTATTAATTCCATAACAGATTTTTCCGGCATTTTCTCTTGCAGGTATTCAATCACATATCCGCCAATATCAGCGAATGGGTCGCCTGTGGGGTGGGTGTACCAGTTTGTTTTATCTATATCTGTTTCAGTCATTATAATAAAGTTTCATTCGCAATATATAAAATAATTCTCAAATGTAGTTTTAATTTTACATATATTTGTCACGGGGATAAATTAATCGTACCTTTTTGGAATTGAAACAATGTCGTTTTAATTTTTATCCCCATTTTTCTCCACCACCTCCAAACTGCCCATTCCTTGCGCAGAATAGAGTCCTAATCCGGCGTTCAATAAAAGTTCGATGAACCGTCGCTCAGCGCGTAATTTCAATTTATAATTCAAACTTCCTCTTATTTTTGTCGCTGCTTGACTGTCGGATTTAATATGCACCAATCGCGTACGAAATGGATTTTGATAATATTCCAATTCTATACTCAGGATCGCCTGTTCGGCAGTTTCCACATCATAAGCATCTCTGATTTTATTGCGCCATCCATAAATTAAACTCGGAAGAAATTCCTTATCATCGGGGAGTAAATAATCGTAATGACCTCTTTCATTTTTAATTCCTGTCACGATTGCTGAAGATGGTTTTACGATGACTTCCATTAATTCCTGAGGGGAAAATTCCTTTAAGGGATTGTCCAAAGAAATTATAGATTGCACCTGAAAAACGACCTTCGAATTCTTATCGGCAATCACAATATTCTCAGATTTAAACAAGCCCTCTACAAAGGTTCGAGAAGCTTCCGGAAGATGAAAACTTACCGTGAATTCAACCTTAGGATCCAAAAGTAGCATCCGGTCATTTTCTCTTTTGTACTTGAATTTTAAATCCGAAAATGTAAAAAACTTATAACCCTTACCGTACCCTTTTTCATGTAAGAAGCTAGCATATTCCTCGTCACCTTTTGAAATGATACGATAAATAGCAGCGCTTAGCAAATAAGGATAGTTAATAGGTATTACCTTTCCTTGTACTTTAATTAATTGAATTTTAAATTGCATATGTCAAAAAAAAATTATGCATTTAATTAAATTTACGAAAATCCTCAAAATCGTCCTCCCCTACCTCAACAACTCCGGCCCTTGTCGATACACATCCACCGAATCATCAGCGGGTTTTTCGGTTAAATCAATCAGTTTTAAATGATTTATTGGAACCATTAAACGGGTGGTTATACGAATACTCATCACTTGCATCAACCAAGGATCTTTAGATTTACGGTTGATGTTGCTGATAACTGCTGTTAAACGCACCCCTTTATCCATTAAGTTTGCCAAAACTACATTTTCATAAGCCGGAAGATACCCCACTTTCCTGCCGTTTATCATTACTTTAACGGCAAACACATCGTACGGGTTTTCGCTTTCTCTTTCTAAGACAACCGGAAGTCCTTCTTTTAGTAATTCCAAATCAAAATTATTACGATAATGTTTCATACCTCGTATATAGTTGTCGTATATAACCACTTCTTGCAAATCGAAACGCAAATCTTCCGAGGCAGAAATAGCACCGGGAAGCAAAAAACTACCGCTACCGGCTGCTATTAGTTTGATGAAATCGGTTCTTTTCATTGAAATTGATTTTTTCCAAGGCAAGTTAATACATAATATTCACCTGATTTTACGAGTTTCCACAAAATGACTAAAAAAGTAACAATTAGATAAAAAAACACAAATAATGCATTAAACAGCATATAAAGATTCGTAATAATCCAAAAAAAGCTAATAATTAGAGCTATTTCCGCAAAACCTCTTTACGGAAATCCATAAGTTTAACATTCCGGTTTTTGACCAAAAAAATGCCAACTTGTCACTTTCCCTATCCTTGGTATTTTTTTTGAAACGTAGTTGTACATTGTAAAACCGTGAAACTTAAATTGTAAATAATTATGTCTAAAGGAAGTATTAACGTAGCCGTTGAAAATATTTTTCCACTGATTAAGAAGTTCTTGTACAGTGACCATGAAATCTTTTTACGCGAGTTGGTTTCCAATGCCACCGACGCTACCCTCAAGCTCAAACACCTGACACATATTGGGGAAGCTCAAGTAGATTATGGTAATCCCATGATTGAAGTAAAAATTAATAAAGATCAAAAAACCTTACATATTATTGATCAAGGGATTGGTATGACGGCCGAGGAAGTTGATAAATACATCAATCAAATTGCTTTTTCAGGGGCCGAAGAATTTCTTGAAAAATACAAAGACAAAAACGCAGATAGTGCGGGTATTATTGGCCATTTTGGACTCGGCTTTTATTCGGCATTTATGGTGGCGGATAAGGTGGAAATCATCACCAAATCGTACACCGAAGCGCCGGCTGCCCATTGGACTTGTGATGGTTCGCCCGAATATACCTTAGAAACTCACGACAAACAAGACAGAGGTACCGAAATTATTTTGCATATCAATGCAGAAAGCAGCGAATTCTTAGAAGAACACCGTATTCGTGAATTGCTGGTCAAATACAACAAATTTATGCCGGTGCCTATTAAGTTTGGTACCAAAAAAGAAGCCCTGCCTCGTCCTGAGGACGCGCCCGAAGACTACAAAACCGAGTACAAAGACGTGGATGATATCATCAACAATCCCCAACCGGCTTGGACCAAACAACCCAGTGATTTAAAAGAGGAAGATTATCTGTCTTTTTATCGCGAACTCTACCCGATGCAGCTGGACGAGCCCTTATTTAATATTCATCTCAACGTTGATTATCCTTTCAATCTGACCGGTATTTTGTTTTTCCCAAAACTAAATCCCGAAATGACGATACAAAAGGATCGCATCCAACTTTACCAAAATCAGGTATTTGTAACCGATAATGTAGAAGGAATCGTTCCCGAGTTTCTCACCATGCTGCACGGGGTTATCGATTCGCCCGATATTCCTCTAAATGTGTCGAGAAGTTACCTACAAGCAGATGGGGCTGTAAAAAAAATATCGGGTTATATCACCCGGAAAGTAGCCGACAAACTGCAATCCTTATTTAATGAAAACAGGGCCGATTTTGAAAAAAAATGGAACGATATCAAAATCGTTATTGAATATGGTATGCTCTCGGAGGAGAAATTTTACGAAAAAGCGCACAAGTTTGCCCTCTACCCCACTACCGATGGAAAGTTTTATACGTTTAACGAACTTTTTGATACAATCAAAGAGTTACAAACCGATAAAGATGGTACTACGGTAGTACTCTATGCTAAAGATGCAGAGGCACAACATGCCTATATTCGAGAGGCCAACGAAAAAGGCTATCAAGTCTTGTTACTCGATTCGCCCATCGTATCTCATTTAATCCAAAAACTGGAAAATGAAGCCCCTATCGATGCGGAGACCAAACCCAAAATTACTTTTGCGCGAGTCGATAGCGATGCGTTAGAAAATTTAATTAAAAAAGACGAGCCGGTGATTTCTAAACTCAATGAGGAAGAAAAGGAATCCCTTAAAAAGGTGCTAGAAGAAGCCATTCCCGCCGATAAATTTACGGTTAAACTGGAGGCCATGGACAGTACCGCTCAACCCTTTATGATTACCCAACCCGAATTTATGAGACGGATGAAAGAGATGAGCCAAACGGGCGGTGGTATGTTTGGCATGGGCCATTTCCCGGAAATGTATAATCTGGTGGTGAATACCAACCATCCTTTACTCAGTGAAATCTTACAAACCAAAACCAAAAAGAAGCAAGAGCGCTTGATTAGTCAAGCTTTGGATTTGGCTAAGCTTTCGCAAAATCTCCTCAAAGGAGAAGAGTTGACCGAATTCATCAAACGCAGTTATGAAATGATTAAGTAAATAAAATAAAGTCACTTACGAAAATCCCCTACGAGTACTATACTGCTAGGGGATTTTTTTATAGTCTAAAAAATATAAGTATATATATCTTTTTCTATCTAAAGTCTTGTAGATAAAATAAAATCATGTCTGTATAATGCTTAAATAATGTGAATTAGTAAATTTTAGATTGAAAATACTTATTTCAAATAAAAATTTGTAATTTTGTAGAACATTTGAAATTATATTTGATAATTTATATTTAATTTTAACAATAAAATTTAGAACTATGAAAAATAAATTACTTTTTACTGTATTGATGTTGTTGGCTACCACTTTTGTGATGGCACAAACTCAAGTTTTAGAAGATACCGAATTAGAAAATTCTGGAAACAATAATAATGCTGAATGGACATCTACTTCAACCAATTTTGGAACTACTTGGTGTAGTGTAGCCGCTTGTGGAAACGGTGGTGGCCCCATGGTTCCTCGTTCAGGTACTTGGTACTCTTGGTTTGGAGGAACCGCAAGCGCCGAAATCGGTACCATTTCACAAACTTTTGAAGTTCCTGAAGAAGGCCTTGCTGAATTAAGTTTTTGGTGGGTTGTACCGGTGGGTAATGGAAGCGATATTTTTAACGTAAGTATCGACGGAAATTTAGTATTCTCCATGGAGGACAGTTCCATTATTATTGATATGTACGAAGAGGTGGTCGTTGACTTAGGTACCCTAAGTGCAGGAACGCATACCATCGAATTTTATTCCGAAAAAATGGCTGGCGACAGTCACAACGTCGGTTTGGATGACATCACTTTAACAGTAGATACTACTACTGGGATCCATGATATTGGGATTGGTTCAGGAATTACTGTCTTTTCGGACTTTACCGCTCAAACCCTGACCATTGAAAGTTCGCTAGGTGAAGAATCTGCTCAAGTTCAATTGTTTGACGTATTAGGTAAAAGCGTATTAAACCAAGAATATAGCTTAGCTCAGCCTATTGTTATCAATACCCAAACATGGAGTAGTGGCGTATATTTAATTTCGGTTAAAACCGGAAGTGGCCATTTCTTTAGTAAAAAAGTGGTTATCAAATAATTTTTACAATTCATTTTAATTATAATCTCCGCTGTAAAAGCGGAGATTTTTTTTATAAGTCCCAGAAGTAAACACTTATAAAATTTTTAGTTTTTAATTTTTAAAAATACCGTGTAAATTTTCTACCTTTGCACCACCCAAAAACAAAATCCATGGGATTACAGGAAAACGTAATGAGCGCGATGAAAGAAGCGATGAAGGCCAAAGATACTACTTCTTTGGAAGCCCTTCGTGCTATTAAATCGGCTATATTACTAGCTCAAACAGAACAAGGTGCCTCTGGGGAATTGAGCAGTGACGAGGAAATTAAAATCCTCCAAAAACTGGTCAAGCAACGGAAAGACAGTGCTTTGTTGTACCAACAACAAAATAGAACTGACTTAGCCGAACCCGAACTCGCACAAGCAGCGGTTATTGAGCAATTCCTTCCGGAACAATTAGGGATGGAAGAGATTCGAGAAATCGTTTCTAGTATCATCACTCAACTCGGTGCCATTGGCATGCAAGATATGGGAAAAGTCATGGGAGTAGCCTCTAAGGAAATGGCCGGAAAAGCTGATGGTAAGACCATTTCGAATATCGTAAAAGATCTTTTAGCAAAATAGATTTCCGCTTTCGCGGAAAGGGCCGCGTAGTTCAACTGGATAGAATATCAGATTTCGGCTCTGAGGGTTGGGGGTTCGAATCCTCCCGCGGTCACGAATAAATACTACAAAAAGAAAAAACGCCAAGCTTGCTTGAGCGTTTTTTTGTTTGTAGTATTTTCAAAGCGGAGCTT
>CAZQQU010000020.1:6653-22252 GCA_964595625.1 uncultured Flavobacteriaceae bacterium | reverse complement strand
CTTGATCGGTAGCATCGGTAGTCGGGGTACCCGGATCGATGATATGAACGGTTACCGCTAATCGTTCGGTACTTTCACAATCACCCTCTAACAAGGTTCCGTAGTAGGTATTACCATCAATTAACGGATCACTGGGGTCATACGGAGTTCCATCCACCGGAGCATCGTACCAGATTACTCCCGGTTCGTTCACTTGAATATCAGCCACTGTTGGATTGTCAATTGCACAGAAATCTTGATCGGTAGCATCGGTAGTCGGGGTACCCGGATCGATGATATGAACGGTTACCGCTAATCGTTCGGTACTTTCACAATCACCATCCAATAAAGTTCCGTAGTAGGTATTACCATCAATTAACGGGTCGGTAGAATCATAGGGATTTCCACCTATAGGAGCATCATACCAAACTACTCCGGGTTCGTTGACTTGAATATCGGCTACCGTTGGATTATCAATAGCACAAAAATCTTGATCGGTCGCATCGGTAGTCGGGGTACCCGGATCAATGATATGAACGGTTACTGCCAATCGTTCGGTACTTTCACAATCACCATCCAACAAGGTTCCGTAGTAGGTATTGCCATCAATTAACGGATCAGTGGGGTCATACGGTGTGCCGTCCACCGGAGCATCGTACCAGATTACTCCCGGTTCGTTCACTTGAATATCGGCTACCGTTGGATTGTCAATAGCACAGAAATCTTGATCGGTAGCATCGGTAGTAGGTGTACCGGGGTCAATGATATGTACGGTAACTGCTAATCGTTCGGTACTTTCACAATCACCATCCAATAAAGTTCCGTAGTAGGTATTGCCATCAATTAACGGATCGCTGGGGTCATAGGGAGTTCCATCCACCGGAGCATCGTACCAGATTACTCCCGGTTCGTTCACTTGAATATCGGCTACCGTTGGATTGTCAATAGCACAGAAATCTTGATCGGTAGCATCGGTAGTCGGGGTACCCGGATCGATGATATGAACGGTTACCGCTAATCGTTCGGTACTTTCACAATCACCATCCAACAAGGTTCCGTAGTAGGTATTACCATCAATTAACGGATCAGTGGGGTCATACGGTGTGCCGTCCACCGGAGCATCGTACCAGATTACTCCCGGTTCGTTCACTTGAATATCGGCTACCGTTGGATTGTCAATAGCACAGAAATCTTGATCGGTAGCATCGGTAGTAGGTGTACCGGGGTCAATAATATGAACGGTTACTGCCAATCGTTCGGTACTTTCACAATCACCATCCAATAAAGTTCCGTAGTAGGTATTACCATCAATTAACGGATCAGTGGGGTCATACGGAGTTCCGTCTATCGGAGCATCGTACCAGATTACTCCCGGTTCGTTCACTTGAATATCGGCTACCGTTGGATTGTCTATAGCACAGAAATCTTGATCGGTAGCATCGGTAGTCGGGGTACCTGGATCGGTTAAGTGTACTGTTACTGCCAATCGTTCGGTACTTTCACAATCACCATCCAATAAAGTTCCGTAGTAGGTATTACCATCAATTAACGGATCGCTGGGGTCATAGGGAGTTCCATCCACCGGAGCATCGTACCAGATTACTCCCGGTTCGTTCACTTGAATATCAGCGACCGTTGGATTATCAATAGCACAAAAATCTTGATCGGTAGCATCGGTAGTCGGGGTACCCGGATCAATGATATGAACGGTTACTGCCAATCGTTCGGTACTTTCACAATCACCCTCTAACAAGGTTCCGTAGTAGGTATTACCATCAATTAACGGATCAGTGGGGTCATACGGTGTGCCGTCCACCGGAGCATCGTACCAGATTACTCCCGGTTCGTTCACTTGAATATCGGCTACCGTTGGATTGTCTATAGCACAGAAATCTTGATCGGTAGCATCGGTAGTCGGGGTACCCGGATCGATGATATGAACGGTTACTGCCAATCGTTCGGTACTTTCACAATCACCCTCTAACAAGGTTCCGTAGTAGGTATTACCATCAATTAACGGATCGCTGGGGTCATACGGAGTTCCGTCTATCGGAGCATCGTACCAGATTACTCCCGGTTCGTTCACTTGAATATCAGCTACTGTTGGATTGTCAATTGCACAAAATTCTTGATCAGTATTTTCTGTAGTTGGAGAGTCTACATCAAATACAGTTACTTGTGCTTCCGCAAAATTACCCGCTTCGTTTTCACAATAATTGTCACCACTTACTGTTACATAATAGGTAACCACCGTACCGGCCTCTAAACCGGAGACGGTCAGAATACCTTCAACAGAAACGCCAAAAGTTACTCCATCTATAATATCTCCATCATTTATAGGAGTGGTATAATCGTTTGTTAGGTACCATTTAAACTGCGGATTGATAACGGCCGGTGCTATTGGAATGAGCTCGGCTGTTTGGTTAAAACAAATTTCATCATCATTCACTTCAATATCTCCGGCATCGGCATATAACTTAATTTCAAAAGTAATCTCTTTGCGCTCATCGGCATTGCTTTCACAAACTCCATCCCCATAAACCCCAACACTATAGGTATAGATTCCCGGAAGTAATACACCTAAATTTAAAATTCCGGTGGAATTCTCTTCTATCCACTCGCCATTTTCATCATACCATACAAATACTGGATTAAGTATGGTACTATCGGGGCTAAGAGAAGCGGTCAGAATGATTTCCTCTTCAGGAAGTATACACAAGGTTTCAGAACCATCTGTTCCATTGACCAAAAGCTCTCCAATATCAGCTTGTGTAGCGGAAGGAAGTATGGTGACTTCCAATTCGGTTTCTATTCCAAAAGGGCATCCATAGCGATATGTTTGTATATAAAATATGTAGGTTTCACCTTCTTCAACATAATCTGGTAATTCAAAAATAAATCCATCTTCAGTAATCAGAAGGTTGCCATCCTCATCGTATATTTCGTAGTATGAGCAATCGTCTATAGGATTTATAACGATGGGATCCTTGGCACACAAAGTGAGTAGATTATCTTCAGCGTTTTCTACATCAACTGGTGGAATTCTAACGATTTCGTGAATTCTCAACCCATCGATAACATTGGCAACACCTCCCATAGAAATTTTTATCCGATCGTAAGTCAGTGCATCCTCGGGGTCAGCGATAATGGTTCCATAGTTATCTCCCGGATCAAGTAGTATTAATTCAAGTAGTCCGGCTTCGAAGGTCAAAGGATAACCTACAGGCATATTACCATAATACCTTTGAATGGAGAACCCTTCGAGTAAGCCCAGGGTTAAAATAGTGCCGGGTTCGGAGATGGTGATTTGTATTTTATCGCCTTCTTTACTGGGCGCTTTATAGACGACAGTCAATTCGGCTTTCGCCAAAACAGCTGCTCCATTATACATCAAGGCATAGGTATCTTCATCGCCATCCACCGCTTCCCAAGGATTTAATACTCCCACTGTAGCAGTAAGAACCTCTAATCCGAGATCTTGAGCCCCATAAAATAAATCCAACACTTCGGTATCCCCACAATCGGCTATTTCATCCACCGGCACATGATAGTATGCCTCATATACGTTAAAAGCAGTAGCTAATTCTAACAAGCCTCCTGCTATAATTCGAACGGCATCATAATTTTGTGGAATTCCGTTCAGAGAGGGTACAAAGCTATATTCATAGGTATTTTCAGCACCAATTAAACTCAATAAATTCCCATCAATCCAGTACGGATTAGAAACTATAGCTCCTTCGTGCATCGCAACAACAGACACACCTGATACCAAGCCCAAGAGCCCGTTTTCTGGACCTAATTTAACAGACACTGGAGTCCCTGCCGGAATGGTCTCATCCCAATTTAAGGTTTGTACTGTAGTGCCAATACCGGCAACTACGATTGGATTGACTATGGTGGAATGAGTTAACGGATCTCCATCAACGGCCTGTTCGGGATTGACTACTGTACCGATTCCGGTTGTAAACCAAGTTTGATTATCAGCATATACTCTTTCATTGATATCCGGACATTCACCAGGAGGTATTTGTGTATCTCCATAAATAGTAACTAAAAGTTCTTTACCATATCCAAAGGGACAGCCATAGCGGTATCCTTGTATATAAAAAGAATATGTATAACCTTCTTGCACCCCTCCCGGTAAGGAAAAAGTCAAACCATCGGAGGTGTCTAATAAGTTGCCTAACTCATCATAAATTTGATAGGTAGTACATTCGTCTATTTCCTCTAAAACAATGGGGTCGTCTGGATATAAAAACAGATGGCCTGCCACGGCATTAGACACCTGAACAGCTGAATATCGAGATATTTCGTGAATACGTACTCCGTCTAAAACACTAGCAACTCCTCCCAATGAGAACTTAATACGGTCAAATTCCATACCTGCCACCGTACTGATTTCCAATAAGGCTTCGTCTCCGGCATTTAGTAGATTTAATGATAGTAAACTATTGGATAAGTCCATTTCGGGCCCCACCGCATTAGGACCATTATAGAGTTGTAAACTAAAACCATTGAGTAACCCCACGCTTAATAATTGTCCGGGATTTGAGAGGTGAACAGTTACTAAATCACCCTCCTTATTAGGCGAGGAAAAAATAGCCGTAAGCTGCGCTCGAGAGAGTAGCCCGACATTATTGTACATCACCGCATATGTATCGGGGTCTTCATCCACAGAATTCCACGGATTAGCCACCCCTACAGTAACATTTAGAACTTCTAAACCTAGATTTTCAACGCCGTATAACAAATCAACAATATCTGCTTCATTACACTCTGCCAACATATCTGTTTGGTAGTGGGTATATACTTCATACACATTAGCTGTATATCCCAAGCCTATCGAAAATACTGTCACCCGTATTTCATCATAAGCCACCGGTGTAGCTCCGGAAGCAGGTACAAAAGTGTATTCATAGGTGTTTTCACCAGACAAAAGGGAGAGTAAACTACCATCTACTAGTACTGCATCCCCTACATTAGAACCTGCATTTCGGGCCTGGATGGTAATATTGGAAGCAAGAGCTAATAATCCTATTTCCGGTCCCATTTTGACCGATACAGGTGTACCCGGGTCAACAACACCTGAACTCCAACTAAAATTTTGATGGACACTTCCGGCAACAACAACTATTGAAGAGTAGGTCGAAAGATCTTCATCAATCGCTTGATTTGAATTAGTAACAGTTCCTAGTCCAACAACACCGTAGGACTGAATATCGGCATATTGACGTGCGTTTATTTCAGGACATTCTTGTGAAAAAAGAGAAAAGGAAAATGCTAAACTAAAGGTTAATAAACTTATACACCGTATAAACTTATCAAAGGAGTATTTCTTATTCATATATGGGAACATTTATAGTTAATTCTAATCCTAGTCATGAACTTGTCAATAATTGACAAAGCCATTAAAAATATAGTTAACCTTACCAAAACCGGCAGGGGTTTTATTTTCTAATTCAGTAATTGACCTTTTATGCTCCCAAATTTGAAAACAATCATTTTGTATATTTTTATAGACAAAAAAACTGAAATCGGGCTGTCGTAATAGTCACAATATAAACTTCAAAACAAAATTTATAACTTTGGGAGACTAAAAAATTTAACACATATTATACTTCTCAAATCATCAACTTAAACCAAAAATCATAGCCAAAACCATGTATAAACAATCGTATAACATCTGCATTACGAAGATACAACAAAAAAATAAGACCCTCACAACTAAATAAAAAAACAGGAAAAACCTTGTTTTTTAATCAAATTTATGGATTAATTTTTACAATATCCTACTTTTGTAAAGTTTTCATTCTTTTAACAAATTACTCTATTTTATTCCCTAACAATAATCTCTTATTGAGATTTATCAATTGGAAAATACCGCGTTAGAACTACCACCCAACACCTTAAAAAATTGAAGTTGTACTTTTGGCGAGTAAAAGAACCTCTCAGCAGCTATCAAATTTTAGTATCTTGCAGCCTAGTTAAAAAGATTACCCATGCAATGGCATCAATTATTATCACTCTGCAAACAAGGATATGAAACCACTCCGCTTCGCAACGAGGAGGACGAGTCGCGATTGACATTCGAAAGAGATTACGACCGCATCATTTTTTCTTCCCATTTTCGATCGTTACAAGATAAGACTCAAGTTTTTCCTCTCTCCAATACCGGATTTGTACATACCCGACTCACCCATAGTCTAGAAGTTTCAGTGGTAGCTCGTTCCTTAGGTAGGCAAGTAGGTAAAACCATTTTAGATCGACATCCCGACCTGGAGAAGCAGGGGTTTAAAATGAATGATTTTGGGGCTATTGTAGCCGCGGCTGCTCTTGCCCATGATATTGGTAATCCGCCTTTTGGGCACACGGGAGAAAAAGCCATGGGGAATTATTTTTCCTCCGGAAACGGAAGCCGATTTAAATCCCTATTTACTCCTAAACAATTTCAAGATTTAGTGGATTTTGAAGGTAACGCCAACGGCTTTAAAATTCTTACACAAAGCCGTCCCGGTGTAGAAGGCGGTATCCGCCTTACCTATGCTACCTTAGGAGCTTTTACCAAATACCCCAAGGAGTCCTTACCCAAAAAACCCACTCCGCATATAGCCGATAAAAAATTTGGAGTATTTCAAAGTGAAATAAATATCTTTAAAGAGGTAGCCACCCAACTGGGTTTGCAGATAAAAGACACCCAAAATTTGAGTTATTACAGGCACCCACTCACCTATTTAGTAGAAGCTGCCGACGATATTTGCTATACGATTATAGATTTTGAAGACGGTATTAATATGGGATTAATACAAGAAGAGTATGCTTTGGAATACCTCATTAATTTGGTTAAAGACAACATCAATACTTCACTCTACCGATCGTTACAAAACACAGCTGATCGTCTGTCGTATTTACGCTCGTTAGCGATAAGCACCCTTATAAATGAGGCTGTAGAAATATTTTTAGACCACGAAAAAGAAATATTAGAGGGTAGTTTTCACACTTCGTTGACTGACCAAAGTAAATTTACTTCCCAAATTAAGGACATACTCACCATCAGTCGAGAATTGGTGTACCAAAGTGATGAAGTGACCCAAAAAGAAATTTCAGGGTTTAAAATACTTTCTGTATTACTTGAAGCCTTTACTAAGGCCGTTGAAAATGCTTTCAATCATCAAACAAGCTATTACGATGAACTTATTTTAAGACACATACCTCCACACGTTTATAAAAAAGAGAGTTTATATGAGTCTATTATTGATACGTGTTCTTTTGTAGCCGGTATGACCGATGGTAAAGCATTGTTGACATTTAAAACGCTAAATGGAAATAATTTGTAGTAGGTTGCCCAAATATATTTTTACTTAGAGAAATAGGTATAGAATTAAGCATACGCAGTATTAGAAAATATTTTTTTTGATAAAACACCCATGAAAACAATTTCCCTAGCTCTCCACGGTGGAGCCGGTACTTTAATACAAGGTACGATGACTCCCGAGCAAGAAGCCCAATATATATCCGCTCTTAAAGCCGCCTTAGACACGGGTTATATCCTACTAACTCAAGGTGCCTCGGCATTGGATGCGGTGGAGGCTACCGTAAAATCCCTAGAAGACTGTGTGCTTTTTAATGCCGGTCGGGGTAGTGTTTTTACAGCCCAAGGCAACCACGAGATGGATGCTTCGATTATGGATGGTAAAACCCGTAAAGCAGGTGCTGTTTCGCTAGTAAGTTGTATTAAAAATCCTATTTCATTAGCGCGTTGTGTAATGGAGAAAACCGAACATGTATTCATGGCCGGTTCGGGTGCTATGCAATTTGCACAACAACAAGGTTTTGAAATTCTTGCTCCAGAATATTTTTTCGATGAATTTCGACATCAGCAATGGCAAGAAATCAAAGGCACGGATAAAGTCCGGTTAGACCACAGCGACAAAAAAGATTCAAAATTTGGTACTGTCGGAGCAGTCGCACTGGATAGTGAAGGAAATCTGGCCGCTGCCACCTCTACCGGGGGAATGACCAATAAAAAATTCGGTCGCGTCGGGGATAGTCCGATGATTGGAGCAGGCAACTATGCCAACAACTATACTTGTGCGGTTTCTTGTACGGGCAGTGGTGAGTTTTTTATTCGAGGGGTAGTCGCTTATGATGTATCTTGTTTGATGGAGTACAAAGGGTTTACATTACAACAAGCTGCCGAGGAAGTTATCATGAATCGAGTACATCAATTAGGCGGAGATGGTGGGTTAATAGCCGTAGATAGATTTGGAAATATAGCCATGCCCTTTAACACCGAAGGTATGTACAGAGCTTGTAAATCTATGTCTGGAGAAGAACTAATTGCCATTTATAAATAAACTCGTACGCTACAGAAGATCAATAGACTGAAATTATTTGACACGATCCTGATTCTGTTTAATAAAGGAAGCCCAACCTGTATAATTCTTTCCTACTTCCAACTTGCCGGCGTTGTAAAAATGACATACTGCTGCGGCCAATCCATCGGTTGAATCTAAATTTTTAGGAAGTTGTTTTAATTGTAACAACGACTGTAACATCTTAGCTACTTGTTCTTTACTAGCATTTCCATTGCCAGTTATGGCCATTTTTATCTTCTTGGGTGAATATTCGGTAATGGGAATTTGTCGAGAAAGTCCGGCTGCCATCGCTACTCCCTGTGCCCGACCTAATTTTAACATCGACTGGACATTTTTACCAAAAAACGGAGCTTCAATAGCAATTTCATCGGGATGGTGAGTGTCTATCAACTCAATAGTACGATCAAAAATCAATTTCAGCTTGGTATAAGGATCTTCGTATTTGACTAACTGCAATTCATTGAGTTGTAAAAAATGCATCTGCTTATCCACTACTTTTATTAGCCCAAATCCCATAATGGTAGTACCGGGGTCAATTCCTAATATTATTTTCTCGGTCTTCAAGAATTGTTGTATTTTGGTTGCTGTTTATGCATAACTACAAATCTAAACAATATCTTTTTGCTACCCTAAAAGTTGTGGTGCTATTTGCCGCACTACTTTTTATTTACACTAAAATGACCCATTCCTCCCATTTTCGTTGGGATCTCTATCAGCTGTATAATACCACCACAACAGAGTACGCAACTACAATGATACTGATCCTGGTTTTATTAAGTGTGGGCAATTGGGTTTTTGAAATACTAAAATGGAAGGCTTTAATTAGCTCCATTAAAAAACTTTCTTTCATTGAAAGTGCTCAACAAGTGCTAAGCGCACAAACCGCCTCGCTATTTACACCGGCCAAGTTGGGTGAATACGGTACTAAAACCCTTTTTTTTGACGCGACGGTCACTAAAAAAGTACTTTTTTTGAACCTGATAGGTAATTTTACACAACTCACAGCCACGATGGTTGCGGGTATTTTTGGCCTGTTTTTTTTAGTAAATGAACGCTTTCCCGAGTATATATTCACACTCATAATAAGCATTTTAATTACAGTTACCGTCACTTTGATACTACGAAACTTCTTTGGGAAACTAACAAGTTTTTTTACCCCTTTTCAAAAATTAGTTCGAAATATAAAGGCATTGTCCTCTAAAAAATTAATGCAGGTATTCGGTTTCAGTTTGGTCCGATACCTTTGTTTTTCCTTACAATTCTACTTGTTATTAAATCTCCTCCACCCAGTTCCCTTTTGGGAAACTTGGTTACTCATTTTTGCGTATTATTTAATTAGCTCGGCCTTGCCGGTTATGCAATTTTTTGATTGGGTGGTTAAAAGCAGTGTCGCTTTATGGATATTTCCACATCTAAATCCAGCAACTCTCCTGTTGGTCACCAGTGGGATGTGGCTATTTAACTCCGCCGGACCGGCCCTCATAGGAACGGTATTTTGGTGGCGATTGAATCCGGTGGCTGAAAAATTAAAAACGACTTCATGATCTCTGGGTTGATAGTAGTTGTATTGGTAATTACCTTCCTTTTGTATAGCTTGTTAATCGGAAGTTTGTATGCTGGCTACTTGCGAATCCAAGCCTTTACCCGAAATGCTTCAGAGCCAACGACCGCCTTTTCGATTGTGATACCCTTTCGAAATGAAGCCACTCAATTGCCGACACTTTTACACTCGCTACACCAACTACAATACCCCAAAGAGAAATTTGAAATGCTTTTCGTGGACGATCAATCAGACGATGGTTCTCGAGAGATTGTTCAAACATATATGGAAAAGTTTCCAAAATTTCATGGGAGAGTTATTTCCAACCAAAATCCGGGAGGTGCACCTAAAAAAGCAGCTATTGCATTAGCCATTTCTCAGGCCCAACACCCTTGGATCGTTACCACGGACGCTGATGTACAGGTCTCTCCGTTGTGGTTGCAAACTTTGAATGATTTTATACAAGAAAAAAAACCGGTCTTGGTAGCAGCTCCGGTAGTATTTACAGCTGAAAAAAACAACTGGTTGCACCACTTACAAAAGCAAGAGTCCATTATATTATCGACTGTGACGATGGGAGCTTTTGGTTTGAAACAAGCCTTTATGTGCAATGGTGCCAACTTAGCGTATTCAAAAAATGCTTTTTTAACCGTGGGAGGGTTTTCGGGTAATGAAAACATAAGTAGTGGTGATGATGTTTTTATTCTTCAGAAAATTCGTGCTCATTTCCCCGAAAGGGTATATTTTTTAAAATCCACGGCTGCTATTGTCACCACCCAAACCGAAAATAGCTGGAGAAAATTGATTCAACAACGGCTCCGTTGGGCTAGTAAAACTCCGGCTTATACCGGATTTTATCCTAAAACACTGGCTCTGATAACCGCATGCATGAACCTATTTCTTCTGATAAGTTTTTTTTTACTGCCTCTTTCTCCCCTTCCGGGAATATTATTAGTAGCCAAAATTGGCGTGGACAGCCTGATGCTTTTCCCACACGGTAAATTTTTAAAACAACCCATTTCCGTGTTGGGTTATTTTTTCAACAGCCTAATCTACCCAATTTTAGTTGGTATTGTGGTGTGGGGAACGTGGTGGGGTTCTTATAGCTGGAAAGGCCGGCGGTTTTAATCCAAGTCACTCCAAATAAATACCAATCACTCAGTAAAGCTATCTCTAAGCGAATAATCGATTTATTCTACTTTTTTTGTACTTTTATACTATAAATTTTCAATTATGAAATCTAAAACCACTCTCCTTTTAGCCTTTTTGGTTTCCTTATTTTCTTACGCACAGCAATCTTACACCATTGAGGGAACCACCTACTCGCTCCATACGGAAGTGGAGGGGACGCTGACTTTACTTTGGAATACTATAGATGGAAACTATCGCTTTTTTGCTAAAAAGGGAGATGAAATAACCGAATTAACCAACAGTAAACAAGACGGTCGTTATTTAGAAGAATACAAACAAGTGTTAGCTAGTTGGACAGCCGACCAAGCGATGGACACCCAAAAATTATCGCTGACCATACCCAGTTTAAAAGATTTTTTTAACGACTACAATTCGCGGGTGGATACCGAGTATGTAGTTGAAGACAATCGGGTAGGACTTGAATCTAGGTTAGGCGTTTTTGTGGGTATGTCTAACAATACCGCCAGTTACAATCCCGATAATATTTTTTCTCCGTATGCCGGACTAGGTTATGAATTAACCGGTGAGGGCATGTATCGAAGACATGGTATTACTTTGGATTTTCGATATTCTTTTGCCGCTGATGGCTACGACTTAACTTACGGACAATTTGGTCTGGGATACCGATTTAAATTTATTCACCAAGAAAAATTTGCTGTGTTTGCCCAAGTACGTTTAACCACCTTTACATTTTCTAAATTAAAAGAAGCTAATTCGCAAGGCCTAGAAAATCTCAGTAGCAGTTCTTTACAAGCCCCGGTGGGATTAGGCTTAGGAGCTGAATACCAATTAGGAAATGGCTATATAAGCCTGGTAATTAACGACCTATACAGTCCCGGTCTAGATACGAACGACGAATTTCCAATAAATGTGAGTGTGGGTTATGCTTGGGCCTGGTAACTGAATTATTTCTTTATTCAGTTTGTATCACTACCGGAAGTACAAAGCGGGTAGTTACCGGAACACCTCTCTTTAAGGCAGGTTCTATTTTGGGAAGGGACAATAGACTCTCAGACAACCAGTTTTCCAATTCGGGAATTGCTACCAAAACCAAGCTGTCTGCCTGCATTTTTTCGGAATATACATGTCCTTCTTTATTGATTACTATTTCCAGCTGTACCTGCTCGTTTATTAAAGTGTTAGTGGTTATTTCTTTAGTTTGTAAAAATTGTGTCAAATGGTTTTTTAGGGTAGTTTCAAAACAAGATTTTTGAGCGATTTTACTCTCTAATTCATCGCAGTTGGGAAACAACGGATAGGTATCAATATCATTCCAATCGATCGTTTGAATTTCTTCTTGCACCCATTCCTCGGCAGTAATTTTTTCGGTGTCAAAATATTTACAAGAAACACACACAAACAAGTAAAAAATTAACAAAACACTTTTCATGGTGTGATTATTTCTAGGCGATTAGATAGTTTAGAGTGCCATAAATTCTTCCGCTTTTTCAACCATTTTTTTACTTCCACAGAAAAAGGGAACTCGTTGGTGTAATTCGGTGGGTGGAATATCTAAAATTCGACGGAAACCATCACTGGCCTTTCCACCGGCTTGTTCTACTATAAAAGCCATGGGATTGCATTCGTATAGCAAACGAAGTTTTCCATTCGGTGCTTTGGAGCTGGTGGGATAAATATAGATACCGCCTTTTAAAATATTTCGATGGATATCCGAAACTAACGATCCTATATACCGAGCCGTATAGGGACGGTCTTCTTCCTCCATTTGACAATACTTGATGTAATTTTTTACCCCTTGGGGAAAATGAATGTAATTTCCTTCATTAATAGAGTAAATGCGGCCATTCTCCGCAATTTTCATATTCGGATGGGACAAATAATAGGTTCCTATAGCCGGATTTAAAGTGAAACCATTCACGCCATGTCCGGTAGTGTAAACCAACATGGTAGAGGTACCGTAGACAATATAACCCGCCGCTACTTGTTTATTTCCAGGTTGTAAAAAATCTTCCAACGTAACCGGTGTCCCCGGAGGAGTCACCCGTCTATACACCGAAAAAATGGTTCCAACCGATACATTCACATCAATATTAGACGAGCCATCTAAGGGATCAATCAAAACCACGTATTTGTTTTGATTTTTTTTATCCAATCCTTCAATGGTGATAAAATCGTCGTTTTCTTCAGAGGCTATACCACAAACTATTTCGCGGTTGGTCAATGCTTTAATAAAAGTTTCGTTGGCAAACACATCCAACTTTTGCTGTTGTTCTCCCTGCACATTGGTTTGACCATACGCTCCTAAAATATCTACCAACCCGGCCTTATTGACCTCGTGATTCACTACTTTTGCTGCTAAGCGAATAGAATTGATTAATCGAGATAATTCGCCGGAAGAATAGGCAAAATCATTTTGATTTTCTATAATAAATTCACCTAGGGTAGTATTGTATTTTTTCATTTCCGGTATGGGGTGTATTTTTTTACAAATATCGGTATTTTTGTGGAGATAAAAAGTAGCCCATCCGGCGCTTTTTTACAGGTATTAATTTAAACGGGCAATTCATTGAGAATTTTTAAGTTTGGCGGGGCTTCGGTCAAGGACGCCGAAAGTATTCAGAATGTTAAAACGGTATTAGAGAAAACCGGATATCAAAACCTATTGGTAGTGGTTTCGGCCATGGGCAAAACCACCAACGCACTCGAAAAGGTAGTGAATTATTATTTTAACAACCCGGCCGAAATTAACACGGCTTTGCGTGAAGTAACTGATTTTCACCACCAAATTTTAAATGCCTTATTTCCTGATAAAAACCATCGGGTCTATGAAGAGGTGGCTTATTTTTTTAAGAAAATACGTCTTTTTATTGAACTCAACAAATCTCCCAACCACCCGTATGTTTATGATCAAATAGTGAGTTATGGCGAGCTGATTTCGACCAAAATAATTAGTAATTACCTGCAAGACAACGGAATAGATAATCGATGGTTGGACAGTCGCGACTGTATCAAAACCGATAGCAATTACCGAGATGCTGCTATTGATTGGCAGACTACACAAAAACAAATTCAGGAAGTTGTCACTCCGGGTTCATTAATGATCACACAAGGTTTTATTGGCTCGGATACCGATGGATTCACCACTACGCTGGGCCGAGAGGGAAGTGATTATACGGCAGCCATTTTTGCTTATTGTTTAGATGCACAAAATGTAACCATCTGGAAAGATGTGCCGGGGGTATTGAACGCCGACCCGCGCGAGTTTGAACACACCGATTTACTCCGACATATTTCCTACCGAGAAGCTATTGAAATGGCTTTTTACGGGGCCTCTGTCATCCATCCCAAAACGCTTCAACCCTTACAACAAAAGAAAATTCCCTTTTTTGTAAAATCTTTTATGGCACCGGCTGATCCCGGCACTACTATTTCAGATGGTGCCGATTTGATACCGGCAGTTTCCTGTTATATTGTCAAAAAAAATCAAGTTTTAATCTCCCTTTCCTCTCGGGATTTTTCGTTCATGGTAGAAGATCACATTGGAGAAGTTTTTAAATTGTTGCATCGTTATAAAATGAAGGTCAACCTGATACAAAATTCAGCCATTAGTTTTTCGGTGTGTGTGGACAATAAATTTAATAAACTCAATGAGTTGTTAACGCGATTGGAGTCCGATTTTAAAATTCAATACCACGATGCTGTTACACTTTTGACTATTCGGCACTATCGGGAGCGGGATATTGTAGAGATGGAAAAAAAGTACCAAGTATTGTTAAAACAACAGAGTGGCGATACGGTACAACTGGTAGTTAGCGGTCAGGCTAAGACCGAACTTTTATAATTAAATTTTAAAATATTTATAATATGGCAAATTACATTGCAAAATCGACAAACTCACTATCCTTTTACCTGACTTCTGACGAGAAAAAAATTGGAGAACTAATCTATGAAAAGTGGTATGCTTCCAATGCCGAAATAAAAACATTTAATGGTGCTAATTTTCATCTTAAGTCAAAAGGATTATGGAATTCCAAAATTGAATTAAAGGACGGAGAAAAAACTATATTAGAATTTAAACTTGGTTGGAATGGAATACTAATAAAAACATTTTTTCAGAATTCAGAAAAGAACTATATACTTCGCACAAAGGGAATTTCAAGCAACAAATTTATACTGACCGACTCCGAAAAGAAAGAGTTATTAGTTGCCGAAATGGATACCAAATTGGATAATCTTAACTATAAGTACTCAATTAGAACAACTAATGAATTTGAGAGTTTCAGAAATAAAAACATTTTGGTATTAGCATTATTACATTGTATAAATTACTACATCTACATAACAACCATAGTTTCAATAAAATAAAGCCCGAACCGCTAACAATGTATATAAAAAATAGGCGATTTATTGCTGAATTTAAAGCTTTTAGCACGTATCAAACTATGTGGTTCATCGAAAGTGTCATGTTTCGTAATCGCCTACTTTTCATATACTAACCGTTAGTTAATTTTTTTTCCGCTTGTCAATTATTTCAGCGAGCAGTTTTCTGGCTC
>CAZQQU010000020.1:0-6553 GCA_964595625.1 uncultured Flavobacteriaceae bacterium | reverse complement strand
GTTAGTTAATTTTTTTTCCGCTTGTCAATTATTTCAGCGAGCAGTTTTCTGGCTCTTAGAAGTTTTACTTTAATATTATTAACCGGTTCATCCAGTCGGTCGGCAATTTCTTTATAGCTCATTTCTCGAAAATAGCGCAACTGAATTACTTCACTGTAATGGGGTTTGAGCTGTTTGATGTCTTGCAGTAATTGCGCCAGATTTTGCTGCGTAATCAAACTGTCTTCCGGAGTGGGAGAATCGTCTACAATACCTGCAGTTGAACTGTCTATTTCCGAAGTATTAATCAACGTATGCTGCTTTCTAATTTTGTCGATATGAATATTTTTGGAGATGGTGGTCAACCAAACTTTAAAAGTGTATTCTTCCTTATAAGTATGAAGTTTATCAAATGCTTTAGAAAAAGTTTCAATAGTAATATCCTCGGCATCCATTTCGTTTTTGACCCTAGAGAGTTGGAAATTGTAAACATAATTCCAAAAGGTATCTAATAAAAACTTATACGCATGCTGGTTACCCGAAATGGCTTGTCGGATATACTGACTGAGTTTTTTTTTATCTATTTCCAAACTACGGGTTGCGAACTTTTATTTTTTATTAAAACGAGAATTTGGGAGAAAATCAAAACTATTTCAAGGAAAGGAATAAAAGGAATAATCCCGGATTCTTTGAGTTTTTTTATACCCAGTCCGACGACTAGATATTGTACTAAAAAACGAAAAGCCACTAAGATTAACACCGGCATCCAAGACTCAAAAATAAACAACACTGGCATAAAGAGCCAAAAAAGTAAGTTAAAAATTGCGTAGAGAGCCAATATTATTTTATGTTTCAACTTATAATGGTAGGCCGTTAACAGATGTCTTCTTTTTTGCATAATCCATTCGTTCCAAGTGTTTTTTGGTGGGGAATAGCTAAACGAATCGGGGGCTATACATAGAGCCGTATTACTGGTAGTAGCGGCTTCGTTAACAAACAAATCGTCATCTCCTGAACGCACTCGCATATGGCTCATAAATCCCCGATTAGCATAGAACAATTCAGAAGTATAGGCTAAATTTCTACCCACACCCATATACGGTAAACCCCATTTGGCAAAACTCATATACTGCAGGGCGGTCATAGCCGTTTCAAATCGAATGAGGGTGTTGAGAAACCCTTTTTTCTTAAAATACGGGCCATAGCCTAAAACGAGTTGTTTTTGGTCGGTAAATTGACCGGCCATATGTTGTATCCATTGGTTAGACGCTGGTTTGCAATCGGCATCAATAAATAATAAATGATTGTATTTGGCCTTTTTAATTCCCAGTGTTAATGCATATTTTTTATTCCCCCAAAAGGCCTCATTATTAACTACGTCTACTATTTTTATACGGGAATCTAGGCTAGCAAAATGCTTGATAACCTCTAAAGTATCATCCGTAGAGGCATCATTGATTAAAATAATTTCATACTGGGGATAATGCTGAGAAAGTAAAATGGGCACGTAATTTCTCAGGTTTTCGGCTTCATTTTTAGCACAGACAATGACTGAAACAGGTTTGTCATTAGGGCCGGGCGAAGTTTTTTTTATAAAAAGTAATTTTCCGAATAAAAAATAAAAAATGCAATTGACTAATACAACAACTGCAAAAAAGCCGAGTAATACAGAAATCATATCTGCAAGAAAGGATTAGGAATGGGACGGTTGCTCACAAGTGTCAAACTGGTCAGGCATTTTTCCACAAAACCCACAGGGTTCGCCTTGTTGGTTTAAAAACGGACTTTGACTGGCACAAGTTCCGGAAAACTTTCCATCTTTTTTAGCCCATATTTTTATGGCAATTCCTGCAACTGCTATCAAAAGAAGGGCAATCGATATGAGTACAAGCTTCATAGGGTACTATTTTTAACAAAGGTACTAATTTTTACCTTATGCACTTTATAAATCCCCGTTAAAAAGGCAGGTCGTTATCATCTGGTTGATCAAAAGCTTCGTCGATACTGGCTTTAAAATTGGTATTTGTTTTAAAAGTATCATCGTTAGCAGCATTCATTTTGGAAGGAATTTCTAAAGGAGTGTCATAGTCCTCTAAATTTTCAAATCGCCCTAAGTTATTGATAAACCGCAGACGTATGTCTTCCAATCCACCGTTACGGTGCTTGGCTATAATAAATTCGGCTTGGCCTTCGGTAGGCGTTTGGTCGTCATCATCCCAAAAATCAATTTTATAGTATTCAGGTCGGTAAATAAAAGCAACGATATCGGCGTCTTGTTCGATTGCACCAGATTCCCGAAGGTCAGAAAGTAAAGGGCGTTTGTTGTTCGTAGTACGTGTTTCAACAGCCCGTGACAATTGCGAAAGTGCAATTACAGGAATATTAAGTTCTTTGGCCAAAGCCTTTAAGTTTCTCGAAATAGTGGAAATTTCTTGTTCTCGATTTCCGGTTTTGTTATTGGCGCCAGTAGTCATCAACTGAAGATAATCGATAAAAATAATTTGAATTCCGTATTGGGAAGCCATACGTCGAGCTTTGGCACGCAATTCAAAAATCGATAACGAAGGCGTATCATCAATATAAAAAGGAGCTTTTTCTAAATCCTTGACTTTTTCGTTAAGTTGGTTCCATTCATAGCCCTGAAGTTTTCCGGTACGCAATTTATCGGAACTCAAGCCGGTTTCTGACGAAATCAGTCGGGTAATAAGTTGCACGGAAGACATTTCGAGAGAGAAAAAGGCCACGGGAATTTGGTTTTGAACCGCCATATTTCGAGCCATCGAAAGTGTCAAAGCGGTTTTACCCATACCGGGACGGGCGGCGATAATTACCAAATCACTGGGTTGCCAGCCGGAGGTCACTTTATCTACTTTTTCAAAACCAGAAGGAACCCCGGAGAGTCCTTGTCGCTCCGATATTTCCTCAATTTTCTTTTTGGCTTGTATAACCAAGTTTTGAGCGGTTTCAAATGATCTCTTTAAATTGCCCTGGGCTACTTCGTAGAGTTTGCTTTCTGCAGCATCAAGCAAATCAAAAACATCTGTAGCTTCATCATAAGCCTGCTCGATAATTTCGGAAGATATTTTTATCAAACTCCGCTGGATGTGTTTTTGTAAAATAATCCGAGAGTGGTATTCAATATGTGCTGAAGAAGATACTTTTTGAGTGAGTTGTATCAAATAAAATTCACCCCCGGCTTGGTCCAATTTCCCCGATTTCTTAAGCTGTGCTGAAACAGTTAATAAGTCCACCGGCTGCCCGGATTTAAACAAATTATAAATAGCCTCAAAGATGTATTGGTTTTCAGTACGATAAAAAACTTCTGGACTTAAAAGATCGATAACTTCATCAACTCCTTTTTTATCAATTAGCATAGCCCCAATTACAATATCCTCCAAATCAACTGCTTGTGGAGGAATCTTTCCCTTTTCTAAAGAAATTACCTGGGATTTCTTATGGGCTAATTCAAAATTGGGTCGGGTATTTTCCATAGTGCGAATGTAAATAAAATGTTAAATGAACCTAAAAAAAGAGCAATTGAGAAATTAACCATTGGTAAACAATACCACTGTTGAAAACTAACCATTTCATGTTAATAACTGAAAATAAAACCGCACCACATTTTGCGGGTTAATGGATGTGAGGGTATTAAACGATTTTATTATTTATATACGCCCATGGCAGCATATTTATCCATGCGTTTTTTTACCAATTCTGTTGGGGATAACTTTTTTAATTGGGTATATGCTTTGAGAATTTCTTTCTCTACGATTTTAAAAGTCTCTTCGCGATGACTATGAGCTCCTCCTAATGGTTCTTTAATAATACCATCAATTAGACTTTGTTTCTTCATATCGGTTGCGGTCAATTTAAGTGCTTCCGCAGCCTGTTCTTTATATTCCCAACTTCTCCATAGGATGGACGAACAACTTTCGGGTGAAATAACAGAATACCATGTGTTTTCAAGCATTAAAACCCGATCCCCTACTCCAATTCCTAATGCTCCACCGCTCGCACCTTCACCAATAATAACCACTATGATAGGGACTTTTAGACGAGTCATTTCTAATATATTCCGAGCAATAGCTTCTCCCTGTCCTCGTTCTTCAGCTTCTAAGCCCGGATAAGCTCCCGGGGTATCGATTAGGGTCACTACCGGTACATTAAATTTCTCTGCAGACTTCATCAATCGCAAGGCCTTGCGATAGCCCTCTGGATTGGCCATACCAAAATTACGGTACTGCCGAGTCTTGGTATTGGTTCCTTTTTGTTGACCTATAAACATAAAACTCTGGTCTCCTATTTTTCCCAATCCGCCCACCATAGCCTTATCGTCCCGAACACCGCGATCACCGTGCAATTCTAAAAAGGTGTCACCACATATCGCATGTATATAGTCTAAGGTATACGGCCGGTTAGGATGTCGAGACAACTGAACGCGTTGCCACGGGGTTAAGTTTTTATATATCTGCTTTTTAGTTTCTTCGAGTTTTTTCTCAATTTGTTTACAGGTGTTACTTACATCTACATCACTCTCCTGCCCAATTAAGTTACATTTATCTAATTGCTCTGTCAATTCTTTAATAGGCAACTCAAAATCAAGATATTCCATATTAAAAGGTTTTTTTAGGATGTTTTACAAAGATAAAAAAGAATCAGTTGTTATTACAGTGCCCCCTAGAAAGAATTTCTAAATAACACAGAATTAGCTACCTTTGCATTTTAAAAATCATCAAAATGAAAGTAATAGCACCTCCTTATGTGACCCATAAAGTTAAGGATATGTCGTTGGCAGCTTGGGGAAGAAAAGAAATTGAACTTGCTGAAGCAGAAATGCCCGGTCTGATGGCTTTACGCCAAGAATTTGCCGACCAACAACCCTTACGAGGAGCCCGAATAGCTGGTTGTTTACACATGACTATACAAACGGCTGTTTTGATAGAAACTTTGACGGCTTTGGGAGCCGAAGTTTCTTGGAGTTCCTGCAATATATTCTCTACCCAAGACCATGCAGCTGCTGCAATAGCAGCGGCAGGTATTCCGGTGTATGCCTGGAAAGGAATGACGGAAGAAGAGTTTAACTGGTGTATTGAACAAACTCTGTTTTTTGGCGAAGACCGAAAACCCCTCAATATGATTTTAGACGATGGAGGCGATCTTACCAATATGGTTTTAGACCGTTATCCAGAGTTGGCCGCCGGTATCAAAGGAATCTCTGAAGAAACCACCACCGGTGTTTTACGACTTTATGAACGGGTCAAGAAAGGTACCCTCCCGATGCCTGCTATCAATGTCAATGACAGTGTAACCAAGTCTAAGTTTGACAATAAATACGGGTGCCGAGAAAGTGCTGTGGATGCAGTACGACGTGCTACCGACATCATGCTCGCCGGAAAACGTGTGGTGGTTTGTGGTTATGGTGACGTGGGTAAAGGTACCGCTGCTTCATTTCGGGGTGCCGGTTCGATAGTTACTGTTACTGAAATTGACCCTATCTGTGCGTTGCAAGCCGCCATGGACGGTTATGAAGTGAAAAAATTAGACAGTGTCATTAAAAATGCCGATATTATAATTACGGCTACCGGAAATAAAGATATTATTACCGAAAGACATTTTTTAGCCATGCGTGATAAAGCTATTGTTTGTAATATTGGGCATTTTGATAATGAAATTGATATGGCATGGCTTAATAAAAACTACGGTGACACTAAAACTGAAATCAAACCCCAAGTGGACAAATATACCCTTAACGGAAAAGATATCATTGTTCTTGCTGAAGGTCGTTTAGTGAACTTAGGATGTGCAACTGGTCATCCAAGTTTTGTAATGAGTAACTCGTTTACCAATCAGACCTTGGCTCAAATCGAATTGTGGAATCACAGCCAAAACTACGATAACCAAGTCTATACCCTACCTAAACACTTAGACGAAAAAGTGGCCCGATTACATTTAGAAAGAATCGGGGTAGAACTAGAAACCCTTACCCAGGAGCAGGCCAATTATATCGGAGTAGAAGTAACAGGTCCCTTTAAACCGGATTATTATCGATATTAAAAAGTTTCCATAGAAAAAAAGCCCCACCGAGGGGCTTTTTTTATTCAAAGGTGAATCCCCAACTATAACCAGGAACCCGAGAAATGATATTCAGTTTCAAAGGATCCGCTGTTCGAGTGACTAGTTATTTTTGCTATCCACATTTAGTTTTAATGGATGGAGGAAGGCCTCTAGTTTATACGAATAGTTACACTTTGAAGAATTGTGGGTTGATAACTTGTGAATTGTATTAGAAAGATTTAAAAACAGCGTTTAGGTTATGTAAAACGCTTTAACGTAGACTTAATACCTAACAAAAAAGCCACTTTAGTAAAGTGGCTTTTTGTGCTCGAGGCGGGACTTGAACCCGCACAGCCTAATGGCCACAGGATTTTAAGTCCTGCGTGTCTACCAGTTCCACCACTCGAGCGGTAAAAAAAATCCGCATGAAAGCGGATTTTTACCAGAGCGAAAAACGGGATTCGAACCCGCGACCTCCACCTTGGCAAGGTGGCGCTCTACCAACTGAGCTATTTTCGCA
>CAZQQU010000019.1:0-23392 GCA_964595625.1 uncultured Flavobacteriaceae bacterium | reverse complement strand
CATAGGACTCCGGAGTGGGTAGGTCACCAACCCCGTTAAAGGCACCTTCCCAAGTTAAATGATAAGTCACCGTAACACCGGCCAATAAACCGATAATCTCCGATTCTTTACTGGTTAAATCAAAAATCTCCACACCGTCTTGGTCGTCATCACACAGATAATAATCCGTAGGATCGGTGTTGATATCAGGAGATTCAAGAACCACTAGTTCTAATTCGGCGATGTCGTAACAACCCGAAATAGTATTTTCCAGACGACCATAAACCGTTTGGTTCCAAGGTATGGTATTGGTAAAAGGAGATAATAACTGATCGGCAGGGTCGCCGTTTTCTGCTAGGGCAAGAGTCTCAAAATACATTAATATCACATCCGTTTGCCCATTGATAATCTGGGCATCCCGATCGGTTAATGTAAAATCAGTAAAACCATCGTTGGGAAAATCATCGTCACATAAAATAATCGGATCAGGATTACCAGCTGTAGGTGTGGGCAATACCGTAATACAAACTTCTTCGGAATAAACACATCCAAAATCATCAACTGCAGTATAGGTATAACAATGAATACCTTCAGTAGTAGGCTGTACGGTAATTACATTGTCAATTTGTGCGATAATCGAGGGATCAGGTTCCCATTGTTGATTGACAATAATGGGTTCAAAGTTTACATCAGAAGGAATAATATCGGGATTAAAGTTTAAGGTCCACCAAAAAATCCAACCATCATCTAGGCCTAAGAAATCGGTTACCCGAATGGTCCAATCCCCATTGAGAGAACTTCCAATAAACGTATTGTAATTACCCACCGGTCTATAAGTTCCCGCTTGTTTCGAGTTACCTGGGGGATTACCCACACCTGTAACTTCCGGAGCATTCACTAAAAGGGTGGTAGCATCCATAGAAAAACAATAAGTATAACCTACACCGGGAGGTTCCCCCCCTTGATTGGTGTCAATTGGTTCTCCCAGATAGGTACTCCCACCCCCGGGATAATCTTTTAAAACTACCACAGTCCCGTTAGGAGCAATAATTTCAATTCTTACATCGCCTAAATAGGCGTGTTCCATATTCACACAAACCTCTAAAATATCACTGGCAGCTTGAACGGTTGCAGCCCCATCAAAACAATCGACTGGGATGGATGTAACATAAGACACCCCACTACCATCGGGCAGATGAGTTACATCAGCTACCGGTATCGTACAGTTAATTTCGTATGGAATGGCATTGACAACCCCGATGAGATTGGTTGTATCTCCCAAACAAATTTCTTCCTCTACCGCCATAGTTCCTGTAAAATCAGGAGTGGTAGAAATAAATACCCAGGTACTAATGGTGTTAGAACTACTACATCCATAGGCGTCATGAACCGTAAGATTTAGTTCATAAGCTCCTTCGGTGGTATAGGTGTGTACAGCAGTTTGTCCAAAACCGGTAGTTCCATCACCAAAATCCCATTCATAGGTAGCTCCCGAGCCATCGTGTTCAAAAACAGCGTCTCCATAAAAGGTAATTTCTTGGTTCTGACAAGCGCGAACCACATTGTTAACCGGTGCGGGGTCTGCTCCGGCAAATTGTGCAATAATACTTTGACAAGGAGGCGGGGCACATAATATAGTGGCATGCCAACCCGCAGCATTTATATTAAAGTTAGAAACAAATTCAAAAGTCAAGCATCCTGTGGTATTCACTACAGATCCGGCAAAATTACCAATGGGATCTGAGCCTGAAAAATCACCAATAACCGGTGCTGCCGTACTATTACCATCATAAATCGTCAATACATCAAAATTAAGTTGGGTCTCAAACACACCAAAATTAGCATGGATCACTTCTCCTGGAGTATCCGGACAAAGCGTTAAAATATAATGTTCGTTGTCGGAATAATTACCTAATTCTCCACCCGAATCAAAAAAATTGCCTTCACAAACGGTCAACGTGCCATTCTGCATAATAATATCCTGTGCACCGGCCCATAAAGTGGAAAGGAGGAATAAAAAAAGTGTAATCTTATTCATAGCTAGGGTCTGTTTCTACTACTAATTATTTGGGGATAAATTACCATTACATATTCGGAAAACTCAAATTGAATCACCTGAATTTTTTTCGAATAAAAATTTAAATGATATTTAAAAGGATTAAACAAATAGGCATCAAAAGAAACATCTCTTACTATATCTGAAGTGTAAGTACGATTTAATTCTATGGAAGAAAAAGGGACACTTGGATGCTTCAGTGCAAATTCACTGGTTGCTTTCATATATTTGATACGATTCGCAAAAAGTTCTTTAAAATAATCGTATTTTCGAGTGCCTTCTTGCACTTCTTGAGCACCCACACCTACATATACTTCTGAAAGAAAATCATCGAATAATGCTAAATCTGGGGTCAATACTTGCGAATAACTCAAATTACTCCCAAAAAAAACTAATAAAATAACAAAAAATTGTTTCATAGAAGCATATTTAAAGGCTAAATTTAACCTATTTTTATGTAAACTTCAAGAAAAAATTAATTTTAATGGTTCGCATCATTATTATTAGATAAGCAAATATACTTATCTTTGCACATGATTTCACCGCATAGTGTGGATAAGAAAAACAATGGCAATGCATAAACGTTTATCTATGTTAGATGATACTGAGTTGGATCATCTTAGTTCTAATGCCGAAACTCCGTTACGAGAGGACGCCTTTGAACTTACTGACCTTGAAAAAATGGACCGTATCCGGGAGCATGTTCACCAAATTCTAGAAACGCTTGGAATGGACTTGACCGATGACAGTTTGCAAAACACCCCGAATCGGGTCGCTAAAATGTTTGTTAATGAAATTTTCGGCGGGTTACATCCCGACCGAAAACCCAAAGTTTCTACTTTTAAAAACAAATACAAATACGGTGAAATGCTGGTGGAAAAAAACATCGTTTTATACTCTACTTGCGAACACCATTTACTACCGATAGTTGGAAAAGCACACGTAGCTTATATATCGAGTGGGCATGTGATTGGTTTATCCAAAATGAATCGCATTGTGGATTATTACGCCCGAAGACCTCAAGTACAAGAACGGCTCACTATGCAAATTGTTCAAGAATTGCAGCGAGTTCTCAAAACGGAAGACGTAGCCTGTGTAATTGATGCTAAACATCTTTGTGTTAACTCCAGAGGTATTCGAGATATCGATAGCAGCACGGTCACCTCCGAATTTGGTGGAAAATTTAAAAATCCGGATACCCGCCGCGAATTTTTAGATTATATCAAAGGAACCTCACCCCAGTAATTCATTACCGAAATATCGATTGGAATCCTTGCTATTCCATGAAACCAATGGGTCGTAGGGTCGATAGTATAATTACCAATGAAACTCGATGCGTTGTTCGATATCCGGGTGCAAACTTTGTGCTACCGGACAGGTATGAGCGGTTTTTTCAAGGATTTGTTGGCTTTTAGAATCAATCCCTTTCGGGAAATGAATAGCTACCTCAATACTGCCAATTCGGCGTGGATTACTAGCCATGATTTTGGTCACTTCAGCTCGAGCACCATCGATAGATACTCCTAACTCCCGGGCTTTTATTCCCATAACGGTTAGCATACAATTGGCCAAACCAGTAGCCACGGTATCTGTAGGCGAAAAAGCCTGCCCCTGCCCTTGATTATCTACCGGTGCATCGGTTAAATACTCACTACCCGAAGCAACATGTGTACACTGGGTTCGAAGATTTCCTAAATAAACTACTAGCGAAGTACTCATGGGGCTTCTATTATATCTAATTCGGGGGTGTATTGTAGAATATAGGCCGCTATATTTTGGTATCCACCTCCTGTATTTTGGATATAGTTAAATTTGTTTTCAGCATAAACAGCTTGTCCGTGAACCAGTTTATTGGTCTCGTAAATATTTTCCTCCACGGCCAATCGCAACAAGGCATCATAGGTAACATCAAACCCTCTAACCGCAAAACGATTGGGATAATTCTTATACAATTCTCTGTAAGCGGCAAAAAAAGGATGACTGTACTCCAAATTAGGTTTTTGAACCGCCGGAAAAGTAAACTGTAAACCCGCTAAATGCATATTCGAAACCTCTCGAAATTCAAAAGCATCATTTTTATCCAGAGTAAGCATCCGAATATCATGTTCGGTATTTAAATGGTGTAAGGTATTGACTACACTACTTACCAATATGGCCCGGTCGGTTTCCAAAATCACCCAATTGGGTAGTGTTTTACTAAGTTTGGCCGCCACATCGGCATTTTTAATATAATTTTCCGCACCTACATCGATGATTTGCAAACCGGGTAAGGCTTCGGTTAACAACCGTTTTTGAGCACTTTTTTTGTTGTCACAAATCAATACCAAATTTTTTCCTGAGCTGTTGTTTTTAAGATAAGAAAGCATCAGCTCCTCCAACACCTCATTAGACGGAATACTGTGTAAAAAATTAGGAGCATTTTTACCTCGTCGGTTACTCAAAGGCGATAAAACGGGTATATTTTTTTTAGCTAAATCGGCCGAAACTTTTTCAACTTCCGATTGGTGCAAGGGGCCGATAACCAAATCCACTTTCGAAATATTTTTTTTATCTAAAAAAGAATCAATACCCCCTTTTACTTCTTGATAATCAAAAACATAAAAATTGATAGAAATACCTTGTTGTTTTGCAAAATCGGAGGCAATCAAGGCTCCTTTGTAAAATTCAACTGCAATGCGTAAGGAGGCACTGTTTTGTAATAAATTTTCGGTTGTTGTCACAGAGTCCTTTTCAATCTGTTGCAATTGAAGAGGCAACAATAACACTACATTTTTAGTACCCAAATTTGTTAAACGATTTTCGAGATAAACCGTTCCACTTGATTCCAATACTTCACTAATCGATAAATCTGTACCTTCGGTTTTTTTAGGAATTTTTAAAACCATACCTGCCTTTAATCCCTCTTTAGCTTGTGGATTGTGTGCTATCACTTCCTCTTGAGAAAGGCCGTATAAAACTTTTATCCGATAAAATCCTTCCCGGGGCTTGACTGTATAATATTCATAACCGGCTTCCTCGACCAACTGTTTTTCTTCTGACTGTTGAATTTCTTGAGCAACCGGAATGTTTAACAACAAACCTACCGGCAGTGCATCTGTTCCGTAAATAACCGGATTTAAGGCTTCTAACTCGGCTACAGTGATACCGTATTGGCGGGCTATACCGTATTTAGTTTCCTTGGGTTTTACTAAATGTTTATCGGTTTCGTCGGAAGTTTTTTCTCCAGAAGTATTAGAAATAATCACGGTGGAGTTTACCGGAATTTTAATTTTCTCTCCTTTTTTTAATTCCTGGGCATACAGATGTTTGTTGTATTTCTTTATATCCTCTACTCCTACTCCATACTGACTGGCGATACCATAGAGCGTCTCTTTACGCTTTACTTTATGCTCTTTAAAAGTTACTTGGTCTTGCTGCGAACGTTCTAAGGGTACGGGAATGATTATAACCGAATTCTCTCGAAGTCCTTGGGCTATTTCGGGATTGAGTTTTAAAATTTCATCAGCCTCGATTTGATATTGTTGCGCAACACCAAAAACCGTTTCGCCTTTTTGAACCCGATGGGTAGAATACGAGGTTTGTGCATAAAGATAAGTACCAGTAACCCAGACGAAGAAAACAATAAAATATTTCAATTTCATAAACACTTGGCTTTTAGTTTAAAAAACCGAATTAGCTTTATTTGTTTGAAAGCCAACGGATAAATATACACAATCACCAGCAACTAATCACAAGGTATCCAATTCGATTTTTTACTCCCATTCAATGGTAGCAGGTGGTTTTGAACTAATATCATAGACCACTCGATTAATGCCTTTTACCCGATTAATTATCCGGTTGGATATTTCTTGTAAAAAAGGATAAGGTAAATCTACCCAATCTGCAGTCATACCGTCGGTAGATTCTACCGCACGAAGAGCAACTACTTTTTCATAGGTGCGTTCATCGCCCATCACCCCTACGGATTGTACCGGAAGGAGTATGGTACCGGCTTGCCAAATTTTATCGTACAAGCCCCACTCCTTCAATCCATCAATATAAATAGCGTCGGCTTCTTGTAATAAACGTACTTTTTCTTCAGTTATTTCGCCTAATATACGAATCCCTAAACCGGGACCGGGAAACGGATGCCTTCCTAAAATATCGGGACTCATTCCTAATTCCGCACCGACGCGTCGTACCTCGTCTTTAAACAACATTCGCAAAGGTTCGACAATTTTTAATTTCATAAAATCGGGCAATCCCCCTACATTATGATGTGATTTAATAGTTACTGATGGACCGTGTACAGATACGGACTCAATCACATCGGGATAGATAGTTCCTTGACCTAACCAACTAACTCCTTGTATTTTATGAGCTTCATCATCAAACACTTCAATAAAGGTTCTACCTATCGCTTTGCGCTTGGCTTCCGGATCTTCGAGACCTTGAAGTGCTTTTAAAAATCTTTGGGAAGCATCTACTCCTTTTACCTGTAAGCCCATACCCTGGTATTGTTGCAAAACATTTTCAAATTCATTTTTTCGCAACAAACCGTTATTAACAAAAATACAATACAGGTTTTTACCAATGGCTTGATGTAGCAACAAGGCAGCCACACTACTGTCTACACCGCCACTTAACCCCAACACTACTTTGTCATTTTGAAGTTGCGCTTGAAGCATTTTAACGGTGGTTTCTACAAAAGCAGCCGGAGTCCAGGTAGGTTTAACACCCGCTATATGTACTAAAAAGTTTTCTAAAAATTGTTTTCCATCGGTAGAATGATACACCTCCGGGTGAAATTGGATTCCGTAGGTAATTTCGCCTTGAATGCGATAAGCTGCATGGGTAACTTCCGCGGTACTGGCTAATAAAATTCCGTTCTCGGGCAAACGAGTGATGGTATCACTATGACTCATCCACACCTGAGATCCTTTTTGGATGTTTTTCCCAAAAATAGCATCTGCTTCATCAAAAAAATGGGTGAGATGCGCCCGACCGTACTCTCTTTTGTTAGAGGGCTCTACTTTACCTCCAAAGAAATGAGCCAAATATTGAGCTCCATAACAGATACCCAACAAGGGTATTTTGCCCTTGATTTGGCTTAGGTCTGGATGTAAGGCATTGGAATCACGAACCGAAAACGGACTACCCGATAGAATCACGGCTTTAAAACGGGAAAGAACCTCGGGAATTTTGTTGTAAGGATGAATTTCGCAGTAGATATTTAACTCGCGAACACGACGGGCAATAAGTTGTGTATATTGTGACCCGAAATCTAAAATTAGGACGTCATTTTGCATATACAAAAGTAATTTTTTTTAAAAAATAAATACGGAAATAATACGCCCTTGGGGAAAAGATTTTTCCACGAGTGATATGGGTTATCTTTCCCGATTATTTATAGTGCATAAACGCTTGTTTGGCAAGTAGTTCTTCGTCAGACTCCACGTGATTTTCGTCTGGTACACAACAGTCAACGGGGCAAACCGCCGCACATTGTGGTTCTTCGTGGAACCCTTTACACTCGGTACATTTATCTGGAACTATATAATAAATATCATCGCTAATGGGAATCTGAATTTCATAAGCATCTACTTCTTTTCCGTTGGGAAGCACTACCTGTCCTTCTAAATCCGTTCCGTCTGCATACCGCCATTCCTCTGCCCCTTCATAAATGGCATTGTTGGGACATTCGGGTTCGCAGGCACCGCAATTTATACACTCGTCTGTTATTATGATAGCCATTTCGTAGGGTAGTTTACTTTCTGTATTTTTGTACAAAATTAACTCCATTTCATTTCATATACAAATCTATATGCCTACATTAACAGAACGTAAAAAAAGTTTGATACAATTAGGTCAATTCTTAGCTGATTTTAACCGCCTGCCTGCAGCCCCACCTACCTCTTCGATACCGCTGGAAAATTTTGAAAAGCTTAACCAAGTTATTACCACCACCCACCTACACAACCCCTGGTTTACTCCTGAAACTATTTCATTAGCTTTACAAAGTTGGGCCACTGCCCTACAACAAAGCTCGATTGATAAGTGGTTAGATGCTTACATTTGGGAAGATTTCTCCCCCAAAACCGTTGCTATAATCACTGCCGGAAATCTACCCTTAGTGGGCTTCCACGACTTACTATGTGTACTCATTTCGGGACACCGAGCCCTTGTTAAGCAATCTTCTAAAGACCAGTACCTGATGCCTTTTCTGGTGGATATGTTGGTATCTTTTGAACCTAAATTAGCTGGTCAGGTTATTTTTACCTCCGAGCCATTGCGAGATTTTGACCTCGTTATTGCGACAGGAAGTAACAATACCGCACGATATTTTGAATATTATTTTAAAAACAAACCCCACATCATACGTCGCAACCGGACCTCGGTGGCTGTAGTAAGCGGTACTGAAACTATTGAACAACTACGGGCTTTGGGAGAGGATATTTTTAGTTATTTCGGGATGGGATGCCGCAATGTTTCTAAACTTTACCTACCCGAAAATTATGACCTCAACCATTTGTTTAACGCTTGGTATGAGTACCATCCGATAATCAACCACGCCAAATACGCCAACAATTACGACTACCACAAAGCCATTTATTTGATGAATGGGGATGCCTTTTTGGACAATGGATTTTTCATGCTCAAAGAGGATACTGAGTTACACGCCCCGACCGCCGTATGTTTTTATGAGTTTTATACTCAAAAAAATCACTTACAATCCCATCTAAACTCCTTGAAAGACCAATTACAATGTGTGGTTGCCGAGGGCTTCATGGAAGAGGAAACACCTTTTGGTCAAACTCAATTTCCTGCGTTGTGGGACTATGCAGATCAAATAGATGTACTGGAATTTTTGTTAAAAAAAATAAACCAAAAAAACTTAGGGTTTTAAGTATATCGGTAAATTTGCAGCAAAATTCTTTTACTTTTCTGATGAAAAAACACAACTTTGGCGCCGGTCCAAGTATCTTACCCCGACCGGTTTACGAAAAAGGAGCCGAAGCCATACTCGATTTTAATTATTCCGGAGTATCGCTACTCGAAATGTCTCACCGCAGTCCCGAAATTGTCGATATCATGCAGACAGCTCGAAACTTAGTATTAGAACTCGCCCAACTTCAAGGAAAAGGCTATCAAGTACTCTTTCTACAAGGTGGTGCCAGCCTACAATTTGCTATGGTAGCGGCAAACCTCCTACAAAATAAAGCCGCTTACCTCAATACCGGCACTTGGGCCAATAATGCCATCCAAGAAGCTCGTTTTTACGGAGAAGTAACAGAAGTGGCTTCTTCCAAAGATCAAAATTACAACTACATCCCGAAAGGATATTCCATCCCCGACACTGCCGATTACTTTCATATCACTAGTAATAACACCATTTATGGGACCCAGCTCCATCAATTTCCAAGCTCTCCCATTCCGGTGGTCTGCGATATGAGTAGCGACATTTTTTCGAGACAATTGGATTATTCTTATTTTTCGTTAATATATGCCGGTGCTCAAAAAAACATTGGTCCCTCGGGAGTGGCTGTAGTCATTATAAAAGAAGAGATTTTAAGTAATAGGAACCGATCTATTCCCAATATACTTAATTACCAAGCCCACATTGATAAAGAAAGTATGTACCACACGCCGGCGGTATTGGGCGTTTATTTATGTTTGCAAAATTTGGAATACCTCAAATCGATTGGAGGCATTGAAACCATTGAAAAAATAAACCGGTCTAAAGCCGAAATGCTTTATGCCGAGATTGACCGTAATAGCCTCTTTCAAGGACATGCCGTTACAGAAGATCGAAGTTTTATGAATGTTACCTTTACCCTAACCTACGACAGACTTCAAGAGCGTTTTAATAACTTGGCCCAAGAAGCCGGTATTATAGGAATAAACGGTCATCGTACCGTGGGTGGATACCGTGCCTCGATCTATAATGCGTTACCGCTTGAAAGTGTACAAGTGCTGGTAGAAGTAATGCAACACCTAGAAAAAACAGCATAATTTACTAATAAACTTATAAATACAATTGTCCATGAAAATATTAGCCAATGATGGAATTTCAAAAGCCGGTCAACAACTTTTAGAACAAGCCGGAATAGAAGTAATCACCACTAAAGTAGCACAAAACCAATTGATAAATTATATCAATACCCACCAAATTAATGGTATTTTAGTTCGTAGTGCCACCCAAGTGACCCAAGAAATCATACAAGCGTGTCCCTCGCTCACCTTGATCGGACGTGGTGGCGTGGGTATGGACAATATTGATGTGGCTTTCGCCAAAAAAAGAGGCATCCACGTCATTAACACACCAAAGGCCTCTTCCCGATCGGTAGCCGAACTAGTCTTTGCCCACTTGTTTGGTGCCGTCCGATTTTTACCGGACTCCAACCGAAATATGCCCTTAGAAGGTGATACTAAATTTCATGAACTCAAGAAAACCTACTCCCAAGGTAGCGAATTACTTAATAAAACATTAGGAATTATCGGACTGGGAAAAATTGGCCAAGAAGTAGCCAAAATCGCCTTGGGATGTGGCATGAAAGTAGTAGCATGTGACCCCGAATTAAAAAATGTGTCTATACGTATAGAACTTTTTAATAAACAATACCTAGATGTAAATCTAGAAACTGTATCTTTAAACCAAGTACTTTCACAAAGTGATTTTGTAACACTACATATTCCGGCGCAAAAGGAATGTGTAGTGGGTAAAAAAGAACTGGCACTGATGAAAAAAGGAGCTGGGATTATTAACACCTCTCGCGGGGGTCTGATCGATGAAGTAGCATTGATTGAAGCATTAGATAAGGAACAATTGAGTTTTGCCGCTTTAGACACTTTTGAAGATGAGCCCTCTCCAGCCATTCGAGTACTAATGCACCCGCAAATGTCGTTATCGCCTCATATCGGTGCCTGTACGATAGAAGCGCAAGAAAGAGTGGGAATAGAACTCGCGGAACAAATAATAACACTAACACAAAAATAAAATGGCAACTTTTTTAGAATTATTAAACAGTGATTTGGGTAAACAAATCATTCACGGAGCCAGTTCAGAAACCGGCGCTGACGAAAACAAAACCGCTCAGGTAGTGACTATGGCACTCCCTCTATTACTAGGGGCAATGAAAAAAAATGCTTCTAGTGACCAAGGAGCACAGAGCCTTTTAAACGCTTTAAACAACAAACACGACGGCAGTATCCTAGACAACTTAGGAGGATTGTTTAACAACGGCGTGGACCATTCGGTTATTAATGATGGTGCCGGAATTTTACGGCACGTGTTAGGCAATAAACAATCAGGTGTCGAACAAGCGTTAAGTCAAAAATCGGGATTGGATGCCAATACAGTGGGACAAATCCTTAAGATCGCTGCCCCCATTCTTTTAGGTATGCTCGGAAAAGAAACCCGCCAATCCAATGCTAACAACCCAGGAGCTTTAATGGATGTAATCGGTCAGGTTATTGGAGGAAAAACTCAAGAAGAACAGAGCTTGCTTCACACCCTTTTAGATTCAGATGGTGATGGAAGTGTGATTGATGATATCGCTGGTATGGTATTAGGAGGTGCCTCTTCCAAAAAATCATCCGGTGGTTTAGGTGGACTATTAGGTGGATTATTTAAAAAATAAAAAAACTTAATTCGTTGTTATTGTACTATAAAAAGCACCAAAGGGGTGCTTTTTGTAGTTTATAAATTTTCTGTTAAACAGAAAAAACCAAATCCTCAGACCAGTTTTTTTTGTATCTTTGTATGAAGTCAGCGTCACACCCAAGAAGTATAAAATAAACCCGGCTTACTATTTACCTAAACGCTGTTAACAGGTAAATGCTATCTGATAAACCCATTTAAAAGTAATTACAGATGAAAGCGTATCTTCTTATCGGAATCCTATCGTTGTTTCTATGGAGCTGTGATAGTACCCAAAGCACGACTCAAACTACCTCAGACGATGTGGTACGTATTGCTAATGATGACATTGAATACGAAATAATAATTATAGAACCCGGTTTTAATTCGTGGCTCGCCACACAACCCGGAAAAGGCTATCATGGATTGGATTATTTAGAAGCCCAAAACCGTAGAAAAGTGATGGAATTCAACCTACGTGTCTATGATTCCCAATACCCTCGGGATCTCTACCAACAAGAAATCAATTATGACCATTCGGTTTCCTATGGTTTAGAAGTCAACTATTTACTCTATAATTACTTGAAATTTTTCGAAGAAACCTACAAGCAGAAGTTGTAAATGAAAAAACTAAAAGAGCGTTGGGGGATTGAAACCAATGGCCGATTTTTAATAATTTTAGTAGTATTTGCAATTACCGGTACCCTTTCAGCAAAACTAGCTAAACCTCTTGTTGAATATATAAATCTTTCTCCTGACTACTGGTTTTATTGGCCCATACGCCTGCTGATTATCTTTCCGGTTTATAAAGTTATGTTAATTTGTATCGGATGGGTTTTCGGTGAATTTACCTTTTTTTATAACTTCGTAAAAAAAATGCTTCGTAGCATGGGGTTAAAATTTATAAAGGTCGAGTGAAACATTCCAAGAAACATATCTCTATCCTAGCGGTTGTATTAACTGCACTGATGTTTTTGCCCTATACTCTGAATGCAGTTCATATATTGGTGCACGACTACCATTTGGAAAATGTAGACGCACTGACCGACGAAAACAACACCCTAGACTGTAACTGGGATGAAATACAAATAGCACCTGCTATCTTATTGGGTTTTGTAGAACCTCAACCCCTTACCACCTCTGAATTTGCTCCGATTAGTACCCGCATTAATAAGTTTTACGGAGCACCCGATCCTACCTATTTTAGCTTAAGAGCTCCTCCTACACGGATGTAAATCGATTCTTTTACCCTGCTGGGGTAAAACGCTTTTCAATTTATTCATCCTTTTAATTTTCTATTATGAAACTTGTATTGTTCATAATGATTTCGTGTATTTATACACTTTCCCACTCACAAACTACTTTCACCGGACGTGTAACCGACCTAGATAATACTCCTTTGCTCGGGGCACATATACATACTGAACAAGGAAGTACTTTAACAGATTATGAGGGGAAATTTTCGTTATTTATCAAAGATTCAAAGTCATTTCGAGTCACTATAACCTATATGGGTTATCAAACCCTAGACACCCTGATTATTGCCGATGCCCATCGACCCTATCACTTTCGGTTACAACCGGAACAAGCAGAATTGGACGAAGTCGTAATAAAAAGAAATACCCGACGTACTCCCCATCAGGAGCTAGTAAACAATACATTTATTAAACAAAATTATGCCGGCTCTCTAGCAAAATCTTTAGAACAACTACCGGGCATAAGCAGTATTGATATTGGAGCGGGTGCTTCCAAACCGATGATTCGCGGTATGGGTTTTAACCGCCTGGTAGTTGCTGAAAACAACAGTAAACACGAGGGCCAACAATGGGGCGCCGACCACGGATTGGAAATCGATGCCTTTTCGGCAGAAGAGATAGAAATCCTCAAAAGTAGCGGTATGATTGAATATGGAAGTGATGCTATGGGCGGAGTGATTCATATTAAAAACGATGTTATTCCTGCGCCTAACAGCTGGAACGCCAGTTATACCTTAGTCGGAAAATCTATCAATAAAGGCCTGTTAAATCATTTGCAAGTAAGCCACCGTAAAAATCATTTTTTCTACAAGCTAAAAGCAACCACTAACGATTATGGAGATTATTCCCTACCCACAGACACCATTGTTTACTTATCGGTCAAAATGCCGGTGTATCACCAACGATTAAAAAATACCGCTGGAAGAGAACGAAATTTACTGGCACAAGTAGGTTATGTATCTGATTGGTTTCAATCGATTTGGACGGTGAGTAACACCTATTTAAAATCCGGTTTTTTTCCGGGTTCTCATGGTTTACCATCGATCGATCGGGTGGCTGATGATGGCAATACCAGAAATATTGAGTTTCCTTACCAAACAGCCAACCACCTGAAGTTGACATCCGGGAATCATTGGTTTATAAATGAGTCCACCCTCCGATTTACTTGGAGTTTACAACATAATTTACGGAGAGAGTTTAGCGAATTCCATACGCATTACGGTGATTTAGCACCTCCGAGTAAACAACCCGATTTGGAGCTGGAATTTGCCCTCATCACCCTCGAAAGCCATCTCAAATACTCCCACCATTTCAACAATAATTCCTTATTAAATATAGGAATTCAACACCAATACCAAAACAACACTATTCAAGGTTACGGCTTTTTATTACCCGAATACAACAAACACGCTTGGGGGACTTATTTGAGTTGGGAAAACCGTTTCTCATCCAAGTGGGATGTACATGCCGGTATTCGTGCAGACCAGGCTTTTCTTCATACCCAGAGATACTTTGATCCGTTGCTCTATGAATACCTAATCGGAAAAGGAAACACTCCAGAAACTGCCCACGCATTTGCCCTACGAAGTCCGGATTTAGAAACCAACTACAGCAATTTTAATTTTTTGGTAGGTGCCAATTACCACCCCCATTCCCAGTGGCAATTCGCTGCAACTCTCGGAACCAGTTTTCGATTGCCCACTGCCATTGAATTGGCTTCTAATGGAATTCACCATGGTTCGTTTAGGCACGAGAAGGGAAATCCGCATCTAGAGCCCGAAAAGGGTTGGGTATTGGATGTATCGGCTCAATTCAAAAACCAACAATTTCAATGGACGGTAAGTCCCTATCTCTATTATTTTACAAATTATATTTTCTTAAAACCCTCCGGGCAATTTTCCCCGCTACCCCATGGCGGGCAAATTTATGATTACGAACAATCCCAAGCGCTTATTACCGGTATTGAGATGGGTTTTCAGGCTACTTTTTTTGAAAAATGGAACGCCCGCTTAAATGCAGAATATATTTACAATCAACAAATTACCGAAAACTCAAGCAGTGATTATCCCTTGCCCTATTCTCCTCCAGCCCGTGTTTTTACGGAAATCAAGTACGGTCTAAACAACCAGTCCAAGGGATTTTCAAATACGGAATTTAGCCTACATAATACAACTGTTTTTCAACAAAACCGAATCGCACAAAACGAATTACCGACAGCGGGTTATAGTATCATGGGGATGGGTGTATCGTCCAATATCACCCTGGCTAAACTGACCTTACATACCCAACTGCAAGTCACTAATCTATTGAATACCCGGTATTATAATCACAATAGCTTTTATAGGGCACTTCACATTCCGGAACCCGGTACCAATGTTCAATTGATGATCACAATTCCTTTTCAATCATGAAGAATCGATGGGTACATCTTATAATGGCTCTGGGTATAAACTTGGTTTTTATACTGGTGCTTTCGGTAAAAAGTATTCACTTTTTGACCGTTTCACACGAATATTCTGCTTTATCTAATTCAGAATGGAGTTGGATTCCTCAGAAAGAAGGTCATTATTGTGATTTCCAATTTATTAAAAATCCATTTGATTATACAAATGAATTCTACTTAACCCATTGTTTACCTACTATCATTTATAATAAACCTTTGGGTAGTTGTTTTCAGAATAATAGAAGTTCCTTAAAATATACCTGGGGTTTACGCGCTCCTCCTGATTTCCTTTTAATCAGCTAGTTATAAAATCAATTATTAAACAAAAAAATCGAATATGAAAAATTTAAAAATAATATCTCTATGCAGTCTGTTGTTCTTAGTTCTATCGTGTAGTAAGGACGACGATGGTGGTCAAGATACAGTACCCCCACAAATAACTATTACCGAACCCACCGACCACAAAATGTTTGAGGGTGGATCCTTGATACAAGCACAAATCGAACTCTATGACCACGGCGGATTGGCCTCCTACAAAGTCGAAATTCACGCAGCTGATGACGAACATGGTCACGGAGTACAAATCCAGCAAGAAACCTGGGAATATGTGACTCATGGAAATTTACCCTTGAGTTATAATCACACTTTGCAACTGGATATACCAATTCCTGAGGATGTTTTAAGTGGTGAATACCATTTTGTGGTCTTTGTTTTGGATACCTCCGGCAATCAACAAGTTGAATGGGTAGAAATTCTTATTGAAAATCAGTAAACCCAACTAATTTATAATCTCTTTCAAATTGTAGAGAGGAATTGAATATGGAATCAAACAACCCCGAAAGCAGTAGCACTTTCGGGGTTGTTATTGGGTTTTATCCTCAAGAGAGTTCAATGTAAAATGAATAATAAAATCAACTAAAACTCAATCTTATAACTGATATTCGGAATGAATAAGGCTTCACGTTCTGTGTCCACCGCTTGCGTTTGGTAATTGTATCGAAAACCCAAATATTCTTTATACTGTGTCAGGTTGATAATTTTGAGAGCCAATTCGTGCGTAGTTTTCTGTCTATTGAGCTTGTAACTTACGGTAAGATGACTGGTAAAGGCGGATGGAAATTGTTTAGAAAAAGCTTTCGTTTCATCAAAAATAACGCTTTGGCTGGCTATAGAAGCCGAGGTATTTATCGGAGAATAATGTTCGCCTCCCTGATAACTTACCCTTCCGTTTACACTTAAAATTTTATTTTTGTTTTTGCCCAACATCCACTCTTTACCCGCTAGGAAATTGAAAGCAAAATTACGGTTGTAGCGGGTATCGCGCCACACTTGGTCATCGCCCTGATATTCAGAGTTAAACAAAGAAGCCGTTACCATATAATAAAAGCCTTGGGATAGGTATTTTTCAAAAGTAATATCCAAACCATAATTTCTTCCTTGCCCGGAGTTTTGAAGTTTTCCATCAAAAAACCAATCGTTTTGTTGATTGATTAAGGAAAAGGAACTTTCCGCCATGACTGGAACATCAAACAAGTGTTGGAAATAGGCTTCTACTTTCAGATGGGTAAATTCTGAGGTGTTGATGTCATATCCCATTACCAAATGATGCGCTCGAGTAAAACCCAAATTTTTGTTGATGTATTGGTTTAAATCATCTTTAATAAAATAATAATTCAATCGTTCCAAACGGCTGTGTAGGCCATAGGCGAAACTTAAAGTTTGTGTAGGAGCGAATTTGTATTTTATACCTGCTCTGGGCTCCAACGACCAAGAGTTGTTATAGGTAAACCATTGTCCGTTGACGCCCACATTTAAACTAATTTTATCGTTGATATGCAGCAGGGAGTTACTGTAAGCCGAAACCAAGGTGCTGCTACCACTTTCGTCCACCAAAGTTTGTAGGGATGGAGTCCCATTTGCTACATCTTTCAGCAACATATTGTAATGCATATTGGTTATAACAAAACCCGATTTATTGGTATGTTTTGCATTGAATTTTGTATTGACAGATGAGGTTAAAACAAGATTATAAAAGTAATTGTTGATCACATTTTTCGGTAATTCCTGAAAACTACTGTCCACACTTTTGCTATACATATCAATTCCATTGGATGTTACAGCCAAAGTTGATTTGAGGAATTGTTGGTCGTTTAGAAAAATTCTGTGACTGATGCCTACCGTACCCATAAACTGTTTGGCATCCTGATTTTTTCGGTCTGAATCGTATTCCCACTCGCTGATATTCTCTTTCGCCTGGGCATCGGAATGGTCTAGCAAGCCCAATCCCCAAATTGAAAATACACCTGCTTTTTCAGTGGGGAAATTCAGTTTAAAAGATAGGTCTTGATAGGTGGTTCCCGCTGCATTTTCCGGAAGCATAGGAGCCAGTAATCCCAAGGTAGAATAGCGGTAATTAAAAATATAAGAAGCGTTTTTTCCTTTTTTAAAGGGCCCTTCGGAAGCTACATCAATACCGATTGCTCCTAGCTGGAACGTATGTTCGTGTTTTTGGTTGTTACCGTTTCGCATAAAAATATCAAACACTCCGGATAGAGCATTGCTGTATTCAGCCGGCATCGCTCCCGAAAAGAAATCGGAATTGGCTAGCACTTGTGTACTTAATGCGGTCAGTCCACCCCCGCCAAAAGCCCCCATATCCGCAAAGTGGTTGGGGTTGGAAATTTCAATACCTTCTAATTTCCATTGCAACGATTGCGGACTGTTTCCCCTCACCACAATCGCATTATTACCCACATTGCTGGATACGCCTGCAAAAGCGGAAACCAATCGGGCCGGATCGTCAAAACCTCCTGCATAGCGTTCGGCTTCCTCTACGCTCAACATTCGAGCACTTAACGTAGCCATAGAATTAAGGGGTTGTTCTTTATTTACTTTGGGTCTGATCACAATTTCATCCAAGGAAGTAGTATTTTCTAGCATGGAAACGGTAAGAAAAACTTCTTTGGCAGAGGTGAGTTGAATTTCTCGTATAACCACCGGTTCATATCCTATAAAGGATACCATAATATCATATCTGCCGATAGGGATATCTTTTAGGGTAAAATTTCCCAAGCTGTCGGTAATTGTTCCGATTGTGGTGTTTTGCAAATCAACGGCTGCAAAAGCCAAGGGCCTGTTGGATGCTTCTTCCAATACCATTCCCCGAATGGTTTGAGTGGGTTGTTGTGCCCATAATTGTAACGAAAAAAGGAATAGAAAAAAAATCGAAAAGCTTCGTGAAATAGTTGTCATAATTGGTTGAGATAAAAGTCCCAGTAAAAGTCTTTTATTTCTAAAATAATGACAATACTGATTTATCAGTATACCGGATTATACTAATTCTAATCTCGATGATAGGATCACTGCTTCCATGGAGTTATTAACTCCCAGTTTTTCCAATACGCGCTGGCGGTGCGTGTTTACAGTATGAATACTGATCGATAAGCGGTCTGATATTTCTTTACTTAAAAGACCGTCTTTGACTAGCTTCAAAATTTCTATTTCGCGTTGGGTTAGCGAGGCCGCAATTTCTGAATTATTGTCGGTTAGCGAAATGAACTTACCCGTCCTGAAATTTAGAACCTGACTTTTTAAAGATTCATTTGAATTTTGATTGGGGGAAATATCCAAAATACTTAAAGCGAGCCAAAGGTTACCCTGCTTGTCCAGTTCCAAAGCTTGATGTTGTTCTATAACCCGGACATATTGGTTCTCGGCATAAAACATTCGAAACTCATTGATGAGTTTGTGGTTCAACTTTTCATTTTCCGACATTTCAAAAAATAGTTTGAAACCGGTAAGACCATTTTTGGTTATACCCAAAAAGTCATCCGGATGAATTTTTGCATTCATAAAATAATCTCCGTAGGCTTCCACTTCTTGCTGGCTGTATCCTAAAATGGCTCCAAAGTTGGACGAATAAAATACATGTTGCTTCTTATAAACATCCAATACACTCACAATGGAGTTACCAAAGTCTGCTATTTTTTGTAGTTGCGGTTTGTGCTTTTCAAGAATGGAATAATCCAAATCATTTTCGACGAAAGTCTGTTGTTCAAATAAATCAAAAAAAATACGGTTTATGTTTTCAGGCGTGGTCATCTGTAATTGCTATGATCTAAATTGTTATGGGGGTGGTTAATTAAAAGCCCGCAATGGCGCACTTAGGAGCGATGATGGCGGATTTTAAAGTCGAAACTTTCAATGATGTATTAACTCAAACTGGTTTAATTAATTTTCTAAAAATAGAAAAAAAAACTAAAAATAACTTTTTGCGATAAAAAAGTAATTTTTAATTACCCTGCGGTTCGCCATGGTGGCTCTAAGTGAAAGTTAATTTTTATCTTATTCTACTCAATATTTCTTTCAATTTTGATTCAATATTCAGTTTTTCGAACAGTGTTTCAGTTAACTTCAACGAATTTTCGAAAGACAAACGTAAGTTTTCAGGTTCCAAATCAGATATCACTGTTTTGTAGGCTGAATACCCGGCTGGGTCCAAATCTTTTTCAAGGCCTTTGGTAGGGCTGTCCGCTGTTTTCCTATCTCCTTTTCCCTCTGCCCTTTCCACTTGTCTTGGTGCAGTTTTAGAGAGGACAAACACACAAATACTATATCAAAAAAATTGTTTTTTTACTTCAAGCTGCCCTCCCCTTCCACAATGAGTTATACAACCCATTTACACGAAATGGAATACCCTAAAAATGAGTCTGTTATTAATAATCTTAAAAATTAATCCCTATATTTGAGAAGTTTAAGAATAGTGTGATTCAACGGATATGCAAACTATAAACTCCCCTAACAGCCTCTTTAAGTTTAATACCAGGGAACACGACCCTAAAATCGAGGTACGAAATTCCCCGATTCCGATAAAAAACAATAAGAAGACCCATCGGCAAACCGGGAATTATTATGGGGCAAGGTATTACTCGCAAAACGAAAAGTTGTCTTTGTAGATTGTGAACTGGGGTTCTCTCAATCCAAAACCTGGAAGGGTTGCTTTTTCTTTTTTTCTTTTCCCGTAAAGCCCAAGTTAAACCACTACTGTTAGAAAAGAAAAAAGCTGAACCAAGTTCAGCTTTTTGTTGGTCGGCCTCCCAGTACAATTTTCGAACCATTTTTTGGAGGATTTGAAGAAACTAGTGTCTGAAAAAGAATAATAAAATAATGAAATACAATTAGTTATATCGAAACTTCAAAAAAAGAAACGTATCGATAGAATTTACAATTACCGATGGTTCGAACTTTCCTACAATTTTGCACTTTTAATTTTAATTGAGATGTAAGGCTCGTTCATCGGCTTCCGTGGCCAAACCAATAACATGATGGATTAAAAACGACTCCACCAAAGAAAGTGCGTAGTCCTTATCGATAGGCAACATATCTGGTTTTAAAACTTCGTCAATATATTCTTTAGGATTCCATAATTTACGCACTAATTTGGGATGTGTATGTTCTATTCTTTCCAATATGTTTTCGAATTTCTTGTTTGCTACGTCAATAAATTCTATACGATCTGATTCGGGCAATGGTAGCTCAAAAATTTGAACAGTAATCTTGCGTTTGTCTTGTTTCATCTTTGAGGTTTCCTTCGACAGCTTTTCTTTTTTAGTCAAACGGTAATCCCAGCCATTACTTTGATGGCTATCTACCTCGTCAAAGATTTTTTTGAAAATGTCCAATTTAAATTCGTCACCAAATAAAACCCTTTCTCTTTTTCCTCGCCAGAGATTTCTACTGCATAATTTTTATTTTTTATTCATTTTTAGCAGAGTTGCATTAAATGCAACAACTATCGTGCTGATGCTCATTAAAACTGCTCCCATTGCTGGACTTAATAAGAAATTTGGATACAGTATTCCTGCTGCCAGTGGAATGGCAACTATATTATAACCGACCGCCCATATCAGATTTTGTATCATTTTCCGATATGTTCGCTTTCCAAAATCTATCAATTTTACAACATCCCTTGGATCACTGTTTACCAGTATAATATCTGCTGTCTCAGCGGCCACATCCGTTCCGGAGCCAACCGCAATTCCGACATCAGCCCGAGCCAACGCCGGGGCATCATTTACGCCATCCCCCGTCATAGCAACAATTTCACCTTTCGCTTGGAACTCCTTAACCTTTTCTTGCTTATCATGCGGTAGAACATTTGCTAAAAAGCCGTCCATCCCCAATTTATGAGCTACCGAGGCTGCAATTTTTTCATTGTCCCCCGTTAAAAGAAATGATTTTATGCCCATATCATTAAGTTGACGAATTGCTTCATGTGATCCTTCTCTGATGCTATCTGCTAAAGTGATAATACCGATTACTTTCCCGTCAATAAACACATAATTTACAGTCTCTGAATCTTGATCGATTTCGGCAGGAATAAGGGGTTGGTCAATTTTGTTTGTGGTAAAATAATTTGGCCCAGCAGCTACAACCTCTTTATCATTTACTGTTCCTTTTACACCGATTCCTTGCATGTATTGGAAATTATCAGATTTCCATAACTGAAGCTTTTTTTCTTTAAGAAGTTTTATCATGCCCTTTGCAATGTGGTGCTCAGAGTTTTGCTGCACAGCGGCGGCATACTGGATGATCTCATCTTCGGTAAAACTGTCTAAAGGAATGACTCTTTGCACAGCATGAGAACCCTCTGTCAATGTCCCCGTTTTATCAAAAATAATGGTCGTTAAATTACGGGTAATTTCAAATGCTGTCCGGTTCCGTATAAGTAGTCCATTGGTTGCTGATAGCGTAGTCGAAATAGCGACTACTAAAGGAATCGCTACTCCTAAAGCATGGGGACATGCAGTGACCATTACAGTTACCATTCTTTCTAATGCGAATGCCATATCTCCACTTGAATTATACCAATAAACAAATGTTCCTACACCGACTCCAATTGCAATAAAAGTAAGCCATTTGGCAACTTTATCTGCCAGGTTTTGTGTATTCGATTTTGCACTTTGCGCATCTTGCACAAGATTGATCACCTTGTTTAGATAGGTGTCTTTTCCGACTCCTGTCGCTTTTATTTTTAGCGCTCCATCCCCGTTTATAGCTCCAGCTATAACCGTTGATTTGGCTTCCTTTTTCACTGGAACACTTTCCCCTGTAAGCATACTTTCGTTTACATAAGAAAGCCCATCAATAACATCTCCATCTGCTGGGATTTTCTCTCCAGGCTTGATAATGACAATATCGTTGTTAGTCAATTCCTCCAGTTTAATCTTAAAAGCTTCGCCATCTCTTTCTATGGTAACTTCATTTGGTAAAAGCGCTACCAAAGTCTGGAGTGCCTTGGATGCAGCCATTTGTGAACGCATTTCCAGCCAGTGACCAAGTAACATAATGACGATCAGCGTTGCCAGTTCCCAATAGAAATCCATTCCCTGAAGACCAAATACCACTGCTGTGGAATAAAAATAAGCCACTGAAATAGCAATGGCGACCAAAGTCATCATCCCAATGGCCTTTGCTCTGATTTCGCCAACCATTCCTTTTAAGAAAGGCATCCCCCCGTACAGATAAATTAAAGTTCCAAGGGCAAACAGCACATATTTGTCTCCGATAAACTCCAGATTGAAACCAAACCACTCCTGGATCATGTGCGAAAGCGCAAGAATAGGTATGGTAATAATTAAACTTACCCAAAATCTTTTCAGGAAATCATGCGTATGATGACCATCATGTTTATCATGCTGATGTGCTGAATGCTGGTGTTCTCCATGTTCATGATGGTTGTGATTGTGACTACTAGTTTTCCCAAAAGGAACTAAAGCCATTCCGCATAATGGGCATTTCCCCGGCTCATCTTTAAGTATCTGGGGGTGCATTGGGCATGTGTATTTTTTCATAATAACAGTTTTAAGAATATTTCACAATATTTAATTTGCGATGATTTTAACACGCAAATCGAAGTTTTAACCTGTTCAGCTTATACGCTAAATTTATTCATTATCCATTAACGAATTAAAGTAATCGACTAATAATTTCTTATCTTCATTGCTCAAACGAGCACCCCCATGCATCCATAAATAAGA
>CAZQQU010000018.1:0-28938 GCA_964595625.1 uncultured Flavobacteriaceae bacterium | reverse complement strand
TATAATAAATCGAGAATACGTTCCATCTTCATACTGCGTGAGCCTTTGATAAGTATGTGCGTATTGTGAAGAGAAGGTATGAATTGAGATTGAAACTGCTCAAAATTTTGAAATTGCTGAATATTTGCGGTGGCGAGTATGGTTTTTGAGAAGTGATTTCCCAATAAATAGATTTGATCGAATGTGCATTTTTGGAGTAAATCTACAATATTTTGGTGCTCTACAGTTGATGAAGAACCTAACTCAAACATATCTCCTAAAAAAATCACTTTTTTGGAGGCGTGTAATAATTCAAAATTATGAATGGCTGCTTCCATACTACTTGGGTTAGCATTATATGCGTCTAATATAATGGTATTGGTTTTTTTATGAATAATTTGCGAACGATTATTTTGGGGTATGTAGTTTTCAATTGCTTTTTTTATGTCTTCCAAAGGCACTTCAAAATGAATACCTATGGTAATAGCCGCTGCAACATTAGAAAAATTATAATTCCCAATGAGTTGGGTATTTATTACAGTATTGTTATGGTAAACAGATAAGTATGGAAAGGATTGATTGGACTTTACAACTTGAACTTGGTTATCACTATTACTTCCAAAAGTAATTTGTTCGATACCTTTAGCTTGTTTATACTGATTTGGGTCATCGGTATTAACAAATACTTTTTTATTTTTTTTATTTAGAAAATGATACAACTCTGATTTGGCATTGATAACGCCTTCCAAAGAGCCAAAACCTTCGAGGTGTGCTTTTCCAAAATTGGTGATATATCCGAAATCTGGATTAGCTATTTCACAAAGATTTTTAATTTCTCCGGGGTGATTGGCACCCATTTCGACAATACCGAATTGGGTATGGGTATCCATGGATAGTAACGTTAGTGGTACGCCGATGTGATTATTTAGATTACCTTGAGTAGCAGTTGTTTGATATTTTTGTGAAAGAACTTGATTGATGAGTTCTTTGGTCGTTGTTTTCCCATTACTTCCGGTGAGTGCAAGAATTGGAATATTGAGATATTCTCGATGGTAAGTGGCGAGTTGTTGTAAAGTGGTAAGGCAATCATCGACAAATATGGTTTTTCCTGCTAGCTGATAATTGGGGTTGTCTATAATGGCATAAGCAGCACCTGCTTCGATAGCTTTTTGAGCATACTGATTTCCATCAAAATTTTCACCCCGAAGGGCAATAAACAATTGACCGGGAGTGATAGTTCGGCTATCTATATTAATGGTCTTACATTGTAAAAAACATTGGTGAATTTCAGGTATAGTCATTTTATAAAGGTATAAAAAAGGCCTCAAAATTTGAGGCCTTAGTATATTATATTGTCATTATAATTAGTTTCGAGCTCTTTTTCCTTTTTGGGATTTTGAACCTACGCGCGACATAGCATTTCTAAACCCGATATAGTCGGTTGCCATATCTTGCGGGAAGTATCTTCTTTGTGCAGGATCTAACCAGTAGTTTCTGTCTCTCCAAGAACCTCCTTTGTACACTCGAACATTATCATTGATTAGTGTAGTACGGTCATTGGCTTTGTCGTATTGTCTGATCAGACCACCTAAACTATCGCTTTCAACTAGGTGCTGTGGTGAATTGTACATTTCGTTGGTAGTGTTTTGCGCAACTCCTTCTTCTGTTTCCATACCAAAGTTATAGAAATTCCTGTTGGATCTCTTATCCCCATCACGGAAATTGCGTTGATCACTTTCCGAGAAATTAATTCTCAAATAGGTTTCATTTTCATCAACCGGAACTTGTAAAATTTCTCCGGGGAAATTACGAGCAATGATTTTTCCGTTACTCAAAGTATCGTAAACGATATCTTCGGTAGTAACTATCACAACTTTACCAGTTTCATCAATCGCATTTTTAGTATAGATATTACCTCTGTGGTAATTGAAGTCATTAAATTCGCTATCAATAATAGGGCGATACACATCAGCTACCCATTCAGCTACGTTGCCAGCCATATCGTACAATCCAAAATCATTGGGTTTGTATGATTTAACAGCATTAGTAATATCGGCTCCGTCGTCACTCCAGCCGGCTATTCCTCCGTAATCACCACGGCCTTGTTTGAAGTTGGCCATTTGATCACCTCGAGTTCTTCGACTTCCAGAACGGGTGTATTGGCCATCCCAAGGGTATTTCTTTTTACCTCGGTACATATTGTACTCTCGAACACTACCTAAACCTAAAGCGGCATATTCCCATTCGGCTTCGGTTGGTAATCTATAATCGGGATAAAACACCCCGTCTTGAAGCTTCACAAATTGATTTAAGCTATCTTTTTGTTTTCTTTGAGAGGTTTTTCCTCCTTGAAGTATGTCCGTATTTCCACCGTAGCTGTCATTGGGGGATTGCAAGTAGGTGTATGTACTGAATGTAGTACTCGCATCGACATCTTTAAGTCGCGCATTTTTCTTCGTATAGCCTTCTTTCTCTAATTGATATTCATTGACCCTATCGGTACGCCATTTAGAGAATTCTACAGCTTGAATCCAGCTTACTCCAACGACAGGATAGTCCGAGAAAGCAGGGTGTCGAAGATAATTATTAGTCATAGTTTCGTTAAAACCTAAACGATTTCTCCAAACTAAAGTATCGGGAAGAACTCCCTCGTATATTTTTCTATAATTTTCATTGTCGGGTGGAAACACTTTTTTGACCCAATCTAAGTATTCTAAATACATCAAATTAGTGACCTCGGTCTCATCCATATAAAAAGATTGTACGTGTTGTTGATTAGGCACGTTGTTCCAATCTCTCATGGGGTCATCTTGTACTTTACCCATAGTAAAAGTACCACCTTCAATAAATACCAAACCAGGTCCGGGTTCTTGCTCTTTAAATCGGGTATTGAATTGGAACCCTCCTTCTCTATCGTTGAGTTTCCATCCGGTAGCCCGGGAACTATTTTTGTAATCTCTTGATTTGCTACAGCCTAAGAATAAACCACTTGTAAGAAAAATAATTACAAGCATTGGTATTAAAGGTTTTTTTCTCATAGTTTATTGGTTTGAAAAAAGCGTAAATTTGGCACGCAATATAGTAATTAACGTGTAAATGACAATATTATTTTTATATTTTAAAATAAAGTGTTTATTCCAAGCACTAGGAGGCTCTTAAATAAAACAGATTTAGTTTCAACAACGTTAAAAACTATATATTATTATTTAATAAAATAAGTTGCAATTAAAAAATAAGCACACGATTCTCACGTTATGGGTAGGAAGACTATGAAACAAAAATTAATTACTCTCAGTTTATTATTTAGCATTTCACTTTATTCACAGGTAAGAAAAGTGACTTTGGATTGGCTGGAACCTCAATTTAGCGCACAATCTGAGTCGGGTTCTTTAGCGAATCCTTTATTCTACGACCAAGAAACTAATATATATAGTCATCTTTGGGAAGATTCTGGGCATGCGAACCCGGGTAGTTTACAAATTAGAAATATAGTATATCAAGATCTTCCGGCTGACCAATTACAAAATGTGTCTAAAAGTTCGGTTCCTCAGGAAGCGCAATTTAGTATTATCAGCCATTACGCTCGAAATCAAATCTATACCATTCTGGAACACCCGGCTATAGTGCGACAAAACGGTGCCTATAAAAAAATAGTTTCTCTTGAGGTGTCTTATTCCTACAAACAGCCTCCTCAAAAAAATTTAAGCGGAATCACCAATTCTATACTAGCATCGGGTAATTGGTACCGATTTAAAGTAGAAAAAACGGGCGTTCACAAAATTGACCGAAGCTTTTTAGAGAACTTAGGGATGGATGTAAGCTCGATTGATCCCCGAAAAATTAAAATCTATGGAAACGGTTCGTTGATGCTACCCTATCTAAACAATCAGACTCTCAGTTACGATTTAGTCGAAAATGCTATTCAGGTAGTCGGTGAACAGGACGGAAGTTTTGACAGTCAAGATCACATACTTTTTTATGGAATTTCAGCAGAATATAATGAAGCGAGCGATACCCACCACAATGTGTATGACGACAATGCTTATTATTATATTACTGCGGATGGTGAATACGGCAAAAGAATTCAAAATTACCTAGAACCCTCCGGTTCGGCTCAGGTGACTATTACCCAATTTAACGATTACCAGTTTCACGAGATCGACGAAATGAACCCTGCCATGTTGGGAAGAAGGTGGTATGGGAATCGTTTCGATATCAATAATGAGCAGGCCTTTGAATTTAATTTTCCAAATATAGTGTTGGGACAACCGGTAGATATACGTTTGGTTTTAATTGGTATTTCTGAGGTGGAAACTTATATTAAATTAAATGTCAACGGGCAAGATTTATCGAATATTATGCTTCATAAAATCATGCCTACCAGTTATACGAGTGCATCCATAAAAATTCACTCCGATAATTTTGCGGCACCCTCAGAGAACATTACCGTGAATCTGAGTTATAACAATATGGGAAATCCCGCCAGTAATGCCTTCGTAGATTATATTGCACTAAACGCTTTACGACATCTAACCGCTTATGGAAAGCAAATGATTTTCCGCTACGACGCTGCAGCCGAATTGGAGGGTATCGGTCAATACATACTAAGTAATGCCACTCAAATAAGTCAAATTTGGGATGTTACTGATCCGCATAATGTCACTACTAAAATTAACCAAGAAGGTGCTTCAAACTTTACCATAAAAGCCACAATGGGTCAAGTAAGAAAATATTTGGCTATCGACCCGGCTGATTATTACTTGCCGGTGGCAGTCAATCAACCTCGAGTGGCTAATCAAAACTTAAAAGGAACTATTTTTTTAAACAACCAAGGAGAGTTTGAAGATATTGACTATTTGATAATCACTTCCTCAAAATTGCTCCAGCCCGCTTTGCGATTGGCCAACCACCATCGCACTGTCAATGGATTGCGCGTTAGAGTAGTTACCACAGATAAAATTTACAACGAGTTTAGTACCGGTAAACAGGATATTGCAGCTATTAGAAATTTTATAAAATATGTGTATGATAACGGCTCTTCCGATATAGAACGATTGAAATACGTGTGCCTGTTTGGTGATACCTCGGTGGATTATAAAAATTTTGTGAACCAAAATAACAATATGGTACCTACCTATCACAAAAGAGATTCTGGAGGACATTTATCTACAGTATCTACCTTTTTTAGTGATGATTTTTACGGAATGATGGACCAAAATGAAGGTAGAATGGGCAATACCGAAAGACAAGACATTGCCATCGGAAGAATTGTAGTGGATAATGTTAGCCTAGCCAATGCCATGGTCGATAAAATCATTGCTTATTATTCGGAAGTGAGTTATGGAAACTGGCGCAATAATGCTGTTTTTATTTCAGATGATGTGGATAAAGAACAAGATATCGTATTGCAATTCTCTTTAAACGATTTAGCCGATTTAGTTTGGGACAACCGTCCTTCTATCAATGTGATTAAAATTCACTCTGATTCGTACTTGCAAGAAACCTCTGCCGGTGGTAACCGCTACCCCAAAGTCAATGAAGCCATTGAAAATGCGATTGATGTGGGTGCTTTGGTGTTTAATTATTTTGGCCATGGGGGCGAAGACGGATTGGCGCATGAATACATAGTCACCAAATTTTCTGTACAGAACTATAAGAATCGTAATAAGTATCCTCTTTTTATCACCATCACTTGTGAGTTTTCCCGTTTTGATAATCCCTTACGACCTACCGGTGGAGAATATGCATATTGGAATGTCGAAGGAGGCTTTATCGGTCTAATAACTACAACCAGAAAGCTTTATGTAGATATAGGAATTAATACCAACGAACTCTTAGCCACCCATATGTTTGGGTTAAACACCGGGGTTAGCATTCGTAATCCTGCCGAAAGTTTGATGGTCACTAAAAATTCATCTTCTAAAGAAAATAGATTTGTTATCGCTTATATGGGAGATCCCGCTCTCCATTTAGCCTTTGGTAAAAAAGAGGTCAAGTTGACGACCATCAATGGTGCACCTATCAGTTCGGCCTCAGATACACTTAAAGCCTTGAGTAAAATACGTCTAGGAGGAGAAGTTGTAGATAGTAATGGTAATTTGGTAACTAACTACAACGGAATATTAGAAGCCAAAGTCTTTGATAAAGATTTAAACAGAAGAACTTTAGGAAACGATAATATTAGCGATGAAAATGGTTTGGTGATCATGGATTTTAAAACGTTAGGAGAAACCATTTTTAACGGTAAAGCTACTATTACCAACGGTAAATTTGAATTTGAATTTGTAGTTCCTCGAGATATCGCAATGCCCGTGGGGCACGGAAGGGTTAATCTATATGCCAAAAGGGATGGCTCCTTAGAAGACCATGCCGGTTACAACGATCAAATTAAAGTAGGAGGGCTTAATTTAAATGCTCCCGAGGATAATCAAGGTCCGAAAATTCGTTTGTATATGAACGATCGCAATTTTGTAGATGGAGGAATAACCAATAACTCACCCCTGCTCATTGCAGATTTTGAGGATGAAAATGGTATTAATACTTCCAGTGGAATTGGTCACGATATCGTGGCCATTTTGGATGGTGACGAATCCGAACCTTTTATCTTAAACCAATATTACCAATCAGAAGTCGATGATTATACCAAAGGATCTCTGACCTATCGTTTACGCAATTTAGAAGAAGGTCTCCACACCCTGACCGTCAAAGCCTGGGACGTATATAACAATTCGTCGGTGGCTGAAATTCATTTTGTAGTAGTGGGTGACGACAAAATAAAATTAGAACGCGTACTTAATTATCCCAATCCCTTTGTGAATTATACCGAGTTTTGGTTTAATCACAACCGTCCTTTTGAACCATTGGAGGTCCAAGTACAGGTTTTTACCGTTACCGGGAAAGTAGTTTGGACACGAAACCAAGTAGTAGTTACCGATGGATTTTTATCCCGAGATATTACCTGGGACGGTCGCGATGATTTTGGAGATAGAATAGGGAAAGGAGTGTATATTTACAAGCTGACGGTAAAATCTACACTTACAGGCAAGAAAGCCGAAAAAACTGAAAAATTAGTGATACTGTAATATTTAATCATTTATATTTGCCCAAAATTTGAATTTATGAAGAAAATCTGTTTATTTTTAGCAATAGCTTCCCTTTCAAAAATATACGCTCAGGAAACTCCTGAACCCATATTAAGTACTCAAAGTGCCATCACCACAGCAGTACCATTTTTATTAATTGCTGCGGATGCCCGCGCTGCTGGTATGGGAGATATGGGAGTTGCTACTTCGGTGGATGCTTTTTCACAACAGTGGAATCCCGCAAAATATGCTTTTTCAGAATATAAACAAGGTTTCGGTGTAACCTACACGCCTTACTTAAGCGAATTGGTTAACGATATTTTTTTAGGAAATCTGACATATTATAACCGTTTAAATGAAAGAAGCGCCATTGCGGCCAGCTTTAGATATTTTAGCTTGGGAGAAATCGAATTGGGATTAACACCCGAACAAATGGAAAACCCACTTATACAAAGACCTAATGAATTAACTTTTGATGTGTCTTATTCCTTGCGTCTTAGTGAGCGTTTTTCTATGGCTGTTGCCGGTCGTTACTTGCGTTCGGATTTAAAAATTCAAGCACTTGATTCAGACGCTACACCGGGTAGCTCGTTTGCCGTAGATATCGCCGGTTATTATCAGTCAGAAGTAATTCCTTACAACGAATTTGACGGACGGTGGAGAGCCGGATTTAACATTTCTAATCTAGGGCCCAAAATTCGATATGACGACTTGGGTCAAGAAAACTTTTTACCCACCAATCTTAGATTGGGCGGTGGATTTGATTTTATCTTAGACGATTACAACCGTGTAGGAGTTACCGCTGAGGTGAATAAACTGTTAGTACCCACCCCCCCTATCCGAAACTTGGTTTCTGGCGAAGTAGTTGAAGGAAAAGACGATGATGTTAATTTCTTTCAAGGAATTTTTCAATCATTTGGTGATGCGCCAGGAGGATTTAGTGAAGAAATGAAAGAATTTACCTGGGCTTTGGGTGCTGAATATGTTTATCAAGACGCATTTTCACTCCGTTTAGGTTACTTTAATGAAAGTGAAATGAAAGGTAACCGCAAATTTGCTTCCATCGGAGCTGGATTTAGATACACCACCATCAATATTGATGTTTCCTATCTTTTCTCCACTTCTAAAGTGAGAAGCCCTCTTGAAGGAACCCTTCGTTTTGCGCTTACCTTTAACTTAGGAGAAGGTGAGTATATGGAATATTAGAAAATTTTTAAGTGTTTCTAAATAAAAAGTCCCGGTTTTATATCGGGATTTTTTATTTTTATAGGGTAAATGAAGGAGGATGAAGGAGGATTTTTTACATTATTTGTGGAAATTTCAAAAATTTCCAGCTCACCGGTTAAGCACAGTAAAAGGAGAATCACTAGAAATTGTATCGGTGGGAATTCACAATAGCGATGCTGGACCGGATTTTTTTAATTCTCATATTAAAATTAACCAACAGTTTTGGGCCGGAAATGTAGAAATACACTTAAAATCATCCGATTGGTACATACACAACCACGAAATAGATCCCACTTATGATGCGGTTATTTTACACGTTGTTTGGAATCATGATGTAGATATATACCGAGCTGATAACACTGTGCTTCCCACCCTAGAATTAAGTCATTTTGTTGACAAGCAAATGGTGCTTTCCTACCAACAATTATTTTCTAAAAAAAATACTTGGATTAATTGTGAAAACCATTTTGGTGAAACTCCGGAATTGCTACTACAAAATTGGTTAGAACGGTTGTATTTTGAGAGACTTGAAACGAAGTCACTTCAGGTTTTTAGACTACTTGAGAAATATAAAAACGATTGGGAGGCAGTATTGTTTATCATTTTAACGAAGAATTTTGGTTTAAAAGTCAATGGAGAAAGTTTTTTAAGTATTGCACAATCCATCGACTTTTCGGTGATAAGAAAAAGTAGAAACCAGCTATTGGACCTGGAGAGTCTTCTACTAGGGCAAGCCGGTCTGTTAGAAAACCATATTGAAGATTCCTATTATGACCAATTACAAGTTCAGTATCGGTATTTAAAAAACAAGTTTGGTTTAAATAATAAGTACGTGACCCCGGTACAGTTTTTCCGATTGAGGCCCGATAATTTTCCTACCATTCGGTTGGTGCAGTTAGCCGCTTTGTACCACAAGCACGCTTCTTTGTTTCAAGAAATTCTTAAACGTAAATCTCGTAAAGAACTAACTCAGTTACTTCAAATTAACACTTCCGAATATTGGGATACCCACTACCACTTTAAATCAAATTCTATTCGAAGAATCAAAAAGATTTCAACCACTTTCGTAGATTTAATCCTCATCAATACTGTGGCCGTACTAAAATTTTGTTATGCCCAAAGTCAAGGTAAAGACAATACCGATGAAATTATTTCACTCATGCAGGAAATACCTTTAGAAAATAATGCGGTGGTAAAAAAATTTAAAGAGTTACATCCCGGGTTTGATACGGCCTTTCAATCACAAGCGTTACTCCAACTAAAAACAACCTATTGTGATAAAAATCAATGCCTGCATTGTGCAGTTGGAAATAGTTTATTACAAAACAAATAACTAATTTTGGCCTAGCATGATACGCTTGGTATATAAAATACGACATTTTTTTGAAAAGTACGGCTTTGCAGTTTCTTCGCGTATAGCCGATAAATTAGGAATGCGCGTTCGTAGTATCCGACTGTTTTTTATTTACCTTTCTTTTGCCACTTTAGGAATCGGGTTTGGAATCTACCTGACACTAGCTTTTTGGTTAAAAATCAAAGATATGATTTATACCAAACGAAGTTCCGTATTTGATTTGTAATGATAACTACTTACTCAAATACATTCTTCGTTTGTTGTACAGTTGATAAAAGGCATCGTCTTTTAGACTGTCTATAAACAATATACTTTCTCCGGTACTTTTCATTTCGGGTCCTAACTGCTTATTTACATTAGGGAATTTATTAAAAGAAAACACCGGTTGCTTGATGGCATATCCTTCTAACTGGGGATTGAACGTAAAGTCAGAAAGTTTCTTTTCACCCAACATAATCTTGGTGGCGTAATTCACATAAGGTTCTCCATAAGCCTTAGAAATAAAAGGTACAGTACGTGATGCTCTAGGATTAGCCTCGATGATATACACCGTATCGTCTTTGATAGCAAATTGGACATTAATAAGTCCTACAGTATTAAGTGCTTTGGCAATTTTTACCGTGTGGTCTTTGATTTGTTGCATGACAAACTCACCAATATTAAAGGGTGGTAAAGTTGCATTGGAGTCTCCTGAATGGATTCCACAAGGTTCTATATGCTCCATAATACCGATTATATGCACATCTTCTCCATCACAAATAGCATCGGCTTCGGCTTCTATAGCCCCGTCTAAATAATGGTCGAGTAACAGCTTATTATTAGGAATTTTTCGAAGTAAATCAACCACATGCTCTTCTAGTTCTTGTTTGTTAATTACAATTTTCATCCCTTGCCCTCCCAATACATACGAGGGTCGAACCAAAATTGGAAAATCAAGTTCGTCGGCTATTTTCAAGGCTTGTTCAGCAGTTTCTGCGGTACCAAACTGAGGATAAGGAATGTTGTTTTCTTTGAGTAAGGTTGAAAAACTTCCACGGTCTTCTGCCAAGTCTAAAGATTGATAGGTTGTTCCGATAATCTTAATGCCGTAGCGGTCTAATTTTTCGGCTAATTTTAAGGCTGTTTGACCACCCAATTGAACAATCACTCCTTCGGGCTTTTCATGCCGAATAATGTCATAAATATGTTCCCAAAACACCGGTTCGAAGTACAACTTATCAGAAATATCAAAATCGGTTGAAACCGTTTCGGGGTTACAATTTATCATAATGGTTTCGTAACCACATTCAGCTGCAGCTAATACTCCGTGTACACAGCAGTAATCAAATTCGATTCCTTGTCCGATGCGATTTGGCCCCGACCCTAACACGATGATTTTTTTTCGATCGCTCACTTCGCTATCGTTTGCCGCAAACCGTTGCCCGTTGGGCAGTTCCATTTCATTTTCAAAAGTAGAATAATAATAAGGGGTTTGCGCTTTAAACTCGGCCGCACAGGTATCAACGAGTTTATATACCCGCCGAATATTCATTTCGTCCCGCTTGTTGTACACCTGACTTTCCAGACAATCTAACATATGGGCTATTTGACGGTCTGCAAAGCCTTTTTGCTTGGCTTCCAAGAGCAATTCACGAGGCAGGGAATCAATGGTGTAGTTCGAAATCTCTTTTTCTAACAAATGTAGCTCTTCAAACTGTTTTAAGAACCACATATCAATTTTAGTAATTTCGTGGATACGACTCAAAGGAATTCCCATTTGAATGGCATCGTACAACACAAACACGCGATCCCAACTGGGATGGTTTAATTTATCAATTATTTGGTCGTAATTTTTATAGCCCTTTCCATCTGCTCCTAATCCATTTCTTTTTATCTCTAACGATTGAGTGGCTTTGTGTAGGGCTTCTTGAAATGAGCGTCCAATTCCCATTACCTCACCTACCGATTTCATTTGTAAACCTAAAGTACGGTCACTGCCTTCAAATTTGTCAAAATTCCATCGAGGAATCTTAACAATAACATAGTCCAAAGTAGGTTCAAATAATGCCGAAGTAGATTGGGTAATTTGGTTTTGAAGTTCATCTAAGGTATATCCGATGGCCAATTTTGCAGCAATTTTGGCAATGGGGTAACCGGTAGCTTTGGAGGCCAAAGCAGACGATCGAGAAACCCTAGGATTAATTTCGATAGCGATAATTTCTTCGTTTTCATCCGGACTCACAGCAAACTGTACATTACATCCCCCAGCAAAATCACCAATACTACGCATCATTTTGATAGCCATATCTCTCATTTTCTGAAAAGTACGATCCGAAAGCGTCATCGCGGGTGCCACAGTGATTGAATCTCCGGTATGAATGCCCATGGGATCCATATTCTCAATAGTACAGATAATGACTACATTGTCGTTTTTATCACGAAGTAGTTCCAATTCATATTCTTTCCAACCGATTAATGCTTTGTCTATCATCACTTCGTGAATTGGAGAACTCTCTAATCCGTGGTTGAGCAATCGGTCAAAGTCTTCAGCCTTGTGTACAAATGAAGCTCCGGCCCCACCTAAGGTATAGGAGGCACGAATCACCAGTGGAAAGCCAAACTTCTGTGCAATTTCTTTTCCTTTTAAAAAGGAAGTAGCTGTAGCTTGAGGCGCCATTGGTACCCCGATATCTTTCATTAAGTTACGGAACTGTTCCCGATCTTCTGTAATATTAATAGCTTGAATATCAACACCAATCAGTTTGATTCCAAAATCTTGCCAAATGCCTTTCTCATCCGCTTCAATACATAGGTTTAAAGCGGTTTGTCCACCCATCGTAGGTAAAACAGCATCAATTTCAGGATGCGCATGGAGAACTTCGATTATTGACTGGGCTGTTAACGGTTTTAAGTAAACGTGGTCGGCCATAGAAGGATCGGTCATAATGGTCGCCGGGTTCGAATTGATTAAAACGGTTTTGATTCCATCTTCTCGAAGTGAGCGTAAGGCCTGCGTTCCTGAATAGTCAAATTCACAAGCTTGTCCGATAATAATAGGTCCTGAGCCAATAATTAGTACGGTGTTGATGTCTGGATTTTTGGGCATTGAGTTTTCATTTGAGGAGACGTTTCTGGAGAAAACATCTACAGGATTTTTATAAATTTAAGTGTAATTACCAATATCAGGTCAAAAAAAAGGTGTTACCGATAAAAGTAACACCTTTGAATATTTTAATTTATCCAATCATTATTTTTTATGACGTGGTTCAGAAGATACAGTTAGTTTTTTTCGGCCTTTAGCTCTTCGTGCGGCCAAAACTTTTCTCCCGTTAGCGGTTGCCATACGTTCTCTAAAACCGTGTTTGTTTCTTCTTTTTCTTTTGGATGGCTGATAGGTTCTTTTACTCATGGCTTTATAACTTTATCTTCTGAAAAATTCTTTTTTTGTTTAAAACAAAAACAAATCGACTTTTGATTAGTATTAAAAATCTCTTCTTTTTTACCTTAATAGAACCAAAATAGGTTTTGGTCATAGGCGGGTGCAAATGTACAAACTCTTTTTTATTTTTCAAGTTGTATTACACAAAAATATTTTAATTTATTTTAGTTGTAAAAAAAATAACCGTTTTATAAGGAAATGACAGTAGGTCATTGGCAATATTTTGAAATAAAGTATCTTCGTCCCTAGAAAGAAACCGTTCTATTTTGAAATGTTTTGCACCCAATACCCGCTTTCTCCTATTACTAGGTGTCCTATTGGTTTTAGTCTTTCTGGCCGGAATCAGTTTGGGGTCGGTTTCAATCCCATTCAGTGAGGTGATTGATATTCTTACCGGAACCCCTTCGGAAAGAGAATCGTGGAATTATATTGTAAAAAATTATCGCTTACCCAAAGCTATTACTGCAATGATTACCGGTGCTGGTTTGGCAGTTAGCGGTTTGTTAATGCAAACCTTATTCCGCAATCCTTTAGCGGGTCCCTTTGTTTTAGGAATTAGTAGCGGAGCCAGTTTGGGTGTGGCACTAACAGTGATGGGCGGAGCTATTGCCGGTGGAATTCTAGGGGAGTGGTTGCTCGGTAGATGGAGTTTGGTCATTGCCTCTTGTCTGGGGAGTTTTTTAGTGCTCCTGGCTGTTGTGGCGGTAGCAACCCGTATCAAAGATACCATGGCCATACTGATCATCGGTTTAATGTTTGGCAGTTTAACCGCGGCTGTAGTAAGCGTATTGGCTTATTTTAGCCCTGCTCATCAATTACAACAATACATTTATTGGTCTTTTGGAAGTCTTGGAAATAATTCCTGGGAAGGCATTGGGATTTTGTCAATTTGCTTTTTTATTGGAATCCTACTTTCTATTTTGGCAATTAAACCGCTCAATGCCTTGTTATTGGGAGAAAATTATGCGCAAAGCCAAGGCTTGCCAATAGCATCAAGCAGAATGTTAATTTTAATGGTAACTTGTATTTTAGCCGGGTCTATTACCGCTTTTGCCGGACCGGTAGCTTTTATTGGTTTGGCCGTGCCACATCTGACTCGACTTTTTTTAAAAACCACCCATCATGGCGTGTTATTGCCCGCCGTCATATTGGTGGGAGCTATCTTGATGATTATCTGTGATATTGTTGCACAAATGCCTTTTACAGAAATAACACTTCCTATTAACGCAGTGACATCGCTACTAGGAGCACCGGTGGTAATTTGGTTATTAGTACGTAAAAAGAAATTATTTTTTTAACCAGAAAAAATGGCTGTCCACAATTCTAACTATATACTCGAAACTAAAAATGTAATCATAGGCTATAGATTCAAAAAAAAGAATCTCGCACTGACGCACCCCATTAATGTGCGCATTCAAAAAGGTGAATTGGTAGGAATTATAGGTGCCAATGGGGTCGGGAAATCTACTCTTTTGAGAACTTTGTGCCACTTGCAACCTGCCTTGTCAGGTGAAATTATTATCGATCAAAAACCTCTTTCTTCGTATACACCCAAATACTTGGCACAACAAATAAGTGTAGTGCTTACAGAAAAACCGGTTTCTACCAACCTAACAGTACAAGAATTAATTGCCTTGGGGAGACAACCCTATACCAATTGGATAGGAACCTTAAACCCTTCAGATTATCAACAGGTACAAGAAGCGATGGAGGCAACAGATACCCAAGAGTTAAAAAATAAAAAATGCTATGAACTCAGTGATGGTCAACTTCAATCAGTGCTGATTGCACGAGCTATAGCCCAAGACACCCCCTTGATTTTACTAGACGAACCTACCACCCATCTGGATATTCAAAACAGAATACGAGTCTTATTGCTCCTTAAAAATCTTGTATCAAAGACTCAAAAAAGTATTTTGTTTTCTACCCATGAAATAGAATTAGCGCTACAGATTTGTGATAAAATCATCCTGATTAAGAAAGAGGAAGTTATCTTTGACACCCCGGACAATTTGATAGAAAATCAATATATGAATGGTTTATTTTCTGAAGAGTTTATTCTTTTTGATCAAAAACAAAAACGATTTGTAATCCCTTAAATGACTATGAAAAACTGTATTATTGCTAGCACTTCAACCGTTTACGGTAGTGGTTATTTGGAATACCTCCAACCCGAATTAAAACTTTTTTTCCAAAATACTACCAAACTGATATTTATACCGTATGCACAACCCAGCGGTATCACTTGTGATCAATATACGCAACAGGTTCAAAAAGCATTTGACTTCCTTAATATAGAAGTAATAGGGATCCACACTTTGTCTAATCCTCAAGAAGCCTTACTTCAAGCCGAAGGAATTTTTACCGGAGGAGGAAACACTTTTCGATTGGTGACCAGCCTGTACCAGAACCAATTGATAGATGCTTTGCGACAGGCTATTTTAAACGGAGTGCCCTACCTAGGTACGAGCGCTGGGAGTAATATTTGTGGGGTGAGTATGCAAACTACTAACGATATGCCAATAATTTACCCCCCGTCTTTTAATACCCTGGGAATCCTTCCATTCAATATCAATCCGCATTATTTGGATCCTGTGCCTGGATCGACCCATATGGGCGAAACCCGGGAAACTCGAATCAAAGAATTTCACAGCATCCATAACCTAGCGGTAATAGGTTTACGCGAAGGAAGTTGGATTCGGGTACAGGGAGAGAAGTATGTACTTCAAGGAGAATTAACGGCTCGTGTATTTCAAGCCCACACCTCACCGTTCGAAGTGAAGTCAGGAACGGATTTAGGAAGTATTGTAAATGAATTCTAAGCTCCATCGAACCAAGAGCTTTGACTGCAAAATTGAAATAACCTTTCGAGAAGGGTGTAGGTTGTAAAGGAAAACAAAACAAGAGATGAATTTAAAATTTATCTAACACCACAATAGATTAATATTTATATTTGCCGAATACTACATTTTATTAAAAAATCATAAAAACCAAGCTTATGAATTTCTCTTTATCTGAAGAGCATTTGATGATACGAGATGCTGCTCGAGACTTTGCCAAAAATGAATTACTTCCCGGGGTGATAGAACGTGATACCCATCAAAAATTTCCCGCCGAACAAATTAAAAAAATGGGCGAGTTGGGTTTTATGGGTATGATGGTTTCTCCTGAATATGGCGGGGGAGGTATGGATACTATTTCTTACGCTCTTGCTATGGAAGAAATTTCTAAGATAGATGCCTCGGCTTCCGTGGTCATGTCGGTGAATAACTCATTAGTTTGTTATGGTATTGAAAAATTTGGAAACGATTACCACAAGCAAAAATATCTAGTCCCTTTGGCGACTGGACAAAAATTAGGAGCTTTTTGCTTGAGCGAACCCGAAGCAGGTAGCGATGCTACCTCGCAGCGAACCACAGCTATTGATCAAGGAGATTATTACTTACTAAACGGTACTAAAAACTGGATTACAAACGGAGGAACAGCCGATTATTATTTGGTAGTTGCACAAACAGATAAAGAAAAAAAACATAAAGGTATTAATGTTTTTATTGTAGAAAAAGGTTGGGAAGGATTCGAAATTGGTCCGAAAGAAGACAAACTCGGAATCCGTGGTAGTGATACCCATTCTTTAAATTTTAACGATGTAAAGGTTCCCAAAGAAAATCGTATTGGAGACGACGGTTTTGGATTTACTTTTGCTATGAAAACCTTGTCTGGAGGACGTATAGGAATTGCTTCGCAAGCACTAGGAATCGCTTCCGGAGCATACGAGTTAGCCCGAAATTATTCAAAGGTAAGAAAGGCCTTTGGAACCGAAATTTGCAACCACCAAGCGATTGCTTTCAAACTCGCTGATATGCTTACCGAAATTGAAGCCGCCCGATATTTAGTATGGAAAGCAGCGTGGGAAAAAGACCAAGGTCTTAATTATGATATCAGTGGCGCTATGGCCAAATTAAAAGCCTCGCAAGTGGCGATGAATGTGACCGTGGAAGCCGTACAAATTCACGGTGGAAATGGCTACGTCAAAGAATATCACGTTGAAAGACTCATGCGCGATGCTAAAATCACTCAAATCTACGAAGGAACTAGTGAAATTCAGAAAATTGTAATATCAAGAGGACTACTTAAAGATTAGTCCTTATTTCACTACCACTATAAAATACGCTGGAACAATAACTCGGCTGTGTACTGACCGTTGTTATAGTTCCAGTCTTTTTTTCGCCCACTTAATTCAAATCCCGCTCGTTCAAACAAAGCAATGCTCTCAGTATTGTATTCCTGAATGTTAGCGTACAATTGGTGGAGTCGCAAATGCTCTTTAGCATAAGCAGCAATTGTGGTAATGGCCTCTAATGCGTATCCTTTTTGGCGGTGCTCAGCTACTATTACAATTCCTATTCCGGCTCGTAAATGTGCCGGATCAAATTCAAACAAATCAATCAAACCCACTCGCTCTTGGGAGGTGTTTTCGATCACAAAACGAATTTGCTTGGCCTCGTAAATATCTTTATAGGCATTTGCTATATAATTTTCTAATACATACTTAGAAAAAGGAATCTGGGTATCACTGTAGGCCCAAATTTCAGGATCGTTTTCTATATGATATAAAAATTCTAAATCTTCGGGCTCTAAGGCACGTAACCTGATGTTTTTATTGTTTATCATAGGTGTGGGATTGGTCTTTATAATAATGTTCTATAATTTCATCCACATTTTTAATACATTTCTTAATCCATTTTAAACGCAAATCAGTTAATTCTTTTTGGGACAAGCGCCAGCAGATGTCAGATTGATGAAGCCTAGCCCGCAAGTGACGCAATATAATAGCCGCCGACACCGATACATTTAAACTTTCAGTAAAACCATACATCGGAATCGTTAGAAAGCCATCCGCATTTTTTAATACCTGCTCTGACAACCCCTCTTTTTCTTTTCCAAAAAAAATAGCCGCTTTTTGGTCTAACGAAAAGGTATCCAGACTACTCGAATCCTCATGCGGCGTAGTTGCAATGATACGGTAACCCTGACTTCTCAATGCACTAATACATGCTCGAGTGCTGTCATACTGATAGACATCTACCCATTTTTGGGCTCCCATAGCAATCTCTTTGTCTATTCTCTTGCCTATTTGATCTTGAATCACATGTAAATCCTGAATGCCAAAAATATCACAGGATCGCAGTACAGCACTGGTGTTGTGCATTTGATACACATCTTCGGTAACCACAGTAAAATGGCGAGTACGATTGGCTGAAATATCCCGGATTAGTTGTAATCTTCGTTCGGTTATATAGGACTCGAGATAAGTAATTAAATTTTTATCCATCTTGTTCACCCGATTTTTTGTAAAGTTAAAAATTGTATTTTTGAATGTAAAACAAAAGCTTTGAAAATCGTTGTTTTAACAGGTGCTGGAATGAGTGCCGAAAGTGGGGTTAGTACTTTCCGAGATGCGGGAGGGATATGGGAGGGCCATGATGTAATGGAAGTGGCTTCGCCCCAAGGATGGGAAAAAAATCCGCAACTGGTACTCGAATTTTACAATCAAAGACGGCGACAATTGCATCAAGTACAACCCCATGCGGGTCATCTGGCTTTGTCCGCTCTGCAAAACAAATATCAGGTGCAGATTGTAACTCAAAACGTAGATAACTTGCATGAAAGAGCTGGAAGCCAGCAGGTCTTACACCTGCACGGTGAACTCATGAAAGTACGTAGTACCGGCAATGAAAACTACATTGTTCCGTGGGAAAACGACTTGAATTGGGGTGATACCTGCCCCAGTGGTTTCCAACTACGACCCCATATAGTTTGGTTTGGCGAAGCTGTTCCTGCTATGCATCAAGCAATTACCATGGTGGAAAGAGCCGAAGTAGTAGTGGTTATCGGCACCTCCCTACAAGTTTATCCGGCAGCCGGCCTCCTAAACTACGCCGCATCCACAACACCTATTTTCTATATCGATCCCAAACCGGCCGCTGTTAACCACTTTGGTAGAAATATTCAAGTAATTCCCGAGACAGCGGGTAAGGGTGTCCCTTTGTTTATTGAAAAATTAAACCAACTATAGGAAGCCTTCGCAAAAGATATATAAAAGGTATAATTTATTTTATAAGTTTTTTAAACCATGACCTCGGATAACTCCCTCTATGCAATGTTACAAAACTTGAAAGCCTACCAAAAAAGACCGGTTGGAGGCTGCCTATGTGGTGATTCAAAACCCGGATGGGATGGAAGAATTACTGGGATATTGTACGGAGGTAAATGACCCGATTTCCTACAAAGCAGCATGGGTATTAGAAATGGTTTTTATTGAAAATCCTACTATCTTTTATCCTTATACAGGATTGTTTATCAGTATAGTACCTAAAGTTTATCAAGATCAGGCCGTTCGTCCCTTTGGGAAAATCACCAGTATGCTTACCGAAAATTTTTATTCCCCAAAAAACCATCCGGAACAAAATATACTTACATTATCCCACCGGAAGCAATTGGCCGAAACCTGTTTTGACTGGTTAATTTCGAATCAAAAGACAGCCGCCAAAGCGTATGCTATGCAGTCATTGTTTGAACTAGGGAAAGAATTTGAATGGATACACCCAGAATTACAACAAATCATTCAAAATAATTATGAACTCGAACTTCCCGCCTATCGGGCACGGGCAAGAATGGTGTTAAAAAGTTTGAAAAAGATTAAAAAATAGACATATTGTTACTGTAACATCTATTCAAAAAAACTGTCAATAAAAGTTTCAACCTCTTTTTTGAAAAGAAGAAACCCCAAGGTAAGCATTGAGGAATTATTTCCGATTATTTTTTCAGACACATTAATATAACAAAAATAAACCCCAAAATACTATGAGTATATCGGGACAGTTTTATTGTTTTTACTGTCTTTTAGTTAAAACTCGTCTTTGGTAAGAGAGACAAGCCATTCTATTTGGTTAGGAGCCATCGTGTATTCTATTTTTTCTCCATTTAAGAATAAATCAAAATACCTGTATTCGGGATAATAAATACTATCTCTTAATACGATAGTGTCTATAACCTCAGTATCCATATATTTTAGGTACACATACGTTTTGGTTACCCATTGGCTACCGGCATCAGGTTCATCGCCGTATTCCCAACCGTACATATACTCACCACAAGGCCCAAAATAAAGTTCTTGTCCTAAAAGTTCATTTAGAGTTTTATTTAATACGTACCATTCTTCGGGATGGTTAGAAGGTTGCCCATCATACCGTTGGTAATAAAACACCTCCCCTTCTTCAAACGGGGTTCCGTCAGATTTTTTTATGTCAAAATACAAAAATAAACTTGCAGGATAGCCTCCTCCAGTTTCATCATCCTTTTTACTACAAGCCAAAATCAGGATGCCCGTAAGCGCTAATATTATTACTTTTTTCATAGTCCTACTTTTTAATAATTAAACGTTTTGTTACAGTTTGTCCGGTGGTAGAAGTTAGATTTACAAAGTAAATACCGGAGTTATATATTGATGTATCAATAGTATGATTAATTTCTTTTAGATTATTTTGTGAATACACTATTTGTCCGTTTACATTGATAAGAGAAACAGTGTAGGTATCATTGCCGGGAATAATTAGTGTAACACTATTTTCTGACGGATTGGGATACATAATAATATCGTGTAGTTCTACTATTTCTAACACTTTGTTATCCTCTCCCCCTGCCGGAGCAAAACATTGCGGTGCCGGTGGTGGTGGGTCGCCGTGAACAATTATTTTATGACCATAGCCATACGCAGCACTACAGTATTCTACCCTTGCTATGAGATACGATTGATTAGAAGCTCCGGGTAATAATTTTGCACTTACCGTATTGGTATATTGTCCATACATTACTTGAACATTTTCTTGCTCTATCCAGTAATAATTTGCTCCGGCAATAAATGGGACGGAATAAGTGTAAGTTTCATTGGGACATCCACTGTTGTATCCGCTCACAGTGTAAAAAGAACTTTCTTTTACGTTAAAATAAGCCGGGCGGTTACCACAATTAGGTAAAACAGAAATTTGACCTCCTGAGCTGTGTATGGCATATACCGAGATGCTGTTACCATAAGGAGGTGAACTGGTTATATACATAGAGGACGGTACTTGCCAATCGTATTCGGTTACACCCGGTAGGGAGGTAACCGAGTAAGTGGCAGTTTCTCCTGCACACAATCTATCCGGACCTGTAATGGTAAAGGCGGGATACGAAATCCCTATCGTATTCTTGTAGTAAGTCATTTTAGCAACCTGCATAGGGGTAAAGAAGCTAAAACAGTCAGTTGAGCTATAACTCATTATATTACTAGTATTGGGTGTCCAATAATCTCCCCAATTGTCTTTACCCCCCAAAGATGTATTATAATTACAAGTGTTTGAAAACAAGTATGAATAGGGTGCCCTACCATTAAAGGTAATCGCGGGATCCGCTTCGGTATCACAAAGAAAATCTCCATTTACTTCGCACTTTTTTAGACCTACAGTACTTACACAAGCAAGCCCTTGTGTTTTTGAGCGGCTTACCGATTCTTGATAGCAATCGCCACAATCTTCATTTTTGTCTGCAGAGGAACTTCTTCCATAGTGGTGGGTGTGGTATAATCCAAGGGTATGACCAATTTCATGAGCCAACACTTTTGAAGTTGAGTGATAGTTAATTACAGCACAAGAAAAAGCTCTTGGGGATGGAAACGAAATACCAGCCAAAGGGAAATTTGCTTTTCCTGTCCAATCTTCAGATGTAATTACTATATGTACATTCAAAACATTAGCCACTTTATTATTGAGGGTATACGTGTCAAAATAGGTGTGCCCATTATTTGCATAATCAGAATTATTTATAAAACTAATGTCACAAAGCAAGTAAAAAACAAAGTTGGTGTTATTGGCATATAGATCATTTAGCTCCTCTATTATTTGGTATGCCTGTGCGGTGTTAATATTGCCGGTTCCGTTGTTATTTCTATATACCCATAACTTTACAGGTATATATGTCTTTCCGGATTGTGCTACTGCCCGGTTTTTACCAACAGGTTCTTCTATGCCTAAATACTCATAATATCCTTCGGGTACGGGTATATTTTCTTGCTGAATTATCTCAATAAGTTTCTCATTATTAGCATACGAAAAATCCTGTAAATAGCTGTCAGGATCTGCTACAGTACCACACTGGTTATGGTTTTCCTGAGATTGTGTATATCCACTATGTGGAAACATAGCCAAAAACAATACAAATAACAGCGTTATTTTGCATATATACGCACGGGGGGGGGGTAGTTATCCTCATAAACACAAAATTTAGAGTTTATTTTACGAAGTTATATAAAAAATTGTTTTTATTAAAACATGAATGACATTTTTTTACCAATTACAACAAACACACTCCAATGAATAAGCATAAAACAACTGTATGTAGCGACACAATATAATTATTTAAGACCCAAAATAGAGAATTATCAAATACACCTTTAATTAACACATATCGGGCACGGGCTTGTATGATTTTAAAAAGCTTAACAAATTCATCAAAATAAGTGGTCTATTTTTGTAACATTTTCCTCAAAAATAAGTCCAATAAGTATTCTTAGATTGAATTATGTATTCACTTCTTCGCGAAAATATCCGAATTGCTATTGACTCGATCAGAAGTCAGTTATTACGAGCCATACTCACTATTCTCATCATTGGTATAGGAGTATGGGCTTTGGTGATGATTTTAAGTGCTGTAAAATCTCTTGAAAATACCATCGCCGGCGATTTTGCCTCCATGGGAGCCAATACATTTAGCCTGCAGCGCTATGATTTTGAAGTGAATTTTTCCGGCGAAAGAAAGAAAGTCAATCCGATTATCAGTTACCGCGATATTAAAGCCTTTGAAGATAATTACCAATTTCCGATGTCGCAAACTTCGGTTTCATTTGTGGGTACCACTACAGCCGAGGTAAAATATGAAAACAAAAAAACCGATCCTAACATTCGGGTGCTGGGAGTCAATGAAAATTATATCACCAATACCGGTTCCAAATTACAAATGGGACGAGACTTTACCCTTTTTGATATTCAGAATAACAACCGGGTGTGTTTAATAGGATCTGATTTTTTAAAAGGTTTGTTTAAAGATGACAATCCGCTGGACAAAACCATCAGCATTCGCGGAGCGAAGTTTACTGTCATTGGGGTGTTGGAAGAGAAAGGAGCTACTTTTGGTAATAATCAAGATTTACGAGTCATGATTCCTATACAAACGGCACGTACTATTTTTACCGAACCCAATATAAACTACAATATAAGTGTGATGGTAGACCGTGCCGAATTAATGGATGTGGCTCAACAAGAAGCGGTACGGGTGTTTCGAAACATCCGGGGATTAACCCCCTTGGAGGAAAATAACTTTGGGATGATTCGAAGTGACGATTTAATAAACCGTATTGCCAGCATTACCGGCTATTTGGAAACCGCGGCTTGGTTTATAGGTATTATAACCATATTAGGATCGTCTATTGCCTTAATGAACATCATGCTTGTTTCAGTTACCGAACGTACACGAGAAATAGGCATTCGAAAATCTTTGGGCGCTACTCAAAAAACCATTGCCAATCAATTTTTTATAGAAACTATAATCATTGGCCAATTAGGAGGCCTTTTAGGTATTTTCTTAGGAGTAGTCAGCGGTTTGATTTTTGCCGCCATTGTGAAATTTGCCTATAATATTCCGTGGATACCCATGATCGCCGCTACAATTATTTCGTTTTTAGTAGCCCTTGTTGCCGGGTTTTATCCCGCTACCAAAGCGGCCCGATTAGATCCCATTGAAGCCTTGAGATATGAATAATGGAATCGGTCTAAAATAATAGTTTTAGACCGATTCGACTTTATTGTAATTCAAAGATGACAATCACAGACGTAGAAATTTCCATTTCCCCAGCTGCTAGGGTTTCTTGGCCACCACTGTCATAAGCGGCCATTTCCATTTTTGCCATCCGTAATACTGGGGGATTAACATGTTGCCCGGGTTCTTGGATCTGAATAGCTTTCCCAATTTTTTGTCCCAAAGCACCGGCATATTGCTCAGCTTTTAGTTTGGCATTGGCCATGGCTTTTACACGCGCCTCTTCTAATAAAGACTCCATTTTCGAACTTCCAAATTGGATTCCATCAATACGATTTAAACCATGCGTTAATAAGCTACTCACTAAAGATTCGTATTTGTCTAATTGACGTAATAAAACAGTAATAGACTGGGTGGCTCTATATTGATATTGTTTGGTATTGTAATCGTAGCTTTTCCCCATATCTACTCGTCGAGTTTGGATATCTTTTTCGGCAATACCCGAATTCTTAAGTTGTTTAATAACGGCATCTACACTGCTGTCATTGATGGATTTTACTTGTAGTAAATTCTCACCGGTATTTTCGATAGTAAGATTTAGGGTTACTTGGTCAGGTATCACTTTTACAATACCTTCACCACTTACACTTACTACAGAATGTAATTTTTCTTGTGCCATACTTGGAAGGGTTATCAAGGTAAATAATAAAATAAGTTGTTTCATAATCATAATAGTTTTAGTTCGATGACCCCATAAAGTCAATTCTTATGCCAAATTTTAAAAATTGGTCATGGAGTACTATATTTTTTTTAATCGAATTAACACAAACAAAATCATAATGGGAACCAACATTAAAATCACGATGCCTAGATTTTTTTGAATTAACGAGGGCGCGAATAGTAGCGTTAATGCATACCCGGCAATAGCTCCTCCAAAATGTGCATCATGCCCCACATTGCCAAGTTGTTTTTTCATACCGTACATAGAAAATAGTAAATAAGCAATACCAAAAAGCCATGCGGGCATGGGAATAATAAAGAATATCCCTAACATCATGTTTGGATAAAATAAAATAGCTGAATACAATATTCCAACTACAGCACCACTAGCTCCTACAGCACTATAATACGCCTGATTTTGGTGAAAATAATACGACAAAAAATTGCCCACTAATAAACTAGCTATATAAATCGCCAAAAAATTAATAGTCCCTACATGATGAATCACTATATCTGCAAAGAAATAGAGTGTTAACATATTAAATATCAGGTGCAGGGAATCTACATGTAAAAAAGCAGATGAAAAAAAACGAAATTTTTCACCTCTCTGTATGGCTCCAATATTAAATTTATATTTTTCAAAAAAGAATTGATCATTAAATCCTTTGTATGAAATCAAGACATTAGCTAGTATGACCAGTAGAGTGACTAAACTTATTTTCATCGCTTATTTATAATTTCTGGTTTAAACAAAAGTAGATGTTTTACAAATAAAATACTCTATCTTTATCTCCTAATCCTAGATTTTAATTCTATGCAACTTGTTTTTGCAACGAATAACTTACACAAAATTAAAGAGGTTCAAATCCAGCTACCCGAAACCATTAAGTTATTGTCATTAGAAGAAGTCGGAATTACAGAGGAAATTCCCGAAACGTCAACTACAATTGAAGGTAATGCTCTTCAAAAAGCCCAATACGTGGCACAAAAATGGGGATATTCTTGTTTTGCAGATGATACAGGTCTGGAAGTAGAAGGTCTGGCAGGTGCACCGGGTGTACATAGTGCAAGGTATGCCGGGGAACAAAAAAGGGATTCAGATAATATTCGTAAATTATTACATAATCTCAGCGATTCAGACCATCGACAGGCTCAGTTCAAAACGGTAATCGCTTTGGTTATTGGAGAAAATCAATGGCTTTTTGAAGGTATTTGTCCAGGCACCATTACACGAGAGCCTGCTGGGAATCATGGTTTTGGTTATGACCCTATATTTAAACCTACTGGTTGGGAAATTACCTTTGCTCAAATGTCTTTACAGGAAAAAAATCAAATCAGTCACCGAGGAAAGGCGGCACAAAAACTGGTTCAGTTCTTACTGCAGTTATAAAAAGGACTATTTTTTTTTACTTCCGCTGTAAAGTGTATAATTGACAAAACGAGCTTCAAGCTTCCCATTAAAAGTTTTGATTTTTCGTGACGGCCGTAAACCAACATACTTTAAGGCGTTTAAATTGGCCGTAATAAACCAAGCTTCACTGTTGGTATAACCTTGTTTTAGAGTATCTCCCATGTTTTTGTAGAAAGTTTCTACATCGGTAGAAAGTCGCTCATCATAAGGCGGGTTAAAAACCATAGTTAAAGGTGTGTGCGATAGCTTTTTAGTTTCAAAAAAATCACGCTCATACACCTCAATAAATCCATCCAACTGAGCGTTTTTTATATTTTCTTTCGCCTTACGTACAGCCGAAGGTGCTTTGTCATAACCCACAATTTTATAACTAAAATCACGAATACGACTCATTAAGGACTTTTCAATTAGTTCAAATAAATCGGCATCGTAATCTGGCCAATGCTGAAACCCAAATTCTCGACGGTTGATATTGGCAGGAATATTACAGGCAATCATGGCTGCTTCAATTAAAAAGGTACCGCTACCACACATGGGGTCTAAAAAATCAGTCTGTCCATGCCAACCACTTTGTAAAAGCAAACCTGCGGCCAAAACTTCATTGATAGGCGCTATATTAGTAGCTGTACGATAGCCCCGTAAATGTAAACTCCCCCCAGAACTATCTAAAGATACGGTACAGAGATCCCGTTGAATGTGGATGTATACAATCAAATCCGGATGATCTTTATCCACTTGTGGGCGGGAACCAGTATGATTTCTAAATTGATCAACTATGGCATCTTTTGTTCGATGTACTACATAGTGAGAATTGGTGAAAATTTCTGAATATACCGTAGCTACCACCGAGATGGTTCCATTAGCAATTAAATACTTACTCCAATCTATTTGATAAATGCCCCGATATAAATCTTGCTCATTTTTTACATTAAAATGAGTGATAGTTTTTAAAATTTTTAAGGCGGTGCGTACATGCAAGTTGCATTTATACATAAAACCTTGATCACCCCTAAAAGAGACACTTCGATTGCCTGGCTTCACCTGTTGGGCTCCTAAGTTTTTCAATTCTGTGGCCAGTATTTCTTCAAAACCAAAAAAGGTTTTAGCCACCATTTCAAAATTCGTATTCATCTTATCAAAAGTAAATAAATTCCCGACAATTTGCTTTTTTTATATGAAAAAACCCGACCATTGGTCGGGTTTACTAATTGGCAATTATTAAGTTTTATTTTTTTATAATTGGAAAAGTAGAACTATTTTGATCGGTATGTATTTGTACCAAATACAGAGCTGCAGGCAACGAACTAAGATCTAACACTATATGATTGGAAGGAGAATAAATGTCAATCAATGATTCTCCTAGTAAATTATAAACCACTACTTGTTGTATTAAATCATTCCCAACTTCTATGTGCAAATTTCCTAGTGTTGGATTCGGGTAGTAACGGATCACTAGATTTTCAAAATCTGTAATATCCAAAAGAATAGTAATAGTAACGGGAAAAGGCTCACTCAAGCAGTCTTCTTCTATATTTACAGCCCAATAAGTGGCTCCGTCCTCTAAAAGAGTATTTGAATCTAGTGGATTTTCTCCTGCTAAAGCGTCGGCTTCACTTCCAAACCAAGTGACATCGGCTGGAGTAATCACTATGTCATCTAAAGTGGCCCCCTCTTCAAAACTTTGATTAGAATCTCCTGTTGGTGTCTCTGGTGAAATAATAGTCACCGTTACTGCTAAACGATCTTCACTTTCACAGCCATCAACCGTTTGCGAACCATAATAGGTCCCTGAACTCAATGGGGTGGAAGAGTTTAGTGGAGTTCCTCCCACAGGTTGCGAGTACCATTTAATTTGAGTCCCGTTAGCCTCTAAATCGGAAACTAAAGCACCTTGACAAAACTCTTGGGAGACATCACCCGTAGGTGCTTCGGGAAGTTCTTCACAAATATCAAGATTTAAACGACCAAAAAACTGAGCCGATCCCGAAGCTAGTAAGCTACTGGTACCAGTATTGGGATCCAAGCGATGGATACCCGAAGAGTTGGTCCATACAATGCTTCCATTATCGGTTGCCATGATACCTCGAGGTCCCGATTGAGCCCAAAAATCAATAATACTTCCGTCTGAGATATTTACGCGATATAAACCCTGCGGATTTCCACTACCGGTATTATTACTAAATACAGCAGCCAATAAAGTATCACCATCTATCCAAATTTGCTGTACAAAACTAAAAAATCCTCCAGGGACTACTTGTCCTAGTAAATTCCCGTCATAATCTCGCCGTTCAATATACGATTGCGAGTTTATATACGAAATATATACCTCTCCCTCACCGGTATCTACAATATCAAAACTAGACTCACCGGTAACAAAATGTCCTAAATTTGTCCCGTCTAGATCAAAGCGAATAATCGCATTACCGGGAGCACCATTCTGGGTATTGGCATTCGTTAACCACACTTCACTGCCATTGACCAATTCCATTCCTTTTATATTATCCATTCCACCCGTGATAGCTCCCAAATGAATTCCATCTAAATCAAAACGATCTATTCGGTCTCTAATTTGATCAGAAATCCATATTTCCTCACCTACCTGAATCAATGCTTTAGGCGTTCCTGGATCTAAAGGTGTTAAATCTATAAACGACGGATTGACAATATCACCAGTATTCACATCCATCAATTTGACTACAGGAGACTGTATAACTGCGATATATTCTTGGCAAAAACCAGTTAGTGGTACTATCCATACACTTAACAAAAAAAATAAAGTAATTCTTCTCATAGTTAATAGTTTTGAGTTTGCCTTACAAGTTAATAAAAATAACTCAATTATTTTGATAAATAAAATATATACTCATCAATTATCTATTAAATATTTGAATTAATT
>CAZQQU010000017.1:0-29747 GCA_964595625.1 uncultured Flavobacteriaceae bacterium | reverse complement strand
TAACGGCAGCCAATTCTCTTGAACCACAAAGAAAATCTGCGTGAATATGGGTTTCTGTAATGTGTGTAATACGGAGATTATTTTGCTTTGCAATTTCGAGATATACATCAATATCTCTTTGTGCATCTATTACGATTGCTTCTCCCGTAGCCTGACAGCCTATTAGGTAACTGCCCTGTGCTAAACTCTTGTCATAAACGTGTTGAAAAAACATAGTTTCTATTTTTAATTGTTAATTATTCTTTTTTAATGAAATTACCCGATTGATTTTTTAGCCAAATACCAATCTATCTGCTCTAACTCCGTATCTGCTTTTCTTGCTGCTAATCCCTCTAAAGTTTTTGGAGCACCTACAATTACTTTATCCCCGGGTTGCCAATTAAGCGGCATTGCAACTTTGTGTTCATCTGAAGTCTGCAAAGCAATCAAGGCACGTTTTATTTCGTCCATATTTCTGCCCACGTTAAGCGGATAGTACATTATCAATCTTATTTTTCCTGTGGGGTCTATAATGAAAACGGCACGGACGGCTGCGGTTTCACTTTCCCCGGGTTGTAACATTCCGTAGAGCTTTGCCACTTTCATATCCAAATCGGCAATGATGGGAAATTCAAATAATACACCTGTTTTTTCATCTACTGCATTTACCCAGGCAATGTGCGAGTGAATGCTGTCAATGCTCAATCCTATCAGTTTGGTATTGTGTTTTTCAAAGAAATTGCTTTCGTTGGCAAAGCCACTCATTTCTGTTGTACATACAGGGGTAAAATCGGCAGGGTGCGAAAAGAGTATTACCCAACTCCCTTTGTTGTATTCGGAAAATTTTAAATTTCCTGTGGTAGTTATAGCTTCAAAGTCAGGAGCTATGTCGCCTATTCTTGGCATCGTGTTTTTAATTTCCTGTATTTCCATTTTTCTAATTTTTATTTGATTTCTGTTTTACTTTTTTGATACTGCAAATTTCCGAAGTTGTTTTTTGCTGTACAGCTACTTTTGTTACAGAACAGTTGAAAATTGTATAACTCTTCACTTTCCACTTTCCACTCTCAACTCAACAAAGTTTCTTTGATGATGATGTAAATGCCCATTACCAACACAAACCAACCAAATGCAGGTTTGAGTTTTGAGCCGTCAATTTTTTTAGAAAGTGCCATTCCGATAAAAATTCCGACAATGGCAAAGGCGGTAACTTTTGCAAGGAAAATATAATCAATCACGGTTTCGCCACTTTCGCCAAAGAAACCAATCAATGATTTTGCTGCAATAATGACTAACGAAGTTCCTACGGCTTCTTTCATCGGTAATTTACTCAACACAACCAACGCAGGAATGATTAAGAAACCGCCACCTGCACCTACAAGCCCTGTCAGTATGCCTACAACTGTTCCCTCAACAAGAATTAAGGGATAATTAAATTTCTGCTTTTGTGGTGTTTCTTCGGTTACCGGTTTGTCCTTTTTTATCATACTGTATGAGGCGAAAATCATTAGCACGGCAAAAAGTAACATCAGCAATATGCTTTTGGTAACGGTAAAATTTCCGACATTAAAAATTTCGTTTGGAATGGCAGGAACGATAAATGCCCTTGTAAGGAAAACTGCTGCAATGGACGGAATACCGAACACAACAGCCGTTTTGATATTAACCAAACCTTTTTTGAAGTATGAAAATGAACCTACAGCGCTTGTAGTTCCGACTATAAAAAGAGAATAGGCTGTTGCCGCAACTGCGTCAACACTAAACAGATAAACCAAAACAGGAACGGTAAGAATACTGCCACCGCCACCAATGAGACCTAATGCAACACCTATAAAAATTGATGCTAAATAACCCATATACAATTGAAAATTGAGAGTTTAAAATTGAAAATTTTTGAACTCTGCAAAATTCTGATAGTGGATTTTCTTTTACAGCTACTTTTGTTACATAATAATGGAAAGTGGAAAGTTGAAAGTGTGTGGTGGAAAGTTGAAAATCGAGAATCGAAAAATTGTATCTCTTTCAGTTTCTCAAATCTTATTCAGTTTTTGTTTCGTAGTTTTTACTATCGATGCTAACATTTTTACAAGTTCTTCTGCGTCATTATGTATAGATTGAAATTCTTGTTGCGAAAGATAGTCAGTTTCTTTCATTAAAATAATCCAGTATAGCGTTTCGTTAGCTTCCTTTAGCGATATGTTCATTTTATTAAGAAAATCGGATTTAGACTGTGCGTGTTCAGCTTCTCTGACTAAAGCCCCGATTGCTGTTCCACTTCTCAAAAATTGCTTAGACAATACAAACTCTCTTTTTTGTTCCGATAGGTATTGATACAATTTTACTACCCTGATGGCAAACTTCAAACTCTTTTCAGCTATTCCATTTTCCATAAAAATTAATTTTTAACTTATCACTTTCAATTTTCAACTAAAACAATTTTGTTTCTGCCCAACTTCACTTTTCCGATTTCTTCTAATTGTTTTAACAATCGGGAAACCACAACACGGGCAGTTCCTAACTCGTTGGCTAATTGTTCGTGGGTTATATTCAAGGTTTTATTTCCTGTGAGCTCAACTTTTTTGTGGAGCAAGTCCAACATTCTTTCATCTACTTTTTTGAAAGCAATAGCGTTTACAATTTCCAATAATTCTTCAAAACGTTTGTGATACAAACGGAAAATATAATCCAACCATTGCGGATATTCTTTAATGAATAAGGAAACCTTATCCATAGGCAGGAACAGAATTTCCGCATCTTCTTCCACTTCTGCCTTTACTTTGCTTGTTTCGTTGTGCAAACCGCCAAGAAACGACATTATACAGCTTTCGCCTGCTTTGATGTAATACAACAAAATTTCTCTGCCGTCTTCTTCTGTTCGGATAACTTTCAAAGTTCCTTTGGTAACAATAGGAATAGAGCGAATGTGTGCATTTTCGTTTAGAATAATGTCGCCAGCTTCATAGGTCTTTTGTATGCTGTATTGTTGTAGTTTTTCTACTAATTCGGGTGATGTCTTAAACTCTGTTATCTGTTGTAATTCTTCCATTTTGCGAAGCGTTGGCCATTTTTCAGTTTTCTGTCCGTCCGTTGATGTCTGCACGGTGGTCGGTTAGGGTTGCCGATAACAGCGGGTTGGAATCTAAAAAAATGCGTTCTATACAATTTAAAAAACAAGATTCCTTACCAAAACAAGCTTTGGAAAAAATGTTACTTCGAGCAGTAGAAATTCACGGAAAATAGACTCAGTTACTTATTTTTTGTAGAAACATAGCCGCCCATTGGTTGTTCGTACGGGTTTCCAGCAGTTTCAGGCCATATTTATTGGCTTCTGATTCTAAGGCAGGTACATCTTCCAGGTAGAAACCACTCAAAAACAATTTCCCGGAAGGGAGCAGACAAGTTGCATATTGCTGTAAGTCATTCAAGAGTATATTTCTATTGATATTGGCCAAAATGATGTGGTAATTTTTTCCGGCTAATAAAGAGGCGTCCCCCAAATGGGGAGTTATATGGCTACAGTTATTTTTTTGGATATTTTCGGTTGCATTCTGGTAGCACCAAGGATCGTTATCGATCGCATCGATGGGACCAGCTCCTTTCTTTTCGGCCAAGATTGCCAATACCGCCGTACCACAACCCATGTCGAGTACTTGTTGCTGATTAAAATCATGCTGTAAGATGCATTGTAACATCATATGGGTAGTCTCGTGGTGGCCAGTACCAAAAGACATTTTGGGTTCTATAACTATATCATACCGGGTGTTGGCTACCTCATGAAACGGTGCTCGGACGGTACATTCGTTATCTACCACGATGGGATTAAAACTTTTTTCCCAAGTTTCATTCCAGTTTTCTGCTGGAATTTCGCGTTGATGGTAGCTAATGGTAAATTCACTCGTGTGAAGTAGCGACAAGTTGTTGATCAACTCAGGATTCCAATCTTTACTAGGAATATAAGCTAAAACACCGGTGTCGGTTTCTACAAAACTTTCAAATCCTAATTCAGCAAGTTGTGCAATAAGTATCTCGCTACCCGGTTGCAGAGGCGTAACCTCAAATTGGTATTCGATGTAATTCATATTATTGAGCGGCCCGGATTATTTTTATATAATCGATTGGATTGAGGGAGGCTCCACCTACTAAGGCACCATCGATATCGGATTGTGAAAACAAGTCCCGAGCATTGTCGGGTTTGACACTACCCCCATATAAAATACGGGTGTGTTCGGCGGTACTGGAGTCGTATTTTTTGGCTATAGTTTGCCGAATAAATTGGTGCATTTCTTGAGCTTGGTCCGGGCTGGCGGTTTGTCCTGTACCAATGGCCCACACCGGTTCGTAAGCGATGATTATGTTTTTCCAATCGCTGGATTGGCAATCAAACAAACCTTTTTCTAATTGGGTTTGTACGACTTCAAAATGGTGCTTATTTTTACGATCTTCCCATTTTTCACCCACACAAAAAATAAGTTGGAAATTCTTGGCTAAAGCAGTCTGTGCTTTTTGAGCTAGAATTTCATCGGTTTCGTGAAAATATTCCCGGCGTTCACTATGACCGAGAATTACTCGGCTAACACCTATGTTCTGTAGCATAGATGCCGATACTTCACCGGTATAAGCCCCTTCAGGTTGTTGGTGCATATTTTGAGCGGCTATTTCGATATAGGTGTTTTTACAGCGTTCCACCGCGTACCAGAGTGTGGTAAAAGAAGGAGCTATAATTACATCGCATTGCGTTTCGGGTAGTTGGTCAATAATTTCATTAAAAAAAGTTTCGGTTTGAGAAAGTGTTTTATACATTTTCCAATTTCCGGCAATAATTTTTGTCCTCATAGCATGTTGTACTTAACAATGACTTGCAAATATATTATAATTTAAAGAGTAAGTAACTTCTCAAGGCGAAAGACAGTAAATTCGGGTTTAATCCGATTACTTTTATTTATAAATTCTTTAAAAGCTCGGAATCGTCTGTAGTGATAGCTTTGAAAAAAACGATAGACCCATCGGTATCTACTACCATATACCTAGGAATCCAGTCGAGGTTGACAAATGTACACAAAGTACAGTTTTTCCAACCGGAGGCGATATAATAATGTTCACCTTCCAACTCGTATTTTTGGATGCCGTGTAACCAACTTTCTACCGACCGGTCGAGGGATAAAAATAGGAAAGTGATATCCGGATGTTCTTGTTGTAGTTTTTTTAATCCGGGCATGCCCACGATACAATCTCGGCACCAATTGGCCCAAAAATCAATGAGTATTTTTTGCCCGGCATATTGGTCCAGGATGTCTCCAAAACTGATTTCTTGTTGGTTGAGGTCCAGGAGTCTCTCGTTTCGCGCTTCTTCACTAAAGCGGGTATTTTGTGCAGTTACCCAGACGGAGCTGAATAACAACAGGGCATACAGCAGGATTTTCATAAGGCTATTTTTTTAGCTACGACTTATTTTTTTGTCGAAAAAAATTCATATTCTATCAAAGATACGTAAGTTTTATGGAATTTTATCAATTTCTCAGCTTGGGATCGAGCAGACCGTACAGGATATCTACCGCCATATTGATAAGAATAAAAGTGGTGGCTATAACCAGTACCGCTCCCATAATCACTGGAAGATCTAAGGTGTTGAGTGCATCTACAATTTCTTTTCCCAACCCGTTCCAACCAAAGATAAACTCCACAAAAACAGCCCCGGCTAACATGGAGGCAAACCAACCTGAAATGGCGGTAACCACCGGATTGAGGGCATTTTTAAGGGCGTGTTTACGGATTATTTGGGTCAGAGGTAATCCCTTGGCACGAGCGGTTCGAATGTAATCTTGGTTAAAAACCTCTAACAAAGAATTTCGCATCAGTTGGGTTACCACCGCTAAAGGCCGTATGCCCAATACTACAGCAGGAAGAATTAGATTTTTCCATTGTAGGTATTTCCCTTCACCAAAATCGTCTACTTCGTACAAACTACCGGTCATTTGAAGTCCGGTTATGGAGTGTAAGACATAACCAAAGAGCCACGCAAAGAGGATAGCACTAAAAAAAGAAGGTAAGCTCATGCCCAGGGTACTGATTAATTGGAGTAAGTAATCGATCCAACGGTCTTTACATATTGCTGAAACAATGCCAAACAAAATACCTATAGTAATAGCAATACAAATCGCTGATACGGCTAGTACAACGGTATTGGGCAATGTATCTGCAATAACCGAACTCACGCTTTTACCCGTTTTTTGAAAAGAATCTCTCAGGTAAGGCACTTTGAGTGCTACTCTCGTAGTGCCCACCCGAAAAAGTGTGGTGGCCTGGTATTTTCCGGTTTGTAAATAAGTGTAATCTTGGGGTTGGTCGCTGTGAAAAGAAATTGGTGAAAGGTCGTTGAGATAATAGAGGTATTGGGTAAGTAGGGGTTGGTCAAAGCCGTATTTTTTTTTGACAGCTTCGATTTGCTCGGGGCTTTCATTTTGTCCGAGCATCATACGGGCTGGATCTCCGGGAAGTACGTTAAATAAGAAGAAAATCACCGTTATCACTCCAAATAGAGTGAGTAGGGCATAGGTGATTTTTAATACTATATAACGCAACATGAGGGGTTATTCTCCACGGAGTTTCATTTTTTGGGCGTCTTTCCAATGTGCTTTTTGTAGGATGGTTCCTCGTTGTAACTCCACTACGGACGGATTGCTTCTGACAATGGTTTTTAACACCGTTTGGTCGCAAAAGTAAAAATCAAAAAGCAGTTGGTGTTCTAATTTCAATTGTTCGATCGGCTGGCCAATAGAAGCTGATAAACCAATAACGGTATAGCCTCGTTGCTTCGCTCGATCGGTGAGTGATTTGATATGAGAAAATCCTTTGGGATTGGCACGTTCCACATTATATACCAAGACCATCAGCAATTTTTCTTGCTGCATAAAATTTTCCATAACACTTCCGTCTTCACTTTCGATATTAAAATCCTGTATGGCCGGAATAAATCCCGGATCTATCACCCGACTGTCTTTAACTCCCACATAGGTGCCGTTTACTGCGGGATATTCTCCTTGGGTGGTGATAATTTGTTCTTTACCGTCAATTTCAAAAATCCAGTCAATTTCTTGTACCGGTTTGGGGGCATTTTCGGGTATATGCATGGCTTCGGGTATGTTGGTCCCTACTTTATAAGCTCTAAAATCAATATAGGGCAAGTGATTGAGGACGCGATTTACTACGAAAAAACAAACTATAAGGGTGGTAATCAGTATAAGGTTTCGGGTCATATTAGTAAACCACGGAGTGATGTGTTTTCTTCCGAAAAAGAGAATGAGTATAAAAAACAGCAATATCACATCTTTGATAAAGGATTCCCAAGGGGTTAGTTTGATAGCATCCCCAAAACAACCGCAATCGGTTACTTTGTTAAAATAGGCAGAATAAAAAGTAAGAAAGGTAAAAAAGAGTATCATGAGCAGTAGGCTCCAAACGGTAAATTTCCGGAACTGACCGATGAGAACTGCAATACCAACCCATACTTCAAAAACGACAATGATTACCGATAAAGTAAGTGCAAAAGGCGTTAAAAACTCCATATTCAATACATCGGGGGCAAAATAATCTTCCAGTTTATAAGCAAACCCCAACGGGTCGTTCAGTTTTATTAAACCTGAAAAAATAAATAATCCACCGACAAGGATACGAGAGAGAGTAACGAGTATTTTCATAGAGTTGTATTTGATTAGTTGGATTAGAGGTGCACTTGGAGACTTACAATTTATTTAATAAAATCAATGCAAATACCGAATAGTTAATCATATCTTGATAATTGGCATCAATACCTTCACTGACTCGGGTAGTGCCAGCATTGTTTTCAATTTGCTTAACCCGAAGCAACTTTTGAAGAATTAAATCGGTCAGTGAGCTAACACGCATTTCACGCCAAGCCTCTCCATAATCATGGTTTTTATTGAGCATGAGTTTTTTGGTCAAGGCTATTTTTTCATCGTACAATTCTAGGGCTTCTTCGGTACTTAGGTCGGGTTGATCAGCGATGCCTTTTTCCAATTGAATCAATCCCATGACACAATAGTTGATGATGCCAATGAATTCGCCTTGTTCGTCTTCGTCAATTTTTCGTTTCCCGGTTTCTTGTAGCGTCCGAATTCGTTGGGCTTTGATAAAAATTTGATCAGTCAGGGAGGGCAGTCTTAAAATACGCCAAGCACTCCCGTAATCACTCATTTTATTGATAAAAAGCGTTCGACAAATCGATATAATTTCATCAAATTGTTCAGCAGTGGTAGCCATAGTCATTTTTTGGTTAATGTACAAAAATACAATTTGCAAGTTGAACTTCCATATTTCTGATTAAGAAAGGAGAAAGTTTGTGGGTTATCCCCCAAAGGAGCGGCTCGGGGTTTAAAAATAAAAGCCAAAACTTCCGGTCAATCCCCAACGGCGGGCATCAGGCAAATCTAGGTAATTGCCTCTGTAATTGAGATCTAGGCGAAAAATTTTAAAAATATTTCCGATACCAAAACTGTATTCGTAATAGATGTCTTCCGGCGCGAGGTAGGGAATATCGGAGGCGTTGAGTGCAATATTTTTGTCGGAAATCGTTCCATAAACCGCTCGAAAGCTCACAATTTCACGTAAGTTAAGTTTTCTAAGCGGCCCAATACGGGAAAAAATGCGGCCTCCAAAGTTGTGTTCCAAATGCAGCGTTACATAGGTATCGCTTACAAATTCGTAGTAATTGAGTTGGGTAAAGGTATTGTAAATACTAAACAAGGTTTGGTTGCCGGGGATGGGACTGAGTAACCCCAACGGTACTTCTCCAAAGGTTTTTCCGGCTTCGACGGTAGAGTGAAGTTCGCCGATACCTCCCAGGTTCCAAGGTTGGTTGTAGAGAACTTGTAGTTTTTGGTATTCAAAATCTCCTTCCAATAAATTTTTAATTCCGTAATTATAACCGAGGTAAAATTGTGGAAACCTCCCGGGATTAATCACCGTTCGTTCTACGCCGTAACCCGAAGTACGTTTTTTAGGAGTATAAAATAAAGAAAGTGCAATTTCGGGCTGTTTGATGGTAGAACGAATTTCTCCATCTTCATCGTAGTAATCCATGTTAAATCGATCACTGGCCGAGCGTAGAGTGCGGTAGGTAAAATCTGTACGTACTACAAAGTTTTTAAAGGGTTCTACTTGAAACCCGGCCGAAGTTAAATTGATGTTGGTCAACTTATCGTTGGCTCCCACCGAAATGAGTGACGATGATGCCAAACTCCTTCCTAACACATCGTTGGAGGTGGTGAGGCTGGCGCCAATTTGTTCGATGTCGCGTCGGTTACCCGCAAAAACGATCAGTCGGGCTTTGGAATCCAACAACCATTTACCGGAAATTCCGTATTTAAATTTATCGTCTTTAAAACCATAAGCCAAAAAGCCCTCGATGCGCCACGGGTCGTTTTGCCCGAAATAGGTCCGTCCTCCGGCTCGTAATCGCAAGCCCTCCACTTCGTTAAAACCAAATACCGAAAATACCGGACCCAAGTCAAAATTTTCAATTTCATAATACCCCGAAACCAATACACTACCTACATCGTAGAGCTGTTTGAAGCGTTTTACCGTATGCAGGGTGTCCAGCATTTGATAAACTTGCTGCTCGTTTTTGTTGAGTGATTCCATCCTTCGGGATTCCCAAAAATCTTCGGGTCGGTTGTAAATTTCCCATTGGTAGTCGTCCACCCGTTCTTTATAAAAACTTCGATCACGAGGCTTGTCAAAGTCGTAATGATCGTACAGGGTGGTACGTTTGCCGTAAATACCTTGGGCTTGATCTTTTTTGCTAAAGCTAAAATCGGTCATAAAATAATCGCGCTTCAGCAAAAAAACCGAATCGTTTAAAACATCAAAAGTTTGTTCGATATAAAGGTCTTTCACCCAATTGATATTGGCATTTTTGCTGCCGTGAAGTTTGATTTCTTTGATTGCCCAAGTCGTATCATTCACCCAAAAATCACCTCGAAAAGTAAGTTCGCCAGGACGGCGTGGGTAGAAAATAATTTGGTAACACCATTTGTTGTCCCGAAAAGCGCTATCGGTGAGTTTGTAATTGTAGACATCGATACCGGTACGGGATAACGGACTGGTAAAGGCTTTGTCAAAAAACTTGAGGTAGTTGTCGTAAATGTCAAATTCGGCGTAGAGGTCTTTGACAAATTCAATCATCGTCTGATTGTTTTCAAAGCCCGAATTTTTATTACCTTCCATATCTTCTTTATGGCTGTTGGTGGTATTATCGCCATAGACTTTATAATAGGCTTCGTTGATAAAAATCGGCAGGTAATTTTTTCCGGTAACACGCGACGTATCCGTATAGTCAAATATAAACTCCATCCCTTTAAAAAGGTTTCGAGTCATAAAGGCACTATCGATGTTGTTGATGTCAAACTCTAATTTTTCGTATTTATCGTATTGGTAGTGTTTAAATTTTTTGACTCCGTTTTCCCGTCTGTTTTCCCATATTTTACGTAATATGTCAATTGCAGGGTTGTCTTTTTTAGACAGATTTCCGGCATAAATAACAACTTCATTAAGTTGGGCAGTTTCTTCTTCTAACTCAATGACCAAGTTGTAGGTAGTGGGAGAAGTTAGCGGAATTTCTTTGGGGGTAAACCCCAAATACGAAATAAGCAAGATGGAGTAGGAGGATTTGGATTCGAGGTAAAATTTACCGTTTTCATCGGTGATGGTTCCCTCGTGGGAATCTTTAAAAAGCACATTGACAAAAGGTAGTGTTTCTCCATTGGTATCATAGACTACACCACTGACTTTAGTTTGAGAGAGTGCCGGCAGGGTAATGAGTAAAATCAGCTGTAGTAAAAGATATTTCATCTATTTTTCAATTAATTAGGGGCTGTTGTGCTTGGTACAAATCCTACGAATGTTTCAAATTACTTATTTTTTTAGACAAAAAAACTTCACCAAGGTTGAGCTGATGAAGTTATTTGTGAATGGTTTATGTAAATTTTGTTTTTATTTATACAGTACTTTTTTAACCGCTTTGATCACATCGTTACTATTGGGCAACCACTCTTTTAGCAAAGCTGGGGAGTAGGGGGCCGGTGTGTCGGCGGTATTAATTCTCACTATGGGTGCATCGAGATAATCAAAGGCATGGGCTTGTACTTGATAAGTAATTTCGGTAGAAACGTTACCAAAAGGCCATGCTTCTTCTAAAATCACTAATCGGTTGGTTTTTTTAACCGACTCTAAAATGGTTTGGTGATCCATGGGACGAACCGTTCTCAAATCGATTATTTCACAGCTGATGCCTTCTTTTTCTAATTCGTCAGCCGCTTTATAGGCTTCTTTAATAATTTTACCAAAAGATACTATGGTAACGTCTTTTCCTTCGCGTTTGATATCGGCTACTCCCAGAGGAATAAGGTATTCGCCTTCGGGAACTTCCATTTTATCCCCATACATTTGTTCGCTTTCCATAAAAATCACCGGGTCGTCATCACGAATGGCTGATTTCAATAAGCCTTTTGCGTCATACGCATTGGAAGGAACTACTACTTTCAAACCGGGACAGTTGGCATACCAACTTTCAAAGGCTTGGGAGTGAGTAGCTGCCAGCTGGCCAGCGGAAGCAGTTGGTCCTCTAAAAACAATCGGGATGGGAAATTGTCCACCACTCATTTGTCGCATTTTGGCGGCATTGTTAATGATTTGGTCGATACCTACCAAGGAGAAGTTAAAAGTCATAAACTCCACTATGGGTCGGTTTCCGTTCATAGCAGCACCGATACTGATTCCTGCAAAACCCAATTCAGAGATGGGCGTATCTATAACGCGCTTGGGACCAAATTCGTCTAACATACCTTTGGAAGCCTTATAAGCACCATTGTATTCGGCTACTTCTTCACCCATTAAATAAATGCTTTCATCGCGACGCATTTCTTCGCTCATCGCTTCTGCTATAGCTTCTCTAAATTGTATAACTCTCATAGATTTGATTTCTATCTAAAAAAACGAATAGCAAAAATAAGATTATTTATCTATATTCAAACAATTTTAGGGGCTTAAAAGTAACGCTTCCAGGCCGTGGATTCTATTTTTATTTCTTGGTACTTTTAGCAAGTCCTTTTATCTTTACCTAAATATTGGGTTATGAGAAACTTTATTATCGGGGTTTTACTCTCCTTAGTTGTTTTTTTAACCGTGTCCTATTGCAGCGAAAAACGCCAGCAACAGCGAGAGGTGATTCGCAGTACCCAAATGATACAACAAGAACTCGCCCAAGTGAGTAAACTCATCGTGTCTGAAGCAACCTTTAGCGATATTTATACCTACGAACAAAGCAAGAGTTTTTGGACGGAGTGGTTTACTTCTACCAAATCTGCCATCGTATTGGTTCAAGCCCGAGTGAGTGTGACCTATGACTTACAACAATTGCAAACCCGCCTAGACGAAAGTACTCAAACCATACATATTACTCATATTCCGCCACCTGAAATAAAGATACAGCCCAGTTTTGAGTTTTATCATATAGATAATGGTCATTTAAATAAGTTTCAAGCCCAAGACCTCAATACCATCCAAGAGAATATCAATCAGATGCTGCAAGAAAAAATTCAAAACTCCGACTTGATGACTAATGCTGAAAACCGATTGATTAGCGAGTTGCAAAAAATATGGTTGCTCTCCCACAGTCTGGGTTGGCAAGTAGAATACCAAGGTCAATTGTTAGAAACTACAGACGCTATCGTTCCCCTTATTCCCTAAAATGCATCCTCGTAAAAAGCAAATTATTGATACCGCCGCCCGATTGTTTCGCCAACGGGGTTATAGCGCTGTTACCATGCGGGATTTGGCAGATGCCATGGGGATGAAAGCGGCCAGTTTGTACAACCATATATCTTCCAAACAAGAAATTTTAACCCATTTAGTGATAGGTACTGCCGAGCAATTTACGCAAGCGATGCAGCACATTCGGGTACAACAGGTATCGGCACCCGAGAAAATCAAAAAAATTATTCAACACCACATCGATCTTACCCTAGAAAATCCGGGTGCCATGGCGGCACTCAATACCGATTGGATGCATTTGGAAGAACAATTGCCCTATTTTTTAGAAATGCGTAACAACTACGAATCCCACTTCCGTAACATCCTACTGGAAGGTATGCAAGCCGGAGAAATTCACTCCTACAATCCCGAAATTATTCTTTTTTCACTTCTTTCTACCTTACGTAATTTATACCTGTGGTATAGCAAAAAAGATCATATCGAAGTGGGGGTCTTACGAAGCGAATTGCCCGATATATTGTTAGAAGGGCTGGTCGTTTAAATGGAGATCGTATTTCTTTTCTGTAACGCTTTCGCGAAAGCGATATAGACGGTTAATCTAATCTTGAACTATCTTTCTCACCTAAGCCTTTGAATTTCTAGAATTTAATTTTATCTGATTTTATGAATGCAGTTTTTATAAAAATAAATTTAGAGTAGTCTAAAAAATATATATACATTTGCATAAAAAAATAATTCTGCCTATGTATAAAGTATTCTTTTTGCTGGGAATCTTTTTTAAATGTTCGTTACTCATTGCTCAAAACACCTACCAGATTAGTGGTCATGTACACGATAAGGAGGGACCCTTGGCATTTGCCTCGGTCTATCTCCAAGACACCGAAATAGGGGTGTTAACCGATGAAGCGGGGTATTTTTCCATTCCCGATGTGGCTGCCGGAACCTATATGGTAGTGGTTTCCTATGTAGGTTATCGCGAACAAGCTAAAAAAATCAATTTATCACAAAATACCCAGTTGGAGTTTGTAGTTCACTCCGACGAGTCTTTGGAGGAGGTAGTTATTACGGGTACCATGCGATCGGTCAGTCGGTTAGATACGCCGGTTCCGGTAGAAATTTATCGGTCTGCTTTTTTTCTAAAAAATCCCACTCCCAATTTGTTTGAGGGCTTACAAAATGTCAATGGGGTTCGACCGCAGGTCAATTGTAGTGTATGTAACACCGGCGATATTCATATCAATGGTTTAGAAGGTCCCTATACGTTTGTGATGATAGACGGTATGCCGATTGTTAGTGGATTATCTACGGTGTATGGCCTGATGGGGATTCCTAATTCGCTCATCGATCAAGTAGAGATTGTCAAAGGACCCGCTTCTTCCTTGTACGGTAGTGAAGCTGTTGGAGGGCTGATCAATGTGATTACGAAACTTCCCGAATATGCCCCTCGTTTTTTTATCGATTGGAGTGCGACCAGCTGGTCGGAAATCAATACCGATCTTTCTTTTACCTTACCGGTGGGCTCCAAAGCGGTCACCCTGACCGGAATCAATTATTACAATTACAGTCAACCGATGGATCATAATGGTGATATGTTTACTGATGTGACCTTACAAAATCGGATTTCTGTTTTTCACAAATGGGGTGTGAATCGCCGTGAAAATCGGGATTTTTCGATAGCCGGTCGGTTTTTTTATGAAGATCGTTGGGGAGGTGAAATGCATTGGACTTCCGACGATCGGGGAGGGGACGAGGTATATGGAGAAAGTATTTACACGACACGTTATGAGCTGTTTGGTAAGTATCAATTGCCTACCACCGAGAAAATGACTCTTCAGTTTTCTTATACCTACCACGACCAAAATTCGATGTATGGTACGACCCCCTTTTTGGCTCAACAGCAAATAGGCTTTGGGCAATTTGTTTGGGATAAGACGGTTCAAAACCATGACTGGCTGATAGGGGTAGGAGCGCGATATACCCATTATGACGATAATACTCCGGCTACACAAAATTCTGATCGGGTTTGGATACCTTCGGTATTTGTTCAAGACGAAATTACGTTGGGTACCGCCCATCGATTACTTTTGGGAGCCCGATATGATTACGACCAGCGGCACGGCTCGATCTTTACGCCCCGATTGGCTTACAAATGGAATTGGAGCGATACCGATATTTTCCGAATTAATAGCGGAACCGGTTTTCGGGTGGTCAATTTATTTACGGAAGATCATGCGGCCGTAACGGGTGCCCGCGAAGTAGTGATTACTGAAAATTTACTTCCTGAAAAATCATACAATATCAATCTCAATTACTTGAAAAAAATACACAGTCGCTCGGGTGCCCTCTATTCTGTGGAAGGTGCGGCTTGGTACACCTATTTTACCAATAGGATAGTACCGGATTATGACACCCATCCCAACCAAATTATATACAGTAATCTGGATGGTTATGCCGTTTCTAAAGGAATTAGTGTGAACGCTGATGCCTCTTTCGGCAGTCGTTGGAAAGCCATGCTTGGAGTTACCTTTCAGGAAATCACCCAGCATGAAGACGGTATCAAGAAAGAACCAGTATTAACCGAAAAATGGATGGGAACTTGGTCGCTTTCGTATCAATTCAAAAAAATGGATTTGAATCTGGATTATACCGGAAATCTATACGGACCTATGCGTTTGCCTTTGTTGGGTGAACTAGACCCTCGACCTGAGTACAGTCCTTGGTGGAGTATTCAGAACATCCAGTTGAGTTATACCGGTTTTAAAAATATCGAAATTTACGGTGGGGTCAAAAATCTCTTAGACTGGACCCCGGCTAAACATACGCCTTTTCTCATTGCTCGTTCCTCCGATCCGTTTGATAAAGAAGTGGTGTTTGATGAAAATGGTCAAGTCGTCCCGACTCCAGATAATCCTTATGCGCTGACGTTTGACCCCAGTTATATCTATGCCTCCAATCAAGGAATTCGCGGATTTATAGGTGTCCGATTGACTTTAAAATAAGAGTTTACAAACTTTTTAAGGGGTGCTGTAAGTATAGGATAATTAAATTTAAAAGAAGAAAGGGGACTTCGATGAGTGCTTCTTGTAGTTGGTGATGGTACACTTGGAAACAAATAAATAACAAAATTCCGGCGGCCATTATATAATTGCCCCAAACAAAGGTTTTGGGAAATAAAATAAAAATAGCGGCGGTACACAAGATAAGACCATACCCAACTGCATAAGGTTTTCCCAATCCCCACTTGGCAAAGATATTGACAGCTTCCGGTTTGGCCGTGAGCATATACCAACCGTGTTTTAGAGCCAAGTAAACCACAAATACAATTAACGCCGAATTAAGTACTTTTAAAATCATATAGTAACCTCTTAGATGGATACAAATATACTGGAGAAGAAGAATTATATCCGATTCAATGGGAATTTTTTCGGTATGAAACCGATTTTAGGTCTGTACTTTTTTCCCGAAAGGGAAACTGAAAAGGAGTAGGAAGTAACTAATAACCGATAAAATGCCTTAATAAGGCACATATTCAACGATTTCCAAACCGTAGCCAATCATACCTACTCGCTTGGTTTGTAGGTTATTAGACATCAATTTGATTTTGTGGATCCCTAAATCGTGAATAATTTGAGCACCGATTCCAAAATCTTTGCTATCGATTTCAATACGAGGTGCTTTGACCACTATATCGGGTTGTTGGAGTTGTTTTAACTCTTTGAGGCGGTGCAATAAACTGCTGGGAGGTACGGGCTGGTTGATAAAGATAATGGCGCCTTTTCCTTCTCGGTTTAGCACCGAAAACATACTATCCAATTTTTGCTCGTTGTTATTGGTCAAGGTTCCCAACAGGTCGTCGTTAACTTGTAAGGCATTGACTCTGACTAAGATGCTTTCATCGGGTTTCCAATTTCCGGTGGTTAGAGCGATATGGATTTGATCATTGGTGGTTTGGCGGTAAGCTCGTAGGCGAAATTGACCAAAACGAGTGGTTATCTCAAAGTCTTCTTTTTTCTCTATCAGCGAATCGTGCTCCATTCGATAGGCCACCAGGTCTTCAATAGAAATGATTTTTAAATCAAATTTTTGAGCAACTTTAATTAGTTCCGGTAAGCGGGCCATGGTGCCGTCTTCATTGAGAATTTCAACCAAAATCCCCGCCGGTTTAAGTCCGGCAAGTCGAGCCAGATCGATAGCGGCTTCGGTATGACCGGTTCTACGTAAAACCCCTCCTTCTTTGGCACGCAACGGAAAAATATGTCCGGGTCTGCCCAAATCTTGGGGTTGGGTAGTTTCATCAATTAAAGCTTTAATGGTTTTAGCTCGGTCGTGTACTGAAATACCCGTGGTACAACCATGACCTATTAAATCTACTGAAACGGTAAATTGGGTATGGTGCAGTACCGTGTTGTTTTCTACCATCATCGGCAAATCTAACTCCTTACAGCGCTCTTCTGTCAGTGGAGCACAAATTAAACCCCGACCGTGAGTGGCCATAAAATTTATTAACTCCGGAGTTACCTTTTCAGCAGCCGCAATAAAGTCACCTTCGTTTTCACGATCTTCATCATCAACGACAATGACTACTTTACCTTGTCGAATGTCTTCGATGGCTTCTGCGATTGTATGTAACTTATAGGAAGTTTCTTGAGTTTGTTGCATGATAGTAAAATATAGGGCAAAATTACACAAACTATTTGGGAGTAGCAATACAGGCAGAACGTTAATATGTTGTAAAAATTTCCGGGAAAATTTTGATTATAATAATATCTTTGCGCTTGTTAATCTGCTTTTTATGGAATGGATAATAGAAGATATTATTAAGATTGCTATACGGTTTGGGGTATCAATTTTAATACTCATAGTTGGGTTTTGGCTGGGTAATGTGTTAAAAGGATTTCTCCGCCGCCGTATGGAAAAACGGAATGTTGAGCCGACTATTCGCAATTTTATTATTCCCCTATTAGATGTCTTGTTTAAAATCTTGGTAATTATTACTTCGATTGGGGTAGTTGGTTTGCATATCACCTCTTTTGCAGCGGTCTTGGGTGGCTTAGCTATTGGTGTAGGTATGGCTATGCAGGGGAGTTTGTCCAACTTTGCGGGAGGGATACTGATCATATTGTTTAAACCTTTTAAAGTAGGAGATTCGATTGAAGCCATGGGGCATAGTGGTCGGGTAGAAGCCATTAGTATTTTGTACACCACTCTAGTTACAGACGACCGGAAAGTAGTTGTTTTACCCAATGCCACTCTTTTAAATAATCCGGTGGTTAATGGTTCGATTAAAAACACCCGCCGTATTGTTATTAATTTTAGTTTGACTTATAAGAATGATTTAGAAAAATGTAAGCGGGTAATTTTAACTCTGTTAGAAGCCGACCCCGGCATTTTAAAAAATGAATCTACGGTGGTAGAGGTGGTCGATTATCAACATTCAGGGGTACTTATGGCTGTCAAAGCATTTGCGAATCGTGAGGAACATAGCGAAGTTTCAAATCGCTTAAAATACCAACTTAAAGAGGTGTTGGATGCAGAAAAAATTGACTTTTCTTTTCAAACCAATCAATTGATAGTTGCCTCCCCTTCGGGTACTTCAGAGGCATAAATCATAGGTTATTTTTTCCCTCCTAATTTTTTAAAAAACTTGCCGATAGCTTGGAAAAATTCATCGGTATCAAAAAGGCCTTGGTCGGTGGTGGCTCGGTAGGTAAGCCAAATACTTAAAGGAAGCATAATAAAGGTAGAAAACCAGGAACCAATAAAGGGAGTTAACTTGGCATTTTCTGCGCTGTTCTTAGCAAAAATCCCAATAAAGTGATAGGCCAAAAATAAGACTATAGCAATTACCATAGGTAATCCCATTCCTCCTTTACGGATGATAGCGCCCAATGGAGCGCCTACAAAAAATAAGATGATGCATGCAGCTGCCATGGCGTATTTTTCGTGCAAAGCAATTTCGTACTTATTGAGGCGTTTAAGTTGGTTTTCATAGTCTTTGGCTTTGGCTTTGATACTCTCATTGGTGTTGTAAAGATTACTCAAAGCCGATTCATAGAGTTGTTTTTTTTGTCCCGGTGTAAAAGCATCCATAAAATGGTCGTATTTTTTTTCGACGCTTTCGGTTTTGTAACCGGCATTGAGCGTAGAAATACCACTTCGGATGTAAGAGGTCTGTGGAAAGTTTTTTAAATCCGAGGAAAAGTGTTTGGACATAGAATCAATTTCATACCGCAATTCGTTGATACGATACATTTTTTCATTGGCCAAATCTTGCTCTTCCATCAAGTCGATGTTGTTAAATTCGGTTAGATCGATATTGATGGTATATTTTTCAAAAGAACTTTTGGTAAAGGGTCTTCGATTTCTTTTACGGGGGTCTCGCTGATGAACGTCGTCGTAGTAATTTCCATCCATAAGAACCAACGACAGGGTGTTGGAGTTTTCCCGATTGAGAATTTCTCCTTCTCGGGCTTTAATCACCGTATGGTTACCGGCTACCTGCGGCTTGCTTTTATGAATGATAATGTCGGAGAGGTATTGACCGCGGTCGCCCGATTTTTTATCCACTTTTATGTTGATATCTCCAATTTCACTAAACTGCCCTTCGGTAATGGCCATGGTGGGTTTTAGTTGGGCGATATTGCGACGTAAATTTACTGATTTATACTCCGACCAAGGAATCACGTCATTGGCAAAATAAAAGGTAACTCCACTGAGTAAAATGATAAAAACCAATACCCCACGCATTGCTCGCTGTAGCGAAATTCCGGTCGATTTCATAGCGGCAAATTCGTATTTTTCAGCAAAATTCCCGAAAACCATTATTGAGGTAACTAAAATGGTCAGTGGTAATACCAGCGGGATTAGTTTGGGAGACATATACAATAAAAACCGCATGATAATACCAGCATCTAAGTCTTTACCCGCTAATTCGGAAATATACAACCAGATGGTCTGCAATAAAAAAATAAGCATCAGTATGATAAAAACACTGACGAAGGTTTTGAGATAGGTAACGACTATGTATCTGTCAATAATTTTCACGGAGAGGCTTGCTATTTGTTACAGACACAGGGCATATCATTAATCCAGCTTGTTTATGTAATAATTGGGGTAGCGCATTTGATCAAAAATAAATTGATTTTTGGGAAGGGGTTGATTGGTCTTAAAGGTTTGGATGGTAATGGTAATTTCCGTTCCATTTTTTTGACGTTGAATCAATTTGTAAATGTGTTTGGTCTGTGAATCAATACCTAGCAAAATATCCTTGATGGGACTTTTGCTATCGGTAGGTTTTAATTCGACATATTGGATATTTCTACCTTGAACATTTTGGACGATATCCCACTTATAGGTAAATCCTTTTTCGTAAAAGCGAAGCATACTCGAAGGAGTAATACTTTCTTCATCTTCAGCCGTGACTGTAGAAATGGTGATTTCTTCATCACTGGGCACGATGACATAGAGTTTTTTACCGTCGTATAATTGAGTAGCCCCCATCAGTTCTACAAGATATTTTTCACCTTGTAGTATCACTTCTCCCCGGGATTCTTGATGGATGTTTTCTTGGGTATTTCGTAAGGTGTATCTAAACTCGATTTGTATATTATCGTAACTTTTTACTTTGTTGGAAACTTCGTTAAGTAAATTTTTAGCTTGTTGCGCATTTTGAGCGACCAATTGGGTCACGGTAAAAAAAAGGAGCGAAATAAACAATAGGTTTTTTTTCATGGGATTAAAAATTATAAATTTTGTTCTTCATCCAAATGTCTTTGCAAGGCATCTAGCGTAGGAATCAATACTTGTCGTGCTTTACTACCTTCAAACGGACCGATGATACCTGCAGCTTCCAATTGGTCGATAATACGACCGGCTCGGTTATACCCAAGTTTTAATTTTCGCTGTAATAACGAAGCCGATCCTTGCTGAGCGATAACAATTACTTCAGCGGCTTCTCGGAACATGGCATCGCGTTCGTCGATGTTATTATCAAGATTTGTGCCACCCTCTTCACCCACATATTCGGGGAGTAAGTGCGCTTGGGGATAGCCTTTTTGGGAACCAATATAGTTGGTAATTGCTTCTACTTCAGGTGTGTCAATAAAGGCACACTGTACCCGTATCATTTCATTTCCGTCGGCATAGAGTAAATCCCCGCGGCCAATTAGTTGGTCCGCACCGGCATTGTCTAGAATGGTTCGGGAGTCGATTTTAGAAGTTACTCTAAAAGCAATACGAGCCGGGAAATTAGCTTTGATAAGACCGGTTATTACGTTGACTGATGGACGTTGGGTAGCGATAATCAAGTGGATTCCAACGGCTCGAGCCAATTGTGCTAAGCGTGCAATGGGAGTTTCTACTTCTTTACCGGCGGTCATGATTAAATCGGCAAACTCGTCCACCACCAATACAATGTAGGGTAAAAAGCGGTGCCCGTTATTGGGATTTAATTTTCGAGTTTTAAATTTGACATTGTATTCGCTAATTGTTCGAACCATCGCATCTTGTAATAGCGAATAGCGTTGATCCATTTCGATACACAACGAATTGAGTGTATTTATGACTTTGGTATTATCCGTAATGATGGCTTCTTCACTATCCGGTAATTTGGCTAAGTAGTGACGTTCGATTTTGTTAAACAAGGTCAATTCCACTTTTTTAGGATCCACCAATACGAATTTCACTTCAGCGGGGTGTTTCTTATAAAGTAGTGAAGCTAATATAGCGTTGAGCCCCACCGATTTTCCTTGTCCGGTGGCTCCGGCCATCAACAAGTGAGGCAGTTTAGTCAAGTCAAAAACAAAAGTTTCATTGGAGATGGTTTTACCTAGCGCTACGGGTAGATTCATTTCGGCATTTTGAAATTTAGGAGAGGCAATCACCGAGCGCATCGAAACTATTTTCGGATTTTTATTTGGTACTTCAATCCCGATGGTTCCTTTACCGGGTATAGGTGCAATAATCCGGATTCCTAAGGCAGATAACGATAGTGCTATATCGTCTTCTAGGTTTTTAATTTTGGAAATTCGAATACCGGCTTCAGGAATAATTTCATAGAGTGTAACCGTTGGGCCGACAGTGGCTTTGATTTGACTGATTTCAATCTTGTAATTGCGAAGGGTTTCTACAATGGTGTTTTTGTTTTCTTCCAATTCCTCTTGGTCGATGGTTATACCACCGCCGGTATTGTAGTCTTTCAGTAGTTCGAGAGTAGGAAATTTAAAATTACTCAGTTCGAGTTTGGGATCAAACTCGCCAAAGTCCTTTACCAATTTCGCACTCAGCGTATCTACTTCTTCCTCTTCTTCAAATGTTTCTACCGTAAGATCCAGGTCTTCCGTATCGGGATTGCTGATGGTGATGGTAGCTTTTTTCTCGTTGGTAGACGTGTTTGTAACCGGAAGAGTAATACTTTCTATTTCAGGTTCCTCGGTATGTAGAGTTACCGGAATGTCACTCTCTTCGGTAGTAATTTGATCGGTAGGTACTTCGTTGATTTCGTCTTCTAGATCCTTTTTAAAATCCCGCTTCAGCCGTTCTTTTCGTTGGTGTATAAAAGTCGAAATTCCTTCCGGAGTAAGTTTAAATCGGAAAATCAAATAAGCCAAAAGTAAAAAACTTAACAACAGAATCACGCCGAGTTTGCCCAAGTAGTCTTGCAGTAATTCATTGATCTCGTAACCAACTGTGCCACCGTATATCTTGTTACTGAGAAAGCCTAAAGTAACTGCCAACCAAATCATCCCTAAAAGACCCCAGAACCAACGGTTGACTAAGATTTTGCGAGACGTGTTAAAGATCAAGGTTAACCCCGTCATACCCAGTAAAATACTGATGATAAAACTACCGATTCCAAATCCTTGGTACACAAAAAGGTGACTGAGCCAGTTGCCGAGTTTACTCAGTAGATTTTTACTTTCTACATCCCGATTGGCCAATTCTCCCAATGTACTTTGATCCACCTGCCAGTATAACAAATAGGAGAAAAAAGCAATGGTCAATGCGATACCGGTAATAAATAAAAACAACCCGAAAATCAGCTGATGTTGTTTCGTAATCAGGGGTTTTGTGTTTTTGGATTGGGTTTTATTGTTAGCTTTTTTAGTAGCCATAAATGAAAAAGGTGGTCTTGTTGCAAAAATATAAAAACTTATCGGTATTTGAAGTCAAAACTTTAGCTGTACTGGGTTTATTTTTAAAATAGAAAATAAGAACCGCTAAACTCCAAAACACAGGCGTTGGACTAGGTCGTTACGGAAGGGGGAAATCGGGCAGCTCAGGTAGAAAGTGATACTGTTGTTGGTGATAATCTATTTGACAATAATAATGGTTTAACCCGTTGGTAAGCATTAAAAATTCGGCTTGAAGGTGTAGGTTGTAGCGTGCTGTTTGGTCGAAAACGGTTTGGGTGATGTTTACTTCCGGTGCTTTGCATTCTACTAAAAGCCAAATCGACAGGTCGGGTTTGTAAACCACCAAATCATATCGCTTGGTCAGGCCGCCTATTTGAAAGCTTTTTTCTACATTTATATAGTTTTTGGGATATTTTTTTTGTTGTAACAAAAATTGTACAGTATGTTGACGAACCCATTCTTCACGGGTTAAAGGCACAAATTTTTTACGAAGCGAATCAAAAATGAGTGTTTTATTTTCTGTACTTTTGAAGCGAAACGAATAGTTTGGAAAATTCAGTGGTTGCATACCACAAAAATGCTAATTTTTTTTTAATGAAAGAAGTACAGCGTATTCTGCATGACATCCAGAACAAGCATATAAAACCCCTCTATTTATTAACGGGCGAAGAACCGTTTTATATAGATTATGTTTCTTCTTTTATCGAAAAAAATGTTTTGGCCGAGGAAGAAAAATCGTTTAACCAGTTAATACTTTACGGACGAGATGTCACAGCCGAGGACATTATCAATCATGCCAAACGCTACCCGATGATGGCCGAAAGACAGGTCATTATCGTAAAAGAAGCCCAAGAATTGGCTCGTGAAATTGATCACTTAGAGCCGTATGTAGCACAACCCACCCCAACCACCGTATTGGTACTTTGTTATAAATATAAGTCCTTCGACAAACGAAAAAAACTCTATAAATCCATAAAGTCGGTGGGGGAGGTGTTAGAAACCAAAACCTTGTACGAAAATCAAATTGCGTCTTGGATAGAAACTATTTTGCGGGACCACAACTATAAAATCGAGCCCAAAGCTTCGTTGATGTTGGTCGAATTTTTAGGAAATGATTTGAGTAGAATCTACAAAGAACTCGAAAAATTAATGCAAATAGTCCCTCCCAGTGAGTCTATTACCCCCGATATTATCGAAAAAAATATTGGCATCAGTAAGGATTACAATAATTTTGAATTGCAAGATGCCTTGGCGGCCAAAGAAGTGAAGAAGGTATTTCGCATTATTAATTATTTTGCAAACAATCCTAAAGACAATCCAATTGTGATGACCACGGCTTTGTTGTTTAGTTTTTTTCAAAAGGTATTGAAATACCATGCCATGCCGGATAAGTCCAAAGCGCCCTCCCAACTAGGCGTCAGCCCCTATTTTATGAAGCAATACCAAACTGCTGCTAGGCACTATCCCCCCAAAAAATTAACGGCTATTATTGATAAACTTCGGGAGATTGATCTCAAAAGCAAAGGCTTGGGGGCTACACAAATTCCGCAAGGGGAATTACTCAAAGAATTGATGTATGAAATTCTGGAATAACCGCCTGTTTTAGCGGTGGTGGTAGGGTTCGTTTTTGAGAATGGTAAAAGCCCGATACAATTGTTCTACAAAAAATAAACGCACCATTTGATGAGAAAAAGTCATGGATGACAAAGACAATAAGCCATTGGATAATTGGTACATTTCATCGCTAAATCCATAGGGTCCTCCGATTACAAAACACAGATTTTTAATACCTTGGATTTGTTTTTTTTGAATAAATTCAGCAAAACCTTCGGAGCTATACGTAGATCCTTTTTCGTCTAGCAGAATCAAGTAGTCGTTGGCTCCCAGGTATTTTTGGAGCAACTCTCCTTCCTTTTGTTTTTGTTGTTCGCGGGATAAGGACTTACTATTTTTTATATCGGGTAAACCAATCCACTCGAAGGAAGTATAATGGGCAAGTCGCTTGATATAAGGGGTAATACATTGTTCTAAATACGGGTTGTCTGTTTTTCCTACAGCAATTAATTTTATTTTCATCGAAAGAGGTGCACGTTTAAATAGCAGTTTTAAATATCAAAATTAGCTATTGTTGGTTAGTTTTTTATAATACAACTACTATTTTTCTTATTTTATATAGTGTATCTTTACCAAATCGTTTTATATTTAATTTGATTTGCACCCCTAAAAATTTGTTCTGATGTTAGCTCACAAATCCTTCAACAAAGAAATCAGTTTGATAATCGCCAATGCGATACGTGAAGATGTAGGTGATGGTGATCATAGTTCCTTAGCCTGTGTGCCTTATGATGCTTTAGGCGAGGCCAAATTATTAGTCAAAGATCAAGGAATTATAGCCGGGGTAGAGTTTGCCCGACACGTATTTGAATTTGTAGATTCTACTTTAGAATTTGATGTGGTTAAAAAGGACGGCGATCCGGTGAAATACGGAGATATAGTTTTTTATGTATCGGGTCATTCTCAATCGATTTTAAAAGCCGAGCGCTTGGTGTTGAATGCCATGCAACGTATGAGTGCCATTGCTACCAAAACCTCGTTGTATGTTAAAGAACTGGTTGGTACCAATACCAAAATTTTAGATACCCGGAAGACCACACCAGGTATTCGCTTATTAGAAAAATGGGCGGTTAATATTGGTGGTGGTGAAAATCATCGTTTTGGATTGTATGATATGATTATGCTCAAAGACAATCATATTGATTTTGTAGGAAGTATCACCAAGGCTGTAGAAGAAACTAAAAAGTATTTAAACGATCACAAATTGGATTTAAAAATTATCGTCGAAGCTCGCAATTTGGAGGAAGTAGCCGAAATTTTAAAAACCGAAGGGGTGTATCGCATCTTGTTGGATAATTTCAATTTTGAAGATACCCGCAAAGCGGTAACTATGATTGGCGGTAAGTGCCTGACAGAATCCTCTGGAGGAATTACTTTAGACAACTTACGAGCCTATGCCGAATGTGGGGTAGATTATATCTCGTCGGGTGCCATTACCCATTCTGTTAATAATATGGATTTAAGTTTAAAAGCCGTACATAATACCTAGGTTGTATGAGTGAAACCCAAGAAGAATCCTTACAAAAAATACCGGTACTGGGGGCGTTGATTCGAATTTCTCAACGTATCAAGCTTCCCGGTTTAAATGGACTCTCTTTGTACGAATTACTTAAAACCTACATCATTGGCTTGGGGAGAGGTGCGTTTAGCTTTCGCGCAAGCGCTATAGCCTTTAGTTTTTTTATGGCTATTTTTCCTTTTATTTTGTTTGTACTCAATTTATTACCTTTTATAAAAATTCGTAATTTTCAAACCGAATTTCTACTTTTTATCAACGAATTTCTTCCGCCTCAAACCGCCGATGTCTTTGTTCCCATCATCATCGATATTACCAATAATCCGCGTGGAAATCTCTTATCGTTTACGCTTATTTTAGCGATTTTTTTGATGTCCAATGGAGTCAACGCTATTTTTAGCAGTTTTAATAATTCGTACTATCTCACTCAGCGACGGGGATTTATCCGGCAGTATTTGATGTCGGTATTAATCTCGGTGTTTTTGGTGTTTATTTTGTTTTTTGTAGTTATCGCATTTTTAATCGGTCAATACTTTATAATTATTTTGCATGAAAATGCTGAAAGTTTGCAGTCTATTAATTTGATTGTGATCTTGAGGTACTTCCTATTTGCTCTGGTGATTTATGTGAGTATTGCGTTGTTGTATTATTTTGGAACCAAAGAAAGTAAATCCTACTCTTTTTTCTCGTTAGGAGCAACCATTACAACGGGGCTGTATATTATTACTACCTTTTTATTTGGTTTGTATATCAATAATTTTTCCAATTACAACGAACTTTACGGCTCGATTGGTGCCATTTTGATCATGATGTCCTACATTTGGATTAACTCCAATTTACTGCTTTTAGGATTTGAATTAAATGTAACCATAAATACCCTGCGCAAAAACAATCGATCAAACTAATCTGGTATGGAGTATTTTGTAGATGTTATCCTTCCGATACCTGTTCAGTCTGTGTTTACCTATCGTATCAATAGTGACGAAGCACGGTTTTTACAACCCGGAATGCGCGTTTTGGTGAGTTTTGGTAAATCTAAAATATATACCGCTTTAGTCGATCGTATTCACCAACAAAAGCCCGGGGTTTATGAAGCCAAAGATATTGAGCAAATCTTGGACGAAGAACCCATTGTGAATGAACAACATTTGCAGTTTTGGAAGTGGATAGCGGATTATTATATGTGTACTTTAGGCGAAGTGATGCGTGCGGCTTTGTCCCGTCAGTTTCTCCTCGAAAGCGAAACACTGGTGATGCTAAATACAGAGGCCTCTTGGGAAGAATCGCAGCTGAGTGATGAAGAATTATTAGTAGTAGAAGCCCTGCAACTACAAGCCTTTTTACGGATTGAGGACATTCAAAAAATGTTGGATAAATACCGTGTGCTCCCGCTCATTCACAGTCTCGTAGCCAAAAATCTTGTATATTCCAAAGAAGAAGCCCGGGAGGTTTATAAACCCAAACTCACCCCTTTTTTACGAATCCATGCGAGGTATAGCTCCGGTGAAAACCTGAAAGATTTACTGGAAACACTTCAACGATCACCCCGTCAAAAAGAAGCCGTGATGGCATTTTTTAGTATGCAATCGCAAACTCCAAAATCGATTAAAACGAGGGATTTTCAAAAGCAATATGGACTGTCTTCCGCGGTTATTAAGGCATTGATCGAAAAAGAAATTTTCGAAGAATATACCATTCGCGAAGACCGGATTTCGTTTAAAAATGTGGTAGAAGCAACGACTAAGAAACTCAGTCGTCACCAGCAACAAGCTCGGGAACAGATTGAAAATGAGTTCTTACAAAAAGACGTAGTCCTCTTACACGGCGTAACTTCGGGTGGAAAAACCGAGGTATATAGCCAACTGATAGAAAAGACCTTGGAAGAAGGGAAACAAGTACTGTATATGTTACCCGAAATCGCTTTAACTACCCAGCTAATCGACAGGTTGTCAACTGTATTTGGTGATAAAATGTCTGTCTATCACTCCCGTTTTTCAATTCAAGAGCGCATCGAAACTTGGTACCAAGTGTTGGAAAACAAACCCCAAGGTCAATTGGTCATTGGTGCACGTTCCGCAGTTTTTTTACCGTTTCAGAAGTTGGGTTTAATAATTGTTGATGAAGAACACGAACCCTCTTATAAGCAATTTAGTCCGGCACCTCGATATCATGCGCGCGATGCAGCTATTGTTTTAGCAAAATTATTTGGTGCCCAAGTACTGTTGGGTTCGGCTACCCCGGCTATCGAAACGTATTACAATGCCCAAATAGGTAAATACGGATTCGCCCAACTCACCGAACGCTATGGGCAGGTACAATTACCCGTTATTCAATTTGTGAACCTGAAGGAAAGTCATTTTAAAAAAAAGATGCAGGGGAATTTTTCTCAGGAATTGGTGGCCGCATTATCGGCCGCATTTTTAGCGGGAAATCAAGCAATTTTGTTTCAAAATCGTCGTGGTTATTCGCCCACCATTGCCTGCCGTACCTGTGGACATTCACCCTCATGTCCGCATTGTGATGTTACGCTGACGTACCATCAATACAATCAGCAGCTACGGTGCCATTATTGTGGGTATCATATGGCTATGCAACAGAGTTGTATGGCGTGTGGGAGTCATTTATTAGATACTGTGGGATTGGGCACGGAACAAATTGAAGAGGAAGTTAAAAAATTATTTCCGGAAATACAGTCCGGTCGGATGGACCAAGATACCACCCGCTCCAAAAATGCTTATTCTCAACTCATTACCCGTTTTGAGGAAGGAGAAATCGACGTGTTAATTGGTACTCAAATGGTAGCCAAGGGATTGGATTTTAGAAAAGTTACCGTGGTAGGAGTTATTCAGGCCGATCAATTATTGAATTTTCCCGATTTTAGAGCGCATGAGCGGTGTTTTCAATTGCTAATGCAAGTGGCAGGTAGGGCCGGGCGAACCGATGTACAAGGGCAGGTTCTGATTCAGTCGTATTATCCGGAGCATCCGGTTTTACAACAAGTAGCCCACTATGATTATGAAGGGATGTACCAAAAGCAACTTTCGGAGCGTCAAAAATTTCATTATCCTCCTTTTTACCGATTGATAAAATTGACGGTCAAAGACCGAAAATTAATCAAAATGACCCAGGCAGCTCAGTGGCTGGCCGAAACCTTAAAGCAGGTATTTGGGTCTCATGTATTGGGTCCCGAACAACCGCCTGTAGGAAGAATACGCAATGAGTATCTGACTCATATTTTAATAAAAATTCCCCAACAGCATTCGTTAACGGTTTCCAAGAAAAATATCCGTAAAGCCGAAAAAGCTTTTAAAGCGATCAAAGATTATCGAAGTGTCAAATTAGTAATTGACGTAGACTGTCAGTAGGTAAGCGCTTTTTTTAACTGATTGAATACCAGGCTAAATTTGTTTTTCACTTCGGGGATTACCTTCGGTCTTCCTTCGGAATCCCTCGGTGATCCTTACCAAGTTCTGCTTGGAAGATTCGTATTTCTCTTCGGGGATTACCTCCGGACTTCTTGGGGAATTCCTTCGCTGATCCCTACCAAGCTCCGCTTGGAAGAACCGTATTTCACTGCTGGGAGTACCTTCGGACTTCCTTGGGGAATTTCTCCGGTGATCCTCACCAAGTTCCGCTTGGAAGATTCGTATTTCTCTTCGGGGAGTACCTTCGGTCTTCCTTCGGAATCCCTCGGTGATCCCGTCAGAATCACTATCTAA
>CAZQQU010000016.1:0-31676 GCA_964595625.1 uncultured Flavobacteriaceae bacterium | reverse complement strand
ACGGTGTATTTAGACGCCTTGGGTCAAGCAGTAATCACAGCAGATGACATCAACAACGGAAGTAGCGACAACTGCGGTATCAGCAGTATGAGCGTTAGCCCGGACACCTTTGATTGTTCCGACATTGGAACCCATACAGTGACATTAACCGTGTATGACGGATCGGGTAATTCCGCTACTGCTCAAGCAACGGTGACTGTGGTAGATGCACTGGCACCTGAAGCAATCGGTCAAAATATTACCATACCATTGAATGAAGATGGGATAGCCACTATTCTACCCCAAGATGTAGATAATGGTTCATGGGATAACTGTGGAATTTCCTCTATGACCGTGTTCCCAAATAGTTTTAATTGTTCTAGTATCGGTGATAATACTGTCACTTTAACGGTATTTGATATTATAGGAAATTCATCTACAGTACAAGTAATAGTAACTGTAGAAGATGTCGACGCTCCGGTATTAGAATGCCCGATGGATTTAGAGGTAGAAGTACCCACTGGTACTACTTATACCTTGCCAAATTACTGGGTGGAGGAAATAGTAACAGCCACTGATAATTGTACAAATCCAATTACCAACGTGGTACAAACACCATTACCGGGAACGGAATTACCAGTAGGAACTCATACCATTGAAATTGAAGTTACTGATGATTCTGGGAATATAGCTACTTGTAGTTTTGAATTAGAAGTACGTGCCGTCATGGAAGTAGAGGATATGCCCTTTAACGATATGGGAATCGTAGTTTATCCCAATCCTACACGAGGTGATTTAATACTTTTAAACAAAACCAATTGGGTATTGGATTATATTTTGATAACTGATGTTCAAGGAAAAGTTGTCAAGGAAATCAAACTTGATTCCTATATTCGAGAACAACATATTTCACTAAATGAATACGCCTCTGGAGTTTATTTTATGAGAATTTATAGTGGAAACTATAGTATTATGAAACAAATTATCCGGAGATAAAAATGTTAAAAAGAGGTCTTACCACGTAAGACCTCTTTTAATTTATTAGCAGTTTATTTTTACCAAAAAGTTTATAATCATTTTATATATTAGTATTTGTACTAAAAAAACAAGAATTTTATCAACTATTTTTTTTTGTTTAGTTAACTTCGCAAAAAATAACATCAACCAAAAAAATTACTCATGAGAAAAAAATCTACTAAAAGCATTCTTTTTCTATTCTTCTTATTGATGAGTTTTTTAAATTATGGTCAAGTTAATGTTCAGGCGCCAGCTGCCGATTTCATTAAAAGATCATTGCAATCAGCTCAGATAGAAAAAAATTTAAGTGAAAAAGATTTATCAGACTATGCCATCACCGACAATTATATTAATCGATTGACTGGAGCTCAACACGTCTATCTACGGCAAGTTTTTGAAGGTTATGAAATTATGGGAACTGAGTCTGCCATACACATTAAGAATGACGGGTCTTTGTTGGTGGCACATTCTCGCTTTGAAAACAGTTTGGAAAAAAGAAGACTGGGTTCTAATGCACCTACTTTGACGGCGGTTGATGCTGTGCAAGCAGCAGCATCCCAATTAGGTTACCAAATGACAGGATCCTTGCATTTGTTATCACAAGAAAATACCGTTGATAAAAAATCTGTTATAAGTACTGGTGGCATTTCATTGAGTGAAATTCCCGCACGACTGATGTATTTTCTTAACGAAGAAGGAAACTTAATTCTGGTTTGGGATCTATCTATAGAACACACCGGAAAGTTAGAATGGTACAATGTACAGGTGGATGCAACCACCGGTGAAATTGTGAATAAAATTAACTGGGTAAATAGTTGTAATTTCTCTCATACCCATTCTCATGACGAAGAAGAAGCTATTTTGGATACAAACCATTATATAGAAGCAGAATGTATAGAAACATCAGTGGAAGCACCCTTAGATGATTACGCAGCTTTATTAACCGGATCCTACCGAGTCATTGAATTGCCTTTGGAGAGTCCGTTATTCGGAGCTAGAACTCTTGTCAATGGTGCTACAGCAGTGAATACGACAGCATCACCCTATGGATGGCATGATACCAATGGAGTTATTGGTCCCGAATATACTGTTACCCGTGGAAATAACGTTAATGCTTATGAGGATACAGACAATAACAATACTCCTGGATTTCAGCCCGATGGCGGTCCTTCTTTGGTTTTTGATTATCCTTTCAATCCGATTTATTCCAGTGGAGATCCTTCCCAAGCTGCGGCTATAACCAATTTGTTTTATTGGAGTAACATCATTCACGACATCACATATATGTACGGTTTTGATGAAGTAAGTGGTAATTTCCAAGCTAATAATTATGGTAATGGAGGTTTGGGTAATGATTTTGTGCGTGCTGAAGCCCAAGATGGTAGCGGTACGTGTAATGCCAATTTTGCCACTCCGGTTGATGGTAATCAACCAAGAATGCAAATGTACGTTTGTGGAAATCGAGATGGTGACTTTGATAATTTAGTAATTATTCATGAATACGGTCATGGTATTTCTAACAGAATGACCGGAGGTCCTGGAACCTCTGGATGTTTAAATAATCAAGAACAAATGGGAGAAGGATGGAGCGACTGGTATGGTTTGATGTTTACCATGCAACCCGGCGACGAAGGTACTGATTCACGAGGGGTAGGAACCTACCTTTTTGGAGAGGACATCGGCGGAGGGGGTATTCGTACCTATCCGTATAGTACAGATATGTCTATTAATCCTCATACATACGACGACATAAAAGTAGAATCAGTTCCTCACGGAGTGGGAAGTGTATGGGCAGCTATGCTTTGGGAAATGACTTGGGGTTTGATAGATGCCTACGGTTTTGATCCAGATATTTACTCAGGCACCGGTGGAAACAACATTGCTTTAGCCTTAGTCACTGAAGGACTACGCCTACAACCCTGTAATCCAGGTTTTGTTGATGGTAGAGATGCTATCTTACTCGCAGACGAAAACCTTTATGGGGGAGCCAATGTGTGTATAATTTGGGAAGCTTTCGCGAAAAGAGGATTGGGTTTAAGTGCTATTCAAGGTTCTAGCAATAGCCGTTCGGATGGTACCGAGGCTTTTGATACTCCAGCTTCGGCTGCTGAAATGGAAGCCTTTGGTGAAATTTGTGACAGTGCCGGTATTCAAACCGGATTGGGAGGTGGTACACCTACAGGAGGAGTTTATAGCGGTCCCGGTGTAACCGATAATGGAAACGGACTTACTTATACTTTTAATCCTAATGTTGCTGGTATTGGAGTGCATACTATTACTTATACTCTTCCAGCCAATGAATGCTTTAGTATTAATGAGGCCTCTGATACTATCGAAGTGCGACCTGGCATGGAAATGACTTATTGTCCCACGGATATCATTATGGATGCAGACCCCACTAACTGTGATTTAATTGTTAATTATACAAATCCTCAAGCTGTTTCTGGTTGTACCGGAAGTGAGTTTGAAAATTTTGACTTGGTTACAGCGCCAACTTTACCTGGTGGTTGGACCATGACACAAGAGGTTAACACAGGTATTAATTGGGTAACTACATCTACTATGTCCAGTTCATCACCTAATTCAGCTTTTGCTAATAACCCGAATTATGTAAATCTTTCTTCTTTAGTATCACCTACCTATTTAATAGGAAGTGCTTATGCGAAACTAAAATTTGATTTATTCCATATTACTGAAAATGTTTATGATGGTATGGTGTTAGAATATAGTTCGGATGGAGGTATCACTTGGCAAGATATATTATTAGGTGGAGGTGTATTTAATAGTGGGGGGTATAATGGGGTTATTAGTGACTGTTGTTCTAACCCACTAGAGAATAGAGCAGCTTGGACCGGGAATTCAGGTGGATTCAAACATGTGGAAGTAGATTTAAATCCTGCTTTGGTAGGTTTGGAAGTTATATTCCGTTGGAGATTGGGTACCGACGATCAAGTGGGTGCTTCGGGTGTGTGGTTGGATAATGTGTCAGTAACCGGAGTTGCTTATACCGAACCTTTGGTAACTTTAGTGAGCGGAATCCCCTCCGGAGGAGCTTTCCCGGTTGGGACTACCACCAATGTTTTTGAAATTTCTGATGGATCGGGTAATGTACTTACTTGTAGTTTTGATGTCACCATAGTCGATGTTACCAATCCTGAAATCGACGCTATGAGCGACGTAGTGATTGATGCCAATACCAACTGTGAAGGGGTTTTACCTGATTTTACATCAATTGCAGTTGTTCAAGATAACTGTGATCCCAACCCCAGCGTCACCCAGAGTCCTGCACCTGGTACTGCTGTGGCAGGACCCACAACGGTTACCCTTACAGTGACGGATGAAGCCGGAAATTCAGCCAGCACCTCTTTTGAAGTAACTGTTGAAGACAATAGCCCACCGGTAGTAATTACTCAAAATATTATGGCTCCATTAGATGTTAATGGGCAAGTAACTATTACCGCAGAAGATATCGATAACGGTTCTTGGGATAACTGTGAGATTGCTTCTATGAGTGTGTCTCCAGATAGCTTTACCTGTAATCAAATAGGCCCTCATACGGTTACTCTGACCGTAACCGATGTTAACGGGCATACTGCTTCTGCTACCGCTCAAGTGAATGTAGCTGATGTGATGCCTCCCGATGCCGTCGCTCAGGATATTACAGTCGTATTAGGGCCCAATGGAACGGTAAATATCACACCCGCTCAACTGGATGCAGGAACTACTGACAATTGTAATATTGCTTCTATCAGTATATTCCCGAGTAGCTTTACTTGTAATAATATCGGACCCAATAATGTGAATTTTGAAGTATTTGATACTTCCGGTAACTCAACTGCTATAACGGTTGTAGTGACGGTCGTTGATGAAACTTCTCCAGAAATTAATTGTCCCGATGATTACACCGTAGCAGTTGTTCCGGGAGGTACCTATAGTTTACCTGACTATTGGGACACCGCGCAAGCTACTGCAGATGATGCTTGTACAGAGCCTGTGACTGATTTAACCCAAGATCCGGCACCAGGAACAGAGCTAGCCGTTGGAACACATACCGTTGAGCTTACTGCTACGGACGAGTACGGTAATACAAGTAGCTGTAGTTTTGAAGTGACCGTTGAGGAAACACTCTCTAATATAGATTATCCATTTAATAATCAAACGGTTATGTTATACCCGAATCCTACTGACAATCAAGTCACTATATTGAATAATTCGGGACAACCGATTTTACAAGTAGTGATCACTGATGTCAATGGAAGAATCATAGATACCATGCTCTTTGATGAGTCTACCCAAAATTATAAAGTCTCCTTTGAACAGTATGCTGCCGGTGTATATTTTGTAAAAATATTCAGTGAAAATCAACAACTCGTTAAAAGAGTAATCAAAAAATAATCTGATGATTTTAAAAAAAAAGGGGGCCTTTTGCCTCCTTTTTTTTTTTTTCTCAAAAATAGTTTTACTTTTAATTTAAAATAAATTCAAACAACTAAATTCCTATGAAAAAACTTTTTACCTTTCAACTGGCCTTTTTTGCCTGTTTGATGATCTATGCTCAGAGTGATCCGAAGGAAAAATCCCTGAATTATTTACAAACATTACTTTCACAAAAGAATTTTTCTGAAGAAGAAATTGCAATGCATCAGGTAGTTAAACATCATGTGAGTAGCATCAGTGATGTACACCACATGTATTTACGCCAATCAGTAAATGATTTACAAGTGTATGGTACCGAGTCAAGTATTCATATTATGAAAGACGGTACTTTATTAGCTTCTAATATCAATTTTATTGAAAATATCAGTGATAAGGTTCAAACTTCTGAGTCTATTATTTCACCCGTTCAGGCGGTGACTCAAGTTGCTTCTCATTTGGGCTATGCACTTACAGAAAATCTAAGTGTCATTTCTCAGGCAGTATCTCCTGACCGCAAAACAATACTGAGTGACGGTGGGATCTCATTAAGTCCCATTCCGGTACAACTGATGTATTACCGAACTACTAATGATCAAGTGGTTTTAGCATGGGATCTATCCATCCAAGCCATCAATAAAACCGAATGGTACAGTGTGCGAGTTAATGCTGCTACCGGAGCTCTTTTAGACAAAGGAAATTGGATTACCTCTTGTAATTTTGATCATCCGGAAGGTGCTCATCATCACGCAGAAAACACGGTCGCCTTTGAGGAAAATTGTGATGCCAACTATTATACCTCAGAAACAGTAGCGGCTTCATCAGCTCTTTTAACAGGTAGCTATCAAGTATTCGCTATGCCATTAGAAAGTCCTTTGTACGGAGATCGGACTATTGTAACTAATGTACCTCATCCGGTAGCTTCTCCTTATGGATGGCACGATACCAATGGTGTGGCTGGTGCCGAATTTACCGACACCCGAGGTAATAATGTCAATGCTTATGAAGCAGGTGATAATTATGGTTATAGACCTGATGGAGGTTCTAGTTTAATATTTCACTTCCCCTTCAATCCGGTTTATTCTAATGGCGACCAATCTGAAGCTGCAGCAATTACGAACCTCTATTACTGGAATAATGTTATACACGACGTTTTCTATATGTATGGTTTTGATGAAGCCAGTGGAAATTTCCAAGTGAATAATTATGGGAAAGGTGGTTTCGCAAATGATCCCGTATTAGCAGAAGCGCAGTCGGGTCAAATGTGTAATGCCTTTTTCGCGACCCCGGAAGATGGAAGTTCACCCAATATGTATATGTATGTATGTGGTTCTCGCGATGGAAATTTTGACAACTTAGTGGTGATGCACGAATACGGCCATGGAATTTCTAATCGACTTACCGGATCTTCAGTAAACTGTTTGTGGAATGATGAACAAATGGGTGAAGGATGGAGTGACTACTTCGGTTTGATGTTAACTATGCGTACCGGTGATGAGGGCACCGATGCTCGAGGAATTGGTACGTTTTTATTTGGTGAAGGACCTGGAGGTCCCGGTATTCGTACCCATCCTTACTCCACCAATATGTCGGTAAATCCCCATACATACGACCATATTAAATCAGAATGGGCACCTCACGGCGTAGGAAGTGTCTGGGCAGTTATGCTTTGGGATATGACTTGGTTATTGGTAGATGAATATGGTTTTGATACCGATTTTTACGAAGGTACAGGTGGTAATAATATGGCACTTGCTTTAGTGACTGAAGGTTTGAAATTACAACCCTGTTCACCTGGTTTTGTCGATGGAAGAGATGCTATTCTGGATGCCGATGTGGCCATGTATAGTGGAGACAACGAATGTTTAATCTGGCATGCATTTGCCAGAAGAGGATTGGGGTATAGCGCAAACCAAGGGTCTAGTAACTCTAAAAACGATGGTACTCAGGCTTTTGATATGCCTCCTCATTTATTCTCAGTTGAGTGTCCTACAGAAGATATCGAAGAAATTGTTTCAGAAGGCCAAACCTATACACTGCCAGACTTTGTATCTAGCAGTTTGGTTACGATCAATTCAGAATGTGATATACTTACTTATACCGTAGTACAAAACCCAGTTGCGGGGACTGAACTATCCGTCGGAACGCATCCAGTAACCATCACGGTTACCACTTCTACTAGCCAACAAGTTATTTGTTCTTTTGATGTAATTGTTACGCAAGTGGTTAATGTAGAAGATCATGAGTGGGCACAACACATTAGTGTGTTCCCTAATCCAACGTCCGATAGATTAACTATCAGCAATCAATCTAATGAAACTATTATTTCTGCAACGATTATTGATGTGAATGGTAAAGTTTTAGACGAAATTAATTTCTCTGAAAACATGTCAGAACAAACCATTACTGTCGAAAATCTGGCTGCAGGAGTTTATTTTATAAAATTGACTACTGAAAATTCTTCGTTGGTAAAACAAATTATCAAAAAGTAATTTTTTTGTATATACACCATCAAGGGTTTCCAAATTTTTGGAAACCCTTTTTTTTGTAAAAAATAATCAGCAATAGAGCCTATCTTCACTAAGAGGGAACAGTTTTTAAAATGGTAACTGTATGCCTAGTAGATATTCGCTCTAAAACGACTGTTTTCTCGCATTCAGGCTGCTTTTTTATCGAGACTATGTGGAATTTAGGTTTAAAAAATCTATTTTTACCGTAAAAAAGAATTTCAATATGATCAATTGGACAGTTGCAAAAGTTTACGAAGATATTACCTATAAGAAGTGCAACGGGGTAGCTCGTATCGCCTTTAATCGACCTGAGGTACGCAATGCTTTCCGACCCAAAACCACCTCCGAACTATTGGATGCCTTTAGAGATGCACAAGAAGACTTGAGTATCGGGGTAGTCCTTTTATCTGCCGAAGGACCTTCTCCCAAAGATGGTGTTTGGAGTTTTTGTAGTGGGGGCGACCAACGGGCTCGCGGCCACCAAGGATATGTAGGGGACGATGGCTACCATCGGTTAAACATATTGGATGTGCAGCGGTTAATTCGGTTTATGCCTAAGGCGGTAATTGCTGTAGTTCCGGGATGGGCTGTGGGTGGGGGTCATAGCTTGCACGTGGTGTGTGATCTAACATTAGCCAGTCGAGAACACGCCATTTTTAAACAAACCGATGCCGATGTAACAAGTTTTGATGGAGGCTATGGTTCGGCTTATTTAGCTAAAATGGTGGGACAAAAAAAAGCCCGCGAAATCTTTTTTTTAGGTAGAAATTATTCCGCTCAAGAAGCTTTTGACATGGGGATGGTTAACGCGGTAATTCCTCATGATCAGTTGGAGAATACAGCTTATGAATGGGCTCAAGAAATCCTTGCAAAATCCCCTACTTCTATCAAAATGCTAAAATTTGCCATGAACCTGACTGACGACGGTATGGTCGGCCAACAAGTTTTTGCAGGGGAAGCCACCCGTTTGGCCTATATGACCGAAGAAGCCCAAGAAGGTCGAGATGCGTTCTTAGAAAAGAGAAAACCCAATTTTGACAAAAAATGGTTGCCTTAAATTTTACAGGTTCCAAACTCTTTAATCGTAAACCCTTATGAAATCTATAAAAGACCTTTCAATCGACGATTTTAAAATTACCACGCAAGTATCTATCAACGACTTACCCACTGATTTTCCACTAGAGGCTACTGAAAAAGAAATAAAAAAAGAACTTAAACAAACCCGAAAAGCCTTAGGTGAACTCCAAAATACCTTGTATGCCCACGGAAAATACGGTGTGTTGGTATGTTTTCAAGCCATGGATACTGCCGGTAAAGATAGCTTGATCCGGGAGGTTTTTAAAGATTTTAATGTACGCGGGGTGGTGAATTACAGTTTTAAAACACCCTCTTCTAAGGAACTCAAGCACGATTACCTATGGAGACATTACGAAGCTCTACCGGAACGGGGAAAATACGCAGTCTTTAATCGAACCCATTACGAAAATGTACTGGTAACTCGAGTACATCCATCGTATTTGATGAATGAAAATAATCCGTTTTTAAAATCCCCGGAGGAGGCCGATGAAGAGTTTTGGAATATGCGCTTTACGCAAATTAATAATTTCGAAAAACACATCCATCAAAATGGGGTCATCATTTTTAAATTCTTTCTCAATATCACTAAAGAAGAACAGAAATACAGATTGCTTCGTCGTTTGGAAAAGAAAGATAAAAATTGGAAATTTTCTCCCGGAGATTTAAAAGAAAGAAAATTGTGGGATCAATATATGCAGTGTTATGAAGATATTTTTAATAAAACTTCACTGCCCCATGCCCCGTGGTATAATATACCTGCCAACGACAAAGCTACCGCTCGATTGATTGTCACTAAAATATTACTAGAAACCATGAAATCCTATACCGATATAGTGGAACCGGAACTTCCTAAAGAGTTACAAGCTCAAATTCCTGTTTATAAATCAGAATTAGAAAACGAATAAATCTTATTATGCGAACTATATTAACCTACTTTTGTTTACTTTTTTCTCTTTTAATCACTGCTCAGTCCTCCTTGGAAAAGGATTCGATCATGCTTCGAAAAATTCATGATCAAGCGCTAGTAAACGGGCAATCTTATAGTTGGCTGGAACACTTGACTACGCAAATTGGTCACCGTTTGTCTGGCTCGGTCGGTGCCGAAAAGGCGGTCGCCTATACGTTTGAAGAATTACAAAAGTTAGACCTTGACCAAGTGGCGCTTCAAGAAGTAATGGTTCCTAAATGGATCCGAGGGATTAAAGAATATGCCTATATTGAAACCAGTCCGGGAAATACCACCGTAACGAATATTTTAGCCTTAGGAGGTTCAACTTCTACTCCCATCGGAGGTTTAAAGGCCGAGGTGGTTGAGGTGAGAGATTTTGATGATTTAGAAAAATTAGGAAGGGACAAAATTGCCGGTAAAATTGTTTTTTATAACCAGCCGATGGAACCCCGGCATATACAAACTTTTAACGCTTATGGTGGTTGTTCACATCTTCGGTATTCGGGAGCTAAGGAAGCAGCCCGTTATGGAGCTGTGGGTGTGATAGTGAGATCCTTAACATTAAGTTTGGACGATTATCCGCATACCGGAGTGATGTCGTATGGCGATTTACCTCACGATCAATACATACCGGCGGCAGCTATTAGCACCAAGGGAGCCGATATGCTGAGTAGTATGCTCAAATTACAACCCCAACTCAAATTTTATTTCAATCAAACCAGTTATATGATGCCGGATGTGTTGTCACACAACGTTATTGCTGAAATCAAAGGTTCGGTCTATCCCGATCGATATATTGTGGTAGGCGGTCATCTGGATTCCTGGGATGTAGGTCAAGGAGCTCATGACGATGGAGCCGGTTGTGTACAAGCCATGGAAGTATTGCGGATTTTTAAAGATTTAAATTATCAGCCCAAGCACACCATTCGCGTAGTGTTGTTTATGAACGAAGAAAACGGAATCAAAGGAGCTTTAAAATATAGGGATGAAGTGAATCGTAAAAATGAAAATCACATCTTTGCTCTCGAAAGCGACGCCGGTGGTTTTAGTCCCCGCGGCTTTTCTTTTACTTGTTCGGAAGAAGATTACCAACGGGTGGCCCAATGGAAGCCTTTGTTTGAGCCCTATTTATTACACTATTTTGAACGCGGTTGGAGTGGAGTTGATATTGCACCCTTGAAAAGAGACGGTATCGTTTTGGCCGGATTACACCCCGACTCACAAAGGTATTTTGATTATCACCATGCTGAAACAGATACTTTTGATAAGGTTAATAAACGAGAATTAGAGCTGGGTGCTGCAGCGATGACTAGCTTAATTTATATGATCGATCAATACGGAACAGTTCAGTTTCCAGCCGAATAATCCTTGTGCCAAGGGTGAGTAAAGCAGACTAGTGACTCCAATTGAGATTCGAGTAGCTTGCGACAAAATTTTATAAAAACCAGTTTTTCTTTTGATCAATGCTTAGCAACAGTTTTTTGTATCGATTTACCGATTTTTAGTAACCTTAAATGAAAAGTAGTATAGCAAAATGAATAGTCAACTTAAGGTAAATTCGGTTCGACAGTTTACCTATTTGCAATTAGTAATTTTGCATATAGGGATTGCTTTTGCAATCTATTTTTTTTCATTTTTAAGTAAACCTCTTTTTTTAATAATTGTAGGTTTTTTGTTTTTTTGGGTAGTAGCCAAAAGCAATAAAAACGACGAAGCACTTATCGCTGCTGCCTATGTCGTGGGGGCCGAAGTTTTTTTTCGGATGACCAAAGGTTTGATTTTTTATGAGTCGGGAAAATATTTTGTCATCCTTTTTTTACTGATCGGTCTTTTGTACAAAGGTACTTCTCGACGTTCCATTCCTTATTGGATTTATTTGTTTTTACTGGTCCCGGGTATTTTGGTTTCTGCAATTAACTTAAGTCATGAGGTCGATGTTCGGAAAGCCGTAGCCTTTAATTTGAGTGGTCCCTTTACAGTGGGTATTGTGGGTATATACTGTTTTTTTAGAAAAATAACTATAGAAAAACTGCATCAAATTATGCTGGCTGTACTCTTGCCCTTGATAACCTTAGTTTTTTTTCTACTCATATACACGCCCAGTTTACAAGAAGCCCTAACGGGTACTTCCTCTAATTTTGCAGCGTCAGGAGGCTTTGGACCCAATCAGGTTTCCACTGTGGTGGGTTTGGGTATTGTCGTGTTATTTATTCGAATGATTACGGTTAAAAATAGACTGGTCAACCTGATTGACGGATTGCTCATCCTATTTTTTTGTTATCGGGGCTTAGCCACTTTTTCTCGAGGGGGAATGATTACCGCAGCTATTTGTATAGTTGGTTTTTTGGTAGTATATATTTATTATAGTGATACACTCACCAAAGCCAAGTTATTACCTAAATTGGTTGTCGCTGGGGTTTTAATTGGATTTACTTGGATATATACCTCTATCAATACCGATGGATTAATCGACAAGCGCTATTTAAATCAAGATGCGGCGGGACGACTCAAAGAAGATATCACCACCGGTAGGGTAGAAGTAATGGCTACTGAAATTGAAGCTTTTAAACAAAATCCTTTATTAGGAGTTGGTGTAGGTAAGGTCAAAGAGTATCGGGAAGAACAAACCGGAATTTCAATCGCTACGCACAACGAATTCAGTCGAATTTTATCCGAACACGGTTTATTAGGACTGATTGCTTTTTGTATTATTTTGGTAATTCCACTGGTTTATTGGATGGCTTTTCGTCCGGGCTTGTACTTTTTTAGCTTTTATTTTTTTTGGTTATTAACCATTTTACACTCCTCAATGCGCTTAGCAGCACCCGCTTTTATATACGGATTGTGTCTTTTATATGTTTTTAATGAAAAAAATACTTTACATAGGAAATCGGTTAAACTCCGTTAAAGCCACGGTCACTTCTGTAGAAACCTTAGGAAATTTTTTACGACAAGAAGGCTATACAGTTTTTCAAGCTTCATCGGTTCCCAATAAATTTCTACGACTCTTAGATATGTGGTATGCGGTAATAAAATACCGAAACCAATCAGAAGTAGTTTTGATCGATACCTACAGCACTCAAAATTTTTATTACGCCGTAACAGTCGCATGGTGGTGCCGTTTATTTAAAATACCTTATATTCCCATACTTCGTGGAGGTAATTTACCTCAACGCATAAAAAGAAGTAAACGTTTAAGTGAGACTTTGTTTAAGAAAGCATGGAAAAATGTAGCACCGTCTCCATATATGTATCAGCATTTAAAGCAACTGGGTTTTACCAATCTTCGCTTGATTCCCAATACCATCGAGATTAAAAAATATCCTTTTAGAAATCAGTCTCAGTTTCAACCCCGTCTCTTGTGGGTACGGTCTTTTGCAGCTTTATACAACCCGATTATGGCCATGCAAGTACTCCAAAACCTACTTGTAGATTTTCCGGATGCTCAGCTTTGTATGGTAGGTCCTGATAAAGACGGCAGTCTTGAAGAATGCCAAGCGTATGCAATTAATCATCAACTTCCGGTAACCTTTACTGGGAAACTATCAAAAGAAGACTGGGTGGAACTATCCAAAAACTACAGTATTTTTATCAATACTACCCATTACGATAATACGCCGGTGAGTGTCCTGGAGGCTATGGCTTTGGGATTGCCGGTAGTGACCACTCGGGTAGGTGGCATACCGTATTTATTGAACAATGAAGAGGCCGTCTTAGTGCCTCCGGATAAGCCTGAAGAGATGGCAGCGGCAATTAAACAACTTATTGTTAATCCTGCTTCAACAAAGGAAATGTCTAAAAAGGCCCGAAATAAAGTCATAAATTTTGATTGGGAGGTTATAAAACATCAATGGAATGAACTACTTTTATAATTCAAATCAACATCATGTCTGCTCCCTCTAAAATACATTTCGAAATTTCAGAACGCAAAATACTTTTGCGTGTGTTTGATTTGATTTGCGTTTTTTTAACGCTCTATATTGTTAGTCATCTCTTTAATTTTAATTACTTTAAATTTCGGTTGAACAATTGGGAGTGGATTATTGTATTATGTGTGTATCTGTCCTTATTCGGAACTATATTTGAATTGTATGATCTGCGACAAGCCAGTAAGTTTGATATAGTTTTTAAAAACATACTACTCACTGCTTCAGCAACGGTTATACTCTATCTATTAACTCCTTTTTATACGCCGGCTTTACCCTACAATCGGTTGCAGATTGTATATTTCTTTATTGCTATAGTTGTGGCATTAACCCTTTGGCGCTTGGCGTATATTTCGTTGATTTCTTCTCCTCGCTTTTACAAAAGAATTTTATTGATTGGAAATACCTCTGATGCATTATCACTTTCGGAAGCCCTTGAAAAATCAGATCCCAATTTTAAAATAATTGGTTGCATCAACACTGGAAATAGTTATGATGAAATGGTAGAACTCTCTGAAATAGAGATTTTTTCCGCCACTGATATCAAAGAAATTGTCACCCAGCATAGTATTTCTGAAATCGTAGTATCTGACCGCTTAAATAAAAGCATTTCAATGCGTTTATACGCTCAATTACTCAAATTGGTCGAAGAGGGTCATGTAGTCAAAGATTTTACACAGGTTTATGAAGAAATTACCTACAAAGTGCCTGTAGATCATATCGATAAAGATTTCTATAAGTATTTTCCTTTCAGTCGTAGTCATCAAAATAGACTCTATCGTGTGATTCACCATGGTGTGGATTATTGTTTGTCAATTGTGGGGCTCATTTTGGGTTTTGCTCTGTTGCCTGGAGTGTTACTAGGTAATGCCTTGGCCAATCGAGGTCCACTATTTTATACCCAAGTACGAGTGGGTAAAAATGGCGAACTCTTTAATATACTTAAGTTACGAACCATGATTGTTAATGCGGAAACAAATGGTGCGGTTTGGGCTCAGAATAACGACCAACGAATTACCCGTTTTGGAAAATTCTTACGCAAAACACGTATCGATGAGTTACCACAGGTGGTCAATGTACTGCGCGGAGATATGAGTATCATCGGACCCCGACCGGAACGACCTGAATTTGTCAAACAATTAGCCGAACAAATTCCCTTTTATGAAGTGCGTCATGTTATTCGGCCGGGTCTTACCGGATGGGCTCAAGTAAAAGGTAGATATGCTTCTTCTGAGCAGGACGCTCTCGAAAAACTTCAATACGATTTATACTATATCAAAAAAAGAAGTCTTTACTTAGATATAAATATATTGTTGAAAACTTTAAGCACCGTAGTTTTTTACAGAGGGCATTGATAATCAAAATGTTAATTCGTTAGTTGAGTCTAAAAACCCACCTATAATTGTTAAAAATCTAGAACGATGTTTTAAACACATTTTTTTTTATTAAATTGGGTGCTGTAAACAAAAAATTCTTGCCTATATCACACAGCTACTCCTTTTGACATTTTGTTTAACTTTTAAACCGTTGTCCTATGGCTAGAGCTATGTTCGACTACACCAAAACCGTATTGTCTAAAGTGAGTTTTGATGTCAATCTTTTTTGTAAGGAACTCCAAAAAGCTATACAGCGATTGTTACCCTATGAAATCGAAGAGCTAAAATTGTGGATTGACTCACTCGTTAGAAAAAATCCTGAGTTAAGTCAATGCTTGGTCTATTTAAAATAACCAGATTTACATTTTATAGTTAACTTTTTTAGGAAAGAAAAGTTTTAAAGCACCCCTATGTAGTGGTATAGTTTGGTGTGTTTGGAAGGTTTTCTTTCTTTTTTTTTCCCTTATGAAGGGGGCTGATAATTTTTACATCTTGAAATACAATTGCCCCTTTAATAACACTCACTATCACATCGTATAGCGCTGTAGCAATATGTTCTTTTAGTAAATTCTTATGCTGTATCAAACTAATTTCCCGAGCGGGAGTAGGGGCGTTAAAATGGCGCAGGTGTATTTTGTTGTTTTCTCCCATTTCTAAAGTGTGTAAATAAGGCAATAAGGTCATTCCCAATCCTTCGTTAGCCAAATTAATCAGGGTTTCAAAACTTCCACTTTTTAATTTGAACCCTTCAAAATCAGGTAGGCTGTTATTTTTACACAAATTGATTACCCCATCCCTAAAACAATGACCATCTTCTAATAATAATATATCCTGTAGGTCTAAATCTTTTACATCTATTTTTTCCTTAGCGAAAAGTCGGTGTTGTGTCGGGATATATCCTACAAAGGGTTCGTAATATAAGGGTCTTTCTTTTAGATGGGGGTTGGAAAGGGGTGTAGCAGCAATGGCGGCATCTAAATATCCCGATTCTAATTGTTGGATATTATCCAGGGTATTTAATTCTTCAATAGTAAGTAAAACTTTGGGATGTTTTTTTGCAAAGGTCTTTAAAAACATGGGCAAAAGAGTAGGAGCCACCGTCGGAATAATCCCTAACCGAAACTCACCGCCCAAAAACCCTTTTTGTTGCTCAACGATGTCTTGCATACGGTCCGCTTCAGCAACTATTTTTTTGGCTTGTTCTATAATTTTTTTACCCACCTCGGTAAGTTGTAGCGGTTTTGATTTGCGATCAAAAATTATGATGTCCAATTCCTCTTCTAATTTTTGAATCTGCATACTCAGTGTCGGCTGAGTTACGTGGGAATGCAGTGCCGCCTTGGTAAAATTTTTATGCTCTGCTACAGCTAAAACATATTTGAGTTGTGTGATCGTCATCCTATTTGCAATTTTTATACAAAAATAGCAAACTATAGGTTTTGGTAATACTAAATAGGATTTTATTGAAAGTTATCGCTCTCTATCAGCCCGTCCCTCAATCGAATAATACGTTTAGCTCGCATAGCAATGTCTTCTTCGTGGGTGACTAAAATAACGGTGTTTCCTCCTTGGTGAATTTGGTCTATCAAATTCATAATTTCGATAGAAGTCTTGGTGTCCAAATTTCCTGTAGGCTCGTCGGCCAAAATGATCGAAGGATTGTTAACCAAAGCACGGGCCACTGCTACTCGTTGGCGCTGACCTCCAGAGAGTTCGTTGGGTTTGTGGTCCATTCGATCTTCTAAACCTACATTCTTTAGAACTTCGGTGGCGCGTTGCAGCCGTTCTTCTTTTTTAATTCCGGCATAAATCATCGGTAGGGCCACATTTTCTAGGGCAGTAGTTCGGGGTAATAAATTAAAGGTTTGAAATATAAAACCAATTTCCTTATTGCGAATTTCAGCTAATTGGTCGTCTGTCATGGTACTGACATTGCTGCCATTGAGTTCGTATTCTCCCGAAGTGGGGGTATCTAAACATCCCAAAATATTCATTAAAGTTGATTTTCCCGAACCTGAAGGTCCCATTAAGGCAACGTATTCACCCCGTTGAATATCTAGATTAATGCCCTTTAAAACGTGCAAAATTTCTTGGCCCATTTTAAAGTTCCTTTTTATATCTCTAATTTTTATAACTGTACTCATAGGTCGGGTTTCTATCGTAATCGGTCGTTTTAACTCTATTCTTTTTTTTATGTAGGACTCGAGTAATTACTCGTTAGACGCAAATAAGAATCAAAAGTTACACTCGAATGGTAAATCTTTGTGGTCTTTGTTCTTTTCTAAAAAATAATAATCCAAAATCAAAAATATCTATAGAGACACTCACTTTAGGATGTTTTTGTAATTGATGCCAAGCGTGGGTCATCTGCGGGTTTAAATAAATATCGTCTAAAATTATAACACTATCATTATGGACCTGCGAAAATAATAGGTTCACATAGCTTAATGTTTGTTCCAAACTATGGCCGCCATCAACATATACCGCATCCCAAGAAGTTTGAAAGTTAGGAAGAACTTTTTCAAACTGCCCTACCTCTAACTGGATGTTATGCATTTTATATCTAGTAAAGTATTGTTGTGCTATTGCGGCTGTATGAGGACAACCTTCTACGGTGGTAACCCGGCTGTGGGGGTTTAGTGCCAGCGCCATGGTACCTCTTCCCAAGGAGGTACCTAACTCAAGTAGGTTGACACACTGTAAGTGTGTGGTAATTCGATATAAAAGTTTTTGCTTACGCAAAGGAGTCCCTGCATGGCGTGCCAAGGCCGATATTTTTCGTTTATTGGAAGAAAATACCCGAGAACCCGCTCCAAAATCGGTAACTTCTATCACAGTCGAATTTTCAAACAACTGGCGGTTGTATGCTTGTAATTGGGTGACAATATTTTTCGGGGTTTGGGTATTAAACCCTTGGGTGACAAGTTGATATACAAAAGGGGAGTGCACCCCGTGTTTGGTAGTGGATCTTCCTAAAAACTTGATATAAGCAAGGATCTGATACCACATAGATTATGGATTTATCTCGCCTCTTCGTTTGGTAATTCGTATTAAAATAACCCCGATGAGCAGGAAAATGCCTATGCGAGCAATGAGATCTCCATAACGCACATAAAAAGTGATTTCCTCGTTGGGATACACCACGTTAGAAAGTGCACCCTCAATTTCGTAGGGCAAACTATCGATAATCTCCCCCCGCTTGTTGATAAAAGCAGAAATACCGGTATTAGCGCTTCGGGCAATATCCCGACGCGTTTCAATGGCTCGTAAACGAGCTAAACTTAGATGTTGTTTATGCCCTTGAGTATTCCCCCACCAACCATCGTTGGTTATAATCGCTAAAAAATGAGCTCCTTGACGTACATACCCAGTCACAAACTCACCATACACGGATTCGTAACAGATAATCGGTGCAGCAGCTACCTGAGAATCCTCAGACCAAAAGACGCTGCGTTCTTCTTGAGTAGTTTTCATCGCAACAGTACCCCCCAAGTCAAGCATAATGTCTCCCAGTAAAGGTTTAATTAACCATACATAAGGAGTACTTTCTACACCTACCACCAACTTGGATTTGTGATATAGCTTGGGTTCTTTGATGGACCGGTTTAAGAACAAGGCTGAATTGTACGTATTGTAATACAAACCATTATTCAGTTGGTTAGTCTGTGAAGTAGCTATACTCGGGTCATCAAATACTTGATAAAGAGATATCCCTGCAAGAAAATTGACTTGTGGGTTATTGTGTATAAACTGTTGTATTTGGGCTGTGGTGGAACTATATGGTAATTCTTCAATTCGTTCGTCGGAAGCAAAAACAGTTTCCGGAGAAATGACAAAGCGGGTTTGTTTCGTTAACTTACTTTCAGTTAATTGTAGGAGTCTGGCTAATACCTCAGAATTGTTCTGATGGTATTTTTCTGAATAGGGATCCACATTAGGCTGGGTGACCAGTACTTCTACACCGTTGGATGTTTCGATGGTACGACTGGTAAACATGATCCATGAGATTACTATGGGAAGTACTGTGCCTAAAGCAGTTAACACTACAAAAAAACGGGTTCCTTTCGATTGGTTTCGGAAGGAAATATAAGCGTAGAAAAACAGAAAATTGATTATCCACACCCACAACGACCCTCCAAAAACACCGGTAAATTCATACCATTGAATCCATCGAATGTATTCAGAAAAACCATGGCCAAGTTGCAACCAGGGCCAAGAGAAATCCCAACTCAAATGCATTTTTTCAAATGAAATCCACAAGCATACTAAAAAAACAGCACTGATAAATCGGGTTGCTTTTTTAGCAAAATGGTAATATAATACCGGTAGTAGTGCCATTAAAAACGAATTAACCAGAATGGCAAAAGCAGCTCCAAAGGGGGTGGAGTACCACAACCAATAGGTTTTTATTAAATTCCAGAGGAAAAAAGCGAGGTAAGCATAACCAAATATTTTCCAGCCTTTTCGTTTTTGGTCGGAGTGGGCTATTTTTTCAATCAAAACCAACAAGGGAACAAAAGCTACAAAAAGTAGCAGGGGCACTCCCCAAGTATTCCATCCCAAAGCGAGTAATATACCCGTTAAAATGGCAAGTAAGAGATTTCTCATGGATCTAAAATAATTGCGCTATAAAGATAAGAGAAGCGTTTTTTTAATTCCACTTTTAACATAATAAATATCACAAAGTAGAGTTTTTGACGATATATAGTTAGAATAGAATGATTGGCAAGTGGTTCGTCTGTTATGGATTTTAAGTTGGAGTTCAGCCCTTAACCCATTTTTTTTATTAAAGTCAATTGCAGTTAAAGAAATGATATTTATAGTTTTTCAGAAAAATTTGTTCTACGGAAATAGTATATTTGCAGCCGATTTTAAGCCCACAATCCAACACCATGTCTGAGCAGGTAAAGCCGTACAAAGATTCTGACTTGCAAAAAAAGAAGCAAGTGCAGCAAATGTTTGATACCATTTCAGAAGATTACGACAGTTTAAACCGAGTGATTTCTTGGGGACGGGACACGGTATGGAGAAAAAGATTGGTGTCCCTCATTGTACAAGCACAACCCCAGCGGGTTTTAGACATAGCTACCGGTACCGGTGATTTGGCATTAAGCTTTGCTAAGAAAGGGATTCCGCATGTTGTCGGATTGGATTTATCGGAAGGAATGTTACGGATAGCTAAGAAAAAAGCACAACAAAAAGAATGGGCGCAAGGCATTCAATTTGTAGCCGGCGATTCCGAAAATTTGCCCTTTGAAGAGGGGAGTTTTGATGCTGTTTCGGTTTCTTTTGGTATTCGAAATTTTGAAAACTTAGAAAAAGGACTTGCTGAAATTTACCGGGTGTTACGACCCGGAGGTACTTTTGTAATTTTAGAAACAGCTGTACCCCAAAAATTTCCGTTTAAACAAGGTTATTTCTTTTATTGCAAAACTTTATTACCATTCATCGGTAGACTGTTTTCAAAAGATAAAGTGGCTTATAAATACCTCTCTGAGAGTGCCTCAGTTTTCCCCAGTGGTGAGAAGCTCAACAATATTTTAAAGAAAATTGGGTTTATAAACATAAAAAATTTCACTCAAACCATGGGAGTGGCTGTGATTTATAGCAGTACAAAATAAATTTTATGAGAAGGATTCTTATCACACTACTAATAGTATTGGGTTATACGCAAGTAGAAGCACAATTTTTCAAAAATCTCTTTAATAAAGAAGCGTTGGTCAATTTAGAAAATTTTGACAAGCAACCGCTAAGCTGGGGGTATACCTTAGGGTTTAACAGTTATGATTTTAAATTTGAGTATTTAAGTGAAAACGGTAGTACCGATATATTGGTCAATAAAAGCGTGGGATTTACTGTCGGGCTTATCGGAGATGCCCGGATAAACGATTATATTAATTTGAGATTGGAGCCGGCCTTGGTGATGACCGAAAGAGAGCTAATATTCCCTAATTTTACACTGGAAAAAGATTACTTGAGAAAGGTACGAACTACCTATATTCACGTGCCATTACTGATGAAATTTTCAACTAAAAGACTGAATAATATCAAGCCTTTTGTGGTGGGCGGACTTTCTAATTCGTTTAATTTATCGGCCAATGAAGATCACCCCGAAGACAATAGTGCGGGACGCTTTAGAATGATGAGCAGTGCGTTGAATTACGAAATTGGATTTGGAATCGATATTTATATGTATTTCTTCAAATTTACACCATCGATTCGCGGTGTGTTTGCCATTACTGACGAGCTTGTTCGAGATTTTGATCCCAATAGTCCACATACTTCAAACATCAGTACGATGAAATCTCGCGGAGTATTTATTAACTTTACTTTTCAGTAAATCGGTTAATTTCACTTAAAAAAATTGCAGTCGCTGAGGCGACATTCAGACTTTCGGTTTGCCCTTTTCCAAAAGCTGGAATGTGTAGCTTATGAGTGCAGAGGTTACTTACTTCTTCGGATATACCTTGGGCTTCGTTTCCTAAAACAAGAATTCCTCGATCAGGCAAAGGAGTTTGATAGACATTGGTTCCTTCTAAAAAAGTTCCGTAAACGGGAACTGGGGCAGATTTCAAGAAATTGCTAATATGGAGATAGTGAATAGATACGCGTGCGATCGATCCCATAGTGGCTTGAACTACCTTCGGGTTAAAACAATCAACGGTGGTAGGGGAGCAGACTAAGTTCTCAACTCCAAACCAATCACACAGTCGAATGATAGTTCCTAAATTTCCGGGGTCTCTTACGGTGTCCAAGACAACGATCCATCGGTTAAAATTAATTTCCACGGAAGTGGGAAACTCAAAAACCCCCACCACTGTTTGTGGGGTTTTCAGAGAGCTGATTTTTTTTAAATCTCGTTCCGAAATAAGTTGTACCTTATCTGGTGCAAAAGTCAAAGGCTCCTTAGAATAGATTTGGTGTGCTACAAGGCCTGAGTGAAGTAAGTCTTCAACCAGCTTAATCCCTTCGGCCACAAACATTTTTTGGCGGTCTCTAATTTTTTTTTGGGATAAAGCGGTTATTTGTTTTATTTGTGTTTTGCTTAACATCCAAAAGACGTATTTTTGGCTGAAATTTAGCCCTTTTTGAGAGTTTTTATTACAAAAATATCATTTTTAATTCTCATAGTATCTCTATTGAGTAGTTGTGATGCTGTAAAGCGCGTCGCAGAAAATGAGCTTTTGCTTACCGATAACACCGTAGAAATTGATGGGGAAGAGGTGAGTGACAATATATTAGAAAGTCTCATTATACAAAAACCCAATAGTAAACTGGCCGGGATTCCTTTAGCGTTGCATTTTTATAATCTCGCTAATGATCATACGGCCGAATATTACTACGAAAAGATGTACCGAAAACCGGGAAGAAAAGAGCGTTTAGCCGCTATTTATTCCCAAAAGCAAGTGGATGAAATGGTAAACTATCGGGTGGGTATTAACAACTGGATTAAAAACAACGGGGAGGCACCGGTAATTATTCGAAAAGATCGTGCTCAGAAAACTACCGAACGACTGGAAGAATATTACAAAAGTTTAGGCTGGTTTAATGCCCGGGCTAAGTACCAGATTGTCAAAGATACAACCCAAGAAAAAAGAGGTTCTGTAGTGTATTCGGTAGAGCGGCAAAAAGCCTATATCATCGATTCGATTCAATATTTTATCGAATCCCCGGTAGTGGATTCTATTTTTCAACGTATAAAAAGAAATACCTTAATTAAAGAAGGAGAGCAATACAACCGGAATAATTTTGCAAACGAAATAGTACGAGTCACGAACCGTATGCGTAATTCGGGATTGTATAATTTTGATCAGGAGTATATTTCGTTTATTGGTGATACAGTCCAAACCGGTCACAAGGCTATTATCGAATATTATATTTCCAATCGCACTCGTCAGGTAGGTGATAGTGTGGTGTCGATTCCGTTCCAAATTCATACCATTAGCAAAGTAAATATAGTTACAGACCACAACTATCAAAACTCTTTGTTAGAACAATACCAAGATTCGACATACTACAATGGATATTACGTGTATAGTTATGGCAAACAGATGTTTAAGCCCAAAGCTATTGTAGATGCTGTTTTTATTGAACCGGGAAGAATTTATCGGGATTGGGATCGGTCTTTGACTTACAACCATTTAAACGGTTTGGGGGTTTTTAAGTACCCCAACATTTCGTATGAATTGGATCCGGCCGATTCGACTCAAACCAGTTTGATAGCTAATATTTTATTGAGTCCAAAAGAAAAATTTGGGGCCACGATTGATTTTGATGTTTCTACTTCTACCATTCAGCAATACGGAGTCGGTTTTAACGGCTCGTTTGTCGTGAGAAATGCATTTAGACGAGCGGAAACTTTGGAGTTTTCACTCCGGGGAAGTGTGGGTTCCTCCAAAGACGCAGCCGAAAATGAAAGTAATTTTTTTAATATTAGTGAAATAGGAGGCGATATTCGGTTAAAAATTCCCCGAATGTTTTTTCCTTTCCGAACAGATAGTATTATCCCCAAACGTATGTCTCCCTATACCAATATCAGTGTAGGGGGGTCCAACCAGCACAATATTGGTTTAGACAAACAAACCATTAGCACCATCCTCAATTACCAGTGGACTCCCAACAGACAAAATAATTACAGTTTGGATTTGATACATGTGCAGTTTGTTAGAAATTTAAATACCGACAATTATTTTAATGTTTATAAAAACTCGTTTAATAGGCTTAACGAGGTAGCTTTGGATAATTATGGAGTAATCAATCCGGATTATTTTGTTTATGACGATTTAAACAATCCCATACGATTGCAGATTCCGGAGGGAGCCAATAATTTTTTACGAGATTTTTCTCAAAATTTAATATCCCTTCCTACTAAAGAGGAAGCTCAATTGGTGCGCAATATCGATCATCAAAAAAAGCGATTAACCGAGGATAATTTGATTTTGGCATCCAATATTACCTGGACCAAAAGTACTCGGCGGGGACTTTTAGACAACTCATTTTCGCGTACGCGGATTAAATTTGAAGCGGCCGGAAATTTGTTGTACGCCGCCGCTCCTTTACTGGGTCTAGAAAAAAATGACAATGGAAGTTATAACTGGGCAGGGGTTCGTTTTTCACAATACTCCAAACTCGATGTCGAATTTGTAAAATACTGGCAAACCAGTCGTAATTCGGTTGTTGCCATGCGCTTGTTTGGAGGATTGGCGGTGCCTTATGGCAATTCTTCGAGTATCCCGTTTACCCGTAGTTACTTTGCCGGTGGTCCGAATGATAACCGAGGTTGGTTACCCTATAAATTGGGTCCCGGAACCAGTAAGTTAGGTAACGAATTTAATGAAGCCAATTTAAAATTGGCCGGAAATGCAGAGTATCGATTTACTATTATTGGTGCTGTAAAAGGCGCTTTGTTTACCGATGTAGGTAATATTTGGAATGCTTTTGACGACTCTACCGACCCCAATGCCGTTTTTGATGAGGTCAGTGACTTTGAAGGACTGGCTGTGGCAAGTGGATTTGGATTGCGGTATGATTTGGGCTTTTTTGTGATTCGTGCCGACCTTGGATTTAAAACTTATAATCCGGCTTTGGACGAAGGTAGTCGTTGGTTTAAGCAATTTAATTTTAAACACTCGGTATTTAATATTGCAATCAATTATCCTTTCTAAAATATTTTCCTGAGTGTACTGGTACAGTTTTACAATTTTTGGGTTGATAAATGGGAAAATATGGATTCAAATAAAAGGGTATCTGTCTGAAATACAGCTAGGGACTATTAAAGTCTATCGGCAATGTTTTAATTAGGATAGCTATTCTGCATATTTTTATTAATTTTGCTTATTAAAAAAATCACAACTATGTCTCATTTCACAATTAATCCCGGCGTAGCTACCGGAGATACCGTTCAGCAGATACACCAATTGGCTAAATCTAAAAATTTTGCCCTTCCTGCGGTCAATGTGGTAGGATCCAATTCTATCAATTCTGTTTTAGAAACGGCAGTGGCATTAAATTCGCCTGTGATTATTCAATTTTCTAATGGGGGCGCCCATTTCAATGCCGGAAAGGGACTGTCTAATGAGAATCAAAAAGCGGCTATTGCCGGTGCGATTGCCGGAGCCAAACACATACATACTTTGGCGGAAGCCTATGGTGCGGTAGTTATTTTACATACCGACCACTGTGCAAAAAATTTATTGCCTTGGGTTGATGGGATGTTAGACGCCGGTGAAAAATTTTATACTGAAACCGGAAAACCTTTGTTTAGCTCCCATATGTTAGATCTCTCTGAAGAACCCTTGGAAGAGAATATTGAGATTTCAAAAAGATATTTAGAACGTATGAGTGCCATGGGGATGACACTCGAAATAGAGCTAGGTATTACTGGTGGAGAAGAAGATGGGGTAGATAATACCGGAGTAGATTCTTCCCGACTGTATACCCAGCCCAGTGAAGTGGCTTATGCCTATGAAGAATTGATGAAAGTAAGTAACCGTTTTACAGTGGCAGCTGCTTTTGGAAATGTACATGGCGTCTACAAACCCGGTAATGTAAAATTGACTCCAATTATTTTAAAAAACTCACAAGATTACGTACAACAAAAATTTGGAACAGCTCATAATCCAATCGATTTTGTATTTCACGGTGGAAGTGGTTCCTCTGTAGAAGAAATTCGTGAGGCCATAAGCTATGGTGTGGTAAAAATGAATATTGATACCGATCTACAATTTGCTTTTACCGAAGGAATTCGAGATTATATGACCGGTCAAATAGAATATTTAAGAACTCAAATCGGAAATCCTGAAGGAGACGATCTACCCAATAAAAAATATTACGACCCCAGAAAGTGGTTGCGTGAAGGAGAAGTAACCTTTAAAAAGAGATTAGAACAAGCTTTCCGCGATTTAAATAATGTGAATACCCTGTAATGCGTGGTTTTCATACAGCCTCAACGAGTACAAACCCTAATCACTAAATACTATGTCTTGGTTTAAAAGAAAACAAAAAGGGATTCAAACGCCAACGGAAGAAAAAAAAGATATTCCTAAAGGGCTTTGGTATAAATCCCCTACGGGAAAAGTAGTAGATGCCGACGAATTAGAGAAAAATTTTTACGTAAGCCCGGAAGATGATTACCACGTACGTATTGGTAGTAACGAATATTTTCAAATTCTTTTTGACGATAATAAATACAAAGAGCTCGATAAAAATTTAGCTTCCAAAAATCCCCTGAACTTTGTGGATACCAAAACCTATAGCGACCGACTAAAAGAGGCACAGGCCAAAACCGGTTTGGTAGATGCGGTACGTACAGCTGTGGGTAAATCGTATGGAGAAGATTTGGTCGTAGCCTGTATGGATTTTACTTTTATTGGCGGTTCCATGGGATCGGTAGTGGGTGAAAAAATTGCTCGTGCCGCAGATTACGCCCTCAAACACAAAACGCCCTTTGTGATTATTTCAAAAAGTGGTGGTGCACGAATGATGGAAGCTGCTTATTCGTTGATGCAGTTAGCAAAAACCTCCGCAAAACTGGCCCAGTTAGCCGAAGCAAAAATCCCGTATATTTCACTATGTACAGACCCTACCACCGGAGGTACCACGGCCTCTTTTGCCATGTTGGGTGATATCAATATCAGTGAACCGGGTGCTTTGATTGGTTTTGCCGGTCCTCGAGTTGTGCGGGATACCACTGGTAAAGAATTACCCGAAGGTTTTCAAACGGCAGAATTTGTACTCGAACACGGGTTCTTAGATTTTATTACCCACCGCAGGGATTTGAAAAAAAATATCAATAAATATCTAGATCTTATTTTAAATAGACCCATGCGGGTGATGTAACGATAAAGTTTGTTTAAAAAATAAATTTCAAATCAAATAAATTTATATCTTTGCGCCCTTGATTACCAAAGAGGTAATTAATACATAATAATCATTTTAATAATATTGGCATGTATTTAACTAAAGAAGACAAAGAAAAAATTTTTGAAAAATTCGGTAAATCAAAAACCGATACCGGATCAGCGGAAGGACAAATTGCTCTTTTTTCGAAACGAATAGAGCATTTATCTCAGCATCTAAAAAATAATCACAAAGATTATAATACCGAAAAATCACTAGTGAAATTAGTAGGTAAACGTAGAGCTTTATTAGATTATTTAATTAAAAAAGATATTAATAGATATCGAGAAATTATTAAAGAATTAGGTATCAGAAAATAAATATTATGGGGCAATATATGCCCCATTTTTATTTTATTTACTACATTTATTCGCATTATTTTCATACAAAAAAGCACACTTTAGTTTTTCATTGGTCCACCTACTACACAACACAACAATGGGTATCAATTTACCCAAGGCCAATTTGTAAAACAATACACTAACCTAAGTGTATATTATTCTATGTAATTTATGATTCCAAAAGTTTTTAAAGAGGTTATTGACCTGGGAGACGGTAGAACTATTTCTATTGAAACCGGTAAATTAGCCAAACAAGCTCACGGCTCTGTAGTCGTTCAAATGGGTAAAACCATGTTGTTGTGTACCGTCGTGTCGTCCTATAATAAAAGTACGATGGACTTTTTTCCATTAACGGTCGATTACCGGGAAAAATTTGCTGCGGCAGGACGGTTCCCGGGAGGTTTTTTTAAGAGAGAAGCCCGACCCAGTGATAATGAAGTATTAACTATGCGTATCGTGGACCGTGTGTTGCGACCTTTATTCCCGTCGGATTACCGCTACGAGACCCAAGTGATGATACAATTGATGTCTTACGACGAAAATGCTTTACCAGACGCTTTAACCGGTTTAGCAGCATCAGCGGCTATCCAATTGTCTGACATTCCTTTTGAAGCACCAATCTCTGAAGTACGAGTTGGACGTATCAATGGTCAACTAATTCTGAATCCTACCTTGAGTCAAATGGAGGAATCGGACATCGATATGGTTATTGGTGCTACCGAAGAATCTGTCATGATGGTGGAGGGAGAGATGAAAGAAATATCAGAAGAAGAAATGGTGGAAGCCATTCGTTTTGCTCATGAGGCGATTAAAGAACAGTGTAGAGCACAAGTTCGTTTAGCAGCAGCAGTGGGTAAAAAACCCATCCGCCAATACGAGCCGCTCGAAACCGACGAAGAAATTGAAAAGAAAGTACGCCAACTGGCCTACGATAAAATTTATGCCATTGCCAAAGCGGGCTCGACCAAACACGAAAGAAGTGCCGCTTTTGAAAGTGTTAAAGAAGAAGTTTTTGCAGCTTTCACTGAAGAAGAATTAGAAGAGAAACAAGGCTTGATAGCTAGTTATTTTTACAAAACCGAAAAGGAAGCAGTTCGAGAACTTACCCTGGCTGAAGGATTGCGGTTAGACGGTCGTAAAACCACTGATATTCGTCCGATCTGGTGTGAAATAGATTATTTGCCTTCCGTACACGGTTCGGCGATTTTTACTCGTGGGGAAACCCAAGTATTATCTACCGTTACTTTAGGAACCTCTAAAGAAGCTAATATTATAGATAACCCCTCCTTAGAAGGCGAAGAGAAATTCTATTTACATTATAATTTTCCTCCCTTCTCTACCGGAGAAGCTTATCCAATACGAGGGACATCCAGACGGGAAATTGGCCATGGAAATTTAGCTCAACGAGCTTTAAAAAATATGATTTCCTCCGAATGTCCATATACCGTTCGGATTGTTGCTGAGGTATTAGAGTCTAACGGTTCGTCCTCTATGGCTACAGTTTGTTCGGGTACTATGGCTTTGATGGATGCCGGTGTCAAGATGCACAAACCGGTTTCAGGGATTGCCATGGGATTAATTTCAGATGGGGAGCGATTTGCCGTTTTATCTGATATTTTAGGGGATGAAGATCACCTGGGAGATATGGACTTTAAAGTGACCGGTACCGCCGATGGAATTACAGCTTGTCAAATGGATATTAAAGTCAAAGGAATGCCCTATGATATTTTAACACAAGCCTTACACCAAGCGCGTGAAGGAAGATTACATATCCTTGAAAAAATGGTAGAAACCATTGCAGAATCAAGACCAGATGTAAAACTACATGCTCCTAAGATTATTACCGTTTCTATACCTAATTCGTATATCGGTGCGCTCATTGGTCCGGGTGGTAAAGTAATTCAAGAATTACAAAAAACAACCCAAACCACCATTGTGGTAAATGAAGAAGGCGATTATGGAATTGTCGAAATCTTGGGTACCGACCAAGAAGGCATAGATAAAGTTTTAGCTAAAATTGACTCTATCGTGTTTAAACCGGAAGTCAATGAAGTGTATGAAGTTAAAGTGATAAAAATACTCGATTTTGGCGCGGTGGTGGAATACACGAAAGCCCCTGGTAACGAAGTCTTATTGCACGTTTCTGAATTGGATTGGAAACGCACCGAAAATGTCACGGATATAGTCAATATGGGCGATGTTTTTGAGGTTAAATATTTGGGCATAGACCCCAAAACCAAAAAAGATAAAGTCTCTCGTAAGGCGCTTATACCAAAACCTGAAGGGTATGTAGAAAGACCTCCTCGGGATAAAAACGACCGAAACAGAAACTCAAATTTTAGTCGGGATAAGAAACCCAATAGAAACTAAAATATTTTAGAAAACTGAAAAACCGCTGTATTTCACAGCGGTTTTTATATTTTATTGCTGGGAAGTTACATAAATTAAAGCCTACATATCTATAGGCAACGGTTTCGGGCTTGGCGAAGGTGGCGACTGTCACCACAAATGTTTATTAAATGCACTAATGTTTGTTTACCCACAAAACTGTCATAGAAGCACGTCACCGCCACTTTTGCCAAACCCGTGTTACAGGCTGGCGTTCCTGTCGTTCGTGTCTTGAAACCATTGTCAATATTGAGTTTTGCAACCAACTGTCCGAATGTTTTTGTGTCGGATTGTGTGATGGAGTTTTTAAAATTTTTATAAGGGAAGGGAATTTTTAATTTTTTCTTTTCAACGTTGGGCAGGCATACTCTTGTGCAAGCTTTGGCTTGTGTGTCGGCTTGCGGGGCTTGCCAATGTGTATGACTGTGAAGGGTCGGCATTTATTCTTCTTCTTTTGGTTCTTCTTCTTCTTTATTCAAACTTTGCCAATCGTCAGCAAGGTCTTTCCAATTTACTTCTCGTTCTGTTGTTCTTGTCCATACATCCCAGAAGTCTGGGTCGTCAGATTTAGGTCTGTGTTCAGGTTTGAGTTCATTCATTTCAACAAGAATTGGAAGTGGTGATGCCCAACCCAATAAAATCGCTTTTCTTGTCGGAAGAATCGGAAGTTCCTGTAAAAGACCGCCAATGTTGTCAGGAACAAGTCGTCTTACTAATTCTTGGTCACGGTCGTTTACAATTCTATGTAGTAAAAAAGTGTTGCATTGAGAAAGAACTGTCGGAGAAAGTTCTGATGGTCTTTGTGAGGATAATGTCAGACTTAATCCAAATTTTCGACCTTCTCTTGCAATTTTTTCAAATGATTCCGTGCAAAGTTGGGAAGCAGAAATTTCCTCAGAACTTTCATTATATCGCTTTATGAAGTTATGTGCTTCTTCCATAACAATAACTGTTGGCAATAATTGGTCATGCGTTCTTCTGTATCGTTGGAGTGATTCAAAGACTACTCTTGAAATAACTGAAACCAAAAGATGTGTAATATCCGAGGGAACAAGAGACAGGTCAATTATAGAAATACCATTTATTGTTTTATCAAGCCAATTCTCTAATGATACTTCCTTATCGTCAGCAATAATTTTGTTCATTCTTGTATCTGACAGCATTGACCTCATACGCATTATAAGGAAGTCAACAAATTGAATTACACCCGCCTCTTGTGAAAGTCTTTCAACGTGGTCAGGTATTGCTGTTACTTCAAATGGTATTGGAGTGTCTTCATTAGGACCTATTGAAATTTTAAGTCCTCCGAAATTGTCCAGTAGGTTTTGGATAGCTGCTAAAGAATTTTCGACATCCTCTCTTGAAAAGGAAACATAGTATTCGACTAATTCTTGTCCTTTTTTAAATGACTTATACTTTGAAGCAGCAATTCCAGAAATTGCATCCGCAAGCTCATTAAACTTAGGTTTCAATTCTACATCCTCACAATTACTCTCAAATAATTTTGCATCAGAAACTATGCTCAAAAGCTTATTACCAAAAGCAGTAGCATTATCTTTATAATTTGAACTTGTTGATAAATCAACTCTTAAAGAGGCATAGCAACTTGAAAAATGACTTCTTGCTCTTGTTTGAAAATCCGAAATTCCATCTGTTTCACCAGAACGTAATTCTCTTAATGCTCGCCTTAATATTGGTCTTTGTGTTCTTCCGCTTGCATTGGAAAATGAACTCCATTCATAGCTACTCCACAACCAAGCAGGAACTTTCAGTTCTTTGAAAGTTGCCTTTTCCGCTTCTGT
>CAZQQU010000015.1:0-35856 GCA_964595625.1 uncultured Flavobacteriaceae bacterium | reverse complement strand
TCATCGATCCGGGTACCCCGACTACCGATGCTACCGATCAAGATTTCTGTGCTATTGACAATCCAACGGTAGCCGATATTCAAGTGAACGAACCGGGAGTAATCTGGTACGATGCTCCGGTGGATGGAACTCCCTATGACCCCAGCGATCCGTTAATTGATGGCAATACCTACTACGGAACCTTGTTGGATGGTGATTGTGAAAGTACCGAACGATTGGCAGTAACAGTACACTTAACCGATCCAGGTACCCCGACTACCGATGCTACCGATCAAGAGTTTTGTGCAATTGACAATCCAACGGTGGCCGATATTCAAGTGAACGAACCGGGAGTGATCTGGTACGATGCTCCGGTAGACGGTACTCCGTACGACCCCACTGATCCATTAATTGATGGTAATATCTACTACGGAACCTTGTTAGAGGGTGATTGTGAAAGTACCGTACGATTAGCTGTAACCGTGCATTTGTACGAAGGGTCTGATGCTACAATAGAGCCTGATGTAAGTGATGAAATCTGTTTAAATACCGTTGTCACCTATACTACAGAATCGGGTCAATCTAATTATTTATGGACCGTAGTAGGAGGTGATATTATTTACGGAGGCACTACAGCTGATAATTTTGTGGAGGTGTTGTGGACCTCAATTGATGAAACCTACGTAAGTGTTTCGTACGATGGGGTTGGTTGCTATACTGGAGAGGAAGTAACTTACATCGAAAAAGTAGAGATATGTGCCGACATTTCAATTACTAAAGAGGTAGATAATCTAGAACCAATGGTAGGGGACCACATTCAATTTACGATTACCCTACATAATTCGGGTCCAAATCATTTTGAAAATGTGGTTGTTTCAGAACAAATTCCATCAGGTTTTTCGTTTGTCAGCTACCAGGCATCCAGTGGGGTGTATTCTCCAGTAACTGGAGAGTGGAGTATTGATTTACTCGAAGCTTATGCTACCGAAACACTTTTAATCACTGTCGAGGTCTTAGGATCGGGTGACTATACCAATATTGCTGAAATTATTTCTTCTTTCCCCGAAGATATCGATGAAGAAAACAATATCGATGAGGTTACTGTGACCCCCATTTGTTTGTTTGTGTACAACGAATTTTCACCTAACGGAGATGGCATTAATGAAGTTTTATACATCACCTGTATTGAAACATTCCCAGAAAACGAATTGAAAGTATTCAATAAATACGGGAAATTGGTGTATCAAACTCGAAATTATGATAATACTTGGAACGGATATGATAATGTAAATAGTTCGTCTGGGGGAGATATCCTGCCTTCTGACACCTACTATTATGTATTAGAAGTACGTAAAGATGGTCAACATTATGTCAATAAAGGATGGTTGTTTATTATAAAATAATCGCTCCCAGTACTAATTTAAAATCGAACAATCATGAAAAATACCAAAATATATATCACTTTCTTGCTATTTGCAGTAAGTCTAATCGTTTATCCACAATCTCAGCCTCAATATACTCAGTATATGTATAATACCATGAGTATTAATCCCGCCTATACGGGTAGTCAAAATACTTTATATGCTTTTGGCTCCTACAGGAGTCAATGGGTGGGAATTGACGGTGCACCAACCAGTCAAAATATCGGGGTGCATAGCCCATTAAAAAATGAAGCTATTGGGGTAGGTTTAAATGTGCTTAACGAATCGTTAGGGCCAGCTAATCAGTTTTTTGTAGATCTAAATGCTTCCTATACCATTTTGGTTTCACCAACTACCAATTTAGCTTTTGGAGTTAAAGGAGGTATCAAAATGCTCAATGTAGATTTTAGCAAAGGCTATTATCAAGACCCCACCGATCCGCTTTTGACTCAGAATATCGAAAACAAAGTCAACGCCATTTTGGGAACCGGAGCTTTTCTCTATTCCCAAAATTGGTACCTAGGACTTTCGGTACCGGATTTTATGACAGATAAATACTATAAAGAGGATGTCAACTCCATTGCTAAAGAAGAAATTCAGTTTTTTCTAACCGCAGGTTATGTCTTTGACCTTTCAGAAGAGGTGAAATTTAAACCTGCTTTATTGGCTAGATACTCGGCCAATTATCCTTTTGGATTTGACTTTTCTACAAATTTTTTGTTTTACGAAAAATTATCACTGGGACTCTCTTACCGGCATGATGATGCTGTAGCCGCTCTGGCCGGTTTTTATATAAGCAATAGTTTTTTCCTAGGATATTCTTTTGATTATTCTATTTCGGAGTTTACTAAATACAACGACGGAACCCACGAGGTAGTGCTTACTTATACCTTGCCAATGAGAGATAGAAGGGTAAATTCTCCGAGATTTTTTTAATGCTTTAAAATTAAAATTATGAAAAAAACAATCACTTTTATAGTATTATTCATAAGCGTCATTTCTTTTTCGCAAAATCGAATTAAAAAAGCCGACAAGCTATTTAATGCGTATGCTTTTTCCGAAGCTGCTCAATTATACGAAAAAGAAATTGCCCGAAATAAAACCCTGATAGGGAACGATGTCTACTTAAAAACGGCCAGTGCTTATTTTCTAATAAATAACACCCGAAAAGCCTACGAATATTATGATCGGGTGTATCAAGCAGAAGGGCAATTAGCACAACCCCACTTGTCGAGATATGTACTCACACTACGCGGGCTACGAGAATATGACAAAGCGTATGCTGTGTATTTAAAATTTCTTGAAACCCGGGGAGATTCCGATCAAATTCGACTGTTTCAAAGAGATGTCGAAAATTTTAACGCCTTACTGGCCGACGAATCAGAATCTCGATTTACCATTCAAAATTTAGAAGCCAATAGCGAATATTCCGATTTTGGGGCCGCATTTTACAAAGACCAGGTGATTTTCTCCTCCTCTCGACCCGCACCCGGTGTGGTTAAAGGTTTGTATAGCTGGACAGAACAACCTTATTTGAGTTTGTTAGTAGCCGACCGCACGGAATTTGGCGAATTGCAAAACATAAACTTGTTTTCCAAACAAATTACTTCCGATTTTCACGATGCTACCTTTTCATTAGCGCCTGACGGACAAACCGTGTATTATACCTCTAGTAATATCAATAAAAAAAGATTGGTATTGGACAATTTTAGTCGGAATCACTTTAAAATTTTTAAAGCGCAATTGGTGGATGGTGAGTTAGACCAAATTGAAGAATTGTTTTTTAATAGTGATGAATATTCCTGTGGGCATCCTTTTATCAGTCCCGATGGTAAATTTCTGTTTTTTGCTTCGGATAAACCCGGTGGTTATGGCGGAGCCGATATTTATTATTGTATTATTTATGAAGACGGGATGCTCTCCCCGCCGGTCAATGCCGGTCCGAATATCAACACCGAAGGCAATGATTTTTTTCCGGCTTTTTATGAAAATACCCTTTATTTTTCCTCCAATGGACACGTGGGATTTGGCGGTTTAGACCTATACGAAAGTCAGTGGGATCCCGAAACCGGATTTTCGCGGGCTGCTAACTTAGGTAAAGTAGTAAATACTCCCTACGACGACTTTGCTATGGTTTTCTACAAAGACAACAAAAACGGATACTTTTCCTCTAACCGACCCGGAGGTAAAGGTGATGATGATATTTATGCCTTTTATAGAAAACCCTTGCCGTGTGACCAGATTATCAGCGGTAGGGTAACCGATAAGAAAAGTAAAGATCCCATCGAAAAGGCCACTCTTACCGTTCGTGATAGTTTAAAAAATGTTTTGGTGAGAACCGAAACCGATAGCGATGGCAATTATCAAATTACCGTAAGTTGTAATCAAAAAGTATCGATTACAGCCTCTAAAGAAGGCTTTGTAGAGCAACTACTCGAAATAGCAACAGGCGATGTGCATCAAGAAGAAATCGACTCGGTTGACTTTGAACTCGATAAGCTTTCGGATTTAATTACAGTCGATGATTCGGGGGTAGAAAAAATCAATTTGGAAACCATTTATTTTGATTTTAACAAATGGGATATCACACCTCAGGCAGCCGCTGTTTTAGATAAAGCAGTCGAGGTGATGAATCTATTCCCAGAAATGGTTATTAAGATTGAAGCCCACACCGACTCCCGAGGGTCTCATTCGTACAATCTTAACTTGTCTGACAAAAGAGCCAAAGCAACACAACAATACTTGTACGCAAAAGGCATTGCTGAAGAACGAATTATTAGCGCCGTAGGTTATGGCGAATCCCAGTTGCTCAATCACTGTTCGGATGGAGTGAAGTGTACCGACGAAGAACATGATGTTAACCGTCGATCAGATTTTATCATTATCAAAAGGTAAATTAAAACTTTATAAAAATGCCTTCTCCACCCCGAGAAGGCATTTTTTTTGTTTCCTTGCGTCAGAGGTTCTGAGGAGAAACGAGAGCATTTTACCATTTTTTTAATGAGGCTGATCCGCCGGAAAGTATATAAGTGAGATATATTTCATATTTTTGATAGAAAATTTATTATGGAAGAAGAACAAGTGATTTTGGTCGATCCGCAAGACCAAAAAATTGGGTTAATGGAAAAACAGTTAGCTCATCAAAAAGGTGTATTACATCGCGCTTTTTCAGTTTTTATTTTTAATAAAAAGGGCGAACTATTATTACAACAACGCGCTTTGGACAAATACCATTCACCCGGTTTGTGGACCAATACTTGCTGTAGCCATCAACGAGATGGAGAGTCCAATATCGAAGCTGGTAAGAGGAGGCTTTTGGAAGAAATGGGTTTTGTAACCGATTTAGAAGAAAAAACGTCTTTTATTTATAAAGCCCCTTTTGACAACGGCCTCACCGAACACGAATTAGATCATGTTATGGTAGGGTATTACGACCAGGACCCAACCATCAATACGGAGGAGGTGGCCGATTGGAAATGGGTAGATATGGACGAACTCAAAAAAGATATGAATCAAAACCCACATAACTATACCGAGTGGTTTAAAATTATCTTTGATAAATACAATCAATATTTGGTAGGTTAACCATGGCAATCACCGTTTACAGAAAAGCACATTTTAATGCAGCTCATCGACTGTATAGAAAAGATTGGGACGACGCCAAAAATTTTGAGGTTTTTGGTAAATGTAGCAATCCACATTACCATGGGCACAACTATGAATTAATTGTGGGGGTATCGGGTCAAATCAATCCCGAGACGGGGTTTTTAATTGACTTAAATTTTTTAAAAAAATTAGTACACCAAGAAATTGAGTTATATTTAGATCACAAAAATTTAAATATAGAGGTAGAAGAGTTTTTTGAACTAAATCCTACGGTCGAAAATATTGCTATAGTTATCTGGAATAAACTTCGAAAGAAAATTGACCCCCAATACGATTTAACAGTCACCTTATACGAAACTCCCAGAAATTTTGTTACCTATACTGGGACATAAACACTTAAAACAGCGGCCATGAAAAACACCACAAAAATAGCTACAGTAGTTTTGATAGTTTTGTTAGCAGGCCTCTTCATATTTGCCGAACGCGATGCACCTACCGATGCTAAATATGAAAACACCCTAGTCAATGAATATAATATTTATGCTCTACCCTTGCCCGAACAATTAGACTTTGCCGGTGAGGAAGTCCCTTTAGACGATGCCGATGTGCGAGAACGTTTAGACAGAGAATTGCTAGTCAATACCTATTGGCAGTCTAATATTTTACTGATGTTTAAACGAGCCAATAAAGTATTTCCGGTAGTTGAGCCTATTTTAAAAAAATACGGGGTACCGGACGATTTTAAATACTTGGCAGTGATTGAAAGTGGCCTTCTCAATGTAGTTTCTCCGGCAGGTGCTCGGGGGGTGTGGCAGATTATGCCGGCTACTGCCCGCGAATATGGTTTGGAGGTGAACGATAATGTGGACGAAAGATACCATCTGGAAAAAGCTACCGAAGCAGCCTGTAAATATTTGTTGGCTTCTAAACAGCGATTTGGTAGTTGGACCTTAGCGGCAGCGGCCTACAACGCCGGAAATGCTGGCATTGCCAATCGGTTAAGAGACCAACAGGTCGACGATTATTACAACTTACTGCTGGGCGAGGAAACCAGTCGCTATATGTTGCGGATAGTGGCCATGAAAGAAATCATGAGCAACCCCAAACTATATGGTATTAACTTTCGTGAAAAAGATTTGTACCAACGGGTACCTACCTATCAGGTAGAGGTCGATACAGCAGTAACTGATTTTGCCGCTTTCGCGAAAAAATTTGACATCAATTACAAGATTTTAAAAATCCACAATCCCTGGTTGCGAGAAGCCAAACTCAATAATAAATCTCGAAAAAAATATACTATCGAAATTCCCGAAAAAGGATATTATCAAGTAACTCCAAATTAAATTTTCTATGAATATAGTAACTATTTTAATGCTAGTTTTAATCGGTTTAACAGCCGGATTGTTTAGTGGGGTGTTAGGTATTGGCGGTGGGGTTGTGATGGTGCCCTTATTGGCTTTTTTGTTAGGATTTACTCAACATGAGTCCCAAGGCACCAGTCTAGCGGTCTTAGCAGTACCGGTTACTTTTTTAGCGGCCTATAATTACTATCAGGAGGGCCATGTCAATTGGAAATATGCTATCATTATAGCACTCACCTTTGCTGTAGGAGGATTTTTGGGGTCTAAAATAGCCATCGGCTTAGATCAAGCTATTCTTAAAAAGATTTTTGGAGGAATCTTGATTATAGTAGCCATCAAAATGATTTTCGGAAAATAGTTAGTATGCTACGGGTTTGAAACTCCCCGCTGCAAGATGCTTTAGGTTATTTAAATTCTTTTCATTTGTTGCCGCATCAATTTTATTTGCTCGGTAAGCATATTGTGTTTGTCCAATTTTTTGGCTTCCGCCAAAAGAATTTCGGCTTCTCGTTTACGACGCTTTGTTAAAGCAATTCCTGCTAGATTTAATTTGGCTACAGCCAAATCTGTTTTCATATTTAGCCCCAATTGAATGGCTTTTTTAAAGAATTTTTCAGCCTCGGTCATATTGGTTTGCGAAACCATCAAGCCGTTGAGGTAATTGTAATACCCCTGTTGTTTACGAACCAATGCCGCTTCCGGATTTTTAATTTTGTCTAACCATTTTTTGGCACCGGCAAAATCCTGCTTTCTCAGTCGAAAGAAAGCCAAGAGTATCATTTCGTTTCTAAAATAGAAAAACAAAATTACTAGCGACAGTAAAACATACATTATTCCATTGCCGATAAATCCTTCAATAAATTGCCAGATACCGATTCCAAAAACGCCTATGGCTAGGGCTAATTTGATATATTTATGAATCATTTTTGATGATTTTTTGGACTGCGAAGGTACACAAAAATATGATTTTTGCCTAACCTCTGCAGGTCTATTCTAATGGCCTAAAAAAGTACAATTCGTAATCGGGAAGTAATTCAGGGTGTAATATTTTTACTAAATCTTGTAGTACTAAATCCGGCCGAGAAGGCGCAAGCTCGTAGTAAATAATGCCGCCTGTTTCTCCTTGCAAAGCCGAAAAAGTATAGACTTTTCGGTTTTTAAAAGCATCAAATTGCCGATACACACCATTTTCTTTCTCTAATTGTTCATAAGTGGTAAATTGAGCCGGTCCTATCCAAAAATCGGCTTGAGCTGCCTGGTCTAGCACTGTTTCCAAATTTAAAGCTAAACTGCCGGTACCCTCACTATCAGCCCATAGGTATTGTCCTCCAGCATCTTTTAAAAAAATGGATGCCCAACTATTTCCATGGGGAAGATACCAAATGTCTTGCCACATAGCACCACTAAATACTGTGGGTTTGGTGGAAACGTTGGCTGCGAGCTGTTGCACTTCCTGATAAGAAGAAGTAATCTTTTCAAACCAGGCATCCGCTTCTTTCTCTTTACCTAGCAACACACCAAAAAATTTAATCCATTCGGCTTTGCCTAACGGAGTAGTTTCTGTCCAATCACCATTATAAATCACCGGAATACCGGCTTGTTCTAATTGTATATACGTTTTATTATTACCATCCACTCCAAAACCAACTAATACCTCGGGTTGGTGGGCAATCACTAATTCGGTATTAATAGCCTCGTTCTGTCCAATATCAACTACCAAACCTTGAGAAATACGTTGTCGGACGCTGGTCGAAGAAATAAATGATAATCCCGGAAACCCAACTAATGATTCTACACTTCCTAACATCTCTAAGGCTGGTATGTGGGTGGTAGAGGTGACCATAAGACGATTTACCGGTACTTGAATCACAGCATCGGCAATGAAGTTTGTGGGAACTAAAGAAAGATCGTTAACTAAAAGATAGGTAAAACTTTTCTCGGCACCGGTCCATGGCTTGTAAACCTTGAGCAGTTGGTAGTCGCCATAATCAACGATATCAAATCCTTGTGCATACTTAATGGAAGACTTTAAAGTTGGAGTATTGAGATGCTTTTCTTGATTATTCTTTTGATTGCAGGCTAACAATCCCAAGGCTAGCAAGAGAAGTAAATAACAAAAGGCACGGGACATCTTAGGGGATTAAAATATTTTTCACAAAGGTAAAATTATTTCGGCGTACATCTAAAAAATCATTACTTTTACAGTGATTTTGGTTCACCACAGATCGGTTATCTATCTAGGTGATGAAAAGGGAATTAAGTGAAAGACTAGTTGTTTAAATATGTTAAAGTCTTAATTCTTAAGCTGTTCCCGCAACTGTAAATCTATGTCGAAAGTTTCGATATCTCTGAATTTCAGAGTTGTTGTCCTACACAACCACTGTCTTACCCATGGATGGGAAGGTTGGACAACAAAGAAAAGCCAGGAGACCTGCCAAAATTAATTTCACCACTGCTGGTCAGTGACAGCGAAATTTAACCTTTTAACAAGCCATCGGGAAAATGGTTTTAACGGTATGAAAAAAATTGTACTTGGATTATTCCTGTGTATTTGTCAGCTCTCCTGGACGCAACAATCGGAAGAGTTAGATGAAATTATACTAACCGCAGATCGTTCCCTCAAAGAATTTTCGAACACCCAACAAATACGGGTACTTACCGATAGTATCCTACAAACCAGCCCGGCGCGCTTAACGTCATTATTGCAATTTCATTCTAGTATTTACCTCAAAGAAAATGGTGCGGGTATGGTGTCTTCGCCTTCGTTTCGAGGAACCACCGCAGCGCAAACCGCCGTAATTTGGAACGGAATTAATATCAACTCACTGAGTACCGGACAGACCGATTTTAATACGGTCAATATCCGTGCTTTTGACCAAATTTCCGTGAAAGCCGGTGGGGGGAGTACTACTTACGGAAGCAGTGCTATTGGGGGAACAATTCATTTAAACAATCAGGTAATTTTTGGGAAATCCCAACACCAACATCGGTTATGGGCCGCTTACGGCAGTTATGATACTTATGAATTGGGCTATGGAACCAAACTAATTTCGCCTCAAACCAGTGTACATCTCAGTCTTTACCGATTGGCTTCTGAAAATGACTACCCCTTGTACGGGAAAGGATTTCGGAATATCAACGGGGCGTATCAAAACAACAATTTGAGTGTAGCAGTGGCCCATCAAATAAATCCAAATCATGTGCTCACTTATTATGGAAATATATTTGACGGAGAACGACATTTTGCCGTGATTTCTCCGCAAGCTATCAAAACCAAATATCAAGACTTTAACTTGCGCAATTTGTTGGAATGGACCGCACAATATCAATTGTTTACCTCGACACTGCGTTTGGCGTATTTGCAGGAAAATTTTAAATATTTTCCGTTTTTGGAAAGTGATCATCACACCCTGGGTTCACTAGATACGAAGTTAATTCAGTACCACTTGGATTATAAAACCAGACGCCCCATGCAATTGGGGTTGATTTTGGATTATTATCAAAATCAAGGGTTTGGTACCGAAATTAACGCTGCCACTCGACAAAGCGGAGGCGTGGGATTAAAATATAAAAATCAATGGTCTCGCTGGTTGAGTAGTGAATTGTTAGTAAAAAAAGAATTCACCGATTCCTATTCGAGTCCGTTGCTATATGCTGTAGGTGCTCAAATTAATGTTAGTTCGGCGTATTTGATTCAAGCGCATTTTTCAAAAAATTATAGAATTCCTACTTTTAATGATATGTATTGGCATACGGGGGGAGATCCTAACTTACAACCCGAACTCTCCTGGCAGGGAGAGGTCAGTCAAGAAGTGGTTTTGCCTTACGGCAAAATTTCACTGACCGCCTATTACAACCACATGCAACATATGCTACTTTGGTTACCCGTCAGTGGCAGTTTTTGGCAGGCTGAAAATATAGGAGAAGTGGTGGCTTACGGGTTGGAATTAGGTGTTGAGGGTTCTCGTAGTTGGAATAGTCAAACCTTAGCATTTTCGGCAAATTATTCGTATACACGTTCTGAAAATCAAGAGACCGGTCGGCAATTAATTTATGTTCCGTATCATCAAGGAAAGGCATCGTTGGTTTTTTCGCGAAAGCGCTACCAAATTTTTTATCGATATGCTTATACCGGCGCGGTTTATACGGCTTCAGACCACAGTCACTTATTGCCTGCTTATCAGCTTTCGGAAGTAGGAGCCGCTTATGAGTTCAAGCCGGGATATCAGTTAGGTTTTCAGGTTTTTAATTTGTGGGATGAAAAGTATAGCAGTGTAAAAAATCGGCCGATGCCGGGAAGAAACTTTAGTATGTATATAAACTTAAATATATGAATATGAGACATTTTTTTCGATTTTCTTATTTGTTTTTGGTCAGCGCACTGGTACTGGTGGCGTGTAGCAAAGACGACGATAGTCCTATTGTAGACGACGATCATGGTGGTTCTGGGGAACCCTATCAATATGGGTATTTTGTACTCAATGAAGGTACTTTCGGAAATGCGGATGCTTCTGTTACTTTTATAGGAGATAATGGGATTGTACATCCCGAAATATTTCAAACCGTTAACGGAAATCCTCTGGGGGATATTGCTCAAAGTATTTCTTTTGAAGGGGATAACGCTTACATTGTGGTTAATGGTTCTAATAAAATTGAGGTAGTAGATCGCTTTACTTTTGAACATCAGGCTACCTTGAGTACATCTTTAGTTAACCCACGTTATATAGAATTTGTTGGTGGAAAGGGATATGTTAGTAACTGGGGAGATCCATCTTCCGGGGCAGACGATTTTATAGCGGTGATTAATTTGGATACTTTTGAGGTGGAGCAAACCATTCCCGTTGCAGAAGGGCCTGAAAAAATGGTATTTTCCAACGGAAAACTTTTTGTAGCTCACAAAGGAGGTTGGAGTTTTGGGAATACTGTTTCGGTTATTAATCCAAACAATCAATCCCTAGAAACCACCATTGAAGTTCTCGATACCCCCGATTCTTTACTGGCTATAGGAGATCAATTATATGTTTTGTGCTCGGGAGTTCCGTCTTGGATGGGCGATCAAGCAACCGCTGGGGCACTGTTGGTTATAGATATAACCAATTATACAGTAGTAGATTCCTATCCCTTTGCAGCTTCTGTGGACCCCATGAATTTATCACATTCGGGAGAGACTTTGTATTTTAATACGGGCAATCAAATATATCGATTATCCCCTAGTAGTCCTTCGGGACCCTCGCCTATCTTTACCGTGAGTGACCATGGAGCTACCGGAATTTACGGCCTGTCAGTTCGAGGAAGCCAAATATATATCACAGACCCGAAAGATTATAACTCACAAGGGGAGATATATATTTTCACTCCTACGGGCGAACTCTTACACAAACACGCTGTAGGAATAGTGCCTAATGGTGTTTATTTTCATTAACAATTTCTTGAAAAAAATAAAAACCGAGTATTTTTTAGTACTCGGTTTTTTTGCGCGAGTGCTTATATTAATTTTTCATTATGGGTATTCCACAAACATACGATGGTAAATAGGAAGGTGTGCTTTGCTGTTTGATATTTCTTCCATGGGTACGGTATGGTGTGACTGACGTGGATTTCCTAAAATATAATCGACAGCTGTTTGGAGCAGCGGTTCGTCAAGACTTCCCAATGCACCGAGCTGGCTGTAGTCTTCATAGATTTCAATATCTGGAGTTAATCCGTTGATAAATCCGGTTTCTCCGTTGGCATTGGCCGTAGTAAAAATTAGAGGCAGTATAGCATAATGATGACCCGGATTGGCTTCTGATCTTCTAAAGTTGGGTGGAGGTCCGTCATACAATAGAGTAGAAGCTTGGAATTTACCGGTGGTCGTACCGCCTATTTGCACCACATCGATATAGGGATTTAATCCATTGATTACTAATTCACTTGCTGAGGCTGTATTGGCCGAAGTGAGAATGATAACACGGTTAAAATGCAAGCTGTTTAAAGCGACTCCATTATTCATTGAATTAACAAATTTTCCGATCAATCGTTGGGGATCGTTTAATTCAAAATAGTGTTGCATATCGGGATTCCATTGTTCTGTGTAAAATACATCGCCTGTAAATTGGCCGGTTATCATACCGGCTAAATAGGTTGCCGTACGTACAGAACCACCTCCGTTGTAACGAAGATCTAAAACTAAATCGGTAATATTTTGACTTTTCAGTTCTCCAAATGCCGCATTAAGTTGGTTGTCAAAATCTGCAGTAAAACTGTTATACATCAAGTACCCAATTTTTTGACTTTCTACTTCCAAGACAGTAGATATGAACACGGGGTTTTCAGTCATTTGACTTTTTACTAATTGGGTAGTTTCTCCGGTAGGAGTGACATTGGTTCCATCAAATTGAGCCCAGCCAATCTGGTATTCGGTTAAGGTTTGTAATTGGGTATAATTATCAACAGTCAGCTGATTTCCATTGAGCGAGTTAAAAATCATACCTCGACTAACACCTTTGGCAGCCGCATCGCTATTGGGTAGCACATATCTAACATAACCAAACACCTGGGTGTTACTACCCGGATAATACACCAAACCGTATTCCATACCATGGTGAAGGGTAACCCCGTCTAGTTGCGCTTCCAATACTCGATAATCGTTGGTGATATAACTAAATCGGTCAGAATCTGTTGCTAATAGGCCGTCATAAAACAAACTTTCGGGAGAACTAAAACTGTTCAGAAATTGGTTTAATTCGGCCGTGGAATTGAACCGGCTATCGGCTAAATCGGGTACCTCGGGTTTATAGAGATACCAAATATTCATCGCTTGATACACAAAGTTTTTAATCTCCAAAGACGAAGAAAGTTGAATGTGGTCGTCCATATCCTCAAAACAAGCTGTGGCAAAAGCAGCTAGTAGGAGCGTAAAGAACAAGTATTTTATTTTTTTCATACGGAATCATTCATTAAATGAAGTACTAAAATACGGACAAAATTGTAAATTGTAACAAATTTGGCAGATAATCGTCGTGTATTTTAAAAGGCCCCAACGCATGCAACAACAAGAATTTGTAAAACTGATGTTACCCGTGAAGGACAAAATATACCGTTTTGCAAAACGCCTACTGATCTCCCATGATGAAGCTGAAGATGCGGTTCAGGAAGTGTTTATAAAGTTGTGGAAGCAATCAAATAAATTGTCTCAGCTAGATAAACCTGAAGCATTTGCTATGACGGTTACCAAAAATTATTGTCTGGACCGATTAAAATCCAAGCAATCTTCGCAGGTACAATTGGTGTCTACTCATCATCCGGTTTCTCGGAATGAGGAGAAGCAAATGGAGAACCGGGATTTTACGGGTATGGTTTTTGAGTTCATGCAAGTATTGCCGGAAAAACAACGCATGGTGATGCAGCTCAGAGATGTAGAAGGATATGAATATGAGGAGGTTGCTCAAATCATGGAAATGAATGAAACGGCCGTTCGGGTTACTTTGTCGAGAGCTCGGAAGGCTATACGTGAACGTTTAATTAAAAAAGAAAATTATGGAATTGTCAAAGATTGAAGCATGGATAGAGGCCTATTTTGAAGGCACAGCTACGGAAGCACAAGAGGAGGCGCTACGATCGTATTTTCTCCAAGAAGAGGTACCTGAACATTTACAAATATATAAGCAAATGTTTGTTTATTTCGCGGAAGCGAAATCGGAAACCTCCTCGCAACAACCGGTCTTTAAAAGTACTCGCAAACCCATCCATACCTATTGGTATGCCGTAGCGGCCAGTTTGGTGCTGGCGTTGGGGTTAGGATATTTTTACAACCAAAATCGTATGTCTGTTTCTGAACAAGAAGAGGCTTTACAAGCCTATTGGCAAACTAAAGATGCTTTGCAGTTTTTATCGTCCAATCTCAATAAAAGTAATGGGCATTTAAGTCATATTAGTCATTTTTCTGAAAATGCAGAAAAAGTTTTTAAAACCGAATAAAGTACTTTTTATAAATCAAAAATAATTTAAAATCAATACTATGAAAACAATAATTTTTACCGTGTGTATGATTCTCGGACTGAGTTGGTCTGGTTTCAGCCAAAGTGTGTTTGATAAATTTGAAGAAAACAGTGAGGTTACCTCTTTGATAGTTACCAAGAACATGTTTAAGTTGATGAGCAAAATCGACTTGAGTTCTAATGATCCCGATGCTAAAGAATACTTACAATTAGTAGAAAATTTAGACAATATAAAAATCTTTACCACCGGCAATGCGCAAGTAGCATCTGAGATGAAAAAAAGCGTAGAAGGTTATTTGACCTCCGGCAATAATTTAGCTGAACTGATGCGCATCAATGAAGACGGACAAGTAATCCGTTTCTATGTACAAGAAGGGAAAAGTGAGAATTTTGTCAAAGAATTGTTTATGTTTTTAGAAGATGCAAATAGCCCGGATAGCAAAGCGGTAGTCATGAGTATTACGGGTAACATCGACTTGAGACAGGTGTCAAAACTTACTGCTGACCTCAATGTACCCGGAAGTGAGAATTTAAAAGACATTAAAAAGAAAAATTGATATGAAAAGAGTCAGTTTATTATTTTGGACCGCCTGTCTAGTACTCACTTCGGCTTGTAGTAATGAAGCCAGTTTACAGCGTTATTTTGTAGACAAATTAGACGATAAAGATTTTGTATCGCTGGATTTTGCACCGGGTACTTTAATAGAAAATACCAATTTACTTTCGGAAGAAAATCAGAAAACCTTGAAATCGGTTAAGAAAATTAATTTTTTGGCCTTGCAAAAAGAAAAAACCACTACCGAGAAATGGAATGCCGAAAAGGCAACTATTGAAACCATTTTAAAACAAGAGGAATACAAAAACTTAGTCAAATACGGCTCTAAAAAACAAGGCTTTGCCATGTATTATACGGGTCAAGAAGAAGCTATTGATGAAGTGGTCGTGTTTGGTTCGAGTGATGAAAATGGATTGGGTTTGGTTCGGGTATTAGGGAACAATATGAATCCATCAGCAATTTTGCAGTTGGTCATGGAAATGGATTCACAAAATATCGATATTTCAGTATTTGAGGAAATGGCAGAGAACTTTCAATAAGCGTATAGAAATCTCTTAAAAAAAAGTAGCCTGAAATTTCAGGCTACTTTTTTTTGATTTCAATACCATTATTCTTTAATCAACTTGTGGGAATATATAAATCCTCCGTGTTCGTTGTAGAGATTTAGTATATAAGTTTGTGTGGCAAGATTGCCGGTTTCAAAAGTAAATACATTTAAGTGGTCTTTTTGTACTTTTTCACGTTTGACAATCTGTCCATGTAAAGTAACCAATTCGAAAGTAAGCTCTTGCGCTTGGCTGGTATGGGTTTTTACATAGATAACCTCAGCCGTAGGATTAGGATATACCACGAAGTTAGCTGTATAAACGTCTATGTTTTCTGTGCTATATGCTCCATTGATGTTCCAAGAAACCACATCAAAATGGATGGCTGCATGGTTGTCTCTACGTACCCAAGGGGTTTCGTCGGTCACGGTAAAGCTTAAAGTATTTCCATCGGGATTTAAATCATCGAAGTGCAGTGAGACAGTGGTATTTTCATTATCGATTACTTCACCGTTGAGTGTCCATTCAAATTCTAAATAATTGGGTTCGGGTAAAATGAGATTCACATCAAAATCAATAGAACCTTCTTCAAGAGAAATATTGGTTTCTGTCGGCGTATAGGTGTCTATAGGTCCTTGTAGTGCATGAATACGTTCGATAGTGGTATGGCTACACACCATACAGAAAGGTTGTCCCAAATACCGCATCAAGCAAGATTGGTGAGGTCTAAACCAGGCAGTATTTTCGGTAAAAGGGTAAATACCCACACCGTTGGTTCCAATCCAGTTTCTCCATTTGTTGGTTTCCGGATTGTTATCTTGGGTTTTGTTAGGACCTTCTCCGGGCCAGGTCCAGTATTCGTCAGCCAATCCGGAAAAGGAGTGTCCCAATTCGTGGACTAAAATTTCATTGGCATCAACGTGCGCTGAAAAATACGAATAGGTACCGGCGCAACCACCGTATTCCGGACTGTTAACCACCACAAAGGCGGAGTCAAAAAACGGCACATTTGCCGCTAAAACTGCTGTGGTTAAATTAGTATTTAAAGAGTAAATACAACGGTGTATTTCGTTATAATCAAAAGTAGTTAGCAGGTAATTATTCGGGTCGCTTATCGGAAAAACAGGTTCCTCTACATCGGTAGCTGTTCCAGGGTGTTTTACTCCCGATTCGGGCGAAATAACCTTAATAGCATAGACATTAAAATAATTTTGATAATAAGAGAAAGGGGGTTTGGTAAATAGATAATCTATTAAGCCGTTGGCGTCTGAAATAAATTTATTCTGTTCGGAAGCATCGTATCCATCTCCCATTACTACCAGGTTAATTCGTCGGTCTGAAGGACCGTTATCCAGCAGGGTTACGGTCTCAAATTCTTGACTGTACGAGAGGAAAACTTGAAAGAGAAAAGTAAGAAGTAGAATTTTTTTCATAAAGTTAATTTTATAAATATTCAGTAAATAGTAAAATAGGAGTGCCTTGTTGGTATTGGTATATTTTAATGCTACTTATCTCCGGGCGGTGGTTGTAACGTACACTAAAATAACCCTTTTGGAGCTCCACTTGATGAGTACTGGTTTCGGTATAGTCGTATTTTTCTAAGACCAGGTTTAACGGGTCTTCCACAATTCTAACCTCGGCGGTCTTGCCCGTTTGGTCGATTAGGTCTATTTGATAACTACCGTCTTTGGGAGACGGGTTGACTATCGTATTTTCTTTAATAGAACCTGAAACCAGCTGTTTTTGTGTCAATATTATTTGCGGTGAGTTTTCCCCTTGGGTGACTTCAAAATACAAAAACATCAGTTGTTTTTTTTGAGTTTCTTTTGGTGAAATTTTCGCAGGCGAAGCCTCCTCTTGAGGCCGTGGACCACAAGATAAAAGCATGAGAGCCAATCCCCACACCATCCATGTACCTTTCATAGGATACTTTTTAGGTAGTAAAAATACACAAACAAAATTAACAATTGTCATTTGAGGTCAGGAATGTCAAAATGTTAAATAATAGTAAAATTACCTTTTGTTGATTGTAGATTAATAAATCTGTTTTACTTTTGCGTCTAACAATATTGTTAAACATCAATGTTAAACTAAAATGTCAACAAAAGAAGATGATACTTTTCGGCTCATTGTAAACACAGCCAAGCAGTTATTTTTTAAAGAAGGTAAGTTCAATGCAACGACTCAAGAGATTGCTGATGCAGCCGGTGTAAATCGGACTTTAATCAACTATTATTTTAGATCTCGAGATGCTTTGTTTGATTTAGTGTTTATGGAGGCCAAACAAGAACAGGATAAAAAGCAGGAAATCATTGTAACATCTGAGCTTACTGTTCGACAAAAATTAGAGCAGTTTATGGATCTGTTTTTTGAAATGGCGGCCAATTATCCCTACCTCGAAATGTATTTGGTGAACCATATGAACAAGCATGAATCTTGTAAACTTAAAAGCAGTAAGCATGTAAAACGAATGTTAGATATTTTTTATGTGCAGTTAGAAGAGGAGATGGAAAAAGGAAATATACAGAAAATGGAGCCGGTTCATTTTGTATTAAATTTTATTTCGATGCTTTCTTTTCCAGTTTCGATGCGTCCCCTTATTCAAGAAGGAATGGAGCTTTCTGACCAAGAATACGATAAAATTATTTCAGAACGCAAACAAGTGATTTTACAGACAATTTTTAAAAATGAAAACTTTTAATTCTATACATAACCCTATGAATATTCGTCAATCAATCAAATTATTTTTTGCTGCGGCGATTATGTTGGTTGGTTTTTCAAGTTATTCGCAAGAGAAACTCACCTTACAACAAGCCATTTCTTATGCTTTAGAAAATAAAGCTGAAGCTAAGAAAGCAAAATTAGCTACGCAAAACGCAGAGAACCAAATTGCAGAGGTGCGATCACAAGCACTTCCTCAGATTAGTTTGTCGGGGAATTTGGTTTACAACCCAATTTTACAGGAAAGTGCCCTGCCGGGGGAATTTTTTGGTCAACCCGGAACAATGATTTTAGTTCCCTTTGGACAAGAATGGATGGCTTTGGGGGGTGTTTCTGTCTTCCAAAACGTTTTTAATTATTCGGTGTTTACCGGTTTAAAAGCAGCCCGTTCTACCCGCGAATTTTACCAAGTCAATCAACAACTTACCGAAGAGCAAGTCATTGAGGCAGTTGCCAATAGTTACTACCAAGCTTTGATTGTCAAGCAAAAATTGCAAACTATTGAAACCACGCTTGAAAACACTTTAGCCGTACAAAAAACTGTTCAAGGTTTATTTGATAGTGGATTGGCTCGTAAAATCGACTTAGATCGGATTAAGGTGAATGCCGTTAATTTAACTTCTGCCAAACAACAAATTGAAAACCAAGTGGTGATGCAAGAGAATATGCTTAAGTTTTTGATGGGTATGCCTATTGATGAACCCATTTTAATTGAAGAAGAGGCTTTAGAAATAACTCCGGTATTGATGGAAGCACCGGATGTCAAACAGTTGTCGGCCTATCAGCTTTTAGATAAGCAAAGAGAGTTGCTCACCTACAATAAACAAGCAATTAAAGCAGGATATTACCCTACTTTGTCGATATCGGGTAATTATAGTTACCAAGGATTAGGTGATACTTTTCCACTGAGTGATGCTAAACCGGCAGACGGTGTATTTTGGACAGATTATGCTCAGGTGTCACTCAATTTGAGCATCCCGATTTTTACCGGATTTGGTACTCGTTCTAAAGTGCGTAAAGCCCAATATGAATTGGATGTTGTAGAGGAAGATTTAAGAGATACCGAATTGGCGTTAAATTTTGCTTATGAAACGGCTATGGCTCAAATTAACAACAGCCTGTCAACTATTGAAAGCCAACAAGAAAACGTAAAATTGGCCGAAGAGGTTTTTGAAAATACCCAAAATAACTATACACAGGGATTAGCTAACCTAACCGAGTTGATTGACGCGGAAAATGCTTTGGCGGAAGCCAAAAATAATTATTCCAACGCAATTCTAGAGTATAAATTAGCTGAAATACAACTGATTAAATCACAAGGAAAATTAAAATTATTAACTGAATAAAATCATCAATCAAATTTTTTACCCATGAGAAAAATCATATATATACTTATAGCTGTTTTATTAGTGGTGTGGGCCGGTTTTAAATTGTCTTCTAATAAAAAACAAATGGAAGAAGAAACGGCAGTAGTTGCCCAACAAAATACCGAGATTCCGGTACGTGTCACCGAGGTTAAAAAGCAAATCCTTCAGGACGATTACCTGGCCAATGGTAATTTTTTACCTGTACAACAATTGAATTTGTCTTCTGAACGAGGCGGTCAAGTAGTACGAGTACTGGTTGAAGAAGGAGCCAGCGTAAAAAAAGGACAAACCCTAGCAGTAATTAAAGCCGATTTGTATTCGGTAGAACTTCAAAATGCAGAAGTCGCTTATCAAACTGCGTTAAAGGATGCTGAACGTTTTGAAAATGCCTTTACAACCGGTGGAGTTACACAACAACAACTCGATCAAGTGAAATTACAATTACAAGCAGCCAAAGCGCGATTGGATCAAGCTAAAATTAATGTCGGAGATGCTCAAATCAGAGCAACTATCGACGGGATTGTTAATAAAAAGTTTATCGAACCCGGAACAGTAGTTGGACCTGGCACACCTTTGTTTGAAATTGTCAATGTATCCACCTTGAAGTTAAAAGTAAATGTCAATGAAAATCAGGTAGCGGGTATACAGGTTGGCGATCAAGTAGATGTGCGAGCGAGTGTATATCCCGATAAAAAATATACCGGAAAAGTGACTTTTGTCGCACCTATGGCCGACAGCTCGTTAAATTTCCCGGTCGAAGTGGAAATTACAAACAATGCCGATAATTTAGTTCGTGCTGGTATGTATGGAACCGTGATTTTTAGCAAAGCACAAGAAAATCAAGTTCCTGTATTGTCTGTTCCTAGGAATGCTTTCGTAGGAAGTGTACAAAGCAACCAAGTATTTGTAGTCAAAGGCAATCAAGTAGAATTGACTTCCATCGTTGCCGGTAGAAGTTTTGGGGATCGCGTGGAAGTGATTCAAGGGCTCCAAGAGGGCGATGTGGTAGTCACTAGTGGTATCATCAATTTAATTGACGGTGCTCAGGTTTCTATAATTGAGTAAATAATAACCCGTACAACATTTTGCTGGAGGACTTAAATGCCCCAACCCTTTACACGGTTTGGTTTGTATAGACCCTCTAAATTCAAAAAAAATTATCAATATACCCTATGAAATTAGTAGATATATCCATTAAAAGACCCACGCTTATTGTGGTGCTTTTTACCATACTGACCCTAGGAGGAATCTTTTCATATTCGCTGTTGGGATACGAATTGGTTCCAAAATTTGAGGTGAATGTGATTACCATTTCAACGGTTTATCCGGGTGCATCACCTTCAGAAATTGAAAATACCGTAACCAAAAAAATTGAAGATGCGGTTTCGGCATTGGAAAACGTAAAAAAATTAGAAGCCAAATCCTATGAAAGTGTTTCGGTGGTAATTATTCAATTAAATCCCGAAGCAGACGTAGATTATGCTTTAAATGACGCTCAACGAAAGGTGAATGCCATACTCTCGGATTTGCCTGAAGATGCGGACCCGCCATCGTTAGTCAAATTTTCCATGGATGACCTGCCGATCGTAACCATTGCTGCTACTTCGGCCATGGACGAGGTGTCATTTTATGACCTAATTGATAAAAAAATCCAACCCGAACTCTCCCGAGTAACCGGGGTGGCTCAGGTCAACGTTATTGGTGGACAAGAAAGAGAAATTCAAGTTAATCTCAATCAAAGCAAATTGGAAGGGTATGGTGTATCTATCCCGCAAGTACTCCAAATGGTTCGAGCTTCTAACTTAGACTTTCCTACGGGAAATATAAAAACTCGCGAAAACACCACCTTAATCCGTTTAGCTGGTAAATACCAAGATGTTGAAGAGCTTAAAAATTTGGTTATTTCGTCTGATAATGGTGTGCAAATACGACTGGCTGATGTAGCCGAAATTATTGATACACAAAAAGAAGCCGACAAATTGGCCCGATTGGATCAAAAAAGCGCTATACTGATTCAAGTGATGAAGCAATCTGATGCCAATGCGGTGGCAGTGAGTGAATTGATAGGCCAAACGGTGAAGCAGATCGAAGCAGATTACAAATCCGATGGAGTCGTTTTACAAATTGCCAACGATACAAGTGAATATACTTTAACCGCTGCAAACAACGTTTTGTTTGACTTGTTTTTGGCCATTTTCCTAGTTGCTATCGTAATGTTGCTGTTTTTACATAGCTTTCGAAATGCCTTGATAGTAATGGTGTCCATTCCGCTTTCACTGATTGCTACCTTTATTGGTATTTACGCTATGGGGTATACCCTCAACTTGATGAGTTTAGTGGCTTTGTCGCTGGTAGTAGGTATTTTGGTGGATGACGCTATTGTGGTGGTTGAAAACATCCACCGTCATATGGAGATGGGTAAAAATAAAGTACGTGCCGCTTATGATGGTGCTTCCGAAATTGGATTTACCGTATTTGGGATTACCCTGGTTATTATGGTGGTGTTCTTACCCATCTCACTCAGTACCGATATGGTGTCCAATATCATCAAGCAATTTGCCGTTACCGTAATGATAGCTACCGGTTTCTCCATGCTAGCTTCATTTACTATCGTGCCCTGGTTATTTTCAAGATACGGAAAACTCGAGCATTTTAAAAACGAATCTTTATTTCAAAAATTTATTTCTTGGTTTGAAAGCAGGCTCGACATGTTTACGCACTGGGTTTCAGGTGTTTTAAAATGGTCTTTAAAAAACTGGAAAACCAAGTTGGCCACCTTACTGATTGCCTTCTTTTTATTGATGGGTTCGTTTATAGGATTGGTAGGTGGTGGATTTATCGGGGGCGAGTTTTTCCCTTCAATTGATAAAGGCGAATTTTTGGTGCAAATAGAACTTCCTAAAGACGCTTCTTTGGAGCAAACCAATTTTATAATTCAAAAAGCTGAAACCTTTTTACAATCCAAACCCGAGGTAGTCAGTACGATTACTATGGTTGGTCAAACCAGTGAAGGTTTTGGTGCAACACAAGCCACTGCTTACAAAGGAGAAATTAACGTGATTTTGGTTGATAAATCACTGCGCGAGGACAATACAGCTATTTATGCTGCTAAGCTAAAACGAGAACTTCAAAAAGAACTTATCGATGCAAAAGTGACCACCATACCTGTTGGATTAATGGGAGCCGAACAAGCTCCACTGCAGTTGGTTGTAACCGGCCCAACGCTAGATAGTGCCATGGTTTTTGCTCGTCAAGCCGAAGAGGTACTTCGAAATATTAGTGGTACTTCGGAAGTGGAATTGTCTGTGGAAGATGGAAATCCGGAAATTAGCGTACAAGTAAATCGTGATAAAATGGCTTCATTAGGCCTGGATTTAAGTACGGTGGGAATCACTATGCAAACGGCATTTAGTGGTAACAACGATTCCAAATTCCGAGCTGGGGAATACGAGTATGATATCAATGTTAGATACGACGAGTACAATCGATCTAGTATTGAGGATATACGGAATATGGTGTTTATTAATAATGATGGGAATCAAATCAGGCTTTCCCAATTTGCTGAAGTTACCGAGAGTTCCGGTCCTACTGTATTAGAGCGTAGAGATAAGAGCCCTTCAGTAAACGTTAATTCGCAAGTGGTGGGTAGACCGGTGGGAGACGTAGCAAATGAGTGGATGGCCATCATTTCTGAAATGGAAAGACCTGTAGGTGTGAAATACACTTGGGGTGGAGATATGGAAATGCAAGGCGAAGGGTTTGGAACCCTAGGGATCGCTTTATTAGCCGCTATTATTTTGGTGTATTTAGTCATGGTAAGTCTGTACAATAGCTACGTATATCCCTTTGTTATCTTGTTTTCCATCCCACTGGCTTTGATTGGAGTTTTAATTATATTGGCTTTAACCGGTAACTCACTCAATATATTCACCATTTTGGGTATGATTATGTTGATTGGTCTGGTGGCTAAAAACGCGATTCTTTTGGTGGACTTTACCAACCAGAGAAAACTAGCCGGAGAAACCACCTACAACGCTTTAATTCAGGCCAATCACGCTCGATTACGACCCATTTTAATGACTACTATCGCTATGGTGTTTGGTATGATCCCCATCGCTATTGCTAAAGGGGCGGCCGCCGAAATGAACAACGGCTTGGCCTGGGTAATTATCGGCGGTTTGATATCGTCGCTATTCCTAACTTTAGTTATTGTGCCGGTGGTGTATTCTGTATTTGACCGCATCATGCTTTATTTTAATAAAGGCAAAGAGAAACCCAATTACGAACAATTGATGGAGGCAGATTATACTCCTAATGAAGTCAGTGAAGACGGTTTTACACCCAAACATTAAGTAGAAAAACAATCTATTATTAACCTGAAATTTAACCTTGGTTGAATTTCAGGTTTTTTTTTGGCACAGCTTTTGGTTTTTAAGGTATTATTCAAAACCAACAACTTATGAATGCAAAAGTACTTATTACCAACCTGCTGTTGTTGATGACTTTATCAGTTTTTAGTAGTAGCCGTAATGCAGATTTGCAAATTGACTTATACGAAAATTCAACCTATCTGATTTATATCAGCAACGAATCATTTCGTGCACAAGGCCAACTCTTGGTTCACCAAATTACCAGTGGTTTTCATCCGGTAAGAATTTATCGCTATACAGGTAAAAAACGCCAACTATTGTATCGCGGCGGAATAAATTTGGCCCCACAAGCCACTACTTATGCTGCGCTTTCGCGAAATGACTTGCAAGTGACCGCTGTAGTACCTCATTCTAACCCCACGAATAACCCTGTAGTTTGGGCCATGGATTCAGCATCTTTCTATCATTTTTTAACGGCACTTGACCAAGAATGGTTTGAGTCTGGGAAAATGGAATTGCTTGAAATGAGCTTACAAAAACATTATTTTACCAGTCAACAAATCAGTGAACTTATAGAAAAGCTATCCTTTGATAGTAGTAAATTACAGTTTGCAAAATTAGCTTACTCCAATACAGTTGACCCCGAAAATTATTTTTGGGTTCGTGACAAACTCAGTTTTAGTAGTAGTAAAACCGAATTAACACGCTATATCGCTCAATTTTGATAAAGTTTTTAGCTGATAATACTTAGTTTGAAATGTTAAAATTATATAGTATTTTTAATTACACTCGGTTTTGTGTTTAAAAATCATTATATTTGGTCTATACTAACTATAAAAATTGTATTATGAGAAGTCTTCTTTGGCTCGTTGCAGTCGTATGCATCATCCTGTGGATACTCGGAATAGCGGGTATCGTGCAAGGAATAGCTACCAGTAGTTTATTACACGTTTTAATTGTTATTGCCGTAGTTCTTATTCTTTATAACATCATTTCAGGAAGAAGAGCTTAAAATAGAACTCTAATAAAGTGTATTTATAACAATCCTGGGTTCCTAAGGATTGGATTACCGGTAAAGCAAACCCCATGAGATATTTCTATCAATAGTAGGGTTGCTTTACCGGTTTCTTTTTTAATTTCAGTTGTTTTTTCTGTAGTTTTTAGTTGAAGTTGTATATTTAACCTCTGTAAATTTCAAGCTATTCCTTCTATGGAGACAACATTGGCTTATGCTCAAGCACAAGACGCTCAAGATTCGTTAAAAAAATTTAGAAATCAATTTCATATTCCCCGAGATTCTTCAGGTAGAGAGTTGGTCTATTTATGTGGAAACTCTTTAGGTTTACAACCCAAATTAGTGCAAACCTACTTACAGCAAGAATTAGATGATTGGGCGCAATTAGGCGTAGATGGCCATACCGATGCCCGACATCCATGGATGCCGTACCACGAATTTCTTACCGAGCAAATGGCTCAAATTGTCGGAGCCAAACCCTCCGAGGTGGTGGTGATGAATACCTTGACTACCAATCTTCATTTGTTGTTGGTTTCTTTTTATAGCCCTACGGCAAAAAAGTTTAAAATTCTTATCGAAAAAGATGCTTTCCCTTCCGATAAATACGCAGTTGAATCACAATTGCGTTTTCACGGAATTGATCCGAAAGAAGGTCTGGTACTTTGGTCACCCCGGCAAAATGAATACTACGATACAGACGATTTAGAGCAGATTTTAAAAGAACAAGGCGACCAAATTGCTCTTCTTTTGTTGGGTACTCCCAACTACTACACCGGACAGGTATTTCCTATTCAAAAAATTACTCAATTGGGACATCAATACCACTGTTTGGTGGGATTTGATTTGGCGCATGGTGCAGGAAATATCAATCCCAATTTACACCATAACGGACCTGATTTTGCAGTTTGGTGTACTTATAAATACCTCAATAGCGGGCCGGGAAGTTTGGGAGGATTGTTTGTGCATGAGCGCCACGCATACCGAACCGATTTAAAGCGTTTTACCGGTTGGTGGGGTCACAATAAAAACACTCGTTTTAATATGCGCCAAGAATTTGACCTGTTACCCGGTGCGGAGGGCTGGCAACTTAGCAACCCACCTATTTTATCCATGGCTGCAATTCGGGCTTCCCTCGAAGTGTTTCATCAAGCTGGTATGGAAAATCTCCAAGCAAAATCAAAAAAACTTACCGCTTATATGGACTTTTTACTACAACAGTTGCCCCATGACCGCATACGGATTATCACTCCGTCCCATCCCGAAGAACGGGGTTGTCAATTATCATTAGCGGTTAAGAATGCGGACAAATCACTCTATCATCAACTTACTCAAAATGGCGTTGTCAGTGATTGGCGGGAACCTGACGTGATACGGGTGGCTCCGGTACCGCTCTATAATTCTTTTGAAGATGTGTGGCAGTTTGTTCAACGACTTCAAGCACTGCTCGACCAGTAATATTCTATTTGTTATTACCTAATGAAATACATTACAAAATGGCTCAAAAAGAACATATTTTAATTATCGGTGCCGGATTATGTGGCTCCCTTTTGGCATTGCGAATGGCACAACGAGGCTACAGTGTTCATTTAACCGAAAAACGTCCTGACATTCGGACTGTACCTCAAAGCGCAGGGCGATCTATTAACTTGGCACTATCCGATCGTGGGATGACCGGTATGCAGCTCTGCGGTATTCAAGAGGAAGTTGAAAAGTTGTGTATTCCTATGCACGGAAGGATGATTCACGATATCGAAGGGAATGCGAAGCTTTATCGCTACAGCGGAAGAGAAAACGAGTCAATACATTCGGTATCGCGTACAGGACTCAATGCGCTCTTACTGGATGCTTGTGAGAAAATGCCCCAAATCACCCTGAGCTTTAATTATGAATGTAAAAAGGTAAGCTTACGCAAAGGGCGCGCTGTTTTTATGAATCATCAAACCCAACAAAAAGAAAAAATAAAAGCTGATCTAATTTTTGGTACCGATGGAGCCGGTTCGGTGGTACGGAAAAGTATGTTTTTAGACCGTCATTTTTTATTTAGTTTTTCGCAAGATTTTCTCAACCACGGTTATAAAGAGTTATCGTTTCCTCCAGCACCGGGTGGAGGTTATCTCACCGAAAAACACGCTCTACACATTTGGCCCCGAGGCGAAAATATGCTTATTGCCCTACCTAATCTGGACGGTAGCTTTACTGTGACGCTGTTTTTGTCGTATAACGAAGGGGATTATCATTTTGAAAACTTAAAAAGTCCAGAAAAAATCAAAGAATATTTCCAAAAGTATTATCCCGATGCATTGGCATTAATGCCCCATTTAACTGAGGAATTTTTTGAAAACCCCATAGGTACTTTAGGTACGGTAAAATGTCGGCCTTGGAGTGCCTACGGCAAAACCTTACTGCTAGGAGATGCGGCACATGCGGTGGTTCCCTTTTATGGACAAGGAATGAACGCTTCGTTTGAAGATGTGGTGGTATTGGATGCAATTTTGGATCGTTACGAAGGGAAAAACCAGGGAAAAACCGATTGGAATCAGGTGTTTACTACTTACGAGAAATCCCGCAAACCCGATGCTGATGCGATTGCGGATTTGGCCGTAGATAATTTTGATGAAATGAAGTCCCATTCAGGTAACCCGTTGTTTCAACAAAAGAGAAATTTAGAAACGGCTTTTGAAGCAGAATACCCGAATGAATATTTTTCGAAGTATGCCATGGTAACTTTTCGGGAAGATATGCCCTACTCGGAAGCGATGAAAATTGGCAGGGCTCAAGACAAGGCATTACTTAATTTGATAGTGGACGGAAAAATCACTGCTAATCAGTCCTTGCGTAGCCAATTGGATATGGTTTTAAAAGAAACTCAGGAGGTGTTGAAAGATGATGCGATTGCCAAGCATTTAAATGGATGGGTGTAAAGCTTTAGAACTCGAATATATTTTATAAAGACAAAAAATTAGTGTAGCTTAGTACACTTAGTGTCTTAGTGGTAAATAAGTAGGATATGACCAAAAAAGAAATAGCTGCTTTGTTAGATCAAGCGGCTCGTACGGCCCAAGCGGTTCCGCAAATGGCGGCAGCCAATTTAATTTCGTTGTCGGAAGCGTATGAAATTCAATGGGAATGCATTGATTTGCGATTAAAAAGAGGAGAAAAGATTACTGGCCACAAACTGGGCTTTACAAGCAGAGCCAAAATGATTCAAATGGGAGTGAGTGATTTGATTTGGGGAATATTAACCGATCAAATGGAATTAACACCCGGTGCTCAAGTAGATCTAACCCAGTGGATTCATCCGCGGGTGGAACCTGAAATTGCTTTTCGCGTAAGCGAAAATATAGATCGAGAAATCTCTCGGGAGGAACTCCCACAATTTATCGACTCGATGGCTGCGGCTTTGGAAATTATCGACTCCCGCTACGAAGATTTTAAGTTTTCCCTAGAAGATGTGGTGGCGGACAACTGTTCTTCTACCGGGTACGTGGTGGGTGATTGGCATCCGCTTTCCATGGATATTTCGGATTTAAAAATCGATTTTCTTGAAAACGACCAGCTCGTGGATACTGCTACATCGGCGGCCATTTTAGACGATCCGTTGCTATCGATTTTGGCCTTGAGCCGTTTGGCAGAACAATCTCGTGTAACCATTGAAAAAGGACAGGTCATTTTAGCCGGTGCAGCTACAGCCGCTCACTATATGCAACCAGGTAATCGGTATAGCACCACGATAGAACGTTTGGGAACCGTAGGTTTTTCGGTTCAATAAAGCGGTAAATATTTAGTAAATCTTTATTCTTCTATCCATTGATAGACATGGGGCACAAGGGCTCCGGTAGCATCTGGGGCGTCAATGATGAGATTTTTGTTGTCGTCAAAATGAGCTAAATAACTATTTCCTTGACTTTCGTATAAATAAATACCACTTCGGGAGGTGCTTCTCAAGTAGCCCACTTGTGTCGCTCGTTCGGTGCCGGGTTGATTTTTATACAAAATAAAATCGGCAGATTTTTTTTCCAAAAAATAATAGGTATTTTCAAATTGATACACTGCCAAGTCACTCGATTTTTGTAACTGGTTTATCGTCTGAGTAGTGGATTGGTTTTTTATTTCAGTAGTTTCTGTAGTGAGTCGGTCGCTTGATTTTTGGCGTAAAGCAGCAAGATCCTGTTGTTGAATGTTTCGGCGTTTGATACTTTCAAAACTTTTTAGAAGAGCCTCAGGATAGCTTTGAGTAAGGTCTTTTTCTTTGCTTTGGCCCACTTCCGAACGTAAGATTTCGTTGTTAAAACAATCTTTAATAACGATATATAATTTGGTGGTAAAAATTGTTTTTTCTTGAATAACGTCACTGTATATTCCTTCACAACGGGGTAAGTCACCCATCTCTTCATCATAAATAGCGTTAAAACCATTAGTGTTAAATAAATGTCGCAACAAGGTATTTAAACGAAATTGGTCTTTACTGGTTTGAAAATCAAACTGCCGAGGTACATGGACAAAATAGTACTCGTTTAAGGATTTTTGGGAATAACCAGAAATCAAAGTAAAAATAAGTAGTAAGTGGCAGACGATGATTTTCATGATTTAATCGATTTTTAAATTAAAACCTAATTGTAAAGATACGAGATTTGCTTTTGTGAGGTGGGAATAGCTCAATAAATTATCAACAGCCACGTAGAAATTAAACTTTCCAATATCGGTAACTGCTGCCAAACCGATATTGGAGTACGAAAAATCATCCACGGTATAACTGGCCTTGACCGCCAAAAAGGGGGTCAGTCGCCGGTAGTAAAAAAAAGTAGCAGCATAATGCAATCTCTTAGGGCGATTGATACCAAAAAACTGTACACCAAAGGCTTGTTTTTCGGAAATACCGGAGTCCATATCCAGACAATTACAGTCATCACCTGATAAAAAACGACCGTTTTTATAGATGATTCCGACGTAAAATTTTAGGGGTCGAAAAGTTCTAAAAGAGTTGTATAGCGTATCGATAGGAATTTCGTTTTTGATTTCGTCTTCCAAATTTTGATAGTATTCGTAGGTAGTCTCACCTTCTTGTAAAGCTGGGAAAAGTAGATTGATTCCGGTGAGGTTATAGCTGCCGTGAGCTCGAAAATTTTTAATGTCTTTGGAATGAAAAACCAGTCCTAAATCCAATACACTTCCACTAAGTTCCCAGCTATCGTTTATTTGATAAGTAGCTCCTAAATCTATTCCAACACCTAAATTTCCTCCAAAAAATGCCCGTCCCAACATGGCTTGAGCCACTTCGGTAGCGCTGGTGTTTTCGTTGTCTATCAACGTGGCCATTCCGGAAGTATGTAACTGTACATCGGCATTTTGGAGTAAGTGGTTGTATATGTTTTGAGAACCGTCTCCCAGCGTGGTAACAAAAGTGCCTCGGTTTTGTGTGCTTTTTATATGAAACATCGAAGAATACACTTTAAAACGTCCGCCTAACGTAAGTTTTTCATTAATTTTCTTGTTAAATCCCACATGGAAAACAGTAAGCATTTCGGCAGAAAGACTAAATTCATTTAGATCAAAAATGCGATTCAAATGATTTTGGTTGCCTTCCCAGGTCAATACCGCCCAATCTTTAGGGAAATAGGTAATAAAATCAAATTCTTGATACATGCCGGCTGAAAAAAAGTAATCGTTTTTATTTTTCCAACCGTAGTAGAGCAACTCCAATTGCTGGGTGGCGGTAAAATAATCGCGGTTATCCATCTGGCTGAGTGCTTGACTGATATGGATGTTGATGGTGTAATCTGATTCTTGAAAGATATCATACACCGTAACTCCGGAGCTCCCGACATTCAGGTGGATTTGTGAAAAAAGCGGAATACCATACACTTTTGAATACGGAGTTTTACCTCCCGGGTTAACCAGTAGCGATTGAGGCACATCAGACAGGCCATAGAGCAGGGGTTTGTTCTGCGAAAAGCACAAAATCCCACAAAAAAATAGTATGACGACTAATTTCAGCTGCATCAGGGTGTGTATTCGATGTAAAAAGTGGCTTTGGATTGTAGGTTGAGCGTTCCGGGAATGGAATCTTGAGGGGCTGGGGTGGTAAACGACAAAACCACCTTATCGTTTTGGGTAAAAAGAGCTATATCTTCTCCCAATATGGTTTTGGTGTGTTCACTAACGACGGGATTTTCAGGGTCTCCCGGAGGGATATCCAATGAGAATTCGTAAAAGGCTTGATTTTCTTTGGATAAAAATTCAAAATGGGCTATAAATGGAAGTGTAAAACCGTTGGTTGTTTTGAAGTAAAAATCCACCCGGCGAAGGCTTTCCTGCATAAAATTTTCATCCAAAAAGCGAATTTCGGTAGTATCAACAACGGTCAGTAAGTCCGAATTTCCCGGCAGGGTATCCAATTGCCCGAAATGTAGGGTGGTATAGATAAAATTGACCTCCGAAATAGGTTGCCATACAAAATCTTCCACCTGATCAAAGTCAGTATCTCTTATACAAGCAGCACAAACACCAAGCAGTAAACCGCTTATTATCAGTTTCTTTTTCATAGGGGAAGCATTTATTATAGAACGAAAAAACTAGGGTTGTATTGCTTAGAGGAGTTGTTTGATTTGTGTCAGAAAGGGCAGGGAGGTAGGGTGATTTGTAATAGAATTTTGGGAATGAACATGGATGGTATAAAAACCCAACTTTTGGGCGGTGAGTATATCGGCTTCGAGATTATCCCCAATCATCACACTCTGTTGGGGAGTGGTTTGCGCGAGTTGAAGTGCATGATGAAAAATACCAGGATGCGGTTTTTTAACCCCGGCACTTTCCGAATGAGTAATCGTGTTAAAATAATGGATAATACCTGACTGAGTGAGTTTTCGATGCTGAACTACTTCAAATCCGTTCGTAATAATGTGAAGTCGGTAATGGGGTTTGAGGTGTTCGAGAATTTCCACAGCACCCGGGAGTAAGTGGTTGTTTTGGGGTAGGTAATCGATGTATTTTTCTGCTAAGGCGTCAATTAAGTCCTCGGGAAGCTGGTGGTTTAATAGTGCAAAGGCATCAAGGAGTCGCAGACGGCGCATATTCTCTTTGCTGATCTGATCTTCGCGATACAGTTTCCAGTACTGTAAATTGATTGGTTCGTAGTATTTTAAAAACATTTCCAAGGAAACTTGAATCTCAAATTCCTCAAAAAGCTTTTGAAACGCCAGTTTTGAATTTTTCTCAAAATCCCACAAGGTGTGATCTAAGTCAAAAAATACATCGGTGATTTTATGTTTAAAAACAGGTGTCATGACAGCCCTTGGTCGGTGAAGCTAAATACAATTCAATTTTGGATGCGGAATTAATTTAATACGCTAAAATAACAAAACAAACCCCGAAATACTATTGTACATCGGGGTAATTTTATTGTTTTTATTTTCTTTTAGTTAAAACTCGTCTTTGGTAAGAGAAATAAGCCATTCTATTTGGTTAGGAGCCATCGTGTATTCTATTTTTTCTCCGTTTAAGAATAAATCAAAATACCTGAATTCGGGATAATAAGTACTGTCTCTTAATATGATAGTGTCTACAACCTCAGTATCCATATATTTTAAGTACACATAGGTTTTGTTTATCCATTGGCTACCGATATCAGGTTCATCGCCATGTTCCCAACATTTTGAGGGAGTTATGAGTCTCCCCCAGCCCCCCCTCTTTCAACATCATCATATCATTTAATTTTTAATTATTTCTGTCCTAACATTGGGGGGAATTATAAAACTATCCCCATAAAACATATCATTGCACAAAAGGACATCGTTTTTTCTAACTCTGCCATAGAAGCTTTTAACAAAGTCATCAAACACCAGTTTTTATTACCTGAAAACCTTGCCAGCCGAAAACAGTTGACTTCTACATTAGCACAAGCCGTTTATACCTACAACCACATACGCCCGCAATTAGCACTTGCCGGTAATACTCCCGAAGAATCTTACAGCGGTGTTTCTCACGATTTCAGTAGGCTTACTACACATTTTAGACAACAAAAAGCCCTGAGAACAGCCCAAAACCAACAAAATAAATGTAGAATATGTTTAAAAGAAGATGAAATCAAATAATAAGAATATAAAAGCAGAAAACTTTAAAAGGACTTTAAAGATTATTTTTTGACTTGGTTAAAAACAAAGACGAGCGATTTGTATATCGCTCGTTTTCAATATATTCCCTTATAAGGAAGTGTTTTTTATAAAATGATTGTGGAAGGAGCAGGGCTATTTACAATCTAAAGCTAAAGAAAACGCTCTCTAATGCGTTAGAGTTATAAAAACAAAAACCGCCTCAAAAAATGAAGCGGTTTATTTTTTTCGATAACACCAAATGTGGAACGCTACCTTGTTGTTTACATTTCATATTCAATTGATACAACCTTTGATGGTCCCTTGTAATTCTCATCGTGTATTGAATAGTTCTTATTCAAAACAACTTTTATGTAATAAATACATTTAGAACAAGTTGTTTCGAAAGGATTAATCGTGATTGATGAATATCCTTTCTTCTTAAAAACAATTGTATTTATTTTTTTATTATTAGTTATAGGAAAATAGAATTTTCCGTATGTATCTGTTTTTACTTGACCCAAAACCCTACCATCAGAAGCATAAAATTTAATTTTTACATTCGCTAAAGATTTGTCCATAACTGAGTCTGTAAAAATAGCACCTGTAATTTCAGACTGACTAAATACACTATTATGGCTTAAGAAAAATAAGCATATGAGTAGAAATAAAAATTGTATTTTATTCATTTTTTGCATCCCTTAATTCTTGATATATCTGCTTTTCTACTTCTATAGCAGGCTTATGTTCTTCTGGATTTACTCGATAATTCTTGTCCATATCATTAAGAGCGTGATGAATTTCGTGTCCACCTACACCCCCAATTATATCATTAAAATTAAGATCTTTCCATAACTCTTGATAAGACTCTCCAAGTGCATTAACAGCTGTATTGTTCTCATCTAAAGCATTACTTATTGATCCTAAGAAAACAGTTACTTCTATATCTTTGTTTACTAACGTTACTTCACCATTTTCAACAGCATAATTTGATGATTTCACAGAAGTCTCACCTAATCTGTCAGATTTTGTCAAATCTGAAATATTAAAATGAATATTATCTTTTGACTCAACAGCTTTATTAACCATTTCCAAACCCTTATCAGAGTTTACCATAGAGTTGATAATTCTACCTCCATTTCTATTAAATTTCCGTATCACACTTTTTTTAGTTCCTTCAGCAAATGAATAAGAAGCTTGTCTTTTCCCATTTTTATCTGTACTGGTGGATACTTTAACTTCATTACCATTTGAATCAACAATGCGTTTTCCATCTGGATCGATGTAACGTATGGGATTATTAGCTACATAGGCATAAGGAGAGATGTTCGAATATTTCTCGGCAAGCGGGTCAACACTCAACCAAATCGACCACTTCGGGTCATAATACCTTGCTCCATAGTAGTAGTTCCCCGTCTCCGGGTCAAGCTCTTTGGCGTTAAACTTAAACGGCGAATTGTGCGAGTTTAAATGCTCATCCACGAGCAACTCACCGAATGGCAGGTATTCAATATGTTGTGAGACCGTACCGGCTAAGTTAGTGATATAATTTGAGCTGCCCAAGTGGTCAGGATGGAAAAAATACTTGTCTGTGTACACGGGCACATTATTTCCTATACTTGTAACATTACTTTCTACGGTGGGGGCGTGGCGGTGATTTGGAGCGTTGTTAATAACTTTTTGATTTTACTGCCTGTTTGACCACTTACGGACACAAAAAAACCGCCGAAAAGTGGCGGTTTGAACTAAAACTTTTATGAAGGGGCAAGGATACCCAACTTATATAACAGAGCTAAAATTGCTACGATTATTGCCGCAATAAATCTTATATCGGTCAATAGTTCCCAAAAATCATATGTCTTCTTTTTTTTGTTTTCATTCATAATCCCTTAGTCGTCTATTTTTTTCATCAATTCAGTTTTCTTATCCTCGAACATTTGTTGTAAATGGCTCTCCACTTTATTGTCTATATAGCTATCTCTGTTCATCCCTGATGTATTGTTTAATGCGTCAAATTCACCCCCATAAATACCTTGTAATTCTGACACAAAATCTTCATTAAAGTTGAATATGGTCGTATAACTGTCCTCACCTGCACCCGTCAATGTGCCAATTGCATTGCCTCCGGAACTTGTTTCTCCTGCAAAATGTTCCATTACGGCTAATTCAATCCAAGACTCTTTTAATTCGGGGGAAGAAGCAATATTTGTGGCTAAGGTTGTAAATTCTTCCGATAACTTTAATGCAATTTTCGCCCCGCCTTCGTATGCTCCCGCAGCCTTAATTAGCTTTCTTGTTCCCTTGAAGTACCCCCCTAAAATAAGGGAAGCATAATCTCCTCCGTCTAATTTCATAGTTGGGTCCTCCATTTTTTGAGCCATTGCCGAAGCATTAAGTATAGTTCCTATGCCTGGAAGATAAGACCCCCAAGAATTTTGCTTGGCATATACATTTCTGACACTGGACATTTTGACAGAGTATTGTGAAGCTCCCGGCACTCTGTACATTCGACCTGAATTAGGGTCTCTTGCTGACCTGTTTCCAGCATTTTTACTAAACCACCATTTACCATTTGGGTCATAATTGTTTATCGGGTTGTTAGCGGTATAGTTGTATGGACTATGGCTTGGGTATAGTTCTTTTGCAGGGTCAACAGATATCCAAATGCTCCATTTAGGCTCATAATATCTTGCACCAAAATAATACATACCTGTCTCACTGTCAAATTCTTTAGCCGAGAACTTAAACGGCGAGTTATGGCTGTTTAGGTGTTCGTCAACAAGGAGTTCACCAAAAGGTAAATACTCCATATGCTGGCTTACCACACCTGCCTTGTCTGTAATATAACT
>CAZQQU010000014.1:0-36185 GCA_964595625.1 uncultured Flavobacteriaceae bacterium | reverse complement strand
TCAATTCGGAAGAATACAAAATCAACTTAAACTATCTGAAAAAAGAAGTTGATAATATAATCGGCAAAACGAAAAGTACCAAAAATCAAAACAAAAAGTACATTTTAAAACCGTTTAAAAGAGTTTTAAATCGTCTCTGGGATTACTCAAATCGTAATTAGCAGTAAGCACTTCTATCTTCTTTTTACCGGGCTTACCGGTCCCGTTAGCCACGCTAACTGATTGCTCTAACTTCTTTGTAACCCATCCATTATCTCGCGTATAATCGCTTAAAATGTCACTGGGATAGGATGATAACAAAAACTTCCCTTCGATGCCTGAGAGCAGCTTTAAAAGTGCCTCAAAATCTTCTATTGAATAACCGTCATAGTGTCCACAGTCACTATTAAAATATGGGGGATCACAATAATGAAATGCTTCAGCATGATCTCGTGAGTGAATAACCCGCAACGCATCTGTGCACTCTATCTGAACGTTCTGCAAGCGAATGGCATAGTCAATCGTAAAGGCGTCCCGCTTTCCGGTGATCTTCCGGCTGGTCGTTCCTTTAATAACGTCATAGCCGAATGAACCGTCAAGCATCGAGCTGAAGCTCTGAGCAGCTAATACCCACACCGCCCAGGCACGCTGTAGGCGACTAAACATGTGGGGATTGTTATAAATCACAGTCGCATCGCTATGAAGCGACCGGGAATGCAAGCTAATTCGGACGAGCTTCTCAAGCTCGACAAACTCATTTTGCACGCATTCATAAAAGTTGACCAGCTCCCGGTTGTAGTCGTTGATAATTTCTACTTCGCTTTTTGGCTTGGCCCAAAACACTGCCCCACCGCCAACAAATGTTTCTGTATAAGTTGTATGATTGGGAATCAGGGGTAATATAGTGGTAAGCAGGTTCTGCTTGCCACCGTAGTAACTTATCGGTGTTTTCATACGTTAAGTGCAAATTTTGGCCGACCACCGGATAAAAGTTCCCGGGTGGCTTCAAGGTTATTATCATAGATGTGAACATTTCCAAGAAAGAGGGTTATTGACTTCAGGGGAAGGTCAATTTGCTTGCTTATCAAATAAAGGTGATAGATATCAGCAGGAAGCCCTAGACTAGCATCCGAGCTGCGCTGATAGGCGCTAATTATAAGCTTACTATTATCAATTTGGAATTGAATAAGCGATAAGCATGGCTGCTGATTGCTTTCGGCGTTTGTTTCTCCCAAAAACAAAACATAATTTTTACTTGGGCGCTTTTCCTTGTTGATTTTTTCAATAAGTCGAGGTAGCTTCTCGAAATAGGTTGGGTAAGAATTGACCAGGATAGGTCCGCAGTAATCCCACCAAGTCACTCCAATATCACGGTAGCGCTCAGTAAGGCGTTCACCTTGTAAGAATAGCTGTAATTCACTTTTAAGTTTATTTCTCGCGAGGCCATGCCCCTCGAAAATCTCCAGCAGATCTACTGGTTTAAGCGTTAAAACAGCATTTAAAAGGTATTTAATGGACCCTTTTTTATTATTTTGATGTTTTCCTTTTTGAAGAATTTTTAGCAGTATCTGGTGATACTTATTTTTTCGTAAATTTGTCATCTCTCACATTTTATATTAAACTAATTAAACCCGTATGCCTGAAAGACTTTGTCCTCCGGTTGGCCTGCGGGTTTAATATTTTAAAATGTGAGAGTTTTAAGATGCCGGAGGACTTTTTTTTCCTCCCTTCTAATTATTCTGGCGCTACTGGCCCAGAACTTGCGCCAACATCTATAATTTTACTATTCATGGCGGCCTTAAACGCCCCAATATTGGCCTGTAATAGCGTATAATCACCGGTAAGCGTATAAAGCTTAAATGAAACCGGCTCGGTGGCAATTACAGCGTCATAAATCGCCCGAGCCCCGGGGGTCAACGGAAATTCATGGCCATCATAACTAAATGAAGTATTGCTTAATGCTGCCGTGATTTGTGCTGTTTTATGGGTATTAATACCCGCTGTTGCAGCAGCTTGAGCTGTAGCAATTTCTCCGCTATCACGCTCGGCAAATTCGCCATTAACAATATCTAAATGGCAAATGCCGTATTCGTAGCTAATAAAGTTAGGATCACCGTCATTGACCAACTGCTCCTCAGTCACCACTAATGGATCGGTGTCGAGACCTTTCTGCTCCAGTTCTTCCAGTGAACTTGCCACCAGATCAAATACTATTTTCGGTAGAGTCGCGATTTCACGCGCTTTAAAATATCTCATGTTACTGCGGAATTATTATATAGTGAAAAAAGCAATAAGGAATAGGCTCCACTACATTAGTTAAATGCAATGTGAAGCTCGAAATCGTTGGGCTCTTAATCAGCCAAGAAATTGGAGTGTTAACGCTACCAGCGGCGGTAAAGCTTCCCAAAACGCTATAAACGCTAGTTCCTACGGAAGGAAACGCGATCTCAATCTTTAGACCGGTTGGATCCATAACAGGCATTGGATTACCCAGGTAACAAGTGCCTGTTGCCAATCCCCGCACAAAATTGGGATAGGACCGCAAGTTGGATAAATTATGCACAGACTCCGCGCCGGGAATATTACCAATCTCAGCCCACCTCTTCACGTAGGCTGGGTGAGACTCTAACTCGGGATCTTCCGGAGAACCCACATTAAAGTCTCGTTCGATTATTTCTTCCATAACCGAAAATTGAGCATTGTATTCTCCGCCTTTGAATGGCAATAGCTCACCGTCCCAATATATCATTCCGTCGGTGACACTACCCGGGTCAGCAATTACAACTTCTACTCCCGACAATCGGCAGCGGTTGGGTAGAATATTAGAAAGGCCATCTATATATGGGCGTGTGCTTTCCTGCAGAACCTCAAGGGTCTGCATATCAAAAGGAAAGCCCGGTGTTTCTAGAATTAGTTTACTCATAATATTGTATTGTATAGTTAGGTCCGTAGGTTTTATAATAGTCTACAAGCGTGCGTATATTTTCTTCAAATTGTAACTGCTCTGGTTCTGTTGGTGGCTGTAACTCAATAGGCACCCATATAATAGCATCCGGACTTACATGCTGTGCCCCGCCTTCCAAAAGATAGATAGGATTGTCGGGGTCGGCATTCTGCTCCTGCAAGTAGTGATCATCAACACCGGGCGAATAGGCATACAAATACTCCTCAAAAGTCGCCAGGGTGACGTATATACGCCGTAGCGAGCCGTCAAATGCATCATTACACACCTTCTCTATGTGACACACCTGAGCAGTGTGGTGTTGCTGGTAGAGCCACGCTGTGCGTTGCGCTAAGAATCGGCCATGGAAGTCTGCAACGGCAGTAAAAATAGCATCCAACCACGCCAAAATACTAGCGGTTCTAAGGGCTATAATGATATATATCCTTACAAAAACGCTCCAATTTACCTGATATACATTATTCATAAGGCACGTATTCTATAATCGTTGATCCTTCATTTAGTCTCATATAGCCAGAAAATGTTTGACGCACTTCATCAATAATGCCGTTATAGGGTGCATTCTCCTCCACAATGACACTATGACTGCTATCTGCTTCTATAATTTTTGGGATTTTAACGCCTGGTACCTGTTGCAGTGCATCGACCAAATATGTTTTTACAAATTTCCCGTTAAACTCTATATTTCTTAAGTAATCATTAATTGCATCGAGCACTGGTGTGTCGTTGGTGCCGTCCTTACGCTTCCCTTCTGCGTCTAAAATCTGGGGATCGTACCAAATTTTCAGCTTCAAGGTGAGCAAATCATGGGGGCGTGACACGCAGACCACCCGAACCCCGAATGCTGTCTTGCGATTCATATAATAATCAAACCCTTCTAATTGCTCCGGTGTCAACGGCGCCAAATCTTCACCCACTACCCTAGCAGTTTTACACCTTAACACGCCATGGCCATTAATAACAACTTTTTCGAATGCGACCTGGGCGACTATCTTAGAAGCCTCTATCTCCTCGGCGGTAGCTGTGCCGTTGATATATTCCCCATCCTCATCGAGTGAAAATCCATGCTGATATTCTAAACTGACTTTTTTATACCATTTTAGCGTAAATGGCTTAGAAGCGTCAATTTTTTCTTGGATTTCAACGCGAAAAACATCCCACAACGACTCCAGGAACCATATAGCGAATGCAACGGTTTCAAAAATTATATTTTCTACTGACACCAATGAAAATTGATCCGCAAAACTCTGTTCCGGGTCAAGCCCATAGAGTTCTTGAATGGTCGAGTTTCCAATAAATGCTGTAGTTATTTGATTTTTTATTTCGCTGAGTTCTCGTGCCATTGATTTACCATTTTAATACTACTATATGAACCGTGGTTCCTGATATAATTATTTTCACAGACCATACCTCAGATATCTGGGCAACCAAAACATCTAAAGAGCTAACACTCATAGCATCCATTGCTCCTGTTATATCCGCCCACGAAGCTGGAGGCACAGACATATTATGGCTGTAGGGCACCAACCCCAATCCCTGGTTTTTTAAACACCTGGAAGAATAGGTGTATCCCTGCGAGGGATGTCTTATTTCTCCTCGAAAATCACTCAATGACTCTCGTCTAACTCGAAATTCAACTCCGGAACCTAAGAGAATTGATAAATCACTCCCATTGGTAGTCAAGCTTCCAGCTACTGATCTATTGGTGCGGCTCTCCACATAAGGATCAATAATTTGCTCTTTATAATACTGCATTCTCCTTCCGGATATCAAACTAGCTGAAGAAGAAGTTGGGTGAGTAATTAGAGTTGTAGTAATCTCGCTATATGTAGTATTTTGCGTCGATCCATATAAGCGGTAATAAGTTCCGTCATAGAATAGCGGGATTTTATCACCTGAAGCTAACAGACACGTTGCGTTAGTAACCTGAAGATTTCCAAGTCTAATTTGGATAGCCCCAGACCCATCAATATTAAGTGTAATATTATTGGCGGTTTGCCCATTTGTAAACGTTACTAGCAATTTATCTCCAACAGTAGGAGTGTAATTTCCTGCAGATGTCGTCCCTACCTTTGCAACAGTTCCTTGTGTAGAGGAGACTGTTACTTCTATTTCACTGCCCCCCGGATCACCTGGATCGCCTTTCAATTCCGAAAGCGCCACCAAATTGGTCCAACTCACATCGCCGGCATAGCGCCATTGTATGTGCGTAGCACTTTTTTGTAATTCAATCTCACGGCCGTCTGCCCCATCATCGCCATCTTCTCCTGGCGTTCCAGGAGTACCCGGATCTCCCTTCAGTTCCGAAAGCGCCACTAAGTTCGTCCAACCACCTTCGCCAACATATCGCCATTGTATGTGCGTAGCACTTTTTTGTAATTCAATCTCACGGCCGTCTGCTCCATCATTGCCATCTTCTCCTGGTGTTCCAGGGGTACCCGGATCACCAGCATCGCCTTTCAATTCCGAAAGCGCCACTAAGTTCGTCCAATCCTCATCCCCTTCATACCGCCATTGGATGTGTGTTTCGCTTTTTTGCAGCTCGATCTCTCGACCGTCCACACCAGGGGTAAGTGAATTTAACGCCTCCTCTATTTCCTCCCAATTGGCGTCCACCTCCTCGTGTGTCAACGGGCGGCCTAACGGTATTCTTTTATTTAAGTCTATACTCATAACCAATAATATATATCTACATAACCACTATCTGCGTATGTTTCAGTCGGTGACTCTGGTGCAGTTGCAGGTGAATGACCATTACCTTTATAATAATCCACTACGTCTGAACTGTAATACTTGCTCTCTGCCCTGGTCACAACTACTCCGGGCGACAGAGTGTCGGTAATGCTAAGGTCGTTTGCGAGAAGCAAATCAATTATAGCCCGCTGATCACCAGCTACCTGCATCGTTATATCCAGAAAGCTCTGCCCACTTACTACCTTTGTGGTAGTATGCAAATTGATAATGGGCAACGGTTCTACCCGCAAGGTCCCGGGATTGTAGTCCGGCTCCTCATAAGCCGCCGTTGCCGGATTGATACCAACTCCGCTGAAATACTCCGCCACTTGGCGGTTGTAATAATCAGACGGGAGTTGTAACTCCTGACCGGGCGACAGCGGGCTGGTAATGCTAAGTCCGTTTACCCGCATAATCCCCAGCACGGCACGGATATCTCCACGTCTGCTGATGGCGACATCCGGCAGACACTGACCTACTATGGCAGAAGTGGTTCTCATTTGTTTTTTTCTAATTCTTTTACTCGGCGTCTAAGCTCTTGATTTTCGCTTTTTAGCACTTTTATATTTCTATTCAAAATTCCTATTTCATCATTTAGCAACTTAATTTTATCCTCATATAAGCGAGTTATTTGCTGATATTTATCTTCATACCTCTTACCCAAATCGTCCATTAGCCCAGCATATATCTCGTGTATTTTGGCTGAATTGTTCAACTCGGTACCGGTGGCCTCTGCTCGAAATTTTCTCTTATTAAAAACCCAATCGATGGTCTTGCCTAAAAAAGCGCCCAATGCCGTAAATAGTACCATTATTAGCTCCGTACTCATGACAGTGAAATTAATTTTTGAATCTCATTATAATCTTTGCGGTCGCGAGCCAATGCTAACTTCACGGCCTGTTTTATTTCGGATTGATTTTTTTTGCCTTTAATACGATATATAAGGTTCGGGCCCAATAATGGATCGGAACGCAGTTCTCCCTGATTCATCTGAAGTATTATATGTACTTCCTGAATCAAAGTCTCACCAATGGCCACTGTGCCATTGCGCACCACGATTTCAAAATTATCATCCAATAAAATTCCTTTTCCCGCCATTTTAGCCTGTTATTGTTCCGGGAGCTGTGCCGCTTCCGGGAGTTACACCTGTTACTGTCACCAATCTGCCAATCACATATTGCTCTATCGCATTAGCAAGCTTGTCGGCCTGATTCTGCCTTGCTTGCGCTGGAGTGACGTCCGGATTGTCGCTATCGTCATCCATTGCCTGTTTAATCAATGCTGCTAATTGTTGTTTAGTTATTGCCACTTTTTTTAACCTATTAAAATGGTGTTTAAACGTTGTTTAATCGCGGTCACGGCCTGCACATTGATACTTGTACCATTTACCACGATGATCTTATTGCATTCGTCGATGAAATCGTTAAGGCAATCCCGCAAGCTTTCAGCTCCCCGCTTAACGATATAGCCATCTTTTTTTATTGTGAACACGCTCTCTCCGGAGGTGTACACCAATTCTTCTACATCTTCAGCATCGAGCAGCACAGCGGCCGCTTTTTTACCCTCAAGAATCCCCAACAATACTTTACTACCTACTACCGGTCGTCTGTAGAAAGTTCCAACTCCGAGAGGTACTTCATAATAATCAAGACCATCACTGATGGAGGTAGCGGTCATATCTTTTTTGTCCCAATCTACCTCTTTAACCGTGGCCCACACTACTGCTTTAACTTGTGCAGTTTGGGTGCGACGATCAATCAACCGAACAAAATCATCAAATTCTCCCATTCTAAGCCGTTACTTTATCCCCTAATGTTAATGTTCTTCGATACTGGGCATTGCTATTTATACCCGCGTCCGTTGCATCCACATAATAAATTCCGTTGCGTTCCGGATAAAGACGACTAATCAAATCTACTTTCATTCCGTGGCGCAACACGGGCCGGCCATAAATCGAAATTGATCCTGAGAAATGATCTACTTTATATTTTTCATAATCAGCTTCAGCTAATTTTTCCAAACTTGACCTATCCGTTATATTGTAGTAGGTCAATTGCCTAACTTCGCCCCCGGCATCTCCTACAGTTACCTCTATCTTCTCACCATTAGATAGGGTACTGACAGCTCGAATTTCTATTCGTAAATCTTCGGCGTGGCGGAAGACTAAATTATTGGTTGCAACATCATCCTCAAGATGAATAGGCACAGGCGGTAAATCACTATTTGCCGCGTAATATTTGCCCACTACAAGTTTTTTACCTTGCATATAACTGTATAGTCCATATTGTTGCTGTAATTGTTCTAACACTTGAGAAACAGTGCTGTGAACGAACCGAACCGAACCAATCGAAAATGTATCAGCCTCAACTTCATATCCCGGACAAATGAGTTCTATAAACTCATTGAGTTTAACATTTGGCAATGAAATATGTACCGGCATCTGCTTCAGTTTCCACATTTCATCCTGCAACTGAATAGTTACAGGAATATCATCACCTACAGTAGAGACATATCCTTCGAATTCAGATATGTAATCCCGCACATAACCCATATAGATTTGCACAGGATCACCGGCGCGAAACACTTCTCGAACTTTATTTTTATTAAAATATTTAACGTTGCGAGCCAATGTGATTGTAGCTGTGTCTGTGAGCGTTCGGAAACTACTTTGCACCCTCAATTCATGAGGTTTACGAATTATAATTTCGTCTCTATCACGAATTGCAGGAAATATAATTGTTGCTACTATTGCTCTCATAATTCCAGTTGTTTGGCGCGGTCACTGACAGCACGAATTTGATAGGCTATAACTCCAGGCTTCCCGGGAATCTGACCAAAAAATATCTCTGATATTACTATAGCGTCTATTCCTTTGGAATTATAGATGGATCCAACAACACCAACGCTATCAGCTAAATTGTCAAATTCTAATAGGGCTAAATGCTGCTGCCATGCGGTGGTTGCGGATGGATGGGACGGATCACGAAGGCATAGACCCTTAATGTCTATTTGCCAATCATCGAAACCGTACATTTCTTTTACGGTACCCGATCCGGCCAATCGTCGTGTCTGACTAATATTTTTCGCGCGGCGAAATGTTGATGTCGTGATCGCCGGCAGCTCGAAATCATCTATACTTACCGATTCTACCTCCCCTTGGGCATTGTAACGATTGTAAACCCCACCTTTTAATATGATTGGATATATAATATCGGTCCCCAAATAGCTCTGTCTGCCTATCTCTATATCTGGATCAACTTCCTGAACCGATATCCCTTCAAAGCTAAATTCCGGAGAATCCTGCCCATCAGTATCTACTTTATAGCGATTCAACAAATCACCGCCAGTAGCTAACCGTGTGAGTATAGTCTTACTCACAGTTATGGGGGATCGGCCAAACGCCAAGCCAAATAATTCTCCTATGTTATATTTCGTTCTATTCATAACTACCCGAGTGTTATAACAGCATCTTTGAGTCGATCATTTATTTTTCCAACAACCATGTCGGCTATTCGTTCAATTTCTCCGGCTGCTTTGTCAGCAACAGAGAAATAGTTTTTTATATCCAAATTCATTGTGATGCTTTTACCAACTCCCCCAACACCAGTCAAACCAAAATCGTTATTAAGCAATTGACCGGGAGGATCTACTGCTTTACCATCATTATTATTAGCAACACCGCTATTATCCGACTGTAATTCTTTGAGGTAGTCTGATGCTGATATACCGGTTTTTTTGTATTCCTTAAACCAATTATACATAGTTTTAGGATCGACATCCGGATTAGCTCGAGAGGCCCGCAGATACTGGTAAAAATCCTTTTCATCACGAAAAGCCTTCATCACAGCATTATCAGACAAAAATTCTCGAACATGACCGGCCATATCGTCTCCAATAATATCCGTGATATTGTCATCCTTTCCCCACATACCTCCGGATATTCGATGTAGAATAACATTACCAATGTCCTTCGTGCTATCCCACATGTTTCTGGCCAAGTTTTTTATGTCCCCCCATAGATTTTTTATTTCTTGGAGAGACAAAACAATTGCCGCTAATGTCTCTGCGAGTTCATTCCAGCCGTCTATGAACCATCCGGTTACATCTATAGACGTCACTTTTATATCGTGCCATATCTCCTTCCAATTCTCTGCGAAGGCTTTTGCAGAGGATGAATTGAATGCCTTGTCTTTTGCCTCAGCAAGCTCAAGAGCACGCTCTTCCGCACGTTTCAGTTTTTCTTCAAATGATGTCAATGCTCGCTCCTCTTGATTGGTTGCGTCTACAATATTTTTAAGGAGGTCTAAGAAACCACCTCCTTCAGCTGCTGAGGAGCCAAATAATTTGGCGCCGAGCTCTTCTGATTGTTTAATATTTAAGCCTATCTTTTCTGCTTCTTCAGCAATCGCGGCTAGAGCTTCTTTGGGAGTTCTACTCCCGTCACGTATTTCAGCAAATAATTGGGTAGTGAACTTTTTACCCAGAGAATTTTCCATTATTTTTTTTGTGCCTTCGGATTGCTTACGAATTTCACTATTAAATTTTTTGATTGCATTTGGCAGTACATTTTCATATAATCCAACTGAGACGCCACTATTGACGACTTGCCGAAACTCATTCATTGTAAACCCCGCCTCAGCAAATATTTTAGGATATTTTGAGAGTGACTTTAAAAAGGCGTCGCTATTGGAACCACCACGTTGAAGCCCTTCACTTATTATAGTCATACCATCCTCAACTGTAGTATTGAAAGATTCCGACAAATGTTTGGCGGCAGTAAGTGTGCTATTGATCGACTGGCCATATACTTCTTCTATAACGACTGCACGGCGACGAACTTCGTTAAGAGACTCCCCAGTTAGACGTGTTAACTGGTGTGTGAGGAGATTAGTCTTCTCGATTTCTTGATTGTAATCTAAAAACGATTTAGTAGCAATGGCTATACCGCCTAGTGTAGCTATAGCAGCACCAATGGGTGTCGCAATGAATGCCCAAGTGGCTTTGGTTATGTCTTTGATTAAATTGACAACACCCCCCAGAGATATTTTCGCAAAATCAAATTTGGCTAATGAGGACAACATATCCTCTAATCCCTTAGTAGCGGATGTTGTTTCTTTAGAAATATTTTTAGACTCCTCAATTACCGAATCAAATATGAGGTCGAGCACTTTTAAATGCTTGTTAATTTCTTTGATGTTTTTTTCAGCTTCAGTAATGTCAAATTCTATTTTTTGCTTGCTTATCTCATCTAAACTATCATTAACCGACGAAAGCTGCTCTTTAAGATTGGTCAACTGCTCTTGTTCTTCCTTCAGTGCTTTCTGGAGTTCCTCATAGTACCCAATGGCCTCCATAATTGCAGATTGAGTTTCTTGGTCAAATTTCTCGACAGCTTCCACCACATCATCAAATGTAGTACGGACCCCCTCCACAGCATCTTGAATATCATCTGCGGGACCAGTTACTTGATCGATTAATTTGAGGATCCATTCGGTTGTCATGCAGGAGGTACTTTTAATAAGGTTTTTACAATTTCTACAAGAAATTTCTTGTCACGGTTGTCGAGCCATACTGCCTCAACATACAGCTGGCGCCATTGATCCGGAGACAGTTTTTCGGGACTTAAAGAAAACGCCCTTCTTATGAGGGCGTTACCTTTGCGATACCAATCCGAGCCGTCCGCCTCATCAATTGACAGCTCGGCTATAGCTTTTTTTCTTCAGCTTCGACCGCTTTGAATAATTTGCTTATTCTCTTAATTATACCCTGTTTGAATTCGTCGTTTTCGACCACGAATTCGCTACCGCCGAGTCTACAGTTAGTAAACATCGATAGGCTCGACTTGATGGGATCCGCCTCAGCAAATCGCGCTGCGAATGATATATCTGTAAGATTGGGCTTGCGACAGTAGGTGTAATGTTGATTACCATCACTATCCTGCTGAACATATTCATAAATGTCCTTATGCTTATTTTTCCAGACCTCAATCTGTGCTTCTGTAGCCTTACCAATTTCTGCCATACTGTTGATTTATTTGATGTTAAACATTGTGTGTGATATGTGATGTTTTAAGCGTAAAACTTCTTACGATTGCCCCATCACCCTGTGATACTTCTACACCGTTATTGGTAAATCTGCAGTTGTGAATAATGTCGGTTCTTTTGAGAAGATTGGTAGATCCGTATTCATACTGAACTACAATATCAAATGGAGGAATATCTTGAATTCGCATTCCTCGAGGAAGCGCATTTTGTATTGCAAGGACTTCCTCATTTAGTAAGTCGATTGAAGCGGTTGCAGAGTAATTACCCTCCTCTTCGCCTACTGGCATTTTTCCGGCTCCATAGCCATTAACAATAGCCTGCTCGTCAGAATATTGGATTCTTCTAATGCCAACCACGTCTCGCCCGAATAGTCGCAAGGTGATAGAATTCCAGCCCGTCAGCTTTCCGAGACTGTTAACTATTACTGTATCCATTTTACTGTTCTATTTTTTGAGTTAAACCTAAATCGACACTTATGTCGAATAGAATATCGTTGGCTAGTATTTGTGCCTTGACCACCAGTGGCGTGGTCTGATTGATCGTCTGTTCTGGGTTGATGTAAACATCTACGCCGGAACACTCTCCTGCAGACTCCATGGTCTGCAGAGCTTTGCGAGCTAGCTGTTCCAACTCCTTTACTGCAGTGTCGCGTAAAAATCCGGTGTCCGGGTTTTTTAATAAATTGCCTTTTACCCGCGGTAAAAGGGCTGTTCTAATCAATCTTGCCGCCTTGTTAAAAACACGATTATTTTCAACATAAGCAAAATCGTCTGCAAGTTCCACACACGTTGGTGCGTTGGAGAGATAAACTCCCGCTAGACCACTATAGCTACCCGCAAATAAATAACCTTTTTCGTCCAATGATTTTTGGGTATTTCGGTCTAGGTCTGATACATTTTGCCCGTTTTGCAAGCATACTGAAAGTAAGCGACCGGTACCCAGATCGGTAAGTGAGAATGTCGCATTACCTCGGTACCGAGACGGTTTTCGCGCTATATCTACGGATCCGAGATTTTCGTTTACCGAGCGGACTGAAAAAGAACCCAACACGGTACCAATGGCGGCGTGCCCTTCATATTCAGCTTTGATGCTTCGGATCATAAGATCCTGGAAACAAACAACCGAAACATTACGCGCATTCAATTGCCGTAAATCGTCATAGCCGCTTATAGGATTATCTTCCAGCTCTATTTCATTGCCCTCTAAGAATACCGCATCGATTCGAATGTGTTCAGATACCAGCTCATCTACAAGGGTTTGGTAGCCGCCAACATAAGTTGAGAAATTGCCCACAGGTGTCGCATCGTTTCGGGCAATTCCGATCGCACGAATGTCTGTGTTTTCCCGAATTGCTGACTTAAGCATCGCCGTGGTGAATGATGAATTGGCAAGAATCACATATAAGGTTCCGTCGGGATTTATCCGGAAAAATTCCGATATATGATAATGTGCCAGGATGTCGTTAGTATCATCGTAGCTGGCATCGACACCTATTCCTTCAGCTTCGGCAACAGACAGCACCTTCCGTACTGTGTTTACTGCTAAACCAGATGCTGCAACAGCGTTATGTACTACTAACAACACCACACCGTCATCGCTAGGATTTCGGCGACCTAAACCGCCATTAAGGCGATTAACTGTTACTCCATCAAATACACTCATTATTCTTCGGGATTTATGTTTTTCTCTTTGTCAGATGCTTCCAACAACTCTTGCAACGTTTTGTTGGTGTCAGTCGGATTGTGGGCAATGCCTCGTTCCTCCAAAAGCTTCACTAAGTCTGCCTTTTTAAGGCGGGTGTAATCTGAAACTTTTTCTTCAGCTTCAGCTGCAGGAGCTGTTGTTGAGTTGGAAGGTCGGCTGTGAGTGGTCACAGACAGCTTCTTGTCTCTTGAGTGCATCCGGGCGTAATGTTCAGACTTAAACACCTGACCGTCACTAGTAGTGTACACTTCATTGACATCAGTAAACTGGTCAAAGGCTTTCTTTACACTTTCTTGAATTAAATCTTTTTTGCTCATCGCATTATTTTTTTATTAAAAATCCTATTATAAACAGCCCAATGGCTATGCCGCCTATCCAGGCTAATATTTTTGTAAGCAATGGTGTAAAAGGCACCGGCACCTCAATGTTTTTCTCAATGGTTGTGGCAGTATGAGTGGATTTCCATTCAGCAAACAGCTCTTGTGCCCTCGCCTCGCAGTCCACTTGTAAGACGTTATCTTTTAAGGCAACTTTAGGCTTGGCCAACACCGTTTTACCCGGAACTTCTTTAATAGTTTCTTTGATCAGGACCTTTCCGTCCTGACATTCGAGCAGTGCTTGTAGCACACTCTGATCCGGCTCGGTAACAAAAATTGTATCGTGAACCGTCTCTGTGATAGTCTCTGTGACTGTTTCCTTGTGGACGATTCTAGCCGGCTTGCACGAAGTCGCAAATAGTAAAAGCGCTAAAAATAAGAACCAGATAATCAGAACGTAAATGTGATCGTTGTTTGGTTTTAGGTTCATAGACAGTTTACTATAGTTACTTCAAAATTTTGTGGCAAAATATCCCAGAGCTCTTCGATGGTCTTACGGCTTGCTGTGACATCTCGGTATCCGTCTCCGTCAATATCCTTCAGCTCTTTACCCGGGAGAATGCACCCCAGGGTGTCTTTTTTATAATTGCCGGCGTGTATTAAAATCTCTGATCTGTCTGGTACATTCTGCAACCAAAATGATTTTCCAAATTTTGGTGAGTGGTGTTTAATGGTCTCGTAAGTTCCTTCCGGAATACAACTCACACGTCGTTTATTATCTTTCCAGCTCAGTTCGATGGTGTGACAGCTGTACTTAATCTCCCTATAATTTGTCAAAACAAACAGTTCGCCGAGAGTCTGAGTTCCATCGTCTTCATATCGCTCTATTTCAACTGTAAGTTTCATTTTTAGAAGAAAAGGGCGGCGCGAACCGCCCTAATCAATACAACCAACAACTATTTAAAATTTGCTTTAATCAATTTGCACAGCCGCAGCTGTTGCAATAAAATTGCTACCGTCATACACGAAAGTTTGCACTTTCGTTTTGTTTATCACTCCCGTAAGGACAGGTCCTGTGATTCCGGTTCCTAATGTGAGATCTCGGGCAGTACCGTCGCTTGACACCTTCAGAATAAGCTCATCACCCACCTGTGGTGTGGCTTCATCGCCGATATCTAAGGTTCCCGCTCCGGTTAGATCAATGGTTGCAATCGTTCTACTTTCAGTAGGATTGATTTCCATTGTTGCTGCGTAGGCGACAGTGATGGCTGTCGAGCTACCTATTTGATACTTTTTGCTCATTGTCTTAGAATTAACCGATTAATGCCCCTACTCCTTCATCTCTAATCGCAACCGCGATGAACCACAATCGGAAACCTATAACTGATTCTCTATACTCAGGATCAGTAGCAGCATCACGCATATATCTTTTCACCGTGCCGGTTGCTTTTACAGCCCAATTCTTATGGAAGGCAATGGACGACACCTGCGTTCCATTCACTGCGCCCCAAGCTACCTTAGAGTCGGTGTGATACATCGGCGTATAATTCGCCTCATGGATCTTAAATCCATAATAAGTCATCGTCAAGCTACCAGCTTTGGCATTGTGATATTGCTGATAGAACACTCTATCCTCATTGAGTAGGTCGGAAACGTGCTCGGGACATAACACTAGGATTCTGCCCTGCTTTGGAACGTTCAGTTTGTCAAACTTTTCTTTAAATGCGATTAAATCCTTTGAAGTCAATGTTGGACGACCTCCAACAGCATCTCCAGTAACTTTCAGCACCGGTGTAGTAGATGTATTAGAAGCCGGTGCGATGGAATGTAGCGCGTGTTGTGCAGTCTTATCTTCCAGCTCCTCTCGGTGCTGTTGTTGCACATCACTTGTTTTTTCGTATGGTAATGCATACAGCTCGTCATCGGTGACGATGGTATTTTCAGTCTCATATTTATTAAGACTCAAGATTACGTGGCTGTCTTCCCGGTTATTTTTAGCGATGGGATAAACGTTGTTATTAATGATTACATCTGGCGCTAATCCACGCTTCGGGATTTTAATAACATCATTATTTACCCAGTTGTTTTTGCTTTTTAATTCGGCTAGCCAGGTATTATCATGCCTTAATTGCTTGATCAGCTCCTTCTCGGCAGTTTGATTAAGTAGCGGTGCGGCAACCGGTGTTACTCCCGCCATCAGGGCGTCAGATTTATCCAGGCCGACAGCGTGTGCCAGTACAGTAGCCACTACAAATAGCAGCCCCACCAAAAGATATTTTCCTAAATTTTTCATCTTCTTTAAAAGGTTTTTAAAAGGTTTTTAAATTAGTCGCCAAAATAGGCGGCGTTGAGTTTTTCGAATTTTTCGGGCTCAGAAGCAGCCATTTTAGCCAATCCTTTCGGATCTTTTTCTTGCCAGTCTTCTAGAGACCATTTTTCTCGAGCTGCTGCTGTGGTAGGATCGCTGTATTCATCTATAAAGTCAGAGACCTTTGTTACGCCTTGCATTCCTGCAAGTATTGCTTTGGTGTTCTCTAAATCAGTTTCCCCCAACTTGACGTATTTTTCTCTCAGATCGGCGGTGATTTTTTTGTCGGCAATGGCTTTGTCTACCATTGCTACCACTTCCTGTTTGCGAGCTTCCAGTGCCTCAGCGGTAAGAGAGTCCACTTGCTCGGCTTTGGCTTGTGCTTCTTTTACAGCTGCCTCTATTTGAGCATCTGTGGCATCTGCCGGCAACTTGAGCGCGGCAATAATTGCATTTCTATTTTCCATTTTAGAATTAATTTTAGGTTTATCGGGTGGCGTCGGGCAGCCACAAGCTACCATTCTATCGACATCTTCAGCAGTAATTGTAACAGGCAATTTGACGACTTCGTCAACAAGTCCCAACTCTTTGGCTTGTTGCGCAGTCATCCAGTAGTCGCCTTTGTCCCAAAGCGCATTAATTTCTGCCTCTGTTTTTTTCATTTTAGTTGCGTAAGATTTACGGTACTCAGAAGTAATATTTTTAATCGCTATTAAATCTGATTCGACCTGATCCTCATTACCCTCAATGAAAATTATAGGCTTGTGTATCATTATCTGACTATTCTCATAGGCCTTGGTGTAAAATTTTGTTGCAGGATATGTCCCTGCGCTGGCTGCAAGGGCACCAAACTGAATGACGACTTTGGGTAGGCGGGCGAATTCGTTGGTCATTTCCTGAGCCTCTGTCACCGAACCTCCCCTCGTGTTGATGTAAACTTCCGTTTCAGCAATTCCTTTTGCTAAGAAATCATCAACAATTTCACGCACACTTGCTGATGAAGCCTGCCCATACATCGATATAAAATCAACAATACGTATCTGCCCGGTCTTACCGGAAGTAGATGCTTCTATCTGCAATGCTGTATTGCTCAAGTTGAGTGCTTTAAAAATTATTAAAAGAGAGTACAAAGTTGTAAAGCAACACGAGCAAATTCAAATTTGCTTTTTAAAACGTTGGAAATATTCCAACAAAATCAGGGTAAAAATCCCATAATTTATATTTTGTTTTTTCTAAAAACTACCATTTGGGGCAACTTTGTTATGTAATTAATTAAACAATGGCAAAACACCGGGAGCGCGAAATAGCTAGAAAGCATTTCGTTGAATTTTTTAAAACGCAAAAGGAAATCGCTGAGGATATTGGCGTGACTGAAAAAACCATAGGGAAATGGGTGGCCGAAGGCAATTGGAAAGCCGAGCGGGATGCCCGACTGAATAGTAGAGAAAACCAAACCAACGTTCTTAGAAGCCTAATCTCCGGACTGACAGAAAAAGCCTTGGAAATTCACAACCAAACCCGGCAACTGGAAAGCAAAGGCAAGTCACTAAGCCCCGAAGAAAAAGAGGAGCTAAATGCTCTAAAAAAAGAGTCAACACGCATTTCCCAGGAGGTAGCAATGTACAATAAAACGCTCGCACAAATCAAAGAGCAGCGAGTGCCACTTTCTACCTATATAGAGGTGATGGAGGATATCTTCAGAAGTATGCAGGCTTACGATAAGAATTTATACCTCAAAACGCTTGATTTCCAACGACAACATTTACAGAACACAGCACAAAACCTCAGTTAATGAAGCTAATCAAAATCATATTGAACTTAATGATCAACCGTGCAGGACTACAGCGCTACCGGTTGGAGATAGGAACATACTTATTGAAAAAAGGTTGCGGCTATGAGGTTGGGCAAATCATCAGCCAAAAAAGGCTGCGTCCGGGTCTATATCGTGTGAAAATCATTACCGGGTTGTACTACGACTTCCAGCAAAACAAGATAAATCATACGGCGGAAAACCGAATAATGAAGATTGATGAAAAAGCAAGATAAAATAAGGCTACAGCGCTATCAGAAGCAGCTAGAACTGATTGCCTCGGCGAGTTCAATAAATCCTTTTGAGACACCGGATGAGCAGCGCATTGCCATAGAGCGTGCTAAAAAGGATTTTGCGTTTATGGTGCAGCGTTACTTTCCGCACTATGCTACCAGCGCAACGCCGGACTTCCATATATACTTTGCAAATAAAGTTAAAAAAGAACATACATTCAAGGGATTTGCCGAGTGGGGCCGGGCACTATCTAAGTCGGTCGTAAATAATATTCTGCTACCATTCTGGCTCTGGATTAATGAGGAGCCGGTGTATTTGGTTTTAGTAGGTAACTCCGGTGACCGCGCCAAACAACTGCTTGAGGATATTCGCGCAGAATTTGAGGCGAACGCCCAAATTAATAAAGATTTTGGCTCACAACACAATCTCGGAAACTGGGAAGATGGTTTTTTCGTAACAAAAGGCGGCTTCATCGGACAAGCATTGGGTATGGGGCAGTCAGTTCGAGGGTTGCGCGTTAAAGCCAAGAGACCTACACACATCGTATGTGACGATATAGAGACGAAGGATATCAATCAAAACCCCGCAAGACAGCAAAAATTAGCCAAATGGATTGAGCGGGATTTGATACCTACCATGGACGGACCAATTCGGCGGTGGATTCAAGCAAACAACCGGTTTGCTCCCAAAATGATCCAAACCATACTACAAGAGCGGCATCCGGACTGGTTCGTGCATCGCGTTAATGCCTATGATCCGGTAACTTATACACCTACTTGGCCACAAAAATACACATCCGAATACTTCCGGAGTGTAGAGCAGGAAATCGGAACGCTGGCAGCTATGGCGGAATATAACAACACGCCACACGTGGAAGGCTCAATATTTCGTCAGGAAGATATACAATATGCTCCACTTCCGGCACTTAACCATTTTAAAATAATATTTGGTTTTTGGGATGTGGCTTATGGAGGAACTGCAACTTCCGATTATAACGCTATTGTGGTTCAGGGGTTAAAAGGCCGTGATTTTTGGGTAATTGACACATTTTGTAAGCAAAGCAAGATGAACGCTGCTGTTGCTTGGATGTGCAATTACCAGAAATCACTTCCTGAAACCGTAGTAGTACACTGGGTATTTGAAGCGCAATTTTGGAACGATGCGGTGGAAAGTGCTATCCGCGAGGGGGAGCAGGTCCACCGGATACGACTTAATATAATCAAGCGTGATCGTCCCAAAACGGGTAAATACGACCGCATTCTTAGCTTGCAGCCCTACTATCAAAGCGGTAGGATTTTTTATTCGGAGCGGCTTAAAAGCAGTAATGATGCACAAGTTGGCATTACACAGCTGTACGGCATTGAGCCCGGATACAAGAGCCACGACGACTGGCCCGACGCACACCAGGGCGGAATTGCCGAGTTGGAAAAGTATGTGAACTATGGAAGTTTAGGAACTGGACAATATGTGTCCGGAAAGTTCAACCCATCCAAAAATCTAATATGATATTCCTAGAAAAAGACGACTTAATCACTCAGGCGTATGAGCGCCTTATTGACGAGAGCACCAAAGACCGAAACGTCATGTCTGAGCCGGAAGGAGAAGAAGACCCGGAGGTGATAGCCAATAAAGCACTTGACCAGATAGAGCTTCAAAATATAGAGTTAATAAAAACATACCTCGGGAGCCGCTATGATGTGACGAAAATTTTTAACCCGGTAGAGCCGATTCGCAACCAGCTACTCATTCGCGTTTTGACCACCTTAGTACTGTACGATGTCTTTCGAAGAAATGCCGGACGCAAAGTGCCGACGGATTATAAAGAGAGTTACGATAAAGCATTAGAAACTTTAGAAAAAATAGCAACGGGAAGACTGCCTGTTGACGGGCTGCCACCGAAGACAGACGAAGGCGGCAATCCAATTAGCCACTCAATGTGGGGCAATAACACCAATAAAGATTTTTATATATGAGTTTAAAAGATAAAATATTCAGCTATTTTAAACAGGGAGTTGTGGAGCGATTGACAGACCGTGAAGCTTTAGCTATTGCCGCCTCAAAAACCGGACATACCGGGAAAAGCCGGGAGCTAAACTACGAAGCAGAAACCTTACAAGCAAAGTCGCTTAAAGATTTACAGTTGGCAATAGCCACTGCCACGGATCCTGAGGAACCCACACGGCAATATTTAGAGCAACTGCACAAAAACCTGTTGCTTGACAATCATCTCTCTTCTGTTATTGACAGCCGCATTTTGCACTGCTTGAGGCATCCTTATAAAATTGTCAATGAAAAAGGCGACGAAAATGAAGACATTACCTGGCTGTTTGAGCGGGTATGGTTTGAGGATTTTCGCCGCTTGGCATTAATGTCTAATTTTTCGGGCAATAAGCTGATTGAGTTGTACGAGCTTAATCCCGACACCCAGGAACTGGCTGAGGTGGAGGAAATTCCTATGTCCTTTTACAACACCAAAAAAGGAATTATCACTAAAAATCCGGGAGACACACAAGGTTGGCCATATCGAGAGGGGGCTTTACAACCTTACTACATTCAGGTAGGTAAAAACAAATCTCTGGGTATATTAACAGAAATGGCACCAATTGTTTTGGCAAAAAAGCTGGGGATGGGCTCTTGGCTGGACTATATAGAAAAATACGGCATTCCGCCTTTATTTATAACGACAGACCGCGAAGATGATACCCGATTGCAACAACTTTTTGAAGCCGCAAAAAACTTTAAAAGCAATGCCTTTATGGTGGGGCGTGGCCAGGAAAAATTTGAGGTAGGAAATACCGGAAACGGCAATCCTGATAATTTTGACAAACTAATCGAGCGCGCCAACAGCGAAATGTCAAAACGCATCTTGGGCGGCACTTCGCTAACTGACGAAAAATCTTTTGTGGGGTCGGCAGAGATACAATACAAACTGGCAAAAGACCGCTTTGAAAGCGACAAGCTGCTGCTTAAAAATGTTATCAATCAGCAACTTTTTCCGCGCCTGATGAAAATCAGTCCGGTATATTCTGTACTGCAGGGTCATTATTTTGAGTGGGATAACGCCGAACCCGAAACCAAAGAGGATGTGCAAAAGATGATTACAACCTTAGCCCCGCACTTTGAACTTGACACGGAGGAAATCAGTCAGAAAACCGGATTTACTATTCTGGCTCAAAAATCATCCCATCCGGCTACCGAGGGGGAGACTTCCGCATCTGCGGAAGCTAAAAAAAAAAGCGTAGCCGGGAAGTAGAAGCAATTTTTAATCAAATCACCGCCAGTTACCACGCTGAAGACTGTGGGTGTTCGGACTGCCAAGAGAACGATATAACAGCCATAGACCTCAGTGATTGGGTTAAAGTGATGGAGCGGATTGCTGAGCAGACATATAACGGCACTATCAAACCCGGAGAGCTTGACGAGGAACACGTTTTACTTACTTACCGGGAACTCAACAAAGCGACATCTAACGGTTACGGAAAAGACTGGCTGAAAGTCAATGAAAGTACTGGAGCTCCTGCTCCGGAAGTCCTGAAAATGCAGCAAAACATCTTTCGTTTTTCACAAGCTAAAGATGCTGTTATGTTGGAAGACATCAACAGGTTGCTGACAAAAGACGGTAAACTTGCAAATTGGCAAGACTTCAAGGCAGGTGTTTTAAATCTAAACAAAAAATATAACTTAAACTACCTGCAGGCAGAGTGGCAAACGGCACGCCATGCCGGGTATATGTCTCACTTGTGGGATGAATACCTGCTTAACCAGGATTTGTTCCCAAACCTGAAATACAAAACGCAGGAGGACGAGAGAGTGCGACTGGAGCACGAAAAACTGAACAACACCATCGCTGCGATCAATTCGCCTTTTTGGGACAGTTATTACCCTCCCAACGGATGGCGCTGCCGTTGCTATGTAGTGCAAACCGCTGAGGCGGAAACCGAAAGCGATAAAATGCCGGTAGTCGGGCCTAAAGATGTTAAGCCAGAATTTAGAAATAATGTGGGTAAAACCGGGCAAGTTTTTAAAGAGGGCGCAGAGGACGAGCATCCGTATTTTTTGCTCACTAAAGCAAGCGGGATAGATTATAAAAAAGCTTTTGAGTTAATGAAGCTCAATGCTCCTTACAATACTGTTTACACCGCAAAAAACGGAGCGAAAGTAAGACACAGTATTTTTGCAGATATAAATGATTTGCCGAAAAATATCAACTTAGGCGCAACCGTTGCAGATTACATTGGCGATAGCCTTGATATTTTACCTGATTTGGACAGAAATATTGTTCCGGGTAAAAATGCTGAACTTTTATTTAATTATTCCAAAACAATGTCAATCGTGGGAGATAGAGTAAGCCCAGAATGGAAAAACATCAAAAGCGCAACACAATCTGCATTTTCATCAAAACTCAGTAAAAGTAAAAAAGGACAGTTAGCGGGTGAAAAACACACATTTATTGCTTTAGAAGTTAATTTTTCACTAAATAAGGAAAATATAAAGATGTTTTCACGAGCTTCTTGGGAGCGTTTTAAACATTATGAAAATCTTGATTTTGTCTATTATTATATTGAACAGAAAGGTGCTGTAAAAATAGACAGGGGAATCATTAATGACGGTTACGAGTATTACGCTAAGGTTATTGAGTCATTTTTTAAAAACATAAAAGAGTAGTTGTTTAGAACTACTCTTTTATCGGTAGCGAATTGGAGTTACCCGCTTCGCATGGCAAATATACAAAAAGTTTTTAAATAGCGTTTAAATGGCAAAAAAAAATGAAATACCGGACTTTCGTAAAATGGCAGAGGAGCTGCTTAAGGAATTGCCACAACAAGTTGCTGAAAAAGCCAGGGCGCATTTTTTAATGTCTTTTATTAAAGAAGGATTTACGGATGTGAGTTTCATTCCCTGGCCAAAGCGAAAAGACTTAGAGGGACATAAAATTCTTAGCCAATCATTAGCCCTGAGAAGTAGTATTCGCATTGTAAGAGCAGATTTAAAATTAATTCATATTATTGCAGGAGAGGGCATTCCCTATGCCGCTATTCATAACACAGGCGGGATTATTACTGTTCCTGTAACTGATAAGATGCGTAAATACTTTTGGTATTTATATAAAAAAACAGACGATGCTTACTGGAAAAATGCAGCTCTTACTAAAAAGACGGAATTTCAAATTAGAATACCAAAGCGGCAATACATTGGCGACAGCTATGCGTTGATGCAAGAGATAGACAGAACGGCAGTGCAAAAAATAATACAAATTCAAAAAAATCTTAAATTTTAAGTCATGCAAAACTGGAAAGATTTATATGGAGAGCTGGCAGAAAAGCTCACAGACAATATTGATAACCTGCAATGGGTGGACTTGTGGCACAATCAGGTCGGATTTTTAGAAGATGAGCACCCGTTTCCAACCCCGGCGGTGTTTTTTGGGTTTAGAAGCTCCGGTATTGCAGATGCAGGCGACAAGGTGCAGCAGGTATCGCTACAAATAGATATTTACGTTTATTACGAAACTTTTGCAGACACCTATAAGGGGTCATTCAACCAGGATGATGCCCTGGCATTTTTGGATATGCTGGACGATATCCACCGTCAACTCCACGGAAGCAATGGCGAAAATTACAGCAGCATGCGGCGGGTAGCTTTTAGCCCAGTTGACACCGGAAATGCGGGGAATTTATACTTGATTACTTTCAGTTGTGAGTTGGTAGATCAGACCGCCCAACCCGAATGGGTACAAGTCAAAGCCTGCGACATACAAGTAGAGCAGTTTGTTATTACGACTTAGTGTAAACGATATTTTCGATTGTGGACGGGGATTTGAAGTATTTGTCAGCGAGCTTCTGAATGATATATTCAGTACGGTACTTATTCTCGCCCACCAAGTCGGCGTAATCCTTCCGGATGGTTTTGTAAAGCCTCTGCGTTGTGGTACGTACTGCCATAGTGGCAAAGTTAGTACCTTTGGATTAATCTTGCAAACTAAGTTGTTCCAAGTCCTTTTTAACGCTTTTTAAAAGAAAACTGACGTCTGTCGGGTCGTCGGCTAATCCCACGGCAATTTCTGCCCATTTTTGTGCCTGTTCCAGATTTTTCTTTTGTTTCTCGAAATCTCGAGTAAGACGATATTTATTCGATAATTCATAATGAATATCTACCAGTAATTTAGTGGCTTTATATGTAATAGTGGAATTTTCAATTATAAAATTCAGATCTGAAATAGCAACTAGCATATCATCAAAAAAATCAAGATTAGCGTTGCAACGCACTCGCATCCAGCGATATTCTATATTGTCAGGGTTAAAAACAATAAGCTTATCTACATAGCGTTCGGCGACGTGGCCAGGGCGCCCCATTAGAGCGGTAGCTATCAAAAGATTATTTTCTTCTGTGTCAAAATAAACATCCTCTTTAATGGCATTCTCTAGAGTTACTCGGGCACTTGGATTGGTGGGAGTATTTGACAATATTTCTTTGGCTTGAGTCACCTTAATAGAAGTGCAGTTGCGTCTTATGGCTATAGCCTCAACATTGTTTGGTTCTAACTCTAGAGCCCCTTTAACCCAAGCAATACCAGTGGTGTTGCAAGGATCATTAACTAAAAGAGGTAAAGCTTTTCTTAAATGATCATCAGCGGTTCTCTGGGCAGAACAAACAAAAACAATCATCAGAGCAATTATTTGTATTATTTTATTCATTTTTCTTGTTATTAATCGGTTAAGTAGTTTATCAAAGATAGTATTTTACTTTATATAACGAAAATCATACATATACGCTAGTTAGCGGTCAGTGCTACCCGATATAACGACCTTTAAGAATGTGTTTACCTCCTGAATCGTTAATAGCAATGAATACAATCCCATCCTCCTTGTTTTCGCCAAGTTTTTCAACTTCAATAAAATCCTCCGGTAGAAATATTGTATTCTCCCAACCAAAGCCACTCACCCAATAATGTGTAAATTCAATTTTCATTATGTCATTAATTTACCGCACCGAACCGCTAACAAGGTATTTGCGCTACCCCTGCAGACGGTACGTTGTTAAATTTTTTGTTTTCAATTACGGGGCAGCGTAAATACCCCGACCGTTATCTACTATTTTTACTCAACCGTAATTTTGAATTTATATTCGTGTTCAGTTCCTTGTGGTAAAACAAACATTTCAGCGAGATGCTTCTGTAAATCTTTGTCATTCCCAAATACTAAAATCTTTTTGTTTGCATTTAGGATTAATCCATTCTCGACCCTTCTAATATAAAAGGTTGTTTCAGATATTATTTCTTTCTTTTCGTTACTCATTTTTGATATTTTTTAAGTTAATAGTTTAATTAAAACAGCAGATAACACTGCATTGGCGCAATAGCCGCTTCCGTGCTTTTCTCAACTTTTGTACTACTGTTTAACTTCATTACTTTGTTCAACTTTAGATTAATAATTTCGGCTACTGCAAGCCAATGCTTCACCGTTACCTGCCATTTTTGACAGACAACAAAATATCCACAGCATTTTCAATTCGTTCAACTTCTTGGAAACATCTACTACAAGGATGTATGACTATTTTAACATTTACTTCATAAGCGGAACTTGCACCTACTTTTGATAAATCGCTTGAAAAATTAAGTTCATTTTCAGGATGTTTTGAGCAGTAAAACTTTACATCCATCTTGTTTCTTAAAGCATCTTTTTGCATATTTATTAAAATTAAAACGGCAGGTAACACGTGTTTTGCAATATGGCGGGTGAAGTGCAAAATTCAGCGTTAGTGCCTTTATTAAAAATTTGTATAAAATTGAAAGTGTAGTGCCTTGAAACCGCTACATCGCCAAGCTGCCCTAACGTTGGCGGTCAGGCTATGACATCCGTTCCGACAACGCTTCAAAGTATCTAATAACATCAACTCCATACCACATTTCGCTTGTATGTTTGTCGATTTCATTCTGTATTTTTTTATCCCTTGACATAAACTTATGGTATGATGTTCGCCACATAAATGGCACAGCGAAAATATTTAGCTTTTCGTGATACCAACACTTTGAATAACTATTACCTCTTATTGATTTCCTACCAACTTCGACAAAGCCATAGTGTTGTAAAGCATCTTTTCTTGTGCAATTGTTGGGAAGAGAAGCCCGAACCGCTAACTTCGGTTTGCCGTCAGCGGGCGAAATCTCCGATTTCACACCGCTTCCTTGTTTTAAATCTTTGTTCATAATATTAAATTTTAGTTTTTAAATCCCGCCGAACGGTAAGCCGCCCCAACGTTAGTGGCAATTTTACTCACCACTCCGAAGGACATCAGCGTTGAAATATTTAGCCAAGTTTTCAACCTCTTGCTTAAATTCGTTTTCGTCACGCATTGTCTTGATAAGAATTATTTCAAATACTCCATCTACTTTTCTACCAAAGCAATAAGCAAGAGCATCTTTGTCATAAGTGTCAACTCCTATCACATATTCAGGCTGTTTAATAGTGGCTTTCTCAAAAAATGCTTTCATTTCTTTAGAATTAAGCGATGGCTCCATGATTATCTTCCCAATATCTCTGATTAAGATATGTTGAGGGATGTGCCTTGGCGATGTTTTTTCTTACTAAATAGTTATCGTATATCTTGATATAGGCGATTGCATTACGGCGGTCAAGTTTGCTTAACCGATTCCACGCCCGCTGTGACATTATTTTTTTAACCGGGTTACGGTATGCTTTCCAAAAAGTCTCAAAGCTTAGATCAGGCTCGCCGATGGTGATTTCAAAAATTTCCACATATAATGTTATCCATTCCCGGATATTGCTCTCATAGACCGGGAAGTTGCCAAACAGCCACGCTATCTGTTTATGCAATATCTTTTCAGTGTGGTTTTCAAAACTTCTTAAATCACCGTTTAAATCGTATTTAAAAACAAAATAAACAGGCGCTTTTTTACCTTTTACTGTGTAAACTGTGCAAGTAGTCTGTTGTTCCATATTTCTTTTATGTCAATAAAGTGCCCACAATTTTCGGCATCAAACCTAGTTACCGGCACACTGCTTAAAACTTCGCTGGCAATGATTGTGCGTTGCGGTAATTTGGCATTATCTCTGTATGCTACAAAATCAAGTTCCAATTGTCTGTATCTTGCACAATCATTGCGTTTTGGGCATCGATGATTATTGCACCGAGAGACATCATTATTAATCAGATTTGTCATTATGCAAGTTTTTGGTCTAATTGGTCAAAAAATTGTTGTGCTTCCGGCTCATAGCCGAGGGCTCTCAGTGTTTCGTAAAGGGCATTGGCTTCGTGATATTTGAGCGTGATTGAGAACTTTTTTTTGTCTTTAGTGGAAATAAACTTTCGTTGAAGCTTGGCACGCACATCTTCCAATATAGAATAGTAACTGAGCAGGCTTTTTTTCGTTTTAGGAGTTGGTTGCTGATATTCAAAATCGATAGCACCACAAACAAAAAACAATTGTTCGGGCGTTATTTCTTTAAGTTTAATTGTTAAGTTCATAAGTTAGAAGGTATTTGGATGGTAAAAAAATCTTCAGATCTTTCAATTTTATGAAAGGGAAATAGCTCGATCTCTTTGTTTTGTAGCTGTAGGCGGCTGATTTCTACACATAATTTAAGCCGCTCGTCGTAGTCTGCTACCTCATTTAGAAAATCTAAATACCGGCGCAGTAGCTTTGTGTTCTCTTTATGTTTTTTTCGCCAATTCATCGTCCAAGACGCTGTGTGCTTGTAATAACAGCTCCGCAATCATCACAAACTTCTATCGCTGTGTCAACATTCATATCGGAGCGTGTTTGTAATTTTCTTCGCTCTTCAGGATGTAAGCATTTGCCTTGGGGAAACCTACCGAAATGCTTTAACATGCCATTCAAAGTGGTAAATATTGGTATGTTAAGTTTGTGGCATATACTCATTTCGATATTTGCCCCTCGGCTCTGATCGGCATCCGGTAATGCATACACGGCATCTGCAGTCATGAGCTCAATGATGCAGAGTCGCATTGCGGTATTCCAGTCGGTGTTCCAATTGTTTACCACCTCTATGGGATTAATGGGAATAAAACCCATTTCTCGTATTACATGAGCTGCGATACTAAATTTATTAGTGACTTCCTTCTGGGGCAACCCCGTAACTTTACCAATGATGTATATTCTTTTTTTCATTTGATGTTTTTCTAAAAAAACCGTCCGGCTATCGCTGCTCCCGTAGCGACATGGGTGTTGCCGGACGGCCAACCAAAAACCAACTTAATTGCTATAAGTACTACGAATGATGCCTTCTAAGGCAGATATAATTTTAGATGTTTCCTCAGGTGTCATTGACAAGAGAGGCTTAATCACAGGGCTACGCCTGCTTTTAAGCCAGTGTGAAAATCTTTCCAGGTCTGCAACGGTACCCCACTTCTTGTGCTGAGTAGTCCAGCCCATTTGTTGCAAAAGACTTAGAATGTATTTGTGTTGTTGATTATTTTTATCAAATAAGGCCCAATTGGTAGTGAGATTGTTAATCAGCTTTTGTGCTTCAGTTGGAGTCAGATCCATGGTGCTGACTTTTTTTCTGTCACCGGTAATCTGGTAAACCAGCTCACATTTAAGCTCTGCATCATAGTGGCAGAGTCTATGAATTTGTTGTCGTTGTTTGGCTGTTGATTTCATTAACTTGTTCTATTTTTTCAATTTTATGGTTTAGGAATCCAAATATTATATTTGGCGGATGATGGATTGGACAGTTTTCACCTGGATGAAACATTTCCGGATTTCTTATTGGTATAAAAGCTCCTATCCAAACTTCTGTTTGAAAGGGCTCAGCTTTGATTACTTTTCCGGAGTTATCAGTGATCAACCGAAGAAAATCCTGCCCATTATCTTCTAAATGAATAATTGTGTACATAATAGTTGCTTTTGGTGTTTATATTTGTGGAGGAGGCAGGATTCGAACCTGCATTGTCCATTACTCTCCTCCTTTTAATGCCGCTATATATTGCCTAAACGCCTTATATTCCACAGCCGTGAGCTCTTCCCGTGCGATCCAATGATCGTTTTGATCTTTATACACATCCTTCCCGTTGACCGAAATAGTGTGGGGGTTAATTGATATAATTTGGACAGACATTTTATATAGAACTAAAGTTTAAGAGAAGATTCTGCCAATGACCTGAGGGTGTTTTGACCTTAAATTCATAGCCGAAACCTTTCAAGTGGTTCCCGTATGACTCCTTGATGAGTTTAAGTCCTTCAGTCCAGCGCGGATCGTCAAATTTGTCTGCGTGCTGAAAAAGAGACATAACTCGCGCGTATTCCAAGTCTCCTTTTTCATTCCGTTGCAAGAAGCCCATCAATATTTCGTAGAGATCTTTGTCTCTTTTTTTGATGGTGTCTCCCAAAAAATCTTTAATCAGTTCGATGGCCTTAGAGCTCCGTTCATCCCAGTATGGTTCCGTATCGCGTCGACGAGTTACACGCATGGTGCCGTCGCTGTGAGTGATCGTGAAACCACCTTTGGAGTTTGAGCGTATTTTGCCATAGCTAGATAGCTTTTCGGCCTGTTTGTCCATCTCGATGTGACAATAGTCTTTAAATTCGCTAAGCTCACGAAACAACGTGCGGGCTGTTGTGATTATGTTTTCTATCTTTTTGTCGCGGTCTGCCTCGTATTCTTTTTTTTCAGCTGCCGCTTTTTTTGCCTCAGCAGCTTTTCGTTTTTTTAAAAGCTCCTCAAGCTCCTGAGTAGATAATTTTGATAAATCAGTATTTTCCATTTTTATTGATTTTGAATATTAATAATCCATTGTATTTTTTCTTCTATTTTGTCAGAAACCACGTATCGGTCGATCTCTTTTTCGTCATCGAGAGCCGACATAGCACGAAATATACCGGCACGCTCCTGGTTGATCAGCATTCGTTCATACACAGTGAAATGTGCTGGGTATGCTCCTGTGTCCGGATTTGTTATTTTTAAAGCCTGTAACAGCTTATCTTCTCTTTTTAATAACTTTGTACTCATCCTTAATTAAGTTGTGGTGTAATGTTTAACTTCCGGGCGGCCTCAAGTAAGGCAGGTGCACGATACGTGAGTATCTTCACACCTACTTCATAGTTGTAGGCTCTCATAATGTCTTCCGGGTTGATATGCCCGGTAAAGCTTCCAAAGTCATCCATAAACTTTTTTTCGAGCCTGGAGAGTTCCTGGAGGAACCAATGATTCAATGCTGAGTTGGCCAGCAGCTTTTGCCAGTCCTTTTCACTGTCATAGGCGTAGCATTTTGTATATCGTACCCATAAATCCCACACTTTTTGTTCGTGAGCTTCTGGAGGGATACATAACAGGTTGTAGATTGTTGTTTGCATAGTTTTTATTTAATTTCGTTCCAGTATTTTGCTGCCCGTTCGGGCCAGATAGTAAAATGTTCACCGCCTCCGTTGAGACGCCCTTCCGGAAACATCCGGAAACCTTCTACCCAAAGCTTCAGGTCAACATCGTATCTGATGTCGTCTGCTAAAGCTCCTTTTGGTTCTTTACCTTTGGCTTGACTTATTAGTATCAAACCCTTTTTTTTATACGAAAAAAGTTCTTTGAGTTCGTAATATTGCGACTTGGAGATTCGTAAATACTGCACAGAATCAATCATCAAGAAATCCGGAGCTTTGTGGCGTTTAAATCTTTTGAGTATATCCTCAAAAGGTTCGCGATCCAACAAGAGAAATCTAGATCCGCACTCCTGCATATAATTTCGTGAAATCGCCTGTTGCATGGTTGCTGACAATCCCTGTTCCAGGGAGTTATAAGCCACTCGACCGAAATTGGTCAGGTATTTGGCGAACTGCAGAGCGAATTCTGTTTTCCCGTGTGATGAACCGCCCCAGATAATTGCCGAAAATGCCTTATCTGGAGTGCCCAGCGACTGTTCCCATTCGCCCGAAAATTCCATCGGGTTGAACTTTTTTTCTAAGATGTTAAAGACCGTGTAACCTCTTTTAATCATTCTTAATGAACCTTTTACGGATTCTACTTATGCTCATATCACTTGTGTGATAATCACTCGCGATTGAACTTAAGGTTTCGCCATTTTTTAACCTATCTACAATTTTTGGTATGTCAGCTTCAGCTATTTTAGATGACTTAGGTCGTGGAAATGGAATCAAGTGATAATTGGGATTATGTCCCTTTTTGGCCCAAAAAAGATTTTTGTAATGAAATCCTTTACTGGGATCAATTCGGGTTGCGTTATAATCAAAATTAGGCGCAAGTCCGTGCCAAGCTTCACAAACTAAACGAGCTACACTTGCTGTTCTACCATCAAAGTTCACAATGACTGTAGCAGTAGGTCGAGACGCTCGGTTCATTCCTATTGAGTTAAGTTTTTCTCCAAAAAAGATAATCTCCGAGCCGTCCTCATTTATCTTCAATCCTTCTATTAGTGGGTGATATCTAAATTCCATTATACTGCTGCTCTTTTAGTTGCAAAAATTAACCGACGTACTCGACGCATATCGCCATCGCTATCTTTAGCAATAGCGCGAATTGTGGATGGATCTTCAATTCCATTAGCACGACATACTTTATCTACATCCGAAAAACTGATATTTTCGAGTTCTATAAATCGCAATCCTACACGGCTGTAGATCTCCCTGTAACCTTTTTTTTCCATCGCGGCTCCCCGTCGGATGCGTTTTTCCAAAAAATGAGTCGCCATAAGTACAATACCGCAATGGCCTTCGAGTTCATTATATAATGTGATAAAAAACAATAAAACTGAGTCGGCTAACTTGTCGGCCTCATCTAATATTATCAGCGGGGTATGTGTAGCTTTAAGGAGTTGTACTGCCCGGTGCATCATTTCCGGGAGGGTGAGTCCAGCATGATCCTTACCCATCTGGCCGAGTAGTTCACGTAGAAACCATCGCTTGTCCCAATACTCGTTACACGATAGTAGGAATACATGTTTGTTTTTGGAGCTGTATACCTTAGCAGCTTCTGACTTGCCGCTACCGGCTTTACCGCAAATGGCTAGGACCAATGAATACTGCTGAGCATCGGTAAAAAACTGTGTTAGTTCATTCATGTTAATGGTGGGAGCAACTTGCCAGTCGCTATTGGCTGTCACCCCAACGTATGCAGCAACTTTTCGCCACATATCGTCGGTGATAAGTTCCCATTTGTGATTGCGCATCTGGCTGAGTGTTGCAGCGCTCACGCCTTGCATAGAGGTAGCTAATGCATTTTGGCTGCCTTTAATGGCAATCATACGCTCGATTCCCTCTACAATTTTAAATTTGGTTGCTTGTGTCATTTGTTGTTTGGTTTTGGGTTAATATTTGTTATAGATACTTGTGGCTATGGAATCAACTTCCATTTGTTCAGTTTTGGGAAGTTTACCTTGGAGCTTAACCATAAGTTCTTGTTGTTCAATTATACTCTCGCGACTGATGCCGGTGCGCGCAACTAAGTCCTCATAGTCTTGCAGATCGCGTTGGTATTCCAGTTCTTTCACCGACATATCCTTATGCCAGATTACTTTGGCGTTATCTTCCATTAATGCAGGTACGACCTGGTGAGCCCTTTTAGGGGTGGCATACGCCACAAAGCGTTTTTCTCCGGTAGATGTGAGTTCGTATAATGACACCATCTCGTTGAGATATTCTGGGTCATAGCGAACGATCAGTTTAGCACCTACGTGTTTTTTCCTAAATTCCAGATCAATATTTCCTTCGGAGTCATAAACCTCATAGATGTAATCCTGACCCTCGACAGTAAGAGGCATTCCGTGTGCGTAGTATTTTTTGGGCTTGGTCTCGTCAATCCAGAACATTGAGACCATATCTAGCGTAGAAATCTCGGAGCGTTTGGGAGCTGATTGGTTATACATTTCGTTTCTGGTTAGTTGGTTTTTGCGCAGCTTCATAGAGTTCCATCTGTTGACCAGGGCCTGAACCACTTTGTATAATTCGTCAGCTGTGGGCAGCGCCGATTTGTATTCAACAATAAAATCAGTATTAGCCCGGTTGTCTAGATTGCGAACTTTAACACTTTGTTTGTCTGAGAACCACATTTTTGATATTACCTGCTGTTGGAATCGGTTAAGAATTTGTTCGACGGGTGAGGATTTTCGCCCGACGGCATGACTGTAATGAGTTCCACCAGCAGCCGGAATGCGATCGTACAGTTCTTGCATTCTGGTACTGGTATGTCCCGACTGTTTATCGTAGGTCAATAAGTAAGGGCGAGCACCAGCGTTGTTGACTGCCATTTTTAGGGTTCTAAAGTGGGATGCGTGATTCTCAGAGAGTGCAATATCCCAGCCTATTATCTTCTCAGAATAGATATCTATACATAAGTTGATTTTGAGTTCCGCGGCCATTTTTTGTGAATTATTCGCAAAGTGTACCAAATCCAGCTTGGTACCGTCGATTGCCCAGTAAGCATTAGGGAACCACTCTGTCTTATCTCGCATTAGCGTGTGTCCGTATATCTTCATGTATTCTTCACGGCCGTGACGTGCAAGGAACCAGATGCGTTTTTGTTCGGGTTTTTCCAGCCAACTATTGACTGATCTCTCGGTGATTTGGGGCCACCCTCTTTGATCCCGGATTTCATTATAGATTTGTAGAAGTTCGGGAGTGGTATATTTAATAGGTAAGCAATATTGAGCTAGTAAGAAGTCTGCTACATCGCCAACTATTTTAGCCGAGTTATTATTTAGGAATTTGCCAGATACTATTGATCCATATCCTTCTTCTATGTAACGCTTATAAGCCCGCTGGAAGGACCTTTGGTTTTTATAGCGTTTGTGGTTCCATGTGTTTGGAAGATTCTGGATGGCCTCCAGCATGCGCTCCCACATATAGGACCGCCCACCAAACTTCCTTTGAACTACTACATTAGTAGCGATGTGATGAACCGCATTAAAAATAGTAGCCTGGTGGGTGTATTCCTTAATTTTTTCTTCGGGGAGGTTGGTTCCATCTTCCAGGAGATAGGCTTTGTAGTAATTTTCAGCTTCTATGTCATAAATTATAAAATCCGCAAAGACGATATGCTTGACTTGTTTGTACGGGTCGCCGACAATCTCTCGGATTCTCTTTTTAAAACGCTCTGGGATCGACTCATAGGCCACTAATGCACGACGACCGTTACCGCCAGTTTGTATGCGTTGGATTTTACCTCGTCGGGTCAAAATATCATAGTTCGCTTTACTAAGTATATCAGCTTCCTGATAAAGCCAACTGGCGGCAACACATAACGTATTTTGTTGGAATTCAAACATGGTTTAAATTGGTTTTAAAATTTGCCCGTCTTTCCGGGCTGTCCCTATTTTTTGTTTAGGATATTGGTTATCCAACTATCTGGTGATTAACACTCTGAATTGTTGTTCCCGGAGCGGACTCGAACCGCTCTGTATGCCTTTCGGGAGAAATCACTACATTTGAATTGCTAATCATAAATTGTAGTGAAATGAGTGATATTGAACTGTTACTAAAAAGAGTCAAACAGCAGGATAGATTTATTGATATGCTCCGCTTCAAAGTTGAGGCTCTTGAGGCTGTCCTAAAAAATCACATTCCAAACTTCGAGGAGCAATATGCTCAGAACTGTGTAATTTTTGAACACAATCAAAAGAAACGGATAAAAGCACATCGCGACCGCCAAAACGATTAACAAGGTTGTCTAATTTGGTTCTGTCTCTGTTTAACTCCAATTGTCTTATATTCAAATCCTGGAGTAATTCATTTGTTGGTTTCATACTATTATAGGTTTTAATTTATTTTATTGATTTTGAAACTCTTGTTTCAAATCTTCTCTGTTTTCAACTATTTTTTGTAATGCTTTAAAGGCAATCTCATTGCCTCGCTCAAATCTTTTTTTAGCCGCGTCGGGTGCACAGCCTAAGACTTGACCTAGTGTGGTATAATCTCCATACTGAAGTCTTTGCTTTAATTGTTGTATTTTTTGTCCGTTTGTTAGGACAGGTTTAATTTTTGCCATAGTTTTGTATTGATTTACGGACAAATATAAGCAACTTTTTTCGCTTAACACAAATAATTATGCAAGAAATTTCGCCTATCAAAAAAAGAATTTTACAATACCTTGAATATAAAGGTGTTAGTAAGTATAAATTTTACGTTGAAAGTAGGATAACAAGAGGCGTATTAGATAAGGACAGTGGTATAAGTGAAGATAATATAGCGAAATTTATCGCTTATGAGCCTAATATTAACCTCGAATGGCTTTTAACCGGCAAGGGTGAGATGTTTCGGCAGCAGGTAGATTCTGTAATAGATTCGCAGGACCGGTACATAATAGACAGTCCTAACACAATACGGAATCAGCTGATCGCTACCCAGCAGGACCTTATAGATAATTTAAAAGAGCAAAACAGCTCCCTAAAAGAAGAAGTTAAAAAATTAAAAAAGTCTCTTAAAAGTAAAGAATGCAAAAATGGAGATGATTATAGACGTCATGATGCCGCACCACCTGAAAAATTGAAATTAAAATAAACAAGATAACACCATTTACATCTTCTCCATTAAATAAAATAGCCCATTCTCCATTAATATACTCATTTTAAATACATTAAGCAATTCCGCAAATGGTACTTTCCCCCCTTTAATGTTTGTTTTTTGGCGTTTATACTTCTTTTTTTACATAACATCCCCGCTTAAATAGATTATTTTTTTTAAAAGAATGTATGCCCAACTGTATGCCCAACTGTATGTCCAAAATAATTATTCCCCTATAACCGTCCAGATGATCATTGTTTCAATTTTGGTTAAAAATGACTCATTAAACGGCCATTTAAACACTCTCTAAAAGGCGTTTAATCCCCTATTTATAGTGGTTTAATGGTAGTTTTAGCGTAGAAGTATTACCGGGATGGTAGAAGTGGAATTTAAAGCGTTTAAAACGGCTCCAGTAATGGTAGTAAAACAGTAGTAAATGTACTTTTCGTGTGGTATGGCTTTATTGAGGATATCCGTGTAATTAGTTGGTTTTTAGACCTTTTTAGACCTTTTTTGGTTGTGTGGCGTTTGTACTTTTAGTTATTCCCCCCTTATTTCTGCTGAAAATTCCCGCCCTCGCAAAGCCCCAAACCGTTGTAAAACATTTGA
>CAZQQU010000013.1:0-40409 GCA_964595625.1 uncultured Flavobacteriaceae bacterium | reverse complement strand
CGCTCATACTGCTGATACCGCAGTTGTCGCTACTTCCGTTGTTGATATCCTCTGCCGTGATTACTGCTTGACCCAAGGCGTCTAAATACACCGTGATGTCTTGGGCTTGGGCCACAGGAGCTACATCTTCTACCACAGTCACCGTTGCTTGAGCAGTAGCGGAATTACCCGATCCGTCATACACGGTTAGGGTAACTATATTTTGACCCACATCCGCACAGCTGAAAGAGGTTTGACTAATTTCACGATTTACCACACTACAATTATCGTAGGAGCCATCATCAATATCATCCACAGTGATGAGTGCTTGCCCGAAAGCGTCTAAAGCTACTGTTATATCTTTCGCTTGGGCTACTGGAGGCAATTCATCCTCGACGATTACAACAACAACAACTTCTGCCGTGTTTGTATTTCCAGAAGAGTCTGTAACTGAGAATACTATATGATTTTCTCCAACGTCGTTACAAGTAAAAGTTGTTTCACTTAAAGACATCCCTACAATCTGACAGTTATCATAACTCCCATTATCAACCTCCTCAGGCTGTATAGTTACATGTCCATCTTCACCTAGAACAACTGTTATATCTTGACCAATAGCTACTGGGGCTTGTTGATCTAACACCGTCAATGTTGCCTGTGTTGTTGCTAAGTTACCTGAACCATCATACACGGTTAATGTCACTGTATGGGTTCCGATGTCAGAACAATCAAAGGTATCCGGGCTAACGCTCATACTGCTGATACCGCAGTTGTCGCTACTTCCGTTGTCGATATCCTCTGCTGTGATTACTGCTTGACCCAAGGCGTCTAAATACACCGTGATGTCTTGGGCTTGGGCCACCGGAGCTACATCTTCTACTACAGTCACCGTTGCTTGATCGGTAGCGTAGTTACCCGATCCGTCATACACCGTTAAAGTAACTATATTTTGACCCACATCCGCACAGCTGAAAGAGGTTTGACTAATTTCACGATTTACCACACTACAATTATCGTAGGAGCCATCATCAATATCATCCACAGTGATGAGTGCTTGCCCGAAAGCGTCTAAAGCTACTGTTATATCTTTCGCTTGGGCTACTGGAGGTATTCCGTCAGTAACAATAACATCAAAAGAGCATTCTACTACATTTCCGGAGCCATCGCTGGCTTCAAAAGTCACGGTTGTACTTCCAATAGGAAATTCACTTCCAGAAGGCAAACCACTGGTTTGAACAACTGTCGCTGGCGGTGTTTTAAGTCCGGATAGCTCCATATTTTCGAGCCATACACCTAAGGAACCTACATAAGCATCCGTTCCAATACGCCAGCGGAATCTTACGTTATTATTATTTAAAGTGGTATTCAGATTTACAATAACATCGACAAAACCACCGGAGTTACCGGTCCAAGCCTGTCTCCCACTCAGGGGGTTATTGTATCCTGTAGCAATGTTATTATTGTATCCTCCCATAAAGAAGGATCCACCTCCGTCCAAAATATCTTTCCAAGTGCCTCCATTGACACTGTACTCCAGAACCATCCCATCGTATCCAAACTCAGTTGCATAATAAATTTTAAACTTAAGTTGAGGATTGGGAGAGCTACCCATTTCATATTCCGGAGTTCGCAGAGAAGAGGCATTTACTCCGGCAGGATTATTGGCATAGGCAGCATTGGGAGTAGATAGACTTTGAGTTGTAACTGTTCTCCAAACAATACCGTTACCGGTATGCTGTTGTGAAATCCATCCCAAAGGGAGTGCAGGTTCTGTAACACTATCAAAATCTTCAAAGACTACATTATTACAACCAGAACTTCCGATAGGAGGGTCAAAAGTTACAAGAGCACCACAACTTGACATGGCATCCACATAAATATCTGAGGAACATCCCGAGATTTCAATTCCGGGGTACACCTCTATGGTATCCACCGCTGAGGAGGGTCCTCCACAAGCGTGCGCGGGTAAGGTGTATGTAATAGAATGTACACCAGGTCCGGCAGCAATCGGATCAAATGTATAAGTATGTCCATTACCATCATCGGTTACTCCGGGTCCGGTATACACACCGCCATAAGGACTTCCTCCATTGAGTCCATATATAATTCCTTGGGACTGACAAATATTTCCGGGCGCTACATAACTGGCCGTAATATTAGGTGTATCAAAGGCTTCTACGCCATCGTTAGTACTTGAGGAGGAACCTTGTGAAGCACTGTAGCCCAGTCCTCTTTTCGCGAAAGCGGCCCATATAATACACTGATTGACACCCCCGTACAAAATTTTATCGGCCATTAAAATAGCATCTCTTCCATCGACGAATCCCGGATTACAAGGTTGTAATTTTAGGGCTTCTATTACCAATGCCATAGCGATATTATTTCCGCCGGTACCGTAATAAATATCGTCATCAAATCCGTATTTATCAATTAATCCCCAGGTCATTTCCCAAAGCATTGCGGCCCATACACTACCGACTCCGTGGGGAACACCCGCAGTTTTAATAGAATTGTATGTATGGGGATTAATGGCCATATTGGTGGAGTAGGGATATGCTCTAATACCGGGTCCGCCGGGAGCTTGACCAAATAAATAAGTTCCGATTCCTCGCGGATTGGCTCCCGATTCACCCGCTTTCATGGTCAACATCAAGCCAAACCAGTCGCTCCAGCCCTCCCCCATTTGCTCGTTATTATTTAAACAACTGGCTGTTCCGGGACCTCCGGTAAGCCGTACCGAAATACCATGACCGTATTCGTGTATAATAACCACATTGTCAAAATCGCCATCCTTATCACCACAAATATACATTTGCATACGCGGTAAACTTCCGTCGGGTGGAGTTGCGAAATTCGCATTACAAGTACCTCCTCCATCTTGGGCTTCTGCCCGAACGTAGTCGTTACCTAAACCTCCTTTTCCATAATTATTTTGTTGGAAATTACCACTGGCCTCATCAAAACCATAAACATAAGCTACATCGTGCACTATGTTATTCCAATAAAATAAATTGGTAATTGCCGCGGCTTGTGATTTATTGCCAGAGGAATACACAGGATTGAAGGGGTAATCAAAAATCAAAGAAGATCCACCATTCGGTGAGGATCCGGGATTGTTGTTGTTATTTCCGTCTTGGTCCTCATAGGCAAACACATTGTTTCCCCGGGTGTTGGTATACTCCGCCCCGGGCGACCCGTTGGTATCGTGCCAACCGTAAGGGGAAGCTTCTGTATTGACGACGTCTATGGCTGAAACCAGCGAACGGCTACCGTAAAATGGACTTTCGATGGGCATTGGGAATACATTATACGTCCCGGAAATTAGGGCTAATGATTCACTTTCAATGAAATCGTCAGAGTGAGAAGTGGTTGCTACCACATCATTCTCAGCGCACCAAGTAACCTCATCCATTTCATGATGATTATGGGAATCACTTTCGTCGTGGCTGTGTGCACAAGTAAATCCACAACTGGAGACCCAGTTTACTTGGTTAATTATTTCACCGGTAAATGCGTTGACTCGTACGTTATACCATTCCGCTTTTGAGACCGCCTCAATAGATAAGTCCCAAACCAAAACGATACTTCCGTCATCTTGTAACAGATATTTTAAATCAACCGGGATATCGCTGAGTGAAATACCACCGCGACTTAATAAAGTAGATTTTCCTGCCTGATTTTGAGAAAGGGCAGTAATAGGTTCAGTAATTGCATACTTCAAATGTGAAGCAGCAGCAGTGACCGCATCGACGGCACTGATCTTTGGTGTCGAATTCCCACGTTTGCGTCTCTCTAAGCTGTTTACAAAATAATTGTGACCTACTAACAACTCTCCATTTGCATCCAAATGAAGACTAGATTCGGTCCCAAGAATTTCTAAACCATCCACCATCTGACGAAGATAGATGTGCTTAGTTCCGCTTGTTCTACTGATGTATTCATCAGTAATTGCAATCTCAAAAAGATCTTTTTCGCTCAGATTTTTTTCATAGTCAACCTGAGTTAAAAGCTGTTTGATTTTTTCCTTTGAGCCAGCGTATTGCGCATTCAAAGTGGGAGCCATCCCTGCCGTAAGCAGAGACAGAAAAAATAACGCTTTTTTCATTAGAGATTAATGTAATTCTGTGTTCCATTTCTTGGTTTGAAATAGTCAGGCTAAAGTATAAAAAAAATATAAATTTTATTAAAATTAATCAAAGAAGTTAAAATCTGTACGAATTCACCTACAACAAAAAGTTATTAACTATTTAGTAAATAAAATATTCATGCATCTGATTTTAAATATCTTACATTTTAAAAAAAGTTAATAAAAAGAGGTTGAAATGTTTTTATAAAACTCAAAAAAATGTATGATTAATTATTGAATAAAAATCTAAAATTGAGATATTCGAGTCGTTGAATGCCCTAATTTCGGGTCTTAGTCACTCTTAAAATTGAAGTATTTAGTTAGGAATTTCTTTATCAACACACAAAAATCAACCATACTAAAAATCAGCAAAAATTATTAAAAAAATTGAAGAATTCGCATTTTGATAAAAAAATAAAGCCGATAAAAATCGGCTTTATTAAATTTATTTCACGTTTTTATTAAAAAGGCGGTGCCAAATAGGGGAAGGATGGTAAAAAGGGTTTGTCATTTTCTGACACCCCATCCCGAATTAATAATGGATTGTCACCACTACCGTCATTCAAAGGATTATCAAAATCTGAACCTCCATATAATAATAGTAATTGGTAATCCATCACGTCATCGGTTAGTCGACGTCCCGAATACGGGTTGGCTCCATCAGCGTAAGAGGTACCTCCGTTTTGAGCCACCCACAACACATCTTTGGATAAAAATTCGCTAAAGGTATCTAAATCTTCTCCCCAGCCATTGGTGGTATAGTCCGGATTTAAAGTCAGTATATTGTTTTTGATATCCTCAATAAAACTGTTCATGGCGGTAGGAATAGTCGTATTAAAATCATCTCTTACACCATAGGTAATGTACATCTGAGCAATTCCAGGACGTCCCACCTGATCTTCCTGTACATAAGTTCCTGAAAAATCAAGCACTACTTGATCACAGGGAGGACAACTCCCTCCGCAGTCAATGCCTTCTTCATCACCGTTTTGAATACCGTCGGTACAGGTTGGTTCGGGTTCAATCACATTATCGTTATCGTCTTCACTACTACAATTTACCAGAAATAGAGACAGTACTATTCCTAAAAATAGATAAGATATATTTGTAATTAACTTCTTCATAACTATTGTTTTCTTTTAGTTTCTACCCACATACTGTACATCGGCACATCGGGTGCATACGGATTAACTCCTACTGTTCCGGCACCCAACAAAGATTTTGGTAGTTCTACCACGATGGAAAGTACATTCATTCCAGCAAATTTATCTTCACCTTCTTCATTAAAACCAGTTACTTCTTGGTTTACAATCATTTCATAGCGATCTAAATCAAAAAAGAATGAGTCGTCTCGGGGTCCAGCAAAAAATTTCATTCCGTTGTTTTCAGCAACTATTGCTTCACTATCAGCTTCTCCCGAGGAAATTTGTACCTGATTTCGCGTAGCGAAAGTCATAATTTCACTGCTAGTCCCGGTAGAAAATGGAACGGCAGGACCGAAAAAATACATGGTATCGGCTCTACGAATCGCTTGGATGACCAAATCTTCAATCATATCACCCGTGGTATCAATGTTAAATTCTACCAATACATCTTCATCGAATTTTGCATTTTCTGTAGCGGTACCGGCAGGTAACATACCTTGGAGGTTAGCCACTAAAACCAAATTGGAGGTATTTTCGCCTTCAAAGGCATAAAAACTGGCAATATCTGAGGTAGTACCCGCTACCGAAGGTCCATCAATATGATCCCCGGCAATCAGAAGTAATCCTACAGCAGTTACGGCAGATATCCCCAATCCTCTAAACCATTTTATTTTATTCATAATTAAATATTTGTAAACTTTACTTACTGTTTTAAAAGCCCAAAAATAGGTAATATTTAAGGACTTTTTCACAAAGTATAACTGTAAATTTGTAAAAAAATTTTCGAAAGAAAGAGAAATGAACCCCTCTACTTCTCATTGGATTGACAAATATATCTTTTTACTCCAAAAAGACAAGGTGGTTTTTACCGAAATCACACCCGATGAGTTTTATACTATTCTTAGAAAAACCGGGTTTATTTACGGACATTCGATGACTCCGGTTTTTGAAACCATTACTACCGACTATACTCTTACCCAAGAAGAACTTACCAAAATAAACTTGCTACACGCATTGTTTTATTTTCATTTTAATAAATACCCTTCTTCCTCTTATGAAAGTGCTGTTGAAAGTATCTTACAGTTCTATCAACACTTTATTCCGCCCAAAAGAAATTTATTCCACAGGTTACGCCGACCACCCAAAAAAACGATGCAGTTAGAAAAAATATTGGGCAAGCGGGTGGTTCAAATACACATTAACGAACATTCCTTGTTTGAAAAAATCATGTCCGATGCCCTACTATTTATGGACTTACTCACTTATAACAAGTTTTTAGAAAAACATGAAGATATCATTACTTATGCCGATGCGTTAGATTATCAAATTATTTACCATTGTTTTTTAGCGCTACGCACCAAAAAAAATAAGTCTAAAGACGATTTACAACTCCTAGAATTGTTTCAACAATCAGAATCTTATTTTGATAATCGCATAGTGCGATATGATCTACTTTCGGATACACTCGAAAAAAAGTATATTTTGGATAGTACCGCACTGGGAGTTTGGAATGATTTACAACTCGAACCCGGGGAGAAAGAATTTCTTGAAATTTTAACCTTACAATTACAACTTCACCCTTCCATAGCTACCGAAACCTCCAAAGCATTACAACAATTTGTAAAAAAATACGGACCTCAGCTGCGTTTGTTTCAATACAAAAATCCGGTTAAAGAATTGTACAGAGAATCCACTCAACTGGTTAAACTGCAAATTTTAAGAAACAAAAAACGATTGTCTAAAGAATTAGGCAATAACAAAGAACTCATGGTTTTATTAGGTAAATCGACTTTCAGCAGTTTAAGTAAAGACGAAAAAACCATCGTTAAAAATCAACTTTTGGAAATTATTAAATCGATTCCTTCGTTGGCAATTTTTTTATTACCCGGCGGTTCGTTACTGTTGCCAATATTGGTGAAATTAATCCCAGAAATACTTCCCAATACTTTTAGAGACAATCAAATACCTAAAAAATAAATCATTGACCTACCAGCTTTTCAACAAAAGTCTATGAAATATTTCACCCACATTTATACATTTCGTATTTTTGAAAAATATTTATAGGAATGCAGTTTAAAAATCCCGAAATTCTATACGCGCTTTTACTTCTCATCATTCCCATACTTATTCATTTATTTCAACTCCGTCGATTTAAAAAAACCGAGTTTACCAACCTACGGTTTCTCAAAGAAATCACCCTCCAAACTCGTAAAAGCTCGCAGCTCAAAAAATGGCTGGTGTTGGCGAGCCGTCTCCTGGCTTTGGCCTGTTTGATATTTGCTTTTGCACAACCCTTTCAAGCAGAAAAAGCGGTTTCTAAAGAAAAAGAATTGGTTATTTATTTAGACAATTCGTACAGCATGCAAGCCAAATCCAGTCGAGGTGAGTTACTCAAAACCGCAGTACAACAACTCATCGAGAGTCCTTACTTACCCGAATCAATCAACTGGTTTAGCAACAATCAAATCTTTCGTCAAGCCAGCCCCGATGAATTTAAAGATCAATTAGTAGCACTCCCCTACAGCGGTTTGCAACCCACTTACGAAGAGATACTTCTTCAGGCCCATACGCTTTTTTCTAATCAAACTGAGACTGAAAAGACCTTACTCATTATCAGTGATTTTCAGGAAATAAACCACTGGCCCACTGAAATAGCATATCCGTTTGAGGTGGCCGCCGTACCCCTACTTCCCGAAAACCCGGCTAATCTTTCAGTAGATAGCGTGTATATAGCTTCCATCAATGCCAACCAAGCCCAGTTAACAGCGCTGCTTAAAAATTACGGCCCAGCACTTTCAGATGTGTCGGTTTCGTTTTACCAAGACGAAACTTTAGTTGCTAAAACCGCAGTGGACCTCCCGGCTTCAGGAACGGCAGAAGCGATTTTTGAGATTGATGTACAACAACCCTTTACGGGAAAAGTAACACTTACCGACGAGTCACTACTCTTCGATAACGAACTACTTTTTAATCTTCAAGAAACAGCGGCTGTAAAAGTTCTAGTAATTCAAGACGAACCCGTTACATTTTTAAATAAAATTTTTACTCCCGGTGAGTTCGATTTACTTACATTTCAACCCCAATCCATCGATTATAACTCGATCGCCCAACAAAACACCATCATTCTCAATCAACTGGCAGATATTCCGGCCTCTTTACAAACCATTTTACAAAATTTCTCCCAACAGGGAGGTACCCTCGTGCTAATTCCCCATCCCGATGCCCCCCTGCCTGAGTATAATAACCTTTTGACTTCAGTGGGATTGCCTGCTTTAGAACGAAAAATTCAGTCCGAAAATCAAATTACTGCCATCCAGTTCTCTCACCCGTTATACACCAACGTCTTTGAAGATCAAATAACTAACTTTCAGTTTCCTCAAGTAAATTCGTTTTTTACGCTTACGCGAAATCAGGTCGCAGCGCTCGCTTTTAAAGACCAAAGACCTTTTTTGGTTCAATCCGGAAAGAGCTACCTCTTTACAGCCCCCCTGCATACCGACTATTCTAATTTTACACGGTCTCCCTTAGTAGTGCCCACTTTTTACCGTATGGCCAAGCTGAGTTTACCTCTCCCCGATTTGTATTATACGGTAGGACAAGAAAATCAATATGCCGTTCCTGTTCATTTGACTCCCAATCAGATTCTGACCTTACAGGGACCCAATACCCAGCTTATTCCATTACAACAAAATACCCACAACCAGGTACTAATCACTACTTATGACCAACCCGACCAGGCAGCTACTTACACACTGTACAATGACGATACCCCTATGATGCAAGTAAGCTATAACTACAACCGACAAGAAAGTCTTACACGGTACCTAGATGTAAATGCACTTGAATCCATTACGGTGTATCCTAAAATGGATAGTTTTTTTGACCAGTACGCACAAGCATTTCAAACCAAACAATTTTGGAAATGGTTTGTTATTTTTGCCCTGTGTTTTTTAGGTATTGAAACACTTTTATTAAAACTTCTCAAATGAACGTACTCATTAAATCAGCCACCATTGTAGATGTTTCAAGTAAACATCACCTCAAAAAAAGAGACCTGCTTCTTACCGACGGAAAGATTGAGAAAATTGCCAGTCAAATACCCAATCCCGATCAACGACGGGAAATTTCGTTGGAGAATTTACACCTATCGTCGGGTTGGTTTGACAGCAGTGTGTGTTTGGGTGAACCGGGTTTTGAAGAGCGCGAAACTATTCAAAATGGTTTAAAAACCGCCGCACTCAGTGGTTTTACCGCGGTGGCTGTTAATCCCAATACCCAACCGGTAATAGATAGCCAAGCCGACATCCAATTTTTATTGTCTAAAGCCCACGGAAATCCGGTGTCTGTTTACCCTATTGGGGCCATGACTCAACAAGGAAATGGAGTGGATTTAGCCGAATTATACGATATGAAAAAAGCCGGTGCGGTAGCATTTTACGATTATCAAAAACCGGTGCAGAATCCCTTACTACTCAAACTTGCCCTTCAGTACACCCGTAATTTCAACGGATTGATTATAACTTTTTGTAATGATAAACAAATTGCAGGAAACGGAGTGGTTCATGAAGAAATGACGAGTACCAAACTAGGTTTAAAAGGAATTCCAGCTTTAGCTGAAGAACTTCACATCAATCGAAATTTATACCTTTTGGATTATACCGAAGGAAAACTTCACATACCAACTATTTCTACCGAGAAAAGTATCCAACTTATTGAAGAGGCAAAAGCCAAAGGTCTCAACGTAAGCTGTAGTGTATCCATCAACAATTTAATCCTCACGGATGAGAAGTTATATGAGTTTGATACCCGATATAAGATCCTACCTCCGTTGCGTACACCCGAAGTCAATAAAAAGCTGATTAAAGCTCTACAGGAGGGAATTATTGACGGCGTTACTTCCGATCATAATCCCATTGATATCGAACACAAACGTGTAGAATTTGACCATGCTTTATACGGTAGTATTGGCTTAGAAAGTATTTTTGGTGCCCTTCGAAATCATTTTTCTACTGTAGAAACGGTGGATATACTCACTCGATTAAAAGGGCGTTTTTCGGTTAAACACCACCCTATCAACGAAGGAGAAACCGCCGATTTAACACTATTTAATCCGGATAAAGAATGGATTTTTACAGAGGCAGAGATCTACTCTTCCTCTAAAAACGCGGCGATGTTAGGTGAAAAATTAACAGGAAAAGCGTATGGAATTTATGCTAACGGAATACTAAAAATAGACTAATCCCTATGTCATCAAAACATTTATCTCTCGAACATCTTATTAAAAAAAATTCTATTTCTGTAGAAAAACCGGGTTTGTTGCTGATGCTTCACGGTTATGGTAGTGATGAGAATGACTTGTTTTCATTTGCCAATGAACTTCCTGAAGAGTTGTTTATAGTTTCTGCGAAAGCACCTTATCCACTACAACCCTATGGTCATGCTTGGTATTCTATCTATTTTGATAGTACCGACGGAAAATTTAATGATATCGACCAAGCTAAAAGTTCGATTGAGTTGATTGCCGAGTTTATTGATGAATTAGTAGAAAACTATCAGTTGAATGGCCAACAAGTTACTGTTTTAGGTTTTAGTCAAGGAGCGATTTTAGGCTATGCACTTGCTTTCAAATACCCTCAAAAAGTTAAAAATTTAATTGCGCTCAGTGGATATATAGACCGAGATTTGTTACCCGAACACAGCAACGAGTCAAACTATGAACACCTGCAGGTTTACGCATCCCATGGAACGGTAGATCAAGTTATTCCCGTGGAATGGGCCCGAAGAACACCAACTATTTTGGACCAGTATCAAATCAAGAATACCTATTCCGAATTTCCGGTAGGTCATGGAGTAGCTCCTCAGAATTTTTTTGAATTTAAAAACTGGTTACTAGAACAACTCAAAAAATAAAATCTTAGTTTTTGGGATTAAGATGGATATCCATTTTTTGCATGGGAATCTGGATACCATATTCCGAAAGAGTTTGGAGTATCGTTTTACGCACTTCGCTCGATATTCTCGGTTCCCGAAAACTATCTTCTAAATGATAATTTAGACTCACTTCCAAACCGTAATTCCCAAAATTATTAAGCAATAAAAAGGGTTTTGGTTCCAGAATTACCCCGTCCACCTCACGAATATTTTCTACAATTAACTGCTCTACGACCTCTAAATTGGCATCCACCGGTAAGCGGAAAGCCACCTCTTGCCGAATGCGTTTGTAGTTGTGATTGTAGTTAATAACCTGCTCGGTAATAAAAAGATGGTTGGGTACGATTATAATTTTCTCATCCCGAGATAACAAGCGGGCAGTCCGAAGTTTAATATCAATTACCCGACCCACTTGTCCGTTTATTTCAATGATTTCACCGGCTAGAATCGACTTATCAATGATGATGTATATTCCGCCTATGATGTCCTGAAACAACTCCCGCATGGCCAATCCCAAACCGATAAACAGTACCGTAGTAGCGGCTAAGATGATAGAAATGTCAATTCCCGAGGAACTTAAGATGGTAACAAATACCAGGATGTAAACAAAGTAGGTTATAAAATTAAAAACTCCTTTGAATCGAAGTGTTTCGTCCTGATTTAATTTACGAGTCAGGATTTTATATATAAACCGTAGTAGCAAGCGCGTTAGAAATAGTGCTACTATAATGACTATAATTAGTCCGATGGTAATTTCAATCGATTTTTCACTTTCACCAATTTTCAAAAGTTGAAAATTGAGAAAATCTATTATGGAACTCCACAATCCTTTTCCTACATCAATTTGTCCTAAACTTTCTTCCATCTAGTATTTAATCCATTTTATGAGTTCTTTATACGTCGGTTTTTTTCCATACATCAAAATACCTACTCGATATATTTTAGCTGCAATCCAAACCGTACCTGCAAATGTAACAAACAAAATTAGCATGGAAATTAATATTTCCCACCATGCTACTCCAAAAGGAATACGCATGAGCATCACAATAGGCGAAGTAAAAGGTATATGAGAAAAAATGACAGATACGGTTCCATGGGGATTTTCAATGACACTAAAAAATCCTACATACATTCCTAACATCAACGGCATGATAATCGGAAACATAAATTGTTGGGTGTCGGTTTCGTTATCTACCGCCGCCCCAATAGCTGCATAGAGCGAACTGTACAAAAAGTACCCTCCGATAAAATAGATTAAAAACGAAACGAGTAAGGTCTTCAATGGCAATCGTGCAATATCATGAAGTAAAATTTGCATCTGTGAATCAGCCATGGCTACCGTTTCTTGATTAACCGGCATGTCGGGTTGTAACTGCAAACCAAATACCGAGGCAGCTACCATAACTAAAATACCCCCTAACACCAACCAGATTAAAAACTGGGTTAAACCAGCCAAGGTATTTCCTATAATTTTGCCCATCATCAATTGATAAGGTTTTACCGAAGAAATTATAATCTCGATGATCCGATTTATCTTTTCTTCTATCACACTCCGCATCACCATATTTCCGTAGATAATGATAAACATCATTAAAAAATAACCGGCAACCCCGCCGAAAATTACTTTTAACCAAGAAGACATTTTGGAGGTTCTTTCTCCTTGAAAGTCTTCCAAACTGATTTCGATAGATGCTTTTGAACTTTCAATGCGGTTTAAATCGACTCCATTTTCTACCAATCTTTTATTGGTCAACTCAGTCGACATGGATTTTTCAATATACTGAACCACCTCCACATTGGGTGATTCCTTGGAGAAAAATTCTATTTCTTGATTAGAAAAATCGAGATGTTGTTGGGGGTTGGGAATATATAATAACCCGTAATATTCTCCCGAATTACTCATAGCTTTAGCCTCTTCGACCGAGACACCTTCCAAGAAGGTAAACTGAAGTTTATTAGTTCCTTCCAACGCATTGACAAATAATTCGCTTTGATCTAAAACTGCGATGGTACGTACTCCCCGATTCAAGCTACTCAAATAAGCAACTAAGAAAATAAGTCCGGCAAAAATTATCGGACTAAGAATCGTCATAATTAAAAACGATTTATTTCGAACACGTGAGTTGTATTCCCGGGCAATGATCAGTTTTAAATTTTTCATGGTTTAGATGCTGAAACAGTTTGGATAAAAATTTCGTTAATACTAGGGATAACCTCTACAAAATGATTGACTTGTGCACGACTCGTTAAAAACGTCAGCAAATCGTTGGGACGACTATTTACGTCTAATTTAATTTTGAGTTTTAATTCGTCGACAACTGAATTAAAATGAGCTTCCTCCACTTCATATTTTGACTGTAATTCTTTTTTTAGAGCCTCTTCATTATCGCTAATTAGGCCTACTTCATAGGTATTTGTTTTGTACTGTCGTTTCACCTCTGTAATTTTTCCGTCCAGCACTTTATTAGCGTGATTAATCAGCGCAATATGATCGCATAGTTCTTCTACAGATTCCATGCGGTGGGTTGAAAAAATCACGGTGGCACCATCTTCGCGCAGTTGTAAAATTTCATTTTTAATCAAATTGGCATTGACCGGATCAAAGCCACTAAAGGGTTCGTCAAAAATTAACAATTTAGGTCGGTGTAAAACCGTTACAATAAACTGTACTTTTTGCGCCATTCCCTTAGACAATTCTTCTATTTTTTTATCCCACCAATGAGATATCTCCAATCGGTCAAACCAATATTTTAATTGTTGTTTGGCTTGCGTTTTAGACAGACCCTTGAGTTGTGCCAAGTAGAGTGCCTGCTCCCCCACTTTCATAGACTTATACAAACCTCGTTCTTCGGGCATATAACCAATAATGGTAACATGCTCAGGACGCAAAGCATTTCCATTGATATATACAGAGCCGGAATCGGGCATAGTAATTTGATTAATAATCCGTATTAAGGTAGTTTTTCCAGCTCCATTGGGACCTAAAAGCCCAAAAATACTTTGCTGAGGTACCGAAATCGAAACGTTGTTTAGTGCGGTAAAATTTCCGTATTTCTTGGAAACTTGATTTACCTGTAAAAAGTCACTCATTTTTAAATTTTAAAACAATTGATTTCCTATTAGAATAAAAAGTGGAGAAAATGTTACATCTATTTATAAAAAAACCCACCCTAAAAAGATAGATAAAATAATTAGGGTGGGAAAATTGCTATGAAAAAGAAAATTACGCCAATCCCCCTATAGGGCTGACTTATACAAATATATATAAAAGCTTTTTAAAAATTAACATAAAAAAATGTTTTTTTTCAAAATTAGGTATTTCCTGTTTCATCATTAATTTTTTCTTCAGCTAGTGCCAATAAATGAGCAAAAGTTTCGTCTAAACTAAGAAAAGTATTATCCACCTCTACCGCATCCGGTACTTGTATTAAAGGGGAATCCTGACGGGTCGTATCTATAAAATCTCTTTCTTGAACATTTTTTAAAACCTCTTCAAAACTAATACTGTCACCTTGTTTTTGAAATTCAGCATATCTTCTTCGAGCTCGTTCGTGAGGCGAAGCGGTCAAGAAAATTTTGAGTTCCGCATCCGGAAAAACTACCGAGCCAATATCTCTACCATCCATTACTACACCCTTTTCAGCTCCTAATTGTCGTTGAATTTCTACTAACTTCGTTCGTACTTCCGGAATTTTTGCTACCTGACTGACCCAATTTGCAACTGGCATTTTACGAATTTCCTCATCCACTCGTTGACCGTTTAAAAACAAAGCGGCTTCCTGGGTTTCAGGATGAAAGGAATAAGTGATTTGAATTTCTGGCAGGGCATTTATTAATGCCTCTGTATCTAACCCGCTATCGCTGATATTGCCCTTTTGTAGCGCGTAGAGTGTTACAGCTCGATACATAGCGCCACTATCTACATAAATATATCCCAGTTTTTTAGCTAATAATTTCGCTACAGAACTTTTTCCCGTAGAAGAAAATCCGTCAATGGCAATGGTAATTTTTTTCATGATATTTAATCAAGGGGTTATCTCAAGTCGAGATGCAAGCCAAAAAAACTCGTGGAAGCTGCATGGTTGTATCTGGAATAGGCATAGCTGAGTCTTACCCGGTTAAATTTGATGCCAAATCCGGCACTTAGTCCAGCAAATGATCGTTGGTCAATAATTCTCATTTCTTCCGCCCGACGGATATTATAGCCCAGTCTTAAATTAAAACCACTTTCCGGAAACAGCTCAATTCCTACGATTACTCGTCGGTAAATTTGATCAAAAAAGGAAATATTTTCACTGGTCACATTCCCTTCTAAGTCAATTTCATCACGGGCAGTATTAGCAAAAGCGATATTCCAATTTTGTAAATTCTCAAAAGTAAGATGCCAGCGAATCGGAACATTTTCTAGCGTTTGAGAAATCCCAAAGTCCACTTCCAAAGGAAGCTTTTCGTAGGTCTCATGGTACGGAGTAAACTGAGTTCCTAAATTCCTAGCTACTAGTCCAATGTGTAAATCCCATTTTTCGTAAATATACATCAGCCCTATATCAAGGGCACCTCCCCAAGAGGAATACGATTCTAACTTGGAAGAAATTATTTTTGCGTTAACACCCACATAAAAATCGGTCCAAGCGATATTCCGGGCATAACCAAAAGACAAAGCAGTCTCTCCACCCCCAAACCTTCCCGTAGAATTACCTAACTCGTCATACCCGTCAAATCGCCCGTAATTGATATAGGTAGCTCCTACGTGAAGCATCTCCGTACGCCGATCCCACATATAAGCATAAGCAGCAGTCCCGTAATTGACATCCGCAAAATGGTTGACATAATTTAAAGATAGCTGATTGTCCATGGCGTGATTGATAGACGCCGGGTTGTACAGGCCTTGCATCGGGTCGTAGTCGTAATTGGTTATAGTTTTTCCGCCTAATGCAGCTTGTCGAGGAGAATTTACCAAGTTCAAAAACTCATAGGTGGCTCGTCCACCCACTTGTGCAAAGCTTATAGAAGTAAACAGAAAAAACAATAACAACCAGCTGGCTTTGTACATAATTTTTTAGAATAAATCGGATATTGACTACCGCTGTCTAAACCTTATAAACGAGTGCAATTATAAATTATTTTTTCAAAGTAAACAGACAAAAACAAAGTTTATAAAAAAAATGCCCAAAAAAGGAAAATCTAGCCCAGTAAAATTCGGGTTAGATTACTTTTACTTTCTTTAATCTAAGTTACACTTACGTGAAAAGCTGAGGGGCTCTTAATTTAGTCTAACAAATATCTTTTGTGTTGATTTTTCCACCCCGCTTCACTTTTCCAACTGGTATAGTAAATAACTATATCCGCTTCACTTTTCCAACTGGTAAAATAGATGACTTTACCTTCGGATTTCCATTCCGTAAAGTACCAAATTCCTTTATTCCCACTGGCTTCACTTTTCCAGTCGGTTTTATATACGATTAAGTCGGCCTCGCTTTTCCACTCGGTGACATATATAACGGCATCCGCTTCACTTTTCCACTCAGAACTATAGATGATTTGCGCTTGCGATGGTATAACAGTAAGCATAAATAACACGGGGCATACAAAAAGAAGAATTCGTTTCATATTCATATTTGTTGGTTGTTAGAATAGCACCATTACCAAGTATTATGCCATTTAAGACGAAATTTTCCCGATTCTTTTATACCTGAAATAAGCCACCACCGATAAGGCTACATAAAATCCAACAGTAACAAAAACAAAAATGGGTGTAATGGGTTTATCACCGGAGGCATAAGAGTGAAGTCCTACCAGATAAAAATTCACACCAAAATAGGTCATCATAATACTGGCATAGCCAAAAACGGAAGCTACATTGTATTTATAATCCCCGCGCAAACCAGGTACCAACCGCATATGAATGACAAAGGCATAAACCATAATACTTATCAAAGCCCAAGTTTCTTTGGGGTCCCAACCCCAATAACGCCCCCAACTTTCGTTGGCCCACATACCTCCCAAAAAGTTGCCAATAGTGAGTAAAACTAATCCAATTGTCAGAGCCATTTCGTTGATGATCGTCAGTTCTTTAATATGAACTTGTATTTTTTCCTTATTCTTGCGTGTAACGAAAACCATTAAAATTAAAGCCACCGTACCTAAAATTAACCCGAGCGTAAAGGGACCGTAACTAGCTACAATTACAGATACGTGAATCATCAACCAATACGAGTCCAATACCGGCTGCAGATTAGAAATAGCAGGATCCATCCAGTTTTGATGAGCAACCCACAAGACTACTGCTGCCATAAAAGCAGTCGAGGCAATGGTTAAAGTAGATTTTCGACCCAAAATCAGACCAAATAATACCGTAGCCCAACCCACATAAATAACCGATTCGTAGGCGTCACTCCAAGGAGCGTGACCACTGATATACCAGCGCAAGATCAATCCTAAGGTCATAGCAATAAAAAAGCTCCAGCTCAACCATCGACCTACATAGATCAACATATTGCAAAAATGATTTCGATGATTAAACAACTGATAGATAAAGCTAAAAAACATGACCACCCCTACTAATAAGTAATATTTGTACAGGGCATTGAAAATATCAACCTGATTGTAAAAAATCTCGGCTTTAACACGATTATCTGAGGGTAATACCCGGCTCCCGTATAAGTGCTGATAGCGATTGATACTCTCTATTAACTCCTCCGCACGCGAATAATCGCCGGTATTTCGAGCCAATTTAATTTCTTGAAAATATTGGGGTAGTACAGTTTGTACCAAGACAGAATCCACGCCAGTTATTTCGGTAAATTCCAACTCCGGATAAGAAACCCAAGTATTGTTGGCATCACCCGGAATGGGAAAAATACGCAAGATTGTACCCGCAAAAGCTTTATTGAGTAAGTACATACTTTCGTAGGTTTTAATCAAATCTTTTTCGTATTGATTGGGGTTGGATTTTTTAGAGGCTTCTTCCAAATAAGGACCGATTTTATTATTTCCGTTTTCATCAAAAAAACTTAATAACGAAACCGCTTTGGTGTCCAAAGGGACTCCTAAAATTTTACGTAGACTATCGTTGCCCCGTTTTAAGTGAATGATCGGTAATTCTACCCAAGCTCGGGGAAATTCGCTCATGGATAAAAACACCTGATTGGGATCCAAACCTTTGTAAGAATTACTTTTGCTTATTTTGCGAAGTAATTCTGATGCAAAAGTATTGAGGGGTTTCATTCTTCCTCCATCGTCTTGAATCACCAAACTACCAAATTTGGCGGCATGGTGTTTATCAACGGCATTATTTAAAATTAAGGAATCCAATAAATCGAGGGTTGCTTGATTGGGACTACTGTGGGAATTCGACTGTTGAGTGTAACCCCAGGTAGATAATAACAGCAAGACCCCAATAGTGAGCCGATCTATTTTGGAAGTAATTTTATGAAGTTGTTTTCGCAAATTACCAAAACGGCTTTTTCGCTCAAACAAAACCACTATCATACTCAAAAACAACAAAACATAGCCTACATATGTAATCCAAGTTCCCCAAAAATCGTGGTTAACCGAGAGTACTGTACCGAGTTCGTCGTTATCAAAACTGGCTTGAAATAATCGATATCCCTTGTGATTGAGTATATGATTCATATAAATTTCGTAGTCAAAACTGGTTCCGTCCTCATTATTAACTACCACTTGGCTTTTATAAGAAGAATATACCTTTTCGGTACCGGGATATCTTTCCGCTATAAAATCAATGAGTGTTATACTAAAGGGAAGTTCGATTTCTTTCGAACCGTAATTGAGGTGAAAATCTAAGCCTCCTACTTGGACAGTGACAGGTTTTAGTGCACTGCCTTGCCCACCCAGCAATTTTACAATTTTTTCTTCCCCGCCGGTGGTAATTTTCACAGTTAGTGCATCAACAAAAGAAGGTTCTTCTTTAGGTGCTTTGACCAAATCAAAAGTACCTTGTGTCAAGGGATCAGGCAAAACAAATGAGAGTCCGGCCATTTGATATAGCGACCGTAATTGAAGGGGTTGAATACTATCGGCATAAACCCTTCCTTCGCTTTGATCGGCCATACGCAAATATTCACCTTCAAATGGAGTTTGTAATTGATAACCGGTACTGTCAATAAGTATATTAACCGCTCCAGGTGTAAATTGATTCACCGCAAAAAGCACCCCATAAACACTTTGCACCTGCCCTTCCTTCAGCCAGATGGTATTCCGCATTCCTCCGGTAGATTCAACCATTTTTAGGTAAAAACCTCCCTCCTCCCCCGGAATCAAAGCTTCTTCGGCATTTTCCAGATAATCCACATATTCTATAGTAATCGGCTGCGAATCGTAATCGGTTTTAATTTTAAAGTAATTTTTGCGATGGCTTAATCTTTCGGAAAGTAGCACTTGTTTTTCAACCGGCCTGCGCATTTGTACTCCATCCACCACCATGTCTCCATCAATTAAAGCCGTAAAGTAGGTTTTTTCTGATAACATTTTGTTTTCGGTAGCACCCTCACGAACGCGCAAAACCCCTTCATAACCAATATATCGAGTAATAAAAGCCCCGAGCAAAATGAGTATAAAGGAAAGATGCAACACCAAGGTGCCCCATTTCTCTTTTCGAAATAAACGATACCGGAAAATATTACCGATAAAATTGATGACAAAGACCACCATGATTAACTCAAACCACCAAGTGTTATACACCATTCTCCTGGAAAACGGTGTAGGTGAAGTGGTTTGCTGCATATCTAAGAACGTTCCGGTGGCCATAGCAATGGCAAAAACGATAAATAAAACTGCAGTTAATCTAGTAGAAAAAAGGAAAGAAAAAAGCTTTTTAAACATGAGAAAAAAGTGATAACCCCGATTGCCCGCAAAATTACTGAATTTACGGATAAAACTAGGCCTTAAATAGGAGTAATTTTGTTAAAGTTCGTAATTTAGCCGAATGATTACGATGGTAATTTTAGGAGGAGGTAATGTAGCCCAACATATAGCTAAAGCTTTTGCTACCAGCACAGAGGTTCAGGTGGTACAAATGTACAATCGGAAAGGGGTGAGTTTTCAATCAATACCGGTTACTCAGAACCTATCCGATTTAGTAGAAGCCGATATATATTTGTTGGCCGTTTCGGATGATGCCATAGAGGATATCGCTCATCAAATTCCCCACGCCCAACCCTTGGTAGTTCATACTTCGGGGAGTGTTTCGATAGAAGCATTATCGAGCCACAAACGTCGGGGAGTTATGTATCCTTTACAAACTTTTTCTAAAGACCGATCGTTGGATTACTCCACCATCCCCTGGTGTCTTGAAGCCAATAATGACTCTGATTATCAATTACTTGAGTATATCACAAAATCGATATCAACTTCATTTTATTCGATAGATTCTGAAAAGAGAAAAAAATTACATTTGGCAGCGGTTTTTGTATGTAATTTTGTCAACCACCTGTATCAGATGGGGTATGAAATAACGGAAGAAAACGATATTCCATTTGATATATTACAGCCCCTGATTCAGGAAACAGCTGCCAAGGTCACTCAGGGCACTCCTCGGGAGATGCAAACCGGGCCTGCCAAAAGAAACGACCAAAAAACCATGCAAAAACATTTAGAAATGTTAGCTTTGCCCGAAAAAAAAGAGATTTATCAAATATTATCCAATGCAATAGCCCAAACCCATGGAAGAAAAGAGCTATAAAGAATATTTAAAATACATCACCACCTTTGTGTTTGATGTGGATGGAGTACTTACCGACGGTACCATAACCGTTACGACTCAAGGAGATTTGTTACGAACGATGAGCATCCGCGATGGATTTGCCTTAAAAACGGCTGTTGATCAAGGGTTTCATGTTTGTATTATTTCAGGGGGATACAACGAAGGTCTTCGCCTGCGTCTAAAAGGTCTGGGTATAACAGACATTCACTTGGGAGTACAGTACAAACTGGATGTGTTAAAAGAGTATATGGAACTCTATCAAATAGACCCTTCCCAAGTGTTATATATGGGGGACGATATCCCGGATATGTACCCGATGCAAATGGTGGGGTTACCATGCTGTCCCCAAGACGCAACTCCGGAAATCAAAGCCATTTCAAAGTATATTTCAAACAAAGACGGTGGAAAAGGTTGTGTACGCGACGTCATCGAGCAAGTTTTGAAAGTTCATGACAAGTGGAGTAAAAACATGGATGCTCAACACGATTAACCACCCCTATGAATGCTTTTCTCCGCCTTGTTAGAATTGAAAACCTCTTATTTATTGCAGGTATTCAATTTCTTATCAAATATGCCTTACTGGTTCCTTTCGGAGTAGCTACGGCCTTATCAGGTCTACACTTCACTCTTTTGGTAATTGCAACGGTTTCTTTAGCAGCTGCCGGATATATCATCAATGACCTCCAAGATGGAGTAGCCGATCAAATAAATAAACCCAAAAAGGTAGCTCTAACCCAATTGATTTCTGAAAAATCAGCCTATAATTATTTTATAGGTTTTAATGTATTAGGAGTCGCTATTGGTTTTTACTTGTCAAATTATATTGAACGCCCGGCATTGGTTGCCTTTTTTATTGGTATTTCGGCGATGCTGTATATTTACAGTACCTTTCTAAAATACATACTTATTGTTAAAAACCTAACGATAGCCGTGTTAGCAGCTCTGGTGTTAATCGTTGTTGGAATTTTTGATTTGATGCCTGCTCTAACCGAAGCCAATCAAGGCGGGCTACAAGTTATCTTCTTAATTATTTTGGATTATGCTTTTTTTGCCTTTTCACTTACTTTTCTAAGAGAAATAGTGAAAGATATCCAAGATATGGATGGTGATAAAAATGCAGATCTAAAAACCCTACCCATAGTCCTGGGAGTTCAACGCACAGTAACTATCTCCTTTGTATTGGGTGTACTCCATATAGTGGGTGTAGTGTATTACATCTATCAGTATTTATATAAGCAACCCGTAGCGATTTTGTATTTTCTACTGTTGGTTATAGCCCCTTTGATTGTATTTTGTATTCTATTGTGGAGTAGAAAAACCCGTCAAGAATTTGGTCAGTTAGCCACGTTGTTAAAAATAATAATGGCTTTAGGGATGTTATCCATGGCTTTGTATCCCTGGTTGCTAAAATAGATAGATTACCCCCCTACGCGTTTTACTTGAAATCCGTTTTCTTGGAGAATTTTCATAATCTGGTCTCGGTAATTACCTTGTAAGATAATTTGTTGATTTTTGACAGTTCCGCCAACACTCAAACGCGTTTTCAGCATTCTAGCAATATTTTCTAACTCCAGTGCACTACCTTCATAACCTTCAATCAGGGTAGTAGGTTTGCCATTTCTTTTTTCATATTTACAAATCAATGGCGAAGATTGATTCACCCATAAGGGAGTTGTCTCACTAGGGGTTTCTTCTTCCGAAGGCACATAATCGGGAAATAGTTTTTTTAATTGGTCTTGTAAATCCATATTGAAATAATATCAATTGAGTGGTTTGGGTCGAAAAGGAGAACGGTGGTTGTGGCTTTTGATAGCTTTGAAACAAAGCCAAATACTTATTGCCAAACCTACAAACGACATAATCCAAAAGGCCGGGTAAAGCTGTTGCATGAGGAAGAAATCGTACAGACCATGCAAGAGAATCGCCGCTAATAACCCTTTGGCTTTATAAGAAATACTTTTGTCTTTATGCTGCCAAGCCAAACCAAAATAATAGCCCATTATTATTCCAAAACTGGCATGAGCCGGTACGGCCGAAAACATCCGTAAGAGAGCCACTTCGATTCCACCCTCCATTACATATAGTACATTTTCGATAGCCGCAAATCCCAAACTGATAAAAGTACCATACAGGATACCATCATACGGCTCGTCAAATTCTTTTTGCCGAAAGGCATAAAATTCTAACACCAAATATTTAGCTACCTCTTCTGCAAAAGAAACAACAATAAAAGCAAATACGGCAACTCGGAATAGATTTTTAAAATCTCCTACCGGATAGAGTAAATTTTGAGTATTTTCAAGGGAAATAGAAATAATTACCGCCGGTATAGCACTCAGAATTCCCAATACGAAACTGATAACCAAATGTTTTAATGGTTCTTTTTCGTACTTATCTTTTAGATAAATAAAGGTGGCAATCATAACCACCGGGGCTAGTGCTAAAATAAATGGTATCATTGGTCTTTAAAGTCCGTAGGTTGCTTTTTGTAGTAAAAATACGGCATTAACTAAAAATAATTTTCCGTTTTCCCAAAACGATCGAAACATCACATCGTCTACCAAATATACTACATGTCCTTTTCCATGCGTTGCATGACCAATAATCAGTGTGTTAGCAATTCCTTCGAGGGCTTCCTCACCAGCGAAACCACTAATACGCTCCGGAGTTTTCCCAATATACGAAACCGTAAAGCCTTGTTGAAGATATTTATAGGCATGAGTGTTGGTTTTTAAGGTAAAATAATGGTCATCATACCCAAATGCCACGGGATGGCTAGCATCTACTGGGACTTTAAAAATAGTACCGGTGATTAAACCTTTAGCCCATTCTTTTTCTTGCTGGTCGTAAGGAATTAACAATTCTTCCTCGGTAGGTTCACCCGTTTCAATCGATTTTTTTTCCAATCCCAATGATTCGATGCCCTCTAAAGAGCTGAGGGCATTATCAATAGCGATTAGTCTTCCCCCTTGCTGTAACCATTGCGTAATTTTGGAGGAATCTTTCAAAACATTTCCGTAATGACCGCTGGGTAAAATCAGAACATCAAATTCGCTCAAATCTATGCGTTCTAGATGTTCAGTACTGATGGAAGTGACCGGAAAATGCAACTGTTGTTCAAAAAAGTGCCACAGTACTCCGTAGCTCAATGAATTAACTCCCGGACCTTTTACCAAAGCAATTTTGGGAGGATGAATTAAGTGTACATAATGAGAACCAAAGTCAGTTCCACTATCCGAAAAACTAGTGGTACTGGCAAAAAGTTCTCGTTCGTATTGGTTGGCAATTTGAGTTACAATTTCATTAAAATCAGAGCGGTTTCTATTATCACTTTTCGTAATAATCAGACTTCCTTTTTTAAAATTTTTACCCTGAACGGCAAAATCTTTTTCGCTGTAGCGCACCCGAATATTTTGCTTAAGTAATTCGGCTAAAAATCGAGCATCCTGCAAACTGTTCCATTTGGTAATATATCCAGCTGCCTGAGGATTGGGTAGGTTTTGAACTAAGGCCATGGACCGGGTATGTTGGGTACCGGTAATTAATTGAGTACTGGCTACACCGTCTAAGCCATAGGCGTACACCAAATTCCAAGAAGTGATATCATAAGTAATGGGTGTGGATAATTGGGCTTCGGGTTCAAAAAGCACATGAACCATTTTGCCTTTGGGCTGATTGGTTGAAATAATTAAAGCATCTTGTAACGACACTTGACCCGAGCCGTTTTTACTGAATTGAAAACCCTTAGCCTGCCCACTACTACCAAAAGAATATTTAATCTCATGGCTGTCTAACAAAGTGGTTAAAGCTTTTATTTTATCAGCGGAACCGGTAAGCACAAAGCTTTTGTATTTTAATTGACTATTGTCAAAAAACTTTTTAAACTCTTGATTTAAGCGTGATGCATTTTGAGAGGCTATTTCTATAGTGGAAATACCGGTGGTATAATGGTGCAGTATTCTATCGGCCAAGGTGAGTTCATACCCTTCATCGGTATCAATACCCAAACCCGCACGTCCGTGACCCGCTTTTTCATAAGTCATTCCAATAGCTCCCATAAAAGTAGGATAGGTATCTCCATAACTGGGATAGAGTAAATCAAAACTTTCACGGGTAAAAAACAACCATCCTTCTTGGTCAAAATACTTAGCATTATTTTTTCCGATTGCTGTTTGAAATTCGCGTTGCCAGGGTGTAATAATCTCGTGAAAAGGTTCGGCTCCGGGAGCAAAATAATAGGGATCGTTGATTCCTTGTTCGTGAAAATCCACATGGATATGAGGCATCCATTGATTATAAATAGCTAATCGTTGTTGGGTTTCAATCTGCGAAGCCCACATCCAATCTCGGTTCAAATCAAACAAATAATGATTGGGACGTCCACCGGGCCAAGGTTCAAAATGTTCGGTAGCCGATTGTGAAGCATCGTAAGGGGTGGCACGTACTTGATTGTACCAATTTACATAACGATCTCTTCCATCGGGATTGACATTGGGGTCGACTATTACCACCGTGTTTTGAAGAAAAGATTGATTGTCAGTGATCAAGGAATACAAGGTTTTCATAGCCGCTTCACTGCTGGAAGCTTCATTGCCATGTACATTGTAACTCAACCAAACAATAGCGATATCGGGCTGGGCATCCCCTGGTAAAATTCCCGTTTGTTTTAAGTTGTCAGTACGTATTTTTTCTAGATCCTGAATATTGTTAGCCGAAGAAACCACCGCATACGTAAGAGGTCTTCGCTCGTAAGTTGTACCGTACGACTGATAGGTTACTAAAGGACTGTTTTGAGCAACGTGTTGAAAATAAGCCACTATATCGGAATGTCGGGTAAACTCGGTTCCTAACTCATATCCCAAAAATTCAGAAGGCGATTTAACAGTTTGTGAAAAGGCTACTGTCACCCATAAAAACAGTAGAAAAATAATATTTTTCATAGTAGATAAATCTAAAATAATGAAGCGGTAAAGCTAATAAATTAAATTGTGAATCTATTGGATATGCCGGTTGCTATTTGTAGGTAAATTATAAAAATGTTGGATTTAAGTTTTATAGTAGCCATTTTATAAAAAAACAATTTATTTCAACTACAATTGAGCTTGGTTTGATTTTTTAAAAAAAATTATTTTCAATGCATAGTTTTTTAATCTTGCCTGAAGAGAAAATCGTTTTATTTAACTTATACGATTATGAAGTGTTTTTGTAGAATTTCCTGAATAAATTGTACCTTTAGGTTTTATTTTCAACCTATGGTTACAGACTGTATTTCTTATAAGAATACCGGACGATTTTCTCAACTTATCCTGGATTATTTAGACGAAAAACCTTCGGTTTCGCATTTGTATAATCACTTTCCGCGCATAGAAAATTTTGAAAAACAGCTGCAAGAAAAATCAATTTCTTATCCTTCTGACCAGCGAAAAATTTTAGTACAGCAACTAGAAAAGCAATACCAAGGTTTATCAATATCCCTACAAACCGCTACACATATCGAGCAGTTGGGCCAAGACAACACCTATACGATTACCACCGGTCATCAGCTCAATTTGTTTACCGGACCGATATATTTTTTATACAAAATTATCAGCACAATCAATTTGTGTAAACAACTACGGCAACAGTATCCCTCTTATAATTTTGTGCCCATCTATTGGATGGCAACCGAAGATCATGATTTTGAAGAAATCAACCATTTTTATTTCCAAGGAAAAAAAGTAGTTTGGAACAAACCGGCCTCGGGGGCCGTGGGACGTTTATCGTGCGAGGGATTGGAAGAGGTGTACTCCCATTTTGCAACTGCATTAGGGAATTCAAACAATGCTCATGATCTCAAAGAATTATTTAAAAAAGCCTATTTAGAACACAATACTTTAACGGCTGCCACTCGATTTTTAGCCAACGAATTATTCAAAGACCAAGGGTTGGTGATTATCGATGGCGATGATGCCGCATTCAAAAAATGTTTTATTCCTTATTTAAAAAATGAATTGGAACAAAAGACTTCGTTTAATGCCGTTTCTAAAACCAATGAATTTTTAAATAAAAATTATTCGGTACAGGTTAACCCCCGTGAAATAAACCTATTTTACTTAGATCATAATCTGCGCGAACGGCTGGTTGAAATAGACGGGATCTACCGAGTTAAAAATACTGATTTGACCTTCACTGAGAAGGAAATCCAACAATTGATTGAACAACATCCCGAAAAGTTGAGTCCGAATGTCTTGCTTCGCCCGCTGTATCAAGAAGTTTTACTTCCTAATCTCTGCTATATTGGGGGAAGTGGTGAATTGGCTTATTGGTTGCAATTAAAAGCATTTTTTGATACGCAAAAAATACCCTTTCCGATACTGCTTCTTCGGAATTCGGTATTATTAATTCCGAAGAAATTAAAACAAAAAGCGACTCAGATGCACGTAGAAATTCCCGAATTATTTTTGGACAAAAATACCTTACACAATAAGTGGATCCGTGCTTTTTCAGAAATAAAAATAGATTTTTCGCTGCAGCGAAATCATTTACAACAACAATTTGCTTCCTTATACGAATTGGCAGAGCAAACCGATCCCACTTTCAAAAATGCTGTCGCGGCTCAAGAAAAAAAACAACTCCGGGGATTAGATGCCTTAGAAAAACGCTTGCTCAAGGCCCAGAAAAGAAAACACAGAGATTTACTTGCCCGACTGGAAATTTTACAAAACCAATTGTTCCCTGGGGGAAATTTACAAGAACGAATCGATAATTTTTCACACTGGTATTGTGAATATGGAGCGAGTTGGTTACCGGAGTTGGGTGAGCAGTTAGACCCATTAAATTTGGAATTCAATCTGATAGTTATCTAACTTTTATTCCATGATATAAAAATGATTAAAAAAATCATTACAATAATGGTTGTGGGCTACCTATTAGGAGGTGTAGTTTTAGCTATTTTTCAAGAAAAATTTATTTTTTTACCACTAAAGACAAGCCCTGACCACTCATATAATTGGAATCATACTTTTGAGGAATTTAATTTATACAGCTCGGATAGTGCTCGATTAAATGCAGTGCGATTTCGGCTTGAAAATCCACGGGGAATCATTTTATATTTTCATGGAAATGCCCAAAATCTAGAGGGCTGGGGAGACATTACCCGCTATTTTTTACAATTTAATTACGAGGTGATTGTAATGGATTATCGTAGTTATGGCAAAAGTACCGGAAAGCTTTCGCAAGAGAATTTATACGCCGATGCCCAATTGTTTTACAACTATACTACCCAGTTATTTCCGGAAGAGAAAATCGTGTTGTACGGCCGCTCTTTGGGGACAGCTTTTGCTACCTACTTAGCTGCAACAAATCAGCCCAAATTACTTTTATTAGAAACTCCGTTTACCAGTATCACAGAGGTGGCTCAAAAACAATTTCCTATCTATCCGGTTCAGTATTTACTCCGATATCCTTTGAATAATATGTCTTATAGTAGCGATATAGAATGTCCTACCTATATAATTCACGGAACTTCAGATCGGGTGGTACCTTATAATTTGGGAAAAAAACTCTATGAATCACTACCCGAAATTAAAAAACAACTCATTACGGTACCCGGAGGTGACCACAACAACCTCAATGAATTTAAAGAATACCACCAAGCCATGGAGCAAATCCTGGCCTATGGTCTGTTATAAAAATAAGGATTGAAATAATAGGGTACCATCGAAGCATCGCGATATACGGTATTTCTAAATCGTGTTGAGTGAATGTAATCCCGATTTTGTACTTCCACCCGTATGGCTTTTTCTTTAGGTGGTTTTTTTTGAAAACCTAAAGTTTCTGAAGTGATGGTTTTTTGAACCGGATTTCTTCGCCGGTTTAAATAGGCTTCTTCTTTGGCGTAAGCTTCTTGCATACTCACTGCTTTCCAATAATTCTCTTGATTGATGCCAACACTTACATTAAAATCTACCAAACCGTATTTTTGAATAAATTTGGACTTTTCTAATAAGTAACTTTTCTGAAGAGATTCTTCTGAAATGGTAAAAAACTGCTGGCCAAATTCCTGTGGAAAGAGAGAGCCAGCAAACAAACAGCAAAAAAATAAAAAGAGAGTTCTCATAATTTTTGACTTCCTACAAAGATATATAACAAAAAATGTTCCCTTATATTTATTTTAAAAAAAACCAAATCTTTACACTGTAAAAAAAGTAATATCTTTACGATAAAATCGATTCTTCATTTCTAAAATACCAATAATAGAACTCCACTATCGGAATGAGTATTAGAAATATATAGCTCTAAAGTACCCTATATCATGAAAATATTTACCGCAAAACAAATTTATGAGGCCGATAAAGCAACCGAGGCCAAACAACAAATCACTTCGATTGAATTAATGGAACGAGCTGCCGATCAGGTATTTCAATGGCTTGACCAGCGACTGCAAGGAGCTCCGGTGACTATTCATATTTTTTGTGGCATTGGAAACAACGGAGGAGACGGTATGGCTTTAGGAAGGATGTTGATCAATCAAGGTTATACCGTTAAAAGTTATATAGTTAATTACAGTGAAAAACGATCTAAATGTTTTTTGATCAATTACAATCGGTATAAAAACACAACCAAAGACTGGCCGCTATTGATGAAGAGTGAAAACGATTTCCCGGAGCTCAACTCGCGAGACATTATCATCGACTGTATATTTGGCATTGGTTTGAATAAACCGATCGATCTTTGGGTTAAAAATTTAATTATACATATCAACCGCTCCAAAGCTTTTGTACTTTCGATTGATGTTCCAAGTGGTTTGTTTGTCGATGAGCCCACACCGGACAAAGATGCCGTAATTCAGGCTACGGCTACCCTCACCTTTCAAGCCCCAAAGTTGGTGTTTTTCTTACCGGAAACCAACCGATTTTCACAGACCTTGGAGTTTATCGATATTGGCTTGGATGCACAGTATTTGGCAGAAACTCCGGTGACCAGTAATTTAATTTTAAAAAACGAGGTCAAATCGATGTATATTCCTCGCGATAAGTTTTCCCACAAGGGGCATTTTGGTCACAGTTTATTGATAGGTGGTAGTTTTGGTCAAATAGGTGCTGTAACCTTAGCAACCAAAGCTGCTTTAAAAATAGGAGCCGGTAAGGTGACTGCTTACCTACCTCAATGCGGGTATTCAATTCTTCAGACTGCAGTTCCCGAAGCCATTACAGCCACCGACTCCGGGGAGAAACATTTGGTCGATTTCACCTCCCTACCTACTGTCAATGCAATTGGAATAGGTATGGGCATGGGAACTACAGAAGAAACCACCAAGGGGTTTGTTGCTTTTTTAAAAAATCAAAAAAATCCGTTGGTGATTGATGCAGACGCGTTAAATATTTTGGCTGAGAATCCCAAGGCACTTAAGGATGTACCTCCTTTATCCATACTCACGCCACATCCTTTAGAACTCGAAAGATTGGTGGGGAAATGGGAAAACGATTTCGACAAACTCAAAAAAACTAGAACTTTTTCAAAAAAACACGATGTTATTGTGGTGATTAAAGGTGCCCATACCATTACTGTATATCAAGAACATATGTTTGTCAATACCACCGGTAATCCGGGGATGGCTACGCCCGGTAGTGGAGATGTGCTCACCGGGATTATTACAGGTTTACTTGCACAACACTACCAACCCTTGATTGCTGCCATTTTTGGGGTTTATCTACACGGAAGCGCCGGGGATTTAGCGGTTCAACAAACCGGTTACCAGTCGTTATTAGCCAGTGAAATAGCTGATTTTATTGGAGATGCTTATATCGATTTATTTAGAAGAGAAGACGAGTTGCCAAGCAAGAATCAAAAATAAAAAAAAGCCCGGAAATCCGGGCTTTTGATTATTTATTGGGCAGATTCCAATCTTTTCTATTATTCAAAACCAATACTCTGTCCGGCTTTTACCTTTTGAGCATTGATGGAATTGCTGTTTTCATCAACTAAATACACGATTACTCCAAACTTGTTGGGGTCAAAAGTATTACCATTATCAGTATGTGCAAACTGGCTTAGGTTTACCGCAGAAAAGGTTTTGGTATACACCTGATAGGCTGGAGTAGCATCTATCGCATCACCAAATAAATTAGTTACCGAAGTTTCTAATACATGGTTATGTACAAAATCCGGAATGGGATTTCCTAACTGGTACCAGGGACTACCTTCGATATTGTTGTAATAATTGGTTTGGTCGTAAATTAAACCATCTTGATAGACATAAACTACTAGTTTATGAGAATCAGTTAAATTTTCTTCTGATAATAAACTGACACTGATTCCTAAATTATCTCCCGACAAGGTCGTATTAATAGCAATGCTGGTGGCTACTTCCGAACCGGCTTCGTCTAAAAACATTTGTACGGCAGTTGGAATGTCAGATTCTTGCAACACACTTACGTTTTCTCCTCGATCTTTATACAAACGAGGTAAAGCCGGATTAATGTCAAAGAAATCAAACAATTGTTGGTATTGTGGAAACTCCATTTCATCGTTAACATGTACTGCAATAACAACTACATCGTCGGTTTGATCTTCCACCTGATCCACTATATTAAGAACACGAGGACACCAACCACACCAAGTCCCCGTATAATCGTCTAGGGCTACTTTTTTACGAGGAATAAAAATAGTAAAGTTTTGAGCCTCACTAGATACCCCATCATAAATTGCATACACCTCATAATCACCGGCATCATTGGTGGAGAAAGTATTACCATCAATTAAATTATTATTAACATAAAAATCAGTCTCTGCTGTTAAATCGTTGCCCTCTATGTCATAGAAATTAAATGTAATGGTTTGTCCTCTTAGTCCCAAGGTATGACTAAGCGCCATATAATTTTGATCTACCACGGTAAAATCTAAAGTATTACTGGTGATCCCTTCATAAACGGCATGAAACGAAAACTCTCCCGTTTCTGTAAACTGATAAGTATTATCGCTTAAAAGAGTACCATTTACATAAAATTGGCTCAACTCTGTGTAATCTGTACCATTATTACCTTGTACGGTAAAAACCAGCATTTGATCAACACCTACAGTAGTACCTGAAACATCTGCAGTTAGCGTAATACTAGTGAGTGTATTAGCTACATTGTCAGAATAATCATTACTACACGAGTTTAAGAAGACAGCTATAACACAAATAAGGGCAATGAAAGAAAATTTAAGCTTCATCAGTAATTTATTTTTTTACAAATTTAAAAATTTCACTTTGACCGTTTTCATTTTGAAGCTTTCCAAAATACAATCCAGCGTGTAAACTTGCTAATTCTATAGAGTTATACCCCATATTTAAATCGGTTTGATTAATCAATTTACCTTGTAAATCGAACACCTGCAACTGAACAGCTTCTTGTGCTACAATGGCAAGTTCAGATTCAACTAGCGTATTTTGAACATTAGCTTGAACACTATTGAAACCGTCCACACTCATAGTAGGATCAAATCTATAAATAAAACTAATTTCATTTCCGTTCGGAGTATCTCCTGCATCTACTTCAAAAAATCTAATTTTATAGTCTATAGGGAAGGTATCATTTCCTTCATTTCTGTTTAAGAAGTGGTCAAAATCAACGGTTTTACCCCCGGCAGGAATTAGTAAAGGACCTCCTTCTTCAGGATAATGCACCCCCTCTTCTACTGTAAAGATACATAGGCCACCGAAGCAGAATTCAAAATCAACCCCATTCGCATTAATGATTTCATCATAAACAATGCGTACATAAATATCATGGGCATTGTTATTTTCAATCCAAAAATAAATAGAAGAGGTTTCGTAATTGGTTGAATTAAATGCAAAAACGTCACCATCATTTATGGAACCGTTGGGTTCCATAGTACTAGAATCATAGGTAGTTACAGCAAATTGTGCTTGCGTGCCCCATGCAGTTAAGATTAGGACAGCTAAAAAATAAATCTTTTTCATAACATATTGTTTAAAAAAGGAAAACTTCAAGTGCTTGAAGTTTTCCTCAGGTTATATTAGTAACTTTTATTTAGGTAGAATATTGTACCCGAAAATTATTTAATGACTATTTTCTGAGTTACACTGCTTTCTTGACCAGTAACTTTAGCTAAGTAGATTCCACTATGTAAGAAAGTCAAATCTAATTGGGCATTGTTATTAATGTTGTTTTTCGTGTAAACTAATTTACCCGTTAAGTCATATACTTCAACAGAAACTGTTTCTTGAACAGCAATGTTTAAAATACCATCGCTAGGATTGGGGTACAGTTTAAAGGATAATTGTGTAAAATCTTCTATTCCTACTACAGGAGGATGATTAACACTACGCGCTTGAATCAAACGCTTCTCATTGAGATTATTTTGTACGAAAACAATAACGTCTAAATCGTCAAACTCTTCAATAAAGGTGTCTGCCAAATCAACGGTATGGCTTCGAGTAAAAGGAACATCAGCTTCAAAATCTACGGTTTCTCCATTGGGTCCTGGGATAAGTTTCATCATCACGCGTTTGAATTCGGTTTCTCCGTTAGAACCCACATTACCGGTAGTCATTTCTTCCAATACAACCACATGAACGGTTAGTCCGGTAGAATCGGCATAAGGAGTAATAGTATAATCTACAGTAATTTCGGTTCCATTCATTTCGAAATCCACTTCGATATCTAAAATTTCAGGCTTTCCATATCCGTAATCAGCGTGATTTAAATAAGCATTTAAAACGCCTTGACCTGGCGTATTACCAGCAAATTTCCCTGAAAAATACACCGAAGGCACCCCGCCCACATTATAATATCCTCTTCTTACACCCGCTTCAGCAGTATAATAGGGATCCCCGGCACCGGGCCAATTCATTTGGTAATTTACGTAGGTAAACTTGCCCACGTTATCTGGGTTGGTAGCCCAATTATTAAAAATAGGGTTATAACCAGCACAGGGACCACAAGTGGAACTGGTAAATTTCTCAATTAAAGGTTGACGTTGCGCCATACCGGAAGCCACTTGGATGGGTTTTTCTATGATATTGCTCACCGCTATACCATTGATTTCACTAGCCCAAACTTTCAAAGTATACTTACCTGGGGTAGCAGACCACTGTTGTGGGTGATTAAAGTTCATTATATGTCCAGCAGTCAGGTTCAAATTATTGACAGCGTGGGAATAGATCTCACCATTATCTAATTGCCAATTAATTACTGCGGAATTGATGGTATTTAACCCCGTATTTAACAGGGTTCCAGAAATAGTCTCTGTACCGAAAAGCACGGCATAGTCTTTGTCAAGAGAAAGTTGTAACGCATTGGTGTCTGTTTGTGCAACTGCGGTCGTTGCCGAAATAAAAAAACACATCAAAGCACTACATGCTAAGAGATAATACTTTTTCATAGGGGTTTAGTTTAGGTTAAAAAAAAATAATTACATTAAGTTTGCTATTAACAAATATATAATAAAAAGTTAAGTGACCAACACATTTTTATAAAAAATTGCACCTATATTGATACCCCATCCTAATAGATAATCCTATATAATAGAGTGTTTAAAATTCCATGATAATTTTGTTCTGTGGTTTTTTCACTAAGAGTTTTTTTTAGTAACATTGTAAAAAATTAAATCCCTATATAATGAAAAAGTTAATTGTATGCCTCTTTATTCTCGCAACTGCGATGACAAATGCTCAAACTGAGCTACCCAATATGACTTTAAAAAATCTGGACGGAAAAGATGTCAAATTACAAGACATTTCTTCGGGAGATAAATTAGTTGTAATTTCTCTATGGGCCACTTGGTGTGTACCATGTAAAAACGAATTGGATGCTATTAATGAAATTTACGAAGATTGGCAAAGTTCCACCAATGTGACCTTATATGCAATAACTGTAGACGATGCGCGTACCGTTAATCGGGTAAAACCCATGGTTAATGGAAAAGGCTGGGAATACGAAGTGTTATACGATACCAACAACGACCTAAAAAGAGCTTTAGGTGCTGCTACTATCCCTTTAACGTTGATTGTAAAAAACAATCAAATTCTGTACAGACATTCGGGATATACACCGGGAGCCGAAGACGAGCTATATGCTAAACTTCAAGAATTCGCTAAATAAATCACCTTTTTTGAATTTAATTTTTTATGAAAATAAAATTAGTATCTACTCTCCTCCTATTTTTAGCTGTTCTTACTACCACAACGGCACAAGATTTTGGCAACTTTAGCGGCGGATTCGAATCCAACTCACAATGGTTACGTCCTGATGAAGGCACCAATTTTACCGAGCCAGACGATCCTTTTCGCTCTAATAATTATTTTACATTACACTATACCCACGGAAAATTTAGTGCCGGGGCACAATTTGAATCCTATCTTCCTCAATCGTTGTTAGGTTATTCACCGGACTTAAACGACAATAAAATTGCAACCTATTATTTAAACTATAAAGATACCATGCTGGATGTAACCGCCGGTTACTTTTACGATCAATTTGGTAGTGGTTTGATATTAAGGACTTGGGAAGACCGACAACTAGGTATTAACAACGCACTACGTGGAGCACGTGTGAAGTTTACCCCTACCCCCTATTTAGACCTCACCGGGCTCTTTGGAGAACAACGGGTGGGGTTTGAACTTTCTGAAGGGGTAGTTGGAGGTATTGATGCCAATTTAAGCTTGGATGAGTGGATTAACTCCGAAGATTTATCCTTGCGTTTAGGAGGAAGTTATGTAGCCCGCTACCAAGACAACCTGGCCAATCAAAATATTCCCACCACAGTCAATGCCTTTTCAGGAAGGCTGGACGTAACTTTTAAAAATGTATTTGCCTCGTTTGAAGCAATTCATAAAGACGAAGACGCTTTAGTCAACGAAGGTACCATTACCAATAACGACGAACTGTACCGCGGTACGGCCCTATTATTAAACATCGGGTATGCTACTAGCGGGTTTGGTATCAACACTGCCTTGAGAAGGTTGGAAAACTTTGCTTTTTATTCCGATCGTTTTGCAGAAGGAAATCAGTACAACCAACAGATTATCAACTACGTACCTACCCTAACTAAGCAACACGATTATATGCTTTCTAATATTTATGTGTACAACACCCAACCTCGCTTAGTTTTACAACCCATTCAACAACAAGCCGGAGAAATGGGGGCTCAAGTAGATGCTTTTTACACTATTAAAAGAGGAAGTTTCTTAGGAGGAAAATATGGTACGAAAATAGATTTTAACTTTTCTTATTGGGGTGGCTTAGACGCCGAATACGACGTGGCTAACAATGCTTATAAATCTGAATTTATTGGAAAAAGTGCCCGTTACTTTAGAGAAGTAAGTGTCGAAATTAGAAAACGATGGACAGAGAACCTCAGTGGTATTTATCTATTTTCTGACCTAATCATCGACAAAGGAATTACTGATGGAAGCCCCTTAGGAGAATACGATATCAATGCTCAAGTAGCCGTGGCAGAACACACCTACCGACTAGGTAACGGTCGCTCTGTTCGCTTGGAGTTGCAACACCTGTGGACCCAACAAGATAAGAAAAACTGGGCCGCTGCTCTGGTAGAGTACAATTTTTCACCACGCTTGGGAATCTATGCCGGTAATTCATGGAATTACGGTAACGAGGATAAAGACATACACTACTACAATTTTGGGGGTAGTTATACCAAAGGAAATACCCGAGTAGCCGTCAATTACGGAAGACAACGAGGAGGTCTCTTGTGTGTAGGTGGAGTATGTCGATTCGTTCCTGAAAACACAGGCTTTTCAGCTAATTTGGCAATCAATTTCTAATCACTCTCATAAAATTTTATAAAAAGTTGCTTGGTTTCAAGCAACTTTTTTTTATTTCAACATTTCTGCTATATTCGCAAATACATACTAATAACCACCCCATAATTTATGAAGAAATTTTTACTAACCCTGCTGTGGTTACCTTCCTTTCTGATAGCACAACAATCCTATTTTGATACCTTTAAAACCCTCGACCCCACTCACATATCTACTGGTATTTTATACGATCGCGTTTTCCCACAGGCACAACTAACCAGCGGTAATTTTTTCGCGTCCAGCCAACACATCTCCCAAGCCTTAGCCGAATTGTATCAATCGGATTATTTAGACCGATTTCCTAGTATAGAAGAAGTAAAAAGCCTGAAAAAACAACAGAAACTGGACCAATCGGTGTATCTGGCTCTGTGTATCGCCCAACTACAAAAACTCAATTCATCGGCTTTTGAAGAAAACTATTTACAACTAGATGCTAGTGGGCAACTCACTCAAATTCAACCCTTACAAACCCACCATTTGGACTTATATGAGGTAGCTTTAGCAAGTCCGCTTTCGCGAAAGCATTACGGATTGACCGTCCATTTTGTACTACCTGAAAGTCTACTGATTAACACCCTGTCCGTTCCCATCTCTTCGATGACGGCCGATTTTGGAACCGGTGAAATCCATACGATAATTCCCAATCAAAAAATAACTATAAATTATAACCAAATAGGTGTCAAAAACATTCATTTTTATATCCAACTGGAAGACGGTACCCCATACACTTTATCCTCTCAAATAGAAATTCTAGAAAATGAAAGCCGCTTCGTCGAAATGATTGAATCCACTCTTGCATTTCAGGGATATGACGAAACCGAAGCCTTTACCGGTTTAGGTGAATACGAAATATACATCGATACCGTAGATGGAGTATTGGACAAACCAATTATTTTTTTAGACGGTTTTGACCCAGGGGATAGTCGACCCATTGGTGCTCTTTATCAGGCGTTGACCTATAGCAACGGTAATGAAAACCTAGCAGACGAAGCCCGAGCTTTGGGCTATGATATCGTCTTACTAAACTTCCCGGTGTATCAGCGTAACAATGGTGATTGGGTAGATGGAGGTGTTGATTATATTCAGCGAAATGCCTTTGTGCTTATAGAATTGATCAATCTAATCAACAGCCAAAAGGAAGGAGACGAAGAATTAGTGATTATTGGCCCCAGTATGGGAGGTCTTATTTCAAGATACGCTTTAACTTATATGGAAAATAACGAGATGGATCACCAAACGCGTTTGTGGGTTTCGTTTGATTCGCCTCATTTGGGAGCGAATATTATGATTGGGTTGCAACATTTAATCAATTATATCGCCTATGGACCCATGGGCGATGTCACAATTCAAGAAGTAGTGGATGCCATGTTACGAAGTCCGGCTGCCAAACAAATGCTTATTGACCATCTGGATGCTCACCTTCTTCCTGGTGACCCAATCGAATTTGATCCCACCATCGTTCTTCCCATGGGAGCACCTAATTTTAGGGATACCTTCCAAACAGAAATGGACAATATGGGTTTTCCACAAAACACACGTAATATTACGGTAGCCAATGGAGCCGGAAACGGAACCACCACAGGCACCGCGGGTATGACACTCATCGATTATGAATTTTACCCCGAACCCGGAGGCTCTACCCGAGCATTGATTGATACCTATTTTGCGCCTGCCGCTTCCCAAACCGAACGAATTAATAGAGTACGTACCCAACTATTTATTTTTATTTGGATTACCCTCTCTACCATTGATGCCTACTCGATGGCACCGGCTCATACCGCAGGTTTAGACAGTGCACCCGGCGGGCAGTTTGATATAGGGGCATTAGCCGGAATGGCAGGAGATTTGCCCATAATTCAGGAATTTTTAGACAACCTACAGATTGATAAATTTAATTTTATCCCTACCCTAAGTTCCTTGGCGATCACAGAAACTAACGATTGGTATACCTCAGTGACTACTGCTGATGTGACTGTATTTGACAATTCGTATATACCCGATGAAAATGAAATCCATATGACGCTTACTGAGAACAACGTTAATTTTGTGAAAGAAGAAATTTTCACTACCCTCGGTACCGAACAGTATTCAATTTCTAAACATATATTATTGGATCACAATCCTATTGGGGATAAAATAGTACTGCATGGCCACAACGAATCAGCCCAGCTCACTCTTACTGATTTAAGTGGAAAAAAACTGTTAGATCAACCCATAACCCTCCAAGGAAGAACCGAAATTCCAGTTGCTCTGACTCCCGGAATTTACCTTTTATCGTTGGAACTAGATACTGAACAACTCATGTACAAGTTAATCAAGCAATAAAGTGCTTTAAAGCATTTTATTAGATTTTTAAGACAAATTGTAAGCAGAGAATCTTATTTTTGTGCGGTTTAATCAAACACAACATCTTATGAGACCTCTTTTCTATGCCTTAATTACTTTGGTATTGATTTCTTGTGAAAACAAGGCAACTATTGACTTGACTGTTACAGTGAAAGGAGTTATTGATGGTGCTCCGGTGTATGTACAAAAAATTAATGACCAAGATCAACCCTATACCGTTGATACTCTAGAGGTACATGCAGGTAAAATTACCGCACAATTAACAAAGAATAAAGACCCCGAATTAGCTCTTTTACACTTTCCACGTATTGGTGGAAATTTCTTGTTTTTTATAGAAGACAAAGATATTACCGGCAACATTAATATCATTTCCAATCAGTACAACTTTGAAGGGGGTAACGAAAACAATTTGCTAAAAGAATATACTTCAATGTTAATGGATTTTTACAACCAACGATTAGAACTCGAAAATCAATTGGCAAATGCTCAAAATGCCCAAAATGTAGAGGAATTCTCACGTCTCAAAATGACTACAGCACAATTGATTAACGATGAGAAATCGTACAAAAAAATGTTTGTAGAAAACCATGTCAACACCATGGTAGGTATGATGGTTTTGCAAGAACTTATCGCAAAACGAGAAATCACCCACCCCGATGCTCAAAATTTATTATCTAAGAGAAGTTCACGTCAACCTGAAAATATCTATACCCGATTGATTAATAAAAGCTTAAGTAGCTTAATAGGTGCTGAAGTTGGAAACATAGCTCCGGATTTCTCTGGTCCTACTCCAGAAGGAACAACTCTTAGTTTACAAGAGGTAGTGGCTTCTAGCAAAGTGACTCTGATTGACTTTTGGGCTTCTTGGTGTCGCCCTTGCCGTATCGAGAATCCTAATGTGGTACGGGTTCATAACAAATACAAAGACCAAGGGTTTAATATTATTAGCGTCTCCTTAGACCGCTCTGATTTTCGTGACCGCTGGTTACAAGCTATCAAAGATGATCAGATGAATTGGTACCATATTTCCCATCTTCAACATTGGAATGAACCAATTGCACGTCAATACAATGTCCGATCTATTCCTGCTACTTTCTTAGTAGACAAAAACGGAGTCATTGTTGCTAAAAACTTAAGAGGCGACGCCTTAGACCGTGCGGTGGGTGAATTTATCAACCAATAATCACAATTGCATTGGTGAGTCTATTAAAACAATAAAATCTATCAAATAAATATGCCTGCTCAAAATCATTCAAGCAGGCATATTGATATTTAAGGAATAAGATAACTCCTACTTCTCCAGCACAATAAACTCACTTCTTCGGTTTTGTTGGTGTTCTTCTTCAC
>CAZQQU010000012.1:0-74076 GCA_964595625.1 uncultured Flavobacteriaceae bacterium | reverse complement strand
ATTTAAATTAAAAATATAACTTAGCTTACTGTCCGGTTTTTGGGGGGAATTATAGAAAAAGGAGAAAAGATTGTAAGAGGTACCGTTTATTTTACATTTGCAGATACTTATAGATGGCAAGAAGGAAGAAAAGCTACATATGGTTATATTGTGGGTAATCATAATGATATGAATAGTCTAAAAGATTTAGGAGCAAAGGAATATTCAATACGAATGTTTTTTAAAGCTGAGTTTACCTATGAAGACAAATTCTTTACTATTAATGAATTAAAATATACTGACAAAAAGGATTTGGAAAATGCTAATGAGCTGTCTAAGTATCCTGAAATTAGCTCAGATCGTGGATATACTTTAAAAGAAGAAGGACTTCAAAATGATTTTAGAATTCAAAATGAAGATTAAATTAAAAAATAAATTTTTGAATAAAATATTCAAATTTAGAGTTTTAAATACTTTTGCAGCATTATTGGCAATAATTATAGCTCTATATTTGATTATTTACTGGGATTTTTTTAAAAATTCTTATGAGTTTTTAAATATATTTTTTCAATATTTTTTAATAATAATTTTCTGTTTCTCTTTAGATTTCGGATTAGTCTATTTTCTAAAAAATAAAAAAAGTATCGTAATTATTGAACTTATTGTTGTGTTATTAGTAATTTATTATATCATATATACTTAGGTAGGTAATGGATGGACTTGCACCTATTATCCGGACAAATTATCCAAGCCCGGAAATCGTCTTTTTAGATTGATTGAATAGTTCAAATTCATTAATAGTTAATCCATTTAAAGCAGAATGCCTTCTGTTCCTGTTATACCAGGTTTCAATATATTCGAATACAGCCAGTTTAGCTTCATTTTTATTTTTAAATCTGTAAGGATAAATCGCTTCTGATTTTAAAGATTTAAAGAAAGATTCGGCCACGGCATTATCCCAACAATTCCCCTTTCTACTCATGCTTTGCTGCACTAACGGGTAAGCGTTTAGCCTGTTTCTAAACCTATTTGAAGCATATTGTATTCCCCGGTCGGAATGAAAAATAAGTGACGAATCCATTTTTCTGTTTTTACAAGCCATATCCCATGCAGGAATTATCGTTTGACCGGTATACATTCTTTCACTCATTGCCCATCCAATAACTTTACGGTCATACAAATCTAAAATTATGGTTAGATACAACCACCCTTTATCCGTTTTAATATATGTAATATCACTTACCCAAACTTGTGCTTTTCCGGCAACTAAAAAATGTTGTTTAAGTAGATTTGGGGAAGCCGGATAATTATGATCAGAATCGGTAGTGATTTTATATTTCCTTTTTAACTTGCTTCTGATGTTATTGTGCCTCATTAACCTGGCTACTGTTTTTCGACACACTTGAATTCCTGTCATATTCAACTCTTTGGTAATTCTGGGTGAACCATAAGTGCGTTTACTTTTGTCATAAACCTGCTTAATCTTACAAAGAAGCTCCTTATTTCTTTTTTCTCTTTTACTAACAGGATGTTTCATCCAATAGTAATAACCGGAAGTGCTTACATTTAATACTTTACACATCTTCTCAATGGAAAACTCTTTCTGATTATTCATGATAAATCTATACTTGTCCCATCGCTCCCGGAGAAGATGTGAATGGTCTTTTTTAATATATCCCGTTCTAGTTTTACCTCTCTGAGCTCTTTTTTTAATTGTTGAAGTTCAGATAGTTTTTTGTCTTTCGGTTTTGACAGATAGCTTGCTGCTGTATATGCCTCTGATCTTTTCTCCTTATATTCATGTATCCACCTCCTCAACATATCAGAACGAATGTCCAGTTCTCTTGCAGTTTCAGCTACATTTTCCCTCTTTTCTGCCATTAATATGGCTTGTAATTTAAATTCTTTGCTGTAATACCTTTTTGTTTTCATAAGTATAAAATTAATAAATTATGCTTATGGGCTGTTTAATTTCTTATAGCCAGAGTTACTAAGTCCATCCTTTTTTATTACTGAAAAAAAATCCTTCATTGATTCAAAAACATATTTTTCCCTATTTTTGCACAACTATAATTAAAAAAAACAATGCCCTACCAACGTATTTTATTAAAACTTTCCGGAGAAGCTCTTATGGGGGATCTTCAGTATGGAATTGATCCCAATCGTTTAGCCGCCTACGCCCAAGAAATTAAATCTGTGGTGGACCAGGGTGTACAAGTTGCTATTGTAATAGGAGGTGGAAATATTTTTAGAGGAGTAGCCGGAGCTAGCAAAGGAATGGATCGCGTTCAGGGCGACCACATGGGGATGCTCGCTACCGTGATCAACGGGTTGGCATTGCAGGGTGCCTGCGAAGACATCGGTCTGCAGACCCGGTTACAGTCGGCAATTCAAATAAACGAAGTAGCGGAGCCCTTTATCCGAAGAAGAGCCATACGCCATCTTGAAAAAGGACGCGTGGTCATTTTTGGAGGTGGAACCGGAAATCCATACTTCACTACCGATTCAGCCGCTGTACTTCGAGCCATTGAAATCAAAGCCGATGTAATTTTGAAAGGGACTCGGGTGGATGGAATCTATACCGCAGATCCTGAAAAAGATGAAAATGCGACTAAATTTGATTATATAACCTTTGATGATGTGTTACAACGGGGGCTAAAAGTGATGGATACCACCGCTTTTACTCTGAGTCGGGAAAATGAATTGCCTATTATTGTTTTTGATATGAATACACAAGGAAATTTACTAAAGGTGATTCAAGGTGAAAAAATTGGTACGAAAGTAAATTTATAAAATTTATAAAAAAACTAGTTATGACTGAAGAAATCAAATTTATTTTGGATAGTGCGAATGAGTCCATGAATAACGCTATTAAGCACTTTGAAAAGCAACTTCAAAATATACGTGCTGGTAAAGCGAGTCCTGCGATGCTGGGTAGTGTACAAGTAGAGTACTATGGTTCGCAGGTACCTTTAACTCAAGTAGCCAATGTCAATACCGTGGATGCTCGCACCTTGTCAGTACAACCTTGGGAAAAATCATTGATTACTGAAATTGAAAAGGGTATTTTAAAAGCTAATTTGGGTTTTAACCCGATGAATAATGGTGAAAGTGTTATTATTAATGTACCTCCACTGACTGAAGAACGAAGAAGAGATCTTGTTAAAGTAGCCAAAGCTGAAGCTGAAGAAGCAAAAATCAGTGTGCGTAACGACCGAAAAAATGCGAATAACGAAGCCAAGGCCTTGGATTTGACAGAAGACTTGCTAAAGATTGCAGAGGCTGATATTCAAAAGCTTACGGATACTTATATCGAAAAAATTGATCAAATATTAGTGATTAAAGAAAAAGAGATAATGACTGTTTAAGTAGAAAAACAGTTTATTATCTCTTTTCTCTACTTTCTTCTTGCCTCAGGTATACAACCTTCTATTATATACCCGTTCGGATGGCTTCTACCGGATCCAAACGGGAAGCAGAAATTGCCGGAATAATACCGGATACGAGTCCAATGACAATAGATATTACCGTGCCAATGAGTATGTTTTTAAGAGAAAGAACAAATTCAAAATCGGCTACAAAAATCGATAAAAGCACTGTACTAATCCATACTAAAAAAATCCCGATAAGCCCTCCAATGACGGCTAATACAATTGCTTCAAATAAGAATTGATATAAAATAAAACGGTTTTTAGCTCCCAACGATTTTTGAATTCCAATCAAATTAGTGCGTTCCTTAACAGAAACAAACATAATATTTGCAATACCAAAACCTCCTACTAAAATCGAAAATAAACTGATAAAACTCCCCATCGAAGTCATTACACCTGTAATATTCTCGATGAGTTCAATAAAACCTTTGAGTTCATTAACAAAAAATGTATCGTCTTCATCGGCTTTTAATCCTCTGTAATTTCGTATCAGTTGTTTGACAGTTGCAATGTACTCGGCTTGGTCAACATCGCGGTCGGGTTTGATAATTATTTGTGGAAAAGTGCGGCTATGGTTGTCTCCGTAAATACGTCTTACACAATTGGTTGGTACAAAAACTACCACATCCTTAGAATTTCCAAAGAGACCCATTCCCTCCTTTTTCAATACCCCTATGACGGTAAATCTTCGGCCGTATAAGCGGATGGATTTACCTAAGGCCTGGGTGTTATTAAATAGTTTTGAAGCAATCTCGTGACCCAATACCACCACTTGGGATCCACTGTTGGATTCCGCTTCATTAAAAAAACGTCCTTGCTCAATTTGAAGTGCCTCAATATCGTAATATTCATGAGTCACTGCTCCAATCCCCACATTATCCACAGAGTTGTCTTCATACCGCAGAGTTTCTGCAGGTACATTTAACACAAAACTTACAAAACCTGAAGGCAAATTACGACTCAAATGCTGGTACTCATCATGTTTAACGGGGGGAAATTGTTCAATTTTCCAATTGGGTACATCGGTGGGGCCATAAGAAAATTGGGTAACAATCAGTGTATTGTTATCCAATCCACTCATACTTCCTTCAATTTCTTTTTTTAACGAATCGACGGCTGCCAAAATACCGATAATAGAAAAAATTCCAATCGTAACACCCAATAACGATAAGAATGTTCGTAATTTGTTGTTTATCAATGCGCTTAAAGCGAAATTGAAACTTTCTCTTATGAGTCGAAGATAGATTAGCATAGTTGGGTGGGCATCAAAAATGTCATTTCAAATTATCTGACGTTTAAATAGGAGAAAAGTTACAAAAAAATAACAAAATTACTGGGCTGTAGACCCCAATTTTGCCCCAATTAGCGTACTTTTGCACTTTCTCTAAATAATCTATTAAGCACGCGTGTATGAAAAAAGCTAAATCGGCTCTAATCTCTGTATTTTATAAAGAAGGTCTGGAGCCTATCGTTCGGAAATTTGACGAATTAGGTATCACCATCTACTCTACAGGAGGTACCGAGCAATTTATTCGTGAGTTAGGTATTGATGTGGTACCCGTAGAAGAAATCACCTCTTATCCTTCCATTTTGGGAGGTCGAGTTAAAACCTTACATCCTAAAATTTTTGGAGGAATTTTAAATCGCCAAAATCATCCCGGGGATGTTTCGGAAATGGAAACTTACGATATTCCTCAAATTGATATAGTGATAGTGGATTTATATCCTTTTGAAGATACCGTATTATCGGGGGCTTCAGCAGAAGATATTATAGAGAAAATAGACATTGGTGGTATTTCGTTAATTCGGGCAGCAGCCAAAAATTTTGCCGATACACTGTGTGTTTCTTCAGTAGCGGACTATCCTGCGTTATTAGATATCATCAGCCGTAACAACGGATCTACGACCTTGGAAGAAAGAAAACTTTTTGCTGCTAAAGCGTTTCAAATTTCATCGCATTATGACGCAGCTATTTTTAATTATTTTAATACCGATCAATCGGTAGCTGCATTAAAAGTAAGTATAGCCGATGCCATGCCGTTGCGTTATGGTGAAAATCCTCACCAGCAAGGTGTTTTTTATGGGAAATTTGACGAAGTTTTTACACAACTTCACGGTAAAGAACTTTCTTACAACAACCTGCTGGATGTTGATGCGGCCGTTCACTTAATGGCCGAGTTTCAGGACGAATCGCCCACCTTTGCGATTTTAAAGCACAACAATGCCTGTGGTGTCGCTCAACGCGAAACGGTTTTGGAGGCTTATTTAGCAGCCTTAGCAGGAGATCCTGTATCGGCTTTTGGTGGAATCTTAATTAGCAATTCGGTTATTGACCAAGCTACCGCCGAAGAAATCAACAAACTCTTTTGCGAAGTGGTCATTGCACCCGATTTTACCGCTGAAGCTGTGGCCGTGTTGCAAGAAAAGAAAAATAGGATTTTATTACGACAAAAATCCTTTCAATTTCCTGAAAACCAATTGCGAAGCTGTTTAAATGGCATCTTGTTTCAAGATAAAGACGGTATAACAGACCGCTTAGAAAATTTAACTACGGTGACTAACAATAAACCGAGTCAACAAGAGTTAGAAGATATGTTGTTTGCCTCTAAAATCTGTAAACATACCAAATCAAACACCATAGTTCTAGCAAAAAACAAACAGTTATGTGCATCGGGAACCGGACAAACTTCACGGGTAGATGCGTTGCGCCAAGCTGTCGAAAAAGCTCAGTCTTTTGATTTTGATTTAAAAGGTGCCGTGATGGCCAGCGATGCTTTTTTTCCATTTCCTGATTGTGTGGAAATAGCTCACCAAGCAGGAATCCGAGCCGTTATTCAACCCGGTGGTTCCATCAAGGATCAAGATAGTATCGATTATTGCAATGCCCAGCAGATGGCTATGGTATTTACAGGTACCCGACATTTTAAACATTAATTATTTTTGCCATAGTAAGTAAAAGAATATTTACCTATTTTTGAAAGTCTGAATTCAATTCAGACGGGGACAAATAAAGACAAATCAGTCGTATTGGGGAGACAACAGATTGATAAATAGAATCATTAAAAATTATTAAAACTAAGAACGCAGCAGTAACACTATGGGATTTTTTGATTTTCTTACCGAAGACATAGCCATTGACTTAGGTACCGCCAATACCCTGATAATACATAACGACAAAGTAGTAGTTGACAGCCCCTCCATTGTAGCCCGAGATCGAATTACCGGAAAAATAATTGCCGTGGGTAAAGAAGCTGCACTGATGCAGGGGAAAACTCACGAAAATATTAAGACAATACGCCCTTTAAAAGATGGGGTCATTGCCGATTTTGATGCCAGTGAAAAAATGATAAACATGTTTATCAAAGATATTCCGGCTTTAAAAAGAAAACTTTTTACCCCTTCTTTACGCATGGTGATTTGTATTCCCAGTGGTATTACTGAAGTGGAAATGCGTGCGGTAAAGGAATCTGCCGAACGGGTGAATGGTAAAGAAGTCTATTTGATTCATGAACCCATGGCAGCCGCCATTGGAATTGGAATCGATATCATGCAACCCAAAGGAAATATGATTGTTGATATCGGAGGGGGAACCACCGAAATTGCTGTTATTGCCTTGGGAGGAATTGTCTGTGACAAATCGGTGAAAATTGCCGGTGATGTATTTACAAATGATATCGTGTATTATATGAGAACCCAGCATAATTTATATGTTGGGGAGCGTACCGCAGAAAATATTAAAATAGAAATCGGTGCAGCTACAGAAGATTTAGATACACCTCCTGATGAACTTTCGGTACAAGGCCGGGATTTACTAACCGGTAAACCCAAACAAGTACAAACTTCTTATCGAGAAATAGCCAAAGCCCTGGATAAATCGATACTTCGTATCGAGGATGCGGTGATGGAAACCTTGTCACAAACCCCACCCGAATTAGCCGCTGATATATACAATACGGGTATTTATTTGGCGGGTGGAGGCTCCATGCTTAAAGGATTGGACAGGCGCTTATCTCTTAAAACCGATTTGCCGGTTTATATCGCTGAAGATCCCTTACGTGCTGTAGTGCGCGGTACCGGTATTTGTTTGAAAAATCTTAACCGTTACCGAAGCATACTGATTAAGTAATCCGCTTGTCTTTTATAGAAAATACTTTCGATTAGCGAAAGCCAGTTATAAGTTACCGATATCGTATTTTTAGTCTATCGATTATGCAGAAAATAATCCATTTTTTTGTTGTTTATAAAAATACATTACTTACGGTATTTCTCTTTTTTTTAGCGGGCTACTTTACCATTCAATCACACAGTTACCACACCGATAAAGTGGTGCATTCAGCGCATCGACTTTCGGGAAACCTGTATCAAATTCAAACTGACATCAGTAGTTATTTTAAACTGCGTGAACAAAACCAAAAACTGACCGAGGAAAATGTTTTTTTAAAAAACACCCTTTTTAATTCCTTAGGAGCAGCTATACAATTAGACACCTTACAGGTCGAAAGTTCTCATTATATCGTTCGGTCAGCCACGATTATTAATAACAGTTATATGCGTAGTAACAACCACTTAACGTTACAAATCGGTTCGGCCGATGGTGTTACGACGCAAATGGGTGTGGTTGCTGCGGATGGTGTCATTGGTATTATCGATCAAGTAGGTACTCATTACTCGACGGCTATGTCGGTATTACATTCAAAATCAAGTATCAGTGTGATGTTAAAAAAATCGGGACATTTCGGTTCCCTTATTTGGGATGGTAAATCTCCCTACCAAATGCAGTTTGTGGATGTGGCTCGTATGGCTCCTGTTCAAATAGGTGATACGGTAGTAACGGATGGACGTTCGACTATATTCCCAAAAAATATACCCATTGGTACAGTGAGTAGTTTTGAATTGGATCGTTCCGAGAATTTTTTTATCATACAGGTAGATCTATTTCATGACATGACTCGCAGTGGCCAAGTGTATGTTATAGAAAATGTAATGGCAGAGCAAATTAAAGAACTCGAAAGCACGACTACGGATGAGTAAAGACATTTTTAAATACGCCGGATTATTCCTCGTTTTGACCATGTCCCAGTTATTGATTTTTAATCAAATACATTTGGGAGGTTTTATTACCGGCTATGTGTACATACTTTTCTTATTGCTTTTTCCCTTGTATTCTCAACAAACAATTTTTATACTCATTGCTTTTTTGACCGGGTTGTGCTTGGATTTTTTTGAAAACTCAGGCGGTGTCCATGCGGCCGCTTGTTTGTTGTTAGCGTATTTTCGTCCGATGGTGTTGAAGTTTTCTTTTGGAGTCAGCTATGAGTACAATACATTAAAAATTAGTCAGACTCCTTGGGGGGAGCGGTTGACCTATATTTCGATTTTAGTTTTTATTCATCACTTTACCTTCTATAGCCTAGATTTTTTTAATTTTAAACACTTTCTTTTAATCTTAAAATCAACGGTTTTTTCGGGTGTATTTAGTATTTTTTTGATCGTGGTTTTGATGATAATTTTTGGAAGAAATTCTAAATGAGAAACCTGTTACTCTATATATTGGTTTTGGTTTCGGGCGTATTATTTACAGCTCGGTTACTGTATTTGCAAGTGTTTAAAACTTCCTTACGGGAATTGGCCGATATGAACGCCATTTCCATAGTTTATGATTATCCCCAGCGGGGTTATATATACGATCGAAACCAAGAACTATTGGTGGTTAATCAACCCGCCTATGATATCATGGTTGTTCCAAAAAATATAAAAAATCTAGATACTTTGGCTTTGTGTGAAATTCTAAACATTTCCAAAGAGAATTTGGAAAGTATTTTGCATAAAGCAAAAACCTATCCCAATTCACCTCGAGTTCCTTCAGTGGTTTTACCTCAATTGAATAAGGAAGAATATGCAGCAATCCAAGAAAAAATGCATTTGTTCCCCGGATTCTACGTGCAAAAGCGATCGTTGCGGGAATACCAAATGAAAAATGCAGCGAATGTCTTGGGATTTATAGCGGAAGTAGGACCTAAAATAATCGAAGAAGATCCCTATTATCGAATGGGGGATCTAATTGGAGTACAGGGCGTTGAAAAGCAATATGAAGAAGTATTACGAGGAGTCAAAGGGGTCAAGTATATTCAAAAAGACCGATTTAATCGGGATATTGGCCCCTACAAAGAGGGGATCTATGATACTTTGCCCCTTGCGGGAAAAGATATCACCTTGACACTAGATATTCAATTGCAAGCTTACGGCGAGCTGCTGATGCAAAACAAACGGGGAGGAATCGTTGCGATTGAACCCAAAACCGGAGAAATTTTGGCCTTAGTAACTGCACCCAGTTATGATCCGGCCTTGTTGGTAGGACGTCAACGCTCAGCTAATTATACCCGTTTGTATCAAGATAGTTTGGCCAAACCCCTCTACGATCGTGGTTTACTAGCCGAGTACCCCCCCGGATCTACTTTTAAAATTCTTACAGGCTTAATTGCCTTGCAAGAAGGAGTGGTAGATACCGATGATACATTTGTTTGTAATCGAGGTTTTAGCTATGGACGAGGGGCATTCATGGGTTGCCATAGCCATGCTCCTGTAACCAATTTACACCTAGGGGTTTATCAATCCTGTAACACCTATTTTGCACAAGTATATCGAAAAACTATAGATAAATATCCCACCCCGCAAGAAGGTTTGGATCGTTGGTTACACCACCTCCAGAGTTTTGGATTGGGTAATTTTTTAGGAAGTGATTTACCAATCGGTAGACGTGGAAAACTACCAACCAAAGAGTATTATAATAAAATTTATAATTATCCCGTATCTAGATGGGGGAGTACTACCACTATATCCAATGCCATCGGTCAAGGTGAAATAATTACCACTCCCATACAATTGGCTAATATGACTGCGGCCATCGCTAATAGAGGTTATTTTTACACGCCTCATATTATTAAGGAAATCGACGGAGAGCCTATTCAAGATTCGACCTATACGCAACCGAAATATACCACCATTAATTCTTTTCATTTTGAACCTGTCATTGAGGGGATGTTTGATGTGTATAACAAGGGTACCGCTTCTCATCTTCAAATTCCCGGTATAGAAATATGTGGTAAAACCGGAACGGCAGAAAATTTTCTACGAATCGATGGTAAAAGAATGCAGTTAACCGACCATTCTATATTTATAGCTTTTGCACCTAAGGATGACCCTCAAATTGCGTTGGCAGTATTTGTGGAAAACGGGTATTGGGGAGGGCGCTACGCCGGCCGAATTGCCAGTTTGATGATCGAAAAATACCTGCGGGGTGAGGTGACTCAAAAAGCTATGGAAGACTGGGTGCTTAGCAGAAGTTTAGAAGAAGAATATGCCAAACCCTATAGTGGAGAACCCTTTTTAATTAATCAATAATGCGGTTAAATCTCGGAAAATTCGATTTATTTACTATTTTTCTGTACCTGGTGCTGGTTTTTTTTGGTTGGATGAATATTTATTCGGCTTCTTTAAACGACACAGCCACCCAATTTTTTGATTTTAGCTATACCCATAGTAAGCAGTTGGTTTGGATTGGTCTTAGTTTTATTATCATTCTTTTTACTTTAGCACTTGATGCTAAATTTTACGAACGTTTTTCAAGTCTAATATACTTATTCTCGCTGCTGTCGCTGGTAGGATTATTTGTTTTTGGTAAAACCATATCCGGCCAAACCGGATGGTATAGTTTTGGCGGGGTGGGATTGCAGCCCTCCGAATTTGCGAAAGCGGCCACTTCACTGGCATTGGCGAAGTTTTTAAGTGATATACAAACCAATATCAAAACTTTTAAAGACCAAATCAAAGCCCTGCTCATCATGGTGCTTCCAATGGGGCTTATACTGCTACAACCCGACCCGGGTAGTGCTATGATATATCTGGCATTTATATTTGTTTTATACCGCGAAGGTTTACACTATGGGTATCTTTTTCTGGGATTTTTTGCCGCTTTGTTGTTTGTGGCTACGCTGTATGTTGGACCGGTATGGGTAATAGTGGGTACGGCTTTGGTTATTGGTTTTCTCTTTTTTAAAAATAAAAAGAGAAAATTACTCTTACCTCGATTTGTTTCTATTCTAGTCTTATGTGTCGGTTTTGTTTTTTCAGTAGATTATGTCTTTGATAATGTGTTTAAACAACACCATCGCGACCGATTTAATATAGTTTTAGGTAAAGAAGTGGACAAACGCGGGGTAGGTTACAATACCCACCAAAGTGAAATAGCCATTGGTAGTGGTGGTTGGACCGGGAAAGGCTGGACGGAAGGAACACAGACCAAAGGTGACTTTGTGCCCGAACAACATACTGATTATATTTTTAGCACTGTCGGTGAAGAATGGGGTTTTTTGGGTAGTTTTATTACCATAGCACTCTTTGTCATACTGATTTTGAGAATTATTTATTTGGCCGAAAAACAAAACCACACCTTTAACCGAGTGTATGGATACTGTGTGGCATCGATCTTATTTTTTCATTTTTTTGTCAATATCAGTATGGTTATCGGCATTTTTCCTACAGTCGGAATTCCGTTGCCATTTTTAAGCTATGGAGGATCTGCCCTTTGGGGCTTTACGTTGCTCCTTTTTATCTTTTTACGCTTAGACAGCCAGCGACATATTCACGGATAAATGCTATAACCACTAGGATTCCTTTTGAAGAAAAATTTATAGATAGAAAAGTACCTTCATTTGTCAAAAGGTACCATTTAATAGATCTACATACCGAATCTATTAGCTATTTTTTCTTATTGACTTCAGAAATATATTTTTCTAAAGCCATAGTCATAGAAGGAGTTTCAGGAGTAGGGGCTTTAATATCCACTCGCAGTCCGGTTTTGATAGCTTCTTGTTCGGTAGTTTCTCCAAAAACCGCAATGCGGGTATTGTTTTGTTTAAAATCGGGAAAGTTTTCCCACAAAGATTTAATTCCGGTGGGGCTAAAAAACACCAAAATATCGTAATAAACATCCCGCAAGTCCGAAAGATCACTGATGACCGTTTTGTAAAAGACAGCGGGTTTCCACTTGACTTTTAAGGTGTTCAATATTTCGGGAATTTCAGGCTTTAAAGCATCTGAACAAGGAAGTAAAAAATTTTCGTTTTTGTACTTTTTAATCATCGGCGAAAGCTCTGAAAATTGTCTTTTGCCCACATAAATTTTTCGTTTACGATAGACCACATATTTTTGAAGGTAAAAAGCTACTGCTTCTGACAAACAGAAATATTTTAAGGTATCTGGAACCTTATACCGCATTTCTTCAGCGATCCTAAAGAAGTGATCCACCGAGTTTCTACTGGTAAGTATAATAGCTGTATAATCGTTTAAATCTACCTTTTGAGCACGTACTTCTTTGCTAGTAGCACCTTCGACATGAATAAAAGAACGGAAGTCAATTTTGACCTTCTGTCTTTCACTGAGCTCGTGATAAGGAGAATTTTCAACAGCGGGTTCCGGTTGAGAAACCAGTATAGTTTTCACTTTCATAAACTAAGTCTAATCAATGTTCTCAAAATCAATTTACTAATAATTGGTAGAGTAAATAATACGAAAAAATTTCGAGGGTGCAAAGATATAAAATAAAATAGAATATATTGTTAACTATAGTTTTTTGGTGCTCCCGATATACGTAAAACAGTAAAAATAAGTTGATTAACAGCGTGATCATCACCACGATAACAAAAAAACTCAACTGGTTTCTAAAAGTGTAAAAAACCAAAAAATTAAACGGAACCAAAAACAATCCTAACCAATTTTTATGAGATAACTTGTAATACAAATAGGTGTCTACGGTGTTTTCAATAGAAAAAAGATGTGCGGTGATTTTTTCTACATAAAATTTGATAACGATAAAAAGTACTAAAAACCCGAGAATTCGGACAAATAGAAATCCGTCATAAAAATTAGGCTGCGGCTGTTGCAATTGGACAGCATAAAACAAAAATATGGAAAACGACAAGGTTTGAAGCCCAAAGAGGAACATATTAAAAGGGGTAAAGATGTTGCGATCTTTACCGCTTACTTTAAAATATTTATTGGTAAAAGGCAACAATATAAACTCGTCAAATCTCTTGTGGTCAATAAGTTTAGCCATGGCAGCCAAAGCCAAACAACCTACCAATAAAATAGGAATCCAAGGAGGGATTACCGGCTCTCTCAATATGCTTTCCATACTACAAAACTAAAATAAACTAGCACAACCTTAAACATCCTGTATCTAAAAATAAGTACCTTTGCAGTAAATAAACTTCGGTGATGTCAGAATCGCTTGTAATTATACCCACATACAACGAAATTGAGAACATTGAAAAAATAGTAAAAACCGTTTTTTCATTGCCCCGAAAGTTTCATATTTTAATAGTAGATGACCAATCACCGGACGGTACGGCTCAAGTAGTTCAACAGTTGATGGAGCGTTATACCGATCAGTTGTTTTTACTTCAGCGGGCTAAGAAAGAAGGATTAGGAATTGCTTATATCGCGGGTTTTCGATGGGCATTACAACGGTCTTATCAGTTTATTTTTGAAATGGATGCGGATTTTTCGCACAACCCCAACGATTTGATTCGCTTGCACAATGCCTGTGACCGACACGGATTTGATGTAGCCATCGGTTCGCGCTATATTACCGGAGTTAACGTGGTCAATTGGCCGATTAGTCGGGTAATTTTATCCTGGGGGGCTTCTAAATATGTTCGTTGGATTACCGGTATGCCCATACACGACACCACCTCCGGGTTTATTTGTTACCGTCGTGAAGTGTTGGAAAAAATCAATTTAGATCAAATTCAATTTGTAGGTTATGCCTTTCAAATAGAAATGAAATTTAAATCCTATTTGCACCAATTTAAAATAACTGAAATCCCCATCATCTTTACCGATCGTACCAAAGGTCAGTCAAAAATGAGTAAAGGAATTATTTCAGAAGCTGTATTTGGTGTTATTGCTATGAAATGGAAAAGTATGTTTCACAAGAAAAAGTACCGTCAATGACCTCGGTTTTAATTAAAAATGCCCAAATAGTAAATGCGGGTTCTATCAGTCAAGGGGATGTATATATCGAAAATGGAATCATCCTAGAGGTGGCTGAGAATATCAGTGTGAAGTCGCCTGATACCCTACGGGTAGATGCCGAGGGCAAATACCTCTTACCCGGTATGATCGATGATCAGGTGCATTTTAGAGAACCCGGCTTGACCCATAAAGCCGACATCGCCTCAGAATCTCGGGCGGCGCTTGCCGGGGGCATTACCTCTTATATAGAAATGCCCAATACCCAACCCCAAACCACTACGATAGCGGCATTGAATGAAAAATTTGACATAGCACAACAAACCTCTTGGACCAACTATTCGTTTATGCTCGGGGGGACCAATGATAATTTGGATGAAATTCTTAAAATTGACCCCAAAAGAGTAGCTGCACTGAAATTGTTTCTAGGGTCTTCGACCGGAAATATGTTGGTGGAAGATCCGGTGATTTTGGAAGAGATTTTCGCTAAAGCGAAAGTATTAATCGCTGCCCACTGTGAGGATGAAACTACAATTAAATCAAATTTAGCAGCTGCACAACAAGAATATGGTGACGAAATACCCATCGAAAAGCATCCGCTGATTCGAAGTGAAAAAGCCTGTTATCTCTCTTCCTCAAAAGCGATTGCTTTGGCCAAAAAAACTGGGGCAAGATTGCATGTATTCCATGTTTCTACGGCGAAAGAGACTCGGCTTTTTTCTAATAAAATTCCTTTGAAAAACAAAAAAATAACGGCCGAAGTATGTGTACATCATCTTTGGTTTTCAGACCGAGATTATGCTACCAAAGGAAATTTTATCAAATGGAATCCCGCGATAAAAACAGAACAGGATCGCAACGGTTTGTGGGAAGCCTTATTAGACGATCGAATTGATGTAATTGCAACCGATCACGCCCCCCATACTCGAGAAGAAAAAGAACAAAAATATCTCTCTGCACCCTCGGGAGGGCCTTTGGTACAACATGCATTACCTGCTTTGCTAGAATGTTATCACAAAGGGATGATTAGTTTGGAAAAAATAGTCGAAAAAGCCTGTCACAATCCGGCTATTTTATTTCAAATCAAAAATCGCGGTTTTATCCAAAAGGGGTATTATGCCGACTTGGTATTGGTAGATTTAAATGCTCCTTGGACCGTTAAAACCGATAATATTTTTTACAAATGTGGCTGGTCGCCTTTTGAAGGTGTTAATTTTAAATCCAGAATAACACATACCTTTGTCAATGGACAATTGGCTTATAAGAATTTTAATTTCTTAAAAAAACCCGAAGTAAAGCCTTTGGAATTTGATCGCTAATAGAATTATCTAACCATCCAACGGATGAAACAACTAATATGCTTTTGTGTACTTGTCCTATTGGCGGCCTGTCAAAAGATAGAGCGTCCGAGTAAACCGGAACATTTGATTCCGGAAGATCAAATGGTGGACATCTTTACAGAAATTTATCTATTTAATGCGGCCAAGGCCAATTATCGGGCGGTTTTACAACGTACCGGTATGAGTCCGGAAGAAATGATATATCAAAAATTTGGAATCGATAGTGTTCAGTTTGTAGAAAGTAACAGTTATTATGGGGCCGATATTCAAAAATATATGGATATCCACCTACGGGTACAAGAGAAATTAGAAACCAAGAAAAAAGAAATCGAAAATCAGATTAATCAAACTACGGAACCTGAAACTGTCACCGATTCATTACAAAAGCGTGTCCGAGACTCTCTTAATCTCGAAGCGATGCATTAAAATCCCTACATATTCGATGTAAGGTTTGCTCCCAGGGAATAAACGAATAGTTGGTTTTTTCAATCAATTTTTGATTGCTGTATTCTTGTTGCTTACTCATAGAACGCACCGTACTAGTAAAGAGCTGACGAGGTTTTCCGGTTACCCAAGAACGAAGCTTATCTCCCATTCGCAATATGTGAAGTTGCCAGGGATGCAGGGGTCGGGTGGGAGGAGATTGATTTAAAAACAGAGCTACTTGATTCATAAAATCTCGGTAGGATTGGTTTTCAGAAACCAAAATATATCTGTGCCCAAAGTGGTTTTTGTCCATCAACAATATACATATTTCAGCCACATCGATAACATCGATCCAACCTATTTTCCCGGTAGGGAAAAAAGAAACCCCTCGGGCTATTTTTTGAATAATCAAACTGGTACCCGAATCCCAAAATCCACTTCCCAAAATTAGCCCGGGATTGACTATCACTACTTGAAGACCTTCCTCCATACCTCGCCATACTTCCATCTCGGCAGCATATTTGGCTAGGGAGTACAGATTGTTTTCCTCGTCAGGATTCCAATAATTTTCTTCCGTAATGGGCTGATGAGGCAATTTACTTAAGGTAGCGATACTACTAATATGGCAAAACTTTTTTACCCCTTCCGACAGACTGAGATTGACTACATTGGCGGTTCCCTCTACGGTCGATTTCTGAAGTTGGTGTTGGTCTTTGGGATTAAAACTGACGTAGGCAGCTGTGTGGTACACTTCTTCAATATCTTTAAATGCAAGGGTAAGTGCCGGGATATCTGTCAAGTCTGCCATCACCCAGTCTATTTGATTGAAATAGTATTCGACTTGGTCGGTAAATAATGAAAAAATATTTTTGACTCGTTCTTTTTTCTCTACGGAACGGTACAGAGCCCGAACTTTTTTGCCTTTTTCAAGCAAAAAATAAAGTAAGTGACTGCCGGTTAAACCGGTGGCTCCTGTGAGTAAAATCATAGAGCGAATTTACGATTAACTTGCTTAATAAATATATTTTGCCAAAAATATGTTGATTCTTTTTTTATGAGAATAAATTCCAAAAACAAAATTTAAATAGTAGGCATTGGAATTTGAAATTTGACACTTTTAATTTGGCACTTAAAATCGGTTATCTTTTAATAAAACTACGTATCTGCAACCGATTATCTACAGTTTGTACTTTTATAAAATACACACCGCTTTGTAAATGGCTTAGGTCTATTTCTGATGAATTATTATTTAGACCACTGACTGTTTTTACCGCTTTACCATAAATATCAAAAACCGAAATTGTATTTATGACATCCAAACTATTAATATATAAGACACCCGTTACAGGATTTGGGTAAAGTGTAAGTTGTGTTTGGGAAAACTCGGTAACAGATAGTGGGGCATTACCATAGTGAGCTTCGTCATTGTTTGGGTTTATTATTACCAATAATTTATTACCTTCTGAATCAGTAGTAATATTATATGAAATTAAAATATTATGACTATAATAAATAACAGAAAAATATTGCACGTTAAATGTAGTATTTTCTTCAACTGCACAAACTCCAATTGTTGTAATTCCATCATCTTCAAGTAAAAATTTATCCTCAGAATAGTAGGTTATACTAACATCCAGACCATCACAGAAATAGGTAATTAACTTATCTTCATAAAAAAATGCCATTCCTTTTTCCGGTTCAATTTCAACATTTGGTGGGTAAATATCATTTCCTCCGATAACTATTTTATGCAAATGCCATTCCGTATCTAATAATTCCGGATGTTGTGAATAACTTTTTACTGCCAGTAAAAAGGCTATCAGTATAAATATTTTTTTCATAATTATTGTTTTTTAGTGATTGATAGATAAATTTTTTGAACTCTGTATCTCACCGTTTACAACCAAAACAACAGAGTATAGCCCTATGGGATAGTTAGATACATCTATGGTAACCGATGTTTCTTCGCTATCAAGTATATAGTTATCAGAGTTGCTTGTGGTTTGGTTTACCAGCATAACATAAGCCGAGTTAACCCCTGCCACATCGTAGGTAATTGTTAGTTGGCTGTTTGCAGGATTGGGTATCATGCTCTGTATCTGGTACGGATTTACGTTGACGGTTACTTCGTCATAATCCTTAAAACCGTCGGTTTCGGTAATTACTTCTAATTTATATGTAGTGGTTATCATGGGTGATACAGTGGGGTCAAGCCCGGTATAAATCAGGTTGCCGTCGGGGTCGTACCAGTTATAAACTGCATTTTCGTTGATAGGATCTGCATAGAGTGTAACCGACTGGTTTTTATCGATAGTTTCGTTATTACCTGCCATAGCATCAAAAGAAGGCCTGGGTTGTTTATGTATAACATACGTTTCACCTCCTATAATGCTGTCTGTGGAGGAATCTTTTAATACAACATGGTAGGTAAATTTTCTTTTTGGGGTTAATTCACTTATGAGAAAATTAAAATTAACTTCCATAGTTGTGTAAGCACCAGCTGGTAATGTGATGTTATCTAAAACCATATTGTCTCCCGAAGCCACAAACCGGGGATTTGATGCAGTGGGAAATACATAATTACTACCCTGACCACCTCCGGCTATCCAAGCAGCTCTTAATAAACTATCCATTACTACACCCACCTCGGCTTCTTCATAAATGGGTTTGCCACTCTCATTGGGTTCAGCAAAAAACTCTAATTTAAAAGTTTTACTTTCGTTAAAAGGATTAGAAACTCCCACTACGCCACCTTTATTAGAAATCATGTCGGGTATAAGATTAACAATAGTAGTGTTTTTCCATCCCAAGTTGTTATTTTTCTTAACATTTTGTGCAATACTGGCAACCTCAGTATAACTTATTGGATCGTCAGTAGAAACGATACGGGCTAACAGACAAAAATGCCAAGGATTTTCATTGATGCCGATATAATCATCGGGGTTAGGCACCATCCATGGAATTTCAATAATGGCCTCTTGTCCAAGTTCAAGAACCGGGATATTAGGAATAGATGCAGGTATTATTTGTCCACCCATAGGTACGCCGTTTACAACTATTGAGCCGTCCCAATAGTCCGGCCAGTTTAAGGAAGTGTTGGCTTTTGCCCAATACAATTCTAAAATATCATCTCCTGATGAAGTAACACAGCTTTTATTAGTAACCCGTACATAAATATAATTAGGATTTGTAGGGCTGTATTCGGGGTTTTGATGGTCATAAATATACGTACCATCTTGCTGGTTGCGTACCCATATATCTGGACTATTCCAATACACTTGTCCTGTTTCATTATCCGGTTCTACTCCAAAATCATTCAGGGAATTACGCACCAGCAAATCCAATTGCGGGTTTATACTGGCACCCGGGGTCATACAATGAGCTTTCATCACAGCACGGAAAGCATTGATACGCCCAGTACCTAATAAACCGATATAGGGTTGATTATAGGGTATATGGTAGATATAGTCGGTAGTAGATTCTATAATATCTTTTACTTGTGGAGCAGTTAAATCGGGGTTGGCGGCAAACACTAAGGCAGCAAGCCTGGCGGTCATCGGGGCAGATTGAGAAGTGCCTGTACCTACCCGATAACCGGAGGGGTAAACATCATAATTATCTGTAGCCATCAATACCAAATGGCCGGGGGCACTGACATTGACTTTGTCGTTGTGAGTAAGTGCATAAGTATTGGATGGAATATGAGGTCTCAATAAATGAACATCCAACCATGACCTGTCAACATAAAAACCTCCATTAACAGGATCAGGAAGATTATGATTATATCCTATGGAATACCTGTTTCCTACACCGGTTACTGATAATACACTTTCATATGAAGCAGGATAGCGATAAGCGTGGTAATCACCATCGCATGCAGGTTTGTAATTGCCATTCCCAGCAGATGCCACAACTAAGACATCATGTATATTTAAAATTTCTCGCATTAAATCATCATGGTGTTCATTATATGTACATCCACCATTGTACCAACTACAATTTATGACTTTAACTCCGGGAACTTGTGCCAATTGTAAAAGATAGTTCATACCCATTTTTTGAGTAACTAACTTGGTATTATAACCTATACTTGCTATACCTTCGTTGTTATTAGTATTTCCAGCAGCAATGCTTGCCACCTGTGTTCCATGAAATTCTGTGGATGTTCCGGGATTGAAATTTAACACTACTTTATTTACTAACTCCTCATGATTCAAGTCAAATTTTGTATCTGATATTCCAATATAAATGTTTGGGTTTCCCTTTGTAATTGTCCATGCCCAAGGAGCTCGTATTAACATAAGTTCAGAATTGGGAAAATCTTCAAAATAATCCATAAAATCATCAGGATAGTATTGGGGAGACAAATCATCTATAGTTGCTAAAACAGGTTCTTCATATTCAATGGCATATACAATCTCCGGTCTTGCCAAAAAAGAATTTATATTATTTAAATCGCTAAATGTTACTAAATAAACTCTCTGTAATCGGGGTGTTACTGCCGTAGGGAATGCTTTTTCAAAAGCGTAAATATCCTGTGCGTTTAAAAAATCTTCAAAACTACTGTTACTGTCTAACTCAAAGGTAAGAGTTTCGTCTTGGTTAACCGTTGTGGAAAGTATGTTAAAAGTGTGTAGCGAATCAATCTCTATATAATAATCCTGCCTGTTTTGCGAAAAAAACAGCATGGTATTACTCAGCAATAAAAAAGTCAGGACAAGGTGTAACCTGTTCGTAATCTCCGCGTATGCGGAGACGGTGTTCGGTGTTCATGGCAATAAGTTTTGTGGTTGGATGCATAAAGTTAGTGAAAACCACCGGTTTAGCCAAAGAATAAAGTGAAAAACAGGAAAAATCCTGTATAAAATTAAATTTTAGTGATAAATTTTCAGTTTGTTAACAAAATCATTTAGAGTAAGAATATCTTTAAAAAAACACTATTCTATGCTTTTTTAAAAAGCAAGCAGTATAAACCACTAAAGCTCCGGAGCTAACGTAAGTCTGAGGCCGTCTAAGTTGGTAGTAACGGGTATTTGACAGCCTAATCGGCTGTTGTCTTGAAGATTGGGAGCTTCCCACAGCATAGCTTCTTCGTCGGGTTGTTTTTCGGGAAGCGGGTGGTCACTTTCGATATAACACTGACATGAAGCACACATGGCCATGCCTCCACAAATTCCGATCGTTCCCTCCGGAGCCAATTCGTACATCCGCACCACCTCCATGATATTCATATTCATATCGGTGGGTGCCGTTACCTGATGGGTAACTCCTTCCCGGTCGGTGATTACGAGAGTGATGTCGGTCATGGAAAAAATTTTTGCAAAGGTATAAAATACCCAAACCTGATAAAAAGGTTTTGTTAAAACCTATTCAATCGCTTTTACCACGGCTTTCGGAGCTTCTTTGCGACTTCCATCAAAACCGTCGATGCCACCGACAGTGGTGTATTTTAACACGTATTTCTTATCCGGAAAAATACGTTGGTAGGCACTTTGGCACATCAGGGTAGCTTCGTGAAAACCACAGAGGATGAGTTTTAATTTACCCGGATAAGTATTAATATCCCCAATGGCGTATATTCCGGGTATATTGGTTTGGTAATCCAAGGTGTTATCCACTTTGATAGCGTTTTTTTCAATCTCTAAACCCCAATCGGCTATGGGACCTAATTTAGGTGTAAGGCCAAAAAGAGGAATAAAAAAATCGGTTTCTTTGAGTGTTTGTGTAGCGGGATTGTTTTGATCAAAAGTAGTAATGGTCACGGCTTCCAAACGGTCCCTACCGTGTAGTTGTGTAATTTCAGCGGGTGTAATGAGATCGATTTTTCCGAGTCGCTTGAGTTCTTGTACTTTTTCCACTGAATCCAACGCCCCTCTGAATTCATTTCGTCGATGTACCAAGGTGAGTTCAGCAGCCATCTCAGATAAGTAAATGGCCCAGTCTAAGGCAGAATCTCCTCCACCGGCGATGATAACTTTTTTATTTCGAAACTGTTCGGGCTGTCGTATAAAATATTCGACACCGTTTTCTTCGTAAAAATCGAGATTATCCAGTTGGGGTTTACGAGGTTCAAAACTGCCCAGCCCACCAGCAATTGCTACGATGGGGGCATGGTGTTGGCTTCCTCGATTGGTCGTCACAACAAAGGTGCCGTCGTCTAAGCGATCAATAGTTTCGGCCCGCTCGTTGAGCGTAAACCCGGGTTGAAAAGGTTTGATTTGTTCCATCAAATTATTAACCAAGTCACCGGCTAGGATTTCGGGAAATCCGGGTATGTCGTAAATCGGTTTTTTGGGGTATAACTCCGCCAATTGACCGCCCGGTTGCGGAAGAGGGTCTATCAAATGGCATTTAAGTTTGAGTAAACCGGCTTCAAACACCGTAAAAAGCCCGGTAGGACCAGCACCTATTATGAGTATATCGGTTTTAATCATGGAGAATACAAGATTTGAACAATGTTAAAAGCACTTTTACGAATAGGAACGAGCATTACCCACTTCCCTATTAATAACTCTTTCAATCTGTGGCGCATATTTTTTGATAGTCAACTCCACACCACTTTTTAGGGTCATTTGGTTGATATGACAGCTGACACAGTTACCCTCCAATTGCACAGTTACTTCTTTGTCAGTTAATTCGATGAGCGAAATATCTCCACCATCACTTTGTAAAAAGGGACGAATCTCATCCAGCGCTTTTTCGACATTTAATTTAAGTTCTTCGACGGTCATTTTTTTTAGGTTGAATGTTTATACAGATTATTTTACCGCACTACATCCGGCCATGGTAGTAATTTTAATGGCTTGAGTAGGAGGGAGGCTTTGGTTGCGTTTAACGGTTTGTTCAACTACCCGACGAGTGAGTTCTTCAAAAGCACTCTCTAATGGAGTGTGGGTCTGCATGGCGGCCGGTCTTCCGACATCACCTGCTTCGCGTATGCTTTGCACTAAGGGAATTTCCCCGAGGAAAGGTATGTCCAAATCTTCGGCTAAGTGTTGAGCTCCTTCCTTGCCGAATATATAGTATTTGTTATCGGGTAATTCGGCCGGTGTAAAATAGGCCATATTCTCAATGATTCCTAGTACGGGGACATCGATGGTTTCTTGTCGAAACATAGCCACTCCTTTTCGTGCATCGGCTAGGGCTACTGGTTGCGGAGTACTTACGATTACTGCTCCGGTAATTGGCAGTGATTGCATAATCGACAAATGTATATCGCCGGTTCCCGGAGGTAGGTCGAGTAACATAAAATCCAATTCTCCCCAATTAGCGTCAAAAATCAACTGATTTAATGCCTTGGCAGCCATTGGTCCGCGCCAAATAACTGCTTGGTTGGGTTGGGTAAAAAAACCGATAGACAGTACCTGTACACCATAATTTTCAATAGGTTGCATTTTGGACTTCCCATCGACTTGTACCGATCGAGGCCGTTCTAAAGCTACGTCAAACATCATGGGGATTGAGGGACCGTAAATATCGGCGTCTAATACGCCTACTTTAAATCCCATTTTTGCTAAGGACACAGCCAAATTGGCCGTTACGGTTGATTTTCCGACGCCGCCCTTACCCGAAGCAATGGCTATTATATTGTGGATGCCCGGAATGGCTTTGCCCTTAATCTTAGGTTTGTCAGAAGCTTGAACATGAATGTTGACCTTCACTTGGGCGTTGGGATTTACTTTTTGGTGAATCACCTGGATAATGTCGGCCTCAGCACGTTTTTTGATGTGTAAAGCCGGTGTTTGGAGTACTACATCTACCACTACCTCTTCACCAAAGGTGACCACGTTTTGTATGGCTCCACTGGCAGTCATACTTTGTCCCTCACCCGGCAGGGTGATGGTGTCCAAAGCGGCTAAAATTTCACTCTTTTGGATTTTCATTTACTTAATTAGAAACATTCTAAATGCAAATATACGATGAAATTCTCATTAAAGAAACCTTCCTACTGGGCATTCTTTATCAGCTACACTTGACCGCTCCCTTTTTGGGTTATTTTAGAAACAATTTGTTTAGTTAAAGCACAATTCAAAATTCCCCACACTATTTAAGTATTTGAATATTAAATTATTGCATTTTTGGCACACCTTTTGAATTCTATATGATAATTAACACTTAAAAACACCAAAAAATGTTTAGATTTAAGAAAAAACAGCTCCCAGAAGATGTGAAATATGTCCGGGATATCATTCATAGATATGCGGACAAGGAGGCCGTGAAAAAGCTGATTTCTCCTATATCAGACGAGTATTTCATCATCGATGATGAAAATCAAATATTTATTTGTATCGAAGACGACAAAGTGACGATTTCCAATCATATTTTTCTGTACAAAAAGTATTTTAACTTATCGGTGACCAGTGAATTTAAAAAGCTAGTTCGTGAAAGTATTGAGAATCAGATGCAAGAGTTTAAAAAATCGCTTTTTAAAAATGAAACCGAACTTTTACAGCGGGTATTTGAAATGGCGGATACCGAAAAAACGCCGACCATAATCAAGCCTAATTTTAAAGAGGTCAAGCAAGCTGCTAAAGTTAGTGGCAGTAAATAGTAATTCTCATGGAGTGATTCTTTAAGCCGTCTTTTATTCTTAACGAAAAAAGGCGGCTTATTCTTTGTAACCAAACCGACGTAATTGGCGTTCGTCACTACGCCAGTTTTTAGCAACTTTCACATACAGTTCTAAATGAATTTGCTTGTCAAAAAACAATTCCAAATCTTTGCGAGCTTCAATACCCACCCACTTGAGTGCTTGTCCTTTATGACCAATGATAATCCCCTTTTGTGAATCGCGCTCTACCAAAATTACCGATCGGATGCGGATTAACTGCTCGTCTTCTTCAAAAGATTCTGTTTCAACCTCTACACTGTAGGGTATTTCCTTTTTAAATTGAATCAAAATTTTTTCCCGTAAGGTTTCATTAACAAAAAAGCGCTCGGGCTTGTCGGTTAGTTGGTCTTTGGGAAAAAAAGGTGGTGATTCGGGTAATAATTCCACAAGTCGGTCAAAAACCAGTTGGGTTTGAAATTGTTCTTGAGCTGAAATTGGATATATTTCGGCATTGGGCACCCGGTTTTTCCAATAAGCTACTTGGTTTTCTAATTGTTCTTGATTGCTGAGGTCAATTTTGTTGATGAGTAAGAGGACTGGGACCTCGGCCTGTACAATTTTTTGGAAAAATCCTTCGTCCTTGAGTTCTTTTTCGCCTATTTCAACCAAATACACCAGTATGTCAGCATCCTCCAAAGCTGATTTTACAAAATTCATCATCGAACTTTGTAACTCGTATTTGGGTTGTATGATACCCGGTGTGTCGCTAAATATCAACTGATAATCAGGGTGATTAACGATGCCCAATATCCGGTGGCGAGTAGTTTGTGCTTTGTGGGTTATAATTGATAATCGCTCTCCTACCCACGCATTTAAAAGGGTAGATTTACCTACATTAGGATTCCCGATAATGTTCACAAAACCTGCTTTATGTGGAGTCATAGGACCACTTTTTTAGACTACAAAGGTACTCTTTTTGAGAAGCTTTATAGTCGAAACTTTAGCAGTATTAAAAAAATTATTAACTTGCTTGGATATGAAAAAAGCAATTTGTTTTTTATTTCTTATCCTCTGTAATGGCTTGTTTTCCCAAGAAAATACTTTCGAAATCATCGAGAAGACACCCCTTGTAGCCCATTCATTTATTGGAGTAGATACCCAAGGGGCTTGGTTTTATATGGCCGACAATGTGTTGTATAAAAAAACAGCAGACGAACGCTTTAACTACCAAGATTTTCAATTGGGGAAAATGGGTTTTGTAGATATATTAAACCCATTAAAAATTATTGTTTTTTATCCGGATGCTCAAACGGTGGTTGTTTTAGATAACAAACTTTCCGAAATTCAACGTGTTAATTTTGTTTTGACCCCACCTTATCTCAATGTAGCCGGTGCTTCTGCAGCCAATGATAACCGCATCTGGATATTTAATCAAGATACCCAACAATTGGAATTATTTAATTATATCAACAAAAATCATTTGGTTTTATCCGGTTCAATTGCCGAACCTTACCTGTTGCAAAAAAGTAATTTTAATTATTGTTATGTATTGACTCAAACGAGCTTGCGAGGATATAACAGTTATGGTAGCCTGATTGAGCGAATCGAAAATACGGGTATTCAAAAGTTTGATATCGATCAAAATAAAATTGTACTCTTGGTAAACGATCAAGTAATTATCTTACCGGAAGATAGAAACCCGCGGATTTTCAATTTTAACGATATAGCCGTAAAAGATTTGTATCTCACTCAAGATTTACTGTATCTTTACGATGGAAAATTTCTCTATAAAATAAAACTAACACTAAATTGAAATTCCCATTATGCACATTGCAATAGCCGGAAATATCGGCTCTGGAAAGACCACACTCACACGATTGTTAGCCAAACACTACCGATGGCAAGCTCATTATGAAGAAGTGGATGACAATCCTTATTTAGACGATTTTTACCATCAAATGGAACGTTGGTCTTTCAACTTACAAATTTATTTTCTCAACAGCCGTTTTCGTCAGATAGTCAACATTCGTAACAGCAAAAAGAATTTTATTCAAGATCGTACCATATACGAAGATGCCTATATCTTTGCTCCCAACCTTCATGCAATGGGCTTGATGACCAACCGGGATTTTGAAAATTACCGCTCGCTATTTCACCTGCTTGAAGAACTCATTGAAAGCCCCGATTTAATTATTTATCTGCGTAGTTCTGTTCCCAATTTGGTTTCCCAAATTCACAAACGGGGCAGAGAGTACGAAACCAGTATCAGTATCGATTATTTAAGTCGCCTGAACGAACGCTATGAAGCTTGGGCCCAGACGTACACCAAAGGAAAACTCTTAATTGTCGATGTTGACCAGCTTAATTTTGTAGATAACCCTGAAGATTTAGGAACTATTATTAATCGGATTGATGCTGAAATTCACGGACTATTTTAAAAAAAATAAAACGCATCGGGAAAGTGCGTAATCTCCTCCATGGTATGGTTTTTAAGAACCGCCACGATATCAAACCGGGTTTCCAATTCAATGTCGTTTTCCTCTAGGAAATGGTTCATGGCTTTGACTAATTGCTTGATTTTTCCAGGGGTAACAAAGCTCTGAGGATCACCAAAAAAATCGGAGTTTCGGGTTTTTACTTCCACACAAACCATCAAATCACCCTGCCGGGCTATCAAGTCAATTTCGGCTTGTTGAAATTTATAGTTACGTGCTAAAATGTGATACCCTTGCTGTTGTAAATAGTTGGCAGCCAGTTCTTCACCCATCTTTCCCAAATCATTGTGGTACGCCATCGTCTGAAGTTTACTTTCAAAGATAATTTTTTTTTGTTACAATAGCAATCCTGTTGGAGCTACGTAATTTTTTGATTTTGGGCGTGCCGGGGCGATCTTTTTTCACGTTTCATGCTGTATTCAAATCTTGGTTGTGATCGCCCCGTCGGGCTTTCCACTACAAGTCCTCGCTCCACGCTCCGGGCTTTTCGTTGCAATCCCTCACGCAAACTCTCACAAAATTGAGGATTTACGTATATTTGCAAACGCTATTTTACGGAGAGCAATCACTATGGCAAGAATACTCGCAATAGATTACGGAAAAAAACGTACCGGCATTGCCGTTACCGATGAATTGCAGCTGATTGCTTCCGGTCTAACTACCGTGGATACGCATCAATTACTCCCGTTTTTAAAAGAGTACTTAGCCCAAGAAAAAGTGTCGTTATTTGTTGTCGGGCAACCCTTACAAAAAGACAATACTCCTTCTGAGATAGAATCCGAAATTTTGGTTTTTATAGAACAATTAACAACCGAATTTCCCCTTATTCCGATACATCGTGTCGATGAAAGATATACTTCCAAAATAGCTTTTCAGTCGATGCTCGATAGTGGAATGAAAAAAAAACAACGGCGTAACAAAGCTCTTATCGACCAAATAAGTGCTACCCTAATATTACAAGACTATCTGTATCATTAACTAATACTATTTTGTATGATTTTACCTATTGTAGCCTACGGCGATCCCATTCTCAAAAAAAAAGCTGCTGAAATCACTCCAGATTATCCGGAGCTTGATCAACTCATAGAGAATATGTTTGAAACTATGTACAATGCCTATGGTGTTGGTTTGGCAGCACCTCAGATAGGTTTGTCCATCCGCTTGTTTGTTATTGATACAGCTCCCTTTGCCAAGGAAAAAAACATTACTGCCGAGGAACAAGAGTTTTTACAAAACTTTAAAAAGGTATTTATCAATGCCCAAATTATTGAAGAAACCGGCCATGAATGGGCATTTAACGAAGGGTGTTTGAGTATTCCCGAAGTACGTGAAGATGTTTTTCGAAAGTCGACCGTAAAAATCGAGTATTACGATGCCCAGTTTCAAAAACATACCGAAGTTTTTGAAGGCATGGCAGCCCGAGTAATACAACATGAATACGATCATATTGAAGGTGTTTTATTTACCGATAAATTGTCATCACTTCGTAAAAAATTGCTTAAAGGTCGTTTAGAAAATATATCCAAAGGAAAAATATTTATTGATTACAAAATGAAGTTTCCATTGGCTTCTAAAAAGAGGTAGTGAGTACAGTTTTTTAACAGCTTATTATCAGAATCTTAAATAAAAAATTTAACACAATTTTTAACTAAAAATCGGTCCATTTCCGGGGGATTTTGCTCTATTGATTTTAATCCTTGGATGCTTTTCGGTATCTTTGTACCCTGTTTATCCAAATACTTATCAGGGTTTTTCTTATAGTCTTGCCTTTTTTCTAAACGAAAATATTTTCTGTAACCCTCTCCCGTTGGGTATTTGGTACACCTACATTTTGTTTAATTAATTTGATAATTACCAATGATTATTTACAACTATTACCAAAGTAATACCGAGATTCCTTCGCATTTAGAGAATAAAATTGTTAGTTTTTTACACCAGCACTTGGTTCCATATGGCGATGCCATGCACGATATTCAAAAAGCAGTTGACTACGCTCGAGGACGCAATCAAAGTCCCGGAGGTGCTTTAATAACTGCCCTTCAAAACCATCGAATCGTGGGAGCGGTAGTACTCAATAAAACGGGGATGACTGGTTATATTCCTGAAAACATTTTGGTATACATTGCTACTCATCAAGAATACCGAGGCAAAGGAATCGGTAAAAAATTGATGCAAATGGCTGTTAATCATACTCCGGGAAATATCGCCCTGCATGTAGAACCCGAAAATCCGGCCAAACGCCTTTACGAAAAATTGGGCTTTACGCACAAATATCTCGAAATGCGATTGAATAAGTAGATATGGCTTTTATCACTCTTAATAGAAAAAAACTTCAACATAATTACCGCTATCTAGATACCCTTTTTAAAGATAATAACATCGAGTGGGGTATAGTTTCTAAAGTTCTTTGTGGTTCTAAAACCTATATCAAGGAATTGATTGACTTGGGAGTATCCCAGATTTGCGATAGCCGCATTACCAATCTTAAAATTATTAAATCACTGGATAGTCAAATCGAAACAGTTTTTATAAAACCACCGGCTAAAAGGTATATTCCTAGTATGGTGCGCTATGCAGATGCCAGTTTTAATACCGAATACGAAACTATTAAGATGATTTCGGACGAAGCCGCACGTCAAAACAAACTGCACAAAGTGATTATTATGATTGAGTTAGGCGAATTGCGAGAAGGGGTTATGCGGGAAGAATTTATTGATTTCTACCAACAAGTGTTTCGTTTACCTAATATTCAAGTGACCGGCATTGGAACCAACTTAAACTGTATGTATGGCGTACTGCCCAGTCAGGATAAATTAATCCAACTGTGTTTGTACGAACAACTGATTGAAGCGAAGTTTAATCGCCAAATACCCTATATCACCGGAGGAACTTCGGTAACCATTCCACTGATTGAAAAAGAACTACTCCCTCAAGGAGTTAATCACTTTCGAGTGGGAGAAACCCTGTATTTAGGTACCGATGTGTATAATGATCAACCCAATCCGCATATGTACCAAGATGTTTTTAAACTCTATGCCGAAATTATAGAACTTAGAGAAAAACCTAATATTCCGGATGGAAGTTTGGGAACTAACCTTACCGGTGAACAATTTCAACAGGAAACACCTCCTGAAGATTTTAGTTCTTACCGAGCAATTATAGATATCGGCTTATTGGATGTAGATGAAAAAAATATATTTCCGGTAGAAGACCATATAAAAATTGTAGGTTCCAGCTCGGATATGATGGTGGTTGATTTGGGCGAAGAGCACCAAAAATACCAAGTGGGAAGTCTCGTAGAATTTAACTTAAACTATATGGGAATACTACGACTTATGAATTGTGATTACGTCGATAAACGCGTAGTCACTGAATAAAACCTTAAAGTTCCAAGTCTTTTTTTATTCGCACTATTTTTTCATCCAATTGCTTACCAACTTCTTCTAATAAATCCAGATTTTCTAGTCGCTGCTGCACACTGATATAAAATTTTATCTTGGGTTCGGTTCCGCTGGGACGAATACAAATTTTGGTGTGATCTTCCAAATAAAACACCAGTACATTGGAGGTGGGCAAGGTCAAAGATTCTGTTTTGCCAGTCTTTGTTTGAAGGGCAGTAGCGGTTAAATAATCTTCGATACGCACCGTTTTTTGTCCGCCTATTTCCTGAGGAGGTTGGTGACGCCAATGATACATTATTTTTTCAATTTGTTCGGCACCGGCGCGACCTTTCTTAGTCAGCGATACTAAATCTTCTTTAAAATAACCGTGGCGAAGATAGAGTTTTTCTAAATATTGGGGAACGGTTAGCCCTTGAGACTTACAATAGGCACTTATTTCACAGGCCAATAGGCTGGCAGTAATGGCATCTTTGTCTCGAACAAAATCTCCTACCAAATAGCCATAACTTTCTTCACCACCCCCGATAAAATTTTGTTCCGGGTGGTCCTGAATCATTTTGGCAATCCATTTAAAACCGGTGAGGCTCTCTTTGAGTTCAACACCGTAGTATTCGGCGATATTTTTCATCATCGGTGTGGATACTAAGGTGGTCGCAATAAAGCTATTTTTAGGTAGAGAGTTATTTTTTTTGCGGTATTCCAACAAAAACGCGGTCATCAGTACCATGGTTTGGTTGCCATTAAGAAGTTGTAACGCACCTTGCTGATTTCTTACGGCTATCCCCAATCGGTCGCTATCGGGGTCGGTTCCTATGACTAAGTCGGCCTGGATTTTTTCAGCCAATTGTAGGGCTTTTTCTAAGGCTTCGGGTTCTTCCGGATTGGGTGAAATAACGGTTGAGAAATTGCCATCGGGAGTGGTTTGTTCTTCTACCAAATGCACTTGAGTATAGCCCGCTTGTTGTAATACTTGAGGGACTAGTGTGATGGCTGTACCGTGCAAAGGGGTAAAGACCACACTTAGGTTTTGGCGCGCTTGATCGCTCAGGGATAGCCGGCCGTGGGTGATTGACGCTTTCGCGAAAGCGATTTCGGAGGCACTGTCTAGTAATTGAATACGTTCGGGTTGTGCATCAAACAGTATGTCTTCGTAGTTAACCTGCTCGATGGCGGCGATAATCTCCCGATCTTGCGGGGGAACTAACTGGCCACCGTCTCGCCAATATACCTTGTACCCGTTGTACTCCGGCGGATTGTGAGAGGCCGTGAGCACAATACCACAGTGACACTTGTAATACCTAACGGCAAACGATAAAAGTGGAGTAGGACGTAATTCGGGGTAGAGATATACCTGAATTCCATTAGCCGAAAAAACGGCTGCCACCGTTTCTGCTAATTTTTGGCTGTTGTGACGGCAATCGTACGCAATGACCGCTTTTAGAGATTCCTCGGGAAATTTTTGGTGGAGGTAATTGGCTATACCCTGGGTATTGCGCCCTAAGGTATATTTGTTGACCCGATTATCGCCATCGCCCATGATGCCACGCATTCCTCCGGTTCCAAACTCCAAACTTTTGTAAAAACTGTCCATCAGTTCTTCGCTATTGTAAGCAATGAGTTCTTTAATCCGAAGTTGGGTGTCTGCATCAAAAAAAGGAGTGAGCCAGCGATTGGCTTTTTCTAATATGTGGGGGTCAATATATCTCATTAGAAATGTGGAAATTTACTAGGTTGTGGTTACAAAGGATAGCCCATTTTTTTCATCCAGTCGTCGTTGTACATTTTCCCTATATAACGGCTGCCGTGATCGTGAAAGAGTACTACTACCACATCGTTTGGCCCAAAGTGTTCTTGGAGTTGTAATACCCCTTTCATTGCAGCTCCGGCTGAGTTACCGATAAACATGCCTTCTTCTTTGGCTAATAAGCGGGTGTATACCGCCGCGTCTTGATCGCTGACTTTAGTAAAACCGTCGATGATACTAAAATCTACATTTTTAGGAAGTATGTCTTCACCGATACCTTCGGTTACATAGGGATAAATTTCATTTTCATCAAAAATACCAGTTTCATGGTATTTTTTAAACACACTTCCGTAGGTATCAATACCCCATACCTTGATATTGGGATTTTGTTCTTTTAAATACTTGCCCACCCCCGAAATAGTACCTCCGGTACCTACACCCACTACAAAATGGGTGATTTTACCGGCAGTTTGTCGCCATATTTCGGGTCCGGTACTTTGGTAATGAGCCAAACTATTACTAGGATTGTCGTATTGATTTACATACCAGCTGTTGGGGATTTCTTCAGCCAACCTCTTGGATACCGAATAGTAAGACCGCGGATCTTCGGGGGCTACCTCCGTGGGACAGACAATTACTTCACTCCCCATCGCTCTAAGAATATCACACTTTTCCTTGCTCTGTTTATCGGTTGTAACACAAATCAAGCGATAGCCTTTGACAATAGCAGCTAAAGCCAAACCCATGCCGGTGTTACCGGATGTGCCTTCGACGATGGTACCTCCAGGTTGTAATCGGCCGTCGGCTTCGGCATCTTCAATCATTTTTAGGGCCATACGGTCTTTGACTGAGTTACCGGGATTAAATGTTTCGTATTTGGCTAGTACTAAAGCGGGAATTTCCTGAGCCAACCGATTGATTTTAACCAGTGGAGTGTTACCAATGGTTTCTAAAATGGTCTGTGCGTATTCCATATTTTTTTATTGATTTGCAAAGTAACAGTAACATTTTCTAAAAAAGAAATCTAAGGAGTCCAATTCTTGTGAAAGTTTAAGGGTGGATTACTTGTAAAGGTGTTGTGTTGTAAAAGTAAAATAAGGCATCATATCTTTTCGGAACCCAGCTAGGAACATAGTGTAGGTAATCGCTTTGGGGGCGGTAAACCACTCCTATCGCTCGATTGCCCAACAGATGTTGCGGTGGGTCTTGGGGTTCAAAAATCAGGTAAAACTGAGGAATGCCCTGTTGGTGGAGCAGGTATTCCAAACTGTGTTTTTGCGCTGGAGGAATCTTCAGTGTTTTCCTTTTACCCGACCAGGATTTTGCTGCTAATACTTCACCTTGGTACGTGGTAAAACCAACCAAAAAAACCTGATCTTCTCCCCATTCGGCACGTAACAACTGCCCGATGTTTTGCTGCTGCTGTTGATTCATCGCCGAGTAGGTAGCATCTCCTATGTGTGTATTGTGTGCCCAAACGATGCCCTTGGAATCAGGGCCGTAGAGAGCTACAAGATTGAGCAGGGTTTGGTAAAAGTGAAAAACTCGTGTATTCCAGGATTTTGGGGAGTTGGGATAAGAGATTTCTTCGCGGTAAAATTTTTCGGCATTACTGACCACCAAAGCATTTTGTAAAAGATAAAAAAAGAGAGGATGATCGCTGGCTTGCGTTTGAAAACTATCTAAGATAAGTTCTAACGCGTGTAGGTGATCTTCTTCACAACTCCGTTGGGTACCGTTGTTGACGTCTAAGGCATAATTCCAGCTGTCTCCATAATAAGGTCGCCAGCAGTTGTAATACCTAGAAAGGGTGGTATAGAGGTGGGGACTGTATTTTTTTACTAGTGTAATCACTTCGTTGTACGACCGCCACTCATCGTACAGGTCTATGCCGTAGATTCCAACTTGCTGATTTTTGGGAAGTTGTTGGTTGTAATCCCGTAGCCACTCTACCATGCGAGCCGTTTCGTGGTTGGCCCACATCCAAGTTGGAAAACGATTAAAACGTTGGAGAATTTCTACCGCTGAGGTGGAAAGGGTATCTATGCCTTTCACATAACGGTTGAGCAAATAGATCGTGGCGAAATCTCCTTCAACAGCAATAAAATTAAAACGGTGTTCTTGAATTAATCGTCTCGTAATGCTGTCTCTCCAAGTATAAAATTGATGAGTTCCGTGGGTTGATTCCCCTAATAATACCATTTTCTTAGCTGCCATTTTTTCAATTAGCAAATCCAAGTCTTGGGCTTGATGAAAGGGAATGGGATTTTTAACAAGGGTTTGCGTGAATACGAATCCCGTGAACAGTGAAAAAAGTGCCGATAAAAATAGGGGTTTCATGATATTTTTATTCTTACTTTTGAACAAACTGTTATAGGATGTTGTTTCCGTATTATTTTTATCTGATTGCTGTGGTATTAATGATTTTAGGTGTGATTTTAATTAATCAACCCCAGCGGTTTGAGAAATTTATACCCGAATTTTTTTCTTCCAAAAGATCGGTTATTTACTTGGTAGGTATCGGGTTCTTGATTTTTTGTTTGTTTCTATTAATTCCTCAGTATAGTGTTTTTGGAATTCGAGCTTTAGGCGTGTGGGTGTTGTTGTGTTTGGTCTTGCTAGTTCGGTATTTATTCCGAAAAAGCAAGTCTTAATCCCTATTTTTTTCCTGCCATTCTTCCATACCTCCGGTATAATTATAGACTTGGGTAAACCCCAATTGAACGAGTAAATCTGCGGCTCGAGAACTGCGGTTACCAGTTCGACAGTACAGATAAATGGGTTGGTTTTTATCAAAGGTTTCTATGCGTTCTATAAAGTTTTCATTTTCTATAGGAATCAGAATGGCTCCCGGTATGGCATTTTCTTCAAATTCTTCCGGTGTACGGACATCGATAAGTGGATAGTTATTTTCGTGAATCACGGTGGTTAATTCTTCATATGTAACAGGAGTCACCACAGTGTTTTTTTGGCAACTTAATATCATGCAGGGTAAAATAACTGAAAGTATGTAAGGTAATTTTTTCATGCTTTATTCGATTTCTCCATCCCATTCGGTGATGCCACCCACTAAATTGTATGTTTTTTGAAATCCCAAATATTCGAGTACCGCACAAGCTTGAACACTTCGTCCGCCGGATTTGCAATACACATAATAACTTTTATTTTTATCCATTTGTTGAATGCGCTCCATAAATTCAGGTGGATTCATAACATTGGCTTGTACGGCACCGGGAATACGACTTTCGTTGTATTCATCGTCCGTACGAACGTCCAAAATAACATAGGAGGCATCTTGTTGGATCTGATTTCTCCATTCTTCATTTGTGAGGTCTATCATAATTTACCAATTTGTAATAAGTACAAATTTACAAGAAAATACTGTGTAAAAAAACCGGAATTTCAGTTCCGGTTTTTTATCGTAAGGGTGTTATTCTTTGACCTTAATGGTGCACCCGATGGCACGGGTAGTGGTGGTTTCAATTTTTTTACCTTCTAACAAGGCATTTATAGCATTCTCTAAAAATTTTTCTTGAACCGCTGCAGCATCTTTATAGTTGTCGTCAATGGCACCTATATACCGTACGATATTTCCTTGAGCTGTTTTTTCTAATAAGAAAACATGAGGAGTTCGGGTGGCTCCATATTGTTTAAAAATTTCTTGGGTTTCATCAAAAACATAATGAAATGGGAAATTTTTCTCCCGTGCTCGGCGTTGCATATTCATATAACTATCTCCGGGAGAAAGCTCGGGGTCATTGGGATTGATGGCAATCAATGGAAAACCTTTGGGGGCATATTGGTTGTGTAATTCAATCATTCGATCTTCGTAGGCCACAACATAAGGACAGGTATTACAACTAAAGATAACTATATATCCTTTGGCATCGGTATAATCAGAGAGCGATACCGTTATTCCTGAAACATCTCGAAGCGAAAAATCAGTGGCTTTATCGCCGATCTGATACCCTTCGTGGTTGTTAATAACAGTAAAGCCTGCGGTAATTATTAATAGTAATAAATTTAAACATAGAAGTAGGCTGTTTTTTTTCATGGTAAAAAGGTTTTTAGTTCGTTTTCTAATTCATTATAGGTAAAGGATTTTTCATAAAATTTACGATGGTTTTTATGATAAATCAGCGTGGCAGGTATGGCACCACTCCATTGGGGGTGTACTAAAGGAATCCAATAGTTGCTATTGGTATCGTCTAAAACCACTACCTGCGATTGTATGTTATTTTTTTCAATAAAAGGAATCACCCGGTTTTCTAGATGCTCGGCAAAATCCAAACTAACTAAAATGACCTCCACCTTTTGGTCTTGGTATTTTTCTAAAATTTGTTCGAAATAAGGTATTTCTTTGATGCACGGAGCACACCAAGTCGCCCAAAAATTAATGATATAAATCTTGTCATCAGTAGCCGAAAGCAACGGAGAGACCCCTTCAAAATCAACCACTTCGGGAGTGGTTTTTTGTTGGCAAAACCCTGTAAAACTTATTAAAAACAAGAAGATTAGTATTAATTTCTGTTGCATAATCAACTATTTGTAGGAACTAAAATAAGTAAAGAGTGGGTGAAATTAAAGAATTTAACAAAACCCTAAGTGAATTTTATGATAATAAGTTTGTTTAAATCAATTTGTTGCCATACATTTGTATATACAATTGTTATCCATGACCATTGAAGAAGTAATCAAGAGTAGTGTCGTCTTACATCCGATGGAACGATCGGTATTAAACATCATTTATAGCGGTTATTTGGTGGAGGAGAGGTTGTCAGAAAAGTTAAAGCCCTATGGTCTCTCAATCCAGCAATACAATGTGTTACGTATTTTAAGAGGTCAGAAAGGCAATCCGATAAATCTCTTTGGTATTCAAGAGCGGATGATTAGTAAAATGAGTAATACTACGCGCTTGGTGGATAAGTTAGTGTTCAAAGACTGGGCTCATCGGCAAGTGTGTCCGGAAAACAAACGCAAGGTCGAAATTACCATTACCGAAGCAGGATTGAAGGTGTTGAACGAGTTGGATGTGCTGGTAAAAATGACTCATATAGAAATACTAAAAAATCTGTCTCTTCAAGAATTGGATACCTTGAATGGAATTTTAGATAAATTGAAATAATTTTAATCATTGTATATACATTAATCACTATTTTTATGAAACATTTATTTTTTAAAACTGCAGTAATCGCTTTTTTTATGGCTCCCTTAGCAATATGGGCGCAAAAAACGGAGCGTCAAGTCACTCAAAGTAAAATTGAATGGGAAGGCAAAAAAATCACGGGCAAACATGATGGTACCATTCAATTGAAAGAAGGAGTGTTAGAGTTTGAGGGTACCCAATTAGTGGGAGGTAAATTTGTGGTAGATATGACTACCATTAGTGTGACTGATTTAACCGGTACTGGAAAAGAAAAATTAGAAGCTCATTTAAAATCGGACGATTTCTTTGGTGTTGATAATCATCCTACGGCTACTCTAGTGGTGAAAAGTGCTAACAAAATTGAAGATGGCTACTATGTTAATGCGGATTTGACCATCAAAGGAATTACCCATCCGGTAGGTTTTGAATTGGAAATTGAAGGCAACAAAGCCGAAGCCGAATTAAAAATAGATCGTACTTTATATAATATTCGGTATGGCTCGGGTAGTTTTTTCTCTAATTTAGGAGACAACACCATCTACGATCATTTCGAAATCGAAATTGAATTTACGTTCTAAGTAAACCTTGTTAATTTTGGTTATCTATTCCTCAGTAGGTATGTATAAGCTTACCGACTGAGGTTTTTTTTATAAAAAATGATTAAAATTCGATTCGCTTGTAAGGTGCAATTTTTTAAAACATTTATAACGAATCAATCACCGTACGCAATCGAGCGGTAATTTCTTCAATACTACCGACTCCATCCACCCCAAAATACTTGCCTTGATTTTGATAAAAATCTTTTAAAATTGCGGTTTCATTATAATAAACCTGTATGCGATTGCGAATCACCTGTTCGTCCGCATCATCAGCACGACCACTGGTTTTTCCGCGATTGAGGAGGCGAGCGACTAAAATTTCATCATCCACTTCCAAAGCGACCATGGCGTTAACCTGGGTATTCTTAGAACCTAACAACACATCCAAAGCTTCTGCTTGGGCTTGAGTGCGAGGAAATCCATCAAAAATAAATCCCTTCGCTTCGGGGTTTTTATCTACCTCGGCACTTAACATATTAATGGTTACTTGATCGGGTACCAACTGACCTTGATTGATATACGATTGAGCCAGTTGCCCTAATTCGGTTTGGTTTTTAATGTTGTATCGGAATACATCGCCAGTTGAGATATGCACTAATTGGTAGGCTTCTTTTAAAAATTCGGCCTGAGTACCTTTCCCGGCTCCGGGAGGTCCAAAAAGGATGATGTTTTTCATGAATTATTTTCTTTAAAATAGGTATTTGGGCAACGAAACTACAAATTTCTGTAAACAATCATTCGCCTAATAACTAAATTTTATGTTTTACAAAAAAAATGGCAGTACAAATAGCCTATTAGATTCCAATACTACCCTTTCTGTATTTCGAGAAAATTAACTTCTAAAAATATCTTTAGTGCTATCTATTTTTAGATGCTTTCACAGAAAATTTATTTGTTGTAAAAATAACAGGTTAATATCGAACGCATTTCCTGTTGTTGGTTAGCTACCTTTTCAACGGTTTTCCATTGTTGTTGTGATAACAAGCTTTTTAAAGGTTGAGGTACCCGAACAATCAACGGAAATACCTCTTTGAGTTGGGCGTCCCACTGCGAGTAGTAATTGGGCAGATCGTCGGGATAAACCACTTTTCTTTCGGTGCCCTCGTCAATGGGTTCAAAAGGTGTATTCACATTTAAATAGCCGTAATCGTCCGTCAGTTGTTCTCCCGGATATATATCGCGTATAGCTATTTCAAAATTATAAGCTGTGGTGAGGCAATTGGATTTAAAACTGTGATTGACATAGCGTCCAAAATCCCAACACAACACATAATTTCCCCGATTATTTCGATAAGAATAAGTGTCTATTATCCCTTGGTAGGTAGGAGGGAGTTGCTGAATTTGACGGGGTGTAAATTCCCGATCCAAGCGATCTAAAACCCATGTGATGGTTCCTTTGGGGATAAATTCGGTAGCGACCACACCATATCCCATTTCTGGGCTGATAAACTGCAATTCAGTCTTTGGAAAAATCATAGATGGAGTACTAATATAACAAATGAATAAAATATTTGGATAAAAATTACTATCAAATATGTTAAATTTTTAGTGATTTTAAAATATGCTAGTGATTGATTTTCAATCAGTTGTTATTAATATTAGGTTTTGTAGCTGTCGGGTGTGTGTAGAATGTGTATTTTTGCAAAAAAAATAGGATGCACTCTAAAAATTATTTTTCTAGTAATTTTAAATTGGGAATACTGGGCGGCGGACAATTGGGAAAAATGATGTTGTACGACACCCGAAAATGGGACCTGCAAACTTATGTATTAGACCCGAGTACTGATGCTCCTTGCCGCATTGCCTGCAACCATTTTAAACAAGGAAGCTTGTTTGATTTTGACACGGTTTATCAATTTGGAAAACAAGTGGATGTACTCACTTTTGAAATTGAGTTGGTCAATGTAGATGCCCTAGAAAAGTTGGAACAAGAAGGGGTCAAGGTATTTCCAAAACCTGCCACTTTGCGAATTATTCAAAACAAAGGAAGACAAAAACAATTTTATAAAGAAAACGGACTGCCTACTTCTGATTTTCAGTTATTTGATTCTTTGGAGCAGTTGCAAGAAGCCGTTCACCAAAATCAGGTTACCTTCCCTTTTGTCTGGAAATCTACCGAGTTTGGTTACGACGGACAAGGGGTGAAAGTGGTTCGAAATCAAGAAGATTTATCGGGTTTGCCTTCCGTAGAGTGTATTGCCGAAGAGTTGGTCGATTTTAAAAACGAACTCGCTGTAATTGTGGCCCGGAATGTTTCGGGAGATTGGTGTACCTACCCAGTGGTGGAAATGGAATTTCACCCCGAGGCCAATCAAGTAGAATATGTCATTTGTCCGGCTCGTATCGACGAGTCAGTGGCTCAACAGGCACGAGCCATTGCTATAGGAGTAGCCGAGAAATTCCAACATGTTGGTTTGTTGGCCGTTGAAATGTTTCAAACGCAAGACGATCAGATTTTAATCAATGAAGTGGCCCCTCGGCCACATAACTCGGGGCATTACAGTATCGAAGCCAGTTATACCAATCAATTTGAACAACATTTACGGGCTATTTTAGATTTGCCTTTGGGAGATACCACTAGTAAAGTTCCCGGAATTATGGTTAATTTGGTAGGCGAAGAAGGTTATACCGGCCCGGTGGTATATGAAAATATGGAGAAAATTATGGCCATGCCCGGTGTAACTCCCCATATATATGGAAAAAGCGAAACTCGTCCCTTTCGTAAAATGGGGCACGTTACTATAGTCCATAACGATATGAAAAAAGCCCGTCAAATTGCAGAACAGGTTAAGAATACCATACGTGTGATTAGTAAGTAACCCTTACGGGAAAAAAATAAGTACCGAATACTTGGTATATTTGAAGATATTTTAAAAAATAAACCTACCCCTATGAAAGTAGCCATTGTGATGGGCAGCGATAGCGATCTGCCGATTATGCAACAAGCCGCCGACCTCTTAAAAAGTTGGGATATCGAAGTGGTAATCGATATAGTTTCGGCTCACCGCACTCCTGAAAAACTATACGAATTTGCCACCCAAGCGCACCTTCAAGGTTTTTCGGTCATTATTGCCGGTGCCGGAGGGGCTGCCCACCTGCCCGGTATGGTCGCCGCTATGAGTCCGCTACCGGTCATCGGAGTTCCTGTAAAATCGAGTAATTCTATCGATGGCTGGGATTCGGTGTTGTCCATACTACAAATGCCTGCCGGGGTTCCCGTAGCTACGGTGGCCCTCAACGGTGCTAAAAATGCAGGTATCTTAGCCGCTCAAATCATCGGGAGCCACCACCCCGAGGTGCTTCAAAAAATTATGGATTATAAAACCGAACTCAAAAATACGGTATTACAAAAAGCAGAAAAGCTAAACAAGTAATTGCGTGGAATCTTTTACTTCCAAAGGCCTATGCATTGCGTTATAAAATCATAGTCAGTTGGATGCGTTTTCGGGCTTCATCAATGTCTAAAACTTTCACTTGAACGTGTTGGTGTAGCTTCACAACTTCATTTACATCCGCAACATAAGCAGCTCGAAGTTGGGATATATGTACCAAGCCGTTTTCTTTAATTCCAATATCAACAAAACATCCAAAAGCTGTAATATTACTTACAATTCCCGGTAGTACCATTCCGAGTTTAAGATCTTTAATGGATTTAATATTCGGATCAAATTCAAACACTTGAGCTGCTTTTCGAGGGTCTAATCCTGGTTTTTTTAGTTCTTTTAGAATGTCTTGAAGGCTCAAAATACCCATTTCCCCGCTGAGGTATTTTTCGGGATTAACCTGAGAAATCAGGGAATGATTTCCAATAAGTTGTTGCACATCAGTGCCCAAGTCCTGAGCTATTTGTTCGACGATGGGATATGCCTCGGGGTGAACTGCCGAATTGTCCAAGGGATTTTCTCCTTCTTTGATCCGTATAAAAGCGGCTGCTTGTTGAAAGGCTTTTTCACCCAATCGGGGTACTTTTTTCAATTGCTGGCGGTTGGTAAAAGGACCGTTTTCACTGCGGTATTGCACGATGTTTGCGGCCAATTTTTCACCAATACCACTCACATAACTCAATAACGATTGGCTGGCCGTGTTGATATTGATGCCTACCGAATTAACACAGCGTATCACGGTGTGGTCTAATTCTTCTTTTAATAAATTTTGATCCACATCGTGTTGGTATTGGCCAACTCCGATAGACTTAGGATCTATTTTGACCAACTCCGCCAGAGGATCACTCAGCCTTCGCCCGATAGAAACCGCCCCCCGAACCGTGACATCGTAGTTGGGAAATTCTTGACGAGCTAGAGCACTAGCAGAATACACCGACGCTCCCGCTTCTGAAACTACAAACACCTGCAGCGGTCGATCAAAAGCTATTTTTTTAATAAAAGCTTCGGTTTCCCGACTGGCTGTTCCATTGCCGATGGCAATGGCATCTATTTGATAGGCGTTGACCATGGATTTGATTTTTTTCATGGCCATGGGGGTTTCCTTTTGAGGAGGGTGTGGAAAAATAGTTTCGTTATATAACAAATTTCCTTGTTCGTCCAGACAAACCACCTTGCAGCCGGTTTTATAGCCCGGGTCTATCGCTAAAATTCGTTTTTCCCCCAAGGGAGGTGCTAGAAGTAACTGATTCAAATTGGCCGAAAATACACCTATAGATTGCCGGTCGGCTTTGGCTTTGGCTTCCTGCAAACACTCGCTGGCAAGGGACGGTGCTAATAACCGCTTGTAACAATCCCGAATGGCCATCCGAAGCTGGTCGGCTGTGGTACTGGTATTTTTGATAAATTGTTTTTCTAAAAAGGCGTATGCATCTGATTCGTCTATTTCTACGTTAATGCGTATAACCCCCTCATTTTTTGCGCGTAATAGAGCCAATAACCGATGGGCAGCTATCCTTGACAGCGACTCCTGCCAATCAAAATATGGAGCATATTTTTGGGCCGCTTCTACTTGTTCTTGATCTTTAATTACCTGAGCGGTGATGCGAGCCTGCCTTTGAAACATCCTACGCAGGGTTTTGCGGACATACAGGTTTTCACTCATCCAGGCCGCTATGATATCGCGTGCTCCTTGTAGGGCTTTTTCGGGGCTGTCAATTTCTTGGTGAAGATATTGGGTCACCCGATTTTCCCAATCGGTAACGGTTTGCGCCATTAAAATTTTCGCCAGCGGTTCCAATCCTAGTTCGCGGGCGATATCCGCTCGGGTTTTTCGTTTCTTTTTATACGGAAAATACAAATCCTCTAATTCCTGTAAATCAAAACAGCTTTCTATCGATTGACGCAAGGTGTCGGTAAGTTGTCCCTGCTCCTGAATCGCTTTTAAAACCGTAGCTTTTCTCTGGAGGATTTCGTCGTATTTTTTTTGGCATTTGGCGATTTGCTCCAATTGGATTTCATCCAGATTTCCGGTTTGATCTTTACGATACCGTGCGATAAATGGAATGGTACAATCTTCTTGAAACAATTGTAATGTCGCGGTTATAGAACGTGCGGGTACCGCAAGCTGGTGTTGGATAAATTCTATGGAAGTCATGAACTCATTTTCAAAATGCGAAGATAATCAATGTCAACTAGATTTTTAAAAACCTACTTCTCAGAAATACCCCAACTTGTCAGATTAAAAAATCAAGTGAAATAAAATCCTACTCATGGTCTGAAACAAAAAAAAGCGGAGTTTAAGGGGGAAGAGGTGGAAGAATAATTCTAAAATATTGATTATAAGCTTTGTATGAAATAGAGATGTGTTTTTTTGGAATTTTTATTCAAAAAGTTTGCACAAGCCAAATAACTTTTACAATCTTTGTACCCACAAAGTTCAAAAACTTACTGAAATGTTATCAAGAAAGGTGGAGGGAATAGACCCGCTGAAGCCTTAGCAACCTACCAAACCGTTGGAAAGGTGCTAAATTCTACCTCACAGACGAATCATTTCTCGTACTGAAGGATAGATAACTCAAACAAATTTACGTCCTGTAGATTTGTCAATTTTCTTAATAACATTTTTCTATGTATGCTTTCGCGAAAGCGAAACATCGAGTTTTTGATTTAATTTTTATTAACTCAAAATCTTAGAAAAATGAATGCAACTGCCATTATTCATGCCATTCCTAGTGATCCATTAACCGGATCAATTGCGGTACCGGTGTACCAAACAGCTACCTTTGTTCAGCAAGCTCCCGGACAACATCTGGGATACGATTATGCCCGAACCAATAACCCCACCCGAGAAGCCTTAGAAAATTTGGTTTGCCAATTAGAAGGCGGCCATCGGGCTTTTGCCTTTGCTACCGGTTTGGCGGCTATTGATGCCGTATTAAAATTGCTTTCCACTGGAGACGAGATCATTGCCGTAGATGATATTTACGGGGGCGCCTACCGTTTGTTTACCCAAGTGTATCAAAAATTAGGTATCAAAATCACCTATGTCGATGCGACCGAACCCGAGCAGGTAGCCCAAGCCGTAAGCAGTAAAACCAAATTAATCTGGTTGGAAACCCCTACCAATCCTACCTTAAAAATTGCAGATATTCAGCAGATTTCAACCATTGCCAAGCAGGTCGATGCCCTTTTGGTAGTGGACAACACTTTTGCCTGTCCCATTGCTCAAACCCCCATTTCGTGGGGTGCCGATCTAGTGATTCACAGCGCTACCAAGTACCTAGCCGGACACTCCGATTTGGTTGCCGGTCTGGTAGTTTGTGCTTCCGAAGCGCTTTCCAACCAAATTAAATTTATTCAAAATGCCTCTGGAGGTATCCTTGGGCCGTGGGATTGTTTTTTGACCATACGGGGGATTGAAACCTTAGATTTGCGTTATCGAAAGCAATGTGAAAATGCCTTTGCAGTGGCTGCATTTCTGGAAAACCATCCGGAAGTAGATCGGGTTTTTTATCCGGGCTTAACCACCCACAAAAATCACCAACTGGCTAAAAAACAACAAAATGGGCTCTATGGAGGAGTGGTTTCGTTTACCCTCAAAGACAACACAAGTCAAGCCGCCCAGCAACTAGCTACCACTACCCGCTATTTTAAACTGGCCGAAAGTCTAGGTGGTGTCAAAAGTTTGCTGTGTATTCCGGCCTTGATGACCCATGCCTCGATTCCTAGAGAACGGCGCTTGCAATCGGGTATAGAGGATTCGTTATTACGCCTTTCATGTGGAGTTGAAAATGCCGACGATTTAATTGCTGATTTGCAACAGGCTTTGGCCGCTCAACCCTGCCATTACCTGACCCACCAGTCGTAGGTCGATAAGATTTTCGCGTAAGCAAAAAATCCATTTCTACCCTTTTAACTCACTGATATTAATTAATCACCTCCTTGCGGCGAGGTATAAAAGTAACTACCATGTGTACCACCATAAATATTGTTTTATTTGGCATTGGAAATGTAGGCAGTACCCTCATTAAACAATTGCTAGAAGCTGAAAATCAGATTTTTATAAAGCACAACATCCGGATTAAAATTCCGGTGATTACCAATTCTCAAATTGCTTTTTTTCAACACCAAGGTATGACGCCTACTTGGAAAGCAGATTTGGAACAATTTTCGGTTCCTTACCGCATGGAAGACATCATCGAATATGTTCAAGAGAAAAAACTAAGCCACCTGATTGCGGTAGATGCTACTGCCAGTGAAGCCTTAGTGAAAAATTACATACCGTTGATACAGAGTGGATTTCATATAGTGTCGGCCAATAAAGTGGCCAATACTTTAGACAGTCAATTTTACGAAAAATTGCGGAGTGAACTCAACAAATACCAGCGTAAGTTTTTGTACGAAACCAATGTTGGCGCTGGATTACCAGTGATCGATACCATTCGAAAATTGCACCAAGCCGGAGAGCGAATACTTCAAATCAGAGGCGTGTTTTCAGGATCGCTGAGCTATGTGTTTAATAACTACTCGGAGTCTGGGATTCCTTTTTCAAAAGTGTTGCGTCAAGCTTCCGAATTAGGTTTGACCGAACCCGATGCTCGTGACGATTTGTCGGGCAAGGATGTAGCCCGTAAACTGTTGATTTTAGCTCGGGAACTCGACTTGAAAAAAGAACTCAATCAGGTGTATATCCAGTCTTTGGTTCCTAAAAATCTCAACGGAAAAACAACACTTTCTCAGTTTAAACAACGCTTGAAAGAGTTGGACCCTCGGTTTGAACAACTCAAAATCCAATTACAACCCGGGCAAGTATTGCGTTATATCGGCCAATTGTGTACCCAAACCGAAACGTTGGAAGTCAAATTGGTTGCAGAGGATAAAACATCTCCTATCGGACAACTCCAAGGAGCGGATTCGGTTTTTGAAATTTACACGGAATCTTATGGCGATTTACCGTTGGTAATTCGCGGCGCGGGTGCCGGTAAAGAAGTTACGGCTCGAGGGGTATTGGGGGATATACTTCGAGTAGCCAGTTCGATTCAACCACAGGTTTTAGTTAATTAATACGTTCGTAAAAAATGAAAACAACCCTTCATACACTCCTGGAAAATCGAATACTGCTGCTTGACGGAGCCATGGGCACCATGTTACAAGAATATCAATTTACAGAGGCCGACTATCGGGGGACGCGATTTAAAGTGCATCCTTGTTCGCTCCAAGGCAACAACGATTTGTTATCACTCACGCAACCTCAAGCGATTCTCACAATTCATCAGGCTTATCTCGATGCCGGTGCGGATATTATAGAAACCAATACTTTTTCAGCCACTTCTATAGCAATGGCCGATTACCACTTGCAGGATTTGGTGTATGAATTAAACTACCAATCGGCTCAATTAGCGCAGCAAGCAGCGGACGAATATACTCAGAAAACTCCCGAGAAACCTCGTTTTGTGGCGGGTAGTATCGGACCAACTAATAAAACAGCAAGCCTTTCTCCGGATGTTAATCGCCCTGAATATCGGGCTGTTACTTTTGTGCAACTTCAAGCCGCCTACAGAGAACAAGTGGAGGCTTTGATAGACGGAGGAGTCGATTTGTTGTTGGTTGAAACGGTTTTTGATACACTCAATGCCAAAGCAGCATTATTTGCTATTCAGGAGGTGTTGGAAGAGCGCTCTTTGGCGGTGCCCATCATGCTTTCGGGGACTATCACCGATGCTTCCGGAAGAACACTTTCGGGTCAGACGGTGGAAGCCTTTTTGATTTCGGTGTCACATATCCCGTTGTTAAGCATTGGGTTTAATTGTGCATTGGGTGCGGATCAGTTAAAACCCTATGTCAAACAACTGGCCGAACAGGCTCCATTTTTTGTATCTGTATATCCCAACGCCGGTTTACCCAACGCTTTTGGTCAATACGAACAAAGTCCGCAGCAACTGCAACGCCAGATTCAAGATTATTTGGAAGAAAGTCTAATCAATATAGTAGGAGGATGCTGTGGTACCCGTCCTGAACATATACGCCATTTGGCGGATTTGGTCGGAAATTATTCACCTAGAAAATTAGTTGCCCATGAGTACTAACCGCTACTTAAAACTGTCGGGTTTAGAGCCATTGGTGGTCCGTCCGGATGTGAATTTTGTAAACATAGGGGAGCGTACCAATGTAACCGGATCCAAACTGTTTTTACGTTTAATTCAAGCAGGGAATTTTAGTGAAGCCTTGTCTATAGCTCGCGATCAAGTAGAGGGGGGTGCCCAAATTTTGGATGTTAATATGGACGAAGGTATGTTGGATGGTAAAACGGCTATGGTAACTTTCCTGAATATGCTAGCATCCGAACCGGATATAGCCCGAATTCCTTTGATGATTGATAGTTCGAAATGGGAAATTTTAGAAGCCGGTCTTCAAGTTGTGCAAGGCAAGTGTGTGGTGAATTCCATCAGTTTAAAAGAAGGAGAAGAAATTTTCATCCAACAAGCCCGACGAATCAAAAAATATGGGGCTGCTATTGTGGTGATGGCTTTTGACGAAAACGGCCAAGCCGATACCTTAGAACGACGCATTGAAATCTGTAAACGCTCCTACGATCTCTTGCTTCAGCAAGCCCATTTCCCTCCAGAAGATATTATTTTTGATCCCAACATCTTTCCGGTTGCTACCGGTATGGAAGAACACCGGCGCAATGCCCTTGATTTTTTTCTTGCTACCCAATGGATTCGTGAACATTTGCCCTATGTCAACGTTTCGGGAGGAGTTAGCAATGTATCTTTTTCCTTTCGGGGAAATTCCGTGGTACGCGAAGCGATTAATTCGGCATTTTTATACCACGCCATTCGCCATGGAATGACCATGGGCATTGTCAATCCCGAAACGCTTGAAATCTATGACAATATCGACAAAACCTTATTGAAGTATGTCGAAGATGTGTTGTTTGATCGGCGGGAAGATGCCACCGAACGACTTTTGACGTATGCTGAACAAATCAAAGTACAAAATGGTGGGGCTACTTCCCCTAAAAACCAATCCCTTCAATGGCGGGAGGAAGATTTACAACAACGCATCACCCACGCTTTGGTTAAAGGAATTGATACCTACATCCTGGAAGATGTTGAAGAGGCCCGAGTGCAAGTTCAGCGACCTATTCAGGTAATCGAAGACCATTTAATGAGCGGTATGAATGTGGTAGGTGATTTATTTGGTAGCGGAAAAATGTTTTTACCGCAGGTAGTTAAGTCAGCTCGGGTAATGAAAAAAGCGGTAGCCTATCTACAACCCTTTATCGAGGCGCAAAAAGACCAATATGCCCCTCCTGTTGGTAAAGTGTTGATGGCCACCGTAAAAGGCGATGTGCATGATATTGGAAAAAACATTGTCAGTGTGGTTTTGGGTTGTAATAACTACGAAATTATCGACTTGGGTGTGATGGTTCCTCCTGAAAAAATTATTCAATCAGCCAAAGATCACCAGGTGCATGCCATTGGTGTGAGTGGTTTGATTACTCCTTCTTTAGACGAAATGGTTACACTTTCAAAAGCCATGCAAAAAGAGGGGTTTCAAATTCCTTTGCTTATCGGTGGGGCCACTACATCCAAGGCACATACCGCAGTAAAAATTGCTCCCCATTATCATACTGTGGTACATATCAACGATGCTTCCCGGGCGGTCACCGTGGTCGGGAGCTTGTTGCAGAGTAACCCCACCGATTTTAAAAATCAACTTCGTCAAGAATACGAAGATTTTCGTGTTAAGTTCTTAGACCGAGCCAAACAAAAAAATCTCTGTACGCTCGAAGAAGCCCGAGCCAATAAATTTCCCATTGATTGGGAGAACACCTCCATTGCGGTTCCCCGACAATTGGGAGTACAGGTGTTAGATTCCATTGATTTACAATTACTTGAAAAGTATATTGACTGGACTCCTTTTTTTAGGAGTTGGAATCTTTTTGGGAAATTTCCCGACCTCTTGCAGGATTCGGTGGTGGGCGTTGAGGCCACGGATTTATACCAGCAAGCCCAGCAAATGCTACGACAAATTATGGACGAAAAATGGCTCACAGCCAAAGCTGTATGGGGCTTGTTTCCCGCCAATACAGTCAACGATGATGATATCGAAGTGTACGACCCCGACGGTCAAGTTCAAGCCGTGTTTTTGACGTTGCGCCAACAACTCTCCAAGACTCGTGAAGGCGTGTACAATCATGCCTTAGCCGATTTAATTGCTCCTAAAACTTCGGGTTTAACAGACTATGTAGGCTGTTTTTGCGTAAGCGCAGGTTTTGGAACTCAAGAAAAAGCCGAAGAATTCGAAGCCGATCTAGACGACTACCAATCTATCATGGTTAAAGCTTTGTCGGATCGTTTGGCGGAAGCCCTCGCCGAATATATCCACGAGCGGGTGCGGAAAGAATATTGGGGTTATGCTCAACAAGAACAGTGGAGTAACGAAGAACTGATAGCTGAAAAATACAAAGGCATACGCCCGGCACCCGGATACCCGGCCTGTCCCGATCATTTGGAGAAAAAAACCATTTGGAAACTCTTAGACGTGGAGCAGAATATTGGGGTGCAACTGACCGACAGTATGGCTATGTGGCCGGCTGCCAGTGTGAGTGGGTATTATTTTGCTCATCCTCAATCCCGCTATTTTGGGTTGGGAAAAATAGCCCGAGACCAGCTCCAATCGTATGCTGAGCGTCGAAAAATTTCTTTTCAAGAAGCTCAGAAGTGGTTGGCACCTCATTGCAGCGAAAACGAAACAAATTGATATTTTATACAAGCCTATCTAACCATGAAAGTTACTGATCATATTCAACAAGCCGCTGGTAAAACATTGTTTTCTTTTGAGATTTTACCACCACTCAAAGGACAGAATATTCAATCCATTTTTGATCATATTGACCCTTTGTTGGAATTTAAACCTGCCTTTATCGATGTTACCTACCATCGGGAAGAGTATGTTTATAAAGAATTGGACAACGGATTGCTTCAAAAACAAGTGGTTAAAAAAAGACCCGGTACCGTGGGGATTTGTGCAGCTATTCAAAATCGATACCAAGTGGATGCCATACCACATATCTTATGCGGTGGTTTTACTCGTGAAGACACCGAAAATTTTTTGATTGACTTAGATTTTTTGGGCATTGATAATGTGATGGCCCTACGTGGCGATGCCGTTAAGAACGAAATTTATTTCAAACCTGAAAAAGAAGGTCATGCTTACGCCTCTGAGTTGGTTGCACAGATTCAAAATCTCAATCAGGGAAAGTATTTGGATGAAGAGTTGCTCAATTCTTCCGCAACTGATTTTTGTATAGGCGTTGCGGCTTATCCCGAAAAACATATCGAAGCTCCTAATTTAGAGAGCGATATTTATTTTCTAAAAAAGAAAATTGACAAAGGAGCGTCATATATAGTTACTCAAATGTTTTTTGACAATCAAAAGTTTTTTGACTTTGTCAAAAGATGTCGAGAAGTGGGGATCCAAGTACCTATTATTCCGGGGATTAAACCGATTACTACCCGTCATCAAATAAACTTAATACCCCATCGGTTTCACGTAGATTTACCCGATATTCTGCTGCATGAAATCATAAAATGTAAAGACCATCAAGCCGTTCAGCAAGTGGGGTTGGAGTGGGCCGTATCACAATCCAAAGAGTTAAAAGCTGCCGGAATACCGGTGTTGCATTACTATTCCATGGGTAAAAGTGATGTAGTCCATAAAATAGCAGCCGCCGTGTTTTAGCAAGTAGATTTTTTTTGCTTATGCGAAAAAAATAAAACCCGTTAGCCTGGAAACTAACGGGTTTTATATCTGTTTTTACTTATGTAAATTAGTAAGTTACTTGGTCTACAGCCAGTACCGAAGAGTAAATGGTATCGGCTACGTCGGTTACAGTAAAAATTACATACGCCGGAGAACCAACACCTGCAAAATGGATGGTTTTATTAATCCAACCGGTGGCACCAGCATAATCATCCCCAGCATCTGGCATATTAGGAAATCCGATACATTGGTTGTTTCCTTCAGTACCTACCGTATTTACACTGGTTAAAAATTCGGAATGAGCGTTATTAGGTCCTACAATAGTTACAATTACTGAATCGTCAAATTGACTATCTACATACTCATCAAATTCAGCAGATAAGAAATTGTAGCTAAAACTTAAGGAAGAAATGTTCTCTTCGATAGCACCTAGAATCATAATACTAGATGCATTCCCAATGGCTGATCCCGAAGAGATGAGTTGGTCACCGGTGGTGATTGCAGCAAAACTGTTTCCATCAACCGGTACTACACATCCTTGTGTACCAGTCATAATAGCACCGTCACCTAAGAAAAGTACTCCGTCCGTGGTATTGAAACTTCCGTTTCCGTCAAAATTTCCTCCTTGGATTTGATTTGCCGAAAAACTTAATTGGTAGCTACCGTTCAGGATTTCGTTACCACCGTCGTCCTGGATCCCTATTAGTTCAAAAATAATAGTTGTACCCGGTGTAAAAGGGGTTTTAGGAACAAAAGTCATAATTGCGTATCCATTTGCTCCCTCATTAATATATACAGTACCTCCGATGATGGTACCATCTTGGGTAACTTTGATACCGTTTTCTAAAGAAGGTAAATAAATTTTATCGTCAAAAAACAACAAAACAGGAATGGATTGTGGATAGTCTGTACCTTGTACCGCAGGAACGGCTTGTACTACTTCTAGTTCACTGTAATCTTGATTATCGTTAATAGTGTTGACTCCTCCATTTCCATTATTTACGATTTTGTATGTAGGAGCTTCGTTAGCTTCTGCATTGTCGTCGTCTTTATTACAGGAAATAGCTATAAGTAAAACAGCTAGTGAACAAATTTTTAATAGATGGTTTTTCATGATGGTAATTTTGGTTTAATGTTTTGTTAAAGCCGGCAAAAGTATGTAAAAAAGTAATACTTTTTGAATGAGTTGGAACTTTTAACATAAATAAGTTTATTTTTTTAATAATCTATAGATTCAAGCATAAAAGATTAGAAATTTGTTTTTTAAATCAGTCCGTGTACATTTGATTATTTTTAAAGGCAATCTGTTTTTAAAATGAATATTAGATTCATTTGTCCATAAAATTATACTTTGTAAAATTTTGTACTGACTCCTCCATGACTGATTTAAAAATTTCCCGTCCCGGATTATGGTTTCCTACACTTTGGATTTACCTAGTTCCTTTTTCATGGGAAAATGAGTTTTGGGAAAGCCCCATTTTTTGGTTGGGTTTATTATATGTGACCTTTCCACTCAATTACTTGATATATGGTTTAAATGATTATAACGATCGCCAAGCCGATCGAGTCAATCTAAGGAAAGGAAATTACTTGTTCGGAGCGCGAGCAACTGATAGGCAACTACAACAAGTTCCGTGGAAAGCCGTGATGTATAATTTACCTTTTATGATTTGTTTTGGGTGGTTAGGGGGAGGTAAGATGCTTTTTTTACTGAGTTTAATGATACTGATTAATGTGGTGTATAATTGTAAACCCTTCCGTGTTAAGGAACGACCACCTTTTGAGATTTTAATTCAGGCGGGATATGTGTTGGCAGCTTTGTTTAGTATTCAACTCAACCAGCTTTCCCCTTTGTCTTGGCAAACGATTACCTATTTGGTACTCTTTGCTTTTCAAGCTCATATAGCGGGAGAAATTATGGATATAGAACCCGATCGCTTGGCGGGCAAAAAAACGACGGCCACAGTTTTAGGGAGAAAAAACTCTAAATGGTTGATGTTGTTGATTCTCTTGGCAGAGACTTGTTTGCTTGTAATTTGGTTTGATGAAAAGGTATTGGCCGGTATATTGGCTTTATTTGCCTTGTGGTTAGTGTTGGATATTGCGTGGTTTTTTAAAGACAAACCCTACACACTTTTTCAAATGAAAGTTTTTGGATATGCCATCAATATACTGGCTGTTGTATCTATGATTTGGATTATGTATTCCGGGACTTTACTACATCCCGTTTCCTAAGTTGGTGCAGTAATTAATGTCATCAATCTAGGGTTTTTATTTATAGCATTTCTGTTTTTTAGTATCACGCAATAACTGTAATTTTGCAGTTCCAAATTAAGGGTTTATAGTTATGAAGTATCATTTTAAAGAGATTGAGGCTAAATGGCAGAAATATTGGGCCGAAAACCAAACTTTTAAAGCAGAAAACAATTCTGAGAAACCCAAATACTATGTACTGGATATGTTCCCTTATCCTTCTGGAGCAGGGCTTCACGTGGGACATCCACTGGGCTACATAGCATCCGACATAGTGGCTCGCTACAAACGGCATCAAGGCTTTAATGTGTTGCACCCACAGGGCTATGACTCTTTTGGATTACCGGCTGAACAATACGCTATCCAAACCGGACAACATCCTGCTATCACTACAGATACCAATATTAAAAGATACCGCGAACAATTAGACAAAATTGGATTTTCATTTGATTGGAGTAGAGAAGTTCGAACTTCCGACCCCAACTATTATCAATGGACCCAATGGATTTTTATCCAACTTTTTGAATCTTGGTACAATCAAGAAACCGATCAGGCAGAGAGCATCTGTACGCTGATTCAAAAATTTGAAAAAGAAGGAAATGCTCACCTAAAAGCAGCTTGTGATGCAGATGCGGAGGTCTTTACTGCCGAACAATGGAAAAATTTTTCAGAGGAAAAAAAGCAACGAATTTTATTAAAATACCGCTTGACCTATCTGGCCGAAACCGAAGTCAACTGGTGTCCGGCTTTGGGAACCGTTTTAGCTAATGATGAAATTGTCAATGGAGTTTCAGAACGGGGAGGACATCCGGTAATTCGGAAGAAAATGACCCAATGGAGTATGCGTATTTCTGCCTATGCCGAACGCTTGTTACAAGGCTTAGATACCATCGATTGGACTGAAAGTTTGAAAGAAAGTCAACGCAATTGGATTGGAAAATCGGTAGGAGCAACCGTAACATTCCAAGTTCAAAATTCGGAGGCGACCCTAGAGGTGTTTACTACCCGACCCGATACCATTTTCGGAGTATCTTTTATGACCCTAGCACCCGAACACGATTTGGTGGCTCAAATTACTACACCCGAACAAAAAGCAGCTGTGGAGGCTTATGTGGAAGCAACTGCTAAGCGCTTGGAAAGAGAACGTATGGCCGATGTAAAAACCATTTCGGGAGTGTTTACCGGAGCGTATGCAGTGCATCCGTTTACCCACCAACCCATTCCTATTTGGATTGGCGATTATGTATTGGCCGGGTACGGAACCGGTGCGGTAATGGCTGTTCCGGCAGGGGATGAGCGCGATTATGCTTTTGCGAAACACTTTGGTATCGAGATAAAAAACATTTTTGATAAAGATATTTCGGAAGCGGCTTTTACAGAAAAAAGCGGTTTTGTCTATAAAAATTCCGATTTCCTAAATGGAATGGATTACAAAACCGCAGCGTCCAAAATTATCGAAGAATTAGAAAAAATCGGTGCTGGAAAAGCTCAGGTTAATTACCGCCTACGCGATGCCGTATTTTCGCGACAGCGCTATTGGGGAGAGCCCTTTCCCGTATATTACGTGAACGGATTGCCCCAAATGATTGTTCCCAAACATTTACCGATTCGTTTACCGGATGTAGCGAAATATTTACCTACCGAAGACGGACAACCCCCACTGGGCAATGCCTCGGTTTGGGCTTGGGATACAGTCAACAATCAAGTGGTAGAAAATTCAAAAATCGATCATAAAACTGTCTTTCCATTGGAGTTAAACACCATGCCGGGCTGGGCGGGCTCCTCTTGGTATTGGATGCGGTATATGGACGCGCATAATGAAAACGAATTTGCTTCTCAAGAAGCGTTGGATTATTGGCAAAACGTCGATTTATACATTGGAGGGAGCGAACACGCTACCGGTCATTTATTGTATGCTCGTTTTTGGAATAAATTCTTAAAAGACAGAGGGTATGCACCTACCGAAGAGCCTTTCCAAAAACTTATCAACCAAGGGATGATTTTGGGAATGAGTGCCTATGTTTATAGAATAAAGCCATATCCACCTCATTCAAGTAATATAGAGTTTAAAGGAGGAAACTTAATTGAACTTACAAATAAGTTTCCATATTCGGTGCTTGTTTCAAAAAATCTAATTGATAATGTTTTAGGATTAAAAGCGGGAACTAAAGAATATAATGAGATTGTTGATTTGTGTATTAAATGGTATAGAGATAATGGAGTGGAAATTATGACTTCTGCAAATTCTACACTTTTATTTACATTTAATGTTCAACCAATCCACGTTGATTTATCGTGTATCAATGATGTTACCAATGAGTTAGATATAGAAAAATTCCAAGCTCATCCGTTATATCAAGAGTACCAGAATGTTAAATTCATATTAGACGAAAATGACCAATATATTGTGGGTCGCGAAGTCGAAAAAATGTCAAAGTCCAAGTACAACGTCGTCAATCCAGATGATATTTGTGAAGAATACGGAGCTGATACCTTGCGTTTGTACGAAATGTTTTTAGGTCCGCTGGAGCAAGCCAAACCTTGGAATACAGCCGGAATTTCGGGTGTGCATTCTTTTCTAAAAAAAATGTGGAAACTCTACCACAACGGTCCGAACGAAACTTTTTACATCTCCGACGAGCCGGCGGCTCCAGAAGCACTCAAATCCCTTCACAAAACCATTAAAAAGGTAATTCAAGATATCGAGGAGTTTAGTTTTAATACCACGGTTTCTTCTTTTATGATTTGTGTGAATGAATTAACACAACTTCAGTGCAACCAACGAGAGGTTTTAGAACCTTTGGCTGTTTTACTATCCCCGTATGCACCCCATATCGCCGAGGAATTGTGGGAAAAAATGGGGCATACCACCAGTATTTCAACGGCACCCTTTCCGGTGTTTGACGAAAAATATTTGGTTGAAAGTACCAAAGAGTATCCCATTTCATTCAATGGTAAAATGCGATTTACCTTGGTTTTACCGTTGGATATGCCGGTTGCAGAAATCGAAAAAATAGTTCTGGCACACGAAAAAACAGTGCATTATTTAGAAGGTCGTACGCCCAAAAAAGTGATTATTGTACCGGGTAAGGTGGTTAATATTGTAGGTTAAATTTTAAGTAATTAGCCCTTTTAAAATCCCCGTTCCTGACGAATTTGCTCGTAGGCCTCTTGCACTTTTCTAAATTTTTCTTCGGCCCCTTTGCGATAGGCCTCATCTAAGTGTTGCAATTTGTCGGGATGGTATTTTTTGGCCATAGTTCGGTAGGCCTTTTTGATGTCTTCTACCGAAGCATTTCGGTCAATTTCCAGAATTTTATAAGCGCTATCCGGGTTCTGAAAAAACATCGCTTTGATACTCTCAAAATCCTTAAAATTGATGGCCAAATGACCGCGAATTTCATCAATTTTGGTTACCTCTAAATCCGATACTTGACCATCGGCTTGCGCCAAATGAAATAAGAAATGCAGTATCTGCAATCGGGTTTCATAGGTGGTACGAACTCGAACACGCTGGCCAATGTGAGGAATTGATAGATGATGATTTTTGACAAATTGGTTGAATTGCCGAAACGCTTGATTGGCACGTTCTCTGCCAAATTGTTGTACAAAATATTGTTGTACAAACCGCATTTCTTGGTCGCTGACTCGCTGGTCGGCTTTGATTACAATGGCACAGAGTGAGAGTAGATTGATTTCAAAATCGGTTGCTTGAGTGGGGCCTTGTCGAGGAGCACTCTGCTGGTACGTACGGGTTTTTATGTTGAGGTTATCCAGAAAATAACCAATTAAAAACCCCACAAACATACCGGGTGTTTTTAAAAAAATAAATCCGAAAATGGCACCTATCCAACGATACATTATAAGCTATAAAAAGTCGTAAAGATACAGAAACAGAACCAAGGAAATAATAAACGGATACGGTAAATTTTTTTCGTAAACTCGTAGGGAGAGTGGTTCTGAAAGTTTTAGATCAAGATTCGGGTGACTTCATTCGCCAAGCATCTAACATCCATGTGATTTTTTCTATATAGCGAATATATCCTCCGGTTAAATCTATGGTTCCTTCGTCTTCTGCTTCGGCGGCAGCTTCACTCACTTTTCGCAATTGTACCAGTAATAATTCGTGATCATCAATCAGGGTGGTAATCATCGATCGGTCGCTCAAATCGGATTTTGATTCTTTAATGTTGGACAATTTTAGGTAGTCTGTAAAATTGCTTACCGGTTGCGCTCGTAGGGTTAATATTCGCTCGGCAATTTCATCAATTTTAATTTTTGCGTCTTCGTACATTTCCTCGAATTTAATGTGGAGGTCAAAGAAATTTTTTCCTACAATATTCCAATGAAAATTGCGTAGCTTTTGATAGTATAAATGGTAGTCGGCCAGCAATACATTGAGTTGTTCAACGGTGGCTTTCGTTTTTTCTTTGTCTAGATTTAAATACTTCATAAGTAGTGCTTTTGTGGTTGTACAAAGATACTAAATTGATGGGTTTTAAGCAATGAAAAGAGGGGGTAATCCGTTGGAAAAGTTGGTGCTTTAGTGAAAAAAAACCATAAAAATTTCCTTATTTTAACTTTTAAGTGTTTCTAGTTGTTTTTGCAATTCGGTCATTTGATCCCGATATCGAGCGGCCTGTATAAAATCCAAATCCTTGGCTGCTGTTTTCATCGCTTTTCGGGTTTCCTTAATTTTTTTCTCTATCTCAGGCCGAGTCATATAGCTATTCGGAGTACTTTCTGCAGCAATTTGTATTGATTTGTCGACAGCATAATCAGTGTGTCGGGGCTTGGTTAAGGCATTTTCCAGCGATTTTTTAATTTGAGTCGGCGTGATATTATGGGCTTGGTTATAGGCCATTTGCTTTTCCCGTTTGTAGGCCGTACTATCCAACGTGGCTTGCATACTTTTGGTTATTTTATCGGCATACATAATGGCTTTACCGTTGAGGTTTCGCGCGGCTCTACCCACCGTTTGTATCAAGGAGCGTTCACTGCGTAAAAAGCCTTCTTTATCAGCATCTAGAATAGCCACTAGAGACACTTCGGGTAAATCCAATCCTTCCCGCAAGAGATTGACTCCTACCAAAACATCAAATAATCCCAAGCGTAGGTCTTGCATGATTTCCACCCGCTCCAATGTATCTACATCACTGTGAATGTACCTGCAACGGATATCGATACGCGTCAGGTATTTGGTGAGTTCTTCGGCCATTCTTTTAGTCAGTGTGGTGACTAAAACGCGTTCGTCTTTTTCAGCTCGTAATTGAATTTCCTCAATTAAATCATCAATTTGATTGAGACTCGGCCGAATTTCAATGGGTGGATCTAATAAGCCGGTAGGTCGAATGATTTGTTCAATATAAACGCCCCCCGATTTTTGAAGTTCGTAATCGGCTGGAGTGGCACTGACATAGATCACTTGATTTTGCATCATCTCAAATTCCTCAAATTTTAGAGGTCGGTTATCCAGAGCCGCTGGTAAGCGAAAACCATACTCGACTAGGTTTTCTTTACGGGAACGGTCCCCCCCGTACATAGCGCTCACTTGGGGTATGGAGACGTGGCTCTCGTCAATGACCATCAGGTAATCATCCGGAAAGTAATCCAGTAAACAAAATGGACGCGTACCGGGTTCTCTTCGGTCCAAATAGCGGGAGTAGTTTTCTATGCCGCTACAATAGCCTAATTCCTTGATCATTTCTAAGTCAAACAACGTCCGCTCTTCCAAGCGTTTTGCTTCCAAGTGTTTTCCTATTTCTTTAAAATAGTTTACTTGTTTGACTAAATCATCTTGTATATCCTTAATAGCGTTTTGTAAAACATCGGGTGAGGTAACAAACATATTGGCCGGATAAATATTCAGTCGTTCCAATTTTTCAATAATGTGATTGTTTATGGGGTCAAATACCTCAATTTCTTCAATTTCATCGCCAAAAAAATGGATACGGTAGGGGTTATCGGCATAACTGGGAAAAATATCAACGGTATCTCCTTTGATTCGAAACAAGCCGTGATAAAAATCAGCTTCGGTACGAGCATAAAGACTTTGAACCAAGCGATGTAGTAGGCGGGTTCGTGAAAGGGTCATCCCTCGTTCTAACTCGATGACATTTTTTTGAAATTCGACCGGATTTCCTATGCCATAGAGGCAAGATACGGAGGCTACAATTAAAACATCGCGTCTTCCGGAAAGTAGGGAAGAGGTAGCGCTTAACCGAAGTTTTTCAATCTGTTCATTGATAGACAAATCTTTTTCAATATAGGTTCCGGTAGTTGGAATATAGGCTTCGGGTTGGTAATAATCATAGTACGAAACAAAGTATTCTACCGCATTATCGGGAAAAAATTGTTTGAATTCGGCGTAGAGTTGGGCTGCTAAAGTTTTATTATGCGCCAGGACCAGTGTGGGACGTTGTACGTTTTCAATTACATTGGCAACGGTAAACGTTTTACCACTACCGGTAACTCCCAACAGGGTTTGGTATTTTTCGTTAGCCAAGATTCCTTGGGACAAATCCGCAATGGCTTGGGGTTGGTCGCCGGTAGGAGAAAAATCAGATACAACTTTAAATTTCATAGGTTTACTGTGGTCTAGTTTATAGCCTTTCTATCACTTCACGCCACAGGAAGCCGAGTTCCTTATGGAATTTTCAGCGCATATCTCTTCAGCACACCGAATGGTACTTATCCTAAAAAAGGATATCGGTAGTCGGTAGGTGGCACTAAGGTTTCTTTAACCGTTCTTGGAGAAACCCAACGCAAAAGATTGAGTTTGGATCCTGCCTTGTCATTGGTTCCACTGATACGGGCTCCACCAAATGGTTGTTGACCTACAACGGCACCGGTAGGTTTGTCATTGATATAAAAATTACCTGCCGCATTTTCTAACTTCTCTACAGCTTGTTCTAAGGCATATCTATCTTGACTAAATACTGCCCCAGTTAACGCATATTCAGAGGTTTTGTCAATCAGTTCAAGGGTTTCTTCCCACTGGTTGTCTTCATAAACATAAACCGTAAGTACCGGACCAAAAAGCTCGGTACACATGGTGGTATAGGTAGGATTGGTAGTTACAATGACGGTGGGTTCAATAAAATAGCCTTGGGATTTGTCGTAATTTCCACCCACGATAATTTCCGCATCGGCATCCTTTTTAGCTTGGTCGATATAGGACGCTAATTTATCAAAAGAGCGTTCATTAATAACGGCCGTGATAAAGTTGCCCATATCTTCCGGAGAACCCATTTTAAAGGATTGAATATCGTCAATTAGCTGAGATTTAATTTCGGGCCAGAGACTTTTAGGAAGGTATACTCGGGAGGCAGCCGAACATTTTTGTCCTTGGAATTCAAAGGCCCCTCGGGAAATTGCAGTTGTCACTTGTTTGGTTATAGCCGATGGATGGGCAATGATAAAATCTTTACCTCCGGTTTCTCCGACAATACGTGGGTAGGATTTGTATTTTTCTAAATTATTTCCAATGCTCTTCCACAGATCGTTGAATACTTGCGTCGAGCCGGTATAGTGTAAACCTGCAAAATCGGGACTGTTTAGTACAGTTTCGGTAATCATAGCTGAGTTCCCCATCACCATATTGATCACCCCATCCGGAAGTCCGGCTTCTTGGAAAACTTCATAAATTACATGGGCAGAATACACTTGATCTGCACTGGGTTTCCACACTACTGTATTTCCCATCAGGGCAGCACTAGAAGGTAAATTTCCGGCAATAGCCGTAAAATTAAAGGGGGTAACTGCATAGACAAAGCCCTCTAAAGGTCGGTATTCGGTACGGTTCCATACTCCGGGAGAAGAAATGGGTTGTTCTGCGTAGATTTCCGCCATAAACTGTACGTTAAATCTCAGGAAATCAATCAGTTCACAAGCGGAATCTATTTCCGCTTGGAAAATATTTTTAGATTGAGCTAACATGGTCGCCGCGTTGATTTTGGCCCGGTAGGGTCCGGCCAGCAAATCGGCAGCTCTTAAAAAGATAGCCGCCCGGTTTTGCCACGGTAATTTGGACCACGACTTTCGAGCTTCCACGGCAGCATCAATAGCTTGCTGTATATGCGTTTGATCGGCTTTGTGATAGGTTCCTAAAACGTGTTGGTGGTCATGGGGCGGAGCCATGGTGGCGGTATTACCTGTAGTAACCGCTTTTCCGTTGATATACAACGGAACTTCGATCGTTTGTTGATATAACTGACGATAGGTATTTAATACTTCATCTCTCTCGGGTGTACCCGGAGCGTAGCTCTTCACGGGTTCGTTTACGGCGGTTGGAACTTGGTAGAAACCTTTAGGCATAACAGTTACATTTAAATCAAAATACTAGGTGCAAAGATACAAATTTATCTATAGTTTTAAACCATACAACCGGCATATAAAAACAAAAAAAGAAGGCTTATTCGCCTTCTTCCATGGTGTGATATACATTTTGTACATCGTCGTCTTCTTCTATTTTTTCGAGTAGTTTTTCTACGTCGGCCATTTGCTCGGGAGTGAGTTTTTTGGTCACTTGGGGGATGCGGTCAAAACCCGATGAGAGTATTTCGATGTTTCTACTTTCTAATTCTTTTTGAATCGCCCCATAGTATTCAAACGGGGCATACAGTAAAATGCCGTCTTCATCAACAAAGATTTCTTCCACACCAAAATCAATCATTTCTAGTTCCAGTTCTTCCACGTCTTGGCCTTCAGCCGGAATTCGGAAATTACAGGTATGGTCAAACATAAATTCTACAGAACCCTGGGTACTTAAAGTACCATCACATTTATTAAAGTAGCTTCGGATATTTGCTACGGTGCGGTTGTTGTTGTCGGTAGCTGTTTCGATCAGTATAGCGATACCGTGTGGGGCGTAGCCTTCAAAGAGCACCTCTTTATAGTCGGCGGTGTTTTTATCAGTGGCACGTTTGATGGCGCGTTCTACATTTTCCTTAGGCATATTTGCTGCTTTGGCATTTTGTATAACGGCGCGTAAGCGAGCGTTGGACTCTGGATTAGGTCCCCCTTCTTTCACGGCAATTACTATATCTTTCCCCAAGCGGGTAAAAGTTTTGGCCATAGCAGACCAACGTTTGAGTTTTCGAGCTTTTCTAAATTCAAATGCGCGTCCCATAATTTTAATTTTGTGCAAATTTAATAATATCGACAATTTTATAAATTTTTAATTAAAAAAAAATACATCCATAAGCCATTCCAGTGGGGTGAAACTTTATGAGGTAGGTGGGCTTTGGTTATATAATTTGTGTATCCAATTTTCAAATAGTTATCTTTGCATTGCAGGTCGTCTTATCGCTGTTTGTCTTAAAGGCAAAGAGAGGAAAGTCCGGACACCATAGGGAGGCATAGCGGGTAACGCCCGTCGTCCGCTTCGGCGGAAAGGACAAGTGCAACAGAAAGTATGTACAGGTAAGGCTGTAGTGAAATCAGGTAAACTCTATGCGGTGAAATGCCATGTAAACTCACGTTTGAGGGTGTCCCGCCCGATGTGAGAGGGTAGGCAGATAGATCGGGTCAGTAATGACTCGGCTAGATAAATGATAAGAGTCCGTTTCGACGGATACAGAATCCGGCTTATAGACCTGCTTTTTTTATTCTTTTCCCCTAAGGGCTAGTGGCTCAAAAAATGTAAATTTAGACCCGCCGTATTTTCTTTCTTCCATAAAGTAAGGGTGGCTGGTGAAATCCAATTGTTTGGGATGTTCAATGACTAAAAGTCCCTGGGGCTGTAAGAGGTCATTTTCAAAAACCAAATGGATGATTGCTTCCAGTTGATCTTGGGTAAATTGATACGGAGGATCTGCAAAAATTACATCCACTGACTGCCGGGTTTTTTGTAAAAATGGATAAACATCACTTTTAACCGTTTGAATCGGAAAATCCAGTTGTTTACTCACGTGAGAAATATAAGTCACACAGCCGCTGTCTTTTTCCACGGCCGTGATTTGTGTAGTACCCCGAGAGGCAAATTCATAACTAATGTTTCCGGTACCGGCAAATAAATCTATCACCGAAATTTGATGAAAGTCAAAATAGTTGTTGAGAATATTAAAAAGAGCTTCTTTAGCGAAATCTGTAGTAGGTCTCACGGGAAGATTTTTTGGAGCTAGGAGACGTTTTCCTTTGTGTTTACCTGATATAATCCGCATACTAAGTCAGAGTTAGTCGGGAAGAATTTTCTAAGTGTATATGCCGGATATACGAATAAGCCATAGCGTAATATTCGTCGTTAGCTTGTATATTTCCTTGTAGGTAAAGTTGGAAATTCTCGGGGTCTAGATTGAGTTGTTCGGCTACAAAAAGCAGGTAATAAATAAAGTCTTCCGGGCAGCTGTAGTGAAAACTATTCACTAGGGTCATTTTTTGATTTTGAAATACCAGTACATCCATAAAGGTAGTTCGCATATAGACGTAAACGGCTTGTTGTTGATCGGAAGCATGGATTTTTTGCTCCATAAAATCGGTGATACTGTGTTTAAAAGTAAATTCGCCAAATAACTCAAAAAAGTAATTGTTGACGTTGGTGAGTGGAATATAAGTCACTACTAGTTCCCAAGGGTCAATTTCGTCGTATGCCGGACTGTCTGTTTCAAAAATTTGAGCGTTTAGTTTTAGATAAAGAGGCATTTTATCTTCTTCAAAAAACTTTTTAGGCACCAGGCTGTACAGAGAATTTTGGTGAATCACTGTCAGTTGAGTAATACCTTGAAAGAGGGCTGCATTCTCTTCCAAATGTTTTTTGATTTCTAGGAGAACTTCCTGAGGTGTATAAACCATAGGGAAATGAATCTCTTGGTGATGTAGCAGATCGGCTTGATCGTTACGGATTAAAAAACAAAGTCCATTCAGAGACACCTGAACGGACAGTGATTTTGTGTTATGTGTTAGCGTGTTATTCTTTTTTTCCGTCATATCTTACCGGCCAATTTCCATTGGTACTGATATTCTCCATAGAGCCTACAACCACCTTATCTCCGTTAATACCATCTACTGCCACTACATTTTTTTCAGCGATAATCAAATCACTATTCATACCGTGTAAGATATCATCTTTGGAAACCGAAGCTTCAAAAACCGGAACTTTTCGTTCATTCATTTCTAAATAACCGGCTTGTAAGTGAACCGGGATTTCTTTTCCTTTCACCATTACTTTATGCAAGTTTTTATAATCGATAGCTCGGAACAAAGAGTCTTTTACGCTTTTAAAACCTAAGGTGTCAATGACCACTTCTTCTTTGTAGTAACCTCCTGTATAGGGATCCAAACCAAAAGCCCGGTTACGCTCAACATCGGGGTAGCTGGTATCTCTTCGTTGGGTAATAGCAAATTTTCCATTTTCTATGACGTAAATCAATGAGTCATAGTTTTGGGTATAATTACCTCTCAATTCTAAATGCGCTAACTGAGCGGTACGTAATTCTTTTAATTTGTCAACCACTACTTGGTATCGTTCAATTTTTTCCTGATTAAATTTAGTGGGCTCACTAATGGATTGATATATCTTGTATGCAAAAAACAAAGAAATGGCAACCAGAAGAATTTGTATGATTATTTTCATTATTAAATCAATTAGGATTGTACTACATTTGGTAACAGGCAAATTTACATTTTTTTTTTAATCTCAAAAGCTATTCTATAGAAATCATTTTGTTAAGTTATGCGCCTGAGTTTTATTTTATAAAATTTTAGTTATTAAATCATTACAGATGAATGAAGTCGTTTTAGGTCAATTGTTAGTTAAATCTTTTCCCCATAATCCCACCGCAGAACAAGAGACGGCCCTGTATAAAATAGCTCAATTTATAGCTCAACCAGACCCCCATGGTTTATTTTTACTAAAAGGTTTTGCCGGAACCGGTAAAACAACCATCATCAGTACGTTGGTTTCGGTTATGAATCAAGTGCGTAGTAAAACTGTTTTATTAGCTCCTACCGGTCGAGCCGCTAAAGTAGTATCGGGGTATTCGCAAAAAGAGGCTTTTACCATTCATAAAAAAATTTATTATCCCAAGTCTCAAAAAGGGGGAGGAGTTCAATTTACTTTACAGCAAAACAAACATCGAAATACTTTGTTTATAGTCGATGAGTCTTCTATGATTGGTGATACAGCCGTTGACTCCAAGTTGTTTGAAAACGGTTCGTTATTAGACGATTTATTTCAATATGTGTATAGTGGCTACCAATGTAAAATCATGTTGGTAGGGGATACCGCCCAATTGCCTCCGGTTAGGATGGACTTAAGTCCGGCTTTGGACCCCGATTATTTAAGTAAACACTACGATAAGCATATCACCCAGGTGATTTTAACAGAAGTGATGCGTCAAAAAGAAGCCAGTGGCATTTTAGAAAACGCCACTCGATTGCGTCAGTGCATAGAAGATCAGATGTATGAGGCTTTTAAGTTTCGATTGCAGGGTTTTACCGATATACTTCATCCGCAGGATGGAGAAGAGTTGTTGGATGCTATTAATACTGCTTACCAACGCGACGGCAAAGACGAAGCTGTTATTATTTTACGCTCTAATAAAAGGGCTAATTTGTACAATCAAAGCATTCGAAGTCGCATACTGTGGCAAGAAAACGAACTGGCTGCTGGGGATTATCTGATGGTGGTTAAAAATAATTATTTTTGGATTCCACCTACTTCCGAAGCCGGTTTTATTGCCAATGGCGATATAATCGAAGTCTTGCAGTTGTTTTCTTTCCAAGAGTTATACGGTTTTCGTTTTGCTGAAGTGCAAGTGCGTTTGGTCGATTATCCCCATATGAAGCCTTTTGATACGATTTTATTATTAGATACCCTGGCCTCGGAATCGCCTTCTTTGAGTTATGAAGACAGCAACCGCCTGTATCAGGAGGTGGTAAAGGATTACGAAAATGTCACTTCCAAATACAAAAGGTTTTTAAGTGTTAAAAACAACCGCTATTTCAATGCTTTGCAGGTTAAGTTTTCGTATGCCATAACCTGTCATAAATCACAGGGCGGACAATGGAATACGGTTTTTATCGAACAACCCTATTTGCCGCAAGGTATGGATAAGGAATATTTAAGGTGGCTGTATACGGCGGTCACCCGCGCCCGCGAAAAACTCTACTTAATAGGTTTTAAAGACTCTTTTTTTGAATAAAATCAGTCGTATAGGCAGTGTTTACGCTTCGCGAAAATTTTACCAACCGTTTCACGGCATTATGGGATGGGCGTTTGAGTTTTACCCATTTAAAAAGAACCGCTAAAAAATCAAGCATTTCGAAAAACAATTTTTATATTTAAAATCTGTTAGATTATCTTTGTTTTAAAACCCACTCTAGCTATGTCTAAAGTTGTATCGCTTTTATCGTTGATTTTCTTGTTGCATTTCACTTCGTGTATTTCTACCAAAAAGTTAACGTACTTACAAGAAAACCACAAAAAAACGGATTCGTTATTGCTTGAGTTGCAAAAAAAACAGGATCCGTATCGGATACAAGTCAACGATTTGTTAAGCATACGAATTAAAACTTTGGATCAAAACCTGACCGGGATGTTTAATCCTATTAGTGACGAAAACCCGAATGTCACGGGTGAAGAGCGGTTGTATTACGACGGTTTTCAAGTTAATGCGCAAGGTAAAATCCGGATTCCCACCCTAGGGGAAGTTTTTGTTTTAGGTCAAACGGTTGACGAAGTTCGGGAAAACCTGGAAAAAGCCTTGTTAGATACCTATTTTAAAGCCGAATCCAATCTGTTTGTCACGGTCAAACTGGCCGGCATTCGATATACCATTATGGGAGAAATTAACAGTCCCGGATCCAAAATCATTTATCGAGATCAGATTTCTATTATGGAAGCCATTGCCAATAGTGGCGATATTGCCCTTACCGGCGATCGACAAGATGTGGTTATTGTTCGCCAATATCCCCATGGGCAACAGGTGCACCGGATTGATTTGACAAACTTGGAGGCTGTTAATTCGCCTTATTATTACATTAAACCCAACGATTTAATACTGATTAATCCGTTGCCACAAAAATCTATTGGTACCGGTACTACAGCGTGGCAATCGGTGACTACCGTAGCAAGTATAGTTAGTTTGTTGGCTACTACTTTACTGTTAATCAATAGACTCTAATCATGCAAGAATATTTTGAGTTTGAAAAATTTAATACCAACTTCGATTTTCGAGGTTTTGTATTAAAACTGCTTTCCTTTTGGCCTGTATTTTTAATTTCTTTAGGTCTTGCCCTTGGCATTGCCTATTATATCAATGTACGCAAATTAGCTGAATATCAAATTAGCAGTTTGATTTCTGTTAAAGACAACAACAATCCTTTTTTTACATCCAATACCAGTCTTACTTTTAACTGGGGTGGAACCACCGATAAGATAAATACAGCCATTGTAACCTTGCGTTCGCGTTCACACAATGAGAAGGTGGTGCAACAGTTACAATTTTTTAAGGAATATCTAATCCAAGGGAAATACCAATTAGAAAACGCTTATAAAAAAACGCCGTTTACGGTGGTAGCCGACACCTTAAAACCGCAGATTTTAAATCATTTGATCGAAATTCAGGTGGTGGATGAAGAGTTTTTTATCATGCGATCGGATTTTCCAGAATCCAGCTATCAAACTCAAGAATACACTCACAAAGTCATCGAAAGGATTACCCTACCGGAAGATCGTTATGAGGGACAGTTTAAATTTGGTGAAAAAATTGCTCTTCCATTTTTTAACGGAGTAATTTATCGATCGGATCGACCCATCAACACTCAGCCTTATTTTATTCGCTTTTTAAACTTTGATGGTCGGGTGGCTCAGTTTCGACGAATCCGGGTGCAACCGGAGTCTCAAGGGTCGTCGGTATTGAATTTGTCGTTAACGGGGCACAACAAAGCCGAATTGGTGGATTATCTCAATGCCACTTCCCGAATCTTGGGTGAAGATGTGTTGCGACGAAAAAATTTATTTGCTACCAAAACCATCCAATTTATCGATAGTACGCTAGCAGCCAAGTCGATCGAAATGAATGAAGTACAAGATGAGTTGGACAATTTTAGAAACACCACTTCGATTGTTGATTTGAGTGAAGAGGGTCGCGAGCTCAGTAATAAATTAACTGCTTTGGATTTGACCAAGAACAGTTTGGAGCAACAAATTAATTACTACAACACTTTACAAAATTATTTAATCAACCGCACCGATTATAGCGAGGTACCCGCACCTTCAGTAGCCGGAATTTCTGAAGGAAGTATAGTTGCGGGAGTAACCAAAATAATTCAACTGGCCGAAGATCGTAACAAGTATCGGTATTCATTTAGAGAAGACGCACCCATTTTTGCCGATATCGATCGGCAAATCGATGCAGTTAAAGCGGTTTTGTTAGAAAATATAAATTCAACCAATGCAATTAAAAATAAAGAACTCAGAGATATCAATCAGCGTATAGCGGGGTATGAAGGTGAAATCAGAAGATTGCCCAAAGAGCAGCAACAGCTTTTAAAAATTCAACGTAGGTACGATTTGAGTGCTCAGGCCTATAATTTGTTTTTATCCAAAAGAGGGGAAGCCGGTTTGGTCAAAGCGGCCAACGTCAGTGATATTATCATTATTGATACGGCTAAAGATACAGGAGGCGGTAAAATAGGCCCGAATAATCAGCTCAATTATGTGATGGCTTTGTTATTTGGCACTTTTGTACCTTTTATTTTTGTGTTTTTTCTGGTGTTTTTTGATACCAAAATTAAAAACACCCAAGAGATAGCCCGACTTTCTAATATTCCTATTTTGGGAGTGGTCGGAAAATCGGCTAAAGGTTTAAATCGGGTAGTTATTGAGAAACCTAAATCTGCAGTAGCAGAATCTTTTAGAGCGCTGCGCTCCAGTTTGCAATTTATTTATAAGAAAAGAGGTCTGGAAGGATCTAAAACCGTCTTAATCACCTCATCGGTTAGTGGGGAAGGAAAGACTTTTTGCTCGATTAATATCGCTTCTGTTTTCGCTTTAAGCGAAAAGAAAACCGTACTGATAGGATTGGACCTTCGGAAACCGAAAATATTTGACGACTTTAAACTCAATAAAAATTTGGGCGTAGTCAATTATTTGGTAGAGGCGAATTCGCTGGAAGAAATCACTCAAAAAACGGCTCTCCCTTATTTGGATGTTATAGTTTCCGGGCCGGTTCCCCCCAATCCTTCCGAATTATTAATCAGCGACCGGATGGATGATTTTATGGAAGAGTTGACAAAAAAATACGACTATATTGTGATGGATACCCCGCCTTTGGTGTTGGTGTCTGATGCGTTAGACCTGATGAAATACGCCGATGCGAGCTTGTATATTATCAAGCAAAATTTCACTCAAAAAAACATGCTTTCTAACATCAATGAGAAATACCGTTCGGGTGAGGCGAAAAACATCAGTTTTGTGTTAAACCATTTTGAATACAAAGCCAAATACGGTTATGGCTATGGTTATGGCTACGGCTACGGTTATGGCAGTTATGGAGATGGTTATCATGAAGATTCACATCCCAGACCTTGGTGGAAACGAATTTTTAGAAAATAAATTAAAAGCAAATCATGCTTTCTCCCAGGCAACAGTTTTTAAAAAGAAGTTTTGATGTGATTTTTTCTTTGATTTTACTACCAATCCTCTTGTTACCCATTTGTATACTGGTTATTTTAGCTACCTTTGAAACCAAGCAATGGGGTATATTTACTCAGAAGCGGATTGGTAGGTACGGTCAGCCTTTTACCATTTATAAAATTCGTACGCTGTATAACACGAACCCTGAGGGAGTGGCGAAGCAGCAGGCTGGGGGAGTGGGTAGGTGGATGCGAAGAACAAAATTAGACGAATTGCCACAATTGTTTAATGTGCTATTTGGAGATATGAGTTGGGTAGGACCCCGTCCGGATGTGCCCGGTTATGCGGACCGTTTGGTAGGTGCCGAAGCAATTATACTCCAAGTGCGTCCAGGGATTATAGGTCCGGCTAGTATTAAATACCGAAACGAAGAACACTTGTTGCAGGCGCATCCCGATCCGCAGCACTACAACGACCAAGTGATTTGGAGAGATAAAGTAGCTATTAATCAAGAATATGTAACCCATTGGTCTTTTATACAAGACCTTAAGTATTTATTTCGACTCCTGTTTTAACTTATGCAAACGAAGGAAAACGAACCATGGCTGTATGAGATTGCGGCTAAAAATAAATTGGTAGAGCTTAATTTTAAAGAAATTTGGCGGTATCGAGATTTGCTTATCTTGTTTGTTAAACGCGATATTACCACCGTGTATAAACAAACCATTTTAGGCCCTTTGTGGTTTTTTATACAACCCCTTTTTACCTCTATTATTTTTACGTTAGTTTTTAATAATATTGCCAATATTCCCACGGGAGGCATTCCTTCTTTTTTGTTTAACCTGACCGGTATCACCGCGTGGAATTATTTTACCGATTGTCTTAATAAGACCTCTGGTACGTTTGTATCCAATCAAGGAATTTTTGGGAAAGTGTATTTTCCAAGAGCCATTATGCCCCTTTCGGTAGTGATTTCCAACTTACTGAAATACGGTATTCAATTGTTAATCCTCAGCTGTTTTTATATCTATTATATCATTCAGGGTTATTCGATTGCACCCAATTGGAATCTTTTACTTTTCCCACTGTATGTAATAATTATGGCCATGCTGGGGTTGGGACTGGGTATGATAATTTCGGCGATGACCACCAAATACCGGGATATGAAGATATTAGTAGGGTTTGGCGTGTCCCTCTTAATGTATATTTCGGCGGTACCTTATCCGCTGTCTGAAATTAAAGCCAAGCAACATCCCTATACGTGGGTAATTGAATACAACCCACTTACCCATATTATCGAGGGCTTTCGGTATATGATGTTAGACACCGGAATTTTTAGTTGGACGGGACTGATTGCTACTTTCATTTTTACTATTATTGTCTTTTTAATGGGTTTAGTGATATTTAATTATACCGAAAAGAGTTTTATTGATACCGTATAAAACTTAAAGTAAAAAGAGGGTCAAAATCATTGAGAAGGCATGAAAGAGCTTTATTTGGATCATTTTTTTGGTTAACCCAAAATAAAACAAACAGATGAAAAAAATATTAATTACCGGAGGAGCAGGATTTATTGGATCGCATGTGGTTCGGTTGTTGGTCAATCAATACCCAGAATACCAGATTTATAATTTGGATTTACTTACTTATGCCGGTAATCTCGAAAATTTAAAAGATATAGAGCAGACTACGAATTATACGTTTCTTAAAGCAGATATAACAGACACCGCTACTATCGATCAATTGTTTGACCATTACCAGTTTGATCAAGTGATCCATTTAGCGGCCGAGTCGCATGTAGATCGGTCTATTACGGATCCTTTATCGTTTTTAAAAACCAATATATTGGGTACGGTCAATTTGCTGAATGCTGCTAAAAGAAATTGGAGTGATCATTACGAAGGCAAATTGTTTTATCACATCAGTACCGATGAAGTATATGGCACTTTGGGAGACACCGGTTATTTTACGGAAGAGACTTCCTATCGGCCTAATTCGCCTTATTCGGCTTCGAAAGCCGGTTCGGATCATTTTGTGAGGGCCTATCGAGAAACCTACGGTTTGCCGGTGGTTATTTCCAATTGTTCTAACAATTACGGTCCGAATCAATTTCCTGAAAAGTTAATTCCGCTGTGTATCTATAACTGTATCAATAACCAGCCCATCCCCGTGTACGGTCAGGGATTAAACACCCGGGATTGGCTGTATGTACTAGATCACGCCCGGGCGATAGATGTAATTTTACACCAGGGTCGTTTGGGAGAAACTTACAATATTGGAGGCTTTAACGAGTGGAAAAACATCGATTTAATACGGTTGTTATGTGATTTGGTTGATCACAGGTTGCAACGCCCACCTTCAAGCTCTCAGCAATTAATTACTTTTGTAAAAGACCGTCCCGGGCATGATTATCGCTATGCGATTGACGCTCGTAAAATCAGTGAAGAGCTGTCCTGGAAGCCCTCGGTTAGCTTTGAAGAAGGTTTGGCTCGCACTATCGATTGGTATCTAGAAAATCAGGAATGGTTAAAAAATGTCACCTCGGGGGCGTATCAAGAATATTATAAAAAACAGTACCATGGGTAATCCATTTTTTTTAAAATTACGGCGCTTATGAAAGGTATTATTTTAGCCGGAGGTGCCGGCACGCGATTGCATCCGTTAACTCAGGCAGTATCTAAGCAGTTATTGCCGGTGTACGACAAACCGATGATTTATTATCCCTTATCGGTATTGATGTTAGCTGAAATCACCGAGATTCTTTTAATAAGTACCCCGCAAGATTTGCCTAATTTTAAAAAATTATTAGGTAATGGAACTCAGTTAGGTATTTCTATCAGCTATGCCGAGCAGCCCTCTCCCGATGGATTAGCAGAGGCTTTTCTGATTGGTGAAGAGTTTATCGGTTCAGACGATGTGTGCCTAATATTAGGCGATAATATTTTTTACGGTGCTGGTTTTCAACAGCTATTGCTAAACGCCAAACAGCAAGTAGAAACAGCGCGAAAAGCTACTATTTTTGGGTATTATGTCGAAGATCCTCAGCGTTATGGGGTCGCCGAATTTGACGCTACCGGCCAGGTGTTGAGTATAGAAGAAAAACCCAAAACCCCCAAGAGTCATTATGCGGTGGTTGGTTTGTATTTTTACCCCCATAGTGTGGTAGAAATCGCCAAGCAAGTGAAACCGTCTGACCGGGGAGAACTAGAAATTACCACGGTGAACCAAACGTATTTACAGCGCGGCGAGTTGGTCATGCAACATTTGAGTCGGGGATTTGCTTGGTTGGATACTGGTACGCACGAAGCTTTGACGGAAGCCACAGAATTTGTCAAAACCATCGAAAAACGTACCGGATTAAAAATCGGTTGTATCGAAGAAATTGCTTATCGCAAAGGATATATAGATCGGAAGCAACTGGAGCAATTGGCCAACCCTTTGTGTACTAGTAATTATGGGAAATACTTGTTGGGATTAAAAAAATAGCTTCCCATAATTCAAAATCTATAGATTTTCAAAAGGGAAAGCAACAAAATCAAAGCTTTACTTTCCGGTGGAGAGTTGATAGGTGTATTGGCGACCAATTTTTTATCTGATTTTATTGTTTTTTCAGAAATGAAAGTATTACATTTGCAACCGTTTTTACACGAAGTTCTTTAATAGGAGAGTTGCCGGAGTGGTTAACGGAGCAGTTTGCTAAACTGTCGGCGGGTGACTGCCGCGTGGGTTCGAATCCCACACTCTCCGCGTATCTTACTGTTGCACTAAGAGTAAGGGCTTTTTCAAAATTTTTATTAGTTTTGTCGCCCGGTTTTTAGAGTATCTTGATCTTTAAGTCGGAATGGATAGAGCTTTTTACGAACAACAGATTCGGTCGCGTAGCTCAGTTGGATAGAGCATCTGCCTTCTAAGCAGACGGTCAAAGGTTCGAATCCTTTCGCGATCAC
>CAZQQU010000011.1:0-82743 GCA_964595625.1 uncultured Flavobacteriaceae bacterium | reverse complement strand
CTGACCATTTAGGTAGTTCCAGTTATATTACAGACAAAGCAGGTGTGGTAAGCCAACATATGGAGTATTTACCGTTTGGAGAGCTATTGGTAGATGAGCATTTAAACAGCCATAACAGCCCGTTTAAGTTCAACGCCAAGGAGCTGGATGCAGAGACGGGGAATTACTACTATGGGGCACGTTATTATGACCCAAAGTTTAGTATTTTTATAAATGTTGACCCGTTGGCGGAGCTTTACCCCAATTGGTCACCATATAATTATACTTACAATAACCCGGTAAAATGGACAGATTCGACAGGATTGTGTCCCGATGGCGATTGCCCTGACCCTGTTGTTTATAACAAAGAAACAGGGATTGTCTTAGATGAAGTGGTTGTATATGGTAAGAGAGGAGCTTCTGGAAGTGCCCAAGGAACTCACGTTGAAACTACTGATACAGGAGAAAGATTTTACGGTTATAAAGCAGAAGGTCAAGCCGGCGGTAAATATGGAAAAGTTAATGGGCATATTTCTGGATTTAGTGTAGGACATGATGCATATACTGAGCCTGGAGGGGCTCACTTTGAAGCAAGTGCTTATGGGCTAGTGGCAGATGCAGGAGTTAGAGTAGGAACTCTAGACAATAACCTGTCTTTAACAGGTGAGGGTAATGTTTTTTTAGCAGAGATTATAGGAGATGCGGGTATCTATACAGGTAAAGCGGGTAAATATGGAGCAGAATTAGCAGGTGAGGTAGGAGCTTATGCTTTAAAAGGAGAATTTACCCCTAGTGTAACTATTTTTGGAGTAGAAATAGGAATCACTATAGGAGGTTCTTTGGGGAGTGCTCATATAGGTGCGCAAGGAGTAGGGACATTTGATTCAAACACAAAGCAATTTGAAGTAACTGGTAAGGCGCATTTTGGGGTAGGAGCAGGTTTAAAGCTAGGATTTACAATAAGCAATACTAAGCAGAGGGTTTATGGCTCTAAAAATAAACAGAAAAAGAAGTAATAAGGAGCTATATGAAAGTGATTTATATTATATTTTTTGCAGTTTTAAATCTTTTAATCTTTTCTCATTTAACAAAAAAAGTAATGTTGAGTTCAAAAGTAAAAAGATTATTTGCTGTCTTTCTATTTATGTTTACTCTGATTCATTTTGTTAACCCTTCTAATTTGTCAATTTCAAATGAGGTTTTTTTTATACTATTCTTTTTTAGTATGTCTTTCTTCATTTTTCATTATGGACGAAATGTTGCAATTTGGTTTACAGTAAAAATAAATAAAAATACAAGGGATGATTTACTGTTTAATTGGTACAATTTCTGGATGAATTATGTGATGTATATATTAATTTTTGTTTTTCAAATAGCCACTTTAATTGATAACTGATTATGAAATCTATGTTTAAATTTTTAATTCTTTTTAGTGTCTTCAGTTGTTTACAGAATCAAGAGGTTAAAACACTTGATAGAGAAGAATTTTCAATATCGTACCCCTCTTATTTAGAGCTTGATGAAAGCGGAGAAGAAGAAACTGTTTTTGTCTTAAAAACTCCACAAAAAGGCGAAGATGATATATTTATTGAAAATATCAATTTAGCAACAAAAGAAGCTGGCAATACGCAGTTTAATGAGTTTGCCATACAAACAGAAAGGGAAATAAGTAGTTTTGCAGAAATAGTTGAAAGCAAGAGATTAAAGTTAAATGATAAGAATTGCCTAAGACTAGTTTTTAAGCTGATCCAAAACGATGTTGAACTCACATTTATACAGCATCTATTTGTAGAAAACCAAAAAGTTTATGCCTTAACTTTTTCCAGTGAAAGTAAAGTTTATGATGATTACTATAATGAAATGAATGATGTCTTGATGAGTTTTAAAATAAAATAGCTACTTCCAAGTTTTTAAGACAGTATTTTCACCCATTATTACCGCCCCTTTCGGTAGTGTTCCAAAGTTAGTGATATTCAGAAAAGGAATATTTAACTTATTAAAATCAATAATTAAAATAAATAACACAGTAATACAAAAGATGGACTAATGTCCGTCTTTTGTATTTTTAACTGCTTAAATCGTCTGAAATGATAAAAAATGACACCTCGTGTTTCAAAGTTAGTGATACAGAGAATGTCCTCTCCATAAAAGTGAAAATTCATAAAAAAACGAAAAGGCAAAGAATAAAAATTTTACTTTTAACACATAATGTTTTATACAGAGCGAACATATCATATCACAGCACAAAAAGAACGGGATGTCACCATGATATATCCCAGTGGTTTGATAACTGCTAAAGTAATTAATCCAGATAGTTGGGGTACAGATCCGGGTCCCGTCACGATACCACGCTTACTTCGTTATACCAAACACTACTATATAGGCACCGAGCGGATATCCAGTGTAACAGACACCAAGAGTAACCTGGGTCATTTTATTGAAAATCTCAGTTACAATGATTTCTTCCCGGTATCTACTTTACGCGCTATGAGTAATGCTCAGGTAGAAGCCGCCGGAGAAGCTTTAGAAGAAACCTACGACCACTTTGGATTGGAATACAGCGTACCTGCCCCGGTGGTAGAAGGAAGCAAACCCACTCCCGGATATACGGACTTTAACAATGCATCCATAGGTCGGTACTTCTTCCATCCTGACCATTTAGGTAGTTCCAGTTATATTACAGACAAAGCAGGTGTGGTAAGCCAGCATATGGAGTATTTACCCTTTGGAGAGCTGCTGGTAGATGAGCATTTAAACAGCCACAACAGCCCGTTCAAGTTTAACGCCAAAGAGCTTGACCCCGAGACGGGGAATTATTATTACGGGGCGAGGTATTATAACCCGAAGTGGAGTATCTGGCTGAGTGTTGATAAGGAATATTGGCGTTATCCACATTATTCACCATACAACTACACACTACAAAATCCGGTTAGATACATAGACCCAGACGGAAATTCACCTTGTCCACCCGGAGTTAATTGTGAAAACGTATTAGCTAATATGGAACGAATTAGGGTTAATAGAGCCAGTAATTTAGGTGCTGGAGATGTTAGAATAGGCTCTGACGGAAGAGCTAAATGGCACGGAGGACACGACTTATATGCTCCTACTGGAACAGAAGTAAGGTCATCTATGGCTGGAACAGTGGAGGCAACTGGTTATAGTTCTTCGTATGGCAATTATATAACTATAAAAACAACACATACAGAAAACGTTCCAACAGGGGAATATATTACCAGAGCTGATGGCACAATACTTCCGATTACAGAAGAAAAAACATCTACCTACTACACCTTTTTTGCTCACTTAGAATCTATTGGTGTTGAAGTAGGAGCATCAGTAACTGCGGGGCAGAACATAGGAACTACGGGGACTACTGGAAATGCTGCTGGACTCACAGGAGACAATGAACATCTTCATTTTGAAATAGGTACTGAATTAAGGAGCTCAAATAGCCCATTCCTTAAAAAATCATCTCTTTTAGATGCTAATACCGCTTATAAAGATGTGAAGTTTACAAGTCAAGACCCTAATGCAAGGGTTCAAAACAATAAAGGTATCATAAAAACAACAACAGATGCTAATGGTAATCAAACTCATATTTTTCAAAATTATAATAACCCTTCATCAAATGGTACGGATATACAGTGGCGTATTCCGATGTCACTACCAAATATTGATTAGTTTTTCATTTTTAGCAATGACTATTGTATCGTGCGATGAACATAAAATTAAGCCTGTAGAGAAGAACTCTGTTCAAGAAACTTTAGAGGTAAATTCCTTTGAGAAAGATGAATTTAAAAATGACCTTGTAGGCGAAAAACAACAGGATACAATTAGTAATGACAAATTAGAAGAAATCATTTTCCTCAAGAAAAATGAGGTGATAGCGTCTGATTTTAGCTTGTATAATAACATTGTATTTTTTAAATCTTATGAAGTTAATGATATAAGCTATAATCTCTTGAAAATACTATATGATACTACAATAGGTAAGGATTACTTCGTAGATCCATACATAAATTTTCTTTATGTTAAAGAAGAAAATAAGTTGGTAGATTATATAGTACTATATACCATTGAAGCAGAAGATATTGATTTTTCTTTTAAGTTGGGAAAATACCTGTTTTTTGAACAGTACGATTCTTCAACAGGTTGGACAAAGTATTTTACTTTCTCAAAAAATCTGTATAAGTTTATAGAAACAGGTAGGTTAGACGAAGCAGAAAGTATCATTCAATCGTCTATAGATTTAGATAATTTATCATATCAAACCAGTTCTGATGATGCAAACAAAAAATTTAGCATTGTAAATCAATGAATTAATATATTCCTCTGTCAAAACTCAAAAACGCCATTTTTGGCGTTTTTTTTGTATCTAAAGCCACAAAAATAAGGTCAAATCAAAAAAGTTATCAACAACGCCCCAAAACGCCGCCACGCCTTGCCCTCACTGCGTTTCCGTCCTTTTCTCTCTTTTTCCTTTTAACCCCTGTCCCTCTTGAATTTTCAGGGGGTTTGAAAAATAAAATAACGCTAAAAGTTCCCTTAAAAACCAAAGCAAAAAACAGCAAAAAAAGAAGAAAAAAAGCCCCGAAAAAATGAACTGTTACAAACAAAAATAATCGCTATAACGGAAAGAAAAAAAGCCCCGATTTCCTGCGGAGCAGGAATAAAAAAAAAGCCCTGAAAAAAATTGCTCGATTACGCCACTCAATGGCAACGCACTTGCAAAACGTAATGGACGTTGAAAGTATCAGCCGATTTTTAGGGCATTCTTCGCTTATCAGCACACAAGTTTACACGCATGGAGCTGTAACTGAATATACCTACGATACCCGGCGCCGGATGCAGACAGTAGAGCATCAATTTACCGGGTTTGAGATAGAAAAACAGTATGGCTACGATGCATTGTCTAATATTACTTCTATAGCAACCCTGAGCCCCACTGGCAGCTTACCCGATACCGGGCAGATTGGGGGGCCTGTACATCACACCTATACTTACGACAATTTTAACCGATTGGTTTCTGCTACGGGTAATTATACAGGTCCTGGTGACCTAACCACCCCTTATTTGAAGCAGGTATATGAGTTAGAAATGGAATACGATCTCAGCCACAATATTATCAAAAAAAATCAATTACATATTCAAGGAGAATTAACTGGTACCGGTGGTATGATTAATCCCATGCCGGTTTATAAAACCAGTTATAATTTGGATTATTCAAATTACGCTACGGGATCATATGTAGCTGATACGTTTGGTTATGTCCAACCCCACGCCCCGCGGATGATTATTGAAACCCCTACCGGGCAGGACGGCTGTTGTGATGAGGACGACCCGCGTATTAAGAAAAAATTAGTAACTTTCGACCCGAATGGCAACCAGTTAGAAATAAAAGAAGTGGTAGGCGAAGACGAAATAATAGTGCGTAAAAACCTCTGGGACGAAGAGAACCGCCTGCGTGCGGTGGACTTAAACCCCGATAATGACGAGCATCACAACATCGCGGTCTATACCTACGATGCTTCCGGGCAACGTATCTTACGCCACATACCTACCCGGGTGGATGTATATTCTAATGCCACACTTCCGGCACAAAAAGAACGGGATGTCACCATGATATATCCCAGTGGTTTGATAACTGCTAAAGTAATTAATCCAGATAGTTGGGGTACAGATCCGGGTCCCGTCACGATACCACGCTTACTTCGTTATACCAAACACTACTATATAGGCACCGAGCGGATATCCAGTGTAACAGACACCAAGAGTAACCTGGGTCATTTTATTGAAAATCTCAGTTACAATGATTTCTTCCCGGTATCTACTTTACGCGCTATGAGTAATGCTCAGGTAGAAGCCGCCGGAGAAGCTTTAGAAGAAACCTACGACCACTTTGGATTGGAATACAGCGTACCTGCCCCGGTGGTAGAAGGAAGCAAACCCACTCCCGGATATACGGACTTTAACAATGCATCCATAGGTCGGTACTTCTTCCATCCTGACCATTTAGGTAGTTCCAGTTATATTACAGACAAAGCAGGTGTGGTAAGCCAGCATATGGAATATCTGCCGTTCGGGGAGACCTTGGTTGAGGAGCATTTGAACAGCAATAACAGCCCGTTTAAGTTTAACGCCAAGGAACTTGACCCCGAGACAGGGAATTACTATTATGGGGCAAGGTATTATGACCCGAAGCTGTCGATTTGGCTATCGGTAGATAAAAAATATGACCTGTACCACGACTACTCGCCCTACAATTACACCCTGCAAAACCCGATAAACCTAACAGATCCTGACGGCAACTCACCATTTGGAGATTACTTTAATGCAAGAGGGAGATATTTAGGAAGTGATGGTATTGATGACGGAAAAGTTTACATTTCCTCTGGCAACAGAAATAACTTCTTAACAACTGGTAAACAAGAAGTTCCCGGAGGAATTAGAAGTTTAGGAGCAATTAAAACTTCTTTAATGCTAACTAATGCCCCAAATAATCATAAATTATCCCCAGATACAAAAGGAGGAATGCACGAAGTAAGATTTGATATAAGGTCGAATGGAACAACAAGTTATGTTTCAGGAGGAAAGGTCAGAATAGATGAAAACGGAAATGTAACAGGAAGCATTAATTTCTATGATTTGGGGGTGTCCTTTGACTCATCAAACACAGAAATTCTTGGACATTCTCATCCGACTGCTTTAATAGTGGAAAATGGCAATCCATATAGCTTTTTAGCTACTGAGCCAAGCCAAGCAGATTTAGATTCTTTCCTAAACTATGATATAAATATTATTTCTGGTAACTTGGAACGGAATAGCGTAACTCAAAATCCAGATGGTTCATATAATAACCCAAAAAATAAACAAGGGGGTGTTTTTTATAATTCTGAAGGCACAGAAATAATGAGGTTAGAATCAGCTGTTATAAATAATATACTTTCAAATTACGAAAATGGAAAGATTAAAGAATAGCCTAGTATTATTGGGAGTATTAATGGTCTTTAATTGTTATTCTCAAGATTTGTATAAGTGTAATGTAGTTCTTATCGTTGATAATAAATTGATTACATCAAACATTAAGTTTAAGTTTACAGACGGAGAAAAGACACTTTTTACTCATTCCTATCATTTAGGAAACCAGTTATCAGTTGATAAACAAATATTCAAAGAGGATGTTTATTTAAGTTTCAACTATTTAGGAAATTACAAAGGAAGTGGTAAACTCTATGAATATAACATAAAGTTTCTTCCTGGTTGGATTAACAATACAAATTACTTGATAATTAGAATATATAATTTAGATAAAAAAATGTTTAAGAGGGCTTTTTGTAATGAGATTAAAGAATACGCTATTGAAATACAAAATCAAGTCTATTTGCGAGACAATATTCTTTGCAAAGAATTAAATAGGGAGATAATACCCAAAGATTGGTAATGGGTAGCTACTTCCACAATGATTTGGTGGGGTAATGTTTCAGATGTGTTGATATGTTATTTTCAAATATTTAAATTATTGAAAATCAAGACATAAAACAGGCAAATAGAAATTTTAGAAAACAACCCTGCTCCTCCCACAATCATTTTATAAAAAACACTTCCTTATAAGGGAATATATTGAAAACTAACAAAGTTGAACAAAAATGCAAACATATCTATTTTTAACAACTATACCGACGGCTACGGCTACGTACAGCCCCACGCCCCGCGGATGATCATTGAAACCCCTACCGGGCAGGACGGCTGTTGTGATGAGGACGACCCGCGTATTAAGAAAAAATTAGTAACTTACGACGGTAACGGCAACCGGTTAGAAATTAAAGAAGTGGTAGGAGAAGAAGAAATAAGTATGCGTAAAAACCTCTGGGACGAAGAGAACCGCCTGCGTGCTGTAGATTTAAACCCCGATAATGAGGAGCATCACAACATAGCCGTTTATACTTACGATGCTTCCGGGCAACGTATCTTACGGCATATCCCTACAAGAGTAGATGTGTATTCTAATGCGGTAACTTCAGGACAGGAAGAAAGGGATGTAACAATGATCTACCCCAGCGGATTGGTTACGGCTAAAGTACTTCCTTTAGGAGGAGATACCTATCTTAAATACACCAAGCATTATTATGTGGGTGCCGAACGTATCTCGAGTGTTACCGGAATTAGAAGTGATATGGGGCTTTTCTTTAACGGAGTGTATCTTCATGACTTTTTCCCTTCAAGTATAAGAACAATGAGCAACGATATAGTCATAGAAGCCGGAGATGCTTTGGAAGAAGTTTACAGCACCTTTGATATGGAATATACCGTTCCGGAGCCTGAAACAGAAGGTACTATTTTAATTCCCGGGCATACACACTATATACATTCTGATAATGATATGTACTTTTTTCATCCTGACCATTTAGGAAGTTCAAGCTATATTACCAACTCTAAAGGAATTGTTACGCAACATATGGAATATTTACCTTTTGGAGAACTATTGGTGGATGAACATTTAAACTCACACAACAGCCCGTTTAAGTTCAACGCCAAAGAGCTTGACCCAGAAACTGGAAATTACTACTATGGGGCGAGGTATTACTCGCCTAAGGATAACCTGATGCTAAGTGTTGACCCAATGTGGGAAATCTATCCCGGTATATCGCCCTATGCTTACACCTTACAGAACCCCCTACGTTACGTAGACCCGACAGGGATGATGGTGGAGGAAGCTGATTCACCGCCAGATTGGTATCTTGATTTGAAAACAGGACGAGTTGAACATATTGAAGGTTCTGAAAACTTATCTAGTCAGGGTAAAATTTGGATAGGAGAAGATGATGCTTCTATTGAAGAACTTCAAAACACATTGACTTCGTTGGGGCTTGAGAATTGTTTTTGCAAAAAAGATGGTGATGCTGTTAAGGGGATATATGCAGATACAGAAGAAGCTTACAATTCATTTGTTAAAACACATAATGCAGAAGTCTTAAGTTTGACGAAGGAGCTAATGCTTGAATATGGTTTAGTCTTTGGTTTAAATGCACTATTCCCTCTTAAAACAACTAGAGCAACTGGAAGTGCAGGAACTATCACAAGTGCCACTAAGACGGGAACGAACTTAGCATTACGCCCAGATATTGTATTAAGTGGTGGTAGAAGTGGTCAATTAGTGAAGACGTTGGAAGGCCCTGCAAATAGTGTGTTGAAAGGTGGGCAGGGTAGGATCTTTATTACTAATGACGCTGGTAAGGTGATTTGGGATGTTACAAAAGATAGAGCAAAATCAGTAATCCCAGGTCAAGGTTTCGGACCAAAAGTCGCACCAACACAAGAACAGTTAAACCTATTAAAACAAATATGGGGAAATTAATCATGAACAATAACTGGAAAACATCTGTAACCGAATTATTAGTAATATTCAGAGGAGCATTGCTCGCAATAATTCCATGGCTTGAAAAGGCAAAAATAAAATGGAAAGAAGATGAGGCCTATGATGACTGGGATAATATAGCAGAATCTTTGTATGCAAATATTGTTTGTTCTTCGTTGATTGGGGAGGTCGCTACAGAATATCAAATTACTAAATACAACTTTAACTATGATAATTATTCATCAGTAAATTTTATTGAGGTAAGGAATAAGGATAATTCTGAAAAGAAATTTGCTTTTGTAGCGTTTCAAAGTGGATCTTCTGCACTTGATAGCGTCAAGGTAGCAGAGCTTGATAAAACAGATAAAGTCGTTGGTTATACTAATTTGAAATTTGATAACTTGGAATTTGTTTTTGTGAAAAATTTTAATGGTAAAAAGAAGATTATCAATAGCATTGAAGTTACACTGTAGGTAATGCCACTAAGGGGGGAGCAAACCTTGTAGATGACGTTGCTAAGCAAGCAAAATCATGGTTGGGTAAAGATTATAAAGTTGTAACAAATAAAGCAGGTGATAACATTTTTATGTCAAACGATGGTCTAAGAAAAATGAGGTTTGATATCAAAAATCCTCATCGAGATGCACCACATATTCATTTGGAAATTTTCAAAAATGGGAAGTGGAGAGATGCTATTCCTGGTACTCATAGAATTTATCCTAAACCATAGAAACAATGAAATTTAAAATTTTAGAAACGAGCCGTAACGAAAAGATATTTAGGATAGAGGAAGATTATCCTGAAGTAGGGTCATACTTGTACATTTATGAAGGTGGAAAATGTGTGAAGGATTATTTGCAAAACGATATCGAAACATGTAAGCAAATTGCTTTTGAAGAATATGGAGTTCCTTTAGATAAATGGATAGTGAAGGAAGAAAGGTAATGCTGCTATTATTGTCGATACCATCCTAGGTACATCAAAAAATGTAGTAGGCTACGGTACTGTTTATATGCTGTATACATTAGCCGTATTACTTCCAGGTATTGCAGTTGCCGTAAGAAGATTGCATGATATTGGTAAAAGTGGTTGGTGGATACTCATTTCTTTGGTACCCATTATAGGGGGTATTTGGTTAATCGTGTTACTTGCTACCGATAGTGAACCAATAGAAAATGAATACGGTCCTAACCCCAAGGCATTAGAAATGAGTTAATTTTATATATTGAAACTACTCTGTTTATTACAACCCATAAACAGAGTAGTTTTAACCTATTCAACCATGAAATATTCCCTATTTATACTACTCATTTTCTTAATAAGTTGTACAGACAAAAACTCAAAATCTTCTACGGCTGATCAAGAAAATCCCCTACTGGTGGCCTGGGACTTTAGCAAGCCTAAAAAACTCACCTATTCTTTTTCACAATCTTTTGAGGGATATTTCACTATGAATCGGGAGCAAGAACCACAAACCGATAAATTTATCGAGCAGGGTCGCTTACGCATAGATGTAAATAATAATCAACTCGCAGACCTTGTTTTATACGATTTGGTAAGTTCTAGAATCACCTATATTTCAGAGAATTCTACCAACGATACACTACAGCTCGATCAGCCCGACCGAATCATAACCGGTATGCAACCCGATAAAAATTTTGGAGATTCAGGACCCGACATATTTTATAAAATGATTTTTCCACTCCCCGAAAAATCTTTACAAATTGGAGAAACCGCTAATATTCCTATGGAAATGCCTTTTAATGCCGGTACGGCATCATTAAAAGTGCAAGGTGAAAATCAGTTGACTTTTACTGGATATACCACCTATAAATCATATGAATGTGCCGTACTTAAAGGCAATATAGATATTTCTACAATACATCTACCCGCCCACTTAGAAGGGATCTACGAAAGTGCCCTTCAAGGTACCGGAACCTATTATTTTGACCCCCTACTCAAGCACTATGTAGCAGTGGAATTAGACCTGAACATTCACATGAAAATGGATGTTCCAGCCAAAGATCCAGGTAACCAGGAAATGTATAGCGATGCACAAACTAACTTAAAAATCGAAATTTCGCTCGAGAATATCGATGAATAGCAACACCTACAAGCAACATTGAACCCACATGATGAAATTGCTGCTCTTACTTTTTTGTTTCCCAGGAATATTCATTTCCTGCCAAAAATATCAATCTAAAGCGAAATTTAATCCGACAGTACATCATCAAACGGAAGATTTGACTATCACACAATTAACTTCATACACTTACTTACATACTTCGTATTTAAATACCCAAGATTTTGGAAGAGTTGCCTGCCACGGGATATTTATTGCCCATCAAAATGAAGTAGTCATTTTTGACACCCCCGCAGATTCTCTCAGTACCTCACAGCTTATCACGTTTATAGAAGAGGAATTAAACAGTCAAATTAATGCGGTGATTCCCACACACTTTCACAGTGATTGTTTGGGTGGCTTAGGTGTGGTTCACAATAAAAATATCCCATCGTATGCCTTTCATAAAACCATATCATTAGCTACTGAAAAAGGGTTTGAAATTCCTCAAAATTCTTTTAGTGATTCCCTGGTTATACCCGTAGGTAGTTTTCAGGTAATAGCAAAATTTGTCGGTGAAGGACATACCGCAGACAATACCATAGGCTATTTTAAAGAAGAAGAAGTATTATTTGGGGGTTGTTTAATTAAATCCCTTGGATCCGGAAAAGGAAATTTAGAAGATGCCCATACAGATCAATGGGCACACACCGTTACTAAAATTAAATCCATGTATCCCAATATACAACTAGTGATTCCCGGTCACGGCACCTATGGTGACCACCAACTTTTAGATTATACCATCGAGTTGTTTTCCAAAGAGTGATTATATATACTTGTTGTGGGCGTCCTAATTATCTCTTCTTGGGCAAGCAAAATAACACATAAATATTTCCTACATTTACAATATAATAAATGGGTAACCCATTTGATCATTACCGGAATATTTATAGCCCATGCCTCAATTTATCAAAAGAGATATCGCTCTAATTAGATTTCGAGACCTCCCTTTAGAAGCCCAGGATCAAGCTGCAGATACCGAATGGATATACTACCCACCTTCTATTTCCTATCATTGGATAAAATTAGAGTCCAAGGCCACCAATTCACTCCCTGTAGAATTCTATAAACTGATCCAAAGTTTACATATAGAGGAATTAGTAATCTTAGGTAGAAATAATAAACCTTGGATTTCCAAAGAAACCCGAAATAGAACCGACGATGAGGGCCTGCTAGAAGCTATTTCCTTTTTTAATGATCTAAAAATGCCTAAGCAATTTAATGGTGCAGTTCAAATTCAAACTTCAGAAATACCCGAATTTATCCCTCATTATTTCACTTTAACACAGGGTGATTCGGGATTTTATGATTACTACCTAACTGACATTAATCAACACCTACTCATTCATATACACTATACGGGAAGAATCAAAATTTTAACCCTTCGCAAAAAAATTGTGACTCGTTTAAAAAAAGCAGTTAAAAATTCATTTTTTGTAGATGCTTTTATGGCGGGTACCGACCCCATATAAAAGCTAATAAAACGATTAACCTACAATCTGACTTATTATTTGAAAATTAAATGAAGAATTACATAAAAATATCCCCAAATAGGATGCATTTGGGTTATTTCTAAATTTTTTGATTTCTATTAAAAACCAAAAAAACTATCTTTAACCTCTACTAGAAGTAGCATTATTAAGTACTATCCAAACGAATTTATAAAAAGTACTACCCATGGATATTAAAACCAATCCACTGATTGACAAGTATTTAATGGATGGCTGTATGCGCTGTCCTTATGGAGCGACTCCTCAATGTAAAGTCAATTTTTGGAAAAACGAATTGGAATTACTCCGCCAGATCGCCTTAAAAAGTGGTTTAAAAGAGGAATTAAAATGGAGTGTCCCGGTTTATACACACCAGGGTAAAAATATCATCTCAATCAATGCACTTAAAGCTTCTGCCAACCTCAGTTTTTTTAAAGGAGCCTTGTTAAAAGATTCACACCAAATCCTCGAACAACAAGGCAATATCCAATCAGGTAGAATAATACGTTTTACAACAACAGATCGTATCCTACAACTTCAGGATATTTTACAATCTTATATCCAAGAGGCAATAGCCGTTGAGGAGAGCGGAAGCAAAATGCTTGTCAATACTAAATTGCCCCCACTTCCTAAAGAACTTCTATATGCTTTTGAGGAAGATCCTCATTTCAAAAAGGCCTTTTACGCTTTAACGCCGGGGCGGCAACGGGGTTATATTATCCATTTTTCACAAGCCCAACAACCCGCCACACGCATCAGTAGAATCATGAGGTATAAAGAACAGATATTTTTAGGGAAAGGCATGCATGACGACTATAAACAAAGAAAATAATGCTTTTGTATCTCCATTCCACCAATCCAAACCAAACACTAGCTTAAAATTGGAATGGGCCCAAAGTTTTAACTCCACGAAACGCTTATAGAAAACGTATAGGAGACTTTACTTTTCTGGGAAATAAATTTGTTTTCATTTCTTTTATATCGCTTTTAAAGTCAGAACTAAAAAATAAAGCTACTGGTTCTACATTTCCGCATTGTTAAAGTAATCTTTAAATAGAATTTAAAAAAGACAATCCTGTACTAAAATTGTATCTTTACTAAATAAACTCAAATAATTATGACCTCTCTTTTTATTAAAAATATGGTGTGTGATCGTTGTATTTGGGTGGTTCAAAATCAATTGGAAAAAGTAGGTATAACTGCCCAAAAGGTCAGTCTGGGGGAAGTGGTTTTGGAAAACGATCTGGAAGACACCCAACTCCAACAATTGAAAAAGGTACTAACCCCTTTGGGTTTTGAAATCATAGACGATAAAAAGAGTAAAACTATTGAGAAGATTAAAACCCTTATTATCGATTTGGTGCATCATCAAGACAATCAATTGCCAATTAATTTGTCGCAACTTCTGAGTGAAAATCTGCATCAAGATTACAGCCATTTAACGCAGCTTTTTTCGGCTGTGGAGGGAACTACGATCGAAAAATATTACATTCTACAAAAAATAGAAAAAGTCAAAGAATTATTGGTTTACGACGAACTCTCCTTGAGTGAAATTGCGGATCGCCTCCATTATTCGAGTGTGGGTTATTTGAGTAATCAATTTAAAAAAGTAACCGGTTTGACTCCTACTCATTTTAAAAAAATTGGTTCGCAAAAAAGAAAACCGCTCGATCAGGTGCATAAAACCTCAAAAAAATCAGTCTGACGAAGGGGTAAGTTCGTTGGTAAGACTCTCTAAATCTAACGGTCGGGTATACATCAGTAAAGATCCATCTTCTTGAGTGGGCCACAATTCTTGAGGCCGGTCCCAATACAGTTCGACTCCATTCCCATCCGGATCGTCCAGATAAATAGCTTCAGAAACTCCATGATCGCTAGCACCCGTTAGCGGATAATTGGCTTTTCTCAATCGCTCCAAAATCATAGCTAAATCCTTACGGGTGGGATATAAAATCGCGGTATGAAACAAACCCACACCACTTTTAGTAGCAGCAGGAGCATCTTGACTATACCAAGTATTTAACCCAATGTGATGGTGATAGCCCCCGGCACTCAGAAAAACCGCTTGGCTTCCGTATCGAGTGGTTACTTCAAATCCTAATAAATCCCGATAAAAAGCTAGTGACCTTTCAAGATCGGCTACTTTTAAATGGACATGTCCTATACGGGTTTGTGCCGGTATTTTATATGTTTCCATACTATTCTACATTTAATTAATTAAAACTCCTATCTGGGTTAATTTTTAATCACAGTTCCCCGCGGTATCACAACTAGCACCAGTAGTTGTAATTAAAGGCTCCGGGTTGGATTTACGCCAGTTGGTAAAAGCGGCCGTTAAGGTTTCTAAAAAAGCCTCGGCGGGTTGTGCTCCCGAAACTCCATATTTTCGATCAAACACGAAAAAGGGTACTCCTTGAATTCCTAAATTTTGAGCTTCTTGGATATCTTGACGCATTTCATGACGGTAGATATCGTCTGTGAAAGCGGTTAATAAGTCTTGTTTATCCAAACCAATATCCTCCCCTAATTGTATCAATGTTTCTGTATCAGCTACATTTTTTCCTTCAGTAAAATACGCTCTAAATAAGCGTTCTTCCATAGCATCACCTAAATTTTTGCCTTTGGCATATTGAATTAAACAATGAGCTTTTTCAGAATTTACCATCACCGACTGATCCAAATGGTATTCCAAACCCACTTGACGTGCCATCTCGGTAACCTGAGCCAACATCGTCTGAACTTGCTCCCGATCCATGCCCTTACGTTTAACTAAATAATCCACCTGACTTTCTTGAGCCACCTCCGGCATGGTTGGGTCCAATTGAAAACTTTTCCATTCTACTTCTACCGATTCCTTATCGGCAAATTGGGCTAACGCCGTTTCAAAATTACGCTTTCCGATATAACAAAACGGACACATAATATCACTCCAAATTTCTACTTTCATAACTAATTTCATTTTTTTGTATTTGTAACATTTTTACTTACATTTATATTCAAAAAAATTATAAAAAAGGCTCGACAAACTTGTTCAACGACCTTTTGTTAAGTTCGTGGATCAGTATTTGGTCGGTTTCCGCAAATAATTTCTCTAATTGATGGTTGATTTCCTTTCCAACCGGACAATGCGGGTTTGTATGACTGTTCTTCTTACCCAATACCGGAGTATTTTTTACAGCCTGATATATATCCGCCAGTGTAATTTTCCCGCAAGGGATCAAAAGCCGGGTCCCCCCTTCTTTCCCTTTTTTACTTGCTACCCAACCCAAATTTTGTAACACCAATAACTCCCGACGGACAATCACCGGGTTGATCTGAATACTGCTAGCAATCCAGTCTGAAGACAACCACTGATGGGGATATTTGGCCAATAAGGTCAAAATATGTATTAGCGTTGCAAAACGGGCATTGTTCATAATGGAAGCAAATTTACGAAAAATATATATTGTAACAAAATTAGTTACAAAATGTAATTGAACTTGCAACTCTGAACAATTCAATACTCTAATAATATTTAGGATGTTTTTGGAATGAGAATGAAAACACCATATTTTATCGGTAAGCAGTAGTTTAAAAGTGTCATTTTTTACAAATATGAGCGAAACTTTTCCAACATATTTCTACACTTAAAAGAAAAAACGGTTTGAGTGAAATATTTTTTTATGCTAAAAAAGTTTTTTTTTTAAAAGTTTTTAAAACCTCAGAGTTTTATTGAGCTGGTGTAAAACGTTCCACAAGTTGATCGACAGGTTCGATAGTTTGTAGATAATCATATATGGCTCCTATATCTTCACGTTTCATTCCGCTGTACATATACCAAGGCATCAGCGTTTGAAAATCACCGGGAAGCACTTGGGTATGGGTATAATTGCTATCGGCATACCTTTTAAAAAGGTTGATAAAATCCTCTCGACTGTAGTTTTTAATTCCAGTGGTGTGGGGGGTGATATTAGCACTTCTGAGGATACTTCCATCGGGAAATACAAACTCCCTTCCTCCGGCACCTTCGGACCCTACATATTTTCCATTTTTAAAATTAGTATGACAATCAAAACAGGCCGCCGCCGTGGCCATATATTTTCCATAAGCTACTTGGTCTCTTTGATTAGGTTTCACAGTAAGTGGGGCATCTTGAGGCATGGTACGCATAATAATATTAACTGGAAAATCTGCTTTCGAATCGGGGTGGTTACTCACTACTGGGTCTAAAGTACGTAGGTAGGCAATAACCGCCTCAATATCTGTGGGGTCTAACTGCCCAAATTTGTGATACGGCATTACTGGAAAAATGGGGTTTCCGTCACGTTTTACTCCGGTGGTGATCAGCCTGAACAGTTCCCCATCTGTCCATTCGCCAATACCATAGGGAGTTATATTGGATGAAACAAATTGCCCTGGAAACCCCATTGTATGGTCAAATACATCTCCCCCTACAAATTCAGTTCCCGGAGTTGGTGGCCCCGAAAACTTAGAAAAATCTCGTTGCGAATGACAATCAGCACACATCATAACATGATATGCCAAATACCTTCCCCGTTCTATTTTAGCATCTGTCAATTCAATTTCAATATAAGGCGCTTTACCTACATTGGGTAAAAATAATAATGCATATCCGAGTACTACCAGTATCAATATCAAGAAGGTAGCAAAAATATAAAGAAGTACTTTGATTCCCTTTTTCATGAGAGTTGATTTTTTAGTTGGTGTAAAATTCTAAATAAACCAGCTAATTTCTCTCACTCAAAAGAGTGATATTAGCAAAATGAGTTTTTTAATAATTGATTTTAGTAAGCAAATCTGTTCGACTGTTGGAATTGGTTTTTATAAAAATATTTTTAAGATGGGTCTTGACGGTATTTTCAGACACAAAAAGTTTTTCAGCAATTTCACGGTTGCTTCTACCTGCATTGACCAATACCAAAATATCGATTTCTCGTTGGGTTAAAGGAGTGGACAAATGTTGATTGAGTTTGAGTACTTTGGTGTTAATCTCCAATTGGGGATTAGGGTTGTAGAAATTATTGGCTGTAATTTCGATAGCGGCTTTGAGTTGTGCCGAATTAAAAGGTTTTACTAAATATTGTTCCGGATGTATTTCTTTTACTTTTGATAGGGTCATACTGTCCGAATAGGCTGTTAAAAATATCACTGGAACTGGTTTTTTTTCTTTGATCCATTTGGCTAAATTTATTCCGTCATCAGGATTTCTGAGGTGAATATCTAACAAAGCAATATCAAATTTTTGTTTTTGAATCAACTCTTCGGCAGCTTCCAAATCATAGGCGGGACCAACAGGAATATGTCCCAAGTCTTTTAAAAAATCAGAAATGTCTTCGGCGACAATAGCATCGTCTTCTACTATTAAAATACGGAGTGTGTGCATCTTTTATCAGGCAGGTATTTTAAATCGACTTAAAGTACCCGGATGTTGATTAGTACATTCAAATTGGGCTTTAAATCGGTTAGACAATATGTGAATTAATTTTTCTCCAGTTCCCTCCGATTTTGTATTGGCTGGCAAGATTCCAATACCGTTATCTCTAACTTCTAATATAATTTGCCCATCTTCGGTTTTGACCGTGAGTTGTATCTCTCCTGATGGCACATCATTAAAAGCGTGCTTGATGGCATTGGTGACAATTTCATTCATCACCAACCCTAAGGGAATGGATTTGTTGATGTCTATTTCAAAATCTTCACAACGAGCATTCAACTGTATATTTCTTTCTTCTAACGAAAAAGCTTTGCGAAAATAATCACACAGCTCTTCGGTATAGGTTTTAAAATTAATCTTTCTAAAGTCTTTGCTTTTATACAATTGATGGTGCAACAATCCAATCGAACTAACACTGTCTCTACTGGATTCTAAGGCTTGACGCGCCAGTGGATTTTTAATATTTCGACTGTGTAAATTCAATATACTATTGAGCAATTGCAAATTATTTTTAATGCGATGATGCATTTCCTGCAGCAGCAAATCGTTTTCATTAAGTGCTTCTTCTTTAAAAAACACCTCTTTTTTGAGTCGTTCCCGATGTACCCAAATAGAACGTAAGAATACCGCAATTACCACACAGAGCAACAACAAAAACAAACCGGTAATCAAATAGCCTTTGCGACGAGCAGCTTCTTTTTCTAACTGCAATTGTTGCTCGGCAATAGTGGCTTTGGCTTGTTCGGATTGATAACGATTTTCCAAATCTAAAACCAACTCGTTGTTTCGATTTTCTAAAATCTCTTCGTAAGAAATTAGATATTGGTCTTTGTATTCCAATGCTTTTTCAAACTGCCCCATTTCCTTAAAATAATCCGACAAATAACGAAGCATCAGTGATTTTTCGCGCAGTTTGGTTTCTTTTTCTAACCAACTTTTTGCCCGATCAATAATCCCTCCCATACCGCTGGTATCTTTGAGTCGGGTTTTGGCATCAATAAGAAATCGGAGATTACGTTCAGAATCCACATTTTCAGGGTGAATCTCTGTGGCTTTTTCCATATAAGGTAAAGCTAATTCAGGTTGATTCTTTCGTATATACAGATTCCCTAAATTGGCATAGGTATCAAAATCAAAGCTAGGTGAGGAGTCGATAGTAAGACTTTCATGAAAGTAATAAGCCGCCTGGTCAAAATCCTCACGAACAGAATGCAAGCTTCCTAAATTGATAAAGCATTTTTTTTGAAGTTCCTGATGCATATCAGGATGCATCACCTCTAGGGCCAAGGTATAATATTCTTCAGCCTTTTCGTAATGATCGTTGACGTGAAACATCACACCAATAATATGGTAGATTTCTGCCAAGTAATCTAATTGGTGTTCCTGACAAATTTTAACGGCTTCAAAATACCGAATGGAAGCTTCTTCCATATTATTTTCGACCAGCTCATAATACAAACCCTCCATTTCTAAGGCCTGTGCTTCTCCTTTAAAATAGCCTTGTTCACGCGCTAGGTGCAACGATTGATGTACCCAGTGCAAAGCCCGGCTATTTCCCTGATTGATATACACCCAAGCAGAATCTAACAGTATTTCTACCTGTTCAGCAACTTGAGATATCGGTTGTCTCAAACCCAACTCCGACGTGGAGAACTCTGAAGCCTGTGGACTCATACAAGTAGTCCAAAGGCCAAACCCTGTGATTATAAATCTCTGCAAACGTGTCATGGATTAGATTTTAGGCGGGGAAATTGGCAACTAAAATAACAAAAATTGTTTCGATTTCAGGAAATCTTACAAAGGTTTTCTATAAAACTGTAAGGTTTACTTCTCTTTTATTTCGAAATTTGTTGAGTACATAAAAAATTAGTAGAATGACTGCTTACAAAACTTTAGATTCCATTTATCTCCCGCTAGAAGATGTTCATAGCGAACACTGCGCCTCGTTGGTGAATCAAGGCTTAGCCAAAGTCGAAGGGGTTGTACATCACCGCGTGGAACTCAACAACCAACGGGCCGTTCTAGAGGTTGAAAAGCCGGAAGTAATTGCTCACGCGGTACAGGCCATTCGAGATTTAGGATATGAAGTTTCGACGGTAAAACAAACCTTTCCCGTATTGGGAATGAGTTGTGCTTCGTGTGCGGTCAGTGCCGAAAATATTATCTTAATGCAAACCGGTGTAGTACACGCAGAAGTAAATTATGCCACCGGCAATTTAAAGGTGGAATATATTCCTGGAATCCTTAACCAGAAACAACTCCAACAAGCTTTACAACGGGTGGGCTATGACTTGTTGATGGAAGAAAACACCCATTCGGATCAAACCCTCGAACAACTCCAACATCAAAAATTTAAACAACTACAAACCAAAACCATTTGGGCCATTATATTATCCCTACCGGTTTTTTTAATTGGCATGTTTTTTATGGATATTCCTTATGCCAATCTGATTATGTGGGTTTTTACCACACCAGTAGTGGGCTGGTTGGGTCGCGATTTCTTCATCAACGCCTGGAAGCAAGCCAAACATCGGTCTGCCAACATGGATACTTTAGTGGCCTTAAGTACCGGTATAGCCTATCTGTTTAGTGTATTTACGATGCTGTTTCCTGAATTTTGGTTAGAAAGAGGTCTCGAGGCTCATGTGTATTTTGAAGCCGCAGCAGTTATTATCGCCTTTATACTTTTAGGAAGATGGTTAGAAGAAAGAGCTAAAGGAAATACCTCCACAGCACTTAAAAAATTAATGGGTTTGCAACCTAAAACCGTACAAGTTATACAAGCCGATGGCACAGAAGTTCAAATGAGCGTCGAAGAGGTTCCTATCGGTGCTATATTGGTGGTGAAACCCGGAGAAAAAATTGCCGTGGATGGACGGGTAGTTTCGGGTAGTTCGTATGTGGACGAAAGCATGATGAGCGGGGAACCCCTGCCGGTTTTAAAAGAAAAAAACCAACCGGTGTTTGCCGGAACGATCAACCAAAAAGGTAGTTTCCAATTCCAGGCCGAAAAAGTGGGCCAAGATACGGTACTTGCTCAGATTATTAAAACCGTACAAGAGGCCCAAGGCAGTAAAGCCCCTGTACAAAAACAGGTAGATAAAATAGCCGGAATTTTTGTTCCGGTAGTTATAAGTATCGCGCTCCTAAGCGGTATCGCTTGGGTAGTACTAGGAGGTGAAAACGGACTGGTACAAGGCTTGTTGGCTGCCATCACTGTATTGGTGATTGCCTGTCCCTGTGCTTTGGGGTTAGCTACGCCTACTGCGATTATGGTGGGTGTAGGTAAAGGAGCCGAAAAGGGAATTTTGATAAAAGATGCCGAAAGTTTGGAATTAGCACAAAAAATTAATGCTATCGTATTGGATAAAACCGGGACCATCACACAAGGTACACCTCAAGTAACCGATAGCTACTGGCTGGATAAAAACCCCATCTATCCCGATCTTTTAAGAACCATCGAGAAACAATCGGAACACCCGTTGGCACAAGCCATAGTTAATTATTTACCTAACGAAAAACCCCTCCAACTCACTAAATTTGAAAGTATAACAGGTAAAGGTGTCCAAGCGGAATATGATAACCAAACCTACTGGGTGGGCAATCAAACGTTGATGGAGGAAAAACAAATTCCCATAGACACAGATACATTTCAACGCGCCCAGCGTTGGAGCCAACAAGCACAAACAGTTATTTGGTTTGCAAACAACACCCAACTACTGGCGATACTAGCCATTGCAGATACTATCAAGGAAAATTCTGTTGCAGCTATACAATCACTCCGAGATATGGACATTTCGATTTATATGCTAACAGGGGATAATCAAGCTACAGCCGAAGCAGTTGCAGAAAAAACCGGCCTACAACACTACCAAGCTAATATGTTACCACAAGACAAGGCCGATTTTATTAAAAAATTACAGCAATCCGGACAAGTGGTAGCTATGGTAGGGGATGGAATAAACGACAGCACGGCATTGGCTACTGCCGATGTAAGTATCGCTATGGGACACGGTTCGGATATTGCGATGGATGTTGCAAAGATGACCATTATTTCTTCCGATTTAATGAAAATTCCTCAAGCCATTAAACTTTCACAACAGACCGTATCCACGATTAAACAAAATCTATTTTGGGCCTTTATATACAACCTTATCGGTATTCCGATTGCCGCTGGGCTGCTCTACCCAATCAACGGATTTTTACTTAATCCGATGATAGCAGGGGCTGCCATGGCGCTCAGTAGCGTGAGTGTGGTAACCAATAGTTTGCGACTCAAATGGAAAAATTAACTACGTATTCTAAAGAAAATAAGAGTTTAACTAAAATAAATTGAAAATAATGAAAAACGCAAAAATGTATTTTAAAACCACCCTCAACTGCGGTGGTTGTGTATCCAAAGTGCAAGCTGATCTTGATCAATTAGCCGGAAAAGACCAATGGGAAGTAGCCCTGGATAACTCTGACAAAATTTTGACGGTGTATAACCAAGATGTGAATCCATCAGAAGTTATCGAACTAATCCGAAGCAAAGGGTTTTCTGCCGAGGAAGTAAAAGTAGAATAAAAACAAAATATAATTATCTCCCAATACTTTATTAGTATGAAAATTTTAGGCCGTATAAAACTAAGTACGTGCACATAATAATGGAAGTTTAAATTGTTCGTTTGTCGGCTAGGAATTACCCTTCACTCCCCCGACCGTTTAGCATTTGAATTTTTTTATCAGGGCAATATTCAACTCCCATCGAGCGACTTTTAACTGGATAATAAGTTAGTTATCTGGAGCTAATTATCTATCTTTGTAGTTACCATTTAAAGGATAATTCCCTGTATTTAAAGTCCATCGGAGTTCCCCTAACAACCTGGTTGCTATGAAACAATTCATTATAAATCTCCTGAGCCTCTTATGGGCCACGGTGCTGGGAGCACAAACCTTGGGAACTGTTTCAGGCACCGTAAAAGATAAATACACCCAAGAGCCTTTAATTAGCGTCGCCTTAATATTTACAGGTTCCCAAACTCATTATACGGTGTCAGACGAAAACGGTTATTTTACAATTGATTTACCTGTAGGAACCTATCAATTAGAAGCCTCTTATATCAGCTATGCTCCTTATTTTGGATACCAGATTATTGTCAATTCGGGTCAAGCACAAGTTTTAAGTATTGAACTGGAAGAGCAATCCCAAGAATTAGAAGGGGTAGTAATTCGCTCGGGTACCTCAGCACGGGCAACCGATATGATTACTCCCCTAGCGACTCAAAAATTAACAGCCGAAGAAATCAAGCTGAATCCCGGTGGAAATTTTGATATTTCTAAAGTGATACAAGTATTGCCAGGAGTAGCCGGTGGAACCTCTCCCAATAGAAACGATTTAATAGTTCGTGGAGGCGGCCCCAGTGAGAATGTTTACTACTTAGACGGCATCGAAATCCCGGTCCTCAACCACTTCCAAACACAAGGAGCCAGTGGAGGAGCTACAGGGATTCTCAACGTTTCTTTTATACAGGATGTGCAACTCACTTCATCTGCTTTTAACAGCATGTATGGCAACGCTTTGGCTTCTACCATGGTCATTAAACAGCGTAGGGGAAATTCGGATAAAATCAGTGGAAATTTCCGTTTATCTGGGAGTGAAATCGCTGCCATGCTTGAAGGTCCTATAGGAACCAACACCACCTTTATGGCCTCGGGTAGAAGGTCGTATTTACAATTTTTATTTCAAATCTTAGACCTACCTATCCGACCCGATTATTACGATTTTCAATTTAAAGTGCATCACCAAATGGATTCCAAAACCGAACTGACCGTCTTGGGTTTAGGAGCTATTGATCACTTTCGTATGGCGGTTCCCAAAAACAGTGATGCCACCCAAGAATACATCCTCCGAGCTAATCCGCTCATCAATCAATGGAATTATACCACCGGTGCTTCACTCAAACGCTTAGTAAATCAGGGGTATTACACCCTGGCACTAAGTAGAAATATGTTTTTCAATGGAGCAGACCGCTATGAAAACAACGCGGCGAAAGAAGGCCCATTGCTTTTTTCACTCGCTAGTCACGAAATAGAAAACAAGCTACGTTGGGATATGAGCAAATTTGTCAACGGTTGGAGATATAGCTATGGTGCAGATTTACAGTACGTAAAATACAACGCATCTATTTTCAATATACTGCAACGAGAAGTCAGAGATAGTTTGGGAAACATTCTCCGACCAGAAATTAGTTGGGACAGCCAAAGTGAAATTGATTTTTACCGACTAGGAGCTTACGGCCAGGTAGCGCGTTATTTTTGGAATGAAAAACTGCTGCTTTCCGCCGGAATTCGAGCTGATATGAATAGCTTTACCACTAGCGGCTGGGATGCTAGTAAAACATTATCTCCTCGATTTTCAGCATCTTACACCATCAATGAACGTTGGAATATTTCAGCTTCCGTAGGTAATTATTATAAATTACCGGTGTACACCATGCTGGGCTATGTGGATAGTGAGGGAAACTTAACTAATAAAGACCTGAAATACATCCAATCGATTCATTATACCTTAGGAACCCAATTTATCCCTCGAAGAGATCTGCGGTTTACTTTAGAAACTTTTTACAAAGATTACCGCAATTACCCGGTATCTCTGGAAAGCGGAATTTCTTATGCCAACATTGGAACCGATTTTTCGGCTGTGGGGAACGAGCCTTTTTCCTCTATCGGTCGCGGAAGGGTATATGGTGTAGAAGCTTATGTACAACAAAAACTGGTCAAAAATCTCTTCTATTTGGCCAGTGCTACGTACTACAAATCCGAATATTCGGGTAGCGATAACCAATACCGACCCTCGACGTGGGATTATAATTTTATCTTCTCAACTACATTAGGCTATCAATTTAAAAAGAATTGGGATATCGGCATTAAATACCGTTTTGCGGGTGGGCAACCTTATACGCCATTTGATATAGAAGCCTCTACAGCCAGCTATTTAACCACCGGCAATGGGGTTTATGATTATAGCCAACTCAATCAGAAAAGATTACCCGTATTTACTCAATTGGATCTACGCGTAGATAAAAAATTTAATTTCCAAAAATCTACTTTGGGACTATTTGTTGATTTTCAAAATATTTTATTATACAAAACTCCATCGATTCCCCGGTTTACTTTTGAGAGAACAGCCGACAATTCGGGTTTTAAGACCACCGATGGCTTGCCTATCCAACCCGATGGAAGCAATGCGATACCAGTAATTTTAGAACAAAATTCGGCTACTGTAGTGCCTTCTATAGGTTTTATATTTGAATTTTAATAAATGATTTGGGGATAAAAAAAGCAGTTATTTCGTAATCCAAGATAGTTAAAAACTATTCTTCTGTTGGCATGGAAACGCAAGTCAAGCTTCCCCTGATTAGAAAGGCTTGATTTGTTTCCAAAATTTAACTCTTAACTTTGGACACCACTTGAAAAGTTCCACATAAAAATGGAATTAGTACCATCATTATATTTTAAAAAAATACAGACACTTCCCGATAAATAAGAGCTTTACCTCATTGGCTTTTTGAAAAGTGATCTAACAGATGTAGATTTTAAGCATCTAATTTCCAATCTTATTTAAAAAAACTCAAAGAAAATAATCAATACTTAAAATTTTATTAATTCTTATTAAAAGTTGTTAATTTAATCTTATAGAATATAATTCTTAGGTGGCAATGTATGTAAATTTGCAAACACATGGATCAGCTTTTTAAAATATTCCGTCTTAACTCGGTGGATGCCAGTAAGATTTCTGCTTCGCCTGATGAACCCCACCTTCACAATTATGAAGAATTAATTATTGCCACTGAGGGTCAATTGGAACATTTTATTGATTTTAAAAACACCACCTTAGATGCTCCTTTGGTATGTTTTGTTACTAAAGGTAAAATTCACCGTGCCATTCCCAAGTTAAAAAACGGTCGTTGTCAAATGTGGATCTTGCGATTTAAGAGTGAATTCATACCAAATATTACCTTTAATCTATACACTTCCTACCACGACCATGCTATGATTCAACTTCCACAAGGAACTTGTTTTAATCGTTTGGTTACCATTTGTCAGATAATCGACACAGAGATGAAGCAAGCCAATCCTGATTTGGGATTGGTTCGGCACCTACTGACGGCACTTTTTATCATGATTGAGTCAGAAAAAAATAAAAACCTTCCACAGACCGAAACTATTAATCATACCCAAAATACTACTTTGATTAATTTTTTAAAAATTTTGGAAGAAAACTTTCGTCGTTCCGAAGGAGTCGAATTCTACGCCGAAAAACTTTTTATGTCTTCCCGAAATCTAAACCTTATCTGTAAAACTATTCTGAATCAAACTGTTAGCGAACTCATTGAAAATCGCAAACTGATTGAAGCCAAAAACCAATTGACCTATAGTGACAAAAATATTTCGGAAATTGGTTTTGACTTAGGGTATAGTGAAAAAGCCTATTTTACAAAAGTCTTTAAAAAACGTACCGGGAAAACTCCCAAAGAGTTTCGTGAAGAAATGAAAAAAATCCTTTCCTGATTTTACAACTATTCTTCCTAATTCTGTTACCTACCTAACTTAATTAAAGCTGAACTTTGCATTATTCAGAAATATGAATCATTAAATCCTATATAGTATGGAAAATACAAAATCTACATGGGTATTAGATCCTACCCATAGCGAACTCACTTTTAAAGTAAAGCATATGATGATCAGCAACGTAAAAGGAGAGTTTAAAAACTTTACTATCAACGTTGATGGAGAAGATATTTTTAAATCAAACGTAACGGCTACAGTAGACACAAGTTCAATTAACACCAACAATACAGATAGAGACAATCATTTAAAATCAGCTGATTTTTTTGATGTAGAAAACTATCCAGAACTTTCATTTACCAGTACTTCCTTCAAACCAAAGAACGATAACGAATACGAATTAACAGGAATGCTAAATATCCTGGGAGTGAGTAAAGAGGTTACTCTGGATGTGGAATTTGGCGGAATCAATAAAGACCCCTGGGGTAATCAAAAAGCAGGTCTTTCAGTGACTGGAAAAATCAATCGTAAAGATTGGGGACTAAACTGGAATGCTGCCTTAGAAACCGGTGGCTTATTAGTCAGTGAAGACGTTCGTATCGCAGCAGAATTACAATTTGTAAAACAAGTTTAAGTACAAAAACACGTCCTAATTCTATCTACTTCTACTAATTATTATTTATCTGGAGCTAAATTAATGTAGTTCCGATCAAATCATAATCTGGATGCTATGAGTAAAGGCCCTAATAATCCCTTATTGTGTGATCCTGAAACAGGAATTTGTGAAATTCCCTCCCAACAAAATTCCCCCGTACAATATGTACAACCCACCTCCCATGCCACTCTATTACGAGTGATTTACTTTACCGATCCTATTTGCTCCTCTTGCTGGGGTATAGAACCACAACTCCGCAAACTAAAAATCGAGTATGGTAAGCACTTAGAAATAGAGTACCGCATGGGAGGTTTACTCCCTAATTGGAATTACAACAGTGGAGGAATCAGCAAACCGTCGGACGTGGCAAAACATTGGGACGAAGTAAGCGTACACTATGATATGCCCATTGATGGGGATGTGTGGTTAGAAGATCCTCTACATTCCTCCTTTCCTCCTTCGATTGGCTTTAAAGCAGCTCAATTGCAAGATCCCATTAAAGCCGTTCTATTCCTTCGTGAAATTCGTGAAATGGTTTTTCTACAAAAGAAAAATATTTCTCGTTGGAATCATCTAATCGAAGCTGCACAAGCTGTTGGTCTAAATACAAACCAGTTCAAAAAGGATTTTGAAGGAAAAGCAGCCGCTCTTTTTGAAGAAGATTTACAACTGGGAAAAAAATTAGGTGTACGAGGATTTCCCACTTTATTTTTTGTAGATGCAAATAATAAAGAATTAGTTTATGGTACCAAACCCTATGGCTTTTACGAGATGGCTATTTTAAAACTCTTTCCTTCGGTAACCAAAAGTGAATATGACAAAAATTGGGAATCTCTTTTTTCTAAATACAACACATTGACAGCTAAAGAATTTTCTGAACTTTCCGGTACACCTCGTGAAGCAAGTGAAGAGCTCTTAAACCAACTCTCAGAGAAAGGAATTTTAGAAAAATGGACTACCAAAAATGGGGGTCTTTGGAAATATAATGTCTCCCCTAATCAGTAAGAAAGCATCTTCGGTTCATTCCGAAGATGACTTTCTTTTTAAATAAATGGTGTAACCCAAAAAAACATTCTGACAGTATACCCGAAAGCTCAGTCCTATGGATTTGAAACATTTAAATAAAATAACTTCCTCGTGGAATTCGTCCGTCAAAATGCCGGTGCTCTTTTTAGGCCATGGTAGTCCGATGAATGCTATAGAAGAAAACGAATTTGTCTCTGGCTTTCGAAAAATCGCCCTTGATCTTCCTAAACCTAAGGCAATACTTTGTATTTCGGCACATTGGGAAACCCAAGGTACTTGGGTCACCGCTATGGAACATCCGGCCACCATTCACGATTTTGGAGGATTTCCACCCGCTTTATTTGCCGTAGAATATCCGGCACCCGGTAGCTCGGAATTAGCTCGACATACTCAAGAACTAATTACTAAAACGGAAGTAGGATTGGACCACAAATGGGGATTGGATCACGGTGCTTGGGCGGTGATTAAACACCTCTATCCCCAGGCTGACGTTCCGGTTATACAAATGAGTTTGGATTATACACAAACGCCCCAATACCATTACGAATTAGCCCAACAACTAAAGAGCTTACGCCACCGAGGGGTGCTTATTATAGGCAGCGGAAATATGGTTCACAATCTCAGGATGGTCGCATGGAATCGGTTGAATGATAGCTTTGGATACGATTGGACATTGGAAGCTAATGAAAAAATGAAATCACTGATTCACGACGGAAATCACCAACCTCTTATAGATTTCCGATCACAAGGACGCGCATTTGATTTGGCTATTCCTACTCCCGAACACTATTTGCCTTTGCTGTATGCTTTGGCACTACAAGATAAAAATGAGGATGTCACCTTATTTAACGATCAGGCGGTCGCAGGATCACTTACCATGACTTCTGTAAAAATTGGTGGAGTAAATCATAAAATAGATTGATGGTTGATTTTGATGGTTAATTGCTGCTCCCCTTCCCGATTCACCCGTAACAGGTAAGTATTTAGATAAAATGTCTAAATCTTTATAAACATTTTTCAGTTTATATTTATAATTCTTCACCTAGCGGGTGAATCTTTTTTTGTTTATCCTTTCTCTACAAAAGCGTTTTTATAGCAGTTGTTTAACCCCAACTAAAATAATACGAACTATTTTACCGTAACTTGAAAATAAAGAGCCTACACTTAGTAGGTATAAGAAAAATTTAAAAAAATTTCATTTAGTTAGTTATCCTAACTATATTTGTAATGGCAATAGTGCCTTCATAAAAACACATACTATTATGGCAAAATCCGTATTTTATCACGCAGGATGTCCTGTATGCGTCAGCGCAGAACACGACATTGTAGAGTTAATGGGAGCAGAAAATGTAGAAATCGTTCACATTGGTGAAGTCAGAAATCGCATTGAAGAAGCAGAAAAAGCAGGAGTACAATCTGTTCCGGCTTTAGTAACACCCAACGGCAATGTATTACACATTAATTTTGGAGCAACATTAGCCGATGTTAAAGGGTAAAAAAAGACCCCATCCAACTCTCAAGTTGGATGGGGATTTTAAATGAATTCTTAAAATCATCGTATGAAAGTAGCAGTTTGGGACACCTATGTCAACAAAAAAGATGGAAGTGTCATGCATTTTGATATAATTGTACCCGTAGAAATACAAGATAGCCAAGTAATTTTTAACTTTGGGAGAAATTATTTAAAAACCAAAAATCAATCAGGACAACCTCTCACGGCCCAGCAGTGCCAATTTTGTCATATCGAAACCCTACGACCTGAATGGGAGGAAGAAATTCTAGAAAGAGGGTATTTTATATACGAAATGGAGAATTGTGAATAACAACTCACCCTATATGAATCAATCGGATTTTGACCCGTCGTACCCAGAAGGACAAATAGAAAGTAAAATTGTTGCATCGTTAGAGCGTATTGCACAATCATTTCGAGTATTGCTCTGGCAGGAAAGTAAAGCCCTTTCCTTGAGTCCGATACAGATTCAAGTATTAATTTTTTTATTAAGCCACAGCGAACACAAAAGGAAAGTCAGTTATCTAGCAGAAGAGTTTGACTTAACTAAGGCGACACTGAGTGATACCATAAAAACTTTAGAACAAAAGGGATTAATTACTAAGATTTACGACCCCAAAGATACCCGAAGTTACGTCATCCATTTAACCGAAACCGGCCGAAATCTAGCGTATAAAACAGCTTTTTTTGCCAATGAAATACGGACACCTATTGAGCAATTACCTGAGGCCAGTAAAGAAGACTTGCTTCAGAATCTTCTTCATATAATCAGTCACTTACATCAAGTCGGGGTAATTACCCTGCAACGAATGTGTTTTAACTGTGTTTACTACCTACCCGCTTCTGGTGAAAATCTACCTTATTGCAAATTACTTAACCAGTCCCTTTTAATCAAAGACCTTCGTATCGACTGCCCCGAACACGAATTAAAAGAAATTTAGTCTTATATAATTCTTAAAGGAAAAACGTCTTAATCTGTAAGTATCAGCATTTTAACAATCATTTTGAAGCAAAAAGACTATAATTTCTCATAAAAACATCTCAAAAACTAGCATTATCATTTTTATTTAACATAATTTTTTCAAACATTATATGTAACTTTATAGCAGTTAATGTTTCCTAACTAAGAAGGAAAAACCCTTCCTTAATTACAGCATTATTTTTCTAACCAAATTTAAATTTTATGAAAAAATTATTTTTGCTAACAATTGTCGTAGCCACACTAGTTTCATGTGGATCCCCTAAAACAGTACTCGAATCCAAAAAGGTCATTAAAGGATATTGGGTATTAAATTCAATTACTTACAGTGAAAGTGGAAAATTTAATGTCACCATGCTTGGTGATGCGTCAAAAGAGTGCTTTGAAGGCAGTCAGTGGCGATTTATTCCTAATAACAATACAGGAGTGTACACTATTGACCGAGCGGGCTGTGATGTAGGTGATCGGCATTTTATTTTTACTATACAAGAAATAGATCGTACGACTGGCTATTATGACTTTTTATTAAAGCCTACCAATGAAAGAAAAAAATCAGAAAGCAATCACGGATTTAGAATGCAATTATCCCAACTATCGGAAACCGATATGCAATGGCAACAGCATCTAACTGTGGAAGGAAAACCATTTACCATTTATATGAACTTTATAAAAAACTAAATTATGAAAAGAATTTTAAGAAATACAGGAATCTTTACCTTGGCAATAACCCTTGTTTTTATGTTTTCATCTTGTGAAGCCACCAGAAATGCAAATAATGCTCAGAAAGGAGCTGTTATTGGAGCAGCCGGTGGTGCAGTTTTAGGTGCCATTTTAGGTAATAACGTCGGGAAGGGCGGTAACAGTGAATTAGGTGCTGTAATTGGTGGTGTTGTCGGAGGTACCGCTGGAGTACTAATCGGAAATAGAATGGACAAACAAGCCCAAAAAATCGAAGAAGAAATTCCCGGAGCACAAGTAGAACGAATTGACGATGCCATCGTTATTACTTTTGACGAAGGAAGCGGTGTTTATTTTGCTACTAATAAATACGACCTCAACGAAACCTCGAGAACCAATTTAGACAAATTGTCGGGTGTGATGAAAGAATATCCAGACACCAATATTATAGTTGTTGGTCATACGGATAGCACCGGTCCTCGTGAATTTAATATGACGTTATCTAAAAACCGAGCTCAAGCAGTAACTAATTACTTGGTGCAAAAAGGTATCAGTTCCGGTCGGTTTACCACAGAATGGTTTGGTCCTGACCAACCCACACATGATAACTCAACCACCGAAGGACGTGCTAAAAACCGTCGTGTAAACGTGGCTATTGTTCCTAATGAAAAGATGATTAATGACGCTAAAAAAGAAGCCGGAGAACAATAAATTAAAGCTCCAAAACTTAAAAGAGAGGCTGTCTAAGAAAATATTTTAACAGCGGTAGAAAACGAATGAAGTAAGTTTGATGAATAACTACCGTTCACTTTCCTAGAAAGAAAAGTATTTTTTTAGGCAGCCTCTTTAGTTTAAGAAACAAATCAAAATTATCGATTTAAAATACCTAATAATTCTTCTTCAAAATCAAATCGAAACAGATTGGTATTATTCTCTAAGATAATTCCATTTTCATCGACTATCATAACTTTACTGATAGCTCGTAGTACCAAACTTTCCATGGCCTTGGTAGGTTGTTGAAAACGGTAATCAAAGTTTTTAACGCCTGGATTTCTGGCTACGGTATTTTTCCACAGCGAACTGTCTTCATTGACGTTAATCGACAAAAAATCAAACTCAGGGTATTTTTCGCGGAGTTCACTTAATTTAGAAAAAGTGTTGGTATAGTGATCGCGGTGCGAAGCTGACCAAAACGTAATAACCGTTGGTTTACGCAGTACTGATTTTAACAAAATTGCACTGCCTTGATAGGTTTCTAAACTCACATCCGGAAATTGCTCTCCCGGAAGCAGGTGCAGCGCGTTGGTAAACAAGTTTTCAATTTCCGCTTTTTGTGTGTCGTTAGTAGAGTATTGAAAAAACAAATTTAACGGCTCACTGTCTTTTTGAAGGTATTTAGAACGAATCACAAAGCGACGAATGGAACTGTTGAGTAAGTTATTTTTTAAATTTTCTAATTGAATTCTTTTGTTGATCTCTTGTATTTTATGGGTTATGTGAATAGCATTTTCGTCGTCATACACCATCTGTTTACAGTATTTCTCATAGGCTAAATTGTCAAAATGCCGAAATAGAAAATTGTAATAGGTATAATAGTTTTGTAACAACTCACTGTTGTAATCGATATCGTTTCTAAAATCGTAATAGTTCTTCGGTAAATTAGCCAAAGTCACATTATTTCTGCCGTAATGTGCATAGGGATACATTTCTAATTTGGAGTAATAATCGTATTGCGCATTAGCATGAGCCACTTCTACAAATCCTCTGGGAAGGGTATTTTTATGTTGATATTTTTTAATGACCTCCAACCGATTTTGGTACATCGAATCGGCTTTTGCAATAAATGCTTCTGGAGACAATACATAATATTGTGTCATTTGAGTGATTTCGCGCTCGTTATGCAAGAACATATCTATTAAAAAACGGTTGCGCTCTGCTCCGATTCCGGTAAAACCAATCGATTCGTCAAACTCAACGGTGTTGATTCGTAACATTAAACTGTCGCCCGGAACTAAATACAAAACTTGATACTCTTGATGTATAATCGAATAAATGCCTTCCGAAAAATCTTCAAAATATTTTAAAAAACGATTGTTGTTATCCAAGTACAAGGTATCGGTCATCACACCATTAGTAATGACAAAGGTATTGCAATGCGGATGTATTATCTGTCCGCCTATCCAAACTCCCGTTTCTTTTCTTTTGTCATTTGTGCACCCCCCTAGTAAAACCAAGACAAAAAAAACTGTAAGTATTCTGTACATAAAAGTTGCATTCACAGGTACAAAAATATCACTCTTTAGTTATCAGCGCTGTTAATTGTGCGTTAAAACCATTTTCACTGGTACTTTTTATTAAATCCCCAGTATAAATAACTACCTTTGCACTCCCAAAAATATACATAAAATGTTAACAGTATCTAATCTTTCAGTACAATTTGGCAAAAGAGTATTATTTGATGAAGTCAATGTGGTCTTTACCCAAGGAAATTGCTATGGGATTATCGGTGCAAATGGTGCCGGAAAATCTACTTTTCTAAAAATTCTAGCCGGAAAAGTGGATCCTACCTCCGGTCGGGTTCATTTGGAACCCGGAAAACGTATGTCTGTTTTAGAGCAAGATCACCACGCATATGATGAATATCCTGTATTAGAAACTGTAGTTCGTGGAAACAAAGAACTTTATGCAATCAAGCAAGAAATTGATAGTCTTTACGAAAATTATACCGATGAAAATGCCGATCGAATTGGCGAATTGCAAGTTCGGTTTGAAGAAATGAACGGCTGGAATGCCGAAAGTGAAGCAGCTGCCTTACTCTCTAATTTGGGAATTTCTGAATCCCTACATTTCCACTTGATGAAAGATTTAGATGGAAAACAAAAAGTAAGGGTATTACTAGCCCAAGCTTTATTTGGGAATCCGGATGTATTGATTATGGACGAGCCTACAAACGATCTGGATTACGAAACCATTACTTGGCTCGAAAATTTTATTGCCAACTACGATAACTGCGTGATAGTAGTGTCTCACGACCGCCACTTTTTAGATGCTGTATGTACTCACGTCAGCGACATCGATTATGGAAAAATAAGCCACTACAGTGGCAATTATACCTTCTGGTATGAGTCAAGTCAATTAGCGGCTCGACAACGAGCTCAACAAAACAAAAAGGCCGAAGAAAAGAAAAAAGAACTCCAAGAGTTTATTCAACGATTTAGCGCTAACGTGGCTAAATCCAAACAAGCTACTTCACGTAAAAAAATGCTTGAAAAACTCAATATCGAGGAAATTAAACCCTCTAGCCGACGCTATCCCGCCATTATTTTTGAAAGGGAACGAGAAGCCGGTGATCAAATTTTAAATGTTGAAAATCTTCAGGTTACCCAAGAAGGCGATGTACTTTTTAAAGACATCAGTTTTAATTTGGCCAAAACTGATAAAGTAGTACTATTTTCGAGAGATTCACGCGCCACCACAGCCTTTTATGAAGTGCTAAATGGTTATTTAACACCAGATTCGGGTAGCTTTCAATGGGGTATCACTACCACTCAAAGTTATTTACCCTTAGACAACAGCCGATATTTTGAAAACGATTTAAGTCTGGTAGATTGGCTACGTCAATGGGCTAAAACGGAGGAAGAACGAGAAGAAGTGTATTTGCGCGGTTTCTTAGGAAAAATGCTATTTAGCGGTGAAGAAGCACTCAAAAAATCCAATGTACTTTCGGGAGGAGAAAAAGTACGATGTATGCTCAGTCGTATGATGATGCTACGCGCTAACGTGTTAATGCTTGACGAACCTACAAACCACCTCGACTTAGAATCGATTACCGCCTTTAATAATTCATTGAAAAACTTTAAAGGGACGGTACTCTTTACCACCCACGACCACGAATTTGCACAAACAGTCGGTAACCGAGTCATTGAACTAACTCCAGGAGGAGTGATTGACCGATATACCACCTTTGACGACTATATGGAAGATCCGAAAATCAAAGAATTGCGTGAGAAAATGTATCAGGGTTAGGTCAAACTATCCAGTAAAAACTACAATAATTTGAAACATTTTGTGTTATATTTATACCCAAATTACACATTATGAAAAAAATAGGGCTGTATATTTTTCTGGCTACCTTCTTGATAATCAACCAACTGGCATCTGCTCAGACTAAATATCAAAACACCGATGCACCGGTTATTACTAAGGATTTAAACGGTAATACCACTTCCTCAGAAAAAACACTAGTAGAAAATCTTCAAGACCTTCCGGAATACTCCCAGTTTGTTCAGGCTTTTCAAGCGGCTCAACTAACCGTTCTGAACCAACACGATATGTATACAGTATTTGTAGTCCCCAATAGTGGATTTGCACGCTTTGACAGTAACGAAATCGATGAAATTTTTGCTACTAAAAATTTGGATCAACTCAAAAAAATCATGTCTTTTCACATCGTTCCGGGACGGGTAGATTTACATTCACTGGAACGAGTCACCGATATGGAAATACCAGTATCTTTACGTACTATAGACGGGAGTATTCTTCGAATCAAGCAGCAAGATGACCAAGTAGTCCTTCTCAGCAATGACGGTATACAAAGCGCTATCATTCACCCTGATTTTTTACACAAACAAGGATATTTCCACATCATTTCGGAATTTCTTCTAACGGAATAATTTAGAAAAGCCCTCCGTAGTTTTCTTACCGTAAGCTAGCCCCCAGTTCTTTTTCAAAACGGCTTTGTAACTGTTGCATCAGCTGATCAACAGCAGCATCCGTGAGGGTTTTGCTAGAATCATAGAGGGTAAAACTAACCGCATATGATTTTTTCCCGGCAGGTAAATTGGAACCTTGATAAACATCAAATAAGTTGACCTCTTGGAGTAATTTACTATTGACCGAAATGGCCACATCGTAAACTTGCTTAAAGGTAATATGCTCATCTAATAACAAAGCAAAATCACGCTTCACAGCCGGAAATTTAGGAATCTCCGCAAACTGTACTTTTCTATTTTGAAGTAATTCCAAGACGGCATCCCAATTAAAATCAGCAAAATAAACCGGACTCTCAATATCAAATTCCTTCAAATACTTTTTATGGATACTTCCGAAAGTTACCAACTCGGTGTCTCCTACTTGATAACGAGTGCCTTCTGAAAATGGAAATGCTACAGCGTTGTACTGAGGAGTAACGGCTATACCCAAGCGCTTTATAATGGCTTCTACCACCCCTTTAATATAGAAAAAATCTGTTTTTTGGGTCGGAAAATTCCATGAAACGGACGATTTGTCTCCACTTACCGTGAGAGTCAAATGTTTTTTCTCCCGATACTGAGTACCCACCCGATGATAAGTTTTACCAAATTCAAAAAGTTTCAAATCATTTCTTTTTCGGTTGTGGTTATAAGAAACCGCCTCCAAAGCAGAAATAATCATATCCTGACGCATCACCGATAGATCGCGGCTCAACGGATTGAGCATGGTCACGGCAGTAGCCTGATTTTCTTCATGCAGATATTCCTCGGATATAAGAGAATTGGCCATCATTTCAAAAAAGCCCAAGCCTGTGAGTTGTGATGCGATAATATTTTGAACTTTGTAGTCCGCTACTTCTTCGGTTTTACTTACCGAGGCATTCAACTTTTCAGAGGTATTGATTTGGTTGTAACTGTACACGCGCAAAATCTCTTCAATAACATCAATATCCCGAGTCACATCGTTGCGGTAGGCCGGAACAGTAATCCCTACCCCGGCATCTGTTACACTATTTACTTTAAGCTCTAAGGAACTCAATATTTTTTTAATCGTTTCCTTAGGAATTTCTTCTCCAATAACTTTTGTCACTTTTTCAAATGAAAGAACCACCTGAAAATCCTGAATTTTCTTGGGGTAAATATCAATGATATCACTGGTTATTTCTCCCCCAGCTGTTTCTTTAATCAACTGGGCAGCCCGCATCAATGCATACTCCGTAGTATTGGGATCTACCCCACGTTCAAATCGGAAGGATGCATCCGTACTAATTCCATGTCTTTTAGCCGTTTTACGAATACTAACCGGATTAAAATAAGCACTTTCTAAAAACACCTGCGTGGTACGCTCGGTGACTCCACTTTGCAATCCGCCTAAAACTCCCGCTATACACAAGGGTTTTTCGGTATCACAAATCATCAAATCTTCAGCCGATAGTTTGCGTTCAACGCCATCCAAAGTGACAAAAGGGGTATTTTCAGGTAGTGTTTTTACCACTATTTTATTTCCGGTTATATAAGCACTATCAAAAGCGTGCAGAGGTTGTCCCAATTCGTGTAAAACATAGTTTGTTACATCCACCACATTGTTTTTGGGCTTAATCCCAATGGCTAACAATCGATTTTGTAGCCAGCGAGGTGATTCTTTCACCACTACACCGGAAATAGTTACCCCACAATAACGAGGAGCTAATTCTTTATTTTCAACCTCTACCCCTATTTTATGAGTACGTTTATCGATTCTAAAATTGACATTGGAAGGCGTGATAATCTCCATTTTTTTACCCAACAAATCCAATCGAGTTTTTAAATCACGAGCTACACCCCAATGACTCATGGCATCGGTACGGTTGGGGGTTAAACCAATTTCAAATACAAAATCTGATTCTACTTCCATTATTTTTGCTAACGGAGATCCTATTTTGTATTTGTTGTCCAAAACCAGTATTCCATCATGCCCTTCTCCCAATCCCAATTCTACTTCAGAACACAACATTCCATGGCTTTCTTGTCCACGAATTTTTGTCTTTTTTATTTCAAAAGCAACACCTTCTTTATCGTACAATACAGTACCTATGGTAGCCACGGCCACTTTTTGTCCAACAGCTACATTGGGCGCACCACAAACAATCTGTAGAATTTTTTGATCCCCAATGTCTACCGTAGTCAGTTTTAATCGATCGGCATCCGGATGCTTTTCACACGTAAGTACTTTACCTACTACAACCCCTTGCAAACCTCCTTTGACCGTTTCAAAAGGAGTAATACCTTCTACTTCCAACCCTAAGTCAGTAAGTATCTCGGCAGTATCTTCAGGAGTGAGGTTGAGTTTGATAAATTGCTTTAACCAATTGTACGAAATCTTCATGAGTCTAAAAAATGAGGAGTGGCAAAGATAAATAAGATTTTGTATTATTTTTTTAAAAATTATTTGATTTGTCTGGCTAACACTAGAATTTTAATTGCTGTGTAACCTTCGTACTCCTGAGGGATGGGTTGGGTTGAGAATTATTTAAATCTTAAGTGGGAAATGATTTCTACCCAAACTTTTAAAATTGGGGTGTTTTATATAAATCGTCTCTGTAAAGTTCTTATTTTTACCAAAACATTCTACGGATGAATTGGAAAAAACAATACAGTTTGGTTTTGATAGTCAATTTGTTATACATCCTTTTGTTTTATTTGTTAATGCAAGTAGTTTCCTAATATGCAGCTAATAGACTGGTTTATACTTATTTCTTCGCTGCTATTTATAGTTGTATATGGTGTCTGGAAAACACGTCGCCAACAACATGTTAATGATTTTCTTAAAGGAAACGACTCCAATTGGATGACCGTCGGGATTTCGGTGATGGCTACCCAAGCCAGTGCGATAACCTTTTTATCTACCCCAGGACAAGCGTATCACGACGGTATGAGCTTTGTACAATTTTACTTTGGTTTACCCATTGCCATGGTAATTATTTGTATGGTTTTTATTCCTCTCTACCACAAACTCAATGTCTACACGGCCTACGAATTCTTAGAAAGTCGCTTTGACCTAAAAACCAGAATACTAACCGCCAGTTTATTTTTATTACAACGGGGACTTTCGGCAGGGATTACCATTTTTGCACCTTCAATAATATTATCAGCTATTTTGGGATGGAACTTATTTTATTTAAATATCATCATTGGGGGGTTGGTAATTATTTACACAGTTTCAGGAGGCACAAAAGCGGTGAGTGTAACCCAAAAACAACAGATGACCGTGATGATGGGAGGCCTGTTAGTCGCATTTTTATTTTTAATTTATTACCTCCCCGATGGTATTAATTTTAGTAACGCCCTAGAAATTGCCGCTGCCAGTGGTAAAATGAACCTATTAGATTTCTCGTTTGATTTAGACAATCGTTATACTGTATGGACCGGAATCATCGGGGGAACTTTTTTATCACTTTCTTACTTTGGTACCGACCAAAGTCAGGTACAACGCTATCTTTCGGGGAGTTCGATAAAGCAAAGCCGTATGGGGATGATTATGAATGGGATTCTCAAGGTTCCCATGCAATTTTTTATCCTCCTCACCGGGGTAATGGTGTTTGTTTTTTACCAATTTAATCCCGCACCGGTTAATTTTAACCCCAAAGCCACCCAAACGGTTTTAAACTCTGCATATGAAAGCAATTACCAACAATTGCAAACAGAAAACAGAGCCATTTTAGAAACCAAAAAAGAGATATTACTTCAGTTTTCCACCGCCGAAGAAGAAGAAAAAATCCTATTAAAACAAAAAATAAAAGATTTAAACCAGCAAGACTTAACGCACCGGGAACAAGCTCGGAGTTTAATTAAAAAAGCCGATTCGGCTGTCGAAACCAACGACAAAGACTATGTTTTTATTCACTTTATTCTTCATCATTTACCCAAAGGAATCATCGGACTGCTACTAGCCATGGCTTTGTCTGCAGCCATGTCTTCAACGGCTTCCGAATTAAATGCCTTAGCCACTACCACTGTAATTGATATTTACAAACGAAATCAGAAAAAAAAGAAGTCCGAAAAACACTATCTCAAAGCTTCCAAATGGTTTACCGTACTTTGGGGAGTATTGGCAATTCTTTTTGCTTGTGTAGCCAACTTGTTTGATAATCTCATTCAATTAGTAAATATTATAGGTTCTCTGTTTTATGGGAATGTACTCGGGGTTTTTCTACTTGCCTTCTTTTTTAACTTTATCAAAGGACGGGCGGTATTTATAGCAGCTATCATTACCCAATTTGCACTTTTTGCAATATATTTTTGGGCTATTTACTTGCCCGAACAGGCCGGTGACAAAGCCCTGTTAAGTTACCTATGGCTCAACTTAATTGGTTGTTTCTTAGTGATCATTTTGGCACTAATTGGACAGTTGGTTGCCAAAATTAAATAAACTACCTATCTATTCTTCTAAAGTTTAATTTTGCTTGATAAAAACTTAGCCATTTATGAAAGCATTTTTTGTGATTGTATTACTTGTAGTTTCCAACGTATTCATGACCTTGGCATGGTACGGCCATTTGAAGTTTAAAGAGTTTTCGTGGTTTTCGGGGTTTGGATTATTCAAAATAATACTAATAAGCTGGTTAATCGCCCTACCCGAATACTTGGCTCAAGTTCCGGCCAACAAAATGGGATTTGACGGCAATGGCGGCCCCTTTAGTTTGTGGCAACTCAAAGTTATTCAAGAAGTAATTACCTTGGTGGTGTTTACTGCCTTTACCCTCCTTGCCTTTAAAAATGAAACTTTGAAAACCAATCACCTGATCGGTTTTGTATTTTTAATTTTAGCGGTCTATTTTATTTTTAAAAAATGATTACCAAGACAGGCGGGTAGAAATCGGAAAATGATCGGAAAACTGCTCCGTATGAGTGGTAAATTCGTTGACGGTAAATTGATTATCTACCAGTATAAAATCGATACGCAAGGGAATTTTCTTAAAACTATAGGTTTTACCAATACCTTTTCCTGCTTGAGTAAATGCATCTTTTTTGTCGGTACTTAACAACCGATAGACATACGAAAAAGCTGTATTATTTAAATCGGCTAACACTATAGTTTTATAAGGTGATTGACGGATATGAGCTAAGGTTTTATCAGCTTGATGCTGTTGTTTTTTAAACGAAGAGGCAATCCGTCGAATGAGTTTTTCTGAATTTTCTTGATCAAAATCAACATCATTGGGATTGACTTGTAGGGATTCCAAATGGATATTGTAAATCCGTAAGGTATCTTTTCCCTTGACAATATCTGAAAAAATCGCATTGTTAAAAGTCCCTTCAAAATCCAAGGAACCAGCATGAATTATAGGAAATTTGGAATAAATAGCTTGCCCTGAGTTTTTACCTTTACCTCGAAGTTTGGAATAGCGATACGGATAGTCTTGTAAAGACAACTCATGTTGCGCATGATACTCCTGAAAACCAATAACTTCCGGGGATTGTTGAGCAATAAATGCAGCCATTTTTTGCGGAAGCTCAGGGTCGTCTATCCATTGATAGAGATTAAATATTCGAACGTTATAACTCATCACATAAAGCTGGTTCTCCCCCACGGGCACATCGTTTGAAAAGTCTAACTGATAAAACCGATTTAATTGTACAACCGAAACCGCCAACACCAATACCGATAAAAAAAACCTCCGTTTTACTCGTAAAATCCAAAAAAGTGCAAACAGTATATTGGCAACCAGTAAAGGAGAAACAATCAAACTAAATACCGATACAATGGGGAAGTTTTGAGGTGGAATATAGGCTACAAACAGTGATAATAACAAAGCCAGTGCAAAGAGCACGTTGATAAAATAGATACATTTATCTATGAATTTCATTCGTCTTTACCCGCTTTAAACAAAAATTCTTTTTCTTCTTTGCTCAAACTCTCATACCCACTTTTACTAATTTTATCTAATATACGATCTATCTTCTCCTGCTTTTCCGATTTAGAAATAGAAGATTGAGTACTAGCACGGGGGGATTTCTTCTTATAAACTGTTCGTAAGGGTTTTTGTTTTTTTGTTGAAAATAGCCCCGTCATAGCATCCATTAAACGCTCCCACCACTTACCGATATCCCGGCCTTGAGCCAGCTGTTTGGCATAAATATAACCTAAAATAGCCCCACCCAAATGGGCCAATCGCCCTCCGGAATTACTATGTGGCAATAATATCAAATCCAACACTACAAAAAACACCGCTATATGCCATAATTTTACAGTACCTAACAATAAAAGTCGAACTCCCATATAAGGGATATGAGTGGCAATACATACCAATACCGCCATAACAGCAGCCGAGGCTCCTATCATCACTCCCTGAGTATTGGAAAAAACTGGAAAAATGGAATAGCTGAGTAAGTACATAAGTGCTCCGGCCATAGCCCCTAAGAAATACACATTGAGAAACTGTTTCCCAGTAAAATAGGTGGTAAACATCTGTCCCGAGAAATGCAACAGAAACATATTAAACAGCAAACGAAATAATCCACCATGCAAAAAAGCATAAGTAATCAGTGTCCAAGGTTTGTAAACAACCACGGAGAGCTGATCCGAAATAGCCAACCAAGTATGTATCTGGACTTCGGGTATTTGAAATAAAAAAACAGTGATAGCTAAAACTATAAAAACAACTACGTTAATCGTAATTATTTTTTCGACTACCGTTAGTCTATTATATCGATTCAACAGTTCTCTTGACATAGTTTATTGAAAATGTATGGTCACCGTATCTTGCACTTTGATACCCAATAAGGTTTGTGCACCACCTACATTGACTTTGTCACTTCTATAAATGGCCAGTTCTAAGTACCCCGAAGCGTTCCACAAAGCCAGTTTCTTACCGGAGGCATCCCGACGATCAGCAGGTAAATCATAATTAACAATGGCACTATACGAAGTTAAAATCTCGGTAAAGGTATGCCCTTTGGTATTGATACTAAAGGACCGCCCCCGCCCCACTTGATCAAAAAGCATTTTAGAAACATTGGTTATCACATTGTCATAATTGTCTACATACAACACATGACCGTAGATAATATTGCTTTTTTCGTCAACTGTAGGCGCCACATTTTTGTTAATTTTCATATTTTTATAAGGTCGACCAATCACTTCGGGTTTACCGCCTCGCGCCAAATGACAGGCGGCCTTACACAATACGCCCAAGACGGTAAAATGCGGTTCTTGAGGTGAAGCAAGGGTGATTTCATAAATCCCATCAGCACGTATATCGGTGACTATTAAGGAAATAATACCGTTGTCAGCACATACAAAATAATGCCCGTCTAAGTCAACAACCAACCAAGGTTTATCGATGGTTTTCTCGGCATCAATTCCAATGACGTGAACAGTTCCTTTCGGGAAAGATTTATAGGAGTTTTTAATAATGTAAGCCCCTTCAGCTACATCATATGGACTGACCAAATGAGATATATCAACAATTCTTACATCACCCAATTCGCTGTATATACTCCCTTTAACTGCACTTACTGAAAAATCTTTTAATCCAAAATCTGTAGTTAAGGTAATAATAGGCAGCATAATTTTGTTGATATTTTTAACCCGTCTGTTATGATGATATATTAAATTTAAACTACTTTTGTCAAGTAGTCCAATTAAGTTACGTAAGGTGCAAATATACAATAAAAACACTGTAGGATTAACGACTTTCTTAAGGGGATTTACCTTCCGATTGAAGACTTTTTATTTTTTAAAATAATTACTTTTGAACGAACTGATTTTAGACATTACTGAGATAAATCCCATCGATTTCTTTGGGCACCAAAACACCCATATCAACTTACTTAAAACACACTTCCCCAAGCTTAAAATTGTAGCTCGTGGTAACCGACTTACTGCTTATGGCGACGATTCCATGCTAGAAGAATTTGATAAAAAAATAAAGAGCATGCTCCAACATTTTATCAAATACAACAAGCTCGACGAAAACACCATAGAACGCATATTAATGGAAGACAATAAAGTAGAAGTAGAAGCTACTTCTTCCTTAGACGATGCAGTGTTGGTTCATGGAGTGGGTGGTAAACTCATCAAAGCGCAAACCAAGAACCAGCGCCTTTTGGTAGAGTCTATGAAAGTAAATGATATGGTATTTGCCGTGGGTCCTGCGGGCACCGGAAAAACCTATACGGGAGTAGCTTTGGCGGTAAAGGCCTTAAAAGACAAAGAAGTGAAGCGCATTATACTGACTCGACCTGCCGTTGAGGCCGGCGAACACCTGGGTTTTTTACCCGGAGATATGAAAGAAAAGTTGGATCCGTATATGCAACCTCTATACGATGCCCTTCGCGATATGATACCGCACGAAAAATTGTTGTCGTATATCGAAAAAGGAGTCATCCAAATTGCGCCTATGGCCTTTATGCGCGGCCGAACCCTGGACCATGCCTTTGTGATTTTGGACGAAGCTCAAAACACCACTCATGCTCAAATGAAAATGTTTTTAACCCGGATGGGGAAAAATGCAAAATTTATGATCACGGGAGACCCCGGGCAAATCGACTTACCGCGGAGAGTTACTTCGGGGCTCAAAGAAGCACTACTTATCCTTAAAAACGTTAAAGGAATTGGGGTTGTCTATCTGGACGATAAAGACGTTATACGTCACCGATTAGTCAAAGAAATCATTCACGCATACAAATCTATCGAACACTCTGAATAATGGAAAATACGATTGTTTCTACCGAGTTTAATTTCCCGGGTCAAAAACACGTTTATCACGGTAAAGTTCGTGATGTTTATACTCTGGAAGACGACTTATTGTTAATGGTAGCTACCGACCGAATTAGTGCTTTTGATGTAGTTCTTCCCCGTGGAATTCCTTTTAAAGGTCAAATACTCAATCAAATAGCAACAACCATGATGCGGGCTACCGAAGATTTGGTACCCAACTGGTTACTTGCCACCCCCGATCCCAATGTAGCCATTGGACATGCCTGCCAACCTTTTAAGGTCGAAATGGTCATTCGGGGTTATTTAAGTGGCCATGCGGCTCGAGAATACCAAGCCGGTAAAAGGAGTATTTGTGGGGTAGCCATGCCGTCGCACATGAAAGAAAATGACCCATTTCCAGAGCCCATTATCACTCCGGCTACCAAAGCCGAATCTGGAGAACACGATGAAGATATTTCCCGAGAGGAAATTCTTGAAAAAGGCATAGTCTCAGAAGAAGATTATCTGATTTTAGAAGATTATACTCGTAAACTATTCCAACGAGGAACTGATTTAGCCGCCCAACGCGGGCTCATTTTGGTAGACACCAAATATGAATTTGGAAAAACCAAAGAAGGGAAAATTGTACTGATAGATGAAATTCACACCCCAGATTCTTCTCGTTACTTTTATGCGGAAGGATATGAGAAACAACAACAAAAAGGACTACCCCAAAAACAACTTTCTAAAGAATTTGTTCGACAATGGCTTATAGCTAATAATTTCCAAGGGAAAGAAGGACAAACACTTCCTGCTATGTCTGACGCCTATGTCCAAAGTGTTTCAGAAAGATATATCGAACTCTACGAAAACATCACCGGTGAAACTTTTATTAAAGCAGATGTGTCCAATATCAACCAAAGAATAATCCAAAATGTTTCCGATTATTTAAACTCGAAAAAACCCGCTAAATAAGGCCTTTTTTGGAAGATAACTATACCCATTAATATCATTTTATTTTATACTTTTGCCTTGTTAATCTTTTTGATATGATAAAAGAAATTGCCAATGCACTTACTCTGCTACCATGGTGGGGTTGGGTCTTTATTTTTCTGCTACTCGTTTTTATTTGGGACGTTTTTATTCAAAGATCCCGCTCTATTATCCACAACTATCCGATTATTGGCCATTTGAGGTATTTCCTCATTAGTATCGGTCCCGAATTAAGGCAATATTTGGTAGCGCATAACCGGGAAGAAAGACCTTTTAATCGAATCGAAAGAAACTGGATTTCTAAATCCTCTCGACAAGAAAATAACTACGAAAGTTTTGGTACCGACACCGACATTTACGCCCATCGTCACATTTTTATTAAAAATGCGATGATTCCTTATAAAATCCCCAACGATCACCCCAATTTTTTTGAACCTGATTTTCTGCCTTGTGCCAAAGTTATTGGATTGCACAGTAAGCGTAGAAGACCCTACCGACCCGCTTCCATAATTAATGTTTCTGCTATGAGTTTTGGCTCTTTATCTGCTAAAGCAGTTCAAGCTCTTAATTTGGGTTGTAAAAAATCAGGAGCTTTCCACAATACCGGTGAAGGTGGTTTATCTCCCTACCATTGTAACGGAGCCGATGTGGTGTTTCACTTTGGAACCGGCTATTTTGGAGTACGCGATCATGAAGGAAATTTTTCATTAGAAAAAATGGTCGATTTAGTAAACAAAAATCCTTTTGTTCGCGCTATCGAAATTAAACTCTCACAAGGTGCTAAACCGGGTAAAGGCGGGGTACTTCCTGGCAGTAAAATTACCAAAGAAATTGCCGAAATCCGTCACGTTCCTATCGGGAAAGACATCCTGTCGCCTCCCAACCATACTGCTTTCAATACCATTCCGGAAATGGTAGACTTCATTGAAGAAATTGCTGAAGCCACCGGACTACCCGTAGGTATTAAAGCCGCCATCGGAAAATTAGAACAATGGGAAGAATTAGCACAACTCATGGCTAAGACCGGTAAAGGTCCTGACTTTATCACTATCGACGGTGGTGAAGGAGGAACTGGTGCCGCTCCTCCAAGTTTTGCGGACCACGTGTCACTACCTTGGGTGTATGCTTTTTCTGATATTTACAAGGTTTTCCAAAAGAAAAAACTTACCGAACGCATCGTGTTTATGGGAAGTGGTAAGTTAGGGTTCCCTGCTATAGCTGCTATGGCCTTTGCTATGGGAGTCGATGTTATTAATGTAGCTCGAGAAGCTATGATGAGTATCGGCTGTATCCAAGCCCAACAATGTCATACCAATACCTGCCCCTCTGGAATTGCTACCCAAAGTAAATGGCTTCAAAATGGTATTAACGTCCCACTCAAATCGGCGATGAATGCCCAGTATTTTAAAACTTTTAGAAAAGAACTTATCGAAATAACCCACGCCTGTGGTTACGAACATCCCTGCCAATTTACAATGGAAGACATTGAGATTAATGCCGACGACATCAATTTTTCGCACAACATTAGTTTGGCATATAATTACCAAAAAGACCACGTACCTTTTATGAGTATGCAGTCTCTTAAAGAATGCCAGTATTTGGGCGGTAAAAACTAAAACATTATTTTATATTAAGGGCGTTCCCCCATTTTCTCTTCCGAGAAAATGGGGGCGGGCTTTCTGTTACAATCTTGGGCTTTGCCCAAGGATTTTCACGACAATCCCTAACGCAAAAAGGTCACCTAGGACTAACACCCTCCCAACTGGCTTTTTCTCCACAACCTACTTGTACTTTCTAAAAAAAATGTATTTTTGAAACCTATTTTACAAATCCTGGTAAACAAACCGGGAAAATCCAAAACAATTACCCAAACACTAGACAATAAAAAATTGCCATGCAAGACCTGACCCCCATAATTAGCTACTTTGCCTACCTCCTACCTGCCATTGTGGTAGGAATTGTTGCTTATTATTTCTTCAAAGGACATACATCCAACGAAGAAGGAAGACGCCGATACATTTTACAAAAAGAAGCTCAAAAGAACATACTACCTTTACGATTACAAGCCTACGAGAGACTCACTATTTTTCTAGAAAGAATAGCACCTAATCAGCTACTCATTCGAGTGGCCCCTTACTCAGACGATGTAGAGAAATATGAAAAACTGCTGATTCAAAATATCGAACAAGAATTTGAACACAATATTTCTCAACAAATCTATGTCACCAGTGACTGTTGGAATATGGTCAATGCAGCCAAAAACGCAACGATTCAAATTATACGTCAAGCTGCTATGAATGAAAAAGTGGATACTTCAGATAAACTGCGTGAAACCGTAATCAACCATTTTATGGACGAAGTAAACCCTTCTCAAAAAGCTATTTTATATCTCAAACAAGAGGTAGCCGAATTGTGGTAAAAACTAATTGACGTCACCGCCAAAATATTTATCCTCGACATAATCAGCCATACGAGCCACGTCGTAGATAATGTCGTCCATAGCATCTACCGTCAAAGCGCTCACCAACGGAGCTGCCTGAAAACGCAAGACATCTTCTTCCACGCCTTCTTTGTTTTTTAATTTGGTAAGAGTCAGTCCACAGCTGTTGCACCATCCCGTGGCGAGTAATATTTGATATAAATCTATACGAGGAGTAAACACTCCACACCTACTGGAAACAAAATAACGTTCAAAACCCGGTTCTTTGTCCTCTAAGGATATATAAACAAATTGATAGCGAATATGGCCCTCTTTGTTTTTTATACCCACGTCCATCGCAAAACTATTCGGAGTGTATTCTGTAAGTTTATAGCCCCATTTTAAAGCTATTGTTTGTAGTAATTCTTTAAGAGTCATGGTTATTTTTTTAAGTTTTTTTTCCAAAATTACAAAATATGAACATTTCATTTAGCATTTTATAAATTCAGCGGAAAAAATCGTATTTATAAATTACTATTGACTTATTCTTTTCAAAAAACTATCTTAGTACAATGATTGAAAATTTTTTGCAAACCCCCATTGAATTCCTAAAAGGAGTCGGTCCCCACCGTGCTGAATTACTCCGTAAAGAAATGGGAATAAGAACTTTTCAAGATTTATTACACCTTTTTCCAAATCGGTATATAGACCGTACTCGATACTACCCAATTAACCAATTACAAGACAATCTTTCAGAAGTGCAAATAATCGGCCAAGTCACCTCACTTAAAATGGTAGACCAAGGCCGAAAAAAAAGATTGGTCGCTGTATTTGCCGATGCTACAGACACGATGGAACTGGTGTGGTTTCGCGGCCACAAATGGATTAAGGAAAGCATCAAAATAGGCACCGACTATGTTATTTTTGGAAAAGTAACTCGTTTCCAGAACACCTTCTCCATGCCGCATCCAGAAATGGAGCTTCTTACTGAACACCAAGAGAGCCTTCGTTCGGCTATGCAACCGGTATATCCTTCTACCGAAAAATTAACACAGAGTGGTATAACCCACCGAGTCATCGGAAAACTTATGCAACAAGTGTTTATAGATGCTAAAAATGCTTTCGCAGAAACTCTTCCCAACGATATTGTCAATCAGTTTCATTTATTACCCAAAAACGATGCTCTGTTTAACATTCATTTTCCAAAAAATCAAGATCTACTCACCCGAGCCATTTACCGACTTAAATTTGAAGAATTATTCTTTATTCAAATCCAACTCATTCAAAAAAATTTGATTCATAAAGCCAAAATTAAAGGTTTGGTTTTTGACAAAATTGGTACCTATTTTAACCGCTTTTATAACGAGCTTTTACCGTTCCCACTCACCGAGGCACAAAAGCGGGTCATTAAAGAAATTCGAAAAGATGTTGCCGGTCCTTCACAGATGAACAGACTGCTGCAAGGTGATGTGGGTTCAGGCAAAACCATAGTGGCGTTCATGGCTGTGTTGATGGCACTTGACAATGGATTTCAAGCCTGTATTATGGCGCCAACTGAAATTTTGGCAGTCCAACACTACAATACCATAAAATCATGGTGTAATGAATTAGAAATCAGTGTTTTTTTATTAACTGGATCAACTAAAACTTCAACTAGAAAAGAAATCCATGAAAATTTAGAAAACGGTAGTTTACAGCTACTCATTGGTACCCATGCTCTGATAGAAGACAAGGTCACTTTTAAAAATTTAGGAATCGCCATTATCGACGAACAGCATCGCTTTGGGGTGGAACAAAGAGCTAAAATGTGGCATAAAGGACCGCGTAATCAAAACAACCATAAAATTATTCCTCCTCATATATTGGTAATGACCGCCACTCCTATTCCACGTACTTTAGCCATGAGTGTTTATGGAGATTTGGACATTTCAGTAATCGACGAACTACCACCCGGTAGAAAAAAAGTAAAAACCGTTCATCGGTATGAAAACAGTCGCACCCAAGTTTTTGATTTCGTCAAAAAAGAAATTGCGGCGGGCAGGCAAATTTATATCGTCTATCCGCTGATAAGCGAAAGCGAAAAATTGGATTACAAAGACCTGCTGGATGGCTACGACACGGTGAGTAGGTATTTTCCATTACCTGAATACCAAATTTCGATTGTTCACGGCCAACACAAACCGGAGGATAAAGAATATGAAATGCAACGATTTATACAAGGCATTACTCAAATTATGCTCGCTACTACGGTGATTGAAGTAGGTGTAGATGTACCCAATGCCAGCGTCATGATTATCGAAAGCGCCGAACGTTTTGGACTTTCCCAACTTCACCAATTACGCGGACGGGTGGGCCGAGGTGCCGAACAAAGCTATTGCATACTTCTTACTTCCCACCAACTCAGTGCAGATGCTAAAACCCGCATTGAAACGATGGTACGTACCGACGATGGATTTGAAATAGCTGAAACCGATCTTAAACTTCGCGGTCCCGGAGATGTTATGGGCACCCAACAAAGCGGGGTTTTACGCCTTAAAATTGCAGATATCACGAAAGACCATGCAATCCTAAAATTAGCCCGAAATACCGCCTGGCAGATACTTAAAAAAGATCCGTCACTCCAACAACCGGCTAATCACGCTCTAAAAGTAGCTTTAACTCATCTAGCCAAATATAAAAACAGTTGGAGTTATATTTCTTAAAAACCTTTTTATAAAGGTAAATAAACTACAGTTTTGGTTTCAAAAAAATCTTCCTCAAAAAAATCAGCGATTGCATAACAATCTGCTTGTGGAAAACTGGCTAATTCTTCTGTCAAATCTCCCCCTTTTAAATATAAAATACCGTTGGGCAAAGCATGCCTATCCATTTTGGAAATTTTCCCTCGCGTCCAATGTACAAAGGTAGGCATGGCTGCAACAGCCCGGCTAACAATAAAATCATATCCACCCGGTATGTTTTCTACCCGATCACAAACCGGACTAACCTGAGCGAGATGTAAGCCGGCAATCACTTCTTGAACCACTTTGATTTTCTTTCCAATCGAATCTACTAAGGTAAAATGCGTTTCAGGAAAAAGAATAGCTAAGGGAATCCCGGGAAAACCACCTCCGGTACCGACATCCAATACCCGACTGCCCGGTAGAAAGTTAACCACTTTAGCAATAGCCAAAGAATGTAAAACATGACGTAAATACAACTCCTCTACGTCTTTACGTGAAACTACATTAATTTTGGAATTCCAATCTTGGTACAGCGATTCCAGTTGTTGAAATTGCTGCTTTTGGATATCAGATAAATGGGGGAAATACTTTAAAATCAATTCCATCGTACAACCACAAATTTTTGTGCAAAAATAAGCCTTTTTAAGGCGGTGAAAATAGCTGGCACAACAATATTTTTTATACTTTTGGGTTTTAATTCTATATTTTATAAATTGCCCATGGAAATTCCTGTAATTCGCTTCTCAAGAAAAGACCCTTCAAATTTTTTTAGAACCCTTAACAGTCGTGTAAACCAATACTTTAAAGAAAACAATCTCAAAAAAACTGGCAACTGGAAATTACATTGTAAAACCATCATCATGTTTGCCTTATTTCTTAGTCCCTATTTTTTACTACTTACTCTCGATTTGCCCGGCTGGGCACAATTGTTACTCACTATTTTGATGGGTATTGGAATGGCCGGAGTAGGAATGAACGTGATGCACGATGGTAATCACGGTGCGTATTCCTCTAATAAATGGGTTAATAAAATTATGGGAGGTTCCATCTATATCCTAGCTGGAAATGTATACAACTGGCAAGTCCAGCACAACGTATTGCATCATACTTATACCAACATACACGGTCACGATGAAGATATGGATATCGGCGACTTAATGCGATTTAGCAAACACGGTAATTGGAGAAAATACCACAAATTTCAACACTACTATTCCATATTTCTCTACGGTTTATTAACATTTAACTGGGCTCTTATCGTTGATTTTAGACAGACTCATCGGTACCTCAAGCAGAAATTATCTTATGGAAAACTTCCCAATCCTTTTAAACAATGGAGTGTATTGCTAATCACTAAAGCTATTTATTTTGCCATTTGGATTGTGATACCTATTTTGATGTCTATAGTATGGTGGAAAGTTCTCCTCGGTTTTTTTATAATGCATTATGTGGCTGGATTAATTCTGAGTGTTATCTTCCAATTGGCTCATATGGTAGAAGACGCTCAAATGCCTTTACCTGACGAAACAGGCACCATGAAAAATACCTGGGCCATACACCAACTTTTTACAACGGTTAATTTCTCTACCAAAAACAAACTGGTCAACTGGTTTACCGGCGGATTAAACCACCAAGTTGAACATCATATTTTTCCAAATATCAGTCACATACACTATACCCAAATTTCCAAAATAGTTAGAGAAACAGCCAAAGAGTTTAATTTACCCTATAACGAATACAAAACCACCCGAAAAGCTATAGTGGCCCATTTTAGACATTTAAAACAAATGGGAAGAAAACCCGTGGCGGTTTCCGTATAATAATTTGTAAAAACCATGAACACCTTGTTATCCAATCGGGTCAACCAAATGGCTGTTTCAGCCACCTTAGAAATGGCTGCCAAAACTCGGGAATTGCGGGCTGCCGGTAAAGATATAATCGGGCTGAGCTTAGGCGAACCTGACTTTACAATTCCTGATTTTATTAAAGAAGCCGCCCAACAAGCCATTGCTAACGACGTTCATGCCTATCCTCCAGTAGATGGTTTTGGCACTGTAAAACAAGCCATTATTAACAAGTTTTCACGGGATAATAACTTACACTACAGCCCGGAACAAATAGTGGTTTCTACCGGTGCAAAGCAATCATTGGCCAATGTAGTTATGGTATTAATTAATCCGGGTGATGAAGTGCTACTTCCGGCTCCGTATTGGGTAAGTTATGCGGATATTGTCAAATTAGCCGAAGGAGTTCCGGTGGAAATACCCACTACAATTGATACCAATTTTAAAATCACACCACAACAATTAGAAGCTGCTATTACACCGAAAACTAAGATGATCATGTATAGTTCACCTTGTAATCCGAGTGGGTCGGTGTACAGTGAGGCCGAATTACGTGCTTTAGCCGATGTATTGCAAAAACATCCGCAAGTTTTTGTTGTATCCGACGAAATATACGAGTATATCAATTTTGGTTCCGGCCATTATTCGATGGCACAATTTCCCGATATGTACGATCGAACGATTGTGGTTAATGGCGTTTCTAAAGCCTTTGCAATGACGGGTTGGCGTATAGGATATATTGGAGCGCCGGCTTTTATTGCCCGCGCCTGTAATAAAATACAAGGTCAAATTACTAGTGGAGCCAATGTGATTGCTCAAATGGCAACTATTGCTGCTTTGGAAGCACCTGCCAGCCAAATTCAGTATATGGTGGATGCCTTTAAAAAAAGAAAGGAAATGGTACTCCAATTATTGGCCGATATACCCGGTATTCAGGCCAATGACCCCGACGGTGCCTTTTATGTTTTTCCGGATGTTTCTTCTTATTTTGGTAAAACCTTACGCGGTAAAACCATTCAAAATGCCAATGATTTTTCTCTTTATTTGCTTGAAGAAGCTTTAGTAGCAACCGTAAGTGGTGAGGCCTTTGGAGATAAGAATTGTATTCGTATTTCGTATGCCGCTTCTGAAAATGAAATTAAAGAAGCGTTGGTCCGTATAAAAAATGCTTTAAGTTGACTATAACAAGCTGATCACTGCCAGCCGGTAACTATTCAATCCAAAACCCAAAATCACTCCTCGAGCTACAGGTGCAATATACGATTGATGTCGGTAAACCTCTCGGGACAAGGTGTTAGAAATATGTACCTCTACTACAGGAGCCGAAATTGCTGCTACGGCGTCTCCAATGCCTACCGAAGTATGAGTGTAAGCGGCCGCATTGAGAATTATACCATCGTAGTCAAAACCGCACTGTTGAATTTTATTAATAATTTCTCCTTCTATATTCGACTGAAAATAGCTAAGAATAACTTGAGGAAATTCTTTTTTTAATTCCTCAAAAAAATCCTCAAAAGAGACTGTTCCATAGAGGTCGGGTTCTCGTAGGCCTAACAAATTCAAATTGGGTCCATTGATAATGACGATTTTTTTCATAGCTGTAAAACTTAAAAATGGTATTCGACCCCCAAATTAATGGCGTTAAATCCGTTACCATGTTGGATATTAAAATAATCCGTAGGATTAGGTCGTTTTGCAAACACATGGGAGGAAGATACATAAAATCCGAGTACGTCAAAATCATATCCTATTTTAGGTCTAAAATAAAAACCTCCATTGGGGGTAAATGCTTTTTTTCCGGTAATGCTTACTGCATAGCCCACATCAGCACCTACAAAAAAATCGCCTAAAATAAAGCGTCCCGATGCCGCCAAAGGAACATAAGCAAAATTGCCTGTTTGAAATTCCTCCTCTACATCACCGAGATCTCTGTAATAATGATCGCCCACTGCATAAGCAAAGCCGGTGGCAAACCCAAAATAGAAAGTTCGGGAAACATCGGTGAGATAGATAGCATCTACACCGGCTTGAAATGTATAATACGGCGAGGAATTCCCGATAGGTATCCCGGCATAAGCACCCACACTTAAATTGGTTCTTTGGGCCTGACAGAAAACACCCGCAAATAAAAAAAACAATATGAATAAATATCTTCCCAACATAATATATTTTTTTTCAACTTATGATAAAAATTTTTCTTTGTAAATATACATAAAGACAATGAAAGAACTTATAAGGAGTTTCCTTCTGTCCGAATTACTGGTATATTTTTTACTGAAGAAGTATAACCATAAAAAAAGCTGCCCCGCGAAACGGGGCAGTTTTATAAGAATACTATAATTTCTTAATTAAAGAAATATCCAACAGAAATTTGGATAACACTGTTTTGTTGTTTATACTTATCAGAACCATCAAAATCATTGATATTGCTTAAACCAATATTATATCGAGCTTGGAAAAACAAGCCATTGGTCATACGATAACCCAAACCTAAACCCAAACCTAAATCCATTGTAGACATAAATTCTTTAACATCTTCTGACCCTGATTCGCTTTCAACAACTTCTCCATTAAGAGATACTGTGGAGTCATATTCCTGCTTTGCCCCCATCAAAATACCAATTTGAGGTCCAGCTTCTAATGTTAAACCGTCAAAAACCTGATATTTAGCCATTACTGGAATAGCTATATAACTCAGTTTTAATTTTCCTTCTTCTTTTATAGAAGCGGTCATTCCCATAAATGTTTCACTTTCTTCATATTCAAACTTATTCCCTTGCATAGAGAACAACAACTCTGGGGCAACAAGAAAATCTTCTGTAATTGCAAATTCAGCGACCCCACCAACGTGAAAACCCATAAGCATTTTTGAATCGTCAGTAAAATCACCAACAATATTAGCGAGATTAACACCTGCTTTGGCACCAAATTTAATTTCTTGTGCGTTTACCTGTGTAAATCCAAAAACTGTCAGAGCAGTTATAATAAAAAATTTTCTCATAATATAGATTTTTAAATGTTATACTTACAAATATATAATAATAAGACCAAGTTATTAAACAATTCTAATTAAGTTATAAATAGCCTTGTGTTAATAAAAAAACTGCTCCAATTGCTTGAAGCAGTTTTATTTAATTTTTTAAGATATCCTACTTTTTAGAAATAATATCCTACTGAAATTTGGAATACATTACTATTTTGAGAATAAGAATAGATATAATGAGTATCGGGATCAGTATAATCTTTAGAAATGTTCATTAGACCTTTATTATATCTCAACCCACCAAACAAACCGAAATCGAAGGTATAAGTAGCGCCAATTCCAAGTTGAGCATCAAATCCGTTATACCCATCTTTTATATCAACGCTACCGGATTTAGCACTCACTAAAACCCCAAATACAGGTCCTAATTGAGCGGTTAATCCTTCGAGTATATGATACTGTCCCATCACAGGAATTCTCACATAATCTAGTTTGGTGTCGCCGTAATTTCCATAAGAATGAACATACCACCAACCTTTACTTCCTTCCATAGAATAAAGTAATTCTGGTTGAATTGAAAAATTGGTTGCAATAGGAATTTGAACAACACCACCAATGTGTCCACCTACTTTGGAAGCTACACCACTAACACCTGTTCCATCACCCCCAATAGAAGCTACGTTAACTCCTCCTTTGACACCAAATTTAAATTCTTGGGCTTGGACATTCAAGGCACTAAAAAATGCGATAAAAGCAATAAAAATAATTTTTTTCATAATAAATTTAATTTGTTATTTAATTTGTGGCAAAGATATAATTATTACCAGAATAAAATCTCTTAACCACTTTATATAGACTTATTCTATATTATGGGTTTTAAACTAGAAAAGAACCTACAGATATATGAAATTATCAATCCCTTTTAGACTCCATTATCCCAAAAAAAAGCTACCCGTAATGGATAGCTTTTTTAAATCTATTAATAATAATTATTATAAAAACGAATAGCCTAATGCTAAGGAGAACACTCCATTTTTACCATCTCCCCCATCAATGGTTTCGGTAAGTCCGAAATTGTATCTTGCATCTATACGCACGCCTACCGGTAAGTCATAACCTAAACCTATCAAACCTGATACATCAAAGTCCTTGGCTTTGATAGAACTATTGATTTCTTTAAATACTTTACTGACATTATCATCGACTACAAATCCAAACTGAGGACCTGCTTGAATATTCAATCCCTTAACCAAATAAATTTTTGCAAACACTGGTAAATTTACATAGTTGAGGTTAACGTCTCCCAGCCCTTCAAATTCAGCTCCTTGCTGTGAGTATAGAAGTTCGGATTGGATACCTAATTTACTGGTAAATTTTACACCTGCAAAAGCTCCAAATAAAAGACCGGTTTTGTTTTTTACATTGACGGCATCATTAATAGTAGAAAAATTGGCTCCTACTTTGACACCTAAATCAATCCCTTGGGAAAATACACTAGCTGAAAAAGCAACAGCAAGTATGGATAACATGAGTTTTTTCATAACTTTACTTTTTGTGTTTTACAATTGTAGTACAAAAATAATCTATAATACGGTATCATATCATAAACTTTTAATAAAATACGGTTTAACAAAACGGCAATGGACTGGCTTCAGGCACTAAAATCCTATCAAAATTATTTACGAATTGAACGAGGTTTATCGGAAAATACAGTTATTAACTACGGCTTGGACATAAAAAAACTTATTCGGTGGCTAAACAAACACCAAATAACTTCGTCCCCCATTGCTATTACTGATAAAGAAATACAAGAATTTGTTTATCAAATTGCCAAAGAGGTAACACCTCGTTCTCAAAGCCGGATAATCTCAGGATTGAAAGGATTTTTTAATTATTTGCTTTTTGAAGAACTGCGAAAAGACCACCCTTTAGAATTAATCGAAACTCCCAAAATTGGGCGTAAACTTCCGGATACCCTTTCCCAACAGGAAATTGATATATTGCTTGCCGCCATTGACCGTAGTACCCCAGAAGGAGAGCGCAATCGAGCCATACTCGAAACGTTATACGGCTGTGGATTACGGGTATCGGAATTGGTCAATTTAAAAATTTCAAACCTATTTTTTGACGAAGGTTTTATTCAAGTAACTGGTAAAGGAAATAAACAGCGATTGGTTCCCATTGCTCAATATACCATCAAATATATTAATAACTACCTCCACCAAATCAGAATCCACCAACCCATCAATAAGTTAGATACTGATATTTTGTTTTTAAACCGTAGAGGTAAAAGATTAACCCGCGCCATGATTTTTACCATCATCCGGCAGTTAGCCCAAAAAGCAGGAATCCAAAAAACTATTAGTCCCCACACCTTCCGACATTCTTTTGCCACCCATTTATTAGAAAATGGTGCCGATTTGAATTCTATCCAACTAATGCTAGGACACGAAAGTATTACTACTACCGAAATTTATATGCACCTCGATAGAAAACTTCTTAGTGAGACGCTACATAAGTATCATCCCAGAAAGTTGTAAATTATTAGTAAAGTATGTGAGTAAGGTGTGGGAGACTACACAGTATTAATCACACAAAGACTGATAGCCTTCTTTAATTTCTGACCAGCTTTCGCCATTCAAAGGCATTTCGGTAGTTTGACCTAATATAGTTACGGTATAAAAATCTTTACCTTCTTCATAACAATATTTGATGGTTGTACCTTGTAGATTGCAATCAAAACAGTCTTTTTTGCTTCCACCATCGTCATCTTTTGAACATGACACAATTAATGAAGTAACTAACAGGGTAAAAAATAATTTTTTCATAAGATTGGTTATTAAATTTTGCCAAAAGTAATAATTCGCCAAAGATTTCCAAAAAAAATAACCACTTACTATTTTTTTTTTTAAAAAAAACATAAAAAAAGCTGCTTTTTTAAAGCAGCTTAATAATTTGTTGGTTTGTTAGAGTTTGATTTTTATAGTAAACGAGATTTAGATATCGTCAAAATCTACATCGGTAAAAGTACTTGTGGAGGCTGTTTCGCTTTCGGTTTCATCAAAATTTTCTCTTTTGTAATCTTTTTGATGCCGTTCGCTAATAACTTCATCTCCTTTTTCTGCAATAATAAAATCTACCATTTCTTTCATGATTTCAGAAAAACTACTAAAATCCTCTTTGTACAAATATATTTTGTGCTTTTTATAATGGAAAGAGCCATCTTCATTAGTAAACTTTTTACTTTCAGTAATGGTTAGATAATAGTCTCCTGCTTTTGTTGCTCTAACATCAAAAAAGTAGGTTCTCCTTCCGGCACGCAATACTTTTGAGTAGATTTCTTCTTGTTCCATCATTTCTTTTTCGCTCATAAGTATTTATTTAAAAATTAATAATCCCAAAAGTGCTAAAAATATTTATTCTAACCAACTTAAAATTCAGGTTTCTTTTTCAGCTAATTGTTTTTCGTATAAATCCTTATAATATCCTTGAGCATTTAATAATTGATTGTGAGTTCCTTGTTCGATTATTTCTCCGTTTTTAAGAACAATAATTTTATCAGCTGTTTTAGCTGCAGACACTCTGTGACTCACCAATATAGTGGTTTTGTTAGCAAACAATTTTTTCAAATTATTCAAAATTTCTTCTTCAGTTTCCGTATCCACAGCAGAAAGACTGTCGTCCAAGAGATATATAACGGCATCTTTAATTAATGCCCGAGCAATTGAAATACGTTGTTTTTGACCACCACTAACCGTAATACCTCGCTCGCCCAACACAGTGTCATAGCCTTGGGCAAATTCTGAAATATTTTGGTGAACTGCAGCATAATGTGCCGCCGTTTGAATTTCGCTTTCCGTAGCATTTTCTTTACCAAACCGAATATTATTGGCTATGGTATCACTAAACAAAAAGGCATCTTGGGGTACGTATGAAATGGCTTTCCTCAAATCATTTAAATGGTGTTGGTGGGTAGGTATGCCATCGATTAACACCTCACCACTATCCGGGTCGTACAACCTGCCGATCAAATCTAGAATACTGGTTTTACCCGATCCGGTATTTCCTAAAATGGCCAAGGTTTTACCGGGTTCGATAGAAAAAGATATGTTTTTAAGTGCCTGAATTTGAGTATCCGGATAAGTTAAAGAAACATTTTTAAACTCGACGCTTCCGCGAATTTCAGATGAAGTTGCGACTTGATTAACGATTTCAGGTTGTTGTTCCAAAAATTCGTTGATTCGTTTCTGAGAAGCTTCTGCCTGTTGAACCATGGAAGTAACCCATCCCACTACCGCAACCGGCCAAGTAAGCATATTGATAAAAATTATAAACTCAACGATGGTTCCTAACTCTTGAATTTGCCCATTTAAGTACTGATTACCCCCAACAAAAATTACTATCAAGTTACTGATACCTATTAACACCACCATCATCGGAAAAAACAATGCTTGTACCTTTACTAAATCAATGGTCTTATCCCGACTTTGAATGGCTAAATCCACAAAATCCTTTTGAATATCCGGTTCTATGGCATACGATTTAATAACAGAAATTCCACTAAAAGACTCTTGGGTAAAGGTGGTTAATTTGGATAAATATTGTTGAACTACACTACTTCTTTTATTGATAGCCGTACTCAATTTATAGATTGCAAACGACAAAATCGGCAACGGGACAACGGCATACAGGGTCAATAAGGGTGCTTGACTGTACATATAACTGATGACCACCACAAAAAGAGATAAAGTCTGTACACTGTACATCAAGGCCGGCCCCAAATACATGCGCACCTTAGAAACATCTTCACTAATTCGGTTCATCAAATCACCGATTCGATTCATTTTATAAAAGCTGGGGGAAAGTTTTTGGTAGTGTTCGTAAATTTCATTTTTTAAGTCAAACTCTACTTTTCTAGAGACCACAATAAAAGTTTGTCGCATCAAAAACGTCAATAAAGCCGCAATAAGTGTAGCTCCTATAATCAATAATATGTTGATGATGAGTTGACGCTTAATTTCCTCGGGATCGGCTCCGGCTGTATGAGACAAATAATATTCGACCGCATTTACAGAATTTCCAATAATTTTAGGAGTTGCCAATGCAAATATCCTTGCCAAGATGGTAATAAACACCCCATACAAAAGCGGTTTACGGTATTTATACAGATATTTATTGAGGTATTTTAACTCTTTCATTGGCATTAAAAAAAACAAAAGATTAAAAGAATTTTATTTTAACCTTTTTTTTATTGAAACTCTTCAATTATTCCGCTACTTTTGCACTGCTTAATTAGAGCCTTGATAATAAAAACATTTCACAGTATGACTACAGAAAATCTGCATTCAGGAGAGCTTTACAAAATGGACCCGGTATTCGGACAGCTTTCATTTGACGATCATGAACAAGTTGTATTTTGTCACGACAAAGATACAGGATTAAAAGCAATTATTGGAATTCACAATACAAATTTAGGTCCGGCATTAGGGGGCACCCGAATGTGGAACTATGCCAGTGAATGGGATGCTCTAAACGATGTATTAAGACTTTCCCGAGGGATGACCTACAAATCGGCTTTAGCCGGGTTGGATCTAGGGGGTGGAAAAGCCGTTATCATTGGTGACACCCTCACTCAAAAAACACCTGAATTGATGAAAAAATTCGGTGAATTTGTACATTCCCTGAGTGGTAAATACATAACTGCAGAAGATGTGGGCATGAGTACGGCCGATATGGATACCGTCCGAAGTGTTACCCCCTACGTTACTGGGATTTCAGAATCTTTGGGTGGCTCCGGAAACCCTTCACCTGTGACGGCATACGGAGTGTTTATGGGATTAAAAGCTGCGGTCAAGTACAAATTTGGTTCTGACGATTTAAACGGTAAAAAAGTATTTGTGCAAGGTATTGGGAATGTTGGTGCTACTCTAGTGAAACACCTTTCTGAAGCGGGTGCTATAGTGACGATTTCGGATATTAATGAAGCCAAATTAGAAGAAATTAGCCGTCTATACAATGCCACTATTTACCGAGGTCACAATCTTTTTGCAGAAGAAATGGATGTGTATTCTCCTTGTGCGCTGGGTGCAACTATTAACGACAAAACCATTCCTCAACTCAAAGCGAAAGTAATTGCCGGTGCTGCTAATAATCAATTGGCTGACGAACTTAAAAACGGTAAAGACTTACAAGAGCGAGGTATCGTATATGCCCCCGATTTTTTAATCAATGCCGGTGGTATTATTAATGTATATGCCGAAATTGCTAAATACGATAAGAACGAAAGCTTACGAAGAACAGAAAATATTTATAATACTACTTTAGAAATTTTACAAAACGCCGATAAAAATAATATAACTACCTACCAAGCTGCCTACCAAGTAGCCCAGGCTCGTATTGATGCAGCTAAAAAATAAAACTAGATAAGTTCTTACAAAAAAATGCTTACACGAAGACACATTCGAGTAAAGGTATTACAGGCTCTGTATGCTTTTGAAAATCAAGAAAAAGCTGATTTAAAACAGTTGCAACAATTTTTGGCTGAAAGCATGCTTGCCATGCATGACTTGCATGTAGTACTTCTTGATCTTCAGCTAGCCATACACCGACAGGCTATTAATTATATGGAAAGAGCAAAAAAGAAATTTTTAGCTACTTCCGAAGATATGAGCCCTAGTACCCACTTTGTAGAAAATCAAGTACTGCTTCAATTAGAAAAAAATACAATACTCCAAAATTTACTTCAGCATCGTAAACTCAATTGCTGGGAATTGGATAGCGAATACCCCCAAATACTTTTTAAAATACTGCGGGAAGATCCGGTTTATACCAAATACCTTCATCAAAGCAAACCTACCTTTGCCCAAGACAAAGAGTTTGTGCTGTATTTGTACAAAAACATCATTGCTCCCAACGATAAACTATATGATTATCTGGAAGATAAGAAACTTACTTGGGCTGATGATATTCCCATTGTCAATACGGCTATCGTGAAAATTATCGAAAATTGTACCCCTACTTCTTCGGAAAGTCATTGGGTACCCGAATTGTTTAAAAGTGATGACGATCGAAAATTTGCTCATGATTTGATGGACAAAACACTGATTCATGATGCTTATACCACTCATGAAATTGAAACGCGGACTCCCAATTGGGATAAAGACCGAATTGCTGAACTCGATATGATGCTTATTAAAATGGGAATTACCGAGTTTCTTCATTTTCCTACCATCCCCATCCGTGTAACCATTAACGAATATATAGAAATCGCAAAAGAGTACTCGACTCCCAAAAGCAGCATTTTTATCAACGGCATTATGGATAAAATTGTTAAGGACTTGGAAATTAAAGGAATGTTAAAGAAAACAGGGAGGGGTGTTAAGTAATATTTTTTTGTTATTTTCGTGTCCAAAATCAAAAAGTGAAATAGTATTATGAAAAAATTTTTATTACCCGCTTTATTAGGTGTAGCATTAATCGCTACCTCATGTAAAGACAACAACACTGAGAACAACGTGAGCAACGCTGCCACGGATGCTCAAACGGCTACTGCGACCTCCAACGGAAACAATGCCCAATCCTTGACAAGTCAAAATACTTCGGGCAAATATCCGGTGATGACATTTGACAAAACCGAACATGATTTCGGTAGAATTCCTCAAGGAACAAATGTTGAACATTTGTTTACATTTACCAACACCGGTGATGCACCTTTAATTATTTCTGATGCTAAAGGAAGTTGCGGTTGTACTGTTCCTAGTTTTACTAAAGAACCTATTCAACCCGGACAAAAAGGGGAACTTTTGGTACATTTTAACGGAACCGGATCTAACCAAAGAAATGTAACTGTAAATATTACAACCAATACCCAACGAGTTACTGAACGTGTAACTATCAAAGCATTTGTAGAGCCCAAAGAGGCTATTTAAAAACCGTTTACTCTAAAATTATGGAAAGTCTATTGCCTCTCATGTTAATGTTTCTCGTAGTCTATTTATTTATGATTAGACCTGGAATCAACAAGCAAAAGAAAGAGAAAAAATTTATCGAGGCATTAAAAAAGGGAGACAAAGTTGTTACTAAAAGTGGTTTGCACGGAAAGATCCTAGATATAGTTGAAGATGACAATACAGTGATTGTCGAATCAGGAGCCGGCAAACTAAAATATGAACGGGCATCCATTTCTATGGAATTGTCTGCCAAATATAATAGCGAAACAAAGAAGTAATAATTCCCTTCAAAAAAATAAAAACTGCCTAAATAAATTAGGCAGTTTTTTTTATTTCCATCCACCACCTAAAGCTCGATACAATAGTACTGTATTGCGAAGTTTTTCAAATTGCAAGCTAATTAGGTTCATTTGGGTATTTAATGTATTTTCACGGGCATTTAATACTTCTAAAAAACTACCAAATCCTTGGTTAATCAATTCTTCAGAATATTCTAACGCTTGCGCATAGGCCAAATACTCCTCTCGTTTTATAGCCGCTTTTTGATCGCTTATTTCTAAAGTGTATAAGGCGTCAGACACTTCACGCACGGCTTGTAATAAAGTATATTCAAACCGAAGAGCGGCTTGTTGTTGTATAGCTAGGGAGACCTCGTATTGGGTTTTAATTTTTCGTTGATTAAAAATAGGTTGAGCAATACTGCCAATCAGCCTAGCAAAAAGTGAGTTTACATCTAATAAATCAGCCCAGTCATTGCTTTGTAATCCCCCAGTAACCGATAAGTTGATGGAAGGATAAAACATACTTCGTGAAATATTGGTATTTTCGAATGCTCCTATTAAATCGTACTCAGCAGCTATCACATCGGGCCGATTTCTCAATAACTGAATAGGAAAACCAATCGATAACTCAGCCTTTATTTGTTGTTCAGTTAAACTAGTTCTTTCTATTTCTCGAGGATTTTCTCCCAACAATAGAGACAAAGTATTTTCTGCTAAACGAATTTGTTGTAATAAGTCTAATTGCAAGGCTTCTACACTTTTAAGTTGTGCTTCCGTTTGTTTGACGGAGACCTCGGTCAATTGACCCGCTTCTTTTAAAGCTACAGTCGTTTCGATGCTTTGGGTACGGTTTTCTATAGTCTGATTAACAATACGTAATTGTTCGTCCAAGGCCAACAATTGATAATAGGTAATGGCTATTTGAGCAATCAGTTCTGTAGCCACAGCTTGGTGAGCATACACCGATTTTAAATACGAGGCTTCACCCGATCTAATTTCACTTCTAATTTTACCCCAAATATCGGCTTCCCAAGACAATTGTGCTTGAACATCATATTGGGTGATCGCATAAGGAGAATCTCCAAAAAATTCGGTATGGGTTACACCCGCCTGACCCTGAAGTGTGGGCCAATATCCGGTGTTACTTTGACGTCGGTATGCCTCGGCGATATGTATGTTTTCTAAAGCAATACGAATATCAATATTGTTTTGCAAACCGGTTTCAATATACGAGACCAAATACGGATCTGTAAAAAGTTCTCTCCACGAAATATCTGCCATCGACACGCTGTCTTGTATTTGTTGTTCCGTTCTATAAAAACTAGTTTCATCAATGGTTTCCAAATTGGGTCTTTCGTAATCTTTAGCTACAAAACAAGATTGTAACAACAAAAGTAAGCCAGCCATTCCGGCATATTTGAATAAAATTTTATTGTCCATCAGAAGCATTTTCAAATTCTTTTTTAGATGAAAATTTATCGTGTAACCATTGAAAAAAGATATACAAGATAGGAATCACAAAAATACCGAAAATGGTTCCGATAAACATTCCTCCTACCGCACCCAGACCAATGGCATTATTACCTCGGGCACCAATACCGGTCGCAAAAGCCAATGGCAATAAACCGATAATAAAGGCAAAAGCTGTCATCAATACCGGTCGCAACCGCACTTTAGCACCTTCAAAGGCAGCTTGTGCCCGGCTGTAACCAGCCCGTCGTCGTTGCAATGCAAACTCTACTATCAGAATCGCGTTTTTAGCCAATAATCCTACCAACATAATCAGTGCAATCTGGAAGTAAATGTTATTTTCTATGCCAAAAATCATGGTGGTAAAATAGGCTCCCATCACCCCGACGGGTAGTGAAAATAAAACAGCGAATGGTATCAAATAACTTTCGTACTGGGCGGCTAAGAAAAAGTAAACAAACAATATACTTAGCATAAAAATATACAGCGTTTGACTGCCCGAAGAAATTTCCTCTCGAGTTAATCCTGCAAAATCCACACTATATCCAATCGGCAAAGCAGTTTCGGCAGTTTCTAGAACCGCTTTAATAGCATCCCCTGAGGAGTAACCTATGTTGGGTGCTCCGCTCACAGTAGAAGCATTAAATAAATTAAACCGCGAAACAGATTGTGGGCCATATACTCTTTTAAGATCTATAAACTGAGTTACCGGTGCCATTTCGCCTTGAGCGTTTCTAACAAAAATAGAGCTTAGACTCTCCGAACTGGCTCGATCTTCGGGCAATGCCTGCACATAAACACGATATTGTTTCCCATATTTCGAGAAATCGGCGGCATAAATACTTCCGATATAACCTTGTAAAACGCCTAAGATATTGGCTACCGACACACCGGCTTCTTTGGCTTTGGGAACATCTACCTCTATTTCATATTGCGGATAATCGGTATTAAAAGAGGTTTGCGCATATTGAATTTCAGGACGTTTGGACAATTCTTGTATATAGTAATCGGTCACATCACTCAGCTCAGAAAAACTTCCTCCGGTATTGTCCAACACTTTCAAGTCAAAACCACTAGAACTTCCAAAACCAGGTACACTCGAAGGTGAAAAGAATATCAATCGGGCTTCGGGTATGGCGGCATTGAGCTTAAACAATTCTTGAATAATGGCGTCAGCCGATTGGCTTTTATCTCTTTCGGACCAAGGCTTGAGTTTGATAAACCCAATTCCATAATTACTACCGGCACCACTCATAAAACTAAATCCGGTAGTGATGGATACACTTTGTACGCCCGGAATTTCTGTCACCCGTTGACTCAGTTCTTTACCTACCTCCACGGTTCTGTCTAGGGTACTCCCAATGGGGAGTTCGATATTGGTAAAAATCATAGCCCGGTCTTCATTGGGTACAAATCCTTTGGGGGTGTGATTTTCAATCCAAAAAATCAATCCGATACAGAGTAACAAAAAGGCCAAGGTAATCCATCGGTTTTTATACAAAAAAGCAAGCGATTTTGTATAGCGTTGAGTCATGGCCGTAAAAGAAGTGTTAAAAGCTACGAAAAAGCGATTAAAAAATCTTTTCTTGGTTGATGTATGGTGATGCGGTTTTAAGAGCAAAGCACAAAGCGCCGGACTCAAGGTCAAAGCATTAACCGCCGAAATCAATATGGCGATAATAAGGGTAACACCAAACTGCTCATAAAATACTCCGGTGGGGCCTTGTACAAAGGTCACCGGTATAAAAACCGCGGACATAACTAAGGTAATAGAAACAATGGCACCGGTAATCTCACTCATCGCACTGTGGGTGGCTTCTAAAGCCGTTTTAGCTCCTTCTTCCAATTTGGCATGCACCGCTTCTACCACCACAATGGCATCGTCCACCACAATACCAATAGCTAACACTAATGCAAACAAAGTCAGTAAGTTGATAGAATATCCAAATAGATTTAAAAAGAAAAAAGAACCAATAATCGATACGGGTACTGCAATTGCGGGAATGAGTGTAGATCGGAAATCTTGTAAAAACAAGAATACTACTAAAAATACTAATATAAAGGCCTCAAAGAAGGTTCGTGTAACCTTGTTAATGGAGGCTATTAAAAATTCATTGGTATCAAAATTTACTTGATATTTTACCCCTTCGGGAAAAGACTTGGAAAGGTTTTCAAGGGTTTGGTGAATTTCATTGATAATTTCGTTCGCATTCGAGCCTGGAGTTTGAAAAATACCCATACTCACCGCCGGATATTTTCCATGAGCAAACGAAACCCCCGAATACCCCAAGGCATCTAATTCAACAGTAGCTACATCTTTGAGGTATAAGAAATTACCATTCCCCAAACTTCGAACTACAATATTTTGGAATTGTTCCGCATCACTATAACGGCCACTATATCGCAACACATACTCAAAGGTTTGTCCGTCGTTTTGACCTAAAGTACCGGCAGCGGCTTCCCGGCTTTGTTCGTTAATCGCCGCTACAATATCTTCGGGAATCAGGTTGTAGGCAGCCAATTTTTCTGGATGTATCCAAATACGCATGGCGTAAGTTTTAGCACCAAATACGTTTACATCTCCCACCCCATTAATACGTTTCAGGGCAGGCAATACATTGATATCCAGATAATTTTGTAAATAAGTGGCATCGTATTCGGGATTCTCAGAATAGGCCGATAAGTACATCAACGCACTCGACCGCTGTTTTTGTACAATAACCCCTGATTGTGTTACCTCTCTAGGCAACAACGGATTGGCTCGAGACACCCGATTCTGTACGTTAACAGCTGCAATATCGGGATCCACTCCGGGTTCGAAGAACACTTGGATTGAACCGGATCCGTTATTACTAGCTGTTGAGGTAATATACGTCATCCCCTCTACCCCATTGATCTGTTCTTCTAATGGGATGATCACACTTTCTAATACGGTTTGTGCGTTGGCACCGGGATAATTCGCATTGACCTGTACAGTAGGAGGAGCAATGTCCGGATATTGCGTAATGGGCAAATTAGTAAGTCCTAATACCCCCAACAAGACGATGATAATTGAAATAACGGTTGAAAGAACCGGACGTTCTGTAAATAACTTGACCATTATCGAAGATTATTTAAAAGTAGGCACTATGGGTTTTACAATACTATCAAAAGGGTGAATTTCCGGAATTATAGGCGTTTCACCACGTAATTTGGAAGTTCCTTGTGCCACAATTCGATCGCCCTCTTTTAAACCAGACCCGACGATGGCGTAGGGCGAAATTCGGGCAATCAAAGTAATGGGAATATTTACCGCTAAACTATCCCCTTGTACTTGGTAGGCATACACTTTTCCTTGTCTCTCAAAAGTGGCGCTCTCAGGAACTACCAAGACGTTTTCATACACCTCGGGAATACGCACCACTCCACTACTTCCGTTGGCCAATAAACCTAAAGAGTTGGGAAACTTAGCTCGGAAACTCACCGTTCCGGTGGAACGGTTTACCTGACCCGTAATGGTCTCAATGACACCTTGCTCTTGGTAAATCTCTCCGTTGATAAGTTGTAATTCCACTTTCGGGAAATTCTTGATTTTTTCTTCTCGAGTAGCTCCGGGCGTAGCACTCAAAAAGTCTAAGTATTCTTTTTCGTTTAACGAAAAAAACACAAATACCTCATCGGTGGTTGATACGGTGGTCAACGGACTTGGATCGGAGGGACTCACCAAAGCTCCTTCTCGAAAATTAATCGAGCCCACATGACCATCTATCGGACTACGTACCGTTGCATATCCTATATTAGCCGTAATACCATTATAGACACTCTGAGCTTGTGCTAATCGTGCTTTGGCAGTTTCTAACTGAACTGGACTTATGATATTTTTTTCCACCAACGGAATAAGTTTATCCACTTCTACCTGAGCTGCATTCACATTGGCTTTTGCAGCTTCCGCTTCTTGTCCCAATGCATTGGTTTCAAGAGAAAAAAGCACTTGTCCCTGCTTGACTGCTTGGCCTTCATCTACCCAAACTTTGGATATATACCCGCCTATTTTGGGGCGTACTGCGTTGTTGTTAGTGCCCTCAATGACTGCCGGATAGGTATTGTAACCTACAATGGTCTTGATAGGAACCTCGACTACAGGAAAGGAAGAAACCGAAGAAACCGGTGCCGTTGATTTTTGATTACATGAAAAGAAAATGGCTGGTACACTCAGAAGCCAAGACAAATAAAAAAATCTCATAGTGCTCATTAATTTGTAGTGCTAACAAAAATAGGCCTAGCAAGCTAAAAACTGTTTAAAGTTATGTTAATTTATAACTTAGCTTTACTTAGCCGATACGAATTCTAATTTATCCAAACTCACCGAAGCCGAAAACAAACCGTAATTGACCGTGGCTTTGTTTTTTTCAATCCCTTCTATAGTCCCGACCGATTTACCTTCTTTGAGTCGAACTCGATGTCCGACTTCTAAGGTTACTCGAAGCTCTTCCGCTTGTTGATTCGCTTTCTTCTTCGCTTTTTTCTTCTCCACTCGAATTTGTTCTACTGCTTTTTGAACTTCTTGCTCCACCTCACGTTGTTTTTCTTTTTCTTGCTTGGCAGCCGCTTTAGAAATTGTTTTTCGCTTGCTAATTTCGATTTCTACCAATTTTAAAAATTCGGCCACCAACTGCTTTTTATTTTTATTTTGAGCATAATTTTCTGATAACTGGGTGATTTTTCTGCCTAAGAAAATAAGTTTTTGATGGCTATCGTAAAGTTCTTGGTAATTTTCGAGTTTTTGTTTGATTTTAGAATTAATCTCTTCTAAAAGTTTGTTTTCTTTTTTCTTTTTTTCTTCCTCCGTTTGAAGTTTATCAGTTGTTTTCTGAAGTTTGTTGCGCTCTTTTTGTAAATCGGCTATGGTTTTATCAAAGCGAACCTTACTGCGTTCAATTTTCTTTTTAGCTCGATTAATCAATCGGTAAGGAATACCATTTTTTTGTGCCACTTCAAAAGTAAATGAACTGCCCGGTTCTCCTAGAGTTAATTGATACATGGGTTCTAAACTCCGCTGATCAAACTGCATATTGGCATTGACCGCAAAACTCAATTCGTTGGCTAACATCTTTAAATTGGTATAGTGGGTGGTAATAATCCCAAAGGCTTGCCGCTCGTAAAAAACTTCCAAAAAGGTTTCTGCTAAAGCACCCCCCAATTCCGGATCACTACCACTTCCAAATTCATCAATTAAAAACAAGGTTTCAGCATCACATTTTTGTAAAAATTGCCGCATCATTTTTAACCGATAACTATAGGTACTTAAATGATTCTCCACCGATTGATTATCTCCTATATCCGTCAAAATTTTGGTGAAAAAACAAAAACTACTTTCCCTTTTTACGGGTACGGGTATTCCGCTTTGTACCATTAATTGCAACAAGCCCACGGTTTTTAAGGTGATACTTTTCCCTCCCGCATTCGGACCGGATATAACAATAATTCTACCCTCTGGATGTAGTGCAATGGTTTGGGGATAGGTCGGCTTTTTTTTCTGCAGGTTGTTAAAAAGTAAAATCGGATGATAGGCTTGCTGTAAAACCAAGAGCCTTTCGGTGGTGAGTTGGGGCACTTGGGCGCCAATCACTCGGGCATAACGGGCTTTTCCATATAAAACATCTATTTCGGTTAAATAGTGTTGGTACTGTTCAATATCAGGTTTATAAATCCGCAAATCGTCGGTAAGTTGCTTTAAAATACGAGCTATTTCTTCCTGCTCTTCAACCAACAAATTGGTGAGCTCTCGAGTGAGGTGCCAAGTCGCTTCGGGTTCTATAAAAACAATACTCCCGGTTTTGGAGGTCCCTAAGACAGTACCGGCTACACGTTTGCGATACATCGCTTTGACGGCTAACACCCGATGATCATCAATTAAGGACTCTCGAATTTCATCTAAATAATCAGCTGCTACAGCTTGGGATAAGGCTTGACTAAAAGTAGTTTGAATCTTAGCTTTGGTAGTTGAAATTTCTCGACGAATCACAGCGAGTTCCGGACTTGCTTCGTCTTTAATTTCTCCAAAGCGATCAAACACCGCTTGAATTCGCTTAACAATATCGGGTTGTATAACAACCGAATTGGATTTTTCAAACAAAGCCATGTAAAACTCTTGGAACTTTTCGAAAAAGTAAACCAATTGAGTAGTGGTTTCACACAAAGCCGCAATTTTTCTAAAAGAAGCCGCTTCTAAAGTACTATTTTCAATGGCTAAGAGTTGTAATTCCTTAAAAATTACTTCAAAATAATGTGATGGGATAGGATTATCTCCCGACAAAGAATGTATATATTCCTCCGTTTCACGGAAAATTACTGCAATTTGCTCTTGGGAAAAACTGGGATGTAATGCATGTACTTTTTCCTTGGCCACATCCGTCAAACAATAATGAGCAATGTGCTTCAAGACTACATCAAACTCCAAATCGAGGAGTGTTTTTTTTGCTATGGTTGAAATTAGTGACATTTTCTACTAATTTTACGACAAAAGTACACAATATGCAGGTAAAAATAGAACCGAGTTGGGCAGAACATTTGGCTGGGGAGTTTGGACAACCTTATTTTAAAAAACTTACGGAATTTGTTCGAAACGAATATAAAAATTATACGTGCTACCCTCCGGGTAATCAATTATTTACTGCATTTGATTATACCCCTTTCGACCAAGTTAAAGTGGTACTCTTAGGTCAAGATCCATATCACGGTCCCGGGCAAGCCCATGGATTGTGTTTTTCGGTCAACGACGGGGTTCCCCACCCGCCTTCGCTACAGAACATTTTTAGAGAAATAGAACGCGATTTAGGCAAACCTATTCCGAGTAGTGGGAATTTACTACGGTGGGCACAGCAAGGCGTTTTATTGCTCAATGCCACCTTGACGGTTCGAGCCGGACTGGCTGGATCTCATCAAAAACAAGGTTGGGAAACCTTTACCGACTCGGTTATCGAAATTCTTTCGCGAAAGCGTGAAAACCTAGTTTTCTTGTTATGGGGTGGCTACGCCAAAAGGAAAATTCGCTTGATTGATACCCAAAAACACTTGGTACTCACCTCCGGACATCCCTCTCCATTAAGTGCTAATAAGGGACATTGGTATGGGAATAATCATTTTAGTCAGACCAACAACTATTTAGTAAAATTAGGGCAGTCGCCCATTGATTGGTAAACTCCTGGGGATCGAGATAAAAAAAGCCCTTTTAAAACATCTTTAAAAGGGCTTTTAAGAAGGTAAAACAAGGAATAGACTTACAACTTTGTAGCTTCTAAATAAATTTGTAAAGCCACATCATCATTGATAAATTTATCACCTAAATTGGTGAAAATAGTTTTTGATTCGTAGTTGATTCCCCACTGAGTTCGGTCGATATGGAATTTCTCACTCTGTAAAATGAGTTTGTCACCATCTAAGGAAATATTAATAGGGAATTCGATGTTTTTTGTAACCTCTTTTAATGTCAAATTTCCTTGAAGATAGGTTTTTCCGTCGGCAACTCGAACTCCGGTTACAGAAAAGTTTCCGTTGGGGTAACGAGTTATATTAAAAAAGTCATCAGCACCTTCGGTGGCTGTACCTTTCAAGTGAGCTTCTAATTTTTCTTTGTATTCACCTTCTAAATCAGTCACAGTGATGGAAGTTAGGTCTAACACAAAATCTCCACTTTCAACGGCATTTTCCGAATCTAAACTGATTCTTCCTTCTTTTAATTGGATAAATCCGGTGTGTGATGAGGCAGGACGAGAGCCTTCCCAATCAACTTTAGAGGTTTCGGTATTTACCACGTAGATAACAGACTTGTCACTTTGAGTAACAACTTCTTGTGCTTCAGTGCCTTTTACGGCATTTTCATTTTTACACGAAGCCAATAAAATCACGGACATAAAAAGCAAACCTAGTTTGGTTAATGTGTTTTTCATAGGTGTTTAGTTTTAACAAATTTGTATCCCACAAAGTTAGGGTAGATTAAAGTTTTTTTTCTTAAAACCGTATTAATTTTTTATTGTGACATTATGACATTATTCGTATCATTGGCAACAAATTTGAAATAGGATTTTGAAAACTTTTGGTATGAGTAAAAAAAAGAACAACAACGTTTCTGAACCATCTAACAAAAAAGAAACAAAAAAGGATATTAAACTGAAAAAGGAAGTAGAAGATTTACAACTTCAACTCCAGGAATCCCAAGAACATTTAGAGGCGGAGAAGGATCGAAACCTTCGCTTGTTTGCCGAATTTGAAAACTATAAAAAAAGAACCAATAAAGAACGCATTGAATTAATTAAAACCGCTGGTGAAGAAATTATTCACGCATTGCTTCCAGTGGTAGATGATTTTGATCGGGCCTTACTCGAAATTCAAAAAACCGAAGATCCTAGTCAATTTCAAGGCATACAACTCATTTATACCAAATTTAAAAATACTTTAGTCCAAAGAGGATTAGAAGAAATCGAAGTCAAAGCAGGTGATGATTTTGACTCTGAAATACACGATGCCGTGACTCAAATTACAGCGCCTACTGATGATTTAAAGGGAAAAATAGTAGATGTTGTCGAAAAGGGATACCGTCTAGCTGACAAAATTATCAGACATCCCAAAGTGGTCGTTGGTCAATAATAAATTACCATGAAACAAGATTTTTACGAAATATTAGGTGTAAGTAAGAACGCTTCTGCAGAGGAAATAAAAAAAGCTTACCGCAAAAAAGCCATTCAATACCATCCCGATAAAAACCCGGGAGACAAAAAGGCTGAAGAAATGTTTAAAAAAGCTGCGGAAGCCTACGAAGTATTAAGTGATCCCGACAAGCGTGCCAAATACGACCGTTTTGGGCATCAAGCCTTTGAAGGCGGTGGCTTTGGTGGTGGCGGTATGAACATGGAAGATATCTTCAGTCAGTTTGGTGATATTTTTGGCAGTGCCTTTGGAGGTTTTGGTGGTTTTGGTGGTTTTGGAGGAGGAAGCCGTCGGGTAAAAGGAAGTACATTACGGGTAAAAGTAGCACTTACCTTGGAAGAAATAGCCCAAGGTGTAGAGAAGAAAATTAAAGTCAAACGTAAAAAATTAGCCGAAGGTACTACCTACAAAACTTGTGGGAATTGTAATGGTTCTGGACAAGTAACCCGAATTCAGAATACCATATTGGGTAGGATGCAAACTTCTAGCCCTTGTAATGTTTGTGGAGGTCTTGGACAGGTAATTGACCGAAAACCACTCCATGCCGATGCAGAGGGTATGATTCTAACTGATGAAACCATATCCATTAAAATACCTGCCGGTGTGGTAGATGGTATGCAACTCAAAGTGAGTGGTAAAGGAAATGATGCACCAGCGAACGGTATTCCCGGGGATTTGCTGGTACATATTGAAGAAAAGGTTCACCCTACCCTACAACGCGAAGGCGATAACCTTCACTACGACTTGTATATCAGTATACCCGAGGCAGCCTTAGGTACCTATAAAGAAATTGACACAGTTAGTGGAAAAGTACGTATCAAAATTGAAGAGGGAACGCAAAGCGGGAAAATTCTCCGACTTAGAAATAAAGGAATGCCTTCACTCAATAGCTATGGCAGTGGCGATTTGTTAGTACACGTAAACGTTTGGACTCCTAAATCACTTAATAAAGAACAACGCGAGTTTTTTGAAAAAATGGCTACCGATACCAACTTTCAACCCAAACCCGAAAAAAATGACAAATCCTTCTTTGAAAAAGTAAAGGATATGTTTTCATAATACTGGTAAGTCAGTTATTTTACAGCTAATCAACTGATTTCTTACAGAAAAAAATAGCCGTCTTTCCCCTCTAGCAAGAGGGGATTTTTTTTTAATAATCAAAATGATAAAAAATCAGCTGTGTATTTTTCCTCAATCAAAGTGAAATAGTGGTCTTCCTAAAACCCGATTTCTTACAAAAATTATACTACAGCTTTGGGTGGTCTTTTTATAAACTTACGAGGTAACAACGGGATATTAAAAAGAATTACTCCTATTAAAATCAGGCCATAAGAAAAACTCTGTAGAACAGACAAATTTTCTTTAAAATAAAAAATGGCCAATAAGAAGGAGAATATCGGATTTAGGTAGATAAAAATTCCTACCGCCGAAGAATTGAGGCCACGTAATGAGTAAATAGTCAAATACAAAGGCACAATGGTAAACACCACCGCAATTAATATTACAATCTCAAAAAAATAGAATGTTTTGGGGAGTGGTGAAACATATAAGGGATAAAAAGGCAATAACAAAATGACCGCTACAAACACTTGTAAAGTCAATACTACAAATCGGTCAAGGCGTTGATTTTTTCGTTGTAATATAGGATAATAGGCATAGGTCAGCGCTACAATACTACTGTAAAACAATTCCATAAAATGACCGATAGACATCAATAAACAACTTACCAAACAGATGAAAACGGCCACCCACTGCAATTTAGTGAGAGGTTCTCGTAACGAAATATATGCCAACACCACCGTCATTATAGGACAAATCAAATAAGCCAAGGCAGTGGCATTGACACTCACATTATTCATAACATAAATAAACAAAAACCAGTTGGCGGCCAATAGTAATCCACTAAAAAAATGAATTCCTAAGAGATGTTTTTGTTCTTTGGGGGTCATGGATGTGAATTCCTTCCAACTTTCTTTTACTGCCTTACGGCGAAATAAAAACAGTATCAACCCCATGATAGCCAAAGTAATGAGTACCCGAAAAATGAGTATATCAAAAGCCGGAAAAGACTGTAAAGCCCGAAGTGGCAGGCTGAAAAAACCCCAAATGGTAAAAGCACCAATAACTGCCAGGTAATATCTTAGATTCATAAACAGGCTGCCAACGGCTCCAAATTGATTACAAAAGTAGAATATAAAATTATAAAAATTTACTTTTTAATTCGGGGGTAGGGATCATACAACTTTCCTTTTTACCAAACCACCGATAACGATTTCGGGCAATAATATCGTAAATCCCATCCCGTATGAAAGGAGGAATAATTAAAAAAACCGATAGCAAGGGCCAAGCACCTTTTAAATCACGAGCAATGCGTAAAGCCGCACCCGATTTATAATAATAGCGCTGTTGGTGTACCAAAATAATAGATTCTATTTGAGTGGTATCAATGCCCAATTCTTGCGTGAGTTGGATTCCAATATCTGACTGCAAAGCGGCAAATCGAAAGCGGTCCTTTGTATCTCTTTGAATTATAAAAACAACGGTACCATTGCACAAATTACAGACCCCATCAAACAGGACTATTTTTTTACCGTGAGTGCCGTTTGCATACATTATTTTTTGTAAAAAGGAGTTTTAACTACCGTCGCAGGAACTAAATTTTTTCGTATTTGAATATAAATGGTACTACCCGGTTCGGCATAAGTTTTTGGAACGTATCCCATACCAATACCTTGTTGTAACGAAGGCGACATAGTACCACTGGTAACCTGGCCGATCACCTGTCCCGAAGCATCTGTAATGGCATAATCCTGCCGGGGAATTCCCCTTTCATTTAATTGAAATCCAATTAATTGACGGGTAATACCTGCTTCTTTTTTCTTTTTTAATTCGTCAGCATTAATAAACTCTTTTGTAAACTTGGTGATCCATCCCAAGCCGGCTTCTAAGGGGCAAGTGGATTCGTCGATATCGTTTCCATACAGACAAAAGCCCATTTCCAAACGTAAGGTATCCCGCGCTGCCAAACCAATAGGTTTGATTCCATAGTCCTTACCGGCCTCAAATACTCGGTGCCATATTTGTTCTACTTCACTGTTTTTACAATAGATTTCAAAACCACCACTACCGGTATAACCTGTAGCAGAAATTATTACGTTATCAATTCCGGCAAAAGGCCCCACTACAAAACTGTAAAAAGGAATCCCTCCTAAATCGACCGAAGTTAAGGATTGCATAGAGGCTATAGCTTGGGGACCTTGGATGGCTAATAAAGAATACTCATCGGAAAGATTACGGATTTCAGCTCCCATGGTATTGTGTTTATTAATCCAAGCCCAATCTTTATCAATGTTAGATGCATTTACTACTAAGAGGTATTTTTCTTCGTTAAAACGGTATATGATTAAATCATCTACTATTCCACCAGTTTCGTTGGGCATATAGGCATACTGTGCCTTACCATCGATAAGCTTAGAAGCATCATTGGAAGTAATTTTTTGAATCAACGCTAAGGCTTGTGGCCCACTCACTAGAAATTCTCCCATATGCGACACATCAAACACGCCGACACCCGTGCGTACCGTTTCGTGTTCCACAGTTACTCCTTCGTATTGAACAGGCATATTAAATCCAGCATAGGGAACCATTTTAGCCCCTAAAGATTGGTGTAGAGCAGAGAGAGTGATTTCTTTCATAGATAGGTAATTTTTTAGTTGTACAAATGTACCTATTTTATGAAAGAAACAAATACAAAAAAATTAGAATATGTGAACACTAAAAAATACAGCTAAAGAGCTTTTTTTGGGAATAAATAGCAGTATATTTTTACAGTTTTATAAAGGCTATCAACCCATGATTCACTTTTTAATAAACTTTTCTGTACGTATAGAACCATACAAACTTTCGAGTTTGATAAAATATATTCCTGACGGTAAATGATTTACTTGAATTTCTATGTTTTGTGAATTTGTATCCATTTCTTTGACCACTTTCCCGGAAATGTCATAGACCAAGACCTGACTAAGAGTTTCGGCGCTTTGGATTTGTATTACATCCCCAACAGGATTGGGATAGAGCATCACTTGAAGTGGCGAAAACTCCGGTTGGGAGAGGGGAACGCTACCATACACCGCAATATCCCCATTACCGTTTTCTATGGTTAACATATAATTGTCGCCGTCGGTTTCAATGATGTAAGTAAAGGGGTTTTTGGCTATTTCACCATTACCATATATATTGTAGTGTTTTTGCATAAATTCAACTTCTTCTTGACCTCCACAAATACCTACAATCACCACTTCGGGATTTCCGATGTCAAATATATTTTGACCAGTAAACACAAAAGGACTTTCAAACCCCTCTTCACAGTATGGATGCCAAATTGATAGCCGTTCATTTTCAGAAATAAATTGAAGTTCTCCTGCTATATATGGCATAAATACTTCTCCATCAAGAATGCCATGGTGTAAAAACCACTCTTTATCTAATAATTCAGGATGTTGTGAAAAGCCTTTTATACCCAATAAAAGGATTATCAATAGTGCTAATTTTTTCATGATGTTTACTTTTTTACGATTTTTTCGGTCCAAATACCTCCGTTTTCTGAGGTGATGCTTACAAAATACACGCCGCTTTGCAAACCACCCAGGTTAATCTCTGACTGGGCGTTTACGGTTTTTACCTTTTTGCCGTGGATGTCAAAAATGGTAATACTGCTAATGTTTTCTTTGCTTTCAATAAACAGCAACTCTTTTACCGGGTTGGGATAAATAGAAACAGTGGTAGTGTTAAAATCTTCCGTGGAAAGCGGCACACTTCCATAATGACCTTCGTGACCATTAGCGTTATAAATTACTAATTTTTTTTCGTCATTAACTATCGTGATTTCATACTCAAAATCATATTCTATATAATCTGTAAAAAAAGACAGATTCAAAAAGTTAAAAGGTTGGTTTTCTTCTAACATACAGTAATCAGGTGTAATATAGGCTTCATCGATAAAAAAAGAATCCCCTCCATTATAAGTCGTATAGGTTGTAAGTATAGTGCATACCGAGGTGATAAATCCTCCAGTATTAAAGTTTATCGTTACATCACCTACTTCCGTGTTTACGGGAGGGACTATCTCTTCTCCTTCTATTACAAATTTGTACAGAAACCACTCTTTATCTAATAATTCCGGATGTTGTGAAAAGCCTTTTATACCCAATAAAAGGATTATCAATAGTGCTAATTTTTTCATGATGTTTATTTTTTAATTAATGACTAAATTTTTGGAGCTTTGAATATCTCCGTTGACCACCAATATTACTGAATATAAGCCGGTAGGATAGCCAGAGGTGTTTATAGTTACAGAAGTTTCTTCAATATCTAAGATGTAATTATCCGAATTGCTGGTAGTTTGATTGACCATCATAATATAAGCCGAGCTAACCCCTGTTACATCATAAAAAATGGTAACTTCTGAGGATGCCGGATTGGGTATCATACTTTCTATCTGATACGGATTGACATTTACCGTTACTTCGTCATAATCCTTAAATCCGTCGGTTTCGGTAATTACTTCCAATTTGTAAGTAGTAGTAATCATCGGAGAAACTGTCGGGTCAAGCCCGGTAAAAATCAGGTTACCATCGGGGTCGTACCAGTTATAAACGGCATTTTCGTTAATGGGGTCTGCATAGAGTGTAACCGACTGGTTTTTGTCGATTGTTTCGTTATTGCCTGCTAAGGCGTCAAAAATTGGTCTAGGTTGTTTATATACTTCATATGTTTCGCCACCTATAAGATCTCCTGTAGAGGATTCCTTTAAAGCAACATGATAGGTAAATTTTCTTTTTGGGGTTAATTCACTTATGAGAAAATTAAAATTAACTTCCATAGTTGTGTAAGCACCAGCTGGTAATGTGATGTTATCTAAAACCATATTGTCTCCCGAAGCCACAAACCGGGGATTTGATGCAGTGGGAAATACATAATTACTACCCTGACCACCTCCGGCTATCCAAGCAGCTCTTAATAAACTATCCATTACTACACCCACCTCGGCTTCTTCATAAATGGGTTTGCCACTCTCATTGGGTTCAGCAAAAAACTCTAATTTAAAAGTTTTACTTTCGTTAAAAGGATTAGAAACTCCCACTACGCCACCTTTATTAGAAATCATGTCGGGTATAAGATTAACAATAGTAGTGTTTTTCCATCCCAAGTTGTTATTTTTCTTAACATTTTGTGCAATACTGGCAACCTCAGTATAACTTATTGGATCGTCAGTAGAAACGATACGGGCTAACAGACAAAAATGCCAAGGATTTTCATTGATGCCGATATAATCATCGGGGTTAGGCACCATCCATGGAATTTCAATAATGGCCTCTTGTCCAAGTTCAAGAACCGGGATATTAGGAATAGATGCAGGTATTATTTGTCCACCCATAGGTACGCCGTTTACAACTATTGAGCCGTCCCAATAGTCCGGCCAGTTTAAGGAAGTGTTGGCTTTTGCCCAATACAATTCTAAAATATCATCTCCTGATGAAGTAACACAGCTTTTATTAGTAACCCGTACATAAATATAATTAGGATTTGTAGGGCTGTATTCGGGGTTTTGATGGTCATAAATATACGTACCATCTTGCTGGTTGCGTACCCATATATCTGGACTATTCCAATACACTTGTCCTGTTTCATTATCCGGTTCTACTCCAAAATCATTCAGAGAATTCCGCACCAACAAATCCAACTGTGGGTTAGGAGTGGCTGCGGTGCTCATACAATGAGCTTTCATCACGGCACGGAAAGCATTAATTCTTCCGGTTCCTAACAAACCGATATAGGGTTGGTTGTAGGGTATGTGATAAATATCATCGGTAGTAGATTCTATAATATCTTTTACTTCTGCAGCACTTAAATCGGGATTAGCAGCAAAAACTAAGGCGGCAAGCCCGGCAGTCATAGGTGCAGATTGAGAGGTGCCGGTGCCTACTCTGTAGCCAGAAGGATATTCATCATAATTATCTGTAGCAATCAATACTAAATGACCCGGAGCACTGACGTTTACTTTGTCGTTGTGGGTATGGCTTGAAGTATTGTTAGGGTCGTGCGGTCTCAAAAGATGAACATCCATCCATGAACGGTCGCCATATATTTGACCGTTTACAGGGTTTACTAAATTATGATGATAACCGATAGGGTATCTGTTACCTACTCCTGTTACTGAAATAGTTGAATCATATGAAGCAGGATATCTGTACATATTTGGAAAACCTCCATTGCAAAGCTGTGAAGTGCCATTTCCAGAACTTGCAATTACCAATACTCCACTATTTTCTACTTCATTCATTACCAAATCTAAATAATCTTTAGATGGACTTGTTTCGCATATAGCCCAACTACAATTGATTACTTTCACTCCGGGATATTGTGATAATGTTAATAACCCATTTGTCAATCCTGTTGGAAATGGGCCACAACTTGCAACAACCATTTTAGTGTTGTATCCAATAGCCGAAATTCCTTTTCCATTATTTGTAGCTGCAGAAACAACACTTGCAACACCAGTTCCATGACTATAATTACTTTCATTTATTAAAATATGATCAACTATTTTACCTGTTAAATCTTCATGATTAAAATCATATTTTGTATCGGCAACACCAACTAATATATTTGGATCTCCTTTTGTAATTGTCCATGCCCAGGGTGCTCTAATAAGCATAAGATCCGGATTTGGGAAATCTTCAAAATAGTCCATAAAATCATCAGGATAATACGTTGAAGACAATTCGTAATCACTTGCCAAGACATCTTCATCGTCAATTAAAGTAAACCTATATATTTCATTTCTAATAAGAAAATCATTGTTACTTACACTATCATCCATTTTAGCAATATAAACCCGCTGTAATCTCGGCGTTACTGCCGTAGGAAACGCTTTCTCAAAAGAGTAAATGTCCTGTGAGTTTAAAAAATCCTCAAAACTACTGTTACTGTCTAACTCAAAGATAAGGGTTTCATCCTGATTAACCGTTGTAGAAAGTATGTTAAAGGTGTGTAGGGAATCAATCTCTACATAATAATCCTGCCTATTTTGCGAGAAAAGCAGCACCGCATTACAGAATATTATAAACGTCAGGACAAGGTGTAACCTGTTCGTAATCTCCGCGTATGCGGAGACGGTGTTCG
>CAZQQU010000010.1:53185-85784 GCA_964595625.1 uncultured Flavobacteriaceae bacterium | reverse complement strand
TAAAAACAGAAAGTTTAGGCTTCCTTAATCCGCCACTTCTGCAAGCCGCAAACCGGTGTATTAGTACGATTAAAATAATCCTTTTCTGTATTTTTGTCCCCTTAATCATTAGCTATGGAGCTCATTAACTTTCCGGATTCATTCGAGTGCTGTCCTTATAAATAAGTAACTCGGTGATTCAACCTACCGTCTTTATTGCTTTCGCGAAAGCGTTAAAGAACTTTCCCTGCGAGTATCTATAGTACTCGTAATTTTTATATTATTTAACAATCTTAGTTTTTTAAAAAAACTAAACCGCTTTTAATCAGTCATATAACACTTTAAAGATACTTTACTACGCTATGTCGTCAGAAATACGCCTCAGCCTTTGGCAAGAACTTAAAAATGCGCTTCGCGGAATTGAAATTGATTATACGAAAATCAGTTTGAAACGCGCCATTTTTTTATTAGCCATTCCAATGATTTTGGAATTGCTGATGGAATCCACTTTTGCATTAATCGATATTTATTTTGTTGGAAAGTTAGGTCCTTCGGCGGTAGCCACCGTTGGGTTAACGGAAACTTATTTATACCTGTTGTATGCCATCGCCATGGGTTTATCAGTGGCTGTGACTGCCTTAGTGGCCCGACGAACCGGTGAGAAAAAACCCGGTGAAGCCTCAAAAGCGGCTGTACAGGCTATAGCGGTGGGTGTGCTGGCTTCTATACCCTTTTCGATACTGGGTATCGTTTATGCCCAAGAATTACTCACGCTGATGGGCGGAGACCATTGGGTAGTGAACCAGGGGTATCGATATATGCAATGGATGCTGGGAGGCAATGTGGTAATAATGCTCCTCTTTGTCATCAACGGCATCTTTCGAGGGGCTGGTGACGCAGCCACAGCTATGTGGGTTCTGACCCTAGCTAACCTCATCAATATCACACTAGACCCCATTTTTATTTTTGGCTGGGGTCCTATTCCGGCCATGGGTGTAGAAGGTGCTGCCATAGCCACCAATATCGGGCGCGGTATAGGTGTGGTCTTTCAATTGTGGATTTTGTTTAAAGGAAGTAAACATATCCGTATTACCCTCCAACATGTATATATAGATGCACAAATCATGTTACGGATATTAAAAACTTCCTTGGGAGGAATTGGTCAAATGATAATATCCATGACCTCGTGGATATTTCTAATACGCATACTATCGGATATGGGAAGTGAAGCCGTAGCCGGAACTACCATTACCCTACGTATCATGATGTTGACTATGATGCCTGCAATGGGACTGGCCAATGCTGCCGCAACCTTAGTAGGACAAAACTTGGGCGCCGGTTTGCCCGACCGTGCCGAAGCGGTGGTATGGAAAATCGGAAAATACAATATGATATTCTTACTAGGAGTATCGTTGGTTTTCTTCTTTTTTAACGAAGCCTTAGTGGGTTTATTTACTACCGATTCTACAGTTATTCGTATCGGCAGCGATTGGTTACGCATCCTCTCGTATTCTTTCTTTGTGTATGGCTGGTGGATGGTTTCGGTGCAAGCATTTAATGGTGCCGGAGATACCAAAACCCCTACCCTGATTAATTTAGTCTTCTTCTGGTTGTTACAAATACCGTTATGCTATCTCTTGGCTATACAGTTTGATTGGGGACATAGCGGCGTGTTCTGGGGTGTATTCTTTTCGGAAACCGGGGTGGGTATATTTACACTTTGGTTATTTAGCAGAGGAAAATGGAAAAAAACTGTAATTTAATTGTATTTTTATATAAATAATTTTATAAACTTAAATTTTTAACAATGAAACAACATATTTCACTCCTCTTCCTTGCGGTTTTAGGCGTATTTCAATTAAATGCTCAAAGCGAACAAGAACAACTGGATTTTTTAAAAAACTATCTGTCCGAAACAGCTCAAAATTTAGAACAAGCTCTCAACGGGCTGAATGAAGCTCAATTGCAGTTTAAACCCGATACCAACTCTTGGTCGATCAGTCAATGTGCCGAACACATAATCGCTACCGAAATGATGGTATTAGAGATGCTTCATGGATATATCCAGCAACCCGAAAACCCCGAAAGACGGGAAGAAATCCAAGTAACGGACTCGGACATCATCACTTTTTTAACCGACCGCAGTCAAAAATACCAAGCCCCAGAAATGTTACATAAAGCTGGGAAATACACCGATTACCAAGAAGCAATTAGCGAATTTTCAGCGGCTCGTAAAGCACTCCATCAGTTTGTAGATTCGGTGACTATTTCCGATTTGCGTAATCGGGTAAATGATTCGCCTACCGGACCGGTCGATGCCTACCAAAGTTTGCTATTCTTAGCGGCCCATACCGCACGACATACCCTGCAAATGGAGGAAGTCAAAGCTCACGCCCAATTTCCCAAATAAATAAAATACAACTAAAAATTCTCTTTATTTAATTTCTGTAAAAATTTTATTTAAAAAATAAATTTTAATTAACATTTTGATACATTTGATATAACTTATCAAATGTCCCTCTATGAGAATAAAAAATTTTCTGGCGTGCAGTATAGTCGGCGCTTTTGTATATTATCTATTGGGATGGATCATATACAGAACCTTGCTGATGGATCTTTTTCCGCCCAGTACGGAACTCACTACCCTCTCACTGGTATATATTTTTACAGCGGGCTTGTGTTATGTGATGCTTATTTCATTTATTTTTATCCATTGGGCTAAGATTACCACACCAGGAAATGGATTTAGCTCCGGGGCAATTATTGGTCTTTTTCAAGGGTTTCATTTTAACTTATTTCGAATTGTCTATGACGATATTCCGCTAGAATTAGCGGTCTTAGACGTAGTAATATCCATATTTATTTCGGCTATGACCGGAGTAGTTATTGGTTTGGTCAACGGACAAATGGAAAAGTAAACAGCACTTATAGGGACTTCAAAAAGTGTCTGATTGTATAATGGCTGAATGGGTAGTGGGAAATTGGTTGATAATGATATCAAAATATTGCTCGTCGTACAGGGCATTCATCGAATAAAACACCTTATTTCGTGCCTCTTCTTCTTGGGGCAAGTGTACCAGATGGAGGTCCTTTTCTAGAATTCTCCAAATTAACTCCGAACAATACAATTTGTCGTCGTCTTCATAATTCCCCTGGTGATCAAAAGGGACTTGTTTATCCAAATAATAACGAGCTCTTTCCACGATTTTTTGGGAATAGTCTGCTGGCAGGTTTTTGGCCCGGGTTACTATGATTTTGTCGGGCATGGAATAACGCAAAAAAGTTTTTAAATCCTGAATTTGCATGCCATCCACGGGATTAACATCACTAGAAAGAGAATGTATTACATACCATTGGTCGTGCTGGCGCACCAAAATTCCGGCATGGGTTACATCGATATGCGAATCATTGAGGCGCCGGGCAATCAGGTCGCTAAAAAAACCAAATCCACGACGTAAGATAAAATCGCCTTCTTGGAGAAGAGCCAGTTCTTCCGGGTGTAAGCGGGTAATCGATTGGTGGCTTTTAACGGCTCGGGTTTCGGACTGTCGGTCTAAATAAAAAAAGCCTTCCCAAAGGCCCCAAAAAAGCAAAAAAAGAACGGGCACATAGAGAATAAATTCTTTATAATGCCCGCTATATTTCATAGATGAGAATTATTCAGCAGTCGCTTCTTCAACTACTTCTTCTACTTCCATTTGAACGCTATCCATGGTTTCTTCCATTTCATCCATAGATTCTTCCCATTGGTCCATAGATTCGTCAAACTCGTCCATGCCTTCTTCTTTGGCTTGATTTTCTTTATCAAAACTAACTTTCCACTCCCCTTCGATTTTCTTTAAATCCAACGATTTTTCGCCTTCTTCTAGGGAAGAGGTATATGTAACCACGGCTGTATCTCCGTTGATTTCAGAGGATATAATTTCGATTTTTTCATTGGTACCTTCGGTATCTACATCACCTCCCATACTTTCTAGCATACCGATGATAGAAGCAGTTTCTTGATCACAAAGTTTTTTAGCTTCCGCGAAATTAGCATTGGCCATGTGATTTAAAAATTTCTCAGCAACAGCTTCGGGGCTATTGGAATTACTACATGAAACTGCCATAAACAGTACACCTAAAATCAACAAGGATTTGGTAGCCAGGTTTTTAAAATTGTTTGTCATTTTACTATAAATTTTGGTTATCTCTGGGCAAAAGTAGGATATTTTTTTGGGAGTACTGTCGTTTTTTCAGTATTATTTATTGAAAGCCAACAAAATTAAGAAGTCCGATTACTTCGCAAAAGGCGATATTTCAGGAGACTAGTGGGTTAGATCTAGTGCCAAATAGATCAACAGTTGCGATACCGAAAGCTTTTCTTTCCACAACTCCCTCCCATTTCGTTGCCACTGTTCAAACTCTTCCGGAGACAGTTTTTGATGAAAGGAACTCACTAGAGTTGCTATTTGGTTACGCTGCTCCCAAGGAACCCAAACCACAAACTTTTTCCAATCGATGTGATTTTCAAAAGGCAACAAGCAATCGGTATCTACCAATATAGGAATCCGTCCCAGCATCAAGGTTTCGTACAATCGAACGGAAAAGTTACCCGCGCCACGTACACAAAGCACATAATCGGAATTGTAAATATTGTCAAAGTATTCGCGGGTAGTTCGGTGTCTGTCTGCCGCCGAGCGGGCTCCGGCTCGATATTTTTTTCTCGGTATAAATTGGGTCTGTATAGCAGGTGATTTCTCCAAGCTTTGTAATAATTGAGCGCGTTCAAAAGCCGAAGGGAAAAATGGTTCATAATCACTACGAAACGGATTTTTAATAAACCGCCTGAGGTTTTCTTTTACATATTTAAGATTTTCTTTTAGCTTTTTAATCCCAGACCTATCCGAATGACCACAAAAACCTACCACCGGCAGGGGTTGTTTGGTACGAACCGTAATTTCTTGTTGGCCATAAATGCCTTGCAGTTGATCAGCAAGAATCACCGGAAACCCCTGGTAATGGTTATTTAATTGAGATTTGAATCCACCCATTCGGAAGTAAGTCAACTGCGGAAAAGTAGGATAAGCTTCGCCCCAATCTCCTGAAATATAACCAAAACCTCGTAGTTGATGCAGGGAACATAACTGATTAAAAGTAGCCAATTGTTTTCGGGTATAGCGATTTAACGGATGGGGAATAAAAAATACATCGGCTTGGTCAATTTGGTCGGTATATTGAAATGCAGCCGATACACCCCAACGGGCTAACACTTCCGAGTCGTTGACCCATTGCCCGTTTTTATAAAAAGGGCGTGTCAGTATAAATAAAGCCTTTCGCTCGGCATCGGTAGGGGGTTGTATTTTAGGAATGTAGATGCGCATTAGGTTTCGTAGAATTTTAAAAACTCCCGTTGTTGTTTTTCTAAATGAAACTCCTCCCGTACGCGCTGTACAGCTTGTTTTTTTATCGTTTCTTTTTCGGACTCGCTTAGATGCATAACTTCTAGTAGTTTTTCAAAAAGCAATTTCGGATTTTGTTTGGGAACTACAAAACCGGTTTGTCCGTCCAACACATTTTCGCTCAAACCTTCTGCATTTGAAACTATACACAACAATCCCATAGCTTGGGCTTCTAAAACGGCATTACAAAATCCCTCTTGGATGCTGTATTGCAAGTAAACATCGGTGGTTTCTAATTCTTTTTTCACCGCTTCGGGAGGAAGTTTTCCTAAAAAACTAACGTGTTCCGTCAATCCCAATTGGTGTACGGCAAAAAGCAAGCGTTCTTTTTCCTCTCCGTCACCCAGTACAGCATAATGAAACGGAATGTTTTGTTTTTTTAGCATAGCCAATGCTTCGAGTGTATATACCAAACCTTTTTTCCAATGAAGCCGTGCTATGGTTGTTAATTGTAAAACAGCGTTTTCTAACTTTGCATTTGAAACAAAGAAATCGGTATCAATAGCAGGAGTAATTTTAGATATTTTTACATTTTTAGATAAACCCTTTTTATAAAGTAAATTAGTCAAATCGTCTGAAATGACATGAATTTTGTCTACTTTTCGAAACAACAAGTTATAACAATTCGGATATTTAATGGGGTAAATGCCAATATCAAACCCCCGAAAACTCACCGCCATTTTAGCTCCCAAAACTTTTGCAATATTTTCTCTACCCAAGGCCATGGTACCAAAACCGAAGTGCAGCCAGTCTAATTGGTAACCCAACAAAAATTGGTTGCTCAATACACTTTTTATATTTTCTACAAATCCCACCCCGTCTTGTTGGTTTAATTGGTACAACCGAACACTTTTACGCGTACGAATGAAGACCGCTTGTAGTAAAAGTAAAAAACTTCGCCACCACACCACCCAAAATTTCCCTTGTAAATGGGGTGCGGTAACCGTTTTACAGTTTAAGTATTCTCTTTTTGCCTTAGGATTATTAACAAACAAAATTACCCGATAGCCGTGTTGTTGCAAACCGAGGATTTTGTTTCTAAAAAAAGTCTCGGAATAGGCAGGTGTATTGGGTAATACTAAGCCTACCCGCTTCTGGGATCTGGACGTATTTTTATTAGTGAGGGAAGTCATAATACTTGTTCATAAAGTGAGCACATATCATGGACCATTTTTTCTAGGGTATGATTTTGTTGGATGGTTGCTTGGGCCGCAACGCGAATATCTTCTTTTTGACTGTCAGCCAATACGTAGATTTTCTGTAGCGCCGCTGCCATACTTTCAGGATCCCGTACCGGTACAATAAATCCGTTTTTTCCGTCTTGAATTACCTCCCGCATCCCACCACAATCGGTTGAAAGTACTAAGGTTCCGAGTTGCATGGCCTCCAACACCACATTAGCAATCCCTTCTTCTACGCTACTGAGTAACAGCACATCGGCTTGAAACATTTTTTGCTGTACTATTTCAAAAGGCATATTGCCCAAGAGTTGTACCCGGTCTTGTAACCCCAAATCGGCTTTTAAAAACTCCAATTCTTCTGCGCCTTTACCTCCTATTAAAGTGTAGTTAAAATCAATTTTTTTATCCCCAAGTAACTGCATCGCCTGCAAAGCGTAATCATAACCCTTTTTCCAATGACTTCTTCCTACGGAGAGTATTTCAAAAACCTCGTTCTTCGGTTTTTTGTCAAAAACTGCATCTAAATCCGTCAAACCACTATACACTACCTGTATTTTTTGAGGATCGGCACCATAGTGTTGCGCTTCCCGGGCGATGGCTTCTGAAACTGCGTGAAATCCGTCTAACCGTGGAAAATAGGTGCGGTAGGTTTGTGCCAACTCCGGGTCGGCTATAGGAGAATAGTTGATGTGGGCACCGCGTAAACTCAACACCAACTTTATGCCGAATTCTTGTACCCACATCCAATCACTAATGCTCTTGGCCCATTGTATGTGAAATATATCAGGGCGGTGGTATAAGACAGGGTAAAATTTTAACCGGGCGCGTCTGTGATTGGTACAATGATTTTTTATAAATGCGTCGAGTTTTCTTTTTTCTTTATTTCTAAAAAAAAATAATAATATGCTGTATTTCAATAAATTGAAAAATTTATTAAAACTGTTTTCGGTATGACTTACCTCACATATATTTGGATGAGAATAGGGTTTTTTTTTCTTTTGTAAACCAAATAAATAGACCTTTACACCTCGCTTTGAAATACCGTCCACAAGGCGTTCAATAAAGGTAGTACTCGGGATTTCACCAGAGTAAACAGCTATTTTGTGTGGTTTATTCATTTTGTACTTTCAAATACCAGTCAATATGCTTTTTTAGCCCTTCCTTCAGCGAAGTTTTGGGTTGGTATTGGAGTAACCTTTTGGCTTTATTAATAACAGCACAAGTACGCAACTGGTCACCGCTTCTTTTGGGAACTACTTGTATTACAAGCTTCTTTCCGGTAAGTTCTTCTACCGTGTTAATTCCTTCCTGCGTAGTACTTTCTACTTCGGTTCCTAAATTGATAATTTCTCCGTCCAATAAAGCATCTTTGCCAACAACTGACACAATTCCATCTACGATGTCCTCCACAAAAGTAAAACTCCGCAAATGCTTATCACTTCCTTCATAAAGAGTAAACGGAGTATCGTTTAAGGCCGAATAAATCAATTTCGGATACATTTTATCCGGTCGTTCTCTGGGGCCATACACCGAATACAGCCGTAAAGAACAAACTTTAAAAATGTCCTCCCTACTGTGCATCAATGCCAACTGTTCGGCAGCCATTTTGGTAACACCGTAATAAGAAGTGGGCATGGGTTCTTTTTCTTCTGAAAAATAAGCTTCTCTACCGTAAATAGAGGAGGTTGCTATATTTACAAAAAGTTTAATATCAGTCAGTTGCTTGGTAAATTGTAACAACTTTTGCGTAGCAATAAAATTATTTAAAAAATAAGATTCAAAGGTTGAAGTGGCAGCAATTCCGGGTTGTGCCGCAAAATGAAAAATATAATCAAAATCCCTGGGCAACTTTTGATAAGTATTATCCTCCGTGAGGTCGGCTTCTACTATGGTAACTCCGGTTTGCGAGAGAGATTTTGCTGTATTTCGTTTTATTTGTGGATGGTAATAATCTGAAAAATTATCCAATCCCACTACCTCATGTCCCAGATTAACTAAACGTTCGGCAGTATGAGAACCTATAAAACCTGCAGCTCCAGTGATGAGGATTTTCATTTATTATAATTTTTAAAAAACAAAGATAAGGTTAAAAGCATACTGATCGGGTGGGAATAATAGACCGCATTCTGACGGGTAAATTGTTCGTAAAAATGACAAATAATTTTCTCCGGAATATAATTTTGTAAAGCCGGGTTCTCAAACAAATAGTGTTGTAATTGGCGGTCGTTGTGTTCGCCGACAAACTGCAATTCCCAATTGCGTTGGATGGTTGTTCCCGAGCGGATACTTCGCCTGATTTTGTCGTACACCCGGTACGGTAAATTATAGGGCGTTTTATTCCAATGGTAGTTGTACAAGTTAAAAGGCTTGTGGCTTTGCCAGGATATTCTTGCCAAAGCAGGATTACGCATTTTGAGATATTCAATTTGTATTTGCCGACCCGCCAGGTATTTTTCGGGTATGGTACAGATAAATTCACACATGCGGTTGTCGTAATAAGGCAGGGCTATGGGGCGTTGGCTTTCAAACACAGACAGGTTTACACTGGTCCACCGGTGGGCCCAAAACAAACTTTTAAACGCACGAATTTGCGCATTGGCACTTTCGGGGATATTGATATTTATTAGTAACGATTTTAGTCTTTGATACAAGTAATCTTTAAAATTTCCTTCCAAACCCCAAGCAGACCACAGGGCTGTCGCCAGCTCCCATCCGCCTTTTTTGACAACTATTTTAAACAAGTGTTCCACTTGTTGTTCGATCGACAAATCGTCTGGAACACCCATATCGTCAAAGAGTACATCGCCCCAATGCCCTAGATTAAAAACATCGCCCATGGAAGCATATTTATCAATAAACGCCATTTGTCGGGGGTGGGTAAATTCGGAATAACAGCCGTTGAGAGTGGCTAATTCATCGATACAGTCCCACAAATAACCCGGGGGAACTGACCAACTTTCGAAGGGAAATCGACAGACCTGAGCTATTTTTTTCGCGTAAGCGGTTTCCGGATGCCCGCCCTCAAATTGATAGCTATAGCTGTGTACCTCAGCACCCAGGTGTTGTAACCCACAGGCTTGGGTACGGCTGTCCAATCCGCCGGAAAGGGGTAAAATCACCCGTTGACCGGCAGCTTGTTCGGTTAGTATTTGCTCAAAAAGGGTCGCAAACTCCTTGGTAATTTGCTGCAACGAACGCTCTACCGGCTGGTAATACCACTTAAAATAGGGCTTTTGAGAAACCACCCGATTATTTTCTAGTTGGTATTCGGTAGCGGGTTGCAATGCTTTTTGCTCCACATAATAGGTATCGTCCTCCAGAAAAAAACCCAAGGCGGTAAAAACACAAATCGCTTTATAATCGAGCGTTTTGGGCTCGCCTATCAATTGTACTTTCTTCGGAATAATATGTGTTTTGATTAGATTCATGCCAGACCGGGAGTAAAGGTACAGAAATTCTCTTTTCACGCTACGCGATTTCCCTACTTGTGGGTAAGCATTAAGAATAAAACATGCACTAACCCCAGTTGACTTTGTAAAATCGGGCCGAGAAACCTTTTATACGTTTCCCAGCGGTACGGATTATGAATCTCCGACAACAACGCCCAAGCCTTTTTAGTAAGAAATCATGTATTGCTTCCTCTCTCCTCCCCTTTCTTCTTAGCTACCAAGCTTCTGTACAAGTTTTCATGAGCGGTTATAAATTTTTCTAAAGAAAAATGCTCCCGGACATAATGGCCCAGAGCTTGGCCTATCTTTTTTCTTTCAGTTTCGGGCAGCCCAAAGATTTGCTCGATTTTAGTTGCTAATTGTTGCGAGTTCTGGGCAGTAAATAACCACTCTTTAAAATCTTTCAACACAAAATTAATACCTGAAATATCCGAACCCAATACCGGGACTTCCATACTCATGGCCTCTACCAAAGCCATGGGCATACCTTCTTTAAAACTGGGAATCACATATAAATCGGCGGCCGCCAAAAACGGCCGTACGTCCTTGTGCTTGCCCAAAAACCGAATCTGTTGGGTAGCCTCGGCACTTTCTACTTTTCGTTTTAAGGTTGTAGCGTAGTCGCTGCGGTCGTCTCCCAAGATATCGAGCTGTATCTGAGTGTTATTCAATGAAAGAACGGCCTCTATCAACACTTCAATGCCTTTGACAGGAACTAAATTGGCGACGGTAATGACTCTAAAAATTTTGTTTTTTTCCCTTTCGGGAAAATGTTTGCGACTGTAATACGCCGTATCCAAGCCCAACGGAATGAGTTGTTGGTTTTTCTTTTTCGGAAAAAAAGAATTCATTTCTTCGTTGATGGTAATAATAAAATCAGCGAGGTAACTGCGAATCTTCCAATGCCGATTGCCCCAGGTCATGGCTTTTTTGGTATACACAAACTTAGCTCCTCCTTGTTTGGCTGCCAAGACTTCAGTCCAGTCGCTACTCCAGTGCCACGAATGAACGATATCAAATCCCTGTTGTTTGATAAAATTTTTATAAGGTCGGGTTCGCACTAACAAACTCCAATACGGTCGGTAGGGCACCGTGGTTTCGAGTAAATGCATGGGGAGGCCCAGTTTTTCTACCTCTTGAAAAAAAGAGCCCCGGGAGTGCGAACAAGCTATATGCACTTCAAAATACGCTTTGTTCAGTCCCCGGGCCAAATCATAAAGTACTTTGCCACTACCCGCGGTATCAAAATTGGGGATGGTATAGAGGATTTTGAGTTTTTTGTTTTGCATGGGTCGGTTTTAGCCTTGCCTTACGCCAACAAGGAATGGCTAATTTAATAAAATAACCGGCAACCTCAGTAACATCACCCCCTTTTCTGATGGCTGAATGGATAGTTACAGTGCCTTAGTAATTCTAAGAGGTTTTCCCCTTTTTAAAGAGGAAGTTATTTCTTTAGTCTTTCCACAAAAAAATTCCGTAAGGAGCTTCTTTTCTACAGCACGAATTTTATCCTCGACCACTTTATCAACCAAAAAAAGCGGCTCTAAATAAGAACCGCTTTACGCATCATCACATAACAAAATAACTCCACATTATTTAACCAAAATTTTGAATGTCTGTTGGCTGGTCATAGTTTTTACTACGACCATATAGAGTTGTGCCGGTAACTGTGAAATATCTAATTGCAATTGATGATAGTTTGCTATACTTTGCATAACCGGTTGCCCCAATGTGTTGTAAATAATTACTTGGTCAATGGGTTCTTGGGCTTGTACAAACAAATGCTGGGAGGCCGGATTGGGGTACACCTGAACAGAGTGATTAAATTCCGTTATACTGAGTGGATCGGGTTGCATTTTTACTACCCAAAAATCGTTACTTCCGTGATTACCACTGACATCACCGTTGGAAGATCTGGAACGACCTGCTAAGATATAACCCCGATCAGTGGTGGGTTGAACACCGGTCGCATCCTCATCATTTGATCCGCCGAGCGTCTGTTGCCACTGGAGTTCGCCCGATTGACTGATTCTCAATAACCAATAATCCAGTCCGCCCACTAAGTCGGTTACATCACCATCCAACGAGTTGGTGGAACCTACAATTACATATCCCTCTTCTATGGTTTGTATTTGCTTGGCTTCGTCTTGTCCTGAACCTCCATAGTTTTGTTCCCATTGTATATTTCCCATAGCATCCAATTTAACCACCCAGATGTCTCCCTCACCATAATTACCACCTACATCTCCGTCGTTAGAATGACTAATACCCGCAACGATATATCCCCCGTCTTCGGTAACATTGACGCTATAAGCAAAATCATTTTCAGAACCTCCTAACGATTTTTCCCAAAGGATACTACCGGTCGGGCTAAGTTTAACTACCCAAAAATCAAAATTCCCATGATTACCGGTCACTTGTCCGTTGGTAGAATTAGAAGTACCTACCAGTATATAATTACCGTCTAGAGTAAGTTTTATTTCGCGGGGCATGTCATAGCCAGTACCTCCTAAGGAAAAATCGTGAAGAATAAAACCTTCAGCGTTTAAATGTACCACCCAATAATCGACTCCACCATGGTTGAATGAAACATGACCATCATTAGAAGCGGTGCTACCCAAAACTACATAACCGCCCTCTTCCAACTCGATAATATCAAAAGGTGTGTCCGACTCCGAACCACCCAAATTGTGCTCCCACTGAATATTCCCGGAAGCATCCAATTTGACAATCCAAAAATCATAATTTCCAAAGTTATTACTCACATTTCCATCGGATGAACTTGACAAACCAATCACTATATATCCCAAATCTTTGGTTTGTTTGATTTGACTGGCTTCATCATACAACGAACCTCCTAAGGTTTTTTGCCACTCTATTTCGCCTTGAGCATTGAGTTTTACTACCCAAAAATCGGTTAAACCGTGATTGCCACTAACATCTCCATCATCGGAAGAAGTCTGTCCCGCCACGACAAAACCACCGTCCTGGGTGTGGACCACGCTGGTAGCGGCGTCTCCCAGACTACCTCCTAAAGACCGTTGCCATTCAATTTCGGGCGCTTGCGCCCACATAGTACCCACCCATAACAAACAATTGATCATGGGAACTACTATTTGTAATCTCTGATTTTTCATAACTTGTGTTTTTAATAAAATTGGTTAAACTCCTGTTTTGTTAAATGCAGTGCAAAAGTAAGGGCGGGTTTCTGAGCCTTATGGGAAGTATGTAACCTTTGTTTGGAGATATGTAACATCAATACCAAAGTATTGACATACAACGTATTAGGAAGTGTAAAAAATTCTACTTTCCAAGTAGTTACACCCAACAACTATAAAATTTTCCTTAAGAAGAAGTAGAATCTACGGGAGTTTGATTTTTATCAGATTCTCGAAATTGAGAGGGAGTCATGCCATACAAATCTTTAAACGATTTGGAAAAGTATCCGATGTCGTTAAAACCGACACTATAAGCAATTTCAGAAATGGTGGTCGACTTGTTTTTTAACAAGTCGGCAGCGATTTTTAGTCGTTCGATTCGTAGAAATTCGGAGGCGGGCACCCCAAAGAGCGATTTCAGTTTGCGATGTAATTGCATACGACTCAGGTGCATTTGGTGAGCAAAGTCTTCGGCAGTAAAATCGGGATTTGGTAATTGGGTTTCCAATATTTTTTCGAGGCGATCAATAAATTTTTCATCGGCCGAATTAATCTGGATATCCACCGGTTTCAACACTTTTTCGCTGCGGTACCGTGTCTGTAATTTTTTTCGTTCGTGTAGCAATTGTTGTATAGTAGCTTGTAATATCTGGTGATTAAAGGGTTTGGTTAAGTAGGCATCTGCCCAACTGTGAAGCCCTTGTAAATGATTGTCATCCCCCGATTTAGCGGTCAGTATAATCACCGGTACGGAAGCCGTTAGATCGTTATTTTTTAGTTTTTGCGTAAGCGTAAAACCGTCCATGCCCGGCATCATAACATCGGTTAAAATACAATCAGGTACCTCTTTTTGTGCGATTTCATAGGCTTCTAAACCGTTGCTGACTTGTATTATTCTGTAATCGGCACCACATACTTCCACCAATATTCGGCGAATATCCGGATGGTCGTCGGCAATCAGTAAAACCGGAAGGTCATCTGAAGTGGTTAGCGAGCTTTCCATAGAGGTTTCCCCGGCTATACCGGCCTCGATAATCACCGCATTTTTACGGTGTTCGTCCAAGGGAAGTTGTACCGAAAAAACGACCGAGTCCTTTTCGCGCCAAGCGGAAATACTCCCTTCATAAATAGCGACTAGGTCTTTGACCAAAGCCAAGCCGATACCGCTACCACTGTGAAAGCTGTTTTTTTGATAAAACCGATCAAATACTTTTTTTAAATCGCTTTCTTTTAATTGCGTATTGGTATTGGAAATCTGAATGAGCAATTGTTGCTGTTGCACTTCTGCCCGAAAATGAATGGGGGTGTTTTTTTGATGATATTTAAAAGCGTTGTTGATGAGATTAGTTATGATTTTAGTGAGTAAATCCTTATCAAAATAATAATCTTGATCGGTTGGGATAAGAGTGGTTTGAAAATCAACACTTTGCTTAGAAGCTTGAAAATCAAAAGGTTCAATCAAACTCACTAAAAAGGCATGGAGGTTTCCTTTTTTAAGGATTAATTGTACGGTACCGCTATTGATTTGAGAAAGTTCTAACAGTTGGTCTACCAATTCGAGCATGCGGTTGGCATTGGAATCAATCAATTGGAGCAGCTTTTGATCTTCCTCCGGGGCGGTGGTTTGCAGTTGTTGTACCGGACTTTTGATCAGGGTTAACGGGGTCCGAAACTCGTGCGAAATATTGGCAAAAAAGGTTTGTTTTACCCGGTCGAGTTCGGCGATTTGCTGGGCTAACTGTATCAGTTGTTTTTGTCGGAAATAATAAAATAACAGCGCGGTACCTATGATTAAAGCTACTAAAATCACCAATAAAATTTGGGTATTTTTCTGTTGATTTTTAAGTTGTAATTGCGAAATTGCTTTGTCTTTTTCCGCCGTTTGGAATTTGGTTTCCAGTTCCTTAGCCCAATGCATTTGCGCCAAATTATCCAAGGAATCCCGTATGTGGTGATAACTTCCCAAGTGTTCGTAAGCCTCTTTCATTTGCCCGGTAGCATAGTACAAATCGGCTAAGGAGGCCAGTACCGCACTGTAATTGGTGGCATTTTCGATGGGTCGTTGGGTTTCAAACAAGGTTTTAGCCCGCTCGTAAGCGGCAATAGCTTCGGGTATATTTTGTGTAGTTTCTTGCAGAATAGCGTATTGCCAATTGCCCATGGCCTCTTTTTCGATGAGTTGGTTTTGTTGTGCCCGTAAAATATACTCCTTATAAAGTGCTTCACTTTCAGCATATTGACCCCGAATCATATACACCTTAGCCCATCGGTGATAGACTTCCATCAACGGCAGTAGGTGGTTGTGTTGGATAAAATAGGCCTTACTTTCTTCAAATACCGAAGGAATTTCCTGATCGTACGAAGGATTGGCTGCTTCAAAAAAAGCCAAGCGAATTTGGATGCGGTACACCGACACCGTATCGGCGGTTTGTTGTGCAATGTCGAGGGCTTTTTGATAAAAATGGGCCGGTTTGGAATTGCCGGTGGTATATCGCATATACCGCCACTGAAACAAAATATCACCAATTGTAAGCAGGGCGTGGGTTTGAAACTCAGGTGGAATCTTATTTACATCGGCTATACTATCCACTTTCATAAAATAATGGACCGCTTGCGACTCTCGGTAGTAATTGTTTGCCAGCAGCCCTTGTTGAAACCACACATCGGCTAAGAGTGGGGGTTGTTTGGTGAGGGAGGGGTCCATGAGCAAACTATCTAACAATTGTTGGGCGGCCTCATACTGGCGGGTTTCCATATAGACTTTACTGCGTAATAACCTGCTGTGAGCCGCTTCGGTACCCGCAGCTGGAAACTGAGATTGCACCGTAGTGATCCATTCTAGTGCCTGGTCGTATTCCTTTTGAGCCACCAGGGATTCCCATTGTTCCACAACCGAGCTAGGTAACTGAGCTGCTACCGGGCTGATAGTTCCCAGCAGTAGTAAGCATAACCACACCCGTATTGTTTGCATAAAACCCGTTTTGCGTTTTTTGAATATTAAAAATAATCATTTCACTTTATTTTTTTATTTTTTTCTCCCTTACGGGAAAAAATTTTAGAAGGTTTTAGGGAGTGGAGTTATACTTAATCCAAAGAAGAACCTAAGCTCCTCTCCAGTAAGCACAGCTTCTTCACTCTATCCGGATGCCATTTTGTTTTTTGCATTTTGGGGATTTGTTTATTATTGTTCCCAGGAAGTAAACTCAAACAATTTTGGTAAAATACTAGTAAGGTTTTACGACATTCTTATACGCTCGAGGTTTTTTCTAAGGTGTTTTTGCTATTCTAAATGGGTAAAATAACCGTTACGTACCTATTTACAAAACCTTACTGTCAAGCACTTTTCATTTGTAAGGTGATATTGCCTATGTTAAAACAATACACCGATACGGGTAAAAACGTAACGTTTATTTCATCTGCTTGTTGCACGCCCAACTTATCAATAGATGTAACCAAGGCTTTTTGAAAACCGTTGTTTTTACAAAAACGTATCAAACTTTTCAATTCACCCGGTTTTTCAAAATAGCGGTTGCTCCATTTGATTTCTACGCCCCACACGGGTTTGTATTTTTTATCGTCAACTAACACTAAATCTACTTCGCCTTCACTGCGTCCCTCTTTCCACCGGGCATAGGTTAAGTCTAATTTTTCGCGATGCATCCATTGAGACAAAACAGCTGTTTCTACCATATTTCCCATTTCGCTGTCGGTTTCAATGACAGGCGAAAACAAAGCCGTACGCAACGATGGGTTTGTTAAATACACCTTAAAACTCGTTATGCGTTTTAACCGTTTGGCATTAATATCTACCTTGTTTAGCACTTTTATCAAGAAAGCAGCTTCTAAATATTCCAAATATTTTTTTAAAGTATCCTTGGCTATACCGCTTTCCCGACTCATACTTTCAAAAGAAAACTCGTTGCCTGTATTGTAAGCAATGTACGAGAAAAAACGGTTTAGCTCTTGCACGTCCTTAATACCATACAAACTTGGCAAATCTCGTAGTAATACTTTATCAACGATATCGCTTTTAACGTACCGGCCCATATCGCTTTGTATTTTTTCAGACAGCACCACTTCGGGATAGCCGCCAAAGTTGAGATAATGCACAAACTCTTTGTTAAAAGTTTTTATATCATGGGTTAGGCAATAGGGATGTTGAACAGCACCATAACTGATTTGTCCGTTAAAAATAAGATGATTTTTGTTTTTAAGGTGAATGTATTCTTGAAAGGTTAAGGGAGGCAACATAAAGTCAGTAAATCTGCCGGCACCGCTCTCGGTACTGTTCCTTTTAAGAGCCGCAGCAGCCGAACCCGATACGACAAATTGGGTATGGGGATAGCTGTCAACCAACACTTTGAGGTGTCGTTCCCAATCTTTGAGGTATTGTATTTCATCAAAAAAAACATAACACCCGTCTAAACTTTCGCAACTAAGTGATTGTTGATACAGTTTTAGCAGGTCTTCTAAACCCAAATGCAAATAAACCGGATTATCTATCCCTACAAAAAAAATTTTAAAAGGATTCACCTTTTCACTCAATAATTGTTGTATGGTATGAAAAAGCATCACGGTTTTTCCCACCCGCCGGGGTCCCATGAGCACCAAAGCCCTCCGAATACCGCTGTCTGTAACATACGGATAGAATACGTTAAAATACAGCCGTTTAGACATATTGCTATACACATCGGCAACGCTTCCATTAGCCCACCAAGGATTTTCGTAATGCAACCGCTCTATTATTTTTTCGGTGGGAATAAAACCAAAATTACTCATAAAAATATTTATTTATACAAATATAGTAAAAATAAGCGGTTTCAAAGCATACTATTTTTACATTTTGACTAAAATAAGATGTTTTTTTCTAAAGTTTCAATATAACAATTTTGACAAGCCCTCTAAGAATAAGTGTGTTGGCACCCTTGTATATGGGTAAAACAACCGTTAAATTCATATTGGTAAACTTTCTATTCGGTATTTGGGGGGAATTATAGCACCTCAAAGAGCTCCCGGTCTAAGCCCTTCGCCAGGTCGTACAGCACCTTCCCGCTTCCGGCGGTATCAAAATTGGGGATGGTATAAAGTATTTTAAGTTTGGGCATGGCTTTGTTTTGTTTTCGGCTTTGCCCCCCTCCCCTAAAGGGGCGAGGTAAAATTTGTCTGTAATTGTCTTAGAATAAATTTACCTTTTTATAATTTAATGAACAAAGTAAAACCTGAAAATTATTCTGGAACAAGAATTTTTTCTAAAACTTGTTTTACTTTGTTACCATCAAAACTTACATCAGTTAACTTTTGTTTATAAAACAACTTGTTTTCGGAATATGGATTATGAATTGCATCATAATCATATTCATTAGGTAATACGTAATGATAATCCAAATCAAGTTGTTTGGAAATAAAATAGTAGGTTGTTACTATTGCAAAGTTTTGAAGTTCTATAATTTTTAGTTTAGGAGAAGCAAATATCAAATTCGTAAAACCAGCTCCGTGTAATCCTGCTACAACATCGGCATTATGGAACAATTCTGCTTGTTCGAAGATATTTAAATCTTCTAGATAAATCATTTCAAAACCTTTTTCTGTGAAAATTTTTTCTATTTCTTCAGCATTAATAATTGGTCTTGTTTTTCTTTTTATATAAACTTTTTTAGGAAATTCATATTGTTGTTTAACCAATTTAGCAGCTAAAAAATCTCTTATTTTAGGACTAAAATAAGGAGCATGTTTAGCCCAATATAAATTTTTAATTATTCCATAATTTTTGACTTTTATAAATCTAGTCGTTACTTCATTTATTTTAAATATATCATTAAAACTATAGATTACGTCTTTATAAATTTGTGGCGTTTTATCCCATAAAACAATAACTGGTTTATTTTCAAGCTGATTTAGATAATAAAGTTTAATAAGAGAATCAAACCATATATGAAAATACTGAGCATTTAAAGCTCCATTGATAACTATTACATATTCATCATTAATTTCTGTATAATTTGATATTTTAGATAAATATGTTGCGTTTTTTATGGTAGGATATTTTTTTGTTTCTTGTATTATTTCTAAATTTTCACTTAATCCAATTCCATTATCTAAATCTACAAAAACATCACTGAAATAAGAAATTACGATTTTTCCTTCCTTATAAACGGCTTCATCAAAATATGGAAATAACTTTTGATATTTCAAGTATTCTAATTGATCTTGTGGTATATTTAATACCGCATGTTCAATAATTTCAGTTCGATTTGGAGATTGATTAGTATGAGAAACTATATATGTTTTTTTGAAAAAATTTAAACAATAGAAAATTATTCTTTTTACTGTTACCTTTTGTCTTTTATTTATCACGTTGAATTTAATCATTATTATAGTGTTCTATAAAATTGTTCAACATTTGACGCTACTTTATGCCATTGAAATTCCATCGCATTTATTCTTGCTTGAACACTCATTTCATTTAATAAATCTTTATTGTTCAATAATAATTTTACAGAATCTACTAATGCAATATTATCATTAGAAGGTACTAAAATGCCCGATTTATTATTTATATATTTATTATTTCCTCCTACATCTGTTGAAATAATAGGAAGACCACAAGCCATTGCTTCCAAAATAGAATTACATGCTGTTACATTTTTTAATGGTAAAAATAATATGGAAGCTTCTTGATATAAGATTCTTAAATCATAATCATCCAAGTCTGAAAAAAACTCAATCGATGAATGTGGCGTTATTTTATTTTTAAAATCTTTTCTTATAATGACTTTCAATTTCAATTTCGAATTTTGTTCCATTAGTCTTGGAACAGCGTAATTTAACGCCTCAAAATCTCTTAAATGCTGACCAACAAATAGAATTGTATTCTCTTTCTTTATCAAATTATCAGGAGTAAAAAAATCAGTATCTACTCCATGTGGAATATATTTTACATTCTCATTATCCAGCCAGTTTTTTAAAAAATTAACTTGGTTTTCTCCTACGGCTATCGCTCCTTTTAGTTTTTTTAAATATTGGGTATCCAAAATTGTTTTTTTTAAAACTTCAGGTGGTTTATGAAAAGTAGCCACAGAAGTAACTTTTTTAAAACAATTGATTGCTTGACGAATGTCCCGCTCTCCATTGAGATAATGCACTACATATTTTTCTTTAGAGAAGAGCAACTTATTGATTAACTCAATATTTTTATGAGCACTATTACTATCGTATAAACCAAATTGTTGAGAGTTCCTTTTTTTAATAAACCGAGCTACTCGTTCAGATAAAATCGAATTTTTTCCGTAAATCACTTCTACATCATCCATATAATCAATGAGCTGAGCATATCCAGAATATCCCGAATGATGCGAAGAACGATGATGAACGATGATTTTTTTCACGAATTTTAATAATTTAACATCAATTCAATAATACGTTTTATATTTTGTTTTGGTGCAATATTGTTCTCATAATATCTTCGTCCATTTTCCATTAATTGTTCAGCCAATTTTTGATTCTTAAAAATTAAATCACACAATTCCGGAATTTCTTTTATATCATCAAAAAACAGCACATGTTTTTGATCTTCTAAAGGTACAGCTAACTCTGTCTGAAAACGTTGTGCTATAACTACTTTTCCTTGTGAGAGATATTCTGCCATTTTCCAAGCAGGAGAATTTTGAATTCCTTGAGTATAGATTCCTATTTTTGATGATTTTACCAATTCAAGATAAGAAATTGGGTCTGTTTTTAGATTGGTAATAGCATCTGGATAATATTTTTCGGCTATTTCAGAAGAAATAAAACCTCCTCGAAACTGTTCTGGAAAATGGGATTGTAATAATTGTATTATATGATAACGTTGTTGATGTAATTCTTGTAACTCCAAATTATTTTCATTAGTAAAACAACGGGTTTGAAAAATAATCAAGTTACTGTTAAAATGTGAAAAATTATTTTCAAACTGACTAATATTACGAGACGTTTTAATAAAATTCCAATGTCGTTGCTGTTTGGCAAGAGAATTATAAAATCGGTTAAAAAAATACCTGTCGGGTTTTAAATCAATCATCAAATTTGAGAGGAGAAGCCCCCAATAAAATTTGAAGTATATATTTTTTTTAGACGAGTGCACTCCAAAAGTCCAACCCAACGGTAAGATTTTTTTTTGATATTCTTCGGGTAATAATGAAACGTGTTGAGTTTCAAAATTTCTTTTAAAAACAAAATCACAATGTTTTAAGGCATATTCTGAAAACGAATACGAAGCATCGTATAAATCGGTAGCAAATGTTATTTTATGATTTATTTTAGTATCAATGAGTTCATAAAAAGAGGTTTTGGGGTGAGTAGCTTTTCTAGTTTCTAAAACATTATTTTTTAAATGTAATGTCCCCGGTCTTTTTTTTACAGAAAAAATAATACGAGTTTTTAAAAACCCTTCTTTTTCGAGTTCAAACAATCCCGTATGTACATACGATGAATGATTGAGTTCTTGCGGCGTATATATGTTAACTTCTAAACTCATAGCAGGGTGTCTGTAACCGATTGCATTAAAACCTCAGTGGTTTTTTGAATACTGTATTGTTGCACTACTTTTTGACGGGCGTTTTGTTGCATTTTGATTAATTTTTCCCTGTCTTGAAGTAATTCAAACACATCAGATACATAATTTTCAGGTGTAGAAAGCAATCCGTCAACACCACTTTCTATAACATCTTTAGGACCTCCGGGACAATCCATTCCGGCGACAGGCGTTTCACATGCCATACTTTCAATCATTACCATACCAAAAGTTTCCTTGTCACTAGGTAGTAAAAACAAATCGGCTTCTTGAAAATAAGACACCAACTCATGGTGTTGCTTAAATCCTAAAAAACAAACATTTTTCTGTAGGTTGTGTTTTTCAACATAGTCAGACAACTCTTTCATATAATCTTCTGAAAAAACAGGCCCAATAATATTTAAGACAGCATTTGTAAACCCTTTTTCAACTAAAAAATGAACCGTTTGTATAGCTAAGTGTACCCTTTTCCATTCTACTATTCTGCCTACATAAAGTAAACGGATATCTGGCATGTCATTCTTGGAAAATAATGGTTTAAAAATTTCACAATCAACTCCTAAAGGAAACACTCGAATGTCTTTTCCTTTAAACAATTCCATTTTTTCCATACTGTATTTTTGAATATAAGTATGTACCAATATGTGGTGGGCATTTTTATAGTATTCTCTGTACGTTTCATTATCTGTGTAATGTTGCCCTCCCAGCATCGCTATATATCTTTTGCCTTGTTGCAAAATCACTTTAGAAAGCTCGTACGAAAACGGGCTAGAATGGCCTGACATATTGATGATGGTTACATCGGGGGTATTTTTTTTATAATGTCTTAAACAAGCTGTTGACTGTTGTTTTTTCCATTTTTTATGGTCGCCATTTAGGGTAAAGCTTACGGGATAAAATTGATAGTCAATGTTTTCAACTTTTTGCGAATACCCAAACCATTTAGATGTAAAATACGCCATTGTACACGCATAACCTTCACTTGCCAATGCCATAAGTGCTTTGGCATGTGGCTGACTGTGGTACTGAGCCACACTCTGCTCGACCACACCGGCAGCTTGAGGAGTAAATGGATGGAGAATGGAGATGGTTTTCATATTGAAGCTAAAAATTCATAAATTTTTTTTAATGTTTCAATATCCATTTTATCCTTTTCGAAAAGTACACTTTTAAATTTAACAGGAATTTTATCTAAATATAACTCTTTTGCAATACATATTCTGTGGTTTCCAGAACCACCACTAGCAATAATTTGATTATTAAAAGTTATAAACACCTCAATCTCATCTCCTATTTTACTATTATTAGATTTTGATTTAAGTTCTTGTTGAGTTAAATAACCATTATTTTTAATACTTAAATATGATTTAAATAATTTTTGAAAATAATTCTCAATTTCAAATTCATTTTTACAACCATACAATGGTCTATTATTGGTTTTTATTCTATCTATCATCATTTGATATTGAATAGTGTTTTTATAGCTCAATTCCTTTATCAAAAAATCATATACTGTGCTTTTTATATAATTTTTTTCTTCATTAAATTTTTTAATTCCATTAGCATTAATTTTAATTAAAAATTTATTTTGAGACAATAAATTAAATCTCTCATTATCAGTTAAAACTAAATCAATTTCTTTTGGATTGATATAAATAAATGAATCTTTATAAATAAATTTAAAAATCGAAAATTTAAGAAACAATGGAAATAAATTACTTTTTAAAATTTTATCCTATTTAAATTTGAGTCCATTTTTAATTTTGAGAATGATTGTATTCTTTAATTTTCTATAAACTCTTTTTTTTAAACTCTTCAGTTTTAATTTTATTATTCTTTTTTGCTCCTTTCTATAATACCCATCAAAAACATTGGTAAAACCATTCCAAAACTTTTGCAAAACGTTGTGTTTATGGTAGTGCATTTTTGAATAGGAAATATAAAAACGATCCGGTTGGTCACTATAGGTTACTTCACTGCGTTTCATTGTGCGTTTCCAATTGATAAAGTGCAAATACATTACCTCTTGCTTGGTTTTGGTGTTGAGCACTTTGCCATCTTGCCATAGCCAACGGTCTAAATAATACTCTTGATGAGAATCTCTGTCTCGTTCTTGATTACATAAAATAGTGTCCCATTTTACATTAAAGTATAATCGCCCGGCAGCAGCTTCGTGTTTAATGTGATTGGTTAACTTTTCTTCGTCAAACCACATAAACTGAGACTGCTCAAACAAAAAGCGATAATTTGGAACCGTTTTGTAATATTCCAATAACTCCGGCGTATTTCTAAACAAATTAAAATGTCCGGAAATAGCTTCCCTCCTACTTGAAATAACGTCATAATGCTGTAATAGATCTTCGGTAATAAACTTACGTATATCGCCCCAGATAATATCCATATCACAAAATCCCCAAAAGTCATAATACTTTATTTCCTCATAAAAAATAGCTCCGTAAGCAGGTTTTAAATCACAAAATTTACGGGGATTAAGCGGTACTTGAGCATCCACCACACGGTTTACATGGTTATTTAAAGTTTGTAAGTCGGTAGGCAAAAATTGAATATTATCAGGGTACTTATCAGGCAACTCACAATCGGTAGGGCACAGCCAGTGTACAGTAGGGTTTGCCTTTACTGAAACCAAAAAAGCATCAAACCAAACCGGCCATTTACCGAAATAAGGGAGTATGAGGATTATCGAGTTCATCTAAAAGCATTTTTGTATTTTAATGAATCTCTAAAAGCACTGATAAGTTTTTTAAAGTATAAAAAACCAAATTTTTTATTAATGAATATTGTTTTTAATATTTTTTTTACGGCTTTTGAATACTCTTTTCTTCTTATTAAATAAAGTTCGTTATATGAATGCCAAGAACCAAACCATAAATGAATACCATATGAATTATTCTTTAAATATTTTTTATAATTATGTATATCAAAGAGTTTACTATAAGGAAGTGAATAAAAATAATCCATATAATAAATGGTTAAACCGTCTACTACAATATTTTTTTCAAAAATATTAGGTTTACAATATCTGAGTTCAAATGCATCAGTTACTATTTTGGGTATTGGAATAATTGATTGATTTTTAGATTTAAAGCTTGTATAGTATTGTAAACAATCTTTTATAAAAGGGTTATGCCTTTTTGCTCCAAATATGCCTACACCAATACTATTACTGTGTTCTGCTACAAAAAAGCATTCATTTTCTAAGAAATCATCCAAAGGTTTTAACAGTAGCATATCTGTATCAAGATAGATGCCACCGTGTTCGTAAACTACTTTTAGTCTAACATAATCAGAAACAAATGCCCAATTTTTATCTTTATATGCTTTGGTTATAAATTCGCAATCAAATTCAACATTTTTTTCATTCCATAAAATTATCTCATAATCAGGTAGCTGAACTTTCCAAGAATCTATACAGTATTGAAGCATTATTGGAATTGTTTTTTTTCCAAACCAGCAGTAATGAATCTTTTTTGGAATCATAATTTAAAGTTTGATTTTATTTAAATTAACTCCAATAATATCCAAACCTTCAAAGAAAACATAATACCCTTGATTATAAAGAAGTTTTCTAATTTTTACTTTTTCTTCCTTTGATAGATTTACAAACTCTGCTTTTATAAGTTTTGGTTTTAAAATTGAGAAATCGATCATTTCAATTACTTTGAAGTCATATCCTTCTGTATCAACTTGAATATAATCAAATTCTTCAAACTCAGATTCTTTTACGATATTCATTAGTGTATCTGCTTCAACTAATTCTTCAACAATATGTTGCGGTTTAATAATATTAAATTTCGTGAGGTTTTTTATTTCAAAAGAAGCAATTCCTTTAACCCAATCAGGATATAAATCAAATTTAGTTTTATCTACTTTGTAAATAATTGCATTTTTTTTTGATTTATGTAATGCCTTATTTACTTTTAATATTTGATTAAATTTTTTATAATTTAAAAATAACTCATCAAAGTATTCTTTTACAGGCTCAATAAGTATTCCTACTGATATTCTGTTTATTAAAAATTCATATAGAAAATCAAAGCTTATTCCATCATTTGCTCCAACTTGAATAAAACTAAATTCACTATTAATTTTATAGTTTTTCTCTAGTATTCTTTTTGTTGAAAAAAGTTTTTTTCTATAATATTTTCCTCTTCCAATTTTTTTTGAAAAATCAGCTAGCAAAACATATATATAATTTCTAATAATCATTATTAAATTTTATTTTTTAATTTCAATTTTCATAAACTAAAAATGATTAAAAGCATTATATTTTAGCAAAACATTTAGCTTCGAGTTTTTTTAACAAATAAAACCCTCTTTTAGTAACGGTATTATAAATAAAAAAAAAAGAAAATGTTAAAACACCTACATTATAGCATTTTCTATAATAATGATAGTTTCTTAAAACTAAGAAAAAATTATTTTTGATCATTAAGGATTTATATAATACTTTTCCGTAATTTTTAATTGTTTTAAGTGCCTCAAAATCTGTAACATATTTTGTCTGTAATTTCTTAGACAAATAAATAAGAGAATCAACTTTCTTAATTAAGTTTTTATCAGAATTCGAAGAAATTGAATCAGAAAAAACTCTGTGGTTCCACAATACTTTATCGGTAAATACATAGCATAAATCTTGATTGAAAACTCTTGTAAAAAATTCCATCTCTTGTGCTTTTTGCAAATTTTCATCAAATGATTGGTTGATTACATTTTTTAAAAACATAACATCCCCTGTTAAAATAGAGTATCTATTAACAATGTATTGCCTATCAAAATCGCTTATATATAACTTACTTTCCTCCATAGATTTATACCTTAGAACTTTTCCGTTCTCCAACCTTTTAGAAATAACAATTTGAACCTGAGCATTAAATAAAGAAATTTTTTCTTCAATAAACACATTCAACATCAAATCATCACTATCAAACCACTGGATATACTCCCCTTTACTTTGTAAAAAGCCGTAATTACGTGCTCCGTTTCCGCCGGGCAAATGCGTATCGGGACGGTGATAATACTTAAAACGGGCATCCTTTTGTACATACGCCCCCACTACCTCATCGGTATTATCGCTGCTGCCGTCGTCCACGATGATACATTCCCAGTTTGTATAAGTTTGTGCCAACACAGAGTCTAAGGTTTCACCGATTAAGTGCGCTCGATTGTAGGTAGGAATGATGATAGAGACCAAGGGAGTGGAAGTATTCATAGAGGTACTGCTAGTAAAAGGGTAAAGGTAAAGAAGATATTTTTAAAACTAAAAATGTTATTTAGGCATCGCGTGAAAAGACATTACCCAGCAAATCAACTTAGTTTTCTTCGATAGCGCGGATAATTTCTTGAGCAAAATCGGCAAGAGTATATTGTTCTTTTAAATGGTAATACAAATCAATATTATACCTCTGTTCTTCCAAATTCAGACTGATTTGATTATTTTTAATATCGGTGATTAATTGATTAATATCAAAAACTTGAAATCCCAGCTGTTTTAACCAAGGATAAGTTGAACTTTTAGGATTAAGATATATTTTAACTCCATACAATAGTGCTGTAAATATATTGCCAAGAGCATGTTGGCGATAACTATTGATAACTAATGCAGATGTAGTTCTATAGGTTTCTCTAAATTTTTCTATGGGTAAAAAATCTTCAATCAATAAATAGTTTTTAATGGACCTACTGATTAACCGACGAATGGTTTTTGTGTAGTTATTTTCGTTTCCGTAATTAAAAAACAATATATATTGGTTAGTGTCTAATGCTCTATAATTGTTTATTTTTTTAATAATATCTAGGTGGTTGTTCCAAAAGTTTTTACTATTTCCAATCAAGATTTGATGGTGCTTTTCCTGTGGCTGATAGTCTGTGGTTTGAATCCATGGAAGTGAGATAAAGTGTGGTAAATAAAAATACTTGGATAGTTCCCGGTATTCCCAATCGTGAAATAATAATATCCTTGTAAATTTTTGGTAGACTTGTTTTTGTTTCTCATAGTCCACTTGCCATTCTCTTTTGAATAATCTTTTTAGCTTCTTTTTAAAATACTTAGAATACGTATTGTGTTTGAGCTTAATAGGATAGACTGTATCTAAGGTAGTTTTACTTAAGTAATTTCCCCTTACAAGACTATACAATTCATAGCCAAAAAAGCGAAGAAAGATTTTAGTGTTGTTTGGCAAATGGTCTATAATTTTTTTTAAAAAACCAGCATAGGAATTGAGTACAATGGCATCGTAGTCTTTTAACAGGGGTACTACCTCTTGAAAAAAACTTTCCTGGGTAGTAGCACAGATCCGAAAAGGCATACCTATTTTTTGTAATTGGGTATTTAGTTGTTCATTTTCAACTCCAAAATAGACAATCTCGTTATCAAAAAAAGTAGGCGAAAAACGCTGGGTGTCGTATAGAAACTTTGTATCTTGATGTAAATGAAGTAGTTTATACATAAAAAATTAAGAGACAAGGTATATATATTGAAAGCCTTTCAGATTCCCTCCCAATATGACAATTTTAGTTTTTTTCATTTTTTCTTAGCCGGAATTCCTATGTAGGTAGCGTTACTTTCACAGTCTTTATTGACAAAACTCATAGCACCGATAATCACATGGTCACCGATAGTAATACCGTGTTGTAAGACCGCATTGGTACCAATAAAACAATTTTTACCAATCTTCGCTCCGCCTATTTGTTGGCCTTCGGCATCTAAATTATTGGTCATTACACGTGGGCAAACATAGGTGTTATCTCCTATATCACATCCTCGGGCTACAATGGTATCATAGCGTAATGTCACGCCATTGCCTATCTTACAATTACCCGAACTAGACACCCGGGAATCAATCAAACAATTACTCCCTATTACCGTTCCTTTTCGGAGCTCTACGTAATCTTTGATAACCGTATTATCCCCAATTACTACTCCGTCATGAATAACACAAAAATTACCAATGGTAACATCTTTACCAATCTGAGCCTGTTCTGATATAATGGAAGATTTTCCTATTCTTGTTTGTTGCATATTATTCTAATTTATATTCCTTTAAAAACTCGTTGATAGTTCTGATTATAATTGATTTATATATAATTAACTGATAAATAACCAATAAGTTATATTATTTTGGGCTTAGGCATTCCTACTGGGTGAGAACTTGTTTCTTTTTCCCGTGCAGGACAACCCATTAATGTTTTATTGGATTCAGTTGTACTTTTAATAACAACGCTTCCAGCACCAACAACGGTCATGGGATGTAACTTTACCTTTGGACTAAATACTGCACTGGAACCCACAAAACAATAATCACCTATTTGGACATTTCCTCCCGTGGTTATAGTATTTGCTAAGTGAACATAATTTCCTATTACAGTACCGTGTCCCAATCGACAGCCGGGTGCAATAAAACAAAAATCTCCAATGGTCGTACTTTCGTTTAAAGAACCACGTACTACCACAGTTTGTGCTGAAAGAACACAGTGTCTTCCAATTTTTACGCCTCCTAGTTGAGGTTGAATAATCTTTTCAGTTTGCGTTTCATCCCAAGTCCAAGCAATTCCCGATACCCCAATCACAGACCCACTCTCAATAATAGTATTGTCGCCAATAATTACATTATCATAAATTTTACAATGCGACCCAATAATAACATTATCACCAATTTTGCAATTTCCAACTACGCTAAAAGCATCAATTTGAACATTTTCTCCGAGAGTTGCATTGTGATGAATTTCTGTCATTGCATGAATTATACCGGTTGATTTTTGCTGAAAATAAAATTTTAATAGCCGATAATATAAAAGTTGAATATCTTGATCTTGAACAACTATCAAAGTATTTTCACTGGTTATCGGCTCTCCGCATAAAATCAAACTACGAAGTGTTTTTATTGGTAATTCATTACCAACAATATAATAAAATCCGTTGTCGATTGGACAGAATAGGGTCGCCAACACATATTTATCTTGGGCTAATTTCTCATTGATTATTGTAAAATCAATTTGATTACTCTCTAAAAAATGCAGTATGTCTGAATACTTAATTTCTGTCATTTGTCGTAAGACTAAAATTAATCACTTTAAAAGTAGTAATTCTCAATCAAAAATGCCTACAAATTGTGGTTGAAATCTCTTCAATGATTGAAGAATCTAACCCCACATACATCGGCAGGCACAAAATCCGCTTACTAATACTTTCGGCCATGGGACAAGCTTGTGGTTTTACATAGGGCAGGCTATTGAGTGCGGGATAGAAATACCGCCGCGGAAAAATCTGTTGTTGGTGTAATGCTTGTTGGACGGCCAACAGCTGTTCTTCGGAATGAAAAACCACCGGATAGTAGCTGTAATTCCACTCGGTTCCGGGTCGTAGGCTCATTTTTTTGAGTTGGGCAAAGTCGAGTTGGGCATCGTAACGATCTGCCACATCTTGTCGTTGGCTGATAATTTCCGGAAAATAGGGCAATACCGCCAAACCCATAGCGGCTTGGGGTTCGCTCATTTTGGCATTGATACCCAAACCCTGAAAGGCTTCTGTCCCTTGGTGTCCAAAATTATGCATATAATAGCAGGTTTCAAACAGGGTTTTGTCCCTACAAAACAACGCTCCGCCCTCGCCTGTGTGAAATAACTTGGTGGCGTGAAAACTGCAAGTGCTTATATCACCGTAATTAAAAATGCTTTGTCCTTTGTATTTTACGCCAAAACAGTGAGCTGCGTCATAAATCACTTTTAAACCGTGTTTTTGAGAAAGAATTTCAAGGGCTTCTACATTGCAGGGATTTCCAAAAACGTGGGTGGCTAATATAGCCGTAGTTTTTGGTGTAATTGCCGCTTCTATTTTGGTTTCGTCTATGGTAAGATACTCCGGGTCTATATCCACGAAAACTGGAGTACAGTTTTCCCAGACAATGCTTGCCGTGGTAGCGACATAACTAAAAGGCGTGGTGATAATTTCGCCTTTAAGTTGCAGTGCTTTTATGGCGATTTGTATGGGCAACGTGCCATTGGTCATGGCTATAATATTTGAAACACCAAGATAGTTTTTTAATTGGTTTTCCAACTCTTTTACCAACACACCCCGGTTAGTCATCCAGCCGGTTTCCCAGGCACGTTGTAAGATGGCTTGGTATTCCTCGGGAGGCGGTAGAAAGGTTTTGGTGACTGGTATCATACTTAATGATTTTCCCACTGTAGTGATGGGCGGATATAACCCGGTTCTTTACCCATATATACCCCTAATTGACGGGGACCATGGGTAACGGTAAATAATAGTATATCGCTTTCCGAAAATACCGATCGCTTCTGGTCTTTCACTAAAAAAAACTTCAAACTAAATACACCGGGATTAAAAAATCGCTTCGGAAAAATCATACGCAATCGATTGAGCCCGGAGTGCAAATACACATCTTCTCTTGTATGAGAAGCCGAAAATAAGGCATCTCCTTCTTCGTTGAGTAAGTGAAAAGTAACGTGATAGGCCTCGGGTTGGTCTATCATAAAAAGTTCGGTTTCAACAACCACTTCTTGATTTTCTTCCACCACACTGCCTGGAGTTTTTCCGGTATTAAACACACGAATCCGCTCCAAACGAAATACTCCTTCCAGCCCGAGCTGGTCAAAAACTCGTTCGTAGGCTGTTTGCCCACCACTGTCTTTTAAATAATAACTCACCGCATCTTCTGAGGTTCCGGTAAAGGTGGTTATACCATTTTCGAGTACCAAGCCGGTAGTACACAGACTCCGAACGGCGGTCATATTATGACTTACAAACAAAATCGTCCTGCCTTCGCCCCTCGATACATCCTGCATTTTGCCAATGGCTTTTTTTTGAAATTCGGCATCGCCTACGGCCAACACTTCGTCCACCACCAGTATATCGGGTTCTAAGTGCGCCGCCACGGCAAAACCCAGCCGTACCCGCATCCCGCTGCTGTACCGCTTTACCGGAGTGTCTATATACATCTGACAACCTGAGAAATCGACAATTTCGTCTATCTTACTGCGAATTTCTGACTTGGTCATTCCCAAAATAGCGCCGTTTAAAAAGATGTTTTCCCGTCCGGTCAACTCGGGGTGAAAACCGGTACCTACCTCCAACAGCGAGGCAATTCGCCCCCGGGTTTTTATCACTCCCGTAGTAGGACTGGTGACTCGGGAAAGTATTTTTAACAGCGTAGATTTTCCCGCTCCGTTTTTACCGATAATGCCCAAAACTTCTCCTCGTTGTACTTCAAAGTTGATGTCCTGTAACGCCCATACGTACTCATCCGTGGCTTTGGCACTGCGGTCGTTTACCGCCCCTATTTTCAGATAAGGATCTTCCTTGCCCCGCACCTTGTGCCACCAACGGTTGAGGTCGTGACTCAAGGTACCTGTTCCCACCAAACCCAGCCGGTATTGTTTGGAGATGTTTTCGGCTTTTAATATGATGTTTGACATGGTATAGCAAAGCTAAAGAAAAATATTTAGTTTTTCGTTCATTTCTTTGCTTGTCCCTCCCCAATCAAGTTGGAGACAAACGAACGAAAAGAAAGGACCCTTTTTAGGTATAAATTTTTTGTCTGATATCATCAGCCAAAAACCATTGATAATTATATTGTAGATTTTTTTGTTCTTTCTAATGGAACGGGGTTCAAAGCTCCGCTTTGATTTGGTTTCTTCCCCTCTAGTAAGAGGGGAAGATTTTTACGAATGCAGTGAGTAAAAATCAGGGGTGTGTTTTTCTGTTCAATTTGATTAAGTTTATCCCCCCTATCAAAAAAGCATAACCCCACCCTTCCCCTCTAGTAAGAGGGGAAGATTTTTACGAATGCAGTGAGTAAAAATCAGG
>CAZQQU010000010.1:52921-53085 GCA_964595625.1 uncultured Flavobacteriaceae bacterium | reverse complement strand
TTGATTAAGTTTATCCCCCCTATCAAAAAAGCATAACCCCACCCTTCCCCTCTAGCAAGAGGGGAAGATTTTTACGAATGCAATGAGTAAAAATCAGGGGTGTGTTTTTTCAGGGGTGTGTTTTTTCAGGGGTGTGTTTTTTCAGGGGTGTGTTTTTTCAGGGG
>CAZQQU010000010.1:0-52821 GCA_964595625.1 uncultured Flavobacteriaceae bacterium | reverse complement strand
GTGTTTTTTCAGGGGTGTGTTTTTTCAGGGGTGTGTTTTTTCAGGGGTGTGTTTTATTTCCCAAAACCAATCCTGCCTCCTATGTCCTGATTCAGTGTACCCGCTACCTCTCAACAAAAAACTACCAAAACACACCTACCCTATTAAAAATTGACGAATTTCATAAATGAAATTTTAACATTATTTACGGTTTTACAGTAATTCCCTTTCAAATCACTCCCGTACCTTTGTCTCGTTGAGAAACTAAATCATCAACCAACTCTAATTTTATTTCCAAACCTCGTCAAGAGGCTCACTAAAAAATAGTCCCCCTATAATTTAAGAGCCAATTGCAAAACCGAAAGCCCTACTTATTTTCAGCTCCCTATTAGTAGGGCTTCGGTGTTTGTAGGCATTTTCTTACATTTTTTAACACCGCTCCCCAGCGTTTTTTTGATTTTTTTTTAACACTTTTCGCAAGTCGCGAAATTTATTAAAATGTTATAAATCAATAACTTACATTACACAACAACAACTCTCACGCCCGTACAGTGCCGCTCGATGGAACCGCATCCTTTTCTTAATTCTACAGAGAGATTACATTTACCTTTGAAATAATTTATTTTTTTATAAAGGGAGCATTATGAAAAAACTATTACTTATGGCCCTGGCCATGACTTGTCTATGGACTACCACCCACGCCCAAGTGGGGATTAATACCATTACACCTGATGCCATTTTAGATGTAGAAGCAACAGACAGCGGAATACTGATACCTCGTATTGCACTTACGGCCGCCGATGATGCAACAACTGTGGCCACACCAACAATTTCAGAGTTAATTTACAATACTGCAACGGCAGGTACTGCACCCAATAATGTTACACCCGGATATTATTACTGGAACGGTACCGTTTGGGTACGCCTTAATGCCGGTACCGATGCTACCACAGCGTGGAGCTTAACCGGTAATGCGGGAACTAATCCTGCCAATAACTTTGTGGGAACAACCGATGCACAAGCATTACAGCTACGCACCAACGGCACCGCACGATTAACCATACCAAATGCTAACCAAGTTCACGCTATGAGCAATGGTACACAAGCTTTACCTTTTTACTCTTGGAGTGCTGATACTAATATGGGAATTTTTAGACAAGGTACTGATGTATTAGGTTTTTCGACAAATGGAACGGAGAGGATGAGAATAAACTCTGACGGAAGAGTTTTGATTAATACAACTACATTCATTACAGGGGATATCTTTCGTGTTGTTGGCGGAACAGGACAATATGCGGTTAATGGGTATTCTTCGGAAGGTACTGGAGTTTATGGACAAAATAGCTCTGGAGTTGGAAATGGAGTTTTTGGAAATTCATCAAATGTTGGTGTCAGAGGCTATGGTGCAAACGGGGCTATACTGGAGTCAGGATTAAATGCCGGATATGGTGCTATTGCTTGGAACACAACAGCAACAGGTGATAATCGCACAGGTCTTTTAGTTATGGGGCAAAATTTAGGGGCTCTTTCTTTCCCGTCAACCGGAGCTATTTTGCGTGGCATGGGATCTGGTGGTGCTGCATTTGCTTCAAATACTACCGGAACTGGTTTTGTAGCAGCAGGGAATGGTATATTAACTCAAAATATGTTAGAAGAAGGTTCAGGTATAGCCGGAACAGGCTTGCAGTTTGGTGTTTATGGTTATGCAACCCAAACAGGGATTAATAATAATGACGGATCTTTTAGTTCTGCGGGAGGGTATTTTGCAAATGCTTATGGAGGTTGGTCAGCTGTTGGCGGATGGTGGGATCCACCAGGAGGAGGAAACAATGATCAAAATTTTAAAATAATAGGGACAGGTTCAGTAAGTACGATAGTCAAGGACACAGAAAATAAAGATGTTGTTATGTATGCACCGGAAACACCCGAAGTTTTATTTCAAGACTATGGAATAGGCCGGTTGATAAATGGGAAAGCGAAGATAAACTTAGACCCCATTTTGGTAAAAAATATTATTGTAAACGACAAGCATCCTTTAAAAGTATTTATTCAGTTGGAAGGAGATTGTAACGGTGTATATGTTACCAATAAGACGGCTCAAGGCTTTGAAGTTGTTGAGCTACAAGGCGGGAAATCAAATGTTCCTTTTTCTTGGTCTATAACCGCCACCAGAGCTAATGAAACATTTGTTGCAAAAGACGGGACTATACGTATTTCAAATAATAGTCAACGTTTTCCTTATGCACCAAAAATTTTAGAAACAAAAGAACAAAGCGCCAAAGAAGATCCCAGCATCATAAATAAGTCACTTTCAAATGCTAAAATGATTAAGACAACAGAAACAGCCTCAAATACTATTGAAAAAAGTCAAGAAAATATTGAAAATTCCAGTGAATTAAATTCAAATGATGGAAAAATTATAGACAATAACTAATCCATCTATTTCAATGTGGGTTCAGTATTAATCCCAAAACTTTGGTACAGGAATTGTTAAAGAAATAATAGTAGTAATCCCAACCATCCAATGGGAGCCGGATGGAGGCGTTGAAAAACCTGCCACTTGGTGGTAGGTTTTTTTTATCCATAAGGTCCGTAGCTGCTCTTTTCCCGTAAGGGAAAGTCTAGCACACCTACGCATCTAAAAGTTTGGTACAAGAATTGTATACTCCTTCTCACCCGAAAGGCCTGTGGGGAGCCAGGCCGGAAGGAAACCAAAACCTGCTGCCGCGTGTAGCAGGTTTTTTTATACCCCTACCCCAACCCAGTAATCAAAGCTTAATGTACTTTTTTAAAATGAAGAAAATGACCGGTGATTAACAGCAGTACCCCCACATACATCCAAGGCGTGTGCGTATGAGTCCAAAAAGAAAGTAATACCGATACTGCTACCAGCGAAACACCACTCCAAAGCAACCAACTGATCCAGTGAAACCGATGATTTTTTGTTACCTTTGCTACGGCGTATATGCCCAAAAGTACAAAAACCAAGTCGATCCAGTGATTGTGATGACTGCCTAAAGGAATTAAAAAAACCAACGGAAATAACAGGCAATGTATCAAGCACAAAACCGCAGCCGATACACCCAATACATCCATCTTTTTTTGAAAACCTTTAGACATAAATACTTGGTTTATTAAACGCAACAAAGTTGCGATAATAATTTTAAACCCACAATAATTTTGCAAAAAAAAATAGTCCGCAAACGAAATACGCCCACCAAACAGGCCATCGTAAGCATCCTTCAAAAGAGCAATACTGCCCTGGCACACAAGGATTTTCAAGAAATGATGGGACAGGTCGATCGGGTCACTATTTACCGGGCGCTCGATCGCTTGGTGCTCGAAGGACGTATTCATAAAATTACCGGCCTAGAAGGTAGTGTCCAATACGCTTTGTGCCATGACTGCGATGTCAAAACCGAACACCACCACGACCACTTACACTTTCATTGCAGCGGTTGCCAGCGGGTGGTTTGTATCGAAAATGTATCGCCCCAATTTTCATTACCTGCGGGCTATCAAATTCAAGAAACGCAATTTATGATTCGCGGGATTTGTCCTAATTGCTCTCAGTCTTCGGAAAAGACAGCATCAGTTGCTCCGGAAGTAACTTAAAACTTTTTCGATGATACGGACTCGGACCGTATTTTTGTAGGGCCAACCGGTGTTCGACCGTGGGATAACCTTTGTTTTTTTTCCAATGGTACATGGGGTATTCCCGATCTATTTTTTCCATAAATGCATCCCGATAGGTTTTGGCCAATACCGAGGCCGCCGCTATGTGTAGGTATTTAGAATCGCCTTGAACCACGCATTGGTAGGGTATATTCTCCACCGGACGAAAGCGATTGCCATCCACCGCAATAAATTCCGGCCGAATAGTCAATTGCGCAATAGCGCGTTGCATAGCCGTAATCGAGGCTTGTAAAATATTCATCCGGTCGATCTCGTCCATAGACACATGCACCACCGCATAAGCCAAGGCTTGCTCTTCAATCAAAGGCCGCAACTGCCGCCGTTGTAACTCACTGAGTTGCTTGCTGTCGGTCAGCACCGGGTGGCTAAAGTCTTGCGGTAAAATCACCGCCGCTGCCGTAACCGGTCCGGCCAAACAACCTCTACCGGCTTCGTCCGTTCCACATTCTACCCGATGGGGTTCCAACTGTAAGACCAAGCCTGCCATCCTTATTGCGCAATGGGTAATTCACGAACCGGCTCGGTAATCACCGCCCCCGAACCCAATTGATCGGTAATATATTGGCCGTTTTCACAATAAACCGACAGCACTTGCTGAATCCACGAAGTGACGGTTTCTCTTTCACTGGAGGGATACAACAAATGTACGTTGGCACCGGCGTCTAAGGTAAAGCAAACCCGGCTTCCGGTCTCACGCCGAAATTGCCACACAGCTTGGATAATTTGTAGAGTCGCCGGACGCATCAATAAATAATACGGCTGAGAGGTCATCATCATCGCATGCAGGGTTAGCGCTTCGAGTTCTACAATTTCGATAAACCGATCCACATCGCCCTGTTCCAAAGCCGTCTGCAATCGATTGGCCTGTTGCTGGGCTTGTTCAAAACGCTGGGCCGCAAAAGGATGGTTGTGCATCAAGTCATGACCGGCACTGCTGGAAACGGTTTTGGGACCGGCATCGACTATTAAAATCGTATCGCCGTAATTCTCAAAAACCGGGTGCAATTTACCGGGCCACGGAATACCGTATAAATCACTACTGCCCGATATCTGCGGATGCTCGCCCCACACCACCACCGAACCACTCAAACTCCGACTGGCACTTCCCGAACCCAAGCGGGCTAAAAAGGAAGCTTTACGGGTGGCTACCTCTTCGGATAATGGAGCTAAACCGTACTTTTGCTCCAAAGCCACCAAAGCCAAAGCCAACGCGCTCATACCACTGGCCGAGGAAGCTATACCACTGCTGTGCGGAAAAGAATTCTCCGTCTCTACCCGAAAATGGTACGACTCCACAAAAGGCACATAAGCACCTATCCGATTAAAAAACTGAAGGATTTTGGGTTCAAAATCGGCCGTACGCTCACCGGCTAACCAAACCTCCACCGAAAAGCCCGCCTCCTTTTTTTTCTCAAAAATCAAACGGGTCTGGGTATGACAGTGTGACAAGGTAAAACTAATAGAAGTATTGCAAGGCAGCTGGTCGCCGTGTTTGCCCCAATATTTAACCAAGGCAATATTGCTGGGCGATTGGCAAGCCAGTTGCCCACGCTCAGGCAACTCTATCGGGGCTTGCGGTAAAAAGGCGGTTTCGGTCATATAAGTAGTTCAAATCACAAAGATACAAATTCAACCGCCGGTGCAAAAGCAAAATGATGACATTTAGATACTCCTACGATGTGAGAATAAAGTAAGTTGATTTTTAAAAAATATTGGTACCTTTCTCCCTACTTTTGGGAAAACCATGGCGGAAATCGAGTACCAACAACAAATTATTCGAGCTATTAAAACCAATAACTCCTTGGTTTTAAACAAGCTATATACAGATAATTTTAAAAAGACAGAAATGTTTGTTGTGCAAAACCAAGGTAGCTCCCAGCAGGCCAAAGACATTTATCAAGAAGCCTTTCTAGCCATGTGGAAAAATATCCGGGCCGGTCACTTTACCCCCGAAAACCCAACCGCTATCGAGGGCTATCTCTATCAAATTGCCAAAAACAAATGGACCGATTATTTGCGGTCAGCGGCCTTTAAGAAAAACCAACCGCTACCGCCTCACTTAACCCTAACTCACGAACCCAAAACTACCCTCGATTTTCAAGAGGAAGACCGCCAAACGACTGTCACCCAACAAGCTTTTTCGCAATTGGGTAACGCCTGTAAACAACTACTTACTGATTTTTATTTTTCTAAAAAGCCCTTACGGGAAATTGCCAAAAACCTGAACATCAGCGAGGCCTCTACCCGAAATAAAAAATACCGCTGTATCCAAAAATTAAAAGAAATCGCCCAAGCGGCTCTAAAAAATAAATCGTTTTGAAAGCCTTTGATCACATCCCCCCCGAAACTTGGGACCGAATAGAAGCGTACTGCCTGGAACAAATGAGTCCACAGCAACGCCAACAGTTTGAAAACGAACTGGCTGACAATCCCCAACTTCAACAGCAAGCCGACGAGCTCAAGCTACTGATTGAGGGTATTGAAACCTACGCTTTACGCGAAAAAATGAACGAATTTCACCAATCATTACACCCGCCCAAACCTAGTGCTACCCGCTCCTTACGTCCGTGGATGTACAGCGCCGTGGCAGCCGTAGCCGCCGTACTGATTTTATGGCTGCTGGTCGATTTCTCAAATACCTCCGAAAAGATTTATGCCCGCCATTTTGTACCCGATCCGGGACTGCCCACCACCATGAGTACCACCGAAAATTTCAAATTTTTTGAGGGTATGGTCGATTACAAACAAAAAAACTACCAAACCGCACTCAACAAATGGCTCCCACTCTTAGACCAAAAACCCACCAACGATACCCTTCAGTACTTTGTGGGAGTTACCTACTTAGCCCTAGGAGAAACTGAAAAAGCCCTACCCTATATCGATCAAGCACTTCAAAATAAACCGAGTATTTTTAATCAAGATGCACTGTATTATAAAGCTTTAGTACTGGTCAAACACGGCGACTTTGATGCGGCACAACAACTGCTCCAACAGTCGGACACCGAGAGAAACCTACGGCTGTTAGAAGCCATTAACAACCGATAACTATGAAACAAAAGACTCGGTGGATACTACTACTTGGAATGTGGATGGGCATCCACGGGCTGTATGGACAAACGCCAAATTTCCAAACCAAACACATCGAAAACCTCCTCGCCACCGATTCACTAACCACAGCAAAAAACCAAATCCAAAAGGCCATCGCCTACTACCAGTCGGTTAAAAATTACGATTCCTTGGTGCGCTATATTCCACTAGCAGCGAGTTTAAAACTCAACCAACAACAGCAAAACCTATCGATTGCCCAAGCCCAACAGCTCACCGAATACATCGTTCGTAACGGAAATCACCACGTAGCCAAAAAAGCATTGCAAGAACTGGCTTGGTTACACTCCAATTACGGCAATTCGCAAATGGCCTACGAATTATTAGTGCGGGCTTTGGCTTTCGCCGAAAAAATGAACCAACCGCAAGTAGCCGAAATTCACGATATCGAATACAGTCTGGGTTACAACGCCTCGGGTATGGGCAATTTTCAGCTGGCCAAAAAACACTATAACAAAGCACTCCGCCTTCAAAACCAATACGACGCCCAAGACTATGTGTCCTTTCAAATTATATACAACGCCTTGGGCGGAATTATGTGGTACGAATCCCAACTCGACAGCTCGGCCTATTATTTTGAAAAATCAGTGGAAGTATTAGCTAAGACCGATAATACCGACCTGCTCAACCAATACTACCGACCGGCTTTAGTAAAGATGAACCTGTCCATTTTGATGAATGCCCAAGGAAAAAACTACCGTGCTATTAGCTATGTGCAAGAGGCGATTCAGGGTTACGAACGGTTTATTCAGCAGTCGTCCGACGAAGGTCGCGTGTTTCAAGCCAAAAAACACCAATTAATTGCCATTGAAAATCTGGCTTCTTTTTACAACACCATCGGGGAACATCAAAAAACCCAATACCTCATCGAATACGCCTACCAAAAAAAACAACGGCTGTTTGATAAAGACAATATCAATTTGGTTATCTCTCAGATTCTGCTTTCAGAAGCCAAAATGGCCAATCTAGACGGTCAAGGTGCTTGGGATCTCATTCAACAAGCGGTAGCCATTCTCGAGAAAAATCCGCAACAAAGTTTGTATTGGTACGCAGCCGCTTTGGCTACCAAAGGCCAAGCCGCCGAGCTACTCCATCAAACCGATACCGCTTTTACCTATTACCAAAAAGCCGAATCGGTATACCGCCAAGTGATGAAAGGTCAATATACTAAAGACCATATGGACCAACTATTGGAATTTTCACTCTTTTATGCTAAAAACAACTACTCCGATAAGGCACTCCCCCTAGCCACTGAAATCTATCAGTTGACCAAAAAAAATGATTTTAAAAATACCCTCCAAGACCTCTACCATACTATCAATTTGGCCGAGGTGTACTACCTGCTAAAAGATTATCCACAAGCTATTTATTACAGTCAAGAAGCCCTGCGCTTTCAACCCGATAGCCTACACGCTACCACCGATTCTATTTTATGGGTGTATCGCAAACCCAAAGCACTACTCATAAACAGTCAAGCACAGTACCGAGCCGCACCCCAACTCAGCCAACCGCTATTAGAAAACCTACTCCAGCAAATGGAAGAAGGAATCTCTATTTTAGACCAACGTAGACAAAGCGTAGTCAACCACCAAGACGTTACACTACTCTTAGCCGAGAATGCACAATTGTTTGATTTTGCTAAAAAAATACAATGGGAACTCTACCGCTTAACCCAAAATCAACGCTATTTAGACGACCTGCTCACCCTACACGAATCGAGTATCTATTACCGCATTCGCTCCCGTTTGCATTTGAGAGAAACCGACAGCTCAGCAATTATACCGCAAAACATACTTCAACGCGAACAAACCCTAAAATCCAAAATCACCCAATCGTTACATACCGAAAAAGGCAATTTAAAGCCCTTTTTTGAGGCCCAACAACTATGGAAGCAGTTTTTGGATAGCCTACAACAGGATTATCCAAAATACTACAAAATGAAATATGCCTCGGTGGTTACCCAGCTCGAAGGCATTCAACAAAACATAGAACCTCAAACCACCCTGATTCGATATCTCTTTATCGACGAAGAGTTATTTGTGGTAGTACTGACAAATTCACATAAACAAATAATTGCCTTAGACTACCCGCCCATTAAAAATCATATTAACGAAATACCTAAACATAGTTTTGACGCCATTACAACCGGACAATTGCTGTATGAACTTTACCAACATTTGTGGCTACCCCTGGAATCTTATCTACACACTGAAAAGCTAATCATAATACCCGATGGGGAACTCTTTAACCTGAGTTTTGAAATACTCACTCCTACCCCAATTCAAAATTTTGATCAATTGGCCACCCATAGCTTACTCTCTCAGTATGTGATTTCGTATAATTATAGTTTGCTGATGGTAAACCCCAAATCATGGGACAAATCTTACACCACTAATTACATAGCATTTGCCCCCGTGTTTAACACCGAAATGAAAGAGCAATACCTTTGTAACATGGCTGACTCTACCGCCATCGATGAGTCGTACCTGACTTTACTACCACAACCCTTTAGTAAACAACTGGTGATTAATTATGCGCAACTGTTTGATGGAACTTATTTTATACATGATCAAGCTGTAAAAAACCTATTTGTACAACAAGCCAACCAACACAAAATAATTCATATCGCTACCCACGCAGAATCTAACAACATCAGCCCCGAATTATCCCGTTTGATTTTTGCTAAAAATAACCAACACGAGCTGCTGGAAGATAATTCGCTCTATACCTACGAAATTTACAACATCCCCCTCACTTCCGACCTAACCATACTCACCGCTTGTGAAACTGGAAAACCTACCCACCAGCCCGGAGAAGGCATGATTTCCTTGGCACACGCATTTAACTTCGCGGGTAGTAAAAGTATATTGACTAGCCTCTGGGAAATAGACGAAGAATCCAGCTCTACCTTGGTAGATTATTTCTATAGCAACCTAAAAAAAGGGATGGATAAAGACCGGGCATTACAACAGGCCAAACTCACCTATTTAACCAATCACCAAGGCCGGACCGTAGCCCCCGAATATTGGGCCGGACTGGTCTTGATAGGAGACACTACAGCCATAGCGTTTAATTCCTCCAATACCTTTCCCAGCCTTTTGTTAGGAATTGTACTTCTACTAGTATGTATAATTATTTTCTATTATTTTTTTAAAAAAAGACGCTCACAGTGATGACATTTAGCAGGTATTTCGATTAGATATTAGAATAACTAATCAAAATATCCACTTATGAACCCACGTTTTACTCCACTGGCAATCGCCCTACTGGGTATTGTATTGTTCGCACTCAGTTATGCTTTTAATTCTTCTGGCAAATCCTTGCTCGATATAGAAATTAACAGCATTCCCAACCTGATGCCGGCCGCCCATAATGTCTATGGGAATAAAGAAGCCTACGACGGAAAATTTTACTTGTTTAAAGCTAAAATAACCAACACTTCAAAGCAAGTGTTGGAGGATGTTAAAGTGCGATACCGCATACCCGGTTTAATTGAATGGACCGATTTGGAAACCATCGGCGAAATGTATTCCGGCCAAACTGCAGCCGTACTGTGTTATCCCAAATTTGACAACTCAATCACCAATAAAACCACCGAATCACGTGAAAAAGTAGAGATTGAGATTACATGGAAAGGCGCTGATGAAGAACAAACCATCGAAGAAGAGTTTTCTTTTCGCTTGACCAACCGCAACGAATTTATGTTTACCAATGTACCTAATGAAGAAATATCGGAATGGTCTGACGTGTACGACAACGATGTACTACTGGCATGTTTTGTAACCCCCAACGATCCTATCGTACAATACTATACCCAAAATATCCAAGAAAAAATACTCCAAGGCGAAGCCGCTTCGGTCAACAAAGACCCTCAGGAAGCCGTTCGGTTTTTAGCCGGCATCTACCAAGCTACCCTACAATCGGGCATGGTTTATAGCGGTACCAAAGGTATACCCTCTAGCCTACAAGACTACTCGCAAATGTCACAACACAATCGATTGCCTCGGGAGGTAATCACCGGGAATACCGGACTTTGCCTGGAGTTAAGCTTGTTGTATGCCAGTGTCTTATCAAATGCCGGTTTGGAGCCTATAATCTTTATGGTACCCGGCCATGCTTACCCCGGTTTTAAACTCAACGGACAGTTTTATGCTATCGAAGCTACCGGTATCGGCGGACAAGGATTAGGACAAATAGCTTCCGCCGAACAGGCCTTTGAAATGGGAATGAAGCAACTCCAAGAATTTATGCAATACGCTCAAATGGGAGATCCTCGCTATACCATGGTCGATATACACGTGGCTAACCAAAAAGGGATTACCCCGATGTATTTACCCGATGATACCTTTCTAAGAACCAAAGTAGACGATATTGTAGCCAATTGGTCTAATAATTATTCGGGTTATGCCTCTAGTAACCATTCCAACTATAGTGGGGGCGGTGGGGGCACTACCTACTCGGGGGGTGGTAACGCCCTTTCTTTTTCGGTACCTCAGGGCTGGCAAGTCTATTCCTACCCTTACCCAGAACTACCTATTTTAACGGCCAATATACTTTCGGCCAACCAAGAGGTGAGTGTGTCGGTATTTGATGTTTCTACCTCCAACCCACAACAGCTCCTGGAAACCGTAAGAGGCAGTCTGGCCAATTTTGGACAACAACTGCAATATCAAATCAACGGTAACCAAGTGGTAGGTGTAACTTATTCTCAGGGCAACAGCCTCAACTGGATTGGTAAAATAGTTACAGGTCAAAACGGGCTTCGTTTAGTAGCCGTAGGTACCTACGATTATCTCTACAACCAAAACAGTTCAACAATTAATCAAGTCTATAACAGTATCCGCTAAATCTTTTTTGTATGAAAACTATAACCTTATTAATCAGCTTTTTTTTAATGGTAACAACCGGGCTTGTCCAAGCTCAAACCCAGCAAAAATTGGAAATGAAATTAGACTCCATAGGTAATGCCAAACTTACGCTAGCAATGACTCTCAACGCCCAACAATGGCAAATCTGGAACAACTCGTTGGGAAATAATCCAGCAGCCTTAAAACGAGAAATGGAGCGAACCATGCCCACCTATTTTTTGGAGAATTTCAAATTGGAAAAAGACGATATGAATCGCTCGTTTACACTCACTCTAAAGGCACTGGGAGTTTGTAAAATCGACAAAAGAGGACAATGGACCCTTGAAACCGGCCAGAAAAATGCTCACGTTACCGAACTCACCGACAAAAAATTTATGCTAGTCACTAGTCCCCCAGAATTTGGGGGTATGATACAACAAACATATATCATCGAATTTCCCCAAGAAGCCAAAGAGGTAAAATTAGACAAAGACAGCTTCGGACAATCTGTATTTACCTTTAAAATGAAAGGCCCTAAAGGAGGTTCTTGGGGCTGGATGCGCCTTACCGGACTACTCCTACTAGTAGTGGGAGGTGGGTGGACCGGAAAAAATTTATTCACTAAAAATTAACCCATCAAACTCAAAATTATGAGATCATTCTTCACACCCATATTGCTAGTGATTTTTAGCTTTATAAAAGCTCAAGATCCAGCTATACAATGGCAAAAAACCATCGGCGGAAACGGCCTTGATGTTGTGTATGCACTCGAACCAACTCCGGATGGGGGCTATATACTGGGAGGCCCCCAGTGGTATCTATTTCATTACCCTGATCCTTGAAAATCAACCAGCAATAACTCATAAAATTATAAAAATATAAACTTAAATCTATGCCTATGAAATCAATTTATATAGGGATACTCAGTCTCTGTTGTATACCTTTTAGTTTTTCTCAATCGATCAATCCACCCTTATCCTTTTATGGAGAACCCGTTGTATTTGAAAAAACCGAATGTTTAACCGAAACAGACCGGACGCAGCTTTTTCAAGAAATTGAAAACAATAAAAAAGAAATACTCAGAAAAAATCCTCGGGCTTTTGACTCACGTGGCAGTGTGGCTTTTATTGAACCTATCCGAGCCAAATCGGGTTTTGGAGACTACGGCTACCACACCATTAATTATTTGGTGGATCACAACTTGACTCCCAACAATCAATTATTGGACTATTACTGTGAAAATCGCACCTACGACTGGGCTTCGGGCAATCACCAAGGAACCGATTATATTTTGTGGCCCTACCCATGGAAACGTATGCAAGAAGATGTGATGGAAATTGTTGCTGCCGCCCCTGGAGTAATCGTTCAAAAAAAAGACGGTTTTTACGACTTAAACTGTCTCAACAATGGCAATCCGAATTGGAATGGTATTGTGTTGGAACACGCCAATGGATCGCGAACCATTTATATGCACTTTAAAAATGGTGGTATCACTTCTAAAGAAGTAGGTGATTCAGTGGAAGCAGGTGAATTTTTAGGCTTGGCCGGCAGTTCGGGCAGTAGTACTATTCCACATTTACACTTTGAGGTAAGAGACAACACCAACCAAGTAATCGATCCTTTCCAAGGATCCTGTAACAGTATGAACAACGAGTCGTGGTGGGTAGAACAAGAACCTTATTATGTTTCTACCATCAATAGGCTATCAACCCACTATTCAGGGGATTTTGACGACCAATGCCCCCATGTTGAAAACACCTACGAAGAGCTCAATTTTGAACCCGGTGATCAACTCTTTTTACGAATGTTTTTTAGAGATTTAAAAAATGACGTTCCAGTAGAAATACAAATTTCCAATCCCCAAGGGACTGTAATCTCTGACTTCACTTGGATGTCTGATTTCGGACAATTTTACGCCACTGCTTGGGCACAGTGGAATTGGTCTATCGATGAAAATTGGGTGGATGGGGTCTATGAAGTAACCGTAAATTTTGAAGGAAAAACCTACGAAACCATTTTTGGTATCAATACCGAACTATCGATGGAAGAACATCAAGAATCCCCAATACTGCTCTATCCCAATCCGGTACAGCAACAGCTATATGTACAAGCACAAACAGCTATCCAAAAAATTTCAATCTACGATATCAGCGGTAAAGTAGTAGTACAACAAACCCTGAATGCAACTCAAACTAGCCTTAGTGTCCAACATTTACGATCCGGCCTCTATGTGGTAAAAATTCAGGCGGATAATCACATCAGCACCCACAAATTAGTTAAACGTTAACTATTTGTCGAGACCACGGGAGTTATTAGGGGAAAATTCTCGTGGTCTATTTGGGTGAACCCATAATACTCCGAGCTACAATATAGCCGCCTGTCCAGGCGTTTTGAAAGTTAAAACCTCCGGTAACCGCATCGATATTGAGAACTTCACCCGCAAAATACAAGCCTGGATGTAGCTTACTGCCAAAGGTTTTAAAATTAATTTCTTTTAAATCTACCCCGCCGGCAGTGACAAATTCTTCTTTGAATGTACTTTTTCCCTCTACCTTAAAAATACTTTCGGTGATTTGTGATGCAAATTCTGTAAGCTGATTTTTGGTAACCTCCGCCCATTTAACTTCCGAATTAATTTCTGAAGCTTTCACCAAATTCTGCCACAGCCTTTTAGGCAATTCAAAATGTGGATATTTGGATACTAATTGCTTGCCGTTTTCTTGTTTTATTTTTTGTAAATATGTAATAGCCCTTTCTTTATCTATATCGAATAACCAATTGATTTGTATGGAAAATCGATAATCTAAATCGAAAAGTTTTCTAGCCCCCCAAGCCGATAGTTTTAAAATCGCCGGGCCGCTCATTCCCCAATGGGTAACCAGCAAAGGACCTTCGCTTTCAAGTTTGGAATCCAATACTTTTACCGAAACTTTTTTAGAAATTCCAGATAAATCCGTTATGCGCGGGTCTTTGATGTTGAAGGTAAACAAAGACGGCACCGGAGGGATGATGGTGTGTGATAGTTTTTTGAGTAATTTCCATATCTGCGGGCTGCTTCCGGTGGTGATGACCAAATTTTGACAAAAAAACTCTCCTTTTTTAGTGAGCACTTTCCACTGCTCATTTTCTCTGTAAAAATCGATTACAGATTGATTTTTCAATACCTCCACACCATACTTTTGGGCTTCTTTCAAAAAGCAATCCAAGATAGTTTGCGAACAATCAGTCACCGGAAACATACGGCCGTCGGCTTCGGTTTTTAAAGTAACCCCACGCTCTTCAAACCAAGTAATCACATCGCCCGTCATAAACCGGTGAAACGGACCGAGTAGTTCTTTTTCGCCTCGGGGATAATTTTTTACTAATTCAGAAGGAATAAATTCGGCGTGGGTAACATTGCAACGTCCTCCTCCCGAAACCTTAACCTTAGCGAGTATTTGATTGCTTTTTTCCAAAATAACAATTCGCCTATCCGGTGACATTTTACCCAGATTAACTGCGGTAAAAAATCCAGCGGCACCGCCTCCTAAGATAAGTGTATCCATCTTCATGAGGTGGCATATTTTTCACACAATTCGAGAGTGCTTTTCACATCCTGCAAAGTGGTTCGGGGGTTGATTAAACACATGCGCAATACCACTTGTTTGTTTAAAATGGTGGTCACCAAAAGCGAATGCCCCGATTGTGTCACCGCTTTCGAAATCTTCTGGTTGATGGCATCCAACTCCGGTTCTGATAGGTTTTTCCCGATAGGATGATATCTAAAATTAATCACCGCTAAGGTAGCCGGGGAAATGACTTCCCAGGTATCGCTTTTACGGAGTAAACTTTCTACTTTTTCCGCCAAAGAAATATTGTAATTTATAGCTTTTCGAAACGAAGAAAGTCCGAAAGTCTTCAGCGACATATAAAATTTTAACGCCCTAAAACGCCGCGTGAGTTCGATTCCTCGGTCGTAAAAATTGATTTCAGACTCATTGCCTTCAATATCACGCAGGTATTCGGGTTTTTCGGTAAAGGTAGCACTCAGCCATTTGTGATTTCTCACCAATAAACAACCTATTTCGTAGGGTTGGTAAAACCACTTGTGAGGGTCAACGGTGATGGAATCGGCTTTTTCTATTCCGGCTAATATTTTTTTCCCGTGAGTCGATAAAATTGCTGCCCCACCGTAAGCGGCATCTACGTGTAACCAAATGTCCTCTTTCTTGCAAATAACAGCAAGTTCTTTCAACGGATCTACCGTTCCGGTATTGGTGGTTCCTGCAGAAGCTATAAAACAAAACGGCTGCCAACCTTCCAAACGGTCTTTGGCAATGGCATTTTTTAGTTTATTTAATGAAATTTTAAATTCCATGTCGGTGGGAATAATCCGAATTTGTTCTTTTTTGAAACCCAACATTCTGATGGCCTTAATATTCGAAGAATGTGCCTGATCTGATAAATAGATTATCGCTTTCGCGAAATCATCACCGCATTTTACATTGCGTGCAGTGATTAAAGCCGTAAGATTGGCCATGGAACCGCCACTCGTAAAAATACCTCCCCCTTTTTTCACCGGAAACCCAAATAATTGTAACAGCCAGTTGGTAGTGACAATTTCTATTTCGGCAGCCGCCGGAGAAGCGGCCCAACCTCCTGCAAAAACGTTAAAACCACTGCTTAGGCTATCGGCCATGGCACTGATATAATTGCTCGGCCCGGGTACAAACGAATACGAACGCGGATGACTGACCACATTACAGTGCGTCATCACTTCGTCCAACACATATTGCAAAACCTGATACGGATCTGAAGGCTCTTCAGGAAGAGTTTCCACAAACACCTCGTCCATTTCCTCTCGTGAGGCATGGACCACGGGACTTTTAGTGTGTTGGGTATCAAAATGGTCGACTATGGCATCCGCCACTTTGTAGGCGTAGCATTGCATATCTTCTTTCGAAAGTTCTAATTTGGATAAATATTCGTCTTTACTCATAGCATGCAAAAGTAAAGCATCACAGGGTGCTTAAAAATGATTTTCGACAGAAAATGAATTCGGTTTATTTTACCACTAATTTTCTGACAACCGATTTTCCTGAAATTGTAAATTCGGTGAAATACAATCCGGAAGGCAATATAAACTCAATCTTATTGGTTCCGGGAATCAACAAACTTTCGTAAACCGTTTTTCCGCTCAAATCGCGTATGCGAAGTTTTTCAAAACCAAAACTGTTGTCAAACCAAACTGCGTCTTGCGTCGGATTTGGATACAAAACAAAGCTGTCAAAATCGAATTCGTCTACGGCAACAAACTGACACACCGGATCAAAAATCACCTCGCCCAAAGATGGGTCGTCTACCTTGTGAAAAATAACTTCCTCGGCCTCTTCGAGAGTAATCTCTACACCTTCAATCCAACAGTTGTGTTGGGCCGGAATGATTTCTGGACCGTTGTTGTACATAGCAAAGACTTCACCGTTATTTCCATTGTCGGCAAAAACATTCCCACCGGGATTGTTGGCATCATCACCCAAATTAGCATCCACCGGTCCTTGTATTGTGATTCCCCATAGATTTCGACGAATTTGATTTTCGTACACCCACACCTCTTGACCGCCCGTAGGAGCATTTAAATTAATACCACTACCTCCCAACATGGGATCACCTTGAGTGTCGTTATCTTCAATGATGTTATGGCTAATAATAACGTGTTGGGTCGGACCAACAATGGTGATTCCGTAGCGATTATCACGAATCGTATTGCCTTCTATTTGAGCCAGTATAGTCCCCCCTACCAAATTGGCTAAGGCTATACCTCCGGCCATCATCAAATCCCGATCTCCGATTAGCGTGTTGTTAATAATTCTTAAGGTATCGCTAGCTCGAGTAGGCCCCAAATTGATTTGTGGTCGGTTGTTGTTTGTTTGGTTATTGGCTTCGATATGATTACCAGATATAAGGGGTGATACACTGGCATTGGCTGCCGAACTGATCGCCGGATTGTCATTAAAACTAATAGTATTGTTGGTAAGCACCGGCATACCGCGTGAAAGTGCGATAGCACCTCCGGTGGCTGTGCCCGAGTGCTGGTAACGCACCGTGCTGTTATCCAAAGTAAAATTTTCAGTCAAAACTTGCAATCCGCCCCCGTATTCTAATAGGGTATTTTGAATCAAAATTTCTGAAAATTCTTCAAAACGAAAACCGTCAAACGGTTGTTCGCTATCGGCCGCTCGAATAGTCACGGCCTCACCCGTTACTAAAAACGACCCGAAAACGGTGATGCGTAAATCGGCTTCAATCAACCAAGTCAAATTAGTGTCAATACGTACTATATCGGGGGAAGCGATAATTAAGTCTTCGTGTAAGGTGTAGGTATCTCCCGATAAGGTAAGCGTAGTCGGACTGGCCGCCGCGATATCGTCTAAAGTCCAATCGACTCCGGTACCCGGGGTGGTATATTGAGCAACTAACTGATTATAAACAACTAAACATAAAAACAAAAGTCCAATTCTTTTCATAACTACTATTTTTTTTACAAAACTATTCCATTTTTTAGTTCTTATTCCCATTGATTTAAAAAAAATACGGTCAAAAAATTCAAATTGTTTTAATTTTTTTTTTACAAAAACTTTAAAATTTCTAATTTGCACTTTTACTGTAATATTTTGTACCTTCGCACGAGCTTCAAAAAAAATTACACATCCTATAATATATGTCACGAATTGCAACCTTAGAAATAGACGGAAAAAAATACGAACTTCCAATCATTGAAGGCACCGAAAACGAAACCGCCATTGATATTAAAAATCTTCGTAACGAAGCGGGGGTGATTACGTTAGACCCCGGTTATAAAAACACCGGTTCTTGTGAAAGCACCATCACTTTTTTAGACGGAGAAAAAGGCATTCTTCGCTATCGGGGCTACCCTATCGAAGAATTGGCAGAACGAGCTACTTTCTTAGAAGTTTGTTACCTACTCATTTTTGGTGAACTTCCCAATGCCGAACAACTCGCTAAATTTCATAAGGATATCAAAGGCCAATCTATAGTGGATGAAGATATGAAGAAGATTTTGGACGGTTTCCCGAAATCTGCTCATCCTATGGGTGTATTGACGTCTTTAACCAATGCCTTAATTGCTTTTAATCCTTCGGCGGTGAATGTCGATTCTGAGGAAGAAATGTATCGGGCTATTGTCAAAATTTTGGCCAAATTCCCGGTCTTGGTTGCTTGGACCATGCGTAAGAAAGTGAGCTTACCGCTTAACTACGGCGATACCTCACTAGGCTATGTACACAACATCCACAAAATGATGTTTCACAAACCCAATGAAGAATACGTAGCCAACCCGGTGGTGATTGATGCCATCGACAAATTGTTAATTTTACATGCCGATCACGAGCAAAATTGCTCTACCTCTACCGTACGAATTGTGGGTTCTGCTCACACCGGATTGTTTGCTTCGCTTTCTGCAGGTATAGCGGCCTTGTGGGGACCTCTCCACGGAGGAGCTAACCAAGCGGTTATTGAAATGTTAGAAGCCATCCGTGCCGATGGTGGTGATACCGAGAAATACTTAGCCAAAGCCAAAGACCGCAACGATCCGTTCCGATTGATGGGCTTTGGACACCGCGTCTATAAAAACTTTGACCCCAGAGCAAAAATCATTAAAAAAGCAGCCGATGAAGTATTGAGTGCTTTAGGTATTGAAGATCCGGTATTAGATATAGCCAAAGGACTTGAAAAAGCGGCTCTAGAAGATGAATATTTCAAATCCAGAAACTTATATCCTAACGTCGATTTCTACTCGGGTATCATTTACCGAGCCCTCGAAATCCCTACCGATATGTTTACGGTGATGTTTGCGCTCGGAAGACTACCCGGTTGGATTGCCCAATGGAGAGAAATGCGTCTTAATAAAGAACCGATCGGAAGACCCCGACAAGTGTATATGGGTCAACAAGTACGCGCTTTTGTTCCCATCGACCAACGATAAAGCGGGTTTTCATATAGACAGACTACTCCATCAGGTTTTACCTAATGGAGTTTTGTTATACATAGAATCCTCTCATTGTGGGTTACACGAAGTGGTTTTAAAAGCAATAGCATGATACAACTCAACATTAAAAACGAAACCTCCCGATTACGATCGGTGGTGTTGGGAACCGCACAAAGCAACGGTCCCACTCCAACGGCCGAAGAGGCTTATGACCCCAAATCTTTGGAACATATCTTGGCGGGTACCTATCCCAAAAACGAAGATATGATACCCGAGATGGAGGCCGTAGCACAAGTTTTAAAAAAATACGATGTAGAGGTTTTTCGACCTCAAATCATCGAAGATTATAACCAAATTTTTGCTCGAGATATCGCTTTTGTCATCGATGATGTTTTCGTTAAAGCCAACATACTTCCGGATCGGGAAAGAGAATTAGAAGCCATTCGCTACATTATTGACCAAGTGGACCCCAACAAAGTTATCCGCCCCCCGGAAGAAGCCCATATCGAAGGGGGCGATGTTATTTTGTGGAACGACTATATTTTTATTGGTACCTACAAAGGAAGTGACTATAAAGACTACATCACGGCCCGTACCAATATGTTGGGAGTAGATTACATCAAACAAATGTTTCCCCACAAAAAAGTAAAAGAATTTGACTTGGTGAAGTCCAAAATAGAACCCCGCGATAATGCCTTGCACCTCGACTGTTGTTTCCAACCCGTGGGAACGGACAAAGGGATTATCTACAAACAAGGTTTCCGAGAAGAAGCCGATTATATGTACCTGGTAAAACTCTTTGGTAAAGAAAATTTATTTCATACCACTCGAGAAGAAATGTACCATATGTTTTGCAATGTTTTTTCTATCTCCCCCGAGGTAGTAATTTCTGAAAGAAACTTTACCCGACTCAATCTTTGGCTCCGAGAGAAAGGATTTACGGTAGAGGAAGTACCCTACGCCGAAATCGCCAAACAAGAGGGTTTACTACGGTGTAGTACCCTACCCCTTCAAAGAGATTAATAGATAATTCGGGGAGCACACCCTAAATAAAATTACTATGAAAACAAAACAAACCACCCATACCCTCTTAATGGTTCGTCCAGCTACCTTCCGGCTCAACGAACAAACGGCGGTCAATAATTATTACCAAACCCAATTTCAAAACCAACCCGCTGTGGATGTCAACCAACTTGCCCAACAAGAATTTGATGGTTTGGTGGCCAAACTGCGACAAGCAGGTATTCGCGTTATCATTTTTGATGATGACGGCAGCCTGGATACCCCCGACTCGGTATTTCCCAACAACTGGATTTCTTTTCACGAAAACAACGATGTGGCGCTCTACCCCATGTTTGCCGAAAACCGACGCCGGGAAAGACGCGAAGAAGTATTGGAGCTAGTAGAAGACAACGGTTTTGAAATCAAACATATTGTCGACTATTCCGAAGCGGAGGATGAAGGCCTTTTTTTGGAAGGAACCGGAAGCTTGGTTCTCGATCGAGTCAACCGCAAAGCCTATTGTGCTCTTTCGCCTCGAGCGGACGAGGAGTTGGTAATCGAATTTTGTGAAGATTTTGAATATACACCGGTTATTTTTACTGCTTTCCAAACCGTTAATAACCAACGCCTACCTATCTATCATACCAATGTGATGATGTGTGTGGGTAGTCGCTTTGCTGTGATTTGTCTGGATAGCATCGACGACAAAAAGGAACGTAAAAATGTGGTACAACACTTGGAACAAGACGGTAAAGAAATCATAGCCATCACCGAAGAACAAGTCAGCCGTTTTGCCGGTAATATGTTGGAAGTAGAAAATCAAGAAGGCCAATCGTTTACCATACTGTCGGAAGCAGCATTAAACTCTTTAAGTCCGCAACAACTGGCTACTTTAAAAAAATACACCACCCCATTGAGCAGTGACCTCACCGTAATCGAAACCCTAGGAGGAGGCAGTGCCCGATGTATGCTAGCTGAGGTTTTTTTACAATAAAATTTCCGTGGCGGTTGTATAAATAATACCTTTGAAAACCCAAGCTTGTACTATGAATCTGGAATTAGTAAAACCCATTTGTTTTTTTGACCTAGAAACCACCGGCACCCACCTGGCCACCGACCGGATTGTCGAAATTTCGGTGCTTAAACTGCATCCCAACCAGCATAAAGAAACCCATACGTGGCGGGTCAATCCCGAAATGCCAATCCCCAAAGACGCCAGTGACATACACGGAATAACCAACGAGATGGTGGCCGACCAACCTACTTTTAAAGAAATAGCTCCTGCCATTTATAACCTGATCAAAGATGCCGACTTGGGTGGCTTTAATTCCAACCGCTTTGATATTCCTATCCTGGCCGAAGAAATGATGCGCGCCGAAGTGGATTTTGACTTTAAAAACACGCTTTTTGTGGATGTACAAACCATTTTCCACAAAATGGAGAAACGTACCCTCGAGGCAGCCTATAAGTTTTATTGCAATAAGGAGCTCACCCAGGCTCATAGTGCAGAAGCCGATACCCTTGCTACCTACGAAGTGCTGCTTTCACAATTAGACCGTTACTCAGATGTGTTACAAAACAACATCAAGTTTTTAGCCGATTTTAGTACCCAAAAACGCTTTGCTGATTTTGCCGGATTTATTGGCTATGACAAAGAAGGTAACGAGGTTTTTACCTTTGGTAAATACAAATTTTCCAAGGTAGAAGAGATCCTCGAAAAAGACCCCGGCTACTACGGCTGGATTCAAAATGCCGATTTTCCGTTATACACCAAAAAAGTGTTGACACGTATCAAATTGAGAAAACTCAATAATAAATTAACCGATTAAGGGTGGGGTGTGCCCCCGGCCGCCTCTATTCTATAGGTGCCGCCGCGGTCGGGCTTTCGGCGCTCGCTTACCAATCCGCTGAAGCGTATCGGTAGAGCTCAAACAACTGCCTCTATCCCTCACACAAACTTACTCAAAGTTAGTACTATGAAAATCATTTGTGTCGGTCGAAACTATAAAGCACATATCGACGAATTACAAAACCAACATCCGGAAGAACCCGTCCTCTTTCTAAAACCCGATACGGCTGTTCTACTCAAAAAGCAACCTTTTTTTATACCTGATTTTTCGGACCAAATACACTACGAAGTAGAAGTATTGGTGAGAATCAACAAACTCGGTAAACACATCAGCCCCCGGTTTGCTTCTTCGTATTACAGCGAGATTGGCCTGGGCATTGACTTCACTGCCCGCGATCTACAAGACCAACTTAAACAAAAAGGCCTTCCCTGGGAAAAAGCCAAAGGATTTGACGGTTCGGCAGTGATTGGTCATTTTATACCCAAAAACCAACTGCCTCCTGTGGATCAATTGGAGTTTTACCTCGACAAAAACGGAACCCGAGTTCAGCAAGGTAACACCGCCGAGATGCTGTGGAATATCGATGCATTGATCAGTTATATCTCCCAATTTTTTACCTTAAAAATTGGCGATATTATCTTTACAGGTACCCCGGCTGGAGTGGGTAAAGTGGTAGCCAACGATACTTTAACCGGATATTTAGAAGGACATCCCATGTTTTCAATCGTTGTTAAATAATTCCTTATGACCGCCGACATCATCACCATCGGAGACGAAATTCTTATCGGACAAGTAGTCGATACCAATTCCTCGTATATCGCTACCCAACTCAATAATATCGGCGTGGCTGTTCGGCAGATTACCTCTTTACCCGATCAAACCCAAGCCATTCACCAAGCACTGGATCAAGCTTGGAAACAAGTGGATATTATTATAATCACCGGTGGTTTAGGTCCTACACGAGACGATATTACTAAACAGGCCCTTTGTGAGTACTTGGGAGACACCTTGGTGTATAGCCCAGAAGTAGCGGCTCATATTCAACAACTCTTTAAAAAATACCACCAACACCCCCCTTCAACGAGCCTACACACCGATCAAGCTATGGTACCGGCACAAGCCACACTACTTCCCAATCCCGCTGGAACAGCTCCGGGTATGTGGTGGCAACAACACGATAAGCACATTATATCGCTACCGGGTGTGCCTTATGAAATGAAAAAATTACTGCTACAAGAAGTGATACCGGCACTCAAAAAGAAGCTATCCCGCAATTTTATCGTCCATAAAACCCTGCTCACTGTAGGGATGGGCGAAAGTGTGCTGGCGGATAAAATTGTCGATTGGGAAAACCAGTTGCCTCCTTCAATTCGACTAGCCTACCTTCCTCAGTTAGGGGGAGTACGTCTCCGACTGTCTTCCCAAGGTACCGACGAATCGGCACTACACGCAGAAATTAACCGTTACATTCAACAACTCAAACCCCTGTTGGGTTCGGTATTAATTGGTGAGGACCAAGCGGATTCTCTCGAAGAGGTTCTTGCCCAACTTTTGGTTCAAAAAAAACAAACTTTGAGCTTGGCAGAAAGCTGTACCGGAGGACTTATCTCTCGGATGCTTACCAAAAATCCCGGGGCTTCTCGATTTTACAACGGGGGCTATGTCACCTACGCGACCCCCAGCAAAGTCAAAATTTTAGGCATAGATCCCCAACTCATTGAGCAGCATTCGGTGGTCAGCAGTCCAGTAGCTATCGCTATGGCACAACGGGCTCGGGAATTATACGACAGTGATTATGCAGTAGCCACCACCGGCAATGCCGGCCCGCTACCCGGTGATTCTCCGGCGGAAGTCGGTACCGTTTATATTGGAATCGCCTCACCTTCGGGGGCTTACGCCGAAAAATTCAACTTCGGTAACGAGCGTAGCTCGGTGATTCATAGAGCCTCAAGCAAAGCCTTAGAACTGCTCCGAAAAGAAATTTTAAAAAACTAAAGTTTATTTTTTGTACAGATAATTAAAATACTTACATTTGCACACTCTTAAAAAATACTATCAAAATGGCAAGAGTTTGTGAGATTACCGGTAAAAAAGCTATGGTGGGAAACAACGTTTCGCACGCTATCAATAAAACCAAAAGAAAATTTAATGTAAATTTGGTTAAAAAACGCTTTTATATCGCTGAAGAAGACCGATGGGTTACCCTTCGTGTTTCTGCGAAAGCAATCAGAACGATCAACAAAATTGGTTTGGCTGCTACTCTTAAAAAAGCAAAATCAAAAGGATTATTAAAATAATCTGAAAAAAACATTACAATGGCAAAGAAAAGTAAAGGCAACAGAGTTCAAGTAATTTTGGAGTGTACAGAGCACAAAGAATCGGGTATGCCCGGTACGTCTCGATACATTACTACCAAGAATAAGAAGAACACCCCGGACAGAATGGAGTTAAAAAAGTTTAACCCCGTTTTGAAAAAAGTTACTGTACACAAAGAAATTAAATAATCCAGCGATCTTACCATCGCTTATAAAATACAACAGTCATGGCAAAAAAGACAGTAGCAACATTACGCTTGGAATCAAAGAGATTAACCAAAGCTATAAAAATGGTTCGATCTCCTAAAACAGGAGCGTATACTTTTGTTGAAACCATCACCGCACCCGAGTTGGTAAATGATTGGTTGAGCAAACAAAAATAAGATACTCAAAAAAATGGAAAGCCGTCCACCTTAGTGAGACGGCTTTTCTTTTTATACCCAAGGTATTATTTTTTATATTTGCCAAGTATTTTTAATACCCTATACAAGCGATCGGTGTACTGAGAATACCACAACCAAGCGATTTACATCTAATACCTAACTACCTATGAGCTTTTTTAAAAAAATATTTTCTTCTGAAAAAAAAGAGACCTTAGATAAAGGGCTGGAAAAAACCAAAACCAATTTTTTTGAAAAACTCACCAAAGCCGTTGCCGGTAAATCAAAAGTCGATGACGATGTCTTAGACAATCTCGAAGAAGTGCTGGTATCTTCGGACGTGGGGGTCAGCACCACTTTAAAAATTATTGAGCGAATTGAAGCTCGAGTGGCCCGAGACAAATACTTGGGGACTGACGAACTCAACCGGATATTGCGGGAAGAAATTGCCGCGTTACTCTCTGAAACCCAATCGGGGGAAGCTACAGAATTTAGTACGCCTGCCGGAATACGACCATATGTGATTATGGTAGTTGGTGTCAATGGTGTGGGCAAGACCACCACCATTGGAAAACTGGCCTATCAGTTTAAAAAAATGGGGAAAAGTGTGGTATTAGGAGCAGCCGATACCTTCCGGGCTGCAGCCATCGACCAGTTGCAAATTTGGGCCGATCGAACTCAGGTTCCCTTGGTCAAACAAAAAATGGGCAGTGATCCTGCCAGCGTCGCTTTTGACACCTTACAAAGTGCGGTCAATCAAAATGCCGATGTGGTTATTATAGATACGGCCGGGCGGTTACACAATAAAGTCAACCTGATGAATGAGCTCACTAAAATCAAGCGGGTCATGGAAAAAATAATCCCCGATGCCCCGCACGAAGTACTTTTGGTGTTGGACGGTTCGACCGGACAGAATGCTTTTGAACAAGCCAAACACTTTACCGCCGCTACCGAAGTTACGGCCTTAGCGGTTACCAAATTGGATGGTACCGCCAAAGGGGGTGTAGTAATCGGTATAAGCGACCAATTTCAAATACCTGTAAAATATATCGGTGTGGGTGAAGGAATCGAACATCTACAAGTGTTTAATAAATATGAGTTTGTAGATTCATTCTTCACTTCGGTGTAAAAAAAAGTGTGTCGGTATCAATTCAAAATTCCTAAGAAAAATAACTAATTAAATTTAAACCTGCTTATTTTTTTTGCGTAAGCAAAAGTCCGGCGAAAAACCGATTTCAATAAAAATAAGCTCCATTCATACAAATGCGTACCAAATCCCTTAAAACAAACAAAATTAATGTAGTGACCTTAGGTTGCTCCAAAAACCTCTATGACAGTGAGGTACTGATGGGACAATTACGAGCCAATCAACAAGAAGTGGTTCACGAAGAAGAAGGAAATATAGTAGTGATCAATACCTGTGGGTTTATCGGTACGGCCAAAGAAGAGAGTGTGAATACCATACTGGAATTTGTTCAAAAAAAGGAAGCCGGCCTAGTGGATAAAGTTTTTGTAACCGGCTGTCTTTCGGAACGTTACAAACCTGATTTGCAGCGTGAAATCCCTGATGTGGATCAGTATTTCGGTACTACCGAACTCCCCTCCTTGCTCAAAGCCTTAGGAGCCGATTACAAACACGAATTGATAGGCGAGCGACAAACCACCACGCCCAAGAATTATGCGTATCTCAAAATTGCAGAAGGTTGTGACCGTCCCTGTAGTTTTTGCGCCATTCCTTTAATGCGCGGTAAACACCGCAGTACTCCTATCGAAGATTTGGTGATTGAAGCTCAAAAATTAGCTCAATCGGGGGTCAAGGAATTGATTTTAATTGCGCAAGATTTAACCTACTACGGTTTGGATTTGTATAAAAAAAGAGCCCTGGCCGATTTGCTAAAACAGCTCGTACAGGTGGAAGGGATTGAATGGATTCGGTTGCATTATGCCTTCCCTACTGGGTTTCCGATGGATGTGTTGGAAGTGATTAAAAACGAACCTAAAGTTTGTAATTATATCGACATCCCTTTGCAACATATATCCGATCCGATTCTAAAATCCATGCGCCGCGGTACTACCAAAGAGAAAACCACCCAACTTTTAAAAACCTTCCGGGAAACGGTGCCCGGTATGGCCATACGCACTACCTTAATCGTGGGCTATCCCGGTGAAACAGAAGAAGATTTTCAAACCCTTAAAAATTGGGTACAAGAAATGCGTTTTGAACGGTTGGGATGTTTTACCTATTCTCATGAAGAGAACACCCATGCTTATCAATTAGTGGATGATGTGCCGGAGGAAATCAAACAACAACGGGCCAATGAAATTATGGAGATTCAAGCGCAAATTTCATGGGAACTCAACCAGGAAAAAATAGGTCAAATCTATAAAGTGGTGATCGATCGCAAAGAAGGAAATTATTTTATCGGTCGCACCGAGTACGACTCACCCGATGTAGATAACGAAGTGCTGATTGATGCTACCATATTTTATTTAAAAACCGGAGAATTTACTACCGTAAAAATAATTGACGCTTCTGATTACGACCTGTATGCCGAGCCGGTGTAACTTTTATTAAATGGGAGAGTTACCTAATACTATCTGGGTCTCCCAAACGTTGTAGAGAATAAACTAAATAACCGGGTTTTTAAACACCCAACCCAGCGAACGATTTATGTTTCAAATAATCAAATACCAACCTGAGTATCAAAAACAATGGGATGAGTTTGTAGATAAATCCAAAAATGCCACTTTTTTATTTAAACGGGATTTTATGGAGTATCATGCCGATCGGTTTGAGGATTTTTCGCTGTTGGTGTATAAGCAAGAAAAACTTGTGGGTTTATTTCCGGCTTGTATCCAAAACGGTGTGATTTATTCCCACTTAGGATTAAGTTACGGCGGTTTTTTGGTTAAAAAAAATATCGAAACCTCGATCTTTATTCAGCTAGTCAAATCGGTATTAGCGTATTACCACCAAGCGGGCATCACCCAAATGGAACTCAAATTGCTTCCTTTGTTTTACCAATCCCAAATATCACAAGAATTAGATTATGTGCTTTTTTTATTACAAGCTCAATTGGTACGACGGGATTCGTATTTTGCTATGAAATCACAACCGTACCAGCCCAATAGAAACCGCAAAAGGGCTTTGCGTAAAGCCAGCGAAATGGGTATTGTAGTTCAAAAAACCAATGATTATACCACTTTTTGGGATCGGATATTAACCCCCAATCTCAATCATCGTTTTGGAGTAAATCCGGTACATACGCTGGAAGAAATCCTCCATTTACAGCGTAAATTCCCCGATAACATCCACTTATATGGCGCTTTTCTAGGCCAAGAAATGCAAGCGGGTGCTGTAGTATTTGTTACTCAGACTACCGCTCATTTTCAATATAGTTCGGGTAAAGAAGAACGGGATTCCGGCGCGTTGGACGCCTTGTTTGATTATATTATCCGAGCGTACCAACATAAAAAGTACATCAGTTTTGGTAGTAGCAGTCAACGACAAGGTCTGGAGCTAAACACCGGTTTAGCCTATTGGAAAGAGAGTTTTGGAGCACAATGTTTAGTACAATCTTTTTATCAAATCAACACAGCACATCACCTAAATTTAAACGAGGTACTCGTATGATTTCATTTCTTGATTTACATAAAATAAACCTTCGGTTTGAGCCTCAATTTCGAGAGGTCTTTCAACATTTTCTAGACTCAGGACACTATATATTGGGAAATTCAGTCAGTAATTTTGAAAGTGCCTATGCGACTTACTGTGGTACCAAACACTGTATTGGAGTTGCTAATGGTCTGGATGCGCTCCGACTTATTTTAGAGGGTTACAAAATATTGGGAAAATTACAGCCAGGCGACGAAGTTATTGTAGCTGCTAACACCTATATTGCTACTATCATAGCTATCCAGCAAGCCGGGTTGACTCCGGTTTTGGTCGAAGCCGAAAAAAATACTTACACCCTGGATGGGGAGGCTTTGAAAAAAGCCATTACCCCTAAAACCAAAGTACTAATGCCGGTACACCTCTACGGTCAAATAGCGGCCATGGATTCGTTATTAGCGATTGCCAATCAATACGGACTGTTAGTGGTAGAGGATGCGGCGCAATCGCACGGAGCCAGCTATGCAAACTATCGATCGGGTGGCATTGGTCACGCTGCCGGACACAGTTTTTACCCCTCCAAAAACTTGGGTGCGCTGGGGGATGGTGGTGCGGTTACTACCAACGACGACCAACTGGCAGCAGTGGTTAGAAAATGGCGCAACTACGGTACCTCCTCCAAATATGTCAATGAATACTGTGGTGTAAATTCCCGTTTGGATGAACTACAAGCCGCGGTGTTATCGGTAAAACTACCACATTTAGATGCTGATAATCAAGTTCGACGAAAAGTGGCTCAACGATACCTTACTGAAATTGTTAATTCCAAAATAATCTTACCGGTGGTTCCCACACTTGAAGCTCATGTATTTCATCTGTTTGTGGTGCGGACGCCTCAGCGGGATCACTTGCAAAGCTATTTACATAATCACGGTATTGACAGCTTGATCCACTACCCCATTCCGCCCCACCAACAACAAGCCTTTCAAGAATTGAACCACTTGTCTTTTCCGGTTACAGAAGAAATACATCAAACCGTGCTAAGTATTCCTATCAGTCCGGTGTTGGAAGATTCGGAAGTAAGCTATATTATTGATGTTATTAATCGCTATTAAGTGAAAGCCCTCCAAAAAATATGGAATAACAACCCCCTACTCAAAATCAGTTCGGCCAATTCGCTGAGCGTACTGGTAAAAATTATCACTGGTTTTATCACCAACAAAGCGCTGGCCATTTTTGTTGGTCCTACCGGAATGGGTTATGTGGGGAATTTTAGGGATTTCTATTTGAGCCTACAAACCATAGCTACAGTCGGACTTTCCAACGGAATTATCAAATACGTGGCCGAGTTTCGGAAAGATCTTCCTCAACTGGCCCGGGTGTTAAGTACCGCTTTGGGAATGACCATCCTAGCCGCAATTGCTTGTGGATTGTTTGTAATATTTACAGCTTCGTATTGGAACAGCCAACTCTTTTCAGACACCCATGATTTTACAGTAGTGATTCAAATCAGTGGAGCAAGCATCATTACCTATGCGATATACACATTAGTGCTAGCCATTATCAATGGATATTCCAAGTACAAAATTTATATAGTCTCATCCATGCTAGCCAATATAAGTGGTTTACTAATCACTGTTATTTTGGTATGGAAATATGCTTTAATAGGGGCTTTGTATGCCTTGATTATTATTCCGGTTGTATCGTTAATAATAACTTGTTTTTTTATTTATAAAAAAAGAGTCAACCTCTCCTTTTTTAACACAAAAAACATTGATTTAGAAACTATTAGCAAATTTAAAAATTATATACTGATGGCTTTGGTGTCGGGTTTGGCCCTGCCCCTAGTCCGCATACTGATTCGCGATTATATAGAAATCCACGAGGATTCGGCTGCCTCCGGCTACTGGGAGGCCATGTTTCGGATTTCAAATTTTTACCTGTTGTTTTTTACCACCCTAATGACCCTGTATATCTTACCCAAATTTTCTAACGATCCCTCCGATCGTACCTTTCGTCAAGAAGTGGGCAATTTTTACAAAACGCTACTACCGCTCTTCGGCTTGGCTTTAGGGATACTTTATCTGTTGCGCACCTATGTGATACTGATTCTGCAAACCGAGGCATTCTTAGAAATGGAAAAACTTTTTGGATGGCAACTCTTGGGTGATTTTTTTAAAGTGGCCTCGATGGTTATTGCCTACCGGTTTATAGCTCAAAATATGTTGTGGCCATTTATCATAACCGAAATATTCTCACTACTCCTCCTCTATGGACTCACCCTGTACTTAGTACCCCTTTACGGGTTTGTAGGAGCCGCCATGGCCTATGCCATACAAATGTTTATCTACTTAGCCCTAGTGCTGTTTATATTTAGAAAACCACTCTACAAACCGGCCAATTAAGCCTTAGCGCTTGTACACTTCCAAATACTTTTGGGCTATTAAAATATAATGGTGTTCCCGCTCTACAAAGGCACGTGCTTGCTGACTAATGGATTCTAACAGCTGGGGATTTTCGATAAAATGAGTCAATTTAGCTACCAGATATGACACATCTGGTAAGGCATTTATCGCCACAGTATCAGGCTGTAAACCATAATGATCTATCCATTCCTGCTCGGCGCCGGTAAACACTACTTTTCCTTTGGCCATCGCTTCTAAGGCATTATATCCTTGATCGTAAGCATAGACCTGATCCAACAAAATATGAGCGCGGTTGTAGAGTTCTATATACTGTTGATACGGTAAATTTTCACTACGGATAATTTCTACCCTTTCGGGAAATAGCTGCTGAATCTTCTCCAGAGCCGCATCAAAAAAATCATTTCCTTTTTTATAATAATGCGTGGTGTTGACCCCGTGAAAAATAACCAGTTTGTTTTCTATGGGAGGAAGCCCCCATTCGATGAGGTCGGTATTGATGGGGTTAGGAATCAAACCCAGATAACGGGGATGGCCTTGCCAAGGCAGGTGATAATCCAAATCTGAAGCAATAACTCCCGCTACTTGCTGCAATACAAAATGGTGTAATTCTACAAAAAGAGGTGTCAGGTATTTCAAAGTGGCTTCCATTTGCTTTTCAGTCACACGTCCCTCCAAATAAGGCGATAAAATAGAATACCGAAATTTTTTATCAGCAGCATACTTGACACTGACATAATCGGTCCCACAACAAAGTAGTATGATTTTTTGATTATGATTTTTTAAAAATGAAATAATTTTTTTCTCCTCACGAGGTTGTATGCCCAACGGGCTTTCGTTGATAAGCTGAACCACATCGTATCCTTGCAATTGGTCTTTATAGGAGAAAAATTGTTTGGCTAGCTGCTGTGAAGAACAATCTCGTCCACTGATAAAATACCACAACAACCGAAGTTTTTTTAGCCATCCACTACGATATTTGGGAATTAATTTGATATCGGCCGGATAATTTTTAAAGTAATCGCCGGTAGCAATAAGTGTCACCTCATGCCCCAAAGCCGTTAATCCTTCTTTTAAAGAATTGTGCAATCGACTATACTCACCGACCAATAATATCTTCATAAAAACTATATCTTTACGGTGTTAAAACCGAATCCAAAAATACTATAATATGACCAAAAACCCCAAGAAAGTTTGTTTGGTAACCATTTCACTGGCCCAAGGAGGTGTCGAAAGGTCGGTTGCTATGCTTTCAGAGATGCTAAGTCAGTGGGGACACGAGGTACATATTATAACGTTAAACGATCGGATAGAATACGAGTTTCAAGGGCAATTATTCAATTTAGGGAAATTCAAAACTACTCCAGACAACGGCTTAAAACGTTTGCTTCGCTTTCGCAAAATGCGGAATTACCTCGTCAAAAACCGATTTGATTTTATCATTGACCACCGTCCCAAAATGAATATGCGTAAAGAACGGTTTTATCATCAGTATCTGTACCGAGGTTTTCGTAAAATCTATGTCGTTCACAGCAGTCATGGTCAATTATACGCCACTGACACGCCAGAAAAAGCCCAATTGATCTATCAAAAAAACTTTGCTACTGTGGCGGTTTCCAAATATATTCACCAACAACTTATTCGACAAGGAGTTACTAATTCTTTAACTATATACAATGCGGTGAATCCAGATTGGCCAAAGAAACAGCAACCCCTTCCGGAACCACTTCGTGGAAAAGAATACCTACTGGCTTACGGACGTATGGACGACTCGGTCAAGGATTTTAGTTTTTTAATACAAGCTTTTTCGGTATCTAAATTGTGGCAACGAGAAATTTATTTGGTATTGATGGGTGATGGTCCAGACAAAGCCATGCTGCAGGAAAAAGCAAAACAAGTACCCGGTGGGGAATGGATTGTATTTTTACCGTTTATGAATCCGCCTTTTACGGTGGTTTCAAACAGTCGGTTTGTAACTTTGACCAGTCGGTTTGAAGGGTTTCCTATGGTAGTGGTCGAATCACTGTCGATGGGCGTTCCGGTGGTAAGCTTGGATATCGTTTCGGGACCTTCAGAAGTTGTGAAACACCAGCAAAACGGATGGCTTGTTTCCCAGCGAGACACCTCAGAATTTGCACAAGCCATGCAAGCGATGTTTGACGACCCAGACCTTTACCAACGATGTAAAGCCCAAGCTCAAGACTCGGTAGCTCATTTGACCCAAGCGCATATAGCACAACAATGGCATCAACTTATTTCGATATAAATGAAAACAACTCTTAACGATATTAAAATAATTTCAATTCCAAAAATCACCGACCCCAGAGGAAATCTGGCGGTTATTGAAAAGGAGCTTCTACCCTACTCTATTAAAAGAGTATATTACTTGTTTGACGTTCCCTCTGATTCGGTACGAGGTGGTCATGCACACCGAGAACAAATGGAATTTCTGATCCCCTTGAGCGGAAGTTTTGTGGTGATTTTAGATGATGCCGGCGAACGCCAAGAGATTGTAATGAACAAGCCCGACAAAGGATTATTAATTCCCACCGGTATTTGGAGAGAACTCAACGACTTTTCCTCGGGTGCTGTTTGCTTGGTAATTTCGTCAGGTGAGTTTGAGGAGGAAGATTACATCCGGGATTATCCGGAGTTTTTGAAATATAAAAATATGGGGGACACCAAAAGGTAAATAACAAGGAGGTTGTAGTCCAAATTAGGGAGCCCATGGAAAATTATTTAAAAAAATTTAAAGGAGTATTACAATTCAACCGCAACCTCAGTGATTTCTTTTTTAAGACTATCACGGTCAAGGACCTACGTAAAAACCCAGATTCCTCAACCGTCTTCCTTGAAACTCCGCCCGCTTTTGAAATTGATTTTTCCAACTACTCCATTGATTCTTCCCCCTATTGGATTCATTTTAAAACCTTGCAACCCGCTCCTCTTTTTTATAGGGTTATTCCAAACGCTCAAATAGTGAGTAAAGGAATTGTTATTAACACAGAAAATGAGGTAGTTTTAGAAAACTGTATTTTTCAAAAAGAATACCTTAACGAACTCTGTAGCAATCATTTTGTGTACTTTAAAAAGTGGCTCCCCACAACCAAACATACCCAGGTTATCGCACTTACCAACCGGCTTGACAACAATTATTATCACTGGACGATGGAAACCTTATCCCGGGTTTTACTAATCCATGAATATCCCGCCTTAAAAGAATACAAGTTGTTGATCAAAAGGGGTGGATCTCCATTTATGAAAGATTCTTTGCAATTTTTATTTGATTATAAAGAGGAGCAAATCATCTCCAAATCGTTGGTCAGTAAAATTAAAACCCAAAGCACATTGGTGATTTCTTTCCCTCATATACGGGATGAAAATACGCAATGGACCAATGTATATTATCCAACGATTATAAGAAAATTAAACCATTGGGCTCACCAAAAGCTACGTGAAAAAAAAATACCCATAGGGAATACCTCTAAGAATATTTTAATTTCTAGAAAAAATGCCGTGGAAAGGCGTATTATCAATGAAGATGAATTTGTAGATCAACTCGCTACCTATGGATTTCAAAAGGTTTGTTTGGAAGAATTAACCTATAAAGAACAGGTGGTGTTGTTTTATCAGGCTGAAAAAATAATTTCCGTGCATGGAGCTGGATTAGCCAATCTGATTTATGGAAACAACCTCCAAGTGGTCGAACTCTTTCCCAAAGAACGTTACCTACGAGATGCTTTTTATTTTACACAAATTTCAGCGGCTTTGCAATTTAAACATCGAGTTATAGAATATGAATCCGTAAACAGCCGACAGGACTTGATTATCACTGAATCTCTTTGTAAGGAAATACTAAAAAAATTGGATTTCCCAATTATTTAAAAGCACTCAGATGAATGCCAACTTTTTGAAGGAGGTATTTCGTGAAATATAGGAGTTTGAGCGTCCACCGAGGTTGTATTAATAAAAAGACTTGTTTTTTATTCAAATTTTGGGTGTCCAAAAAGCGGGTATATTTTTTATAACCAGCCACATCACCGGCCAGTTTGTGTTGCAAAGCAATGGAGTACCTATTCAAATCCAAATATTTTTTTAAAAATGGGTTCGTAGGTGCTGCTTTTTCATACCTATCGGGATTGAAGAAATTGCGATTTCTAGTCGGAGTATGTGAAAGTCGGTTACTGCCTTGTAAATTGTGTATGGCTGAAATTTGGGTACAAAAACCCAAGGGTGATTCCAGGGCGGCTCGTATCCATAAATCAGTGTCTTCACCGGCACCTGCCGTAATACGGGAATCAAATCCACCGAGGTCATTAAAAAATTCTTTTTCCATAGCTACTGCCGAAGTCCAAGCCAACGTACTTTGTAAACTGTTCTCAAAATAATTAGTAACCCGTGTGAACTGGTCCGGATGTTGCATCACTGGTGTAGACATGGGCTGGGTATAACTGGACGAAAATTTTTTGGCGTAAGCTGTTGCCCACCAACGACAATCAGGAAATTGTTGGATAAGTTGGTATATATTTTCCAAGTGGTGGGTATACCAATAATCATCAGCATCTAAAAAAACTATATAGGGAGTCGTAGCTTGCTGTGCTCCGTAATTTCGCGTAAGCGAAACGCCTTCATTGGCTTTGTCAAAAAGTCGAATTCGCGGGTCTCTGAGGGTAGCTACCACTTCTAAACTTCGATCTGTAGAACCATCATTAATCACTAGGGCTTCAAAGTCAGAAAAAGATTGCACCAACAAGCTTTGAAGGGTCTCGAGCACATCCTTTTCTTTGTTATAAAGAGGTATAATTACAGAAAGTTTAGGCATTTTCTTGTCGTTTTATTTTCAAAAAATAATCGAGTTTATAAAGATCAAATAGAAACAAGGAGGGACGAGCCGAAATTAAATTTTGCTTGATCAACGGATTGACAAGGCTCATTATAAAACTAAATACTCCGCTCAGTCGGTATTTTCTGAGGAAGTGAGATGCTTTTTGAAGGGGACGATACTGGCTAGGTACCAGACCACGCTCTTCGAAATACACCAACGATTCGATTCCTTTTTTGGTTTTGTCAATAAATTTTTGATTCGTCTCCAGCCCCCAATGTATAATGGGATTATCGATATGGAGTACTAGCACTTGAAGTTGTTCTAAATTTTGAGTAAACAACACATCGACCCCATATCGGTTTTCAAAAAAAGTATTGGCTTGCTGGAAAATTTCTTTTCGAATCAGTAGGCATTGAGAAATGATAGATAAATAGGGTATTTTTTGCCGTTCTACCACCGATCTACCCTCCCTTTTTTTTCCGTATAACCAACGAAGAATTTCGTCTGGAGCCGGAGGATTTGGTGCGTATTCAATACCTCCAAAAATAACATCCGCTTGGCCCACCTGTGAGACAAATTTTTGAATAAAATCGGGGTTTTTAGGAAGTGTATCTGCATCCATAAAAAGCAAGTGCTCAAATTGGGCTTGTTCGGATAAAAATTGTCGGGTAGCCGTACGTCCTTGATTGGTAGTCTGCCTTATAAAATAAGTATGTGATAAGGTACTGATGGTAGCGTTTTGAGCAGTTATTGGGGCATCGGAGGAAGCATCGTCAACTACAATAATTTCAAAATCGATAGCACAATCCACTAATTGCTTGTGTATTTGACACACCAAGGGGGTACAATCACAGTTATATGTAGGAATAAGTACAGAAATCATAATCAGTAACAAACCAAAATGCAAAATAAGCGTTTTAAACGGTACTGGCGACAAAGTTTTGCTCTAAAAGTGGTTATTAATTTTAAAAAAAAGTAACTTTACAGACTTGTTTACGAACCCTAAAAATTATCGAGTATGAAAGTAACTGTAGTAGGCGCTGGGGCCGTTGGGGCCAGTTGTGCCGAATATATTGCTATTAAAAATTTTGCATCAGAAGTGGTTTTAATTGACATCAAAGAAGGTTTTGCCGAAGGCAAGGCGATGGATTTGATGCAAACGGCTTCACTCAACGGTTTTGACACTCTAATCAAAGGAACCACCAACGACTACTCACAAACTGCGGGCAGTGACATCGCCGTAATCACCAGTGGAATTCCTCGTAAACCTGGGATGACCCGAGAGGAACTGATTGGTATCAATGCCGGGATTGTAAAAAGTGTTACTGAAAATTTAGTAAAACATTCACCCGAGGTTATTATCATTGTAGTCAGTAACCCCATGGATACCATGACTTACTTGGTACATCAAGTTTCAGGTTTACCTAAAAATAGAATCATCGGTATGGGAGGTGCTTTAGACAGTGCACGCTTTAAATACCGATTGGCTGAGGCTTTGGGCTGCCCCACATCGGATGTTGATGGTATGGTGATCGGAGCCCATAGTGATACCGGTATGATTCCTTTAACGCGATTAGCTACTCGCAACAGCGTACCGGTGAGTGCCTTTTTAACTTCAGAACGTTTGGATCAAATATTATACGACACCAAAGTCGGTGGTGCTACGCTGACTACCTTATTAGGTACTTCTGCCTGGTATGCTCCGGGTGCTGCTGTATCTGCTATGGTACAAGCCATTGCTTGTGACTGGAAAAAAATGTTTCCTTGCTCTACCCTATTGCAAGGAGAGTACGGCCAATCGGATATCTGTTTGGGAGTTCCCGTCATACTCGGTAAAAACGGTATAGAAGAAATAGTTTCGATTGAATTAACTGCAGCGGAAAAAGCTAACTTTGAAGAAAGTGCCGCCGCTGTAAGAAGTGTCAATGAGTTGTTGTAAAACTTCAGCCATCTTTTGACCACTAAAGAAAACCAAAATCCCGAATGCACAGATCTCAGATTAAAAGAGAAAAAGCATTCGGGATTTTTATAAGAGGGAGGAAAACTAGTTCGTTTCCTCCTATTTTTTTAAAATAATTCCTTATAAAATCAACATGGCATCGCCGTAGGAGAAAAATTTATATTTTTCTTGTATCGCTTCTTGATACGCCTTTTTCATAAAATCGTGACCTGCAAAAGCAGATACCATCATCAACAAGGTAGATTTGGGGGTATGGAAATTGGTAATCATACAATTGGCGATACTAAAATCGTATGGCGGGAATATAAATTTATTAGTCCAACCTTTATACGGATTAAGAGTTCCAGTTGATGAAACGGTACTTTCGATAGACCGCATCACGGTAGTTCCTACGGCACAAACCCGTTTTTTATTTAAAATAGCTTGATTAACGATATCCGCACTGGATTGAGGTACTTCAAACTCTTCGGAGTCCATTTTATGTTTAGAAAGATCTTCTACTTCTACCGGACTAAAAGTTCCCAGACCCACATGTAAGGTCAGTTCGGCAATGTTAACCCCTTTTATTTCCATTCTTTTTAAAAGGTGTTTAGAAAAGTGCAAGCCCGCCGTAGGAGCAGCTACTGCCCCTTCAATCTTGGCATAAATGGTTTGATATCTTTCGGCATCTTCCGGCTCTACTTTTCTAGGAATGTATTTAGGTAGCGGAGTTTCGCCTAAGTCATTTAATTTTTTACGAAACTCTTCGTAGCTACCGTCAAAGAGAAAACGCAGCGTTCTTCCTCGTGAGGTAGTATTATCTATTACTTCGGCTACTAAGGTTTCGTCATCTCCAAAGTACAATTTGTTACCGATTCGGATTTTACGAGCCGGATCCACCAAAACATCCCAAAGACGAGTTTCAGCATTGAGTTCACGTAACAAGAAAACCTCAATTTTAGCGCCTGTTTTTTCTTTTCTTCCGTACAAACGAGCTGGAAACACTTTGGTATTGTTTAAAATCAACACATCTCCTTCGTCAAAATAATCTGTAATGTCTTTAAAAAGCTTGTGCTCAATGGTTTTGGTTTTACGGTCAAGTACCATAAGGCGGGATTCATCCCGATTCACCGAAGGATATTCAGCTAGCAATTCCTTAGGTAAATTGTAGTCAAAATGAGATAATTTCATAGATATAACTTAAGAGATTGTTTAAATAGTGTGCAAATATACGACCTGCACTAAGGGGTTGTCAAGTAAAATGAACCCTTTTTTTTATAAAACCAGATTATTCTATACCCGGAAGCCTATTTACGGACTTCATGTTGTGTTGTTTATTTACTAGTTCACACACTCTATGAGTAGAGAAAGTTACTTACAAAATTCACTTGAAATTTTTAACAATTATTAGCGGTGTCCAAAAGTTATCATTTTATATAAATTACTACATTGGTCCTTGTTTAGTTTTAATTCCAAATATTATCAGTTGAATTTATGAGAACTGCACTAAGTCTAATTTTTTGTTTCCAATTTGTTTTGTTGTGGGGCCAATCCAACCCTGGGAATTACCGTTTTTCGAAAGATATTTTGACACAAATAGAAAAGGATACAGTGGTTTGGAAATATCAAACCGGAGCTACTGAAATGTCATTTAGCGGGTATTACGAACAGGTCTTACATATCTGGGATAAAAACGGGGTTAGAAAACCAAAAAATGATCCCAAAGACAGTTTATATATTGTAAACAGCCAGTTAATTCCTGCTCGGGAATACATCATACAACAAGCTAAAAAAGCTCCCCTTGTTATTATTAACGAAGCACACCACTTACCCTCACACAGGATGTTTACACGGTCGCTGCTACAAGATTTGTATGACAACGGGTATCGGTATCTTGGATTAGAAGCCTTGTTTGACCCGGCAATTAACCAACGAAAATTTGCTGTGCAAGAAAGCGGTTACTACATTCAAGAACCGGAATTTGGAAATTTAATTTATGAGGCATTGCGTATTGGTTATACTTTATTTGGGTATGAAGCTGCTTCCAACAAAAACGGTAAAGAGCGAGAAATAGAACAAGCTGAAAACATTCAAGAGTTTATCAAAAACAACCCGAATGGTAAAGTACTGATTCACTGTGGGTATGCCCACGCTTTTGAAAATGAGTACAATCCTTGGGAAAAGGCCATGGCGGGAAGACTGAAGGACATGTTGCAGGTAGATCCATTTACCATCGATCAAACCATGTTTTTGGAAAAATCGGATCCCCAAAATAATACTCTATTTACACGTATGAACACTACTCAACAACCTGTAGTCCTAATCGATGAAAACGGAGCAGTTTTTCGAGGAAAAAATGCTGTCAAACAAACCGATGTGGTTGTAATTCATCCACCCACTGTCTATATTAATCAACGTCCCTCTTGGCAGTTTCAGGGCAAAGAAAAATATACGATTTCTCTGGCTGAGATTCAATCCCAGTTACCTGTATTGGTAGCAGCGTATCGTGTGGGCGAATATGAAAAAAACGGGATCCCAGCCGATTTAATTGAAATTACCAATTCTAACTCCCCCCGGGACCTCTATTTAAAGAAAGGCCGTTATACTTTGGTATTTCAAGATAAAAACTATCAAAAGATTGATCAATATGATGTAGTGATCCAATAAAACTCTTCCCCATATCCTTTTATACACCTATGTCCATAGCGTACACTATTAGAGGCGAAACCCAACATGACTACAACCAAATATCTCGATTGCATCAGGAGGCTTTTGGCCAAGATATGGAAGCCCGCTTAGTTCAAGCATTGCGAAACAATAAACAGGTTTTTATACCCGAACTCTCGTTGGTGGCTGTAGCCACCGATCAAACCATTATCGGGCATATTTTATTTACCCCTATTGATATTTTATGCATAGAAGGAAACATGGTAAAAAGTTTGAGTTTAGCTCCCATGGCTGTACGACCTGAATTTCAAAAACAAGGTATCGGCAGTCAACTAGTTATAACTGGGCTTAAAATTGCTAAAGAGATGGATTTTACTTCTATTTTTGTTCTAGGTCATCCAATGTATTATCCGAAATTTGGTTTCCAACCTGCTCAGCAGTGGCATATTACATCGCCATTTTCCGTTCCAAATCCTGTATTTATGGCCCTAGAATTATCGGAAAATGCGCTTAGAAATATATCGGGTACCCTCATTTATCCACAAGAATTTGATCTTTTTGCCACTTAAAATAATGGCTAAGATTAATTTTGACAAATACACTTCCTGTTTTGGAACTAATTAGTAAAAGAAAAGTACAAGCTATTTTTTTATAAAAATTAAAATTTAACATTTTAAAAAAAATACAAAATTTGATAGAGCGTAATACTTAACTTATACTACTATAAAAAAATATTATAAACATTTAAACCCAACATAAATATCTGTTTTTCAAATAAATAAAATTTAAAATTTGTAATAACCCCCAAAAGGGCAAAAAAATATAATAAAACTTTAAATAGATTTATTCCTAACTATTGAAAATTTATGTATGTTTGTGTGGAAAAAATAATCAAAATTCAACTTTATGAAAAAAATTACTTTATCATTAGCTTGTTTATTGGGTTCTTTTGGACTACTACAAGCGCAATCATTTCAAAACCATGAAGCTCCCACTGAGAGTCCGGTAACCATTGAAAGCCTTCTTGATAGAATCAATGAAATTGGTGCTTCCTATGGAGATGTTAACGAACACTTTACTGCCTTTGAGCAACGAATGCTATTTGTCCATTTTAATGGATTAGAAAGATTAGCGCCTCAAGTAATTACGCAAAGTAACTCACAAACAATCGAACCCGGTCAAGGTATTGCCTGTGCTTCGCACCCTACTTCTTTTAGAAACAACAATTTCTACAGAGACTTCGATTTAGCTGGAGATTATGGAATTACTGATGGTTTTGAGGTAACTGCCGTGGAGTTTGCCATCGATGCTATTTCAACTCCTTCTGGATTCCCTATCACCATTAATATCTATTCTGCAACTCCCGGTACTTTTCCTGGAGGAAGTTTAACTTTAGAAGGTTCAGAGGTTTACACAGCTACTAATGCTGATGCACTAACAATTGTAAACGTACCTGTTTCAGCTATTATTCCTGCTGGCCAATCGATGGTGGTAGAAATGGTAATCGTAGATGATGGAACCGATACCAACTATATGACAATGGGAGTTAACTCTGCCGGAGAAACTGGACCAAGCTACATTATGGCTCCTGATTGTGGTGCTGGAGTTCCAATGAAATTTAGTGACTTAGGTTTAACCGTTGGTATGGTTTGGAATGTACACGGAGACGACGAAGTAGGTGGCGGTGGAGAAGGTGGAGCAATCTACGCAATTAACAACCAAATATCAAGTTTAATTACTTTTGAAGTTGAGGATCCTGATGGATTTACTGTGGTTAACTCCTCACCAGTAATTAACTTTGAAAATGCAGGTTCTATTGATCCTAACAATAACTCAGTAGCTTATGTATTAGATCAGTTTGGTAGCTTTTATGAAGTGGATTTAGCTTCTGGTGTTTATACAAGTTTAGGTGTTATTGCACCTCCTCCTGGACAAGAATGGACTGGTGCTGAATTCCACCCAGAAACCGGTGAGCTTTATGCTGTGTCTACTAATATTGTACAATCGTCTTTAGCACTTATCGATGTAGATGGAGTTTCTTCTACTGTTATCGGTGACTTAGGTATTGAAGCAGCCATTAACCTGATGATTGACGATGCAGGTAACGCCTATGTCGTTGACATTGTAAGCGATCAGTTCTTCGCAGTAGATTTATCAAATGCTTCTAGCTCTATTATTGGTTCACTTGGCTTTGACGCTAACTTCGGTCAAGGTGGATCATGGTTAGCTGATGATCCTGGATTTGTATATTTATCAGCTTTTAATAGCGGTAACTTTAGCTCTGAATGGAGAAGACTTGATGTAAGCACTGGTTTATCTACTGTAATTGGTATGTTTAACGGTGGTTTGGATCAAGTAGCTTGGTCATCACAAGTACCTGAAGATACTGTTGGATTTGAAAATGCTGAAGCTATTGGATTTAACTTCTATCCTAATCCAGCTAATAATGTGATCACAGTTAACGCTAAAGAGAATATCGAAGCTCTAGGTATTTATAATATCTTAGGACAAAGAGTACTTTACACTCAAGTTGAAGCGACTAGCAAAGATTTGGATATTACCTCTTTACAAGGTGGTGTTTACATTATGAAAGTAGTTATCAACGGAGAAGTTGGAACTTTTAAATTCGTTAAAAAATAATTTTTCGAAATTCTATATATAGAAAGGCCACCCCTATGGGTGGCCTTTTTTTTGATACAAACTCAATTTATTCATCACCCTTCAATAATTTGAAATTCAACTACAAAATAAACCTCTACTAAAATTCAATAAAACCAAACAAAGCGTTACTTATCTTTAAAATATGTCAATAAAAAAACTGAAAATTGACAAAGTACTTACCTTGAACCCAATAGAAATAAGTATTTTTGAATGAGCATTTAGTTTAAAGAGCCCCGTATGACCGATTTTTTCACGCATTTGTTGGACGAATTTGAATTGCCTTTGGCCAATCCGGTATTGGTATTTTCATTGCTCTTGCTCATCATTTTATTGTCTCCAATTTTGCTGCGAAAAATAAACATCCCCGGTATAATTGGGTTGATTATTGCCGGTGTGTTAATTGGTCCCCACGGACTTTATATACTCGAAAAAAATTCTGCACTCGATTTGTTTTCAACCATTGGGCTACTTTATATTATGTTTATCGCTGGATTAGAACTGGATTTGAACGAATTTAAAGTCCACAAAAATAAAAGCTTACTATTTGGTTTTTTTACATTTATTATCCCCTTAGGTGTGGGATTTCCGGTGTGTTATTATCTGCTTAACTACGATTTTAATGCCAGTTTTTTAACAGCCAGTATGTTTGCTACACATACCTTGGTAGCCTATCCCATTGTAAGCAAATTAGGTATCTCAAAAAATCAAGCAGTAGCTATCACTGTGGGGGGAACAATCTTAACCGATACCGCCGTATTAATCATACTGGCAGTGATTATGGGGAATGCCCAAGGCAATTTAAATTCAGAGTTTTGGATAAGACTGGGAATTTCCTTAACCATTTTTTCGGCTATACTTTTTTTAATAATTCCCCGGATTGCCCAATGGTTTTTTAGAAATCTAGAAAGTGAAAAACACTCCCATTATATTTTTGTTCTTTCTATTGTTTTTTTTGCAGCCTTTCTGGCGGAAGTAGCCGGGGTAGAACCCATTATCGGTGCTTTTGCGGCAGGTTTAGCTCTTAACAAACTTATCCCTCATTCGTCTGCCTTGATGAATCGCATTGAATTTATAGGTAATTCTTTATTTATTCCCTTTTTTTTAATCAGTGTAGGAATGTTAGTAGATGTCCGTGTTATTCTCCATGGACCTACAGCCTTAATCGTTGCCGGTACTCTTTCGGTGGTGGCCCTTTTCGGGAAATGGCTTGCCGCTTTATTTACCCAATTGATTTTTAAGTATTCAAAAGCCCAAAAACAACTGATTTTCGGTTTAAGTAGTGCCCACGCTGCAGCCACCCTAGCCGTTATTTTAGTGGGATACAAAGCGGGAATTTTAGATGAAAACATATTAAACGGAACCATTATACTGATTTTAATTACTTGTATTGTTGCCTCTTTCGCTACCGAAAAAGCAGCTAAAAAAATTATTATTGAGTCGGAAGAGGATACCGAAAACTTAGTCAAAGCAAACGGAGCTCATAACGAACACATCCTTTTACCTATCTCCGATGTTTTAAAAATTGAAAAACTCTTAGAGTTTGCCATTTATATTAAAGACAAAAAATCAGTACATCCTGTATCCATACTCTCGGTCGTGTCTAACAACGAAGAAGCCGAAATCAATATACTCAAAGCCCGAAACAAACTGGAAGAATTTGTCAAACAAGCTTCTGCTTCGGAAACAAAAGTTAATATCATTACTACGATAGATCACAATACTGCCAGTGGTATAGCTCGTATATCAAGAGAAATTATGGCGGATATCATCCTGTTAAACTGGCCCCAACGTTCGGGGTTTTTCGATAAAATCATTGGTGAAAAAGTGGATACTATTCTCAGTAGCACCGACAAAACTACATTTATCTGTCATTTAGAAAAACCCTTGATATTACACCAACGAATCACTCTAGTGGCTCCTCCCCTTTCCGAACATGAAAACGGATTTAAATTGTGGGTTCAAAAAGTGGCTTTATTAGCACAAGAATTGAGTATCCCCTGGGTATTATTTTGTAACGAAGCAACTAAAAAAGCCGTAGAGCGACTGTTTAAAAAATATAAACTCACTGCCTCCTTATCGGTCAAACACTTTTCTGACTGGGAAGATTTTCTGGTGCTTTCGAAAGAAATACGCTCTGAAGATTTGTTTATCCTAGTCGCTGCTCGAAAAGGAGCCACTTCCTACATGAGTCACTTAGAAAACCTACCCAACAGAATAGAAAAACAGTTTGCTGATAATAGCCGATTTGTAATTTATCCCAAACAATTTACAGACAGCATAAGTATTGAGGCTTATGAGGATATATCTACCGAACCACTCAACAAAGGCTTGGAAGCTGTACATAAAATTGGTAAAGAAATTGGATCGTTGTTTAAGAAAAAAGAAGGGGAATAACTTTTCTGAATTCTTCTTGTAGTAGTATATAACCCATTTGAGTCACATTTTTTACCTTTGGTTTACCCAAAATGAATAACTCCAGTGTATCAATCCATGAAAAAATCAGATATTAAACAACTCCCGGAATTCTATAAAAAATACATTCTCTTAAATCCCGATGAAGCATTGGAACAGGCATTTGTAAGCAGTATTCACCAAATTGAATCCTTGGATATCCAGAAACTAAAACGCATAGGTTTACAAGTATATGCTGATGGAAAGTGGACGATCCCTACCATTTTACAACATCTTATAGATTGGGAGCGAATTTTTTGCTATCGCACCCTCATCGCCGTACGAAATCTGCCTACCATTCCGGAAGCTCATGATGAAAATTATATGGCTACCCAAACCACAGCCGATGCATTGCCTATCGAACAATTGATTGATGAACTTCACCAAGTGCGACTATCTACACAAGCGCTGTTTGCGGGTTTTACGGAAGAAATGCTTCAGTTAAACTGTAAATTCCATACCCAACAAATGAGTGTTTTAGCCATGGGCTTCAGTATACTTGGTCATCAAATTCACCATTTTAATATATTACAACAGAGGTATTTTCCCTTAGATACTCCCAGTTAACCTATCATTACAAACACATTGTATGTCAAAACCTATTACCATGAAAAACATATTGATATTTGGAGCTTCCGGCTTGACCGGGCAACTGCTAACAAAAATGGCATTAGAAGATGGGCATCGGGTAACAGCTTTTGTTAGAACTCCTAAAAAATTTAAAATTCAACACGCCCACTTAACCGTGGTGGAGGGCAATGTTACTCAAGCAGAGGTAGTAGCACAGGCTGTAGCAAACCAAGATATCGTATTGTGTGCCTTAGGCGCAAAGAGTCCGTTTGTCAACGATCCCAAATTGGTAGAAGGAATTCGAAATATAGTCCACGCCATGGAAACCCATTTTGTAAAAAGGTTGGTGTATCTCTCGGTCATTGGTGCCGATGGCACTCGATTTGGGTTGGGTACTTTAGCCAAAATATTTATGCCGTTAGTTTTGGGAAAAGTGATTCAAGACCACCACGCTAAAGAGCAAATTATTGCTAACAGCAACTTGGAATGGACTTTTGTTCGGGCTCCCAAACTCACTAATGGCAGATACACCGGAAGCTATCGGGTAGGCGAAAAAATTGCTACCCAACGGATCATTCCTCAAATTTCTCGAAAAGATTTGGCCGAATTTATGTATAACGAGTCGCAACGCAATCAATTTATAAAACAGAAACCTCGAATTATGTACTAATGGTTTTTCATAAACTACCCAAACCTAATAGTTTCTAAAAATTCTTTTATGAAAATCCTGACCCATCAAATCCACCAGATTCCTATCGCTGAGATTATTTCTGAAAAAATCATTATAAAAACAATAGATGATGGAGTAGATCTATTAGGAACTCTATATTTTGAAGGATTAGATCGACTAATACTTCATGTAAAAAATATCAATGTAGATTTTTTTGATCTAAAAACCGGTATGGCTGGAGAAATCCTCCAAAAATTTTCCACGTATCGATTTCGCTTGGCCATCGTAGGCGATTTATCAGTGTATAGTTCCCAAAGCATGCAGGCTTTTATAATGGAGAGCAATCGGTGGGGTCATATCAATTTTGCACCTACCCTAACCGATGCTTTAGAAATATTAGCAACTGGATAAAATTATCGATTACCTGACTGCTTCACAAAGCGTTCTGTATGCGTATAGTTGGAAGGATAAGCCCCAACTTGCAAAAGCAGAGGTCGCAACACAAATTCAAAATCCACCCCCCCTACCTTTCCGTCAGGAGTATAGTAAAACTGTATAAACTCTTCACGCATGGCTCGATTTTTCCAAACAGCTCTAAAAGTATCATAGTGCCAATGCTCCAATACGGCCTCTATGGATTGATCGTCCCACATACGGAGTTGCAATTCGTTGTTTTGAAGAAATACCTCTATGTTGCCATAACCTTTTGAATTGTAAATTCCTACATATTCTTCTGGGTTTAGACGTAAAATAGTATTGACATTTCGTGCTTGGTGAATCTGCTCCCGTATTTTTTGGGCCTGCTCATATTGCCGTTGATACCTCTGTAAATATTCTTTATTCCAATCCCGATCACTCACCCCCAAGTATGCATCAATCACTTGATAAGCCACTGCTACACCCAAACTATTAAACGTATTCCCCACAAAAACAACACCTAAATCCAGCTCAGGAACTAAATACATAAAGGTATTGAATCCGTCGGTGGCTCCGCTATGTGTCCAAACCCTTGTATGCTTATAATCCATGATATTCCATCCAAAACCATAACTGCTTTGGGCTGCCATCGCATCTGCCAGAATATGAGCAATTTGAGGTGTATGAATCTCATTCATTTGTTTTTCACTCACGATCACTTGATCCTTAAAAGTACCGGAGGTACCTAATTGCATCAACATCCATTGAGTTAAATCGTGTACCGAAGCGTTTACTCCGCCAGCGGGTCCGGCATTATCCCAATTCCTTCTAGCAATCGGTACCACAACGCCATCAATTTCTTGGTGTGGATAAGCGATGTTATCTAACTTTTCCATGTCCTTCAGTGTAGTAGTTGTTCGGGTCATACCCAACGGCATAAAAAGTCGTTGTTTTAAAAATTCATCCCAGGTTTTGCCATCTACATATTCAATCACTTGCCCCGCTAACGAGTACATAACATTATTATACACAAAACCCGAACGGAACGGTTTTTCAAAATCCATATAGCGCATTTGAAAGAGCACCTCATCCCGACTACTTTGGGTCATAAATTGCAAGCGATTACCTAAAATTCTCCCCAAGCCCACGCGGTGGATCAACGCATCCCGAAGTGTAACTTCTCGACTTACCCAAGGATCTTTAAGTTGAAACCAGGGAATATGCTTTTGAATCGGGTCGTCCCAATGTAATTTTCCCTCATCGACCAATATAGCCAAGGCCGCTGCCGTCATATTTTTGCTCACCGAAGCAATACTAAATACTGTATGTTCATCTACTGCTTGGCCACTTCCCAATTTTCGCTCCCCAAATCCTCGGGCATAAACCACAGCACCATCTTTGACAATCCCAACGGCCATACCGGGTATTTCCCAATCTTTACGACTGTTTTCCAACCAGTTATCAAAATCTTTGGGCAACCCCTTTTGGGCAACTAAATCAACTGAAAATAACACCCAAACAAAAGAAATCAAAAACAAAAAAATGCGATTACTCATACTAATTTATTTACGTGGCCCTAAAGGTAATAAATTGCTTTTCCAACTCCTAAATCGAAACTTATGGGTCGGTAGTTTTTTCGCGTAAGCGGAGTAGAATAGTTTATAAAAATTAACTTTTCGGCTGGTTGTTACGAGTGAACCAGAATTGGAATGATACAAACAAACGTATCATACTATTTTTGTAGGATCTTTCAATGTGTATTTTTTTTTCTATTTTTAAACATTCCTGATGTGAAATGAAAACTTAAAACTAACAACCAATACAATCCACCTATGAAAAAAATTACTTATTTATTTGCGCTAATCTTATGTTTAACAGCCTGTAATAGTAACAAAGGTACTTCGACGCAAAACAAGAATACAGCTACCGATTCAGAAATTAGTATCGGAGGCCAACGAGATAAAAACGGCTGTTTAACACCGGCGGGACAAACCTGGAGTGAATTATTACAGCGCTGTATACGTGTATTTGACGAAGGTACTCGATTAAACCCAACAACTCCTGAAAGTGGAGCCGTTTTTAGCGCCTTTGTAGTTTTTAACAGCGACCAGTCACAATTGGAATTGTTTTTACCCCATACCGAAAATACGACTCTCCTACAAAAAACTGCAGAGGGTCTTTATAAAAACCAGCAGTATACCTATGATGCCAATCAAAAAGTGCTGATGATTGAGGGAGAAACAAAATTTGCCGCAGAGTAATAATGACCTAGATTTTCAGAAGCCCGGTAATACCGAATCTGGAATTTTTTTATGAATATAGGAATTTATTCAACTCCTCGGAAGTTCAATGTTTTTATACCGTACTGATTTCAAATTCCGATTGTTAATGGAAAACTATAGGTGGTATTATCATCGAGTCTTATTCATTAGAGGATTTAAAAAAATGATTTATAGGTAGGGGTATATTTTATTAAATTTTCGATTCCAGCTTCTGAAAAGGCACTATAACCTCCGGCCATACTGCTTATTCGAGGAGTTTAGTTTTGAATTTTAAACTTTTATTTTGTAATTTGGTACAACGATTTTTTAACCAAAACTAAATAAATACGGACGTACCAACATTTAAAAAATTATGAGTTAATATATATGGTTTCAGAATATCACAAAAAAAGAATTAAAAGAACCACATTATTGGCTTATATAAGTCCGATGATTTTGGGGGCAGTACTTATTTTGGGCCTTATAACCCGTTGGTTGTTTGGAAATACAAAAGACTCACTTCCCAAGGATTTGGCATTTATCCAATTTATTTTTATAGTAGCGTTATTAATTTCGCTATTGTTAGCTTTGATTGTAATTGGTCGTATTCTTATACACCGTAAAATCTGGGAAGGTGCTGTTTCCAAAAAGAAGTTAATTGGCTTATCACTACCCATTATACTTTTTTGGATTTATATATTGATTAGATCCCTCTTTTTTGAATCCTAAAACGCTACTACTATTCCTATTGGTAGGTCGTTTTGAATGCTAAAACTATGTACACCGGAAAAGACTTACTAGCATGGGGATATACTCCTGGAAAATGGTTTAAAGAAGCCCTTGATTATGCCAATCAACACCAACTTTCAGAATCGGCTTTCAAAGAATATATCGAGTCAGTAGCTCCAAAAATGATACTGCCCCATTCGAAAGCGGTGAGTTTTCACCAAAATATCAAAGCCGACAGCCCCGAGGAGGAGCAAAATATCCAGCGGGTTCTAGAATCTATGGAAACTCTGATGAAAACTCCCACCCTGATTGGTGGTGCAGTCATGCCCGATGCTTGTCCCACAGGTGAAAAAGGCCAAATTCCGGTAGGAGGCGTAGCAATTGCTAAAAATGCCATCCATCCGGCTATGCACAGCGCCGATATTTGTTGCTCTGTCATGGTGACTAATTTAGGCTATATAGCTCCTAAAAAAGTATTGGATACTGCTCATTCAGTGACTCATTTTGGTGGGGGTGGAAGAACTGATTTTTCTTCCTTGCCGCAAGCATTTACTAAACAATTAGCAGCCAATCCGTTTTTAAACGATGAAAAAAGTGTTGAGTTTGCCCATTATCACTTAGGAACTCAAGGTGATGGCAACCATTTTTTATTTGTTGGGCAATCCCAAAAAACCGGAGAGACCATGGTAGTAACGCATCATGGTAGCCGAGGATTAGGAGCGTATCTGTATCAAAAAGGCATGAAAACTGCCGAAAAATTTCGGAAAGAAATTTCCCCATTAACCCTAACCACCAACGCTTGGATTCCGTTTGACACCGAGGCAGGTAAAGCCTATTGGGAGGCTTTACAACTGGTTAGAGAATGGACTAAAATGAATCACCAAACCATCCACCAGGCGATAAGCAATCAACTAAACATAGATTATTCAACTCGGTTTTGGAATGAGCATAATTTTGTTTTTAAAGACGGGGATCTATTTTATCACGCCAAAGGAGCTACTCCCTTAGAAGATAAATTTGTACCCGATTCCCATCACGGTTTGCGCTTGGTACCCTTAAATATGAGTGAACCGGTATTGATTATAAAAGGTCAAACTACCCAAAATAACTTAGGGTTTGCTCCTCATGGAGCCGGCCGTAATTTGAGTCGGACCCAACATAAAAAAAAGAACGCACAGTTTACCGACCAACAATTATTTGAACAAGAAACGCAAGGTCTGGACATCCGATTTTATTCAAACAAAATTGACATTTCGGAATTACCCAGTGCCTATAAAAATGCTGAAACAGTCAAGAGACAGATGCAAGAATTTGGTCTGGGAGAAATTGTAGACGAAATAATCCCGTATGGTTGTATTATGGCCGGTGATTGGCAATACAATGCTCCTTGGCGAGTTCGAGCCCGAAATAAAAACCGTCCCAAAAAATAACGCCCTTAGAAAACCAGTAATTATATACGTTTCAATCTATTAAACAATTAAGTTAATAGATTAGGCTCCCTGCCGGTTACATACTTTAATCTTTCTAAAATTATACTCTATGCAGATAATCGATTTACAACTCAATGATTCTTTACTACAAGAAAATACAACCCTACAAGTGGCTGAACAAAAATTACAAAAGCTACTCCAAATACTTCGGCAAAGGCAATTACCCGACCCTGTCGTTCAGTCGTTCAATGAGGAAATAAACTCCATAAATAATTCTTCCCTTACGGGAAATGAAATGCTACGGTTCCTCCAAAAAAAGCAAACAAACCTACTTAATACCCTTGAAAAAGAGTTGAAGTTAGTTCCTAAAAACTACTACCGAAATCTTTGGATGCCGTTGGGATTAGCAGCTTTTGGAGTGCCGATAGGCTTAGTTTTCGGAATAGCTTTGGACCAAATGGTTTACTTAGGCTTAGGTTTACCACTAGGATTGGTGATTGGAATGGTAGTAGGTAACACCATGGACAAAAAAGCGGAAGAAGAAGGAAGACAACTCGATTTCGAACAGTAAAACAATAGAAAAATTCTATCTCATAAGATATAAGTAGAAGACGGCTTTTGTTGTTCAGGTTATAATATTTTATTCCCAACAAACAAGCTGAATTAGGTGCTTTTCCATAAAAAAGTGCTTTTTAATCATTTTATCTTTACAAAATAATCCCTTAACTATATTTTTTTGTTAATTTGCTCATAGTTATTCCATAGAATACCATGGAGTCTAGTAACCATGTAAAAAACGGGGTCTCACCGAAAAGCCATAAGAGTAGGACAAACTAAATCAACAACTTATGAAATACTACATCAAAGCTTTACAGAATTATGCTAACTTCAATGGACGATCCAGACGTAAAGAATACTGGAATTTCGTTTTGTTTAATATTCTTTTTGGGATTGCTGCTATTATTGTCGATACCATCCTAGGTACATCAAAAAATGTAGTAGGCTAC
>CAZQQU010000009.1:83040-91816 GCA_964595625.1 uncultured Flavobacteriaceae bacterium | reverse complement strand
TCCACAACCAAGCAGGAACTTTCAGTTCTTTGAAAGTTGCCTTTTCCGCTTCTGTCAATTCAACCTTGAATTTTTTAATATCGGAATTCAGGTCATTAAAGGCGTTTGTATATTCTCCATTCGGGTCAAGAATGATAAATCGATTATTTAACTTTTGCCCTTCAGGTAAGCTTTTAGATGCTTCTTCAAGCGACCATCTTATTATACCTGCAACGCTGCAAGATTTCCCACTTCCAGTATTTCCAAGTATTGCAACGTGTCTGCCAAAAAGTTTATCAGGATTTATTTTTACTTCTGCATTACCTGCAATGGGGGCAACGCCTATTTTTACGACTGAATTTTTCTCCTTGTTTTCAACTATTGATTTTAATTGAATGTCAGTTGGAAGTATAACAGTATCACCGATTGAGGGGAAACTGTAAACGCCTCTTTCTAACTTGTAACTTTTATCTTCAATTTTACCTTCCTGCTTTAATGTTCCCATTGGTGTTATTGACATTTTCCGCAATGGGAAAGGCAAATCAATTAAATCAAAATCTTTGTAACCCTTTCGTTTGGGATATTGGCTGTGTTCAACTCCAATCCAACTAATTAAACCAACTAATGCACCAACTTCATTAGGAATTAATACAAATCCGTTAATTCTCGGAAAAAGGGAAGGAGTGCCTGTATTCAATGCGGTGTTTTGTGGTGCTGATGTATCAAGCATCACTTTTATTTCATTTGGTGAAACATAATCAACAGTTCCGATTGTTAGATTTCTTAAATGGTCGTAATCGTATTGGTTAATATTGCTCATTCCTCACCTTTATTTTCGTTTCCTGTATTATCTTCACTCTTATTTCGGTCACCTCTATTGTCTTTAAGTTTTTGCATTTTAATTGTCAATCGGTCAATTGCAGATTTCGGCAAATAAAATTCAACAAGGTTTTTAAGGTCTGCAAAATGTTCACCTATTAACAAAGTGCATTGTGCCGAATTTTTGTCTTCTAAAAATTTTACTATTCTTTCTCTCGATGAACCAAAATTTACAGGTTCTCCTTCATTTGCGTAATTCCTATCCCAAGCAATCACAACTAAATGGGTAGAAGGAATTGTTAGCATATCTTCAATCACTCTGTTAATATGGCTATCACCAAACCCATAACCGTAAGTAATGATTACCGAATTTGGTTGACAAATTGCGGACGAAAAATCACGGAATAATTCGGCATACGGATAAAATGCAGTTTCAATATCTTTTGATGAATTAGGATAAATTACAACTTGTTCAGTAACATTTGAAGGTATTTCAGGATGAGTATCTGTTACACCAAAAGGTAAAAGTGACCTGATGATTTTATCTCCTGTGAATTTCCAATCAATAGAACCGTGCAATTTTGTAATTCTCGCAACACCCTCCACATATCTGGGTTCACCTCGGATACCTGGCGGATTGTAATGATAATCTAATTCGAGCCGAGTATTTCGGAATATTGGTTGTATTTTTCCTTTAAATCTATCCAATAGTAATACGCCTGTTTCATCACAAGCCAGTTCAATAAACCTGTCATAATTAGTTGTAAATAAATTAAGTCTTTCTCTTGATGCTGCTCTGCTTGTAAAACTTAGAATAAAACTTTTCAGCAGGTTGAAAGCAAGAATTCCTTTTTCATCATCTGTTTTCAGTTTGCTTATAAAATCTCGCTCTGTTTTAAGAATTGATTTTATGAAGGCAAGTAACTTGCTATTAAGTTCTGTTTCTAAATCAGTGTGTCGCCCATCATCAAGAATTTTTAAGCCATTAATCAGTTCCAATGCAATACGAATATCATCTTCGATATTCGCTTCACCACGATTCATTTTTTTGGCTGTTTCATCAGCTTTCGACTTAATCTTATCACTAAGTCCATTTTCAAGTGCAAGCCTTGACATTTCTTGTGGTATTACACCTGCGGTAAAAGAAACTGCACTTGTTAATCCTGTTCCAATGAGTAATGATAGATGTTCACTTTGAAATATGGCAGAAAGCCAAGGTTCAACCTCTTTTTTCAATTCTTCCACATTGATTTCTCCAATATCAGAAGTGCAAACAAGTTTGGTGTTTGTTTTCAGAATGTGCTTTTCATTCCAATCTATGCCGAAAAACTCCATATCTCTTTAATTTATTTTTTTGATTACTCAATTTCCTTTATCGTCTCATCCCCGCTGATATTCCTGATTTTTATTCTTTTCGGTTTTTTCTCGCTTCTTATTTTTCCGTCCCAAAATTCTTTTGTTTTGGTACCGTCCTTAATCACATAACCAAGTTTATTAATCTTAATTTCGGTGCTGCTGTGCCATTGACCTTCTGAATTTTCACAATCCAAAGAAATGAGTTCAATCAGTTCCAATCCTTCTTCGCTGATGCTGATAGGTTCAAACTTTTTTCCTTTGGTTAATGATTGCAGGTTGCCCTTTTGGTTGAACTCATTGATTTTTTGAATAAGTCGGTCGCTAATGAATTTGGTAATCTCGGTTTCGTAACCGTCTTTGGTTTTTGTGGTATTAAATTCTACAATATCCTCAATCACAATTTCGTGAAGCAGGTTTTTCAAGTCTTTGAGTTCTACTTCAATTTCGGTGGCGTTGTTTTCTTTGATGAATTTTTCTACTGCCTTTTGTTCGTCAATGTCAATGTAATAGACAATTACTTTTTTGGCATTGACTTCCAAGTTTTGTAATTCCTGATTGATAATGGTGTTAATGGTCGGAATATCTAAAACTTTTTCTTGAGTATTGAGCAGATTAGGGACATATACCGGAACTGTTCCCAACTTTGCTTCTGTTACTGCACCAAACCAAAAATTACTGATGCCTGAAACATTCCTTTGCAAACCGGGGATTATGGTCGCCAACTTGTCCATAGTTTGTTGTGGATTACGGAATAAACTAACTCCATCTTTTATTTCTAAAATCTGAAAATCAGCTTTCGCTTCAATTAATCTATCTCTTACCGTTTGGATGCTGTTAACTCCAATGTCAACGTGTATGAATTTTCTACCTAAATCATTTGCAACTTTTGATGTAACACCACTACCACCAAAGAAATCGGCAATTACCATTCCTTCATTTGAACTTGCATTTATTGCTCTTTCTAATAGAGTTTCAGGCTTTTGGGTTGAATATTCATAATCTTGTCTTTCCTTGGCCATTGAATTTAACCTTGCAATATTCCAAAGTGTCCCAACTATTTTATCTTCAGACTCATAATAAATCACATTCCCATTTTCATCTTTTTGGGTGACCATCTTACCTTTTTCTTTATCCCAAGTAACCCTATTTTGCTTTCGCTTATTTTTTACTGGAACCTTAATATGCTTAAAAATATGACTGTCAGTAACTCTATAAAGGAAAATTGTTTCTGTATCTCGGTTAAAAGATGTTGTGAATTCAAATTTGAATTTATTCTCATAGTGCCAAATGATTTCATTAAGAAAATTATCTTCTCCAAATACTTCATCCATTAATATTTTTACATAATGCCCTATATTTGAGTCTAAGTGAACATATATACTTGCAGTTTCACTCATTATTGATTTAATGGCTAACAAGTTTTCATACATCCAATTCAAGTAATCTTCTTTTTGCCAAATATCACCATACATTTTTTCCTCGAAAGCCTTGAGTTCGTCAATGTCCATTTCCTGTTCGGCAGCAGCAATTTTTTCAGCCAATTTTGGGTTTCTTCTCAGGTAAACTTTTTTGGCATAGTCTGCACCGCTGGCAAAAGGCGGGTCAATGTAAACCAAGTCCACTTTTATACCTTGCTCTTTCAAGTAGGCACAAGCCGAAATACACTCTCCACGAATTACCAAATTTTCAGAAGGTTTGCCGACCGTTTCAATGGTTTCAACTTCATAGTAGGGCATACCTCTTTTAATTCGGTCATACACTTTATCATTTTCACGGTATCGCAATACACGTTGTGTTCGGGTGATGTTGTCCAAAATGGCTTGTCCTTCAACCGTGTTTGGATAATATGGAATGTATTTTACTGGCATATCTTAATCGTTAAAAAACTGGTTTATCTTGTTATTCAATTTGGTGATATTGGCCACAATATCTTTGCTGTCCTCCAAATAGAGGAAATCAAATCGCTGATAGCCGAATTTTTCTTTGTTGAGTTTTAGAAACTCGGTTTCCACATAACTTTTCTTTTTCTGAAACACTTTGTCGGCTGCATAAACAGAACCTTTGGTTTCAATCAGCAGGGCTTTGTGTATTTTATCTTTTGCCGTTCGCTTCACAATCAAAAAGTCGGTGGTGTATTTTCCAACATTTTTCCAATACCTGCCTTCTTTAGCAAAACAGTTAATTACAAACTCAGTCAAACCACGTTCACCGTTATAGTAAATCTCCAATTCCTTGCTTTTGAAATCGGCTAATTGCAAGGCTTTTTGAAGTGTTTCAATTTCAAAACCACTGCTTCCGCTACCGCCAAAGTTGTAAGGCAAATAATGAAAAGTATGATTTTTAGATTTTACAGGCAGTGAATAATCCTTATCTGCTTTGAAAGTTTCATAAGTCGGAACAAAATTACCCATTCCTTGGGCTTCCAAAGTTTCTTTCATTAGTTGATAGGCTTTTTCAATTTCAGCAGTATCAATACTTACGCTTGCATTGGATTTATCCAATTCCAAAATTTTAGTTGTGTCTGCTTCATTCGGGTAAAGTCTTTCATTCTTCTCTACTTCTGTCAAACGTTCTGCAATCAATAGTTCGGCTTGCTTAGGAATTACTTCTGTATCGGTTTGTAAATCCCGTTTGATGCTGAAAGCCAAACGTATTTTTGATTGAATGGTATATAGGTCGTATAACTCATTGAAAAAACGCTGTCCTTCCTTTTCATAAGAAATTGTTTCGAATATTTCTTTCAGTTCGTTATCATATTGGTGCAACTGTGCTTCTGAAATCAAACCGAAACTTTCTCTTGAAATTTCAAAAAGCCATTGATTGAAATTGGCAAATGCAATTCCAGTTTCATTGATAACATCAATTTCGCCTGTGTCAATGTTGGCAATGTCGCTGGTTGTTATCAGGGCAGATGCTTTGAAATTGTCAATGTTTTTAAGCAAAGCTTTGAGTTTAGCTTTTGTATTCGGTGTTTCTTCTTCATCAATTGCCTGATAGGTTACTTTCATCTGATAGAAATCTACTTTCGGCAATTGCAAAAACTCCATTCGGGAATGTCTATCAATGGTTTCAGGTTTTCCAGTTCGCCTTGTGCTGTTCAGTTCTTCAATGCTTGTGTTTTGCTCCTGTTTCAGTTGCTTGTTCAGCGTATCAGCATTGTCTTTGTTCAGCCAAATCAAAGCGGTTTCTTCTTTGCCCTTGTCCACTTGGCGTAAACACCTGCAAGAAGTCTGTAAAACCATATTTTGAGGGCTGTCACCTTTTTGAGAAAGTATTACGCCTGTTAAACTTAGGCAGTCCCAACCTTCTTTTCCAACCTGGACTAAAAGAATGTAACGCTTTTTGGAAATGGGTAAATCCAATGAACGAAACTCTAATTCGCTTCCTTCGGGTTGTGGATGTGCTTTGTTTCCTTTGTGAAAGCGTAAAATTTCATTGGGGTTTATTTTCAATTCGCCTGTAAGGAACGGATAAACTTCTTCCTCTAATACTTCAATATTGCTGCAATAGATAGCTACTTTTGCAATCGTTCCGTTTTCGTAAACTTTGTTTTTGTATTGGTTGTCGAAATCCTCAATGCCTTGTTTAATAATTTGGAAACGGTCAAGGTTTTGCCCGATTTTTACTGTTGGTGTTTTTAGAAATTTCCTGATTGCAGTTACAAGCGGATAATAATAAACCGTATTTGTAATTTGAGAGAATTTAAACTCATAATCACCTACTTTGATTTTTTCTGCTTTTGGCAAGTAAGGCGTTCCGGAAAAACCTAAGACCGTTGTAATGTTTCCTTTGCTGTGCCAGTAATTAACAGCTTGTCTCAATTTGATGTCATCTGTTGCTGCGTGGTGAACTTCATCTATAAGGATTGATAAATTCGGGATTTGACCGAATAATCGTTTCAGGTCGTTTGTTGTGTCTTTTTCTTCTTCGTCCAATTCAAGTTCCGTTTGAGCATTGAATGTGAAACTTTCTAAAATCACTTTTTCAGCGTTCACTACAAACACTTGCCCGAATGGGTTAGGCAGACAAGCATTTACTTTTTGAGCATTGGGGTTTCTTGCTTTGATACTTTTCTTTGCTGTTTTCTGCTCGTCCAACACTTCAAACTTCAACAATTTTTTCAGGTTGCTTGCTGATGGTTCGGGCAACACCCAAGAAGGGTCAAAGTTCTCAATCGTTTTTAAACTCGGAACTATGGAAGATTTTAAACCCGAAGGAATAAGCACTAAAAAATTATGTGCAAATGCCTTGTTTTCGGGTTCGTTGTCGGCAAAATACAAGTCCAAATAAATGAAAGCAGCCATCAGGAAGGTTTTACCTGCTCCCATTGGCAAGCTCATTAAATAGTCGGCATAGTTTACATTGTAAAAAATGCTTTTAATGATTGTGTCGTAATCTAACGAAGCGGGATTTGCTTTGATTAGTTTTTCCAGTTCAGAGATATATGTTCCGTTCCCGTTTTTCTGTCTTGCAAAGTCAAAGAGTGCAAAAGCATTTTTATTTTGAGTTAAATACTCTCTCGCAATTTGGTTGATGTCAAGTTTTGCAAGGTCAGTGCCGTTTGTAAAAAAGCCCTCTGAAAAAAGTTGCCAAAGCGGTTTATTTTGTCCTTGAATTTTAAGGAACAAATACGTTTCAATTGCTTCAATTTGTGTATCACGCAAATGTCCTTTGTCACGGATATATTTAACCAAATCACGAATGGTGCAGTCGTCAGACTGCAACCATTCGTTTTTCTTTTGTTGTATGATATAATGAAGCATTACTTTTTCTTGTATTTAATTTTCTGTTCTGCTGCTTTCAGCACTTTGTCCGCCAAATTTTCGTCTTGTAAGTCATAAGCAACTTTGTCGCTCAGCCACGCAACCAAAAGTTCTTCCTTGTCCAGTTTGTAGAATTTGGCAAACTTTAATACTTGTTCCTTGGTCGGTTTCCTGTCGCCACGTTCAAACTTACTGATAATAGCTTGGTCTATTTCCATTTCGGCAGCTACCTGTCGAAGGAACAATCCTTTTTCTTCTCTTGCTTTTCTGATTATGTCACCGAAGCTATTCATAAGACAATATGTGTTTTGACAAAACTGGTCAAAAGTAAGTATTATTTTCCGATTGTCAGTCCGTGCAGTGGAAAAAATTTAGCTCTTTTTGGGTTTTTGAAGTGTTGGCTTGTGTGTCGGCAAAAAACCAAATGTGCCTATTTGTGCGGTGGGTTAAAATTGTTTTTAAAAAATGTGCGGTGGGAAAAAATTTTAAAAACATTCGGGTCGGCTTTGAGTGTCGGCTCGTTGGTTTGTGTCAAATTGTTAAAGAACTGTTCAGTTAAAGTCCGCTTAATTGTCAGGTTGCAAAGTCTCCATTTTTCAGTCGTCACTGTCAGGGTTGCACTGTCTTTTTACGCTTGCAGGTAACTTAGTTCTTTGTATGACGTTTAACTGGAAATAATTATTTTTAATAAATTATTTTGTAACCTTTTACAGTTAGCTTACGTATAAAGGGTAATGAGACTTGTTATAAGAGTATTTTACTGAAAAGGTTTTTGGAGGAATCCTAGATTTTGAATTAGTCTTACCATCTCACAATCAAAATCTGAGCAATAGTAAGTAAAACATTATAACAAGTCTTTTTTAACACTAATAAGTAAACACGAATGAGACAGCTTAAAATTACCAAGCAGGTAACCAATCGAGAAACTGCATCCCTTGACAAGTATCTTCAGGAAATTGGAAAAGTAGATTTAATCACTGCCGATGAAGAAGTAGAATTAGCCCAACGCATCAAAGCCGGAGACCAAAGAGCCTTAGAAAAATTGACTAAAGCCAATCTTCGTTTTGTGGTGTCTGTTGCTAAACAGTACCAAAATCAGGGTCTTACACTGCCTGACTTGATTAATGAAGGTAATCTCGGTTTGATTAAAGCTGCTCAACGCTTTGATGAAACACGTGGTTTTAAATTTATTTCCTACGCTGTTTGGTGGATCCGTCAGTCGATCTTACAAGCATTGGCAGAGCAATCGCGAATAGTACGTTTACCTCTAAATAAAATTGGTTCTATCAATAAAATAAATAAAACCTATGCCTACTTAGAGCAAGCCCATGAGCGCCCGCCTTCTGCAGAAGAAATTGCAAAAGAGTTAGACATGACTATTAACGATGTGAAGGAGTCTATGAAAAACTCTGGACGCCACGTATCCATGGATGCTCCGTTAGTAGAAGGTGAAGATTCAAACCTCTATGATGTACTGCGTAGTGGAGAATCGCCTAATCCCGATCGAACTTTATTGCATGAATCACTTCGTACCGAAATAGAACGTGCTTTAGAAACGCTTACACCTCGAGAAGCTGATGTGATTCGGTTGTATTTTGGCTTGGGTGATCAACATCCTATGACCCTAGAAGAAATTGGTGAAACCTTTGACTTGACCCGCGAACGTGTCAGACAAATTAAAGAAAAAGCCATCCGAAGACTAAAACATACTTCCAGAAGTAAAATATTGAAAACCTATTTGGGATAAATCCCATACCCGTAACAAACAGCATTTGGCTGTTCGTTTTTTGATTGATGAATGAATCCCCGGCTGATTACCGGGGATTTTTTTATACAAGTATGTTCAATCAAAAAACAAA
>CAZQQU010000009.1:0-82940 GCA_964595625.1 uncultured Flavobacteriaceae bacterium | reverse complement strand
ATAATCTTCTTTTTGATTGATGAATGAATCCCCGGCTGATTACCGGGGATTTTTTGTAAGTATGTTCAATCAAAAAACAAAGGGATAATTTCCTTTTTGATTGATGAATGAAACCTCGGCTGATTACCGGGGATTTAATTTTTGGTAGGATGGATTAAAAACAAGTGGTTTTTTGTAACTTGCCGTATGAACTATTTAGCCCATATCTATCTTTCGGGTGAAGATTCCCATAGAATACTTGGTAATTTTATCGGTGATGAAGTCAAGGGGAATTCCTACCAAGAGTTTCCCATTTCGTTACAACGAGGTATATTATTGCATCGCGCCATAGATACTTATACAGATACCCATCCGATAGTCAGACAAAGTACCAAACGTTTACACCCTTATTACAGCCATTACAGTGGCGTTATTGTAGATATATTTTACGATCATTATTTGGCCCACAATTGGAAAAACTACAGTAGTATTCCTTTATCCCAGTTTGCTTCTGATTTTTATCAATTAGCCCAAGAGAACTTAACCCTTTTACCCGAAAAAATACAGCAACTATTACCGTACATGATTTCAGGAAACTGGTTGGTGAGTTATGCCACTTTAGAAGGTATTGATGAAGTACTCCATAACATGAATCGGCGTACCGGCTACCGTTCGGGAATGGATACGGCCGGTCAAGAATTACGTCAATATTACGAAGAATTTAAAAAGGAGTTTGAAATGTTTTTTGAAGATCTACAGGCATACGCAGCCCAAAAAATCACGGAGCTCTCGGTTTAATTAGGCTACTTCGTCTATAGAAAACTGTACTTCGTACAAATTTTTATACACTCCATTTTCTATTTGAAGTAAATCGTAGTGTGTGCCTCGTTCGATAATTTTTCCGTTTTCCATCACCAAAATCATATCGGCTTTTTTGACAGTAGCCAACCGATGTGCAATAATGATTGAAGTTCGATTTTTTGTCAACTTAGACATCGAATTTTGAATCAACTGCTCCGAATGCGAATCCACCGAGGATGTTGCTTCGTCTAACACCAAAATAGCCGGATTACTCACGTAGGCGCGAAGGAAGGCAATTAACTGTCGTTGCCCGGTGGAAAGCATCGTACCCCGTTCTTTGACGTTGTAATCATAACCTCCGGGTAAACTTTCGATAAAACTATGTACCCCGATTTCTTGCGCAGCGGCTATTACTTGCTCACGTGTAATATGTGGATTATTAAGAGTAATATTGTTGTGAATGGTATCGGCAAATAAGAAAACATCCTGTAATACAACTGCAATTTGTTTTCGTAGGAAAGGTAAAGGAAGATCTTGGATAGCAGTACCGTCTATAGAAATCGTACCAGATTTAATATCATAAAATCGGGATAACAAATTTATTATAGTAGATTTTCCGGCACCGGTGGAACCGACTATTGCGATGGTTTGTCCCGGTAAGACTTCAAAGCTAATACCTTTAATAATGGGTTCACCGGGATTGTATTCAAAATGCACTTCCTCAAATCGTATATGACCTCGTACTTCTTTTAAAGACTGTGTTCCGGTATCCTCAATGGTCGCATTGGTATCTAAGATAGAAAATACCCGATGTGCCGAAACCATCCCCATTTGGAGCGTATTAAATTTATCGGCAATTTGGTTGAGGGGTCTAAAGAGCATTCGGGTGAATTGAATAAACGAAACGATAATCCCTAGGGATATGGTGCTTCCAGCCAAAACTTGTAAGCCGCCATACCACATAATCAACCCGATTGTTATAGAAGAAAGCATCTCTACAAAGGCAAAAAAGATAGAGTTGTACCAAACCGTTTTGATCCAAGCCGTTTGATGCTTTTGATTGATTTGGTGAAATTTCTCAAATTCCTTTTCTTCCCGGGTAAAAAGTTGGACAATCTTCATGCCACTTAAATGCTCTTGTACAAAGGAGTTGAGATTTGCTACTTGATTACGAACTTCTTCAAAAGCTTTTTTCATAGCCTTTTGAAACAAGCGGGTGGCGTATAACAAAATTGGAAATACCAGTAGTACGATCAGCGATAACTCCCAACTTTTGTAAAACATAAAGCTAAGTACCACGGCCATTTTGAGCAAATCGCTGGCAATGGTAAATAAGCCTTCACTAAAAATACTGGCTATGGTTTCCATATCATTGACCGAACGAGTGGTCAATCTTCCGATAGAGGTTTTATCAAAATACTGCATTTTAAAATGTAGTATTTTATTGAACAGTTTGATTCTGATATCTTTAATGACATTAAAACCAAGCCAATTAGAAAAGTATATAAATATAAATTGAAAAAGAGTTTCTAGTAATAAAAAGCCAATCATCATCCCGACCAAAAAGACTAAGTTATCGTAGTTTTTGGGAATGATGGCTTCATCAATTACTTGTTCGAGTAGGATGGGTTGCAATACACCAAAGCCTGCACTGGCTATGGCTGATAGGGCTACAAGCCAAAAAATCCAACGATAGGGCTGGGTATAAACCATCAATCGTTTTAGGAGTTTTATATCAAATGCAGTGGCTTTGTTTTCCATTATATCTTGGTTATACATTCGGGATAGGTTATTTGCTCTAAAAACAATCCCTGTGCCGGCACCGATTTTCCGGCTTGACTTCTATTTTTACTGGCGATAATCTGATGCAGTTCTTCACTGCTCAGGTTGTTAAAACCAACTTCTAATAAGGTTCCCACGATAGCGCGGACCATATTTCTTAAAAACCTATCGGCAGTTATGGTAAATATGAGTTGATTGTCTTTTTCTTCCCAATAGGCTTCTGTCAACTTACAAAGATAGGTTTTTACATCCGTTTTTGATTTTGAAAAACATTGAAAATGGGTGTACTGAAGTAAAATTTGGGCCGCTTGGTTCATTTTTTCTACCTCGGGTTTTTTGTGTACACGATATGCAAAATCTTGTAAAAATGGATTTTTATTCCAAATTAGGTAATAGCGATAAGTACGTAGTTGCGCATCAAATCGGGCGTGGGCATCGTCTTTCACTTGAAAACAATTGTGGACGGCAATATCTACCGGCAGAATTGCATTGAGTTTGTACACTAATTGGTTACTATTTTCAGTGGTTTCTAAGTCAAAGTGCGCAAAAAGTTGTCGGGCATGAACTCCGGCATCGGTTCTTCCGGCACCGACAATTTCTATTTTTCTTTGAAAAATAGTAGCGAGTGCTTCTTCTATAACTTGTTGTATAGAAACATCGTGAGGTTGGGTTTGCCAACCGTGATAGTTTTTCCCATTATAAGATATTTCTAAAAAAAAACGCAAAGTTTGAAGTACTTTTGTACAAAGATAGAGATAAGCATTCTTATGCCCAAAATGAAAGTACCGCAGTTGTGAAATTTCATTTTTAAGTTGGCGAATTAACTTTAATTCTCATGAAAATTCTTTTACTTTCAGATACTCATGGATATATAGACGATCGGATACTTGATTATGTAGCTCAAGCGGATGAAGTATGGCATGCCGGTGATATCGGATCGTTAGCAGTCACCGATGCTATTGAAAAAATCAAACCTTTACGTGCTGTTTATGGTAATATAGATGGGGCAGAGGTACGACAGCAGTTTCCATTACACCAACGTTTTACGTGTGAAGAAGTAGCTGTATGGATAACGCATATTGGTGGTTATCCAGGTCGGTATAGTGCCGAAGTAAAAGCTGAAATTTATCAAAATCCCCCTCAACTTTTTATTAGTGGTCATTCGCATATTTTAAAAGTAATGAGTGACAAGTCATTGGATTTACTCCATCTAAATCCCGGTGCAGTAGGTTTACACGGTTGGCATCAAGCACGCACTATGCTGCGCTTTGAAATTTCTGGCCCTACCATTCAGAATTTGGAAGTAATCGAATGGAAAAGAAAATAACAAAAATCCTCCAAAGTTGGCATTCTTTGGAGGATTTGCACTAATATACTAAGATGTTAGGTTTAACGCAATCGATCCACAGATTTTACGAGTTGTTCATCCCGTTGGATGGCGCGATTTGCTAGCACCAATAAAACGATAGAAATAACTGGGATGTACATCCCAATACCCTTCTCAGAAACCAGTGTCTCTCCGGGTACACTTAGGGAACGATATACGAAAACTCCTAGTAAAATAAGATTGGCAAGGATGTTAAAGCGATTGATAACAAACTGCAATTTTCTATTTTTATATAAAAATATCGCGATAATCGATAAGGCAATTGAAATTCCTATAAGTCCTAGAAAAAGAGGTTCGGAACGTTCAAATAAGGCCACACCCGATTCGTCTAATAAGGTCGGAAACCAGTAATATAAGGCTATCCCTAGCAGGGCAACCAGCAACATATATATCGTTTGAATACGTTGTATCATTGGTTTTTAGTTAAAAACTACCGCAAAGTTATCATTTCTTTTTTTAAAAAAAATTTTATGAATTAAAATATTGTTGTATTATTGCAACGTAATACGCCTCATAAAGGATTCAATAGGTTCTATCATTTTTTATCCTTTAACAGCAAAACTTCTTACTTACATTTCAAGTATTATTTTAACAGTACATTATATCTTTATTGCATGTTTGACATTTCAGAGCTAAAAGAGCTTAAACTGCCTGAATTACAGGAGATAGCTAAAAAATTAAAAATTCGTAAATACCGTTCTTTAAAAAAAGATGAATTAGTTTATCAAATATTGGATTTTCAGGCTGCTGCCCCTCAACTGGTCAATGAAATTGCCAGTAACGACACTTCCAAAGAGGTCTCCAAAAATGAAACTCAAGGGTCTAATCGCTCCGTTGAGGATTCGAATAAAACCAGTCCCACTTCGAGTGAGCAGGAAACTAAAACCAGCTCCAATACCTCGCGAGAAACTTCTAGTTCTGAGGATAAATCCAAAGGATCACAACGAAATAAATTCAACAAAAACAAAAAATACCACAAAAAGCAGGAGAACAACACTCCGAATGATGCTGCTGTAGAAACTCCTGTAGCTACTACTGAACCTACTGAAGAAGTAGTGGTGGAAACCAAGACTTCTCCCAAGCAGGAAACCCGGAAAGAGAATGGGAATGCTAATACCTCGCATGACAACAACGGCAATCAGGTTCAGAAAGAAAAGCGCAATCGCTATCGCGAACCCGATTACGAATTTGAAGGAATTATTCAAAGCGAAGGGGTGCTAGATATCATGCAAGACGGTTATGGTTTTCTTCGTTCTAGTGACTATAACTACCTTTCCTCTCCGGACGATATTTACGTATCTCAATCGCAAATCCGTTTGTTTGGTTTAAAAACCGGAGATACAGTTTTAGGAGAAGTACGCCCTCCCAAAGAAGGAGAGAAGTACTTTCCATTAATAAAGGTATTTAAAATTAATGGTTTGAATCCTGCAGTGGTGAGAGATCGAATTGCCTTTGAGCATTTGACACCACTTTTTGCACAAGAAAAATTCAATATAGCCGAAAGGCAGAGTACCATTTCTACTCGTATAATCGACTTATTTGCTCCGATTGGTAAAGGCCAGCGAGGTATGATCGTTTCGCAGCCCAAAACTGGTAAAACCATGTTGCTGAAAGACATTGCCAATGCCATTGCCGCTAATCACCCCGAGGTATTTCAAATCATACTTTTGATTGATGAACGTCCGGAGGAAGTTACCGATATGCAACGCAGTGTGCGGGGTGAAGTGATCGCTTCAACGTTTGACAAAGAAGCTACCGAACACGTTAAAGTAGCTAATATTGTTTTAGAAAAAGCCAAGCGATTGGTTGAATGTGGTCACGATGTGGTTATATTATTAGATTCTATTACGCGTTTAGCTCGTGCCTATAATACCGTACAACCCGCTTCGGGTAAAATCTTGAGTGGCGGGGTAGACGCCAATGCTTTACACCGCCCCAAGCGATTTTTTGGAGCTGCTCGAAATATAGAAGGTGGTGGATCGTTGACCATTATTGCTACCGCATTAACAGACACCGGTTCTAAAATGGACGAAGTAATCTTTGAAGAGTTTAAAGGAACCGGAAATATGGAACTTCAATTGGATCGAAAAATTGCCAATCGTCGTATATTCCCGGCGGTGGATCTCAATTCGTCCAGTACCCGACGGGATGATTTATTGTTAGATGAAAATACCCTCCAACGGATGTGGGTTATGCGAAAATACCTCGCAGATATGAACCCGATTGAAGCGATGGAGTTTATTCACGATCGCATTAAGCAAACCCGTAACAACGAAGAATTTCTTATTTCGATGAATAGTTAAAAAAAGCTGATTTTCAGCTTTTTTTATTTGGCTTCTATCCATTGTATAATAGCCGGATCGGTGGGAACGATTTTGGGACCCACTACTTTTTCTAATTGACCTTGTTTATTAATCAAGTATTTTTGAAAATTCCACTCTACTTCAGAGTCGGCAAAACCGTTTTGGGATTGGTTGGTTAAAAATTGGTAGAGGGGGTGCATATCACTTCCTTTTACACTTATTTTGCTCATCATCGGGAAAGTAACACCGTAGTTCATTTCACAAAACTCAGCGATTTCTTCATTACTGCCCGGTTCTTGCGACATAAAATTATTGGCCGGAAAACCTATGATTACAAAATCCTGTTCTTGGTATTGGTCGTAGATTTCTTGTAATTGTTTGTATTGAGGAGTCAATCCGCATTTAGAAGCGGTATTGACAATCATTATTTTTTTTCCCTGTAAGGAAGAAAAATCAAATTCATTTCCGTTTATATCTTCGACTTTAAATCCGTAAATATTGGGTCTATTTTCCATAAGTTCTGATTCTGGTTTTTCAATTATTTTGTTAAAGCATCCGGTCAATAGCATAGCTATGGCACCGAAAAAAGTGACTATTTTTTTCATATTTCGACGTATTTGTCACCAATCCCCAGAATTCATGATTAGATAAGTAAGTGATTCCGGGAGTGAAGTGTGTCTTATTTTCCTGTAAAGGTAATTATTTTAAATCAAAAATGAGTCAATATCAGTCAGTTCCAAATGGGTTTATTTTTGAGCAACCTGCTTATTTTTTTGTGTACCAGCTACTGTAGGCAACATAATTTTGTGCAATGCGCTCTATTTCTCCTTGACGAAGTTGGGTTGAAACTTCACCAATTTTTTTGGCAGGCACTCCGGCCCAAAGTTCCCCTTCTTTGATATGGGTATTTTGAGTCACCACGGCCCCCGCTGCTACAATAGCGTGTGATTCTACCACACAGTGGTCCATCACAATAGCTCCCATACCGATTAAGACTCGGTCATGGAGAGTACAGCCATGTACAATGGCATTATGGCCGATAGATACCCAATTTCCTATTTGAGTTGCCGCCTTTTGATAAGTGGCATGAATGGTTGCATTGTCTTGAATATTTACTTGGTTGCCAATGGTAATTGAATTGACATCCCCGCGTATCACCGCATTGTACCAGATACTACAGCGATCTCCAAGGGTCACATCACCTATCAAAACTGCGGTTTCTGCTACAAAACAATCTTCTCCCAGTACGGGAGTTTTACCTAAAAGTTCTTTGATTAGAGCCATCTTTTTGATTAATTACTTTTTACAAAGGTATTATTTTAGATACTTGATAGTAATTGTTTTTTATTACAAAATAAAGGGTTGAACTGGTTGAAGCTTTCCATTGCAACTCTTTTTTAAAAATTGGTAAGCGGGTGGAGGGCGGATATATTTTTATTACTTTTGAAGGTAGAAAATAATGTGGTGTCTAAAGTATTAGTATTTGTTATTAGAGCGTATCAGCTGTTGATTTCCTCGTGGACACCAGCTACTTGCCGTTTTCAACCCACTTGTTCACAGTACGCTGTAGAAGCCATTAAAAAATACGGAGCTTGGAAGGGGGGACGAATGGCAATCCGGAGGATTTCAAAATGTCATCCGTGGGGGGGAAGTGGTTACGATCCGGTACCTTGAGCAGATGAGGAAGTTATTTATTCGTTATTATATTTTACGACCCATAGGTCCTTATAAATTGTTAGCCAAGTGTCAAAAGACCAATCGTATATATGGATATCTCCTCCACACATGGGAGGTACTGAACTGAAATATATTCAACAAGCTTTTGCGGACAATTGGATTGCTCCGGTAGGACCTCATATTAACCATTTTGAAAGTGATTTGGCTGCGTATTTAGGTCATGCAGTGGAGGTAGCCGCGCTCCATTCGGGTACGGCTGCTTTGCATTTAGCTTTGCAATTACTAGGAGTAGGGCCCGGGGATGAGGTGATCTGCCAAAGTCTTACTTTTACGGCATCGGCTAATCCAATTGTATATCAAGGAGCACAACCGGTATTTGTGGATAGTGAATCCAGTACTTGGAATCTTTGTCCGCAGATGCTACAACGAGCGATTGAAGATCGTATCCATCGGGGGAAAAAACCCAAAGCAATTATTGCGGTGCATTTATACGGTATGCCGTATCAATCTAATGAAATACGACAAATAGCCCAAGAGTATGCCATTCCTATTATCGAAGATGCCGCAGAGGCATTGGGGAGCAAGTACAACAATCGGCCGTGTGGCACTTTGGGCGATTTATCCGTTCTCTCATTTAATGGTAATAAAATCATTACTACTTCGGGAGGAGGTGCTTTAATTTGTTCTTCCAAAGAACTCAAACAACAAGCGGTTTTTCTTGCCACTCAGGCTCGGGATGAGGCAGCTCATTATGAGCATAGTCAAATAGGTTACAACTACCGATTGAGTAATATTTGTGCGGGTATTGGTCGGGGTCAGCTGGAGGTTTTAGAGACTCGAATAGCCCAACGTCGAAAGATTTATCAGTTTTATAATTCACTTTTTCAAGAGTATCCGTTTGTTAAGTTGCAACAAGCCCCTAGTGATATGTTTTATTCTAATCATTGGTTGTCGGTAGCCCTATTAGATCCTCAATCAGGATTGACGCCGAGGCGTGTACAACAAGCCCTAGAAAAGGAACAAATAGAGAGTCGGTTGTTGTGGAAACCGTTACATTTACAGCCGGTTTTTAAATCGGCTCCTTACTATGGAGGTACTGTTGCAGAAGAGCTTTTTGAAACCGGTATATGTTTACCATCGGGCTCGTATATGGGCGAAAACGAGTTGGAAAGAATACAGCAGGTTTGGAAAGAAATAGTCAAGTCATTAATTTGACTTATAAATTTTATGACCCAATTTTAATTTAAATGGCGGAAGAAAAATCAAGTCAGGATTTAAATCATCAAGTTATCCGGGAGTCAATGGGCGGCAAAACCATTCTAGTTACAGGAGGTGCTGGTTTTATTGGCCGGGAAATTGTTAGACAATTGGCGAGCTATCATCCGGGTTTATTGGTGATATTAGATCAAGCAGAAACGCCATTACAAAGTCTTGAAGACAAGTTGCGAGCTGAATTTCCTACCTTGAATTTTGTTTCCCGTCTGGTTAATATTTCCAATGCGAATCGAATTCGCAGTCTGTTTGAGGAATATCCTATTCAAGTGGTTTATCACGCTGCAGCCTATAAGCATGTCACGCAGTTAGAAAACAACCCTTTAGAAGCTGTTTATGTCAATATAGCTGGAACGCTTAATTTGGTTCACCAATGTCAACTCAGGGGGGTAGAAAAATTTGTCATGGTTTCGACAGATAAAGCTGTTAATCCTGCCAGTGTCATGGGGGCTTCCAAGCGCATATGTGAAATTTATTTACAGGCTATCCAAGGGGAACAACCACAGACTACTCAATTTATTATTACGCGCTTTGGCAATGTGATCGGTTCGCCAGGCTCGGTAGTTCCCATTTTTAAGAAACAAATCCAACAAGGGGGGCCGGTAACGGTTACCCATCCAGAAGTGTCGCGCTATTTTATGTCTCCTTCTGAGGCTTGTCAATTGGTTTTACAAGCGGGAGCTATGGGTAAAGGTGGAGAAATATTTGTATTTGATATGGGCTCTCCTGTTAATATTTTGGAGATGGCCGAACAACTGATTCGGCAGGCCGGTTATGAACCCTATCAGCAAATACCTATAGTAATCACTCAATTGCGATCCGGTGAAAAACTCTTTGAGGAATTGTTTACTAACACTTCAGCATGTCAACCTACAGCATTTCAAAAAATTTGGAAAGCCACTGAAAAAGCACCTTCCTTTTCAAAGGTATCCCAACAGATAGAAGAATTAATTCAGTTAGCAGACAGGGGGGAGGTAGTGGCTGTGGTAGAAAAAATGAAAGAAATAATACCGGAATACAAAAGCAGTCGGTCGGCTTCTAAAACTATCAGATAGTGGCTGTATAAGATGGTATTTTTCCTACAGCGTCCTTAAAAAAGTTACGCAATTGGGGTAGGTCCTGCTGGTAATTTCCCGTAGGGTAAAAAGGGGAACCAATGGCAACCGTTTTGGTTTTATAATCAAAGGAAACACAAATTATAGGAACTTGGGCTTCTACGGCTATATAGTAAAATCCGCTTTTCCAAGTGTCTGTTTTCTTACGCGTTCCTTCGGGTGCAATCGCAATTCTGAATTCTTTTTTTTGGTTGAAAATTTCTACGGTTGCCGCCACTGTATTTTTATTTTTTGAACGGTCGATAGGAGTTCCTCCCATCCAGCGAAAGTACCACCCAAAAGGAGGGATAAACAATTCTTTTTTAGCAACAAAATGGATAGGGATGCCTAGTAGGCGACGGGTAAAAACACCGATATAAAAGTCGTGCCAACTGGTATGAGGAGCCACGATTATCACCGACTTGAGAAGGTTGGGATCTAAATCACCAACGATTTTCCATCCCAAAATCTTATAAAAAATAAAATGGGATATATTTTTCAAATTACAGTTTTTGATAGAGGGCTTTTAGCCGGTCGTAAGTCATTATTTCTTGCCAGTTTTCTCCTAAGGCGTTTTCCCATAGGGCTTTCATTCCCAGGGAAATTCGAATCATTTTATCCATTTTTTCCTCAGAGAGACCGGCACAAACGCCCTGTGGAATATCGATTTGGTGGTAGGACACCATCTCTTTGAACAAACGAACACCTTCGGGATAGAACTCTTCCAAATGGTTAAACACTATACAGTTTCCTACGCCGTGTTTGATTCCTAAAACGTGGGAAAGTCCATAACTTACGGCGTGTGCTACACCCACTTGTGAATAAGAGATACTCATGCCACCGTGCCAAGATGCCATCATGAGTTTTTCGCGCATTTCTTCGGCAGTAAGGTTGCTTTCTAGAAAGATTTCTTTGCACAAATCATAGGCTTTTTCACCATAGCTTTGGCTAAAAGCATTGAGGAAAGTACCCTGGAGTGATTCGATACAGTGGATATAACAATCCATACCGGTATAAAACCATTGGTTTTTGGGGACTCCAATGGTTAAATCGGGATCAAGAATTACTTGATCAAAGGGTGTATAGTCGCTGTTGATTCCCAATTTTTTTTCGGGACCTATCAAAACACAAGTACGAGAAACTTCGGCACCAGTACCTGAAATGGTGGGTATACCCACGTGGTAGACCGCTTCGTTATCCACTAAATCCCAGCCTTGGTATTCGGCGGCGCTGCCTACATTGGTTAAAAGAATGGAAACCGCTTTGGCTAAATCCATGACACTACCGCCTCCAATTCCGATGATTCCCGATGGCAGTACTTGAAATTCTTTACGTAACTTGTTGACAATGGCATCTACATCCGAGGTTTTGGGCTCGTGTTCGGTGGAGATAAAAATGATTTTGTCTTTACCGATTAGTTGGATTCGGCCGATAAAAGCTTGATTATTTTCAAAAACATCGTCAATTAAGTACACAAACGGAGCATCGGGTTTGCGTTGTTCTTCTAAAATTGAAGACAGCTGCCCAAAACTTCCGCGACCGTAGACTACCTTGGGTACCATGGGGAAGTTTCTAAATTTGTCGTTGATACTTTTGGTAGATTTATCCAATAGAATATTGGCTCTCTTTAGGTCTTCAGGAGTGTCGATTTCAACGCTTTTGATGTTAGAAATGGCCATTTTTATTTTTTTTCCATATTCTAAGAAACGGAGGCACTCAATTTTTTCTACCGATTCAATATTTCCGGCAGGAAGACGATAAAAATCAAGTATGGCCTGTTTTCGAAAAGCATAAATTCCTTTGTGTTTATAACACTTTACAAATGTATTTTGATCACGTTGAAAAGGAATGGGAGATCTTGAAAAATAGAGGGCAAAGTTATTTTTATCCACTACTACTTTTACCGTATTGGGATTATAAATTTCGTCTTCGTGGGTAATTTCACTCATCAGTGATGCTAAATCAATTTGGTCGGCATCGTCCCCGGAAAAAACTTCCAGTACCTTTTCCAAACTTTCTCGATTGGTAAATGGCTCGTCTCCTTGTACATTAACTACAATATCGATATCCATATTCTCAACCGCTTCGGCAATGCGATCGGTTCCACAATCGTGTTCTCTGGAGCTCATAATCACCCGGCCGTTATTGGATTTGATTTCTTCATAAATCACCGGACTGTCGGTTACGACATACACCTCATCGAAGAGCTGGGTATTGACAGTAGCTTGATACGTGGTTAAGATAACACTTTTGTCACCTAATTTTTGCATGAGTTTACCGGGAAATCGCGAGGCTGCGTAGCGAGCCGGTATCATGGCGATTACTTTTAAAGGCGAATTTTTCAACTGTTAACAGGGTTTTGATAGAGGTCAAAATTAAAACAAATTTGTGAATTTTATAGAATGTTAAAGGTTTATAAAAATACCCGGTCAGCTTTTTTTAGCAATTAGGTTGAGAAATGAGTATCGTGAAGTAATAATAGAAAATTTCATGAGCCGTTGGTCATCACCATAGAAAACTTTAGGAAGTCATTTTTTCTGGAAATCTTTATACAATAAATAATTAAAATTCTAATTATAGTTTTCACTCTAAAAGATATATCTTGAAGGAAAATCTTAATTTCCAAACCAGCCTTCTCGATCCAAACTACGATATTGAATGGCTTCGGCTATATGCGCTTCTAAAATGGTTTCACATTGGTCTAAATCAGCGATAGTTCGTGCTACTTTGAGAATACGGTCATAGGCTCGAGCGGAGAGATTTAATCGCTCCATGGCCGATTTTAGTAAGTCAAGTGATGTGGGGCTGAGAGCACAATATTTTCGAATTTGTTTGACCCCCATTTGAGCGTTGTAGTGTATATTTTCAAACTCTTTAAACCGTTCGGTTTGAATCTGACGCGCGGCCATTACTCGTTTACGTATTTCGATGCTATTTTCTGATTTTTGTGTGCTGCTCAATTTTTCAAACGGTATCGGATTTACTTCTATATGAATGTCAATCCGATCTAAAAGCGGTCCGGATATTTTACTCAAATAGCGTTGCATTTCGGCCGGGGAGGAAACCACCGGAGCATCCGGGTCGTTAAAATACCCACCTGGACTTGGATTCATACTAGCAACTAGCATGAAACTACTGGGATAGGTTATCGTAAATTTGGCTCGGGATATAGTTACTTCTCGATCTTCTAAGGGTTGCCGCATAACTTCTAACACCGTTCTTTTGAATTCGGGCAATTCATCAAGAAATAGAACCCCATTATGAGCTAATGAGATTTCGCCCGGCTGGGGATATGTACCACCTCCTACCAAGGCGACATCGCTGATGGTATGGTGGGGGCTCCGAAAAGGGCGTTGTGACATAATACCCGATTGGTCTTTCGTTCTACCGGCTACACTGTGTATTTTAGTAGTTTCCAAAGCCTCCGTTAAGGTCATCGGAGGTAAGATTGAAGGCAACCGCTTGGCCAGCATGGTTTTTCCCGAGCCTGGTGGGCCAATGAGTATGATATTATGTCCTCCGGCAGCGGCAATTTCCATACAACGTTTGATCGATTCTTGCCCTTTCACATCTGAAAAATCAAACTCGGGATGATCTAATTGTTGGAAAAATTCACTGTGAATATCTACCACCGTGGGTTCCATGGATATATTTTGGTTAAAAAAATCAATAACCTCGGTGATATTTTCCACACCGTATACCTCCAAACCATCTACAATGGCAGCTTCCTTGGCGTTTTGTTTGGGTAAAATAATTCCTTTAAAACCCGCTTCTTTAGCACTGAAGGCAATTGGGAGTGCTCCACGAATAGACTGTACGGCACCGTCTAAGGAGAGTTCACCCATGATAATATAATCTTCAGGATTGTTTAATAATTGAATTTGTTCAGTAGCTGCTAAAATCCCAATGGCTAAAGGTAAGTCGTAAGAAGAACCCTCTTTTCGCATATCGGCGGGTGCCATATTGAGGGTTAATTTTTTACCAGGTATTTTATATCCGTTATTTTGTAAAGCTGCTGCTATTCGGTAGTTACTTTCTCGAATGGCATTGTCAGGTAGTCCTACTAGATGGTAACCCACTCCTTTGCCTCCTACATTTACTTCTATGGTAATGGTGGTGGCTTCCACTCCATAATACGCACTTCCATATATCTTCGCCAACATAATTCCTTTGCATTAATTCAACACCAAAAAAAAACCTCCGTCGGTGGACGGAGGTTTAAAGATATAAAATTTTATTTTATTTTTTCACAAATTTATAAACTTGTGAAACACCATCCATAGATACTTTAGCAAAATAAGTTCCCGCTTGTAATGAGGAAATATCTAAAGTAGTACTATTTCCAACTACTGTATGGTTACTGATAGTTTGTCCTAACAAGTTTACAATCTCTACATTAGAAATAGGATGTTGTGAACGTATATTTAATACATCCGAAGCTGGATTGGGATAAACAGCAGCCGAAATAGTTTGAATGTCTTCTGTACCAGCAGTTAGGGTTTGAATTCCAGAAACAATTAAACTGAACTTCTGAGGTCCTCCAACTAATTCTCCTTTATGACTCACTCGAATTCTATAGGTTCCACTTGCTTCATCAACTTCTACTTTTTCTACGTTATCTCGGTAGTTATCACCGGTAGTAGCAGCTGCTGTAAAATCATGGTGATCTAAAATCCAAGGATAATGTGTAGTTCCACCTTCATCTACCACTCGTAAATCTAAATCATTGATAAGTCGGGGGTCATCGCGGTCTTCTTCTTGTCCGGGAATCACAGTACCTTCCTTATCCGTCCAACAAATAGTTACTACAACTCTTTCTCCGGGGACTGCTGTACCACTGAATTGGAAGAAACCATCTTGATCCATTTCTAATTCTAATAAGTGGTGATTATTTCCATTTTCAGAAATAACTTGAGCAGCGCGCTCGGCATTGGCCAATCCCCATCCAAAACGATAATCCGGCCCGGGGTGTAATCCAGCTTCATCGGCTGTATGAATCAATAATCCTCGTAAAGATGCAGATCGTAAAAAGTCTCCGGTAACATCATTAGCATGTTGCTGTAATAAAATACCCGCACCAGCCATACTTGGTGCAGCCATAGAAGTACCGCTATAAGAACTGTAATAAATATCACCTAGTTGATATGGAGGACTGGGATTTTTGGCAACAGAAGAGTAGGTATTAACCGCCTTGGCAGCAATATCTGGTTTAATTCTACCATCGTCGGTTGGCCCCCAGCTACTAGAAGAGTAAATGACAACACTTGAAGGTCCATTATAATTTAATACTTGAACAGTACCAGCGACTACTACGTTATTTTTGCTATTAGCAAAACCGGTCAAAAGATCAAAACCACTATCACCATGGTTAGCAGTTCCACGGTCGTTTCCGGCGGCTACAAAAGACAAATAGTAAGGGGCATCAAAATGAAGTTTATCCCAAGTACGAGCTGTCTGATCGTATTTTCCTAAATACCATTGAGGCATATTATAGGCAGGATAACCATAAGAATGGTTAGAAACTAATAGTCCAAAGTTTTGAATAGCTTGAACGGCTTCACTTGCGTCACTGTTCCAATCCCAAGAATACACTTCAGCTGCAGGAGCCATTCCTTTGGCATTACCGGCTTGAAAATCTGCGGAACCTAAAACCGTTCCGGTTACGTGCGTTGCGTGGTCACTATAGCTTGAGTTTCCGTCTTGATGCTCAACACGCCCTTCAAACAACTGATGGGTTTCTCGGGTCAAACCTTCATCCCATACACCTACCAGCATATCTTCACCATTAAGGTCTAAGCCAGCGCCACCTCCTGTATTAATTTTATTAACTCGAATGGTAATAGCCGCATTTTTATTGGTAGTGGTATAATACATCGGAAATTCACCGTCTAAGACTCTCTGAAGGGTGGCTAGTGACCCATCTTCAGTTTCATAAGAAAGGGGCCAGCCATTAAGTTGTGCTAAACGAACTGCTTCTTCATAGTCTTTTTTCTCCATCTCTTCAATCATGACCTGAAGTTCGGCTAAGTTATTCATGTCATATTTAGAAAGAATTTTTTCGCGATCGGCCAAAGTTTGAGCCGACATAGAGGCAGTTGCAACAATAAAACCGCCCAGAATCAACAAATAGTTTTTAAATTTCATAGTTGGGTATTGATTTTTGAGTATTTATAATTGGCTAAGATATAAAAAATCTAAAATAAGTTGCGTTTTTTTATGCGAATTTAAAAGTTTTTCAGTCCCTCTCGTAACCAATTCTCATATTCGGTAGCGTCAGGAGTATAACCCACAGGTTCTATGAGTTCTTCTTCATTTAAATTTATTAAAACATAATAGGGTTGGGCGTTCATTCGGTAGTGTTTGATTTGGAAATCACTCCATTTATTACCAACACTTCTAATTTTTTTACCGGTGGTTTCACTAATGTATTGTTCCTCTTCCGGTAGTCGCTTTTTCTCATCGACATACAGGGATATTAAAACCAACTCGTTTTTAAGAATATTCAGTATCTGGGGTTCTGCCCAAACACGTTCCTCCATTTTCCGACAATTGATGCAGGCATGTCCAGTAAAATCAATCATCACGGGTTTGTTTACTGATTTGGCGTAAGCCATACCCTTTTCATAATCTGTAAAGGTTAAAATATCATGGGGTCCAAACTTGGCTCCCTCGGGCAGGCCTTCTTCGTCAAATACTGTAATAGTTTTGTTATATCCTACTCCGTAGGGAGATTCGCTATAAGTCATCGGGGGAGTAAAACCGCTGATAATTTTTAAAGGTGCTCCCCACAGGCCGGGAATTAAATAGAGAGTAAAAGTGAGTGTCAATAAACCGAATAATAACCTTCCCACACCGATTTTGGTTTCAGCGCTGTCATGAGGGAGTTTGATTTTATTAAATAAGTACAAGGTAAGAGTACCAAAAATTGCTATCCAAATAGCCACAAAAACTTCCCGCTCTAACCAATGGGCTTGAAGAACCAGATCGGCATTGGATAAAAATTTAAACGCCAACGCCAGTTCTAAAAAACCTAACACAACTTTGACACTGTTTAACCAGCCACCACTTTTGGGAAGTGAATTCATCCACCCAGGAACCATGGCAAAAAACATAAAAGGCAAAGCAATCGCTAAAGAAAATCCTAACATACCTACAATGGGTGCTATGATTTTTCCACTAGAAGCGGCCTCTATCAATAAAGTTCCGACTATGGGACCGGTGCACGAAAAGGAAACTATTGCTAAGGCCAAGGCCATAAAAAAGATTCCAATTAATCCGCCACGGTCGGCTTGTCTATCTACTTTATTGGCCCAAGAACTGGGTAAATTAATTTCAAAAGCTCCAAAAAATGATATGGCAAAGACTACTAGAATCAAGAAAAATACTAGGTTAAAGGTCACGTTTGTAGATAATGCATTGAGTGCATCCGCCCCAAATAACCAACTCACTAACCAGCCTAGAAACACATAAATCACTACAATGCTAATTCCGTATATAATGGCATTGCGAACTCCTTGGGCTTTGTTTTTGCTTTGTTTAGTAAAAAAGCTTACAGTTAATGGAATCATGGGAAATACGCAGGGCGTTAGTAAAGCTACAAAACCAAATAAAAAGGCCGGAATAAAAATGCGCCATAAACTTAGTTCTTCCTCATCTTTATCTGCTGAATTGGCTTGGTCAGTATCAGTTTTTGTTGGCGTTGCACTGGCTTGCAGCAATTGGTCTTCTTCCTCCTTTTCAGCCGCTGTCATTTCTCGGGACGGCTTACTACCGTCTAGGTAAAATCGGAACTCCCGCTCATCGGGCAAACACTTTTCGTCATCACATACCATATACATCACGCGGGAATCTACCCATTTAAGAGCAGCATCGGTGACTTTTATTTTTTGAACAAATTCAGCGCGATCTTCAAAAGAAAGAATCTCCATTTTAAAGACTTCGTCAAACTTGGGGGCGACTTGAGGCTCTGAAGTAGTACCCACTAGCTCAAATCCCCCTTCCTCATAAATAAACTCAGTGGGTAACGGACCATCAAATTCGTCGGCTAAAATTTGTGAGTACAGGTGCCAGCCTTCTTCAATCAGGGCCGTGTAGGTAATCTCATATTCGTTATTATCTAACGATTTGAGTGACAATTCCCATTGAATGGGATTGACCATATCTTGTGAAAAACCAAAAAAACTAACTACAAATAGGAGGAGGGTAAATAAATTCTTTTTCATTGAATAAGCTCGATTTTTACTTTTGTTTTAGTACTATCCGATATTTTATACCGATGGTCCATCCGATAACCAATGACCCAAACTATGTGGTCATCAGCATCACAGAGCAACCAAATTTTTTGTTTAGCAAACAAAGATAACTTTTCATCTTTAAAAAACTTACTCAGTTTCTTTTTGCCCGCTAGACCCAAGGGATAAAAATAGTCACCTTCCTGCCATTTACGCAAGTGTAACGGATATTTTAACTTTTGTTGATCAACAAATATTATATTTTCTTTAACATTTTCACAGTCATTTATATAGGTAAATTGCAGTCGTATCGGTTCATTTATTTCCTTTTGCTGGGGGTGAATTTTATAAATTCCCGATTCTAAAGGCCGATTTTTTTGAATCATTAATAGGGTTCGATCCTTTAATAAGGTGTAGTTTTTAGAAAATATTTTTTTCCCGGAAGGGGCTTCTAACAAACCGTAGATATCTTCCCACGCAGTAAACCCAAAGGGATGTATTAATTCGTACAAAACAGCTTGGTTATGGGGCAATTTTTTAAGTTTTGGTATATCTACTTGAATTCCATCTGGAGTTTCTTCCACCAAATAGCTGTATAACAACGCACTGTAATCGTCGATCAGTTGTTGGGATTGATGTAAATGGTGGAGGGTTTTCTGTAGCTGTTGAAGTAGCTGGGGCACCTGTTTTTTCCAAGTGGGTATGACCTCCAGGCGGAGTTTGTTGCGCAAATAAGCAGTGGTTTGGTTGCTTTGGTCTTCTCGCCAAGGGATTTTATTTTTTTTGGCGTATGCCAAAATTGCTTCACGCGAAAAGGGCAGTAATGGTCTTACCACAAATTGACTTTCGGCCGGAATCCCCAATAACCCTTTTAAGCCGGTTCCTCGGGAAAGATTAATCATAAATGTCTCCAGGTTGTCGTCCAAATGATGGGCTGTAGCCACATAGGCAGCACTTTTTCGAAGTACCAATTCTTCAAACCAATTGTAGCGAAGGGTTCGGGCGGCCAATTGGGTATTTAATCCACTATATTGGGCATATTGCTGGGTGTAAAACCTCTTGATATATACCGGAAGGTGATGCTGAGCGGCAAAATCCCGTACCAGCTGGGCATCTTGTTCACTTTCTTGGTTACGTAACATAAAATTACAATGCACTAAACAGACCCGATAGCCCGCTCGTATAAACAAATCGGCCAAAACCATACTGTCCAAACCACCACTACAGGCGACAGCAATTACTTGATTTTCTAGATAAGAAAAAGAAGTACGAAGATGTTCCTCAAATTCCGGAAACATAAATGGGGGGTTAAATTTCCAAAAATAGCACTTTTATACACATTTTAAAGGAATCGCTTTATTGATTTTTTTTACTTTAGCGGGTATTAAAAAAAATAAGTTTCTTCGCAACTTATTTAAAATCAAAAAACCACCACATGTATCCTTCAAGTTTGATAACCCTTTATAGCCATCCTTTACTCAGTCAAAAAGAACTCCATACTATCATCGAGGCCCATCAATTGGTTCATTTTAAAAAAGGTGAATTATTATTAGAAAAAGGCGAAATTTCTAATCACTATTACTGTGTAGAAAAGGGGTTGATTCGTTCGTTTGTACACGATTATAATGGCAATGAAATTACGGTCAATTTTTTTGGGAGCAATCAAATTGCTATTGATGTGATCTCACTCTTTCATCGTATACCCACTGTCGAAAATTTTGAAGCTCTTACCGATTGCGAATGCTATGCCATAGATTTAACTACTTTTCAACAACTTTTTCATTCGATGAAAGGATTGACCGAATGGGGTAGAGATTGGATGTCTGAAAGCTTATTTTTACTAAAACAACGCTCTATTTCGATGATTACTGATTCGGCTAAACAACGCTATATGGAATTGCAAACACAACATCCCGAAATTTTGAGAAATGCTCCTTTAAAAAGTATTGCTTCTTATTTGGGAATAACTCCGACTTCGCTCAGCCGAATTCGTAAAGAACTAGTAACCGAGGGGTTTTAGTCGTTTTCTTGCCGTTTGTTTCCTCTTCTTTTGCGCAAGTAAAAATAATCGAAGGCAAACCAAAGTCCTAAAGCTATTAGAAAATGTTTGAAATAAGATACCGGTTCGCCGTCCCCTCCCACGGTAGTAAACATCCGATCCCAACGAATTTTATTAAATCCGGATTGGGTGGGGTCTAAACTCAACCAAATAAAAACAGGTTTGCCAACAATGTGATTGGCGGGAACAAAACCAAACATCCGGCTATCAGCACTATTGTGGCGGTTATCTCCCATCATCCAGTAGTAGTCTTGTAAGAAGGTATATTGAGTCAATGGCTGGCCATTCAGTAGCACTTGATTTCCCGAAAGGGTTATTTGATTGTCAATGCCCATTTCACTACCCTCATAAACCTCAATGAGTCGCTGGTATAAAGGGATGTTTTCGATATTGATAGACACGGTCATACCTTGTTTGGGAAGTACTAACGGTCCCATATTGTCTTGACTCCAGCGATTGTCGTGAGGAAATATATCTACCTGAGGTCCAAAAGTATAACGAATTACTTGTTTGATTCGAGGATCTTCCTGGGCTTTTTGAGCCATTTGTTCGGTCATGTTTGCCAATACCATATTAGAAACCGGTTGAACACCCAAACTTTGATAAATGTTAGCCGGAAGTTTACCTGAAAATAGTACGTGCGAACTGTCTCTTTGAAGCAGAGATACATGGAGATTATTCTTTGGATCAGATAAATATTGAATCACCGAGGGATTGTCCCAGTATTCGGTATTCATGCTAAAAATAGAACCAGAACCATACTCGGTAATTCCGTAATCGGCTACTATTTTGTTTAAGGCATTCATATCTTGTAACTCCAAGGCATGTAAAAACTGGTTGTACTGCCTTGAGTGTTGTTCCAATTCCTTATGATTGATATAGACTGTACCCGCTTTAATTTCAAGGGTATCACCCGGTATGGCCACCGCTCTTTTTACATAATTAGATTTCTTATCGATGGGTTTTATATAGGTGTCGGTTCCGCGGTATCCAAAATAAGGAACTGTATCGGTGGGCCAGTTGAAAACGACTATATCGTTGTTTTCAATAGTTTCAAAAGCCGGAAATCGAAAACTAGGTAACTGCGGTTTGTTTAAGTACGATTTCTTTTGAATCAAAGGTATGGTATCATGGACCATGGGTAGCGCAACCGCTGTTTTGGGGGTACGCGCTCCGTAGTGCATTTTACTGACAAATAAAAAATCGCCTACCAAAAGTGTTTTTTCTAAAGAAGGTGTGGGTATGGTAAAAGGCTGTATAAAATAGGTATGTACAATGGTAGCCACTACCACTGCAAAAAGAATGGCGCTCACCCATTCCCCCGATTTACTTTTGTTTTTTAAACTGCGGTTGGGAATATAGCTCACCTCTTGGGTATAGTTGACATAATAAATATAGAAGCCCAAGGTAATTATCCCTAATAAGGTATCGGATATTTTATTTTTCCCAAAACTTCGGAGGGTTTCTACCCAAAAAACCGGAAACATTATAAGATTAACGATGGGGACAAACAACAGTAGTACATACCACCAGGGGCGGTTGATTATTTTAGTTAAGACTACGGCATTATAAATAGGTACCGCAGCTTCCCAAGCTTGTCGGCCGGCTCGTTGATACAATTTCCAAGTTCCTAAAAAGTGAATAACTTGTAGTAGTAAAAAAAAGATAAACCACTGTGTTATTGTCATACGTTATTTATTTTAATCTTCCAAAGATATTAATATTACCCGATTCCCAGTACATTTTTCATACTGTAGATCCCTTTTTTATCTTGCAACCACTCGGCAGCTAGCAAAGCACCTAAAGCAAAACCTTCGCGACTGTGTGCTTCATGTTTGATGCTCAAAGTATCTATGGAACTCTGATACGAGACCGTATGGGTTCCTTTTACATCTTCCCTTCGAAGAGCCGTTATGGGTAGTTGCGTAGCTTCCATTAATTCCTCCGGGAAGTTTTGCAGCTTCCATTCCCGGTAGCTACTGTTTTCAATAATTTGCTCCGCCAAACTAACGGCTGTTCCACTGGGCGCATCTAGTTTTTGAGTGTGGTGAATTTCTTCAATAGCCACTTGATATTCGGGGTGACTATTCATCAGCTCTGCCAATTTTCGGTTGAGTTCAAAAAAAATATTGACCCCAATACTAAAATTAGAGGCATAAATAAAACTTCCGTTGTACTGCTTACAAAGTGTTAGGGCTTCATCTAAGCGGGCAAGCCAACCCGTGGTTCCAGATACCACTGGGATACCCTTTTTAAAACAAGTAGTGATATTGGAAAAGGCGGCTTCGGGAACCGAAAATTCAATGGCTACATCCGCTTGTACTAATTGTTCGACTTCCGGAGTTTGATTGGTTTTATAAACGATTTGATGTTGTTTTTGTTGAGCCAAACTCTCGAGAGTCTTACCCATTTTACCATAGCCTAACAGTGCAATTTTCATGGTATATCAAATTTTAAGGAAAAACCGTAGTTATTGGTTGCTCCGCTTAAATCAATATCTATATGTGGGGAAAGGCTCAAATCGTCTGAAATATTAAATTGTTTTAAGTGTGCATCCACATTTGCATCGATGATGTTGAGTAAATAAAAACCCACTGCCACCGCCGTACTAACATCCATATTTCGTTTGGTGCGACGTTGCGCTCGAATAAGGGTTTCGTCAGATACTCCTTGAAACTCATCATCAGTATAACCGGCGAGTCTTCTTTTATAGGCATCTCGGTACCGGTTGTACGACTTTTCGTTGTCTATTCTCAAATAAATCGAGGTGCCAATGCCTATATAAATAATTGGAATTTTCCAGTATTTTTTATTATAAGCCTGGCCCAACCCCGGTAAAACAGCCGAGTAGAATGCAGCTTGTGAGGGGGCTAAAGGGTCATAAGCTTCTTTAATAACCTCTTGGGTATATAAAATTTCGTTACTCTTGGTTACCTCCAAACTATCTGTTTCTTGCGCTTGGATGAGCCAATGACAAAAAAAAAGACCCCATATCAATACCGTTTTACTCACCCTTTAATAGTTTAGTAATACGCTCCAAATCGGTTTTGTTTTTAAACGAAATAATCATTTTCCCCTTACCCGAAGCCGTGAGTTGTATGGCCACCGGTGTTTCTAAATGTTGTGAAAATTCCTGCATGGTTTCTTGCGCATATATCGGCAAAGCAGGTTTTTTCTTTGGGGTGGGTGAGGACGTTAAAGATTGCTGACGTTCGCGTACGAGTTTTTCGGTTTCTCTTACGGATAAGGAGTCTTTAATGATTTTCTCGTATATGGCTAATTGTTCGGCCGGGTCTTCAATGGTAATTAAAGCGCGCCCATGGCCCATGCTTATAAAACCATCCCGCATACCGTATTGAATAATCGGGTCGAGCTTCACCAACCGCAAGTAATTTGAAATAGTAGCTCGGTTTTTACCTACCCGAACACTGAGTTCTTCTTGGGTGAGGTTAATTTCTTCAATCAGGCGTTGGTAGGAAAAAGCAATTTCCATAGGATCCAAATCCTGCCGTTGGATGTTTTCAACGAGCGCCATTTCAAGCGATTCCCGATCATCGGCAATACGTATATAAGCCGGTATGGTGGTCAGACCGGCCAACTTAGAGGCGCGTAATCTTCTCTCTCCCGATACTAATTGGTATTTATTGAAACCCAATTTACGAACTGTAATGGGTTGGATTACTCCCAATTCTTTGATGGAAGAAGCTAATTCTTGCAAGGTTTCTTCGTTAAAATTAGTCCGTGGTTGATGGGGGTTTACTTCAATACTATTGACTTCCAATTCAATGATACTGCCCACCAATTGCTTGGCACCTTTGTCGGTGACTGATTTAATATCGTTGTCCGGGTCGTTTAAAATCGCCGAAAGTCCTCTACCTAATACCTGTTTTTTTGTGGCTTTAGCCATGGGTTTCGTTTTTTTGTATTAATTCTTCTGCCAAACTTAAGTAATTATTGGCTCCTTTGCTCCCGGCATCGTACATAATGATACTCTCTCCGTAACTGGGAGCCTCACTTAAACGTACATTCCGCTGAATGATTGTTTTAAAAACCATCCCTTCAAAATGTTTGTTTACCTCATCCACCACCTGATTGGAGAGTCGCAGTCGGGAGTCGTACATAGTGAGTAACAAGCCTTCTATATCCAATTGGGGATTGTGAATTTTCTGAACACTTTTAATGGTGTTTAATAGTTTACCCAAACCTTCTAATGCAAAATATTCGCATTGTATAGGTATGATTACGGCATCGGCTGCGGTAAGGGCGTTTAGAGTTAATAATCCTAACGATGGGGCACAGTCGATGATGATATAATCATAAGATGATTTTAGAGGCGTGATGGCCTCCTTCAACATATATTCGCGGTTTTCTTGATCGATTAATTCTATTTCACTAGCTACCAAATCTATGTGTGAGGGAATAATATCCAAATTCGGTGTATTGGTGGGAACGATAACTTGATCGGCTGTAACACTGTGTTCTAACAATTGATAAGTCCCTTGTATATCGGCATGGATTTCAATTCCCAAACCAGAAGTGGCATTGGCCTGTGGATCAGCATCGATCAACAAGACTTTTTTTTCTAAGACACCCAATGAAGCTGCTAAATTAATAGATGTGGTGGTCTTACCTACACCTCCCTTTTGGTTGGCTACTGCAATTATTTTTCCCATGAATTATGCAAGTTTTTCAGGCATAAAAATAAAACTTAATTGCATTCTAATAAAATGAAACTTGTTAACAGTTGTTTATTACTTGAAACTTAAATACATAAAAGTGAATTGATAAATAAATCGGTGAAGGGTGGCGAACAGAAGAATTTATTCTAAAAAACCGGTTTAGATTTCTTTAAAATACTTTTAAAAACAGTTGTAAAATTAACAGAGTAATAGTAACTTTGTAGAATTAGCATTGAAATAACACTTTTAATGGGTAATTATTCTGAAATAGTTGATTCTTTGTTTGTTAAGGTTGAAAAATTAATAAATAAAAACCAACAATTAAGTCAACTTAACCAAGAATTGGTCGCAGAATTAGCACGGGAACGGCAGTTGCATTCTGAAACCATCCATACGTTGAATCAACTTCAAGAAGAAGCCGAAACATTAAGAGTGTCTAATGCGATGTTAGGCAGTGAACAATTTAAACGTGAAACCAAGCTAAAAATAAACACATTAATCCGGGAAATAGATAGTTGTATTGCACAGCTTTCCGGCTAAAAGTATGTCAGAAACACTTAAAATAAAATTATCTATTGCTGATCGGCTGTATCCCTTACAGATACATCCTTCCCAAGAAGAAGGATTGCGACGAGCAGCAAAAAAAATAGAAGAAATGATTAAGCGTTATGAAGAGAATTATGCGGTAAGAGATAAACAAGACGTATTAGCCATGTGTGCTTTGCAATTTGCAGCACAAGTAGAGCAAAAAGAGGTTTCTAAGGAAATGGACAACGAAGAGGTACAAAACAAACTAAAAAAACTACACCAGTTGGTCAGTGAACAGCTGGGGTAAATGTTCTTATAAATACAATAATAGTACTGCCTACATTATTACAAAATTTGGTAAACTCAACACAATTCCATTCGGAAGGGTGAGTCAACTATGTAAGAGCGCGCTTTCGTTTAGAAAGATTATCGAGCATTTTGTTAGCCCTAAACTTGTCTTACAAGGAGTTTACAACTTAAGCTAATAATGTAGGCTTTTTTATTCATCAAAAACAACCAACAATGGATAGTATATTTTTAATTCTGGCCATTGGTGTTTTAGGTATAGTTATCGGTTTTTTGATAGCTAAAATGTTAGAGAGAAACAATGCATCTCACATACTTAAAACAGCCAAAAAAAATGCGGCCACTATTTTAAAAGAAGCCAGAACCGAAGGAGAAGCAATTAAAAAAGATAAAATTCTTCAAGCCAAAGAAAAATTTATCGAATTAAAAGCCGAACACGAGAAGGTAATTTTAAACAGAGATAAAAAAATTGCCGAAGCTGAAAAACGTATTCGGGACAAAGAATCTCAGGTCTCTAATGAGCTATCAATCAACAAAAAACTCAATCAAGAGTTTGAAAATAAGTTGAAAGATTACACCAGTAGAATCGAAGTATTAGAGAAAAAACAAAATGAAGTAGATAAACTCTACCGCAGTCAAATTGAGCAATTAGAAGTAATATCTTCACTGACAGCTGCCGAAGCTAAAGAACAACTCTTAGAAACAATTAAAGAAGAGGCCAAAACCGACGCCATGGCGTTTATTCAAGGTACTATTGAAGAGGCCAAACTGACCGCGCAACAAGAAGCAAAAAAGATTATAATCAATACCATACAACGAGTCGGAACCGAAGAAGCTATCGAAAATACAGTTTCCGTTTTTCACTTAGAAAACGATGATGTAAAAGGACGTATTATTGGTCGAGAAGGGCGGAATATTCGTGCTTTAGAGGCTGCTACGGGTGTAGAAATTATAGTTGATGATACTCCCGAAGCTATTATTTTATCTTGTTTTGATTCGGTGAGACGAGAAATTGCCCGATTATCGCTACATCGCTTGGTTACTGATGGACGTATTCACCCAGCTCGTATTGAAGAAGTGGTCGAAAAAACCACCAAGCAAATAGAAGAAGAAATTATTGAGGTAGGAAAACGTACCGTGATTGACCTAGGAATCCACGGTTTACACCCCGAGTTAATAAAAATAGTGGGGCGTATGAAGTACCGATCTTCGTATGGTCAAAACTTATTACAACACTCCCGAGAAGTGGCGAAACTCTGTGGAATTATGGCAGCCGAATTGGGGCTCAATCCTAAATTGGCTAAACGTGCCGGTTTGTTACACGATATCGGTAAAGTGCCAGATACTGAAACCGAGATACCTCACGCTTTATTAGGAATGCAATGGGCTGAAAAATACGGTGAAAAACCCGAGGTATGTAATGCCATTGGAGCGCACCACGATGAGATAGAAATGACCAGCTTGCTTTCACCTATCATTCAGGTGTGTGATGCTATTAGTGGTGCTCGTCCCGGAGCCCGTCGTCAAGTATTGGATTCCTACATCCAGCGTTTAAAAGATCTGGAAGATATCGCCCTTTCTTTTAACGGGGTGAATAAAGCCTATGCTATTCAAGCCGGTCGAGAATTGCGGGTGATGGTAGAAAGTGATAAAGTTAGTGATGAAAAGGCCGCTAGTTTATCTTTTGAAATTTCCCAAAAAATTCAAACGGATATGACGTATCCCGGGCAAGTTAAAGTGACTGTAATTCGAGAAACTCGAGCCATTAATATCGCTAAATAATTATTGCTTATACTCAGACATTCCCCAAACGCCTGATTTTGGATATATCATAGAGGTCTTGCGTTAGGGATTGTAGTGGAAATCCTTTTAATCTTTTAAAAGATTGCAACGAAAAGCCCGACCCTTTTTCTCGATTTCATCGGGAAAAAGGGGAACGCCCATCGTACTAAAATCCCAGAATATTCATTTCAGCTTATTCACTCGTTTTACTGGCGGATTGTAGTAGGTGAAATTATTTGTAGCTTTGATTGTAATATAGGTGATTCGAATGAGAATTGAGGTTTTTATATTGTAGAATTCAAGCTGCCAAATGAAATGAATGAGAATGTAAAGCCCCTTTTTAAAGCATAATACGTGCCTATGAAAATTTTGCATCTGGATAAAAATCACCCGTTGATGCTGGATCAACTTGCTGCTGCGGGATGTATTAACCACGAAAATTATACCGATACCAAACGAGAAATTGAAGAAATCATTGCCGATTACGATGGTATAGTAATTCGAAGTCGATTTACTATTGATGCCACATTTATTGATCGGGCAAGTCGTTTAAAGTTTATTGCACGAGTGGGTGCTGGTCTAGAGAGCATAGATACCGAGTATGCCCAAGGTAAGAATATTACCCTGATTTCGAGTCCTGAAGGCAATAGCAATGCAGTAGGAGAACACGCCCTAGGGATGTTACTATCGTTATTCAATAATTTGCCTCGCGCTGACCGAGAAATCCGTCAGGGATTGTGGAATCGAGAGTCCAATCGCGGGGTTGAATTAACTGGTAAAACGGTAGGGATTATAGGTTATGGAAATATGGGAAAAAGTTTTGCACGCAAGTTGCAAGGTTTTGATACCCGCGTATTGTGTTATGATATTTTGCCTCAGGTTGGGGATGAATATGCACAACAGGTTTCTTTAGAAGAGTTACAAGAACAAGCTGATGTGCTGAGTTTGCACATCCCTTTGACACCACTAACCACAGGTTTGGTTAATAGTAGTTTTATAAATGGTTTTAAAAAACCCTTTTATTTGATTAATACTGCTCGTGGAAGAGCCGTTGTTACGGCAGATTTAGTTGAAGCTCTTCAACAGAAAAAAATTTTAGGTGCTGCTTTGGATGTGTTAGAGTATGAAAAAAGATCCTTTGAAGGACTAATCGTTAGTCAACCTCCTGAAGCCTTACAGGCTTTACTTACTATGGACAATGTTCTTTTTAGTCCTCATATAGCCGGTTGGACTGTTGAGAGTAAAATTCAATTAGCCCAAGTCGTTGTAGATAAAATTTTAGCCTTAAAAAATAGCTTGTCAAAAAACTTTTAGGAATTCGTTGGGGACGGGGGCGGAGAAGTTTCAGTGTTTTTGTTAAATTGTTTTTCAAGTTCTGCTTGAAATTCTTCCATTACCGGTTTAACGGTACTTTCGGGTAAATCTGCAATTCGTATATACATCAATCCATCCACGGCATTGTTAAACAGCGGATCGACATTAAAAGCTACTACTTTCGCATTTTGTTTGATGTATTTTTTAATCAGTACAGGCAAACGAAGGGATCCGGGTTCTAATTCGTCAATGATTTTGTCAAATTTATTTAAATCGGCTTCGCTTTCGTCAAAGACAAAGTCTTTGTCTTCATCTTTCAGTTTTATTTTGTATTCTTTTTTGGGTCGAACGTATTGTGCTATATACGGATCGTAATAGTTAGATTTCATAAATTCGATCATCAGGGACTTAGAAAATTCTGAAAACTGGTCACTGATGGTTACGCCTCCAATGAGGTATTTGTGTTCTGGAAAACGTAAGGTAGTATGCACAATTCCTTTCCACAATAAAAACAACGGCATAGGACGTTGTTGGTATTCTTTAATAACAAAGGCTCGTCCCATTTCGATGGATTCACTCATCATCAGATAGAGTTCGGGTTCAAATCGGAAGAGTCCCTGTAAGTAAAATCCATCGATACCATATTTGCTAAAAATTTTGGCTCCTAAACCCATACGGTAGGCACCGGCAATCTTTTTTTCGTCACTATCCCATAAAAACATATGGTGGTAATAGGTATCAAAAGCGTCTAGATCTACAGCTTTATTGGTGCCTTCTCCGATTTCTCTAAAAGTGATTTCCCGCAAACGCCCAATTTCTTGTAAAACATTCGGGATAAATTCGGCTTCTACCAGATAGACTTCATAATTTTTACTGGTTAAAAGTTTTTTTTCAACGCCAAGCGAGCGTATTTCCTTTTCGATAATTTCGGTAGGAATCGGGGTGATGATTTTTTTAGGGGCTTTGGGAAGTTTGATTTTCCGAGGTAGGTTAGCCAATAGGTTTTTCTTTTTAAAGACATTGGCCAACATATAGGTTTTTCTTCTCAAAAAAGCGGTGTATTCTTCGATACTTGTTTGCTCCTTTTGGTCAGCTACAGATATGGGATTACCAATTCTTACTTTGATTGTTCGCTCTTTTTGGGAAAGAAGTTCGGAAGGTAATTTGGCCGTTCTGAACACATCACTGATTTTAGCTAAGCGGTAAAACAGCGGACTGTTTTTGGCGTGAAAATAAACAGGTAAAACCGGGACTTCGGCTTTTCTAATGAGTTTCATAGCTGCCTCTTCCCAAGGTTTGTCGATAATTTGTTTGCCGTCTTTGGTAGTAGCAACTTCTCCAGCTGGGAATATGCCCATGGGGTTACCTGCTTGAATGTGTTGTAAAGCACTTTTAAAACCGGCTATGCTACTGATTTCTTTGCGGTTTTCAAACGGGTTCACCGGCATGACAAACGGTTTTAATGGAGCAATGCGGTGCAATAAGAAATTGGCTATTACTTTGTAATCCTCTCGCTTTTCCAGCAAAAGTTTCAGGAGTAGAATACCATCGATACCTCCTAATGGGTGATTAGAAATGGTGATAAAGGCACCATTTTTTGGGATTCTCTTTAAATCTTCCTCCGGAATTTCAAAATCTATTTCAAATTCCTCCAACAGGGCATTGATAAAATCTAATCCTTCCAGGTGCTTGTATTTATCGTAAATGCTATTGCAGGTATTAATTCGGGTAACTGCCATCAAAAGCCACGCAATACCGTTACCGATAAATCCCAATTTATCGATATTAATGGCTCGGGCAACTTCTGATGGTTTTACTAATCCCATACCTTTTTTTTGGTTAGCAAAAGTAGCGAAAATTCTACTTATTATTAGGGTTTTTACAAAGGCAACGAAAAATAGGCGGGAAGGGGCTACGTGTTGTCACTAGATCGTGACTGATTCAAAAAAACAATTAGTTGATTTCGTAGCAAACTACTTCACTTTCACTACCCTGTACCACTCCGTCTGGGCGACCATTGGCAGTAGCATCCCCTAAATCCATCTGTCCGGTGCCATAAATGGGGAAGCCGGGAAGTAATTCTCCTAAGGAATTAAAGACATACACCCGCTTTTGGTCGATATCGGTCAGCGTAATTAAAATCCGATTGTTGCTTACTAGTATTTCTGGACGAGTATAATTGCCGATGGGGATTTCAGCGAGGTGGTTGTTTATTTTTACATAGCCGGAAGTTAATTCAACCACGGTTTTACCTCGAGTTACATAGTGTTCAGTAGTAGTTTTGTCTTGGGTACTAACTTTTCCAGTCATATTAATAGAAATCAAGTTGTTGTCAGCATCCAAAAAGGCAATTGCATTTCCATTGACCTGAAATACGGGTTGGTCAAAATGAAACTTTTGTGAAACCGATATCCGAGAAGTTCCGGTTCGACTTAATAGATGTAGTGTACCATTTTCTTCGGCAATCACAATGTAGTCTTTACCATCTATACGCAGGTGTTGAGGTACAGAAACTAGGGGACTGGCTGTTTCTTTAAAAGTAAATCCGCTGACTATTTTTCCTTGTTTGTCGTACATAGTCAATTTTTTACCCTGGGTGATTAGTAATCTATAATTGCGATTGTTATCGTAGTCAAACAAGGCCAAAGGTTGTGTAATCGGATCTTTAAATTTTAAGGGGAAAGGGGCCACTTCTTTTCCATTTCGATCCAATACATACAATTGATTTTGTGTAGTAAATACCAATTGGACCCGACCATTTTTATAAATATCCATTTCTTGGATTTCTCCAATTATCTGACTGTCTAAGGCTTTTTTCCAAAGTATTTTTCCGGAAGAAGAAATCAGGTATAAGGTGTTTGTGATATCTTGTACTACAATATCTTTTCCCTTTGAAATATGATTTGTAAAAAACTGAGGCCGCATTCCTATGGGTTGGTCTAATTGTATAGCATAACGCTGGGCGATCCCGGTCGATTGTGCACTGCGTTTGGTTTCTTTAACTACTCCATGAATATGTGCAATCGCACCATCAGCGACCAGTTGAAAAGCCATCATCGGCGTGTTTTTGAATTGTATAGATTGGAATTGGTCGCGATGTTTTTCGGTTATTTCTGAAGTGATAGTGGATAGAAACTGATCTTGTAAAGCAACCAATAACACCGAAGCGGCACTGCTGAGATGCTGGGAGTGTTCTTCGTAAAAAGGGCGGTGTCCCAAAGTGGTTTCGTTTTGATAATCGGTAATGAGCTGGTGAAGAACGCTTTCGCTTTCGCTAAAAACAAAAAAATCGTCGAGTTGGGTTCCGTATTGGAGTTGGGTATGGGAAATCAACGGGTAAAAATGCCGTTGAATAAAAGTGGAGTCAATAATTTTTTTAATAGAAATATCTCTATAAGTATGGTCTTCATTCCAGAAATGTGACATATTATCTGCTGCGATGACCGGATCAATGGCTTCAGCCGCTATAATTTTTTCATCCTTCATCCAAATGGTTCCTATTTCATTGAGCGATAAGAAAAAGGTATTGTTGATTGTAATGGTGTCGGGTTGTTGAAATGGTGAGAGATTTTTTTGTAAGATTTCAAAATCGTCGAAGGTATATGAAATAAAACCGGATGCGGTAATGGGGGTTACCCAAGCCAATCGATTAACTTGAGGGTGGGTATTAATAAATACGGAGGCGAAATCCGACTTTTGCGAATCTAATAAGGTAATGCCGTTTATTTTTACTAAATCGGGATGGATGTCAGTGTCTAGGGCGACCCACTGGAAAAGTGGGAGATTATTTGAATATTTAGGAAATAGTTCATCAAGGAGTTCGCTCCATAAGGTACCGTTAAGATAAATACTCAAATTGTGTGAACTTTCGATGTCATATAATTTTTGAAAATGTTCTATTACTTGAGATTCTCTATGGGGTAAAGAAGCAATCCATTTTTCGGAGGAACTCAGTACAAACACACTATCCAGAACCGCGGTATAATAAGTGTTTTGGGAAAGTGTAATTTTCTCGTAAGAGAAATTATTGGTAGTGATGGTTTCGCGAATCTGGTCTTGGAGCGAATCGGTTACGATTAGGTGGGGACTGACTTTGGTGGTTAAACTAAAATCAAACAAGCTGTCATTTTCTCTGGTAATGGCAATGAGTACCTCCGAAACTGGCTGTAATTGTGTTGCATCGGGTATGGTGGATAAAAACCGGCTGACATTGGTTTTAGATAATCGAGTTAAGAATTCGTTATTAGTTACATCAGAAGCTAAAGTTTTGTAGGAATCACTACGTATTACGGCAATGGAATTTTCAGGAATAAAGGAGGTTAAATTTTCGTAGGTAGGAGATTCTCTTTGGCAAGAAACAAGCACAATCAGCCAGAAAAAAAACCGATATAATTTCATTGCTATTATTTGACGTGGTTAGGATTTCAAAGGTAACGAAATTATTTTTTTCGATCGATTACATAGTTTACCATCAGAATCAAGGAGTCTTTAAACGGACTGTCCGGATAACTTTCTAACAATTCAAGGGCTTGGGATTGGAACTCTTTCATTTTTTGCATAGCATAGGTTAATCCCCCAGATTTTTTTACAAAGGCAATGACCTCTTTAACCCGCTGGGTGTTTTTATTATGATTTTTGATAGAATTAATCAACCAATTTTTTTCTTGAGTACTACAATTGTTTAGAGCGTAAATCAAAGGTAGTGTCATTTTTTGCTCTTTGATATCTATACCAGTGGGTTTTCCAATTTTTTCATCGCCGTAGTCAAACAAATCGTCTTTGATTTGAAAAGCCATACCGATAAGTTCGCCAAAGAGCCTCATTTTTTCAGTTTCTTCTTCTTTGGCGTGTACGGACTGTGCTCCCATAGCACAGCAAGCAGCTATAAGCGTAGCCGTTTTTTTTCGAATAATTTCGTAATAAACAGCTTCAGTGATGTCTAGTTTGCGGGCCTTTTCAATTTGAAGGAGTTCACCTTCACTCATTTCCCGTACCGCCACCGATATGATTTTTAATAAATCAAAATCTCCGTTATCAATTGACAATAACAATCCTTTTGATAGTAGGTAATCGCCCACTAGTACCGCAATTTTATTTTTCCACAATGCATTGATAGAAAAGAAACCACGCCGTCTATAACTTTCGTCTACTATGTCATCGTGGACCAAAGTAGCTGTATGAATCAGTTCAATCACCGAGGCACCTCGGTAGGTGCGATCACCCAGTTCTTTGTCATGTGACAACATTTTTGCGATGAGAAAGACAAACATGGGACGCATTTGCTTGCCTTTTCGATTGACAATAAAGTAGGTAATACGATTGAGTAATGCTACTTTAGAAGACATAGAGAGATGAAACTTTTTTTCAAAAAGTTCCATTTCAAACTCGATAGGTTGTTTAATTTTTGAAACAATCTTCATAGGTATCAAAAATAGATAAAAGAAATCAAGAGATAAAAATTATAACTCCAACAAAATCGGAGAGAGTTTCTAATTTTTAATCAAAAAAATATAACTGTAAAAGGTGAATTCTGTAAGAAATTGTTTTATAGAACTTTAAATGGATATGGAATTAAATACTTTTATTGGCTAACTGGCCACAGGCCGCATCAATATCTTTTCCTCGACTACGTCTTACGGTGACAGCTATTTTTTCTTTCTCTAGAGCCGCAATATAGTTGTCGATAGCCGTAGAAGAAGCTTGCTTAAAGTTGTCGTCTCCGATGGGGTTGTACTCAATCAAGTTAACTTTGCTAGGAACGTATTTACAAAATTGGACCAAGGCTTCTATATCCTGAGTTTGATCGTTGATGTTTTTCCAAACTACATATTCAAAGGTGACCTTACTTTTGGTACGTGAATACCAATATTGAAGCGCTTTTTTTAGGTCGGGTAGGGTAAAGTTTTTAGCAAAAGGCATAATAGTTTCTCGGGTCGTTTGAATGGCACTGTGTAGTGAAACGGCCAATTTAACAGGTACTTGATCGTCGGCCATTTTTACAATCATTTTCGGAACACCCGAAGTAGAAATCGTAATGCGTTTGGAGGACATATGCAGTCCATCGGGGGAGGTGATTTTATCAATCGCTTTGAGTACATTGTTATAGTTCATCAAAGGTTCACCCATTCCCATAAAGACGATGTTGGATAGGGGGCGGTTGTAGTACAATCGGCTTTGTCGGTCAATGGCCACGACTTGGTCATAGATTTCGTCGGGATTTAAATTTCGCATACGCTTGAGTCGGGCGGTAGCACAAAATTTACAATCCAAGCTGCATCCCACTTGCGATGATACACAGGCGGTAGTTCTCTTGTCGGTAGGTATTAAAACCGATTCTACGATGAGTCCGTCGTGTAATTTTACGGCATTTTTAATAGTTCCGTCCTGGCTTCTTTGCAGTTTATCAACCTGAATGTGATTGATATTAAAATTTTCTTCCAGATACTTTCGGGTAGGGAGTGATAGATTGGTCATTTCTTCAAAACTATGTACTCCTTTGTTCCACAACCAAGCAAATACCTGATCACCTCGGAAAGGTTGTTCGCCCAAATCAGTAAAAATTTGACGTAAGTCTTGTTTGCTTAAAGCCCGAATATCTTTTTTAGTTGTATTCACTTTGCAAAGGTAGAAATATTCTGGGTGTTCTTGTAATCCCAAAAAGGGAGGAGAAGTTATTTTTTAACAATCAATTGTTTTACGGTAGAGTTATTTGTAAAACTATCGTTCAAATAAATAAAATATATGCCTTCTGCCAGATGTGAAAGGTTTAAACGGTTATTTATTTGGGTCAGATGATCTTGTTGTATTAGTTGTCCACTGGGGGTATAGATTTTGTAATTTAAGCCGGCAAAGCTATTGTTATTAATGTATAAATAGGTCGAAACAGGATTGGGAAATATCAATAAACTACCTTGATAATCAAAACTCGGACTACTTAATCCTTCGGTAAATATAACTCCGGTGTTGAAAGGATCCAACCAATCTGATAATCGGGTTTCGGGGGTGTCACCGTAGTCCCACGACACATCAAAGCGACCGTAATAATCAGACAGACCGTTGTAGCTACCATTAACGCATTGCGACATGCCTCCGGCCAATTGACCAATAATTCTACCGTGTGAGTCAAATAGAGCGGCACCTGACGAACCATTTTCGGTGAGACCGTATTCCCAATTTTCAATTTTCCAAAAACTCACTTCCGGATGGTTGTTAAAAGGTGCGTCTAGTTTAATGGGTGCCTCGTTATCACGACAAATTTTCATCACGTCCCCGGAAGGGTGGTGAATACTCACCGTAAATTCCGAAACTTCTTCCGAACTTCGGTTCCATCCTGCCCAATACAAATTCCAGTTGTACGGTAAATTTCCTTGAATACGTAATAACATGACGTCGGTTTTGGGATTGGACATCAATTTGGTTGCACCGCTAATAGTTTGATGATAACTAGGATTGGTACTGGTGCCAGGCGTACCGCAAATAGGATTGTCTCGGTGCCAGTTAAACCGAAATGCCCAAGTTCCCGGATTGCCGTCATCACAATGATTGGCGGTTATAAAGTAAGGGGCTTGGTTGTTTTCAACATTGTTGATCAAGGTTCCGGTACAAACCGAACCTCCAACGATGAATAGGGCAACAGAACGCTTTAAATATTCTTTTTGATTGGAAAAATCATAGCCGATATCACAATTTACATCGTAATTACAACTGGAAGAATCGTTATAGCCTCTGGTTTCCAGACTATCGCCGGTTATCTGATAAAATCCGTGTACTACTTTCTGTATATGTAGTTGTCCCTTTCCAGCTTGCGACTTGGGTTCGTAATATTCAATCCATACTTGATCACCACTGACCGGCCAGGTGCCCAATAGGCCTTCCGGACGGTTTTGTTCGGAAGTATAAGCGCCTAAAAGATCTGTTTTGTCGTTGTTGTATATATATAAGTGTCCTCCTTCGGGAATAAAAAAATCACTGAATATAAAATTCAACGATACCGCATTGGGCGAAATAACCAATAAACGCCATATTTTACCCTGTCCCAAATCATCCCAAGTTCCATGGGTATTTGGGTGAAAGGATACTTCTATTTCTTGGCCAAACCGATAGGGTTGGTTATCTTTAATCTGGTTGGTGAAAGATTCACCCGGTACCACAGTAGGAAGTATTTCGGGTTGGGGAGAAGACAACTGAGTCAACGACCAACTAAGAGGGCTTCCTTGGTTAGTTACTTGCGCAAATGCCAGCCCTGTTATCCATATACATATGTGAAGTAGGAATTTTGCTTTCATGGGTCACCCTAGGTATCGAACCACTAAAGTAACTTTTTTTTTTAACATTTTATTGTAAATTTTACAAATTATAAAAAAAACACCTCCCATAGTGGAGGTGTATTAGGTTATCGGTTAAATAGGCTAGCTTTTATAGCTAATCTTATTGTGGGGGATAGTTTTTAAGTATTTCTTTAACAATCAGTTGGATGCGTTCTTCTTTTTTATCAACATCTCCAGTTATCAAAGGGGCGGTACCCATACCTTGCCAAATTAGTTCGTTTTTTTGGGTATCAATAATGTCTATAAAAAGGGTACCTTCTGTAGATTTAGATACAGATTGATATCCCCAGGGGTGTCCCCATCCCCAACCCCAATAACCTCCCCAACCATAATGGTTTTGATATATATCAACACGTTGTTTGGATTCGGTAAAAAAACTGATAAGTAGGTCCGGGGTTTCTGATTTCTGTAGTCCTTTTGCCGAAAGCTCCACGTCTATAGCACGAAGAATTCTTTTTTTATCTAAATCAGACACTTCGGCTTTATCAACACCAGGCTTAAAGAAGGCGTAAGTCGAATAACCATCAAAGGTAGCGTTTTTGTCGTAGTCAGAAGCTACTTTGACTGTAGAACACGAAGTAACTAGGGTTACTAAAAGCAAGAGGGGAATAAATTTTATTCTTTTCATAATTTTGTTTTTAATGATTAAGAGATCAAATGGTATTACCAATTTGTATTCTCTAATAAGTGAGTATCTACCAAATAAGGTATAGTCACCTTAAGGTCGGGATTTTCATTCATAGCGGTTTGAATGGCAGACATAGCTCCCGGATTACGGGCCCAACTTCGGCGGGCAATACCGTTATTCACATCCCAAAAGAGCATCGACTGCAATCTTCTTTCCGCCTCTTTACTACCATCAAGAATCATACCGAATCCACCATTAATAACCTCACCCCAACCCACTCCACCGCCGTTGTGAATACTTACCCAGCTAGCCCCTCTAAAACTATCTCCGATTACATTGTGAATCGCCATATCAGCAGTAAAACGACTACCGTCATAAATATTGGAAGTTTCCCGAAAAGGCGAGTCCGTTCCCGAAACATCGTGGTGGTCTCGTCCTAAGACAATGGGACCAATTTTTCCTTGGGCGATGGCCTCATTAAAAGCCTGGGCAATTTTAATTCTTCCAGGGGCATCGGCATAAAGAATACGTGCTTGTGAACCCACCACCAATTGGTTTTTTCGAGCTCCTTGTATCCATTGCAGGTTGTCTTGGAGTTGCTGTTTAATTTCGTCAGAAGCGGTACGAATCAGTTCTTCTATCACCTCACATGCCAATTGATCCGTTATATTCAAATCTTCTTCTTTACCCGAGGTACAGACCCACCGAAACGGCCCAAATCCGTAGTCAAAACACATAGGCCCCATGATATCTTGGACATAACTGGGGTATTTAAAATCAATGCCGTTGGGTGCCATGACTTGAGCGCCTGCCCGAGAAGCTTCTAATAAAAAGGCATTTCCATAATCAAAAAAATACGTTCCCCGAGCTGTATGGGCATTAATAGCAGCTATTTGTCGGCGTAAACTTTCTTGTACCTTTCCTTTGAATAGAGTAGGATTTTCAGCCATCATGGTGTTGGCTTCCTCAAAAGTTAAACCCACCGGATAATACCCTCCGGCCCAAGGATTATGTAAGGAGGTTTGATCAGAGCCTAAGTCGATAAACAGATTTTCCTGGTCAAAATATTCCCAAACTTCGACCACATTACCGAGATAGGCTATGGATACGGTTTCATTTTGTTGTTGAGCCACTCTCACTCGTTGGGCCAGTTGTGGTAGATTGGTAATAATTTCATCTACCCAACCTTGGGCATGGCGGATTTCTACCGCTTTTGGATTGACCTCAGCGCACACAGTAATACATCCGGCAATATTTCCGGCTTTGGGTTGTGCTCCACTCATCCCTCCCAAACCGGAGGTGACAAATATCCCTCCCTTAGGAGTTTTTTTGATTTTTCTAAATCCGTTTAATACGGTTATAGTAGTACCGTGAACGATCCCTTGTGGACCAATATACATATAACTTCCCGCCGTCATTTGACCATATTGGGTAACTCCTAAAGCATTAAATTTTTCCCAATCATCCGGTCGGCTATAATTGGGGATCATCATACCGTTGGTGACTACCACTCGGGGAGCTTCTGTATGGGAAGGAAAAAGTCCTAAGGGGTGTCCTGAGTACATGACCAAAGTTTGTTGGTCGGTCATAGTAGCCAAATACTGCATGGTCAAAAGATACTGAGCCCAGTTTTGAAAAACAGCACCATTTCCCCCATAGGTAATTAACTCGTGGGGGTGCTGAGCTACTGCGGGGTCTAAGTTGTTTTGAATCATCAGCATAATCGCCCGTGCTTGTAGTGATTTCCCCGGGTATTGATCAATAGATCGAGCATACATGGGATAGTCGGGTCGAAAACGATACATATAAATTCGACCGAAGGTTTCTAATTCGGTTGCAAATTCCTGAATGAGTTCCTTGTGATGCCGAGGATGAAAATACCGCAGAGCATTTTGTAAGGCCAGTTTTTTTTCTTCAGAAGTAAGTATGTCTTTTCTTTTCGGAGCGTGATTAACCGTTGTGTCATAAGGTTTCGGTGGGGGTAATTGATCGGGTATTCCGGTGTAAATCGCATTCTGAAAATCGTTCATTATCTAGTTATTTGGGTTTATACAAAAATATAAATATTAACCGGTATTTGTATTAGTGTTTGTCGGAGATTCTACCAGTTTTTTTGTCATATCCATAGGGACAATGGCGACAGCCACTTTGACAACAATAACCACGTTTTAAATGAAACCGCTCTGTAAAACAACGATATCCTTCTTCTGTAACATAAAAATCTACTTCCATCCGCAATTCGGCATTATTTTGGTAGTCTTGTGCTGTGTGTTTGGAATCGGAATTATTTTTGTTTGACAAATTCATACAACAATAGGTTAATACACAAAAGTACAAGATTATCCAACAGCTTGTAAAACCTTTATTAGAAATAGATTAATATGATTCTACTGGTAGTTCCGAAGTGGTTTAGAAACGGGTATGTAGCGATGGCTTTTTTTCCCTTTGTTTTTTTAAATCATTCCAATTTAAAAAAAGATAGGGTCTTACTTAACCATGAGCGCATCCATCTCCGGCAACAACTCGAAATGTTGCTCGTGATTTTTTACCTCTGGTATGGGATCGAGTTTTTGCTGCGTTGGTACCAGTACAAGTCCCCAAAGGCAGCTTACCATCACATTTCCTTTGAACAGGAAGCTTATGCCAACGAGCATCAACTCGATTACCTTCAAAAGCGCAAATTTTGGCAGTTTAGAGATTATTTATTCGGCTTTTCTCGATAAATTCTAAACTTCTATGCGTTGAAAAACCATCTAAAAATCTAATTATTATAGTATTTTTGTAAAAAATAAAAAGAATTTTGAAGACTTCAGAAGACCGGTTAGCAGCTTTGGGTTTTTCCACCCCCTTACTTATTTCCGGTCCTTGTAGTGCCGAAACCGAAGAACAGGTTCTAGAAACTGCACATCAATTGATAGCTCATGTGCCTCAAACCCGTGTGTTTCGGGCCGGTTTGTGGAAACCTCGAACCCGCCCGGGGAGTTTTGAAGGCATTGGAGAACAAGGATTGCCTTGGTTGCAGCGTGTTAAAGAAGAAACGGGTATGTTAACCGCTGTGGAAGTAGCCAATCAGAAACATGTGGAACTTTCCTTACAAGCAGGAATCGATATACTTTGGATTGGTGCCCGTAGTACGGTCAGTCCGTTTATCGTTCAAGAAATAGCCGACGCTCTTCAAGGGACGGATACCACGGTATTAATTAAAAATCCGGTGAGTCCCGATTTGTCTCTTTGGCTAGGGGCTCTAGAGCGCATAGAAAATGCCGGTATTCGAAATATAATAATGGTTCATCGTGGTTTTTCTTCGTATATAAAAACCAAATACCGCAATAATCCGGAATGGCAAATTGCTTTGGACTTACAACAATTACGACCTGATTTGCCCTTGTTACTCGATCCTTCGCATATGGGCGGAAAACGGGCTTTGCTATTCGATTTATGCCAAACCGCCTACGACCTAAAATACGACGGTTTGATGGTCGAGTCGCATATTACTCCACAAGCAGCTTGGAGTGATGCCGAACAACAACTCACCCCCCAAGCCCTCGGTGAAATGCTTCAACGTCTCCAGCAAAAAAAACCGATTGTCGATCGACCTGAGTTTCAAACCACTCTTACCGCCTTGCGTACGCAAATTGATGAAATAGACGCACAACTTTTTATATCTCTAGGTAATAGAATGAAAATAGCTGAAAAAATTGGTCGCTTAAAACAGCAAAATCAGGTTTCAATTATTCAGACCGAGCGGTGGAAAGAGGTTTTACTACAAATGAAGCAGGTTGCTCAAGAACAAGGATTAACCGAAAGTTTTGTGGAAGAGATTTTTAAAGCTATTCACCAAGAATCTATTGAACATCAAGCAAAATTTTATAATAAAGCAGACGATTAATCGATGAAAGGCACCGTGTATAAATCGACTGGGAGCTGGTATTTGGTTAAAACTGACGACGGCACGTTTTACGAATGCCGCATCAAGGGAAAGTTTAGAATTCACGGTATCAAAAACACCAATCCGGTGGCGGTAGGAGATCATGTAATTTTTGAGATGGAGGTGAAAACCGGCTTAGGGGTAATCACCGAAATTTTGGAAAGAGAAAATTATTTGATTCGAAAATCGGTTAATTTATCCAAACAAACGCACATCTTAGCTGCCAACATCGACCAGTTGTTTTTAGTAGTAACTCTTAAAGAGCCCACTACCATGACCACTTTTATGGACCGCATTCTGATTACCGCAGAAGCCTACGGGATTCGTCCGATTTTGGTATTTAACAAAATTGATATCTACAACTCGGAAGAGCTTTTGGATATGGAACATTTAATTGGTTTATATCGTGATATTGGATACGAAAGCATTCGTGTTTCAGCCTATTTACAACAAAATATTTCTTCTTTACGGGAAAAGATGAAAGACCGAGTGAGTATTTTTGCCGGACATAGCGGTGTGGGCAAATCGTCTCTTATTAATGCGGTCGAACCCGGACTGGATTTACGAACCAAAGAAATTTCGCAACAGCATTTACAAGGTCAACACACTACTACCTTTGCCGAAATGTTTGATTTGAGTGAAGGTGGTCAAATCATTGATACTCCCGGTATACGCGGCTTTGGAGTGGTTGATATAGAACCCGAAGAACTTGCTGATTATTTCCCAGAATTTTTTGCTTTAAAATCTTCGTGTAAGTTTAATAATTGTCTGCATCTGAATGAACCCGATTGTGCTGTCAAAGACGCTTTAGAAAAAGACCAGTTGGCTTGGTCACGCTATCAGAGTTATTTGCAAATCATGGAAGGAGACGATACCTATCGCTCGGATATGGTAGAAGAAGTGTAGAAAAAATTAGATAAAGCCAAGTTTTCGGGCTTCGCGAACAATATCTTCATCACCACCTTTTTCGATACAGAAATAATTTTTTATTTGCATTTTTCTTTTCTCGATGGTGCTTTGTGACAAATTGATATACTCGGGTATATTTTTGGTTTTGATACCTTGTGATAAAAGTTCGATAATTTTTCGGTTGTAACTGTCTAAATACGACTCTCGAGAAATCAGTTCTTTTTTACTTCTCTCGACCGTTTCCGTATAGTAAAACCCATTGTTAACAATTACATCAAACGCATTTATAAGTTCTTCTGAAGAAAAGTCACTTTTCACCAAAAGTCCGGTGGGTTGAATGGTTTTTAAAATATTGTATAATCGAAACGCTTCGGTATGAGAAGTCAGGATGACAATTTTTATATCCGGATATTTACTTTTGATAAACAACGCTAAATCCTCACCGGAAAAAATTTTCATTTCTTCATAGGGTGGAAGATTAAGATCTAAAAATGCAATATCTATTTTTTCTGCTTCTGGAGAATTAGAAATAAAATCGTACGCATCTTTACAGTTTTGCCGTGCTATGGTGTCTATCTGATAACCCGATTTATTGTATTGAAGTACCGCTTTGTAGCCTTCAATTTGGGTCAGGTGATCATCAACCATAAAAATGGTTACTTGATTCATACGAGCATGCAATATTGTGAGTTGGTTCAGCTAATATACAAATTTATGTCGGAATTCGCAAAGATAATTTTGTGCCTTTTCCTAAGTGTGATTCGATTGTTAACTCACAATTAATTTTCTTAGCTCTTTCTTTCATATTGTTAAGACCGATTCCGTTGGAATTTCTTTTGGGTTTAAACCCAATTCCGTCGTCTTCGAGTTCGATGAGTATTTGATTTTTTAATTGAAAGGTTCGAATAGCCACTTTTTTAGCTTGGGCATGTTTGCTGATATTTTGCACTCCTTCTTGTAATATTCGATAGATTTCTACCTTTTTTTCGGAGTTAATCGCATTCCACTCAATTTCGTCTTTCACCTCCATTTCGGTGTGAATTTGCTGACTCTCCAAGGGCAGCGTAAGTTCTTGTATCAGGTTTTCAAAACCGTTACTACTGTTAAAGGCTATGGTGTTGAGGTTGTGTGAAATATCTCGAATTTCTTTTTCAACATTCTGAATAGCTTCTATGTATGGCAAGCATTTCTCTATGGTTTCTGGCGTGGGATTCATTTTCAGAGCAAATAGATTTAACCGTATACCCGAGAGACGTCCCATCACACCATCGTGTAAATCTTGTGAGATACGTTTTTTTTCGGCCTGTTTTCCTTCTTCTATTTTTTGTTGTTGGTTGAGTAGCATTTCATACAACTCTTGTTTGATATTTTGCTGTTCTTGTTGTAGGCGTAATTCTTTGTTTTTTATTTTGTGTTGTTTGTTATTGTACCACAGTGTACTAGAAATAAGAAGCATAATAAACATTCCGACTAAAGCCCAAAAGCGGGTAGAGGCTTTTTCGGCTTCCGCAATAGCCAGCTCTCTTTCTTTTGAAATTTCGTCAGTTTCAAAGGCAATGCGAGCAAATTTTTCTCGTTCTTTTCGTTCCTCGTTGTTGATACTGTCATTGAGACGGATGTATTCTCGTAAATGAACACCTTCTCGGTTTTTGTCTACCAGAGATAAGAGTAGGAGAGTTTCTAATTGGTAGGAAAACTCGTTAATTTCTTTCGATAATTGGTGAGCTTCAGCAGCATGTGATATAGCTGGTTTAAATTCTTTTTGATTGATAAAGTATTCAGCTAAGCGGATGTTGGTAGTAATTTTGCCGTAGGCATAATTAATACTGTCGTTATCGTGATAATTTTTCTTAAGATGGGTGTAAACAGTTTGGTCGCCTAAGCGAAAACGGGAATAAGCTAAATTATTTTCTAAAGAGATATGCAGGGCCGGAAATAGTTGTTGTATGTCTTCCTCCAATCCCTTGTTAAAATAAATGATTGATTGTTGGTACTCTTGGTTTTGTTGGTAAGCACTCCCTAAATTGTTGTACGTTTGAGCGGCGTAAAGTATGTGATAATGCTCGGCAACTCCCTCAATTCGAGGGATGATATCGAGCGCTTTTTTAAGATAGTCTATGGCTTCCTCGTATTGACCCGTTTTGGTCAGTATCATTCCCAGATAATTATAACTCTCGTACTGTAATAGATAATCTTTCATATTTATCGAAGTTTGTAGGGCTTCGATAAGTAATTTTTCACTATTTCCATAATCTTTAATAAACGAATAAATGTAAGCTTTACGCAGTTTGATATCGATTAGGTTATAGGAAAATTGTTTGGAGAGATTGTAGAATTTTTCGGCTTGGGTATAATAGTAAAAAGCACTGTCATTGACATTAAAGCGGTAAAAATAGTCCCCTAAATAGTAATGGCTTCGTGCCATTCTAAAAGTGTCACGGTTTTTTTCGGTCTCGGCCAAGATTTCTCGACTCAATCGATAAAAGTTCTCAAAATCATTGGCATAATCGTAATTGTTGGCTATTTTAAAAAGATGGTCCACACGAAGTGTATCACTGGGTATTTTCTTGATTTCGAATTCGGAGAGCTTTATTTTTTCGATTTTGAGCTCATTGGGTATACTGTCGGTATAGATATATTGGCTCAACTCGTCTTGTAATTCATCGATGTATTTTGTGTCGCTTGTTTTTTTGGTACAAGCGAAAGCCAGAAAAATTAGGGCACAAAGGGGTCGTATGGTTTTCAATGAAGAAAATTTTATATCACAAATTTAGGTTAAAATTAATTAAAAAAGCACTGTTCAACGATGCGTAACAGTGTGTTTTTAATAAATTTAGTCGGTACATAAAAAATACGCCTCAACATAATTGAGGCGTATAATTGGGAGCTTAAGGTATTTGGAGATCTCTAGATGGTATATTTACCCGGGTCTCTCCAAATTAGTAAAATTTATCTGTATTATTGGATAACATTTACTGGTGCAATTAAGCGGCGGCTATTGCTAAAAAAGTGTATTTAAATTTACATTAAATTAAGACCCGGTAGAGAAAGAGGAGCATGATTTTCTTACCAGGCCTTAATTAAATATTTACGGTCTGTCAGTTCTGGTAATAACGACGGGGTTTCTAACCTCATATTGAGCGGCGTCATCAGTAAGACTTGCACCATTTTCAGTGCCTGAAGTGGTAGTTTTTCCGTCAACAAAAACGGCTTTAGATTTTAATTCAACATTTACTTCTTCGATAGATTCAACTGAACAAGAAGAGATGAATAAAAAGGTGATTGCTAAGATGAAAAATGTTGGTTTCATGGCTTTAAAATTTTTAGATTAACAATATTTTTAGTTATTAGTAGTTGTTCTTATTTTGTTTTAAAAAAATTTTATTCTTTTATACAGTACAAAAGTATATTGGAATTTTTACATTGAGTTACGGTTTTTCCGTAAATAATGTTAAAAAAGGTTTAATACAAGTTGAATAAAAAATGAGAGCAGTAATTCAAAGGGTTAAAAATGCGTCAGTTACAATTGCGGGCAAGCTACATGCCCAGATAGGGAGCGGGTTGTTGATTCTTATCGGCATTACTCAAGAAGATGGTCCAGAAGACATTGCTTGGTTGTCGACAAAAATAAGCAACTTGCGAATTTTTGATGATCCCCATGGGGTGATGAATTTATCTGTCAATGAGCTTTCGGGAGAGGTATTGGTGGTTAGCCAGTTTACTCTTTTTGCTTCCACAAAAAAAGGAAACCGACCCTCGTATATTGGTGCAGCACACCCTGATGTGTCCTTACCTCTGTACGAAGAGTTTTTGACAAATTTAGAAAAAAAATTAAAAAAACCTGTTAAAAGTGGAAAATTCGGTGCGATGATGGAAGTCTCACTTTTGAATGACGGGCCGGTAACTATTATTATGGATACAAAAAATAAAGAATAATATTTTTATAAACTTAATATTTTTTTAACTTGCCCCCCAAAACTACAATGAGGTTATTTGGGATTTTATTAGGGATTCTTTATTGTGGACTACTTCAAGCGCAGTCTTCTTATCCGGTATCTACCATTCCTGTTTCTTTGGTATCTAACTCTAACGCAGTAGTTCGAGAGGATGTAATAGATGTTGAAATCAAAAGTTTTGATTTAGCAGAAGTGAAAATTAAACATGTAGTTACCGTATTCAATAAATTAGGGGATTCAGAAATCATCAATTACATTCATTTTTCTCCGGCAAAAAAAATACGAAAAATTAGCGCCGTAGTCTATGACGCTTCTGGAACTGAAATCAAAAAATTTAGAAAAAAAGATTTTTCTGAGGTAAGTGCTGTTTCGAGCGGTGGCATCTATTCGGATAGCAAGATTATGTATACCTCGTATGTAGCAAACTCCTATCCCTATACTTTTGAATTTGAGGTGGAATACACCACCCAAAACACTGCTTTTATTCCGCGTTGGAGGCCGATGAATTCTTTTCACGTAAGTGTAGAAAATTCGACCTATAAAATTAGAAATCCCCAACAGATTCCTTACGACTTCAAAACCTATAATTTTGAGAAATTTAATATCAATTCCCCGGTTCATACGGATACTGAATTTTTAATTGAAGCCCAAAACATTCCGGCTATCGTATATGAATTTTACCATCCGGGAATTCTGCAACTCATTCCTCGTTCGGTGTTTGCGCTTAAAAAAATTAATCTCTTCCAAAACTCTACGCAACTTAACGATTGGGATGATTTTGCTAAATGGCACAACGAGAGTTTGTTATATGGTAGAAATACACTTCCCTCTAAAACGGTACAAGAAATTAGTTATTTAGTACAAGATACAGAGAGTACTCTTGAAAAGGTACGACGTATTTACGAATATGTACAACAAAAAACGCGCTATATCAGTGTGCAAATTGGTATAGGAGGTTGGCAACCCTCCTCAGCGGAAGAAGTGGATCGCCTGAGTTACGGCGATTGTAAAGGATTGACTAACTACACCAAGGCACTCTTAGAAAGCCAAGGAATTCCCTCTTATTATACCATAGTGTATAGGGATCACAGTATACATGATATTGATACTGATATAGTTACTCTACAAGGAAATCATGCGATATTAACCGTGCCCATAGAGGGAGAAGATTACTTTTTGGAATGTACTTCTACGTTAGCCCCTTTAGGATTTGTAGGGGAAGGAACCGATAATCGAACGGTAGTAATAATTACGCCCGAGGGAGGAAAAATTGCTAAAACTCGTAAATATACTACCGAAGAAAACCTTACCCAGACCCAGGCATCAGTGACCTTAAAACCTGATGGTTCGATTTCGGCGCAAGTAACTGTGAAAACCCATGGTTATCCTTACGGAAATTTATTAGAACTGGATCGGGCCTCCGAAAAAGAATTACAGGTATATTACAGAAATAAATGGGGATACTTACACCATTTAAAACTAAACCAAATCAACCACCAAAACGATAAATACACTATTCAATACCACCAAGAATTACATTTAGAAAGCTCTAATTACGGACTATTTAACGGTGAAGATTTAATCTTTTCACCCAATGTTTTTAATCGGTATGAAAGTGCTCCGGTACGGTATACAGATCGGCAACATCCCGTTCGCATTATGCGCGGGTATACTTTTGTTGATTCGGTAGATTTTATAATACCGGAGGGATACCAAGTAAGTCATATACCGCAAGAGATTTCATTAAATACTCCTTTTGGTAGCTATCAAACCCGCTATACTTTAAGTAATAATACCTTAGTGTATCACCGAACATTTATCACTCATGAAGGCGATTTTCAACCCAATCAGTATCATGATTTACGTGAATTTTACCGGGAAGTGGTAAAAAATGATTCTAATAAAATTGTATTAACCAAAACAAATTAAAAATATGAAGTGGAACGTCATTCTGGTACTAGGATTGTTCCTGGTACTACAATCAGCCTTTGCTCAAAACTACCGGTACGGTAGGGTTTCTAAGGAAGAAATTGAAGAAAAGCAACACCCTCAATATCCGGAAGCCGATGCGGCTATCTTGTATCGCGAGGTAAAAACCAATTTTCACTATAACGTCGATGTGGGTTTTACACTTGTTACAGAGGTTTTTGAACGTATCAAAATATACAATCAAAAAGGGATGGATTGGGCAACCAAAAGAATAGAAATTAATAAAACAGAAGGTAGTTACGAGGAAGTTAAAAATGAAAAAGGAGCTACTTATAATTTAAATAATGGAAAAGTAGTGTCAGAACGTTTGAGAAGTAACGGCATATTTAAAACTCAAAAACACCGATATCAAGATGAATTAACCCTCACCTTGCCCAACGTTAAAGAAGGTAGTGTCATTGAATTTAGCTATATTATTTACTCTCCTTATGTAAGATATATAGATTATTATGATTTACAAGATGAGATTCCAATTAATAAAGTGAACGTGCAAATAGTTATTCCAGAATACTTTGAATATAATTTGCACCAAAGAGGTTGGTTAAACATTCCGGTTACCTCTACAAAAACTGACCGTAAAATTTATTTTAAAGTGCGAAATAACTTGCAGAATGATTCGGGTTTCACTGAAAAAAGATTTACGGAGAGAGAAGTAGACTTTATAGAAAATAATTACCTAATAGAAATGGAAAATGTACCTCCCATGGAAAAGGAGCCCTATGCCATTAATTCTAGCCATTATAAATCTGCGTTATCGTTTGAATTGGCTTATGCAAAGTTTCCAGGGTCCACCGGTGAAAATTATGTCATGAGTTGGGATGCTGTATCTAAATCTCTCAATGACCGGGCATCCTTGGGTGGAGAACTAAAGAAAAGTGGTTATTTTAAAAGTGATTTGGATGCCTTATTAGCCCAATCTACAGATACTCCTTCTAAACTGGTCAATATTTATGAATTTGTCAAAAATAAAATGGCACATAATGGCTATATAGCTATTGGTAGCTATGACGGTTTGGCTCAGGCTTATAAACAAAATACTGGTACTAATGCCGACATCAACTTAATTCTCATTGCTATGCTGCAAAATGCCGGTATTGAAGCTTATCCGATTTTAATCAGTACCAAATCAAACGGTATTCCCTTGTTCCCAACTATTAACGGATTTGATTACCTGATAGCAGGAGCCATGGTCAATGGCCAACTGGTGCTGATGGACGCATCCAAAAAATATTTAGCACCACAAATGTTGCATCCCGAAATTATCAATTGGCAAGGACGTTTAATTAGAAGTAATGGAACCTCAGAATGGGTTCAACTCTACAATTCACAAGAACAAGCTCGATTGAACGTACTGGTCAATGCCCAAATAGATGCCTCCCATACCTTGAAGGGGTCGGTTAAGTCTCAACGTACCGGTCATTTCGGTTATTTATATCGAGAAGAATACGGTTCGATAAATAAGGATAATCGAATGGCAATGATTGATCGATTGTATCAGATTGAATCTGAAAATCTTGAAGTTGAAAATGTGAATAATGTTTATCAAAATTTAGTGGAGTCCTACGATTTTAGTTGTGATAATTTAGTCGAAGAAATTGCTGATAAACTTTACTTGAATCCAATTTTATTTTTTACTGAAAAAGAAAATATTTTTCAAGCTGAAAAAAGAATCTATCCAGTAGATTTTTCATTTGCAAGAGATTATAGGTATATGGTGAATATTGCACTTCCCGAAGGGTATCGGGTGGAGTCATTACCCTCCAATATCACTTTACAAATGCCAGGAAATTATGGTACCTTTCGGTTTTTAATTTCAGACCAAGGAAATCAAATACAGGTTTCGCTACAGCAAACTATTAATCAATCGTTGATTCCCACTGAAATTTACGAAGATTTAAAAATGTTTTATCAGACCTATATTGATAAAATGAATGAAAAAATAGTGTTAGCTAAAATTTAATTATAGTGGATATTAAGAATGCGCAATTAGCCGTTGATCAATGGATTAAACAACATGGGGTTCGCTACTTCAGCGAGTTGACTAATATGGCACAACTTACCGAAGAGGTAGGAGAAGTGGCTCGTATTATCGCGCGTCGCTATGGAGATCAAAGTGAAAAGGAAAGCGACCGTTTAAAAGACTTGGGTGAAGAATTGGCCGATGTGGTGTTTGTGGTTTTATGTTTGGCCAACCAAACGGGAGTGGATTTAGAAACTGCTTTTTACAAAAAAATGGAACTAAAATCCAAACGCGACCACGACCGGCATCAAAATAATCCCAAACTCAAATAACGGAAAGCTTATTGCCTCCAATTTATTTTGACTATGAATGTGTATTTGCCGGTTGTAAATCGTTTGGTTTCAGGTGCTACTATTTCCATCACCGGTTCTAAAAGTGAATCCAATCGGTTGTTGGTGTTACAGCGCTTTTACCCCGAGTTAACCATTCATAATATTTCAAATAGTGAGGATACCCAATTAATATCTCAGGCACTTCAGACTACAAACCACCTCATAAATATTAATCACGCGGGTACGGCGATGCGTTTTTTAACGGCCTATTTTGCTGTTCAACCAGGTCGAAAAGTTATTTTAGACGGCTCCCAACGTATGCGCCAACGTCCTATTAGAATACTGGTAGATGCCTTGAAACAATTGGGGGCAGAAATTGAGTATTTAGAAAAACAAGGATTTCCCCCAATCCAAATTATCGGCAAATCGCTCACCCATCGAGCAGTGAGCGTAGAGGCCGGAGTGAGTAGTCAGTATCTAACAGCCTTACTGTTGATTGCTCCCACTTTACCACAAGGGATCCAACTTTTTTTGGAAGGGGAAATGACTTCCCAGCCCTATTTGGAAATGACACTTTCATTATTGCAACAGTTGGGAGTTCACCTAGAAAAAAAATCGAATAGCATCGAAGTTTTTCCGTTAAAGACACCCAAAGAGTTAGTTTTTGAAGTAGAATCCGATTGGTCTTCACTCTCGTATTTTTACAGTGCCGTTGCTTTATGTCCCCACGAAATAAATTTAAAATTTACATCATTTAAACCTGATAGTTTACAAGGAGATGCTGTTTTACCTACCATATATCAACAGTTTGGAGTTACTACTCACTGGGAGAATGAGTCAGTATATATTCAAAAGAAAAATCACCATTCTGTACCCCAATTTTTCCAAATGGATTTAAAAGACCATCCCGATATTGCACAAACTTTAGCAGTAACTTGCTTAGGTTTGGGGGTGGATTGTCAGCTAAGCGGTTTACATACCCTCAAAATTAAAGAAACCGATCGCTTAACTGCCTTACTGCAAGAACTTCAAAAGTGGGGGGCTCAGGTTACTGTAACCGATACCAGCTTAACTATAAAAAATAACACGCAGGCTCCTTCACTACCCATCACTGTTTCTACTTATCAAGACCACCGCATGGCAATGGCTTTTGCCCCTTTGGCTTTAAAAGGACCAGTAATTATTGAAGATGCAGGAGTAGTTGCTAAATCTTATCCTGAATTTTGGAACGATTTTAAAAAAATTGGGTTTCAGGTTTTATATCAGTAAAATCAAAGAGCTTAACCAGAATTTTTTCTTAATTTATTTCGCTACAGCGAAAATTTTACCTTTCGTACATATAGACTGTATTGAATCGCTTTGTTATGGGGGTTTTTACGTTTAAAATCGCCGGGTAACTTCCCCAATCTCGTTAAAATTTTTGTAACTTTGCCGTCTCAAAAAATTTCGATTATGTTTAGTAACCTAAGCGATAAATTAGATAAAGCATTACATGTATTAAAAGGCCACGGAAGTATTACGGAGGTCAACGTAGCTGAGACTTTAAAAGAAGTCCGCCGGGCCTTACTTGATGCTGACGTCAACTTCAAAATTGCGAAAGATTTTACCAATCGGGTGAAAGAAAAAGCCCTGGGTCAAAATGTATTGACTACTTTACATCCAGGCCAATTGATGGTCAAGATTGTCAAAGATGAATTGACCGAACTGATGGGTGGTGAAACCGAAGGGATTAACTTGAGTGGCAATCCGTCGGTGATTCTCATGTCGGGTTTGCAGGGGAGTGGTAAAACAACTTTTTCTGGTAAGTTGGCTAACTTTTTAAAAACTAAAAAGTCCAAAAAACCTTTATTAGTGGCGGGTGACGTATATCGTCCGGCCGCTATTGATCAATTACACGTGGTAGGTAGTCAGATTGGTGTGGAGGTGTATAGTGAACCTGAAAATAAAAATCCGGTTCAAATTGCCCAAAATGCTTTGAAGCATGCCAAACAAAACGGCTTTAATGTGGTTATTATAGACACCGCTGGGCGCTTGGCTGTCGATGAAGAGATGATGAATGAAATTGCTCAAATCCACCAGGCTATACAACCTCAAGAGACCCTCTTTGTAGTTGATTCCATGACCGGTCAGGATGCCGTAAATACGGCTAAAGCTTTTAACGATCGACTTAATTTTGATGGGGTAGTACTGACCAAACTGGACGGGGATACCCGAGGTGGAGCTGCTCTTTCGATTAAAACGGTGGTTGACAAACCCATCAAGTTTATTGGAACGGGAGAGAAAATGGACGCAATTGATGTGTTCCATCCTTCCCGAATGGCCGATCGAATTTTAGGGATGGGAGACGTAGTTTCTTTAGTAGAAAGAGCACAGGCTCAATTTGATGAGGAAGAAGCCCGTAAACTCCAAAAGAAAATTGCTAAAAATCAATTTGGTTTTGACGATTTTCTCAATCAAATACAACAAATTAAAAAAATGGGTAGCATGAAAGATCTTATTGGCATGATACCCGGTGCCGGTAAAGCACTCAAAGATGTGGATATAGACGATGACTCTTTTAAACATATCGAAGCTATTATTCATTCGATGACCCCCTTAGAACGTACACAACCCACACTAATCAATGGCAGCCGTAAAAGTCGAATTGCCAAAGGTAGCGGAACCACTGTGCAACAAGTGAATCAACTACTTAAACAATTTGACCAAATGAGTAAAATGATGAAAATGATGCAAGGTGGAGGCGGAAAAAAACTAATGCAAGCCATGAGTAAAATGAAATAACCTACACTAAATATTATCTTTTAATCAAAATTATTATGGAGTTACTAGACGGCAAAAAAACCTCCGACCAAATCAAACAAGAAATAGCGGTAGAGGTAGATCAAATGAAAAGCCGGGGTGAAAAAGTTCCTCATTTGGCAGCGGTCTTAGTGGGTAATAATGGGGCGAGTTTAACCTATGTGGGTAGTAAAGTCAAGGCCTGCGAAAGGGTAGGCTTTGAGTCGACTTTGATTCATCTTCCCGAGGACACTACCGAGGAAGGACTTTTACGAAAAATAGATTCCCTAAATAACGATGACCAAATTGATGGATTTATAGTTCAGTTACCTCTACCTAAACACATAGATAGTAACAAAGTATTATGGGCAATTCGTGCTGACAAGGATGTCGATGGTTTTCATCCCACCAATTTTGGTAAGATGGCTCTAGAAATGCCCAGTTTTATACCTGCTACGCCCTTTGGAATCATCGAATTACTAGAGCGTTATCAAATACCGACTCGAGGAAAAAATGTAGTAGTTATCGGTCGCAGTCATATTGTGGGTAAACCTTTGAGCATATTGCTTAGTCGTAAAGGCTATCCCGGAGATGCTACCGTAACTATCGTACACAGTCATACACAGAATATTTCCGAAATCACCCAACAGGCGGACATCGTTATTACTGCCTTGGGAATCCCCGAATTTTTAAAAGCTGATATGGTTAAAGAAGGTGTGGTAGTCATTGATGTAGGTATTACCAGAGTAACCGATGAAAATCACCCCAAAGGATATGTGATTAAAGGGGATGTGGATTTTGAACAGGTAAGTAAAAAAGCTTCCTACATTACCCCCGTTCCAGGCGGTGTAGGCCCTATGACTATTGCGATGTTACTAAAAAATACACTACTGGCAAGACAAATTAAAAATCAAAGCTAAACAGAAAGCTATTCTTCTGAATCGTTTTCATCGCTATAAAACTTTTTACCAATCTTGATCCGTTCGCGGTTATTTTGTACCCGCCAGTTGTTGGTATCCCGTAAAGAATACGCACAACCGCAATATTCTTGCATATAAAATTTTTCGCGTTTGCTAATTTCTAACATTCGGGCAGAACCACCCATCTTCCGCCAGTTGTAGGTCCAATAAGTAATTCCTTCGTATTTGGCTGCGGCACGTATACCACAGTCATTAATTTGTTCCATATTTTTCCACCGAGATATACCTAAAGAACTCGAAATGGTATCAAAACCATTTTCATATGCATATAAAGCGGTACGTTCAAAACGCATATCAAAACACATGGTACACCGGATACCTCGTTCCGGTTCCATTTCCATTCCTCGAGCACGTTCAAACCAATTGTCAACGTCGTAATCTGCGTCTATAAATGGAATTCCATGTTTTTCAGCAAACCGGATGTTCTCATTTTTTCGTATTTCGTACTCCTTTAAAGGGTGTATATTGGGATTGTAAAAGTAAATAGTATATTCTATACCCGAAGCTTGAATGGCCTCCATAACTTCTCCCGAACAAGGAGCACAACACGAGTGCAACAATAGTTTTTTACCATGGTTAGGTAACTCTAATTGCTCTCGCTTGTAATTATGGATACTTAGCGGATTGTTGTTGGATTTGTTCATAACACAAAGGTAAAAAAGTTTTGTATTTAAAACATAGCGTTTTTTACATCCACTTTTTTCGTTTAAACCACCAATAAATGGCCACCGCTACCAGTACCATCAGCCCTAAAAATGCCGGATAAGCCCAGGGGTATTGCAATTCGGGCATATAATGAAAATTCATACCGTAGATGCCAACTAAGAAGGTGAGCGGTAAAAAAAACATTGAAAATATCGTGAGGGTTTTCATTACTTCATTGGTCTTTTGAGCAGAAATGGATATGTAAATATTTTGTAAACTACTGATTTCTTCTAGAATTTGGTCATATAAAACTAAGAGTTTGGTGTGTAGATCACGTAAATCCTGAAGGGCCGATTTTTCGTGTTTTTTGACTTGTATTGAATCCAATACATCGTCGGTTAAAACCAACATGCGGCGGCTTAAATGGGCTCGGTTTTTCAGATAAAACAAGTGTTGCAAAGAATGAGGAGGGATGTCTTTTAAAAGTATATTGGCTTCAAACTCGTTGAGTTCTTCAGAAATTTGCATCAAGGAATTTTCATAAGTTATTAAAACTTCTTTCAAAATTCTTATTAAAATGCTGTTGATGGTCTTAAGACGCTTGGTGTCAATGTGTTTCTCAATTATTTCATCGATAAACGGTATTTTCCCTTTGTGTATGGTAATCAAAAACTGATCGTTATAAAAAAAAGCGATTTTACTCGAAATTTGTTGGATGTTGACAATTTTCTGAGTGTTTTTAGTCCGAATACGAACAATAAAAAAATTCATACCCGGCAATTCTTCAAACTTTGGGAGGTGATTGGGCTCCATACTGTCTGATAAAGTGTATAAATCCAGCTCGTATTGGTTAGCGATGGATAGTTGTTCGTCTGGAGTTGGATTTTGGAGGTCAATCCATTTTAGGTCTTGTTCGGGTATTTCAATGATACGAATAGCCATATACAACGGAGGTTGAAATTTTTGTTAAGGTATGAAAAAATAGCTTTTCACTATTTTTTTCTTATCATACATCAATGTAATAGCCTGGAAAATGTGGTAATTTTGTGGACTAATTCCTAGATTTATGAGAAGTATAGAAATCGTTGTACCACCCAGAGAACCCCATTTTGTTGGTGATGGTTTTCGAGTGCATAATTTTATTCCGAGTGCTTATCGGTTAGATATGCAACGTATGGACCCTTTTATCATGTTGGATTACAATTCGAAATTCTACTTTCCACCTACAGATACCCCTCGAGGTGTTAGTGTACATCCTCATCGGGGTTTTGAAACGGTTACGATTGCTTATGAAGGAAAAGTAGCCCATCACGACAGTAGTGGCGGTGGGGGAATTATCGGTCAAGGCGATGTACAATGGATGACGGCTGGTTCGGGGGTGTTACACAAAGAGTATCATGAAGTGGAATTCAGTAAACAAGGTGGTTATTTTCAGATGGTTCAGCTATGGGTAAACTTACCCGCTGCGCATAAAATGACCACGCCTAAATATCAAGCGTTAATCAATAAGGATATCAATCGGTATATTTTGCCTGAAAATACCGGAGAAATTGAGGTAATTGCTGGTTCACACAAAGGAGTATCAGGTTCGGCTTCGACCTTTTCGCCGGTGCATTTGCTCAATGCCGTGGTACGAGCCGGTGGACGAGCAGATTTTGATTTTCCCCAAGACTATAATACCGGGCTACTAGTGGTTGCAGGAAGTATTCGGGTTAATGGTATTGAACAGGTAGCTGTGGATCATTTTGTTTTGTTTGAAAATGATGCAACTACTTTTGAATTCGAAGCACTAGAGGATTCTAAAGTATTGGTTATTAGTGGTAAACCACTTAATGAGCCCATTGCCGCTCATGGCCCCTTTGTGATGAACACACAAGCCGAAATTTACCAAGCCATCAATGATTACAATTTGGGTAAATTTGGCTATTTAGAAGATTAAATTTATAGCACTTTTATTCTAAACCAACACTCTAATCCACGAGTTGCAAGCGGGTAATCTATTTACTAACTTGCAACTCTTTTAAAATTGTATCTATGAAAATTGTTGCTTTTGGAGCTTCCTTTAGTCAAAATTCAATCAACAAGCAACTTGCCGCCTATACGGCCTCTCTTTTTGAGGATGCCTCTGTTAAAATTTTAGATTTAAACGATTACCAATTACCTATTTATACCATTGAGTTAGAACAGCAAATGGGCTATCCTGATGCGGTACACCAATTTTTAAAAGATATCGAAGGAGCTGACCTAATGATAGTATCCTTTGCAGAATACAATGGTAGTTATACGGCTGGTTTTAAAAATATTTTTGATTGGGCATCGCGGGTGAATCTACAACTTTTTGAAGGCAAAATGTTTTTATTAGCTACCGCTACCGGAGGGGGAGGAGGTAGGTATGTTTTACAAAGTGCTGTGCAGCGGTTTCCCAAACACGGCGCAGAAATAGTAGCCACTTTCTACCTGCCCTTTTTCCATCAAAACTTTTCACCCACCGATGGTATTACCCATCCAGAATACTTAGAGGAGTTTACTACCGCAGTTCAGCAGGTTAAAAATAGCTTTTACTGATTTTTTTCGACTTGCTTGTTTTTGTATATCGAGTAAAATATACCCCCTAATAGCGATACTAAAATAATGCTTAGCGACAACCACTCGGGTATGGCAAGTCCGTTATCCTTGATATAGTGGTGTAACAGCATTTTGATTCCCACATAGGTGAGAATAACCGCCAAGCTGTATTTGAGGGCTTCAAATTTATCCATAATATTAGCGAGAAAGAAATACATCGAACGCAATCCGAGTATGGCCATAATATTGGAGGAAAACACGATAAACGGATCCGAAGTAATGGCCAAAATGGCCGGAATACTGTCTAATGCAAATAAAATATCGGTAAATTCGATTACGATAAGTGCTAGAAACAACGGGGTGGCTGCCGTAACTCCCAGGCGGGTAATAAAAAGTTTTTGTCCTTCAATATGTTGGGTAACCGGCATCCAACGACGCAATATTTTTAATATTTTACTGTCTTTGGGGTTAAAATTCATATCTCCACCAAAGGCCATTTTATACGCAGTATAAATTAAGAATGCACCGAATACGTATGTCACCCAATCGACTTTGTGAATTAACCAAATTCCGAAAAAGATCATCAGTGCTCTAAAAACGATAGCGCCTATAATTCCCCAAAACAATACCCGATGTTGGTACATACTGGGTACATTAAAGGCTCTAAATATCACGGCAATTACAAAAACATTGTCTACCGATAAGGAAAGTTCCAACAAATATCCCTGTAAATACTTCCAAAAAGCATCCGTAGCAGTATAATTGTCCGGATTGTCAATATGATTTCCGAGATAAAGCCAATAAATCACCCCAGAAAATAAAAGGGATAAAGACACCCAAAAAGCCGTCCATTTGGCAGCTTCTTGATAGGAGATAACATGGGCTTTTCGATTAAATACACCTAAGTCGAGTGCTAATAAAACTAGGATGATACTAATAAAGATACCCCAAACCATATTTTTTTTTTGCAAAGATGCAAAATTAGTTGGCTATTTTCCCATACAATAGAGTTAATTTTTATTCTTTTCCTCGATCCATTTACTCATGTATTTACTTGCTTGATATTGTTGAAGATAAAGTAGTTTTCCCAGCCAGTTTTTGTGACGATGAAGGGGCAGGTTTTTTAATAGAGACTTCAGTTTTTCTTGGTTGGTTGCTGCGAAATTTTCTTTATCAAATGCAGAGTGGAGCACTTGATTTCCTTTTTGCTGGGCTTCTGTCCATCGATTCTTATGGCGATACAGTTGCACAGTTTGATGTATTATTTCTTCAGGGTCATTGGCTATTGCTCCCGGCCAGTGTTCTGGTTCTGTTACGATGCCTTCACTGCCAACTGTAGTAGTAACCGATGGTAAACCGTATTGTGCGGCTTCCAGTAATTTTCCTTTTAATCCGGCGCCAAAACGTAGTGGAGCCAACATCAACCGTGCATTTTGATATACTTCTTGGATATGTTCTACCCGACCGGATATATAAAAACGATGTTTGGGCTGGTGTAACTCTTGGATCTTTTGGGGTATATAAGTGCCGTAAATATGCAGTTGAGCTTCCGGAAGATGGGGGGCAATATTTTTCCACAACCGGTGGAGATATTCTACTGCATCGGCATTGGGAGCATGATTGTAGTTACCTACAAAAACGATTTGTGAATTGCGATTTTCCCAACTGTTTAGGGTAGGAAGTGGACTAAAAAAGAGTGGGAAATACCACAATAAATACTCAGGAATTCCGAGTTCTTGAAGAACTTGTATTTCGGTCTTCGAAATAATAAGTGTACTATCACTTCGTAAGATGGCCGCCATTTCGCGTAAGCTTACTTCGTTAATGAGATTCAGTTTTTCTTGTTTTAATAAACTTATTTCTCTTGCTTTACGCAAAAAGTGTAAGTCCTCGGTATCTAATATCCGCAAGGCATGTGGACAGTTTTCAGCAACACGCCAACTGAATTGTTCTTCGGTAAAAAAGCGGTCAAAAACAACAATAGCGGGGTTTAATTTTTTTATAAATGCATCAAACGAACTATCGTTTAAAAGTAACTTGACCTCTTGAATTTCTAAAGCACTTAGATTCGCTGAATAGGGCGTTTTTTCTGCAGTACAGCCAAAAGTGATCTCAAAACCTTGGTTATTAAAAAAATCAATCAGCTGCATCATCCGAATTCCTGCGGCATTGGTGGTAGGTTCGGGATAGATATAGCCGATAATGAGTAGTTTCTTATTCAATGAAATTATTGGTTAGCTAACGCCGCCAGGGTGCGGTAATATCAAAAACGTGCTGTAATATGGCTTGATCTTCTTCGGTAAAAGTGACTTCTCGTCGTTTCATTACTTCGGCAGCCACTTCAAATGCTTTTTGGGTGGTGTAAGTCGTTAGACCGCCACTTCCTCCCCAACTAAAATCGGGAATGAAGTTTCGGGGAAAACCACTTCCAAAAATATTGGCACTAACTCCGACCACCGTACCGGTATTAAACATAGTGTTGATTCCACACTTACTGTGATCGCCCATCATCAGTCCACAAAATTGCAAACCGGTAGGAACAAATCGCTCTTGTTGATAACTCCATAGCCGTACTTCGGCATAGTTGTTTTTAAGATTGGAATTGTTAGTGTCAGCACCTAAATTACACCATTCTCCCAATACCGAATTGCCCAGAAACCCGTCATGTGCTTTGTTGGTATAACCAAAAATTACGGAGTTATTGACTTCACCACCCACTTTGGAATGCGGTCCTATAGTAGTTGGGCCATAAATTTTAGCTCCCATTTTGAGCGTGCTTTCTTCTCCCAAGGCCAAAGGACCTCTGACCATTACGCCTTCCATAATCTCCGCATTTTTACCGATATAAATAGGCCCGGTAGTAGCGTTTAAAGTACAAAAACTCAAACGAGCACCTTGTTCCACAAAAATTTGTTCTTGCCCCATTACTTGTACACTGTCGGGTAAAGGAGCCGAAGTTCGGTTTTGGGTAAGTAACTCAAAATCTCGCTCGATGGCGAGTCCGTTGTATCGAAACAAATCCCAAGGATGTTCAATTTTAATTAAATCGGTGAAGGTGTATGAAATAATATCAAAATCTGTCCATTCTTCCGATTGGTTCGGGGAATAGAAATAAGCAATAGGAGTTGGACCGTCAAACAATGCCTGATTTTCTTGTAAATTTTTAATTAGTCCTACCAAATTTTGGGTGGGTAGGTAGGCGGCATTAATTTTAATGTTTTTATTGGCTAATTGAAGCGGATACTTTTTGGATAAATACGGTTGGGTTTGGGTAGAAAGCGAACTGTTTAAAAAATATTGCCACTTTTCTCTCAGGGTGAGTATACCGATTCTAAGGTCAGCCACCGGTCGGGTAAAAGTAAAAGGCAGTAATTGGTTACGCTGCTCTCCGTCAAATAAAATGTAATTCATCGTATCAAATATTTGCAATATAGGTCCGTCTTGTCAAAAATAAAAAAACCGCCTCAATCCAAGGCGGTTTTTCAAATATTATATAAATTCCAATCTTATTTCTGGAATTTGGCGTATTTACTTCTAAACTTATCGATACGACCCGCAGTATCCACTAATTTCGACTTACCTGTATAGTAGGGATGTGAAGTTCTTGAAATCTCTAATTTTACCAGCGGGTATTCCACCCCGTCTATTTCAATAGTTTCTTTGGTATCTGCAGTAGATTTAGTGATAAATACATCTTCATTAGACATATCCTTAAAGGCCACTAATCTATAATTTTCAGGATGGATATCTTTTTTCATAATATCGTGCTTTTAATAGAGTCGCTCATTTTTTGAGAGTGCAAATTTAGCTATAATTTTTAATCTTACAATACAATTTTGTAAAAATATATTTATTTACACTGAATGTAACGTTTTATTATCTTTGTGTACTAATGCAATACAACCTTAACTCAAAAAAATATGATACCAGAAACTCAACCCAATCTAAAAAAAATAGCCCTCAATAACGGTTTGTTATTAGCCTTAGCCAGTATCCTCTTGATGGTTATAATGTATGTTTTAGGAATTCAAAAAAGCATTTGGATTAACATACTAAGTTTTGCCATTTCAATTGCTTTATTGTATCAAGCAATCAATACTTATAAGCACCAAAACGGTGGATATTTATCAATGAGCGAGGGTCTGAAAGTGGGATTAGCTACCGTTGTTATTGCCAGTTTAATTAGTGCGGTTTATACTTATATCCACTTTGTGTTTATATCACCCGAAACTATTGAGATAGCCAAAGAGGAGTCCTACCGACAAATCATGGAAAATGCTTCCATGACCCAGGAGCAAAAAGAACAATCTATCAAAGTTTCTCATATGATGACCACTCCGTTTCTGTTTACTACGGTAGGTTTAATTATGGGAGTATTTTTCGGATTTTTAATTTCTTTAGTAGTATCGGCATTGTTGCGTAAAAAAAGAATGGATTAAATTCCGCCCATGGATATTTCTATCGTAATTCCGTTATTAAACGAAAAAGAATCTCTCAAAGAATTATACCATTGGATTGCTCAAGTGATGCAGTCCAATGGTTTTTCTTACGAAATTATCTTTATTGATGACGGAAGCACCGATGGATCTTGGCAAGTCATTGACCAGCTTGCCCAACAAAATCCGGCAGTTAAAGGAATTCGTTTTTTTCGAAATTACGGAAAATCACAGGCTTTGCATGCGGGCTTTCTTAAAGCTCAAGGAGAGGTGGTTATTACGATGGACGCTGATCTGCAGGACAGTCCCGATGAAATACCTCAACTCTACCAAATGATTCTACAAGGTAATGATTTGGTTTCTGGATGGAAAAAAAAGCGGTATGATCATACCCTTTCCAAGAATATTCCCTCTAAATTATTTAATCTTGCGGCACGTAAAGTTTCCGGTTTACAATTACACGATTTTAATTGTGGCCTCAAAGCCTACAAAAAACAAGTGGTCAAAAACATCGAAGTTACCGGAGAGATGCATCGCTACATTCCTTTGTTAGTGAAAAATGCCGGTTTTCGAAATATAGTTGAAAAACCGGTCCAACACCAAGCTCGGAAATACGGCACTACCAAATTTGGTATCAGCCGATTTACCCATGGATTTTTAGACTTGATAACCATCTGGTTTTTGTCGCGCTTTGGTAGAAATCCCATGCATTTCTTTGGATTATGGGGCGCTTTAATTTTGTTTGTTGGTTTTTGTCTAACCGTGTATTTAGGAGTCGATAAGCTGTTTATTCACCCTGAAGGACGGTTACTTACCGATCGTCCACAATTTTACCTGGCCTTGGTATCGATACTCTTGGGGAGCCAACTTTTTTTGGCCGGCTTTTTAGGAGAAATGATATTGAAAATCAGGAATAACCGACAGAATTATAAAATTTCGAAAGAAATAGGATGGAATTAAGTAAATTGGCAAACGCTAATTACATCCGTTTTGATTCGCAGAGAAACCATAGAAAAAGTATTTGAAACCGCTCGAGTAGAGGAGGTTATAGGTGATTTTGTGCAATTAAAACGTTCGGGGAGTAATTATAAAGGCTTGAGTCCTTTTACGGAAGAAAGAACACCCAGCTTCATGGTGTCTCCAGTCAAGCAAATATGGAAAGATTTTTCGAGTGGAAAAGGGGGCAATGTGGTGACCTTTTTAATGGAACACGAACATTTTACCTATCCGGAAGCAATTCGTTGGTTAGCCAAAAAATACCATATAGAGGTTGAAGAAACCGAGCCAAGTAACGAGCAAAAAGAAGCGGCTAACGAACGTGAAAGCCTATATTTAATTAACGAATACGCCAATACGTTTTTTAAAAATAACCTTTGGGAAACCACCGAAGGGCAAGCCATTGGCTTGACCTATTTTAAAGAACGAGGATTTTCCGAGGCTACTATTAAAACTTTTCAATTAGGTTATTCTCCCGAAAGCTGGGATGCATTTAGCAAACAAGCTATTCATGACGGTTATCAATTAGAATATCTTGAAAAATCGGGGTTGACTATACCGGGTGAGTCCCGACCGATCGACCGTTTTAGAGGACGGGTTATTTTCCCCATTTTTAGTATGAGTGGCCGAACCTTAGGGTTTGGAGGACGAATTTTAAACAAGGAACTCAAAACGGCCAAGTACTTAAACTCCCCCGAAAGTGAAGTTTATCACAAAAGCAAAGTGTTGTATGGCTTGTATCAAGCCAAGCAAGCTATTGCTAAAGAAAATAATTGTTATTTGGTAGAAGGCTATACCGATGTAATTCAACTGTATCAAGCCGGAATTCAAAATGTAGTTGCTTCCTCAGGCACGGCTTTGAGCGAAGATCAAATCCGTTTAATTAGTCGGTTGACGCAAAATATTACCCTCCTTTTTGATGGTGATGCCGCTGGGTTACGAGCTGCATTACGTGGGGTGGATATGATATTAGAACAAGGTGTCAATGTCAAGGTGTGTACATTTCCCGAAGGGGAAGATCCCGATAGTTTTGCTAAAAAAACGGCTTTTACCGAATTAAAAGACTACCTTGAGAATCAATCCCAAGATTTTATTCGCTTTAAAGCTTCTTTGTTAGCCAGCTCGAGTGGGGGTGATCCCATTAAAAAAGCCGAAACTATACGAGATATAGTACAAAGTATTTCAAAAATACCTGATATCATTAAGCGAGAAATCTACGTACAAGAATGTAGCCGATTGATGGATGTGTCGGAAGAGGTTATTTTTAATGCGCTTTCACAAACTCTAGCCAAACAACATAAAGAACAAACTCAGAAAAAAACCAGTAATACACAACCTTTTGAGGTAGTTACCGAATCCAAAAAGACGGTTCAAAAAATTGATGTCAAAAAGGAATACGAATTAAAAATTCTTGAAACGCTTCTATTGTATGGTAGCGAGAAGGTACTTTTTAAAGAGGAAATAGTGGCTCCTGATGAGAACGGTGAAATGAAAGTTCAAACTATTGCTCGTGAAATTCCGGTGTATCAGAAAATTGCTTTCGAATTACAAATTGATGAAATCGAATTTTCCAATCCGGTGTTTAAGGAATTATATACTAGTATTATAGAGAGTTTCGAAGAAAATACGGATTTTGAAAACGAAATATTTATAGCCCAATTAGAATCAGAAAAAGCCAAAATCGTTACCGATATTTTTATGGATAACGAGAGATACCGTCTCCACGATTGGGAGCGAAGAAATATTTACGTTAAAGAAAAAAAAGAAAATCTAGCTGATTTTGTAGAGCAAACCATTTTAAATCTACGATTGCTTTATGTCAACGAATTGGTTAAAAAATTAATTGAAAATGCCGGTACCACCGAAGAAGAGAAGTTAAACCTTCTTCAAAATGTACAACAATACAAGACTTTAGAAGTAGCCTTATCCCGTAAGTTAGATACTGTAGTCAGACGATTTTTTTAATTGTAAGTAAACATTTTTGAAAAGTTTATCAGATCAACGATGTTGTCTGCTTTCATTTTGGTAAGTATTCTTTTTTTGTAGGTACTTACTGTTTTTTCATTTATGTCTAGCGCTTCGGCTATATCTTTATTTCTCTTTCCTTTCGACATCATATTGAGTACATCGATCTCGCGGAGTGAAAGTTTGTTATATCTTTTAATAGCATTTTTTTCGCCTACGTGGTGCAACACGGTCGCATCGACATATTCATACTCTTGTAGGCTTTTACCAGTAGCTAAGGCTTCGATGGAGTCGAGCAACAATTTGGTAGAAGCAGATTTGTTAATGTATTTGGCAGCTCCAGATTTAATGAATCTAGAGGCGTAAATCTCTTCCGGAAGGCTGGAGAAAATTAGTACTCGAGTGTTCGGAAATTGAGATTTAATTGTTCGTAAAAGGTGCGTTCCGTTGATTTGAGGAATATCAATTTCCAGAATCAGAATATCTGGATGGTGCTCGTACAAGGCATCTAGTAATTCGTCACCGTTTACGGCAATTCCTACGATTTTACAATTAGTTTTTGATTCGAGAAGGCTTTTAAGTCCCTTAGCAACAATAGGTTGATGGTCAGCTACAACAACAGTACACATAGACTAATCTATTTAAAAAGTTTGTAAGTATATGTTTTTTGGAGAGCTGGTAAATTAGTTTTGCGACTTTTAAAGGGGAGATATTGCGCAATACTAATGGTGCAAAGGTATTTAAAAATTTTTAACTACAAAATATATGTAAGAAAATTCTCCAAATAGCTAAACTAGGGTATTCGAAAGGGGATGTTTTTTTGTTTCTAAAAGCCTGTTTTAGCGGTATTCTGAAGGAATTGGGCAAACCGGTATGGGTTGCATTTTGTGTTGGTTGGCCCGATTCAATTTTTTATAAAGGCCAAATACTTCTTTTTGACGCTCTTGAAAATCTTCCTCGGTTTTATGTAAAGCATCCATAGTCATAGCCCATTCCAATTCGTCGTAGCTAGCTCCAATTTGTTGTTCATCGGTTCGGTCGTCACCAAAAAGTCCATCAGAAGGAGCGGCATTCATAATAGAAGAAACAATTCCCAAATAAGCACCCAAAGCATATACCTCACTTTTTAACAAATCGGCTATGGGGCTGATATCTACTCCACCGTCCCCGTATTTAGTAAAAAAACCGACGCCAAAATCCTCTATTTTATTACCAGTGCCTACAACTAAAGCTTGATGAATTCCGGCTAAATAATACAAACTCAACATCCGTAGTCGGGCACGAGTGTTAGCTAAAGTAAGTTCTTGCAGTGATAAATTATCGGTAGTGGGGGCTATTTGGGCAAAAGTATCAAAAACCGGGGTCAAATCCAGTTGTTGGGAAGTGACTTGCGGATGGTGCTGTTTCAACCATTGAATGTGTTGATGCGAACGGCTTAGGTGATTGGGATGCTGGTGAATGGGTAATTCAACACAAATTAAGGGTAGACCTGTATGGGCACAAAGTGTAGATACCACAGCCGAATCAATACCGCCGCTGACACCCACAACAAAACCTCGGGTGTGAGATTGCTGTGAATATTCACGAAGCCATTGTACAATATGAGCAACTACTTTTTCAGCCTGTAACATAGTTGTAGATTTTATGAGTAAATTTGCAACAAAGATAAAATTATAAAAAAGTAAGTACGTTATATTTGCAAGCAATTAAAAGATGATGACAAAACACGGGTGGATTTTATTCACATTTTTAGTACTTTTTTTTTCATGTAAAAAGCAAAAGCAACTTGATCCGGAAATAGAAGCCATTCCGGTGCAAGTAGAAATCATACGCTTTGATCAGTTATTTGCACAAGCTACACCTGATAACTGGCAAAAACTGCGGGAGCAATATCCGATGTTTTTTCCCGAATTTTACCACGATACTATTTGGGCGGCAAAAACCGTTGATACACTCCAAAAGCAACTGGAGTTTGAAACCGATCGGGTGTTTGCTGATTTTAGTACCTATGAATACGAAATTGGTCTGCTGTTTAAACATATTAAATATTATTTTCCCGATTTTCAAGAGCCCAAAATTTATACAGTTATTTCGGATGTTGACTATCAAACCAATGTGGTGTGGTATGAAAACAACTTGATTTTGGGTTTGGATAATTTTTTGGGTCAAGACCATCCCTTTTACAGCGGTATCTCTCGCTTTATAGCAAAAAAAATGGTTCCCCAACAATTGGTTCCCGAAATCGCCGATCGATTTGCCCTGAAGAAAGTTCCGCCTCCCTTTACCAATACCTTCATGGAAAAAATGGTATATTATGGTAAAATTCTCTACCTCAAACAGTTACTTTTACCTATGTATAATGAAGAGGACATTATTCGTTATACGGCTGACGAATTGGATTGGGCCAAAGCCAACGAATCCGAGATATGGCGTTATTTTATAGAACGAGAACTCTTATATAGTACTCAGCAAAATATGGATTCCCGATTCTTAAACGACGCTCCTTTTTCAAAATTTTACCTTGAGTTAGACAATGAATCGCCCGGTAGATTGGGGCAATATATCGGTTGGCAAATCGTCACTAGTTTTATGAAAAACCATACGGTATCCATCGATCAGTTGTTACAAACGCCGGGGGAGGAACTATTTAAACTATCAAAATTTAAACCTAGAAAATAATGGCTGTTAAACACACGTCGCATATTACGATTAAAGTAGGACTTGACGAAAACAAAATACCTGAAATGTTGCGTTGGAGTGCCGAGGATGGAGGAATAGTTGATGAAGAAACCAAATCGGTGATGTTATCGGTTTGGGATCATCGCAATAAAGAAGCTCTGCGGATAGATTTATGGACCAAGGAAATGCCCGTAGATGATATGAAAATATTTTTTTATCACACCTTACGAGCGATGGCCGACACTTTTGAAAGAGCTACTGGCGATGAGAAAATGAGTGCTACAATGCGTGATTTTACAGATTACTACGCCGAAAAAATGGAATTGGATAAATTCTTGGGTAATCAGTAGCCTGCAAAATTAAAGTTCAAACACTTTTTTAAATAGGTGTATAATTCTGGATATTCGGACCGCAGTTCTTGAGGTGATTCAAAAAAGTATTCAGTAAGTACTGCCATAAATTCAAATTGATTGGTAAAGGCATAACTTCTAAAAAAACGGGTCTTTTCGAGGCGACTTTTAGAATCAGTATCTCGCAGGTGGGTGAGTATTTTATTAAAATATTTTTGATAACGCGCATTGTCACTATCTTTCACCACCCGGGTTTCCATTTGCATGGCGTGGGTAAATTCGTGAAGTCCCAAATTTAAATTGTCGTTGGTAATTTCATATCCCCATTCAAAATGCTTTTTAGAAAAAGCAATGACTTTTAAACGCGGGTTAAACTCACCTTGGTGGTAGGCGTCATTTCGCTGGCTGTAAAATTCATCTGGGTAGAATATTATGGTTTGGACCAAATGATAAATGTAATTTTTTCTACCAAAACTGAGCATACATGCTAGGGAGGCTACTAGAAGTTGAAGTCTTTGGGTAAGTTCTACGCCGTCTCGACCATAAAAATCTTTTTTGGATAAAAATTGAGAAACCCGATGCTCAAATTGCCGTTGGTGTTTGGGAGAAAGTTTTCGGTAAAAAGAAAAGTTTTCCTCTAATAAACGCAATTGGTCGGGAGGTAATTTTTTGTAAATTAATAGATGTCTAAATAAAGGGCGGTCTGTTATTGACGTTATATACCCTTCCAAAAGATGGTATAAAATATACAACATCCACAATGCTAAAAACACCACCAAAAAATAAACAATCCATGGAATTGGTTCTTCGGGTTCTGGAGCGATTGTTAAAAAATTCAAGTAGTGCATAGTAGCTATTATAGTAGGCTGTAATACCCGATGGACAGTTTATTTTTTGGAAGATTCCCCCACAAAATGGTGGGTGGGCAGTTTAAATAAAATATTAAAGGTAGTTAAACTGCCATAACAACGGGTGATGTATTGCTGTAAATCTATTTTTTCATCTTCTTCTAAAGATTTGGAAGCATTAATTTTTTGTTCCATAACCCGTAGCCGATCACGCAGCATCACGATTTTATGAAAAAAAGTATCAATGGGTATTTCTTTGGATTGTAAAGTTTTGTCTTTTGGTTGAATTATTAATTGGCCACCACGCCATTTCTCCGCTAGAGGAACTACTTCACTGACATCACTCCAACGCTTTAGAATTTCGACCAAAGAGGATTCTATTTCTGAAAAACTAACCGTGTCTACCTCTCCTTCGACCGCTTCTATCACCTCAAAATCATCATCTATAGCTAGTGTTTCCAAACCGTTTTCCAAGAAAGTAACCCAGTACATTTTTGAAGATACATTAGTAATTACACCTTTTCCATAGCTCGGATGATTTATACGAGAGCCTATACCTAAAATTTGTTTCATAATTTGAATTCTACTGTTATTGAAGATTTTTATACGAAGAAAAGCTATTTTATAAAATTATACAAAAAAAGTAACTAAATTAACCCGTAGTAAAAGGGTATAATACGAATAAAAAAAACCTGCTACATTGCTGCAGCAGGCCTTCAGGATACCTTCATCCGGCTCCCATCGGATGTGAGGTATTTCTTTATATATGTTTATCCTTTACAGGAAATAAATTTAAACCATCAAAGAAATACATATAATCAACCACATTAATTCTCAAAACTATTGGGTGGGAGCGGAAAATATACAATGCTTAGCCCTACATAAAGAGGCATGAACTGTAGGTAAATTTTTAGGGGAGAGAATCAATCCGTAGATTGATAGAGCAAACATACAATAAATTTATTCAAATGCAAAAAAAATAGTTTAAAAACCTTTAAAAAAAATCGAATTTTGAGAGGTTATATTTTTTTGAATGAGCATTTTTAATTTTAAGTTATTGTTTATCAGTTTTTTATGTAAATATGGTTGATTGATAACTCCAGTTACTTTTATGGAGATAGTTCCATTAAATTCCTTAAATTGTATAAAAGAGATGTTTCCTATGGGTTGATACAGTAGTTACTTAGATGATTTTGTAAAATCCAAAAAATAGCAAACATCCCTTCAATTTCTTCAATCAATCCTTATCTTTGTGCACTTTAAAAAAATAAGCGTTCTATGCTCAGTAAGTTAAACATAGCTAAACAACGTTTTGATGAGGTAAGCGATTTGATTATTCAGCCCGATATAATCGCCGATCAAAAACGTTATGTACAGCTCAATAAAGAATACAAAGATTTAAAATTGTTGGTCGATAAACGCACCGAATATATTTCGGTGACCAATGCAATTGCTGAAGCGAAAGAAATCATAGAAGAGGGAAGTGATGCCGAAATGGTTGAAATGGCTCACATTGAACTGAGTGAAGCCAAAGAGCGACTTCCCCAGTTGGAAGAGGAAATCAAGTTTTTACTGATTCCTAAAGATCCGGAGGATGCCAAAAACGTGGTGATGGAAATCCGTGCCGGCACCGGTGGGGATGAAGCCAGTATTTTTGCAGGCGATTTGTATCGGATGTACACCAAATATATTGAAAGCAAAGGCTGGTCGTACAGTGTACTTGACTTTAGTGAAGGTACCAACGGAGGGTATAAAGAAATTCAGTTTGAAGTAAACGGAGAGGATGTTTACGGTACTTTAAAGTTTGAAGCCGGTGTGCATCGGGTACAACGGGTACCCCAGACAGAAACCCAAGGGCGTGTCCATACCAGTGCGGCCACAGTTATGGTTTTACCGGAGGCCGAAGAATTTGATGTTCATATAGATCCCAAAGACGTTCGTATCGATTTTTTCTGTTCGTCTGGACCCGGTGGACAATCCGTGAATACCACTTATTCAGCAGTACGTTTAACGCACATACCCACAGGGATAGTTGCTCAATGTCAAGATGAAAAATCCCAGCACAAAAACAAAGACAAAGCCTTTAAAGTACTGCGATCTAGATTGTATGATATTGAGTTGGCCAAACGTCAGGAAGCCGATGCAGCCAAGAGAAATTCGCAAGTAAGTAGTGGCGACCGCAGTGCTAAAATTAGAACCTACAACTATCCTCAAGGAAGAGTGACTGACCATCGTATTGGTCTGACTTTATACGACTTGTCTAATATAGTGAACGGTGATTTACAACGACTGATAGATGAATTACAACTGGTCAATAACACCGAGAAGTTAAAAGAAAATAGCGACATTATTTAAGGCGTCCGTTACCTATGACTCAAGCATTTCTTATCGAGCAAATCAGAAAAAAATCTTCTTTTCTATGTATCGGATTGGATGTGGATCTCCAAAAAATTCCCAGCCATTTATTAGAAGAAGAAGACCCGGTTTTTGCTTTTAACAAAGCGATCATAGATGCCACCCATACTTATGCAGTGGCCTACAAACCCAATACCGCTTTTTATGAAGCTCACGGAGTGAAGGGTTGGCAGTCGCTGCAAAAAACCATCGATTATCTCAATTCAAACTATCCCGAAGTTTTTACTATTGCCGATGCCAAACGAGGTGATATTGGTAACACTTCAACTATGTACGCCAAAACCTTTTTTGAAACCTTAAATTTTGATTCGGTAACGGTTGCTCCCTATATGGGAAAAGATTCTGTAGAGCCATTTTTACAATTTGAAAATAAATTTGCTATACTACTTGCCTTAACGTCCAATCAAGGAGCCTATGATTTTCAAACTTTAGACACCGATGGGTTAGCTCTTTATAAAAAAGTATTGGAGGTGTCTAAAACCTGGACCAATTCCAAACAACTCATGTATGTGGTAGGCGCTACCCAAGCCGAATATTTAAAAGAAATCAGGGAAATAGTACCCAACCAATTTTTGTTGATTCCCGGGGTGGGTGCTCAAGGAGGTTCTTTAGAAGCAGTTTGCCAATACGGTTTAAATAGTGATATCGGTTTACTAATCAATGCTTCGCGCAGTATTATATATGCTTCCTCTGGAGCCGATTTTGCTGAAAAAGCAGCTTATGAAGCCCGGAATATTCAGCAGGAAATGCAATCCTATATAACACCAACTCCCTTGTAATGATGATTGTACAAGACCAGATGCAACGGACGATTCAGTTGGAAAAAACTCCTCGTCGGATAGTGTCTCTGGTTCCTTCTCAAACGGAATTGTTAGTGGACTTAGGTTTGGAAGAACAATTAGTAGGAATTACTAAGTTTTGTGTCCATCCGTCCCGATTGCGAACTACTAAAACCCGGGTAGGGGGGACTAAAACCATTCACTGGGATAAGCTTCGGGCGTTGCACCCCGATATAATTATCGCTAATAAAGAAGAAAATACTCGAGAAATTGTTGAGGAGGCTCAAAAAATAGCTCCGGTATGGGTGAGTGATATCGTCGATATCGCGGGTTGTTTGGATATGATCAATCGTTTGGGGCAACTGTTTGGTAAACCAGATCCAGCCCAAAAAATAATAACAAATATTGAAAAACAAGCGGTAAATTTTTCGCGTAAGCAAAAACATAAATCTTCCACGACAGCTCTGTATCTGATTTGGAAAAATCCCTATATGGCCGCCGGAAAAAATACTTTTATCAATACACTGTTGCAAGTCAACCGTTTGGATAACGTGGTGGATTCAGAAGATCGCTATCCCGAGATTCAGGAGTCTGATTTTGAATCGGCCCAACTTCTCTTACTCGCTACTGAACCTTATCCCTTTCAACAAAAAGATGTAGAAGAGCTCGCCCAGCGGTACCCTGATAAAAAAATTATTTTGGTCAACGGGGAATATTTTAGTTGGTATGGCTCGCGATTACAACAGGCGTTTGACTATTTTCAAACCCTGGATTTCTAGTTAATCTTGGAGTGCAAAAACGCGTCTTAACAAGTCGGTCGTACGCGAATTAATATTGGTTCGGATGTTTTTTTCTTCGACTTCAATCATTTTAAATACTCCACTCAGTGCTTGTTGGGTAACGTAATCGGTCAGGTCGGGATTCACTTTTTGAACAAAAGGCACCGCGTTGTAGCGATTGATGATGTTGGTCCAAATCTGATTGGCGCCTACTTTGTCAAAGGAGTTTTTGATCACCGGATTAAATTTGCTGTACAAATTTTGTGTCGTTTTGGAAGATAAGTACTGAGTCGCTGCATTATCGGCACCTAACAAAATATTCTTCGCATCGTCAAAAGTAATTTGTTTGACTGCATTCACAAAAATGGGGGTCGCCTCCTTAACAGCATCTTCCGCCGCACGATTGAGAATGAGTAGACCTTCGTCAGCCAAACTTCCCAAACCGATATCTCGAAGGGTTTTATCTACCTTTTGGAGTTCTTGGGGCAGTAGTATTTTAACCAATTCATTTCTATAAAAACCGTCTTTCTGAGTCAATTTACTCACTTGTTTATCAATGCCGTTGTTAAGCGCCTGGCGTAAACCCGCGGCTATGTCGGAATTGTTCAGCACCGTACCTTCTTGGGGCAAGGTATCGATAACTTGTTGTAATTCGGCACAGGCAAATGTTATAAGTAATAGCGGTAATAATAGAATCTTTTTCATAGTAGTTAGTATTTCAATAAACAGTGAAAGTGTTTATCACTTTCGTGAAAGTGGCCGTTTCCGGCCACGGAAACAACAAATATAATTATAGAATTGGATGCTCAGCGAAAAAAAGTGATCAATTCGAAATTTTTTTTGTGAGGTTTTAAAAAACAATTTCTCTAGAGTTACATTCAATGAGCCAATAGGTAGGGGATGTATATAATGCCACCAATGACGATAGCTGCCAAAGCAGCAAAACACACGGCACCAGCAGCAATATCTTTAATAAAACCAATCTGTGGATGATAGTCGGGATGGATAAAATCGGCTATTTTTTCGAGGGCTGTGTTGAGTCCTTCAATCCCCAACACCAAACCAATCGCCAAGGTTTGAAACATCCACTCGGTGGGTGTAATTTCAACGAGGATTCCTACTATAGTCATCAATATGCCTACGCCAAATTGTACTTTAATACTGGCCTCACTTTTAAGTAGTAGCCAGGCCCCTTTAAAGGCATATCGTAAGGATTTTATCCGGTTTTTCACAAACCCCTCTGCCATTTACAGACTGTTTATAGCGGATTGGTAATCGGGTTCTTGACCAATTTCTGGTACCAACTCGGTATAAGTTACTTTCCCGGTTTCGTCTAAAACCACTACGGCACGGGCATGCAAGCCTGCTAAAGGGCCGTCTATTATTTCGATTCCAAAATCTTTTCCAAAGGAACCGGTTCTAAAATCAGATAGGTTTTCGACATTTTCAATGCCCTCTGCTGCACAAAACCGAGCCTGTGCAAAGGGTAAGTCTTTAGAAATACATAGCACTTTGGTATTTTGTAACGATGCCGCTTCTTCATTAAATTTTCTTACAGAAGTAGCACAAACGCCGGTATCTATACTGGGGAAAATATTTAAAACTACTTTTTGGCCCTGATAATCAGATAGCTGGGTGGTAGATAAATCGTTTTTTACTAATGTAAAATCAGGTGCTTGTTGACCGATTTGAGGTAAATTGCCTAGGGTATGTATGGTATTTCCTTTAAGTGTGATGGTTGCCATAGTGTTTTTAAATTAAAATTAATAAATAAGTGGCTAAATTGGGTATAAATATACAAAGAATTAACCACTATTGATTCTATACACCAATTTAAGAAACCATACACTCCCAGGAAAAGGTGGAGTTATTTTTTTTAAAATTTAGCTATTATCTAAGTAATTAACTGAACTGTTTTGCTGTACCTATACAATACTTATTCGGGGAGTTTAGACGGGCACATCTTGAAAATTACTTCGAAATTTTTACGGAACGAGTCGATGTAGTCCCCAACAAATTATCCATTATAATGGAAATGGACATTATTGATATTCGTTGTATGGGAACCCAAAGGTTTTAAATGGCTATTAGGGTTATTAGCAAAACGTATTTTGCTAAGCCTAACTAAATAAGTTTCACAAAGCTATTTCTAGGGTGTTTTATTTTTCACTATCTTCGACAATCGTATAAAATCATTAAATAAGGACTATGAAAAAATACATGCTACCTTTGTACATCGGTATTATTGCCCTAGTTATCACGGGCTGTTCCGATACTAAAAAAAATGAAAATGAAACTGCCATGAACAACCCCTTATTAGCTGAATGGACTGGCCCGTATAGCGGTACTCCAGCCTTTGATAAAATGCAAATTAGCGATTTGCAGCAAGCTATGGAATATGCTATGGAGAAACATCTCGAGGAAATCGATGCCATCGCCAATAATCCAGAAGCTCCTACTTTTGAAAATACCTTGCTGGCTATGGAAAAAGCCGGTAGCCTTTTCCAGCGGGTGTCGGTGTACTACGGAATATGGAGTAGCAATATGTCGTCTCCCGAATTTAGAGAAATACAAAATATACTCACTCCCAAAATTGCCGATTACAGCTCCAAAATATCTCAAAATGAAGCGCTGTTTCAACGTATAAAAACCGTTTACGAAAATTCCCAATCCAATCCCCTGCCAGCCGAACAGCAACGAGTTGTTGATCTAACTTATCAAGAGTTTGAAATGAAAGGGGCTAATTTAGATGCGGAAGGCAAAAAACGATATGCCGAAATCAACAAAGAATTATCGTCACTTTACAACACCTTTTCCAATAACGTACTCCATGATGAAGAAAATTATGTGACTTACCTCGATGAAAACCAGTTAGGTGGATTGTCAGAATCTTTTATCGCTTCCGCGAAAGTAGCTGCGGAAGAACGCGGGCAAACAGGTAAATACGCTATTACCAACACCCGCTCGTCAATGGATCCATTTTTAACGTATTCTACTGAAAGAGAGTTACGCGAACAAGTATGGCGTACCTATTATTCCCGAGGGGACAATAACGATGCGTACGATAATAATGATATAATCGCCAGAATATTACAATTACGCCACGAGCGCGTACAATTATTAGGTTACGATAATTTTGCCCAATGGAGACTGCAAGATCGCATGGCTAAAAAGCCCGAAAACGCGATGGAATTGATGGAGATTGTTTGGGAAGCTTCACTAAAACGAGTGGAGGAAGAAGTAGCAGAAATGCAAGCTATTGCTGATGCTGAAGGGGCGGATTTTAAAATTGCTCCTTGGGATTACCGTTTCTATGCCGAAAAAGTACGTTTAGCGAAGTACGACCTGAATTCGGATGAAGTGAAACAGTATTTGGAACTCAACAATCTCACCGATGCTATATTTTATGTGGCAGACCGTTTGTTTAACTACCAATTTACTCCCATTACGGACGGCAGTGTTCCGGTATTTCATGAAGACGTAAAGGTTTGGGAAGTTACCGATAAAACCAGCGGTTCCCATATTGGGGTGTTCTATTTAGATCCCTTTGCTCGGGCAGGCAAACGCTCGGGGGCTTGGGCGACCCAATACCGTACCCACGCCAATTACGACGGTAAACGAACTGTGTTGGCCTCCAATAACTCCAATTTTGTTAAACCCGCCCCCGGTCAACCGGTGTTGATATCATGGGATGATGCCGAAACCTTTTTTCACGAATTCGGTCACGCACTACACTTCTTCTCCAGCCAAGTCACCTATCCGTCTCTAAATGGAGGGGTTCGTGATTATACGGAGTTTCAGTCTCAATTGTTAGAGCGTTGGTTGCTTACTGATGAAGTGATTAATCGCTATTTAAAACATTATGAAACCGGTGAAGTCATGCCTCAAGAATTGGTTCAAAAAATTAAAAATGCCGCCACCTTTAATCAAGGTTTTGCCACCACCGAGTTTTTGGCATCGGCTCTGATGGATATGTTGTACCATACCACTGATCCGAGCGGTATCAACCCCAAAGAGTTTGAAAAAGAAATGCTAGCCAAACTCCAAATGCCTGAAGAAATTGTGATGCGCCATAGAACGCCTCATTTTAGTCACGTATTTTCATCAGAGGGATATGCCACCGCTTATTACGGTTATTTATGGGCAGATGTGCTTACTTCGGATGCTGCCGAAGCTTTCGCGGAAGCTCCCGGAGGATTCTACGACCAAGAATGGGCCGATAAACTGGTAAAATACTTATTTGCCCCTCGCAATGCGATGGATCCGGCAGAAGCTTATAAACTTTTCCGAGGAAGAGAGGCCACCATTGACGCCCTGATGCGCGATCGAGGTTTTGCCCCTCCCAAACAATAATACATAGCCTTTCGGCAAATTATTACAGAGGGAAGACCTGAGTGCTTCCCTCTTTTTAATCCAATTTTTACGACATGGAAGATCAAAATTATACGGAATCTATAGGCTATTTGATTGTTCTAGCCCTTGTACTGCTTGTGTTTTTTTTATGGAATAACCGTCGCCTTAATAAACAACGCAGTCGACGGCGCGGAGAAAGTTTTAAACTCCGTTACCAAGCCCGGAAAGAACAACAGAAAAATGAAGATACTCCCGAAAATAATCAATCATGAAAATTTATACTAAAACTGGTGATCAAGGAACAACTGCTCTTTTTGGAGGGACTCGCGTTGCCAAGCATCATATTCGTATCGAAAGTTATGGCACCGTCGATGAACTGAATTCCTATATTGGTTTGATACGAGACCAAACTATCGATCCCACCTACCAAAGTCAGCTGATTCATATCCAAGACCGACTCTTTACTTTAGGAGCTATTTTAGCTACCGACCCCCAGAAAGCGGTTTTGAAAAGTGGAAAAGAAAGACTTAATATTCCAAAAATTTCGGAAGAAAATATAATGTTTTTAGAAAATGAAATGGATCGAATGAATGAATCCCTGCCACCAATGACACACTTTGTATTGCCCGGCGGACATACTACGGTGTCATTCTGTCATATTGCTCGATGTGTCTGCCGTCGTGCAGAACGTTTGGTGAGCTTTCTACATGAAAACGAGCCGGTTGATCCTCGTGTACTTCAGTATTTAAACCGACTTTCGGATTATTTATTTGTACTGGCACGAAAATTGTCTTCAGACTTACACGCTGAAGAAATAAAATGGATTCCCGAAAAATTATAATCGAATAATTAAATTATTGATTATGAGGTAATTAAGTAAGTTCTTTTAAATATATAATAATTTGTTTAAATAAAACTTGACTTTTTCATTTTAAAATTTATTTTTGCAAAAAATTTAAACTGTTAAAGAGCTATGTACTGGACTTTAGAATTAGCATCTTATTTAAGTGATGCCCCATGGCCTGCCACTAAGGACGAACTGATTGATTATGCCATCAGAACCGGTGCTCCACTAGAAGTGGTTGAAAACCTTCAAGCTATTGAAGATGAAGGGGATCCCTACGATTCTATTGAGGAAATTTGGTCAGACTATCCTACCGATGAGGATTACCTCTGGAATGAGGATGAATATTAAAAACATGTGTAAACTAAAAAATAAGTAAAAAGTCTCTTTGGAGACTTTTTTTGTTCTTGGACTTTCCAGAACCAAAAGCTGTTATAATTGTTTTATACAACTTCAATTTCTTTTAATCAAATCAAATAAGTACAGCGTTATTCCAATTAAAAAATGAATGGGTAACAAAAAAAAATATGTACTTTTGAAACTCAAATTTTTATCCGAAAATGACACTATTAAACAAGGTACTTAAAGTATTTGTAGGAGATAAATCCAAAAAAGATATCGGTGAAATCATGCCGATTCTCAAAGAGATAAAAAAAGTAGAACCCGAAATAGAAAAACTTTCTTTCGATGAACTTCGTGCTAAATCGGTCTATTTTAGACAGCAAATTAAAGAAGCACAGCAAGAGTTACAAGATCGTATCGAGGCCTTGACGCAGCAAGCTGATACCACAGTCGAGATTGATGAAAAAGAAAGTATCTATGCTGAAATCGACAAAATTAAAGATCAAAAATACGAAATCGAAAAAAGGATTTTAGATCAACTTTTACCCGAAGCTTTTGCGGTTATGAAAGAAACCGCTAAGCGTTTTGTTGCCCACAGTGAAATTGAAGTAACGGCAACCCCATTTGACCGAGAACTTTCGGCCACCAAGGATTATGTCACCATACAAGGAGATAAAGCCATTTGGCGAAACTCTTGGGACGCTGCCGGAAAACCGATTACCTGGGATATGGTTCATTACGATGTACAGCTTATCGGGGGAATTGCCTTACACAAAGGAAAAGTGGCTGAAATGCAAACCGGGGAAGGAAAAACCTTAGTCGCTACTTTACCGGTATATCTCAACGCCTTAGCCGGCAATGGAGTTCACGTAGTAACAGTAAACGATTATCTAGCCAAACGGGATAGTGCTTGGATGGGACCCATTTTTGAATTTCACGGATTGAGTGTCGATTGTATTGACTATCACAAACCGCATTCTCCCGAACGAAAAAAAGCGTATAATTCAGATATTACCTACGGAACCAATAACGAATTTGGTTTTGACTACCTGCGTGACAACATGTCGCACACCCCCGACGATTTGGTTCAAAGACCACATCACTATGCCATCGTGGACGAGGTGGATTCGGTGTTAATTGACGATGCCCGAACTCCTTTAATTATTTCCGGACCAGTACCCGAGGGAGATCGTCACGAATTTAACGATCTTAAACCTAAGATTGAAAAAATTGTAAATACTCAGCGTCAATTTCTAACCGGAGTATTAGCTGAAGCTAAAAAGCTTATTTCTGAAGGCAATATCAAAGAAGGTGGATTAAAACTATTGCGCGTGTATCGCGGCTTGCCTAAAAACAAAGCATTGATTAAATACCTTTCTGAAGAGGGGATTAAACAAATCCTTCAAAAAACAGAGAACCATTATATGATGGATAATAACAAAGAGATGCCGAAGGTGGATGCCGAGTTATACTTTGTTATTGATGAAAAAAACAACCAAATCGAACTGACTGATAAAGGTGTAGATTTCCTTTCCGGAGATGATGATCCTACGTTCTTTGTGTTACCTGAAATGGGATTAGAAATTGCTAAAATTGAAGCTAAAAAGTTATCTAAAGAAGAAGAGGTAAAAGAAAAAGAGGAACTATTTAGGGAGTTTTCGATTAAGAGTGAGCGAATCCATACCATGAATCAGTTACTCCGAGCCTATACACTTTTTGAAAAAGACGACCAATATGTAGTCATTGATAATAAGGTGATGATCGTCGACGAACAAACGGGTCGTATCATGGACGGACGTCGCTACAGTGACGGTTTGCACCAGGCAATTGAAGCCAAGGAAAACGTAAAGATTGAAGCCATGACGCAAACCTTTGCCACTATCACGCTTCAAAATTACTTCCGGATGTATCGCAAACTTTCGGGTATGACGGGTACGGCCGTTACCGAAGCCGGAGAACTTTGGGAAATCTACAAATTGGATGTGATGGAAATTCCTACCAATCGTCCGATTGCTCGTATTGATCACCAAGATAAAATTTACAAAACCAAACGTGAAAAATACAATGCTGTCATTGAGGAGGTGGTCGAACTTACTCAAGCCGGTAGGCCGGTATTGATTGGTACAACTTCTGTAGAAATTTCTGAACTCTTGAGCAGGATGTTGACCCTTCGAAAAATCAAACACAATGTTCTCAACGCCAAACTTCATAAAAAAGAAGCTGAAATTGTAGAAGAGGCCGGACAAGCCGGTGTGGTCACTATTGCTACCAATATGGCCGGTAGAGGTACCGATATCAAGCTTACCCCCGAGGTAAAAGCGGCCGGTGGATTAGCCATTATAGGTACCGAACGCCACGACTCGCGTCGGGTGGATAGACAGTTACGTGGACGTAGTGGTCGTCAAGGAGATCCCGGAAGTTCTCAGTTTTATGTATCCTTGGAAGACAATTTAATGCGTTTGTTTGGTAGTGACCGTATCGCCAAGTTAATGGACAGAATGGGCTTGAAAGAAGGTGAGGTGATACAGCATTCTATGATTTCTAAATCCATCGAAAGAGCTCAGAAAAAGGTAGAAGAAAATAATTTTGGAATCCGAAAAAGATTGCTCGAATACGACGATGTGATGAACGCACAACGGGAAGTGGTGTATAAACGAAGATACAATGCGCTTTTCGGTGAAAGATTACGGGTGGATATTGCCAATATGATATACGACACGGCCGAATTGATTACCCAATCTAACAAAGGGGACGGAGATTTTAAAAACTTCGACTTTGAATTGATGCGGTTTTTCTCAATCAGTTCTCCCGTATCCAAAGAAGAATTCGAGAAAAAAGACGTAGTTACCATTGCCGGTAAAGTTTATCAAGCAGTATATGAGCATTATCTTCAGAAAATGGAGCGAAATGCACAAACCGCTTATCCGGTAATTAAAAATGTGTACGAACAACACAAAGACCGTTTTCAACGTATTTTGGTGCCTTTTAGTGACGGGGTTAAAACCCTGAATGTGGCTACTGACTTAGAAAAAGCCTATCTCACCGAAGGAAAATCCCTAGTGTTGGATTTTGAAAAAAATATTACACTGGCCATTATTGATGATGCTTGGAAAACACACTTACGTAAGATGGACGAGCTAAAACAATCGGTGCAGTTGGCTGTACATGAGCAAAAAGATCCTTTATTGATTTATAAATTTGAGGCTTTTGAGTTGTTTAAAGAAATGATTGACAAAGTCAATAAAGACGTTATTTCTTTCTTGTTCAAAGGCGAATTACCCCAACAGAATCAAGAAAACATACAGGAAGCACGACAGCAAAAACCCAAGGAACAATTACAAGCTCAAAAAGACGAAATTCCTAATATGGATGAGCGTGCCGCGCAAGCTCGTGCAGCCGGACAAACCCAGCAACCACCTGTGGTGGAAACCATCGTTCGAGATAAACCCAAAATAGGCCGCAATGACCGAGTGGTTATCAAAAACGTCATGAGTGGAGAAAACAAGGAAATGAAATACAAACAAGCCATTCCGTTTTTAGAAAAAGGGGAATGGGTACTGGTGGACGAATAAAAAGCGTCCTCTTTTTAGTTAGAAAATACACTCAGAATTAGACGAACCAATACTTGGTTCAACTTGAGCTTTCTGGGGGTATTTTTGTTTTTCTAATTGAAGGGTGGTTTTTATAATATCCTTGGTCACTTTTGTAGTTCTTTCATTATTTTTTCATCCTCCACAAGGTAGTGTACTTCTTATTTATTTAAAAAAAATAGCTTTGATAAATGTTGTTTATTGAATTTTTTATTGCATTATTTTAATATTTTAACAGGATTTTTCCTGTTTTTTTCGTAAAATTTTTGCCTAAGTTCGTTGTTTTTTATAATTTTATAGCTCCAACCATAAAATTTCTTGCCATGAACACCGAACACCGTCTCCGCATACGCGGAGATTACGAACAGGTTAC
>CAZQQU010000008.1:0-91879 GCA_964595625.1 uncultured Flavobacteriaceae bacterium | reverse complement strand
CATCATATCATTTAATTTTTAATTATTTCTGTCCTAACATTGGGGGGAATTATAACTATAGTGTCCCCCATTGTTTAGACCACAATTAAGCTACACTAAGATGATTTTTATATTCAAATTTAAACAAATCTTTTGGTTTTTGATTTTTAATTCCTTGATGTTTTCTTTTGTTGTATCCGTTTATGAACTTTTTTAACTCCGGCTACATAACCTGTTTCCGGTGGGTTTTCTTCTTTCAGTTCAATTATTCCTCCTTTCTATAAAACTTTTTTGGTTTTTTTACTTTCTACAACAGATTTAAAAATAATGCTGTCTTGAGATTTAATCTCATTTTTTAATTTCTCAGCAATTTGTTCCGGTGTTTCTAACCCTTTTTCTGTTATAGATTCAATTACATTAAAAGGTTTTTCTGAAACATTGTTTTCTAAAAAATCATCTTGAAATATTGTTTTTGGAGTGAAACTAAAGTCGGGAAGTTCTAAATCTTCATAGACGTCATTTCCCTCACTGTCTTGGGTCAAGGTAGCGTTGGCATACGCCTCTTCGACATCCTCTATATATTGCTGATAAACCGTCTCATAATCGGCATTGTTTTCATTGGTTCTTAACCTGATTGTGGTATTCAATTGCTCAAGTGTTGATTTAAGAGAGTTTAATTCAATAGTAGCTTCAAATCTGTTTACAAGTGTTGAAAGCGGATTATATTGAGCCGGACGCGGCTTATTTGCAATGGCTGAAAACTCGGGAAAGTTGGTTACAACTATTCCATCAATTACTACATAGGCATTGGCCAGACGTCGTAAATCTTTTTCATTTTTTATCAATTCAGCAGTAGTTTCTATATCATTATTTTTAAGAAAATTGTCTGCAACCAACATTCTTACAATGGCATCGCAAATGGTAAGAGAATTTTTTGTAACGTTTTGCGGCTTTGCGAAGGTGGCGATTTTCACCACTAAACTTCAATCGAAGCACTAAATTTTGATTAACCACTTCACTGTCATACGAAGCACTGCACCGCCACTTTTGCAAAACCGCTGTTGGCAGCTGGTGTTCTGTCGTCCGTCCTTGTAAACCATTGTCAGTATTGGGTTTTAGTGTCATTGTCTGTTTACGTTTTTGTCTGTCTGTATCGGGTTGTGCGTTGCGTTTTTTATTTTTTTGAAGGGTTGGGAAATTTTTTAAAAACAATTTTTACTCACTTCATTATTTATTTTCAAAGGTGTTCGTGAATGCTTCGCATTTCTTGCGTTGGCTTTGCAAGCTCTTTATTTACAGCAAAATTGATTTTACTGATGTGTTCAGGAATTCTGCTTCGCTGCATTTGGCAAGGTTTTGGTATGTGAATAGGCTTGATGGACTTTAAAAATGTGTTTACAAAATGCGAAGGTTATTGGATTCCATTAAGTCCTTTCCAATGTAGTTCATCTTCATTTTTTATATATTCAATTAAATCATTTATAGCATCTGCGATCTGTATAATTTTTTCATCGTGTTGTTGTAGTTTTTCAATTTGATTTTGGTGTGAAAACCAATGTAATAACTTGACATTATGATGTGGTCTATCATTCGATTTAAAAATCAGTTCAACTCTATCGTCAACTGTGCTGCCATTGTTTGCAGGATATTTTGATAATGTGTAAAGCTCCAAAAATCTTCGTAATGCATTTGGTAACAATAATAAATAAGGAAAATTTTCCTTATCATTACTATCATTAAACTCTTTTAGAATATGAAATAACCCCACATACTCGGATTTGTAGTTACTGAATGTTTTTGGCATTTTTTCAATTGTTGAGCTCCCGTCTTTATGTCTTTTTATGAAGTATAAAGGCCGTTTTTGTTCTTTGGTGTCAGATTTAATAGTGCCGAAAATTCCTGAGTCTAATAATACAGAGAGAAACTCAAAATTGTGAGTTGAAATAAAGAGTTGTGCAAAATCTTGCTCCTTAAAAAAGTCTTTTAACAATGACCTTACTTGAAAAATATGATTACTGTCTAAACTGGAAATCGGGTCGTCAATAAAAATAATTGTCTTTGGGAGTTTAGGAGGGTCGTCCTTTCTTAATGCTTTCAATTCTGTCAAAAAGTATGCAAACGCAATAGCCGACTTTTCTCCCTCACTTAAATTTTCCGCTGGATGCCCTGACCTTTCAAGTCTAAATTTTTCTTCTCTAATCTCAATTTTTATATCATCTCTGTGGAGCAATATTTCTAAAATATCATTAAGCTCACCTTGTCCTTTTGCAGTGCTGCTTAATTGCTCATTAAAACTCTTAATCAAAAGAATATTTGCACTGATTTTAGCTTCTATCTTTTCAATAGTCTGTATTGCACAATCCTTGTTGGATTCCTTTTTATTATAATCTTCTGCTTTAAGATATTCAGCTACATAGTGCTTTAAAATTTTTTTAATTGCGGCACTTTTTCTTTCGCCAAATTTGTCAAGCCATTTATTATGCTTTTTGATTACTGCTATTATTGATTCAAGATGACTTTGTAAACTGACAAGCTCTATTTCTGTAGATTTAATTGACGTAAAAATACTTGAACCTTTTGATTTAAGGTCTGTTTCAAGAATTGAAAGCTTTTCTTTATAAACACCTTTTTGCGTTTCATAAGCATTTATTGCCGATTCATATTCAGACACAAAGAGTTCCGCAATGTCTTTTTTAACTGGAAAATTTATTTCAATAATTTTTCTTTCAGCATCAATCTCTTTAATTGCTTCTTCAATTGCATCCTGAATTTCTTTTAATTTTTTGGAGTAAAAAGAATTAAGGTCTTCCATTCGATTATCAGGAAGTTGTTTTGTGCAGAATTTACATTCTGTAGAATCTTTGTGTAGAGGTATTCCTTTTTGAACCCAATCAAATAATACAGGGTCTTCTTCAAGAGTTGGAAAGGAGATTGCTTTAGGAGCACTATCCTCTAAGATTGATTTTACTTTCAGCGAAAGCTTTTCTAAACTTTCCTGCACTTCTAAATTCTCATTTTGTTTATCATACTTTTTTTCTGCCAGAGCTTCTTTTTTTGTTGAATCTCGTTCCGTGGCATTCAAAATAAAGCCATCAAGGTTAGCTTTTACTTCATCAACTATTATTTTGAAATGTCCCTTGTCAAACGTTGTGGGGTCAAATATCCCTGGTAAATAATTATCTCTTACCTCTTTTGCTTTTCGTGAAAAATGCCCATTTGTTTTATTGTAGCTTTCAAAAATTTCAATGACTGGCTTGTATTTATTGTCACGTAATATAGCCAAGCGTTCATTGATAGTTTCTAGCTTTTTGATTTTATCCTTTAAATCACCTGCTGTATCGCCTAAGTAGAACGATATCGGACTAAAACCCGATTTAGGTTCATCCCAAGTAAAAATTCGTTTGATGTATTCACTATTGAAAACCTTTACTGTAAAGGGGAAAGTATTTAGTGTGTCATGATTATAAATTTTGGTTGTTCCTTCATTTACGGTTATTTCTATTTCAGCTCCGCTAAAACATCTATTTTTATCCTTGAATTCTAAAACTTGAAAAAGTTTAGATAGCGTTGTTTTTCCTGAATAATTCCAACCATAAACCAAGTTTTTTTTCTTGAAGTCGTCTATTGCACCCCAAGTGTAATTTTGGTAGATACCAAACCGCTTTAGTTTATTGATTTGTGTAATCATACTGTTTCAGTTTCCCTCACCTCAAACGCCTGATGCAGCAATGCCTTAAGCAGTTGCTCGGTGGCTTGTTGGTTGGCGATGATGTGTTCTTTTAACTGTTTGGTTTTGGCTAATTGCTTTTCTATTTCCGCTACTATGCGTTTTTGCTCGGATAGTGGCGGAAGGGGAAAAGCTAAATTTGATAATGATGTTCCGTTTACATTTGGCTGTGCCGCTCCGCCAGCTGCATCATAAAGTTGTCTCCAATATATTGGGCTTTCCATAAATAATTTTGCATACTCTGGAAAAACAGCATTTGATGGTATCGCTCTAATAAGATATGATGCAAATAAAGCCTTCAATGGAATATTTTTTACTAAAAATGTTTTTCCAATTGTACCTCCCGTTCTAGCGATTACTATGTCATTTTCATTTAGCAAATAATTTTCTAAATCACTTTCTGAGTAATCACATCCTGGAACTGTATGCCAATCAACTTTATTTTCTTGAATGTCTGTAATTCTTAGTAATCTAACTCCAGTATTATTTGGTTTTGCAGATGCATTAAAACCATAGTGTATTCTTTCACAAATCTCCCCCAACCGACACCATACCCAATTTTCAGGAATTTCAAACGGAATTTCTTCGGGTTTGATGGGTGGTAAGGGTTTTTCCTTTTTGCCCTTGCCCTGAGCCTGTCGAAGGGTTGCTTTCTCGGCTTTGATGCGTTTGAGCAATTCACTTGCAGGTTCGTCTTTCGGGTCTTGCTTCACCAATTTGCCCTGCACCGCTTCTTGTAAAATGGCTTGGTTTAAGTTTTCGAGTTGGGTGAGTTGGTGGGTGAGCTCGTTTTCAAGTGAACTTATTTTTTCTCTTATGCTATCTATTGAAACAACAAGATTTTCTTGCTCATTTAAGTCGGGTAGATTAACCTCATAGTTTAGAAAAAAATCTTCGTCAAGATATTTTCTATGAGTGATACCTGTACTTGCTCTTCTGCACAAGTCATAAAAATCAGGAGAATTTGTAAAATGATTGAACCACTCAATACTAACTATATTTTTATCATAATCGTATGCCCAAAAATTTCCTGTAATGATGGCTCCATCTACTTCATCAGGAGCAATTCCAAATGCTCCATACATTGCATCAATTTTGGATAACACAAATTGCCCTGCCTTTAATATGAATTGCTTTTTTGTGCCAATCTTAGAACCAATTTCAAAATCACGGACTGATACTCCTTGATGTTTTGTTCGAATAGTCACACGCTTATACTTTTTGTTGTCTTCAATATCCACAGGTATTTTGCTGCGAATAAGGAAATCTCCAAGTCTAATTTTTCTACTACTCATCTTAAACTTTTTTTAGTTCATTTAGTAATAGAGCAGATTTTGCAAAAGACTTCTCAAGTCTTTCGATTATTGCCATTCTATCATACACCACTTCCTCCACTTTCTTATTCGGATTCTTTATATCCAAATCGTAATTGCGGTCTATAATGGTTTGTATCGGCACTTTCCAAGCTACTTCGCTTTCTTCACGGTTTTTCCACCATTGTTTAATGGGTTCAAATTCTTCTAAACGTATGGGCTTGGTTTTGCTGTATGCTTTTTGTCCATCGGGTAAAGTGTGTTCGTAATACCAAATTTCTTTTGTTGGCTTACCCTTTTCAAAGAAAATCAGGTTGGTGTTTACGGTGGCATACGGAGCAAATACCGATTGGGGCAAACGCACAATGGTATGCACATTGCAATCTTCCAACAGTTTTTGTCTTATCCGTTGTTTTACGCCATCGCCTGTTAAGCTGCCATCGGGCAAAACAATGCCTGCTCTACCACCATCTTTCAGCAATTGGATAAACAGTATCAAAAACAAATCGGCACTTTCCTTGGTGCGGTAGTTCAACGGGAAATTGGTTTCCATACCATCGCCCACCACACCGCCAAAAGGCGGATTGGCAACAATGATGTCCACACGGTCTTTTTGTTTGATAGAGTTGTATTCACGGCTCAGCGAATCACCGTTTTCAATTTGTGGAACTTCGATGTCGTGGGTAATCAAGTTTACCACACTCAACATAAATGGCAATGGTTTTAGCTCTGTTCCTGTAATGGTTTCTTGTAAGGTCTTGCGGTCTTCAATGTTTTTTACCTGCTTTTTCAGATGTTCAATGGCACACACCAAAAAGCCCGCAGTTCCGCAAGCAGGGTCAGTAATTTTCTCGCCCAATTTGGGGTTTACCATATCCACAATAAACTGGGTTACGGCTCTTGGCGTGTAAAACTCGCCTGTGTCTTTTTTGGCAGCCAATCCCTGCAAAATCTCCTCATAAATCACATTAAAAACGTGATGCTCTTTGCTGCTGTTAAAATCAATTTCGTTGAGTTTGTTAATGGCTTGGCGGAAGGTGGTTCCGCTTTTCATATAGTTGTTGGTTCCGTCAAATATCTGGCGAATGGTAATGCCCAATCTGTCGTCAGCCGAAACCGTCAAGTTTTTGAGAGTCGGAAAAAGTTTGTTGTTGACAAAATTGATGAGTTCATCGCCTGTGATGCCTTCATCATTTTCTGCCCAATTACGCCACTGCAATTCAGCCGGAATGGGTGATTTGTATTTGGGGTTAAGGATTTCTTTTTCTTTGTCTTTATCGTCAAAGAGTTTCAGAAATATCATCCAACCCAATTGTTCAATGCGTTGTGCATCTCCACTCAAGCCCGGGTCTTTGCGGAAAATATCTCTGATGGATTTTATGGTGCCTGCTATGTTGCTCATTATTCTATGCTACTTTATATAATTCGTTTTCTAAATCACGGATTGCTTTCTCGTATTCTTCACGGCTGCCAAATGCTTTTATGATTTCAGTTACCGAACCAAACTCATTGATTGGTGGAACAGTCAGAATTTGAATGTTCTCAATGTTTTCAATGCCTTGGTCAGCGTATTTGTCGAGCAATGCCTCTAATACTTTTCGGGCTTGGTCGCCATACTTGGTAAAGTAGTTACGTTTCTTCACGTTGTTTGCTCGTTCTTTTCGGGTTAATGGTGGTTGGTCAAATGCAACGTGACAAATCAAGTCAAACAAATCCACTTCTTTGTTCACGGCATCATACAAGGCTTCCACCATTACGCCTTGTTCTTGCAATTCAGCAATGATGGCTTCTTTGCGGTCGGTGGTGTTCCATTTATTTAAAAAGTCGTCAAGCGAAGCAAACTTTTCTTTGATGATTTCTTTGGTGTGGTCTTTCAAACTTGTTGTGATGGGTCTGCCGTGTTGGTCGAAATGCAATTCACGGCTTATTAAAACCGAAACATCAACACCGTTTACATAAACTTTTTCTCTTGGTTGTGGCGGGTCGGTTGTAAAAGGTGGTTGCGGTTGTGGCGGGGTTGAAGTTATTTCAATTTCTTCTCCTGTTTCAATATCAATGATTGGTTCTGTGTTTTCTTCTTCTTCATCTACAATGCCGCCTAAGTCTATTGCTTCGGTAACTGGTTTAATTCTGATTGGTTCTCCGTCAAATTGAGGGTCTGCAAATAGGTCTGTTGCGTTTCTGAAATCCAAAATGGTAAAATACAGTTTGCCGTATTCTTCATTGATTCGTGTTCCTCTACCAATGATTTGTTTGAACTTGGTCATTGAATTGATGTTGCTGTCCAATACAATCACTTTGCAGGTTTGAGCATCAACGCCTGTGGTCATCAGTTCGGAAGTGGTGGCAATGACCGGATATTTTTCTTCGGGATTGATGAAGTTGTCCAACTCTCGTTTGCCTTCCTCATTGTCGCCTGTAATCTGCATTATGTATTTGTAGTTTTCGGCAACTAAATCAGGATTGTGTTTGGCTAATGCTGTTCGCATTCGTTCAGCGTGGTCTATGTCCACACAAAACACAATGGTTTTAGCAAAGCGGTCGTAACCTTTGAGAAACTCGGTTACTTTTTTGGCAACTAAATCTGTTCTTTCTTCAATCACCAAATTTTTATCAAAGTCCTTTCGATTATAAATGCGGTCTTCTATTTCGTTTCCGTCTTTGTCGGTTTTGCCTTGTTCGGGTCGCCAACCTTCCGCATCCACATTCAGGGCAACTCTCACCACACGATAAGGAGCAAAGAAACCATCGTCAATTCCTTGTCGCAAAGAATAAGTATAAACTGGGTCGCCAAAATATTCGGTGTTGCTTGCTTCGTTGGTTTCTTTTGGGGTTGCGGTTAAACCAATATGCGTAGCATTTTGGAAGTAGTTTAAAATCTCTCTCCAACTGCTGTCGTCTTTAGCACTTCCTCTGTGGCACTCGTCAATTACAATCAGGTCGAAAAAGTCTCTTGAAAACTGTTTGTAAACATTGGCTGCTTCGTCTGTTCCTGAAAGACCTTGATACAATGCCAAATAAATTGCAAAGCTCTTGTCAATTTGCCTGTGCTTTACCACAGTCATTTTATCCTTGAAGTGTTTAAAGTCGCCTCTTCGTGTCTGGTCAATTAAAGCGTTTCGGTCGGCTAAAAACAGAATGCGTTTTTTTGCTCCGCTTTTCCAAAGTCGGTGAATGATTTGAAAAGCCGTGTATGTTTTTCCTGTTCCTGTTGCCATTACAAGCAGAATTCTGTTCTGTCCGTTGGCAATAGCTTCAACTGTTCTATTTACTGCAATTTGTTGGTAGTATCTCGGTTTGCGGTTTGTTCCGTCAAAATAATAGTCTTGTGAAACGATTCTTTCCGCTTCGGGAGTTTCAATGCCTTTATACTTTTTGTATTTCTGCCAAAGTTCTTCGGGAGTAGGGAAGTCTTCTAAACTGATTTCCGTTTCTATGTTACCGTCTGTCGCTGTACGGTCGTGAAATAAAAATCCGTCTCCGTTGCTGCTGAATACACAAGGAATGTCCAATATTTGAGCATAGTCTAAACCTTGTTGTATTCCTGCTCTTACTGAATGGTTGTTGTCCTTGGCTTCAATAATCGCAATTGGAATATTCGGTTTGTAATACAGAATATAGTCAGCTCGTTTTCTTGTTCCTCTTGCTGTGATTTTTCCTCTAACGTAAATTTTACCATCAGTAAAAGAAACTTCCTCTAATATCTGCAATTGCTTGTCCCAACCTGCCTTTTCTAAAGCAGGAGTGATGAACTTGGTGCAAATATCTCTTTCTGAAAGTGTCTTTTTATTCATTCTTTAATTGTCAAAATATAGTTTACCAAAATACGTATTTCTGTCGGTGCGTAGGCAAAAAAGTGGCTCTTTTGGTTTTGCGAAGGGTCGGCTTGCGGGTGGGGCAAAGCCAAATGTGCCACTTGCGGGTTGGCTAAAATTGTTTTTAAAAAATGTGCGGTGGGAAAAAAATAAAAAACATAGGGTCGGCAATGAGTGTCGGCTTACTCGTTGTCCGTTTGTAATATCGTTTCTATGTCTTTGGTCACCTTTCAAAATGGTTTACTTTTTTCTGTTTCTGTCAGTCGTTTGTTTGTCGTGTCGCTGCCTTAATACACTTGCTGCCAACTGTCTGGTAAATCATATTGTCCCATAATGACACAAAACTAATTGAAGATAATGTGCTTACACCTGTTGACTGTTCTTCAGTTTCTTCAGAGGTTAAGGTGTTTTTATTTTTTGTAAGCCATTGAGAAAAGTCATAAAGCCCCGTAGCGATATTTCTTACCGCTTTTACAGATTTTATGTTTGTAAATGAGGCGGCTTTGGTTTCTAAATGGTCTTTTCTAGCTTGTTTTGTACTCAGCCCCGCTAAATCTTTCATAAAATGACTGCTGTTTACCAGCTCGGCAGGAAAATAGACAAATCCTATTTTTCTTTCATTCTGTGTTAACAGCTGTGGGTTTCTTACGGTTACAAAGTGAAATAAGTCTGTTTTAATAGGTTTATTTTCCATATTATAGAAGTTTAAGAAATTATTAATTGGGTTAAGAAGAGCGGTTTCATATTTTATATATGAAAAATAGGCTACAAAAAACTGCTTATTATAAAATTCGATGTGTAAGTTATGTAAAATTGTTTATATCCGTCTTAATAAAACAAAAAAAACAGGAAAAACCTGTGTAATATGTTAAAATAATGCAATTATTAGTTGATAAAGGCACGTTAGATAATAATATGCCACAAAGTGTTGGTAAATGCAGTTAGCAGCAGGTTTTATATGAAAGTGGTGTGAAATTCATTGAAACCGTTTTAAAACGACACCGCAAGTAGTTCTCTGCCAAGCTCGTGTATTGCTTTTTCAATTTTTTTGGCTCGTGCTTCAGAAGCGTTTGCCTTGCCGGTGGCATATTGCCGCATTAACGATTCGTTGATTTTTGCTTTTTTGGCAATGGCCGATACTTTTATTTCGGGAACCAGTTTAAAAAATGATTGCAGGTCTAACTCGTAGGTAAAACCCTCAAGGTCTTTTACGTCACTCAGCCAATCTTCCTTCTCTTCTTCCGCTACTTCCAAATAATCTTTAAAGGCAGATTCAAAGTTTTGCTTTAACTCTTCAAGAGAGCTTCCATAAGCGGTTACTACTCCGGGTACGTTTTGAGTAGTTCCCCAGTAAGTTCCGTCTTCGGCTTTTTCAACGTAAACTATAACTTGTTTAACCATCTTTTACAAAAATTAGATAAAGGAAAATAGGCGTGCTTTAAAGTCCCGCTTGTTTTAATATTGATTTAACCGTTCCAACAGGTATGTCTTTTTTAGGATGTGGTATAGTTACAATTCCTTTTTTGACAGGGTGTTTGAAATGGTGATGACTGCCTTTTGTTCTGATAATATACCAGCCATCTTCCTCAATCATTCTTATTAGCTCGCTCGACTTCATCACAAAAATATAACATATTTGTTATATAACAAAATTGTTATGTGCTATGTTTAAAATTTAGATAATTATAAATTTTTACAGAATTGGGAAAACCTTTCCCCTGCTAAAAATCTGTAATACATATAGCTACCGGCGGCCCTCACAACACCCCCTCATCTGCAAAACTAAAATAGGAAAATTCGGTAATAATCAGGTGGTCTAATAAGCTGATTTCAAGCTGTCGGGCGGCTTCCCGAAGGGTTTGGGTAATTTTTTGATCGTGTTCGCTGGGGTTTAACGAGCCGGAGGGGTGGTTATGTGCCAAAATAATACTCACGGCATTGACCTCAAAAGCGGTTTTAAAAATCAATCGGTTATCAACCACCGTACTGGTAATTCCCCCTTTACTAAGTTGCTTTTTATCGATTATTTTGTTGGAATTATTTAAGTACAATACCCAAAATTCTTCATGAGGTAAATCGCCGATAAGGGGTTGCATCAGGTCAAAGACGTGTTTGGAAGACGAAATTTTAGTTTGCGACACGCTTTCTTCCATGCTACGTCTTTTACCTAATTCGAGTGCTGCAACAATACTAACGGCTTTGGCTTGACCGATTCCCTTAAAAGCCGTAAGTTGGTTAATCGAAAGTTTTCCCAATTGTTGTAGGTTGTTGTCCACTGAGGCCAAAATGCGTTTGCTGAGTGCTACCGCACTCTCTTCGGTGTTTCCTGAGCCAATAAGTATCGCTATTAGTTCGGCTGTACTGAGTGAAGATTTCCCTTTGCTGAGAAGCTTTTCTCGCGGCCGATCGTCTTCATGCCATTGTTTGATGGTAATTTTGTTTTTCTCATACATCATTTTCTCATTTGCATTATCTTTACCGATATAATATTAACCATTTTTTTTTTGCTGTAGCAAAATTTCTATCACCAAATTAACATTATGGCCAAAGGGTATTCAACTCCCGGAGTTTATACGAATGAAATCGCCACGGCTTTGGAGCAGTTCAATACCTCTTTACCAACGGTTCCAATTTTTGTAGGATTTACTGAAAAAACAAGCTACCAAAATAGATCCCTTTTGTACCAACCGGTTCCAATAGCATCTATGACGGAGTTTGAAAGTTTTTTTGGAACCCTTCCCATTTCTAATTGGGAATGGGACTCCACGAATTCTCAAATCACCTGCACAGATGAGGTAAGTTATCGGTTGTACCATTCCTTACAGCTTTATTTTGATAATGGTGGAGGTGCTTGTTACGTTGTCAGTACCGGTACCTATCGAAAAACAATGGACTCGCAACTGGCTGTGGTACGTTTTGAAAAGGCACTTCAATATATCTCCAAGCAACCTGACTCTAATGTAATGGTGTGGGCTGATGCCCACCTTGCGGGTGAATCTCTAATCTACCCGGCCTATCAACAAGCCCTACAACTGGGGAATACCCGCAAAGATTGGATGGTTTTGATAGATTTATACAGTAAAAATTTATCGGTTAAGTACGAAAGTCTTCGCAGTAATTTTGAACTTGCAATTGGGCATACTGGTTTACGTTACGGAGCCGCCTATTATCCGTATCTTCAAACGGTTTACAAAGTGCTGAACGACGAAAGTTGTTGCCGCATTAAGGTGGATCATACCTCTTATTTTTTAAAATTCCCGCCTGACCATCCGGAAGCGGATCGTTCTTTGTATTCTATACATCCCAGTATATACGCTACAATAAGAAAAAATTTTGAAGCTAAAAAAGTGGTATTGCCGTCTTCTCCTGCAGTAGCGGCATTGATGTGTCAAAGACAATTGTGGAAAGCTTCTGCAAATCAAGAGCTTCAATCGGTTGAAAAAACCATGGTTACTATCAATCAAACTCTTCAAGAGTTAATGACTGTTCCCCCTTCCGGGAAATCCGTTAACGCTGTTAGAAGTTTTATAGGACGTGGGGTTCTGGTGTGGGGGGCTCGTACTTTAAATAGTCATGATAATGAGTGGCGGTATATTCCTGTAGTACGTTTCGCTGGCGCCGTAGAAAAAACAATTACAAAAGGACTAACGAGTTTTAAATCGAGTCCCAACAATGAAAGTACTTGGACCGCGATAAAAAGTGTGATTACCAGTTTTTTAGACAGTCAATGGCGCCAAGGAGCTTTGGCAGGGGACAGCACCAGTAAGGCTTTTTATTGTAAAATTGGGTTGGGAAGCACCATGACCCAGCAAGATGTACTGGATAACAAAATCATTGTTGAGGTAGGCTTGGCTATGTTAAAACCCGCTGAATTCTTGGTTCTAAACATTATCAGTCAAAGAAATTAATACCTGTGGGCGGTGCTATAAAAATATCTTTTTTCGATAAATTTGTTCCTTATTTACAGCTAGTATATGAAAAATTTATTTCATACAGAGGCTTATCAAGAAATTCTTCAACGATTAGATAGTCTGACTCCAGAAAGCCAACCCTTGTGGGGTAAAATGAATGTGGCCCAAATGTTGGCTCACTGTAGCCAAGTGATTAGAGTACCTTTACAGAAAATCCAATTAGCCTCTTTTCCGTGGCCATTTAAATTGGCCTTTCGATTATTTAAAAGTACCTTGTACAACGATAGACCTTGGAAAAAAGGAACACCTACAGCCGCAGAATTTAAAATTGTTGATCCAAAAGATTTTGATCAAGAAAAATTGGCTTTACAAGCCTTGATTCAAGAGTTTCACCAACTCCCGGCAGAAGCTTTGCCTATACATCCATCGGGAGTTAAACTAACAGTAGAACAATGGGGGAAATCCCAGTACAAACATCTGGATCATCACCTGAGGCAATTTGGTAAGTGAAAATAATAACAAAACCTTTTGTATCTTTGTACCGATGGAACCTCAAACACTTACCCCTCAAACCGGAATCCCCAAACCCAAATGGCTTCGGGTGAAATTGCCTACCGGAAAAAAATACACCGAACTTCGTGGCTTGGTTGATAAATATCAGTTGCATACCATTTGTACCTCCGGCAGTTGCCCCAATATGGGAGAATGCTGGGGCGAAGGTACTGCTACCTTTATGATATTAGGAAATGTTTGTACGCGTTCGTGTGGGTTTTGTGGAGTAAAAACCGGACGCCCCGGAAGTATTGACTGGGAGGAACCCGAAAAAGTAGCGAATTCTATCAAAATCATGAAAATTAAGCATGCGGTAATCACTTCGGTAGACCGCGATGATCTTAAAGATATGGGTTCTATACTTTGGGCTGAAACCATTGGAGCTGTAAGACGGATTAGCCCAGGAACTACTATGGAAACTCTAATACCTGATTTTCAGGGAGTCACTCGAAATATTGACCGTATCGTAAAAGCTGCGCCTGAAGTGGTTTCGCATAATATGGAAACAGTCAAACGCTTAACTCGTGAAGTACGTATTCAAGCCAAGTACGAGCGCAGTCTGGAAGTGTTGCAATACCTCAAACAACAAGGAGTAAGACGTACCAAAAGTGGTATTATGCTCGGTTTGGGCGAAACCGAAGCCGAAGTGATTGAAACCATGGAAGACCTTCGAAAAGCAGACGTCGATGTAGTGACTATCGGACAGTATTTACAACCTTCAAAAAAACACCTACCCGTAAAACAGTTTATACTTCCCGAGCAGTTTAAAAAATTTGAAACTATCGGTTTAGAAATGGGCTTTAGACATGTAGAAAGCGGAGCATTAGTTCGATCTTCTTACAAAGCTCATAAGCACATTTTGTAACATTCAGTATACTATCCGTTTCCTCTTCACTGGTTTTATTGTCTTTTCTAGTGCTGTAAACACATTACCACCATATAATATAAAATTCCTCAACTGTCTTGGAAAGAATTGGATAATTGTTGAGGAATTCTACTCGTAAATTTAGTATACGCTGCTTGGAGCGATATTTTATTTTCCGGGGAAAGTGGCTTTGCGTTTCTCCATAAACGCAGTGGTTCCTTCTTTAAAGTCAAGGGTGCCAAAGCAGTTTCCAAATTTTTCAATTTCTACCTGAAATCCGTTGACTCCATCTAAATATCCGGCTTGGATAGCGGTAATAGCGGTAGCAATGGCCACCGGAGAATTACGAATAATTTTAGAAGCAATTTTTTCAGCCGTAGACAGAAGTTCGTCGGGCGTAGTTACATGATTAACTAAACCGTATTGCAAGGCTTTTTGAGCATTAATTCTTTCGCCGGTTAGTATCATTTCCATGGCCAGACTTTTACCGACCAATTGAGGCAAACGTTGGGTGCCTCCATATCCTGGAATCACACCTAAGGAAACTTCGGGTAATCCCATTTGAGCATTTTCAGAAGCAATGCGTATATGTGCCGACATGGCTAATTCCAAACCACCTCCCAAGGCAAAGCCGTTGATGGCCGCTATAACGGGAGTGGACATTTGAGCGATATAATCAAATAATTTAGCTTGTCCTTCTCGGGCTAATTGTTGCCCCTGTTCGATAGAAAAATTCATAAATTCAGCTATATCCGCTCCGGCAACAAAGGCTTTGTCACCACTGCCTGTAAGTATGACTACTCGTATTTGCGGATCGCTTTCGATGTTGCTTAAAACTTGATGCAACTCTTCGATGGTGGCAATATTTAAAGCGTTTAGTTTATCGGGGCGGTTTATGGTGATATAAGCAATTTGCTCTTGAATGCTGAAAAGTAGGTTTTGATACGACATGTTTATGAATTTATTTTTTAGGGGTAAATTTAGGAAAAACTATAGTAAAAACCGTCTGTTTATGTAGCTCGGAGTATAAGGTAATTCGTCCGTTATAACTCTCGACTATACTTTTAACCATTGCCAATCCCAGTCCCATACCACTGGACTTGGTCGTAAACTTGGGTTCAAATACTTTTTCTAATAAGTTGGGCGGAATGCCTTTACCGTTATCAGACACCGTGATTACTGCCTCTTCCGCTGCCGAATAAACGTGTATATCAATCTGTGGATCGGGTGTGTTTTCAGTGGCTTGAACTGCATTTTTAACCAAATTAGTAATGACTCGTATCCACTGGGTGCGATCTAGGGTAACATAAATTTCTTTTTCTTCGGCAGTAAAATGAATGTAAGGTTCATTAAAAATATCCAAGGCCAGTTTGGTAATCTTAACCAAATTCAAATTGTCGTCTTTTTGAGCCGGCATTTTTGCGTAGGTAGAAAAGGCCGAAGCAATCGAGCTCATGGTGTCAATTTGCTGTATTAGTGAAGAAGAAAATTCTTTGATTTTTTCTTCGATTTGCGAATCGTTTTTATCAAATTTTCTCTCAAAGCTCTGAACCGTTAATCGCATGGGAGTCAGTGGGTTTTTGATTTCATGAGCCACCTGTTTCGCCATTTCGCGCCAAGCGCTTTCCCGCTCACTGGCGGCTAATGCTTGTGCACTGATTTCTAACTGATCGATCATACGATTATAAGCTGTTACTAGTGGTAATATCTCACTGCCAACAGCTTGGGTGTCAATTTTCTTATTGCTTTTGTCGAAACGGGTTTTTTGAATTTTTTCACTTATATCAAGTAATGATTTGGTGATGTTTTTAGAAAGATAATACGCAATTATCACCGAAATAATCATCATGAATATATACACCTCTGCCAATCGGTGTAAAAAAAACCGCAACTCTTTGGATATAAAATCGTCTTCTTCTATATAAGGTAAATTGAGTATGGCCAGCGGTTTAAAATAATTGTCGGTGATATACGAATAGGAGGATATATACCGCAGAGTATCTTCTCTAAAATGCTCTACATAGCGCTTGTCTGAGGCGCTGTTGAGTTGGTTCAAAATGCGCATGGGAATGGTATCTGTAGGCGTCTCGTAAAAGGCTGCTTTGGAGGATTTGAGCAGGTTGCCGTCCAAGTCAAATAACAATAAACTCAAATTGTGAATGTCCTGAATCTCGTAGATTTTATCCTTAAAGATATAAGGAATATTGTCGGTAGTCACTTCATACGAGGTTTTTCTCAATTCGTAATTGATGCTGGCCCGTATGGCATCTTCTTTCATCCGTAACCGTTCTTTGTGATATTGAACCGCCTCGTTGCGGTACTGAAAAATGCTTACCATTGCAATCAATACCGAGGCTATCAAGGTGAGAAGTATCATGGATAAAAAAATCCGAAGCCGTAAGGATATTCTGCCTGTAATCATTCGAATTATAAAGATTTTCGGTTGTTGGATCGGGTAATGGCTCGATTTTTCCCTTACGGGAAAAAGTGACTGACGTTCCTACGAATGTAAAGATAGTTTAAATCACTCCAAAATCGATACTACATAAAGAAATTCCACACCAAACCAAAGCGGATTTTCCAATCTCGATAGGGATGACCGGGAGCCGAAAAATAATTGTTGGGTGAAAAAAGTGAATTAAAGTGTTCCCATTTTACATAGATTCGAGTTTGACTGATTTTGGCATTAATAAATAAGTCCAGCAAAGGGAAATCGCCTATTTTTTCGTGATTTTGTACATAAAATTCAGCCAAAACCGGATCGTAGGCTAGCATTTCGTATTGGGTAAAGTACTTTCCACTAATACCGGTTTGTAAAAAAAGTGCCTTGTCAAAGAAATGATCGGAAAAATACAAACTACTACGAGCTAATACTTGTGGTACTTTAAAAACTTCTTCCCCGCTTATTACTTGTTGGTAGGTAAGACGGTTATCCCAAGAAAATTTTCCCCAAGTAAATTCTCGGTGGGCCTCTACCAGTAAATAATTAATGCGATCGCCATACTGATAGGGGCGGGTTAACGAATCTGCTTGGTGTGCAAAATAGGTGTAATTCTCAATGCCTGTATATCGAACGGTGGCATCAAACCATTTTTTGGATTGCAAATCAAATTGTAAGTGCTGCTTAAATACATTATCAAAGTGCGTATTTTGCCAGTTGTAATTTTCGTAATCACTTTGGTACAATAAAAAGTTATAATCGGGCTGCACCGAATGGAGCATTACACTGGCTTGAACTCTATTTTCCGGGTTTAATTGGTACGCGGCTTGTGCTTGTAAGTAACTTCCTTCCCAGTCTCCTGCGACATGGGTGCCTACTTTTCCAGACAATTCAAAACCCCGGTAGTTTTTGTGATAGGCTCCCGAAAAATCTACTGTGTGTCCCACCAGCCGATTTTGAATGAGTTGATCGTCTAAAATCACCAGGGAAGAGTAGCCATAATTTGTATAATTATATCCCAATCCCAATCTAAATTTTCCCCACAATGAGTGGTCTATGTCGGTGTATAGTTGGGTATAAAAATCTTCCAAGGTGACTTTATCGTGAATTCCTTCCGCTACATAGGAAGGCCCAAATCCAGCAAAGGGAGTTTTGTTACTAAAACGATAATTTTTATCCTCAAAAGTTGTGATATTCCCTAGTGAAAATTGCCAATGGGACAGAGAATCCTTTTGATTTACTAAAGCGTAGTCTTGCGCCAAATAAAAGCGTTTGCCTTGTAGTATGTTTTCGGCATCGGCTAAATGAACTTCCAATCGGGCGCGGTCCGTAAATTCAGGATGATCTTGTTTAAAATAGTCTACAAATGCGGGTTTTAAGCCTCCGTTTTCCTGATTCATCAAATCTTGAAAAGTGATATGAGCCCGCAATTGATACCGCTGATTGGGAGATTGATAGCGGGTAGTAAATCGAAAGTTACCGGTGCTGGTCAAGGTGTGTCTGTAATTTCCTAACGAACGAACTCCTTTATAAGCTATTGAAAAATTTAATTGCTCGGTAGTATTCAAGGTCAAAAATGCATCCAATTGCTGTCCTTGTTCAAAGGCGGTTTTAAAATATAACTCGGTAAGTGGAGTGGGAACATGGTAATAGTAGAGGTCTTCTATTTCCATATAATTAAAGTGCCGGGCACGTGCACCTAATCTCGGTCGGAGATGGTATTCGTTAAAATCGTACGCTAAGGTGTTGTAGGTTTGGCCCACATTGGCAAAAGGCATCAAGTAGTAATCGTCTTTCCGCAAATAGTTGTACCGATAATTTTTTTGAATGGTTAAGCTGGTATCGGCATGAGTAATAGTGCCATCATGGGCAATCTGTAAGTAATCGCTGATGGGCGGTTTTTCACCCTCTAAGGTAACTTGTATGTCTCGGGCGCTGCCTATGTTGGCTTGATTTCCTTCTTGGTTAACAGGTAATACGCCTTGGGCGTGTACTAAAACGCTCCACAAAATACAGCCAACAAGTGTTATATATTTTTGCATCAACAGCACTTTTGACAAAGGTATTATTTTACCCACAATCTTTCGATATAAATTTTTGGACTAAAAAAAACACCAAGCTCATTTCTGGTGCTTGGTGTTCATTTTTTAAACGTTCCCAGTCTTTATTCTCGACTCAAATAAACCATTATAAAGTACAGCAAAGTAGCCAACGAACCCACGGCAGCCACCACGTAGGTGCGAGCCGCCCAGCTCAAAGCATCCTTTGCTCCGGCACGTTCTTGCTGGGTAAGCATATTTTTATTAGTCAACCAAGCCATAGCTCGTTTGCTGGCATCGTACTCTACCGGAAGGGTAATAAAGCTAAAAAGCGTCCCCATTCCGTACATAATAATACCGATCAGTAATAAGGTATTACCAAAGCTGGTTCCGGCCGCTAACACCAGACCCCCCAGTATTACCCATTGAGAATACTGCGAAGCAACGCTCACCACGGGAACCAACTTCGATCGCATCCCTAACCAGGAGTACGCTTGAGCGTGCTGAACCGCGTGCCCCACTTCGTGAGCCGCTACAGCGGCAGCGGCAGCATTACGCTGCATATACACCCCTTCACTGAGGTTGACGGTTTTGTTAACAGGATTGTAGTGGTCGGTCAACATACCCGGCGTAGAAATTACCTGTACGTCTCTAATACCGTGATCAGCTAACATCTTTTCTGCGATCTCCTTGCCACTCATTCCGTTTTGAAGATACACCTGTGAGTATTTTTTAAACTTACTCTTCAGTTTGTTACTCACATATAAACTCACTATAAAAATGAGTCCGGCTATTACATAGTATCCAATCATGGGTTTATTTTTCTTTTAAAGTTACGGTTGTAAATATACAAAAATCTTGCCCTTTTCAGTGTCCTGACATTTCGTCAAATTCATTTTTTTAACTGTCCGATTTTAAAGTCCAGCGTACTATCCAGCTCAATGGCCACCGGAATATAATATAGTTTTTGGTTGTCTAATTGGTGGTCCAGGCGTACAAAATCCTTTTCGGTAGTCAGTATAAAAGGTTGTTGTTGTAAACGATTTATTTCTTGAGTAGAAAATAGGTGGTGATCCGGGTACGAGAGGTGCGTAAATCTTAAACCCAAGCTGTGTAAATAGGCTACTAAAGGTTTTGGATTGGCAATACCGGTGACTAAGGTAAAAGGTTGGTCTTTTAAGGTGCTGATTGGCTTACTGTTCTGGTTATTGGTGATGTCGCTACTATAAGTCAAGTGCGAAAACAACAGTTGTTGTTTCTCAGTAGGACGAATTTTTGCTCTGATTTTTTCTTTTTCAGTTACCGACAAATGGGGGCGGCATTTGGTAATGACAATCACATCGGCGCGACGTGCATTTTGGGCGGACTCCCTTAAATTGCCCGCAGGAAGTAATAAGTCGTTTGTGTATAAATCGCCATAAGCCGTCAGTAGAATAGTAAATGTAGGTTTTACCCGTCGGTGTTGAAAAGCATCGTCCAATACAATCAACTGGTGTTCTTTTTCTAACTTTCTGATACCCCGAACACGATTTTCGTCGACGGCCACTGTAATCTCCGGAAATTTTTTCTTTATCTGCAAGGGTTCATCACCCGTAAATTCCGGTAAATCATTAGTTGAAACCCATCTAAATCCACGGGTTTTTCGTCCGTAACCCCGACTTAGTACAGCCATTTTGTAATCGTTTTGCCACTTTCGGATTAGGTATTCTACCATCGGTGTTTTACCTGTTCCGCCGGTGCTAAGATTACCGACACACACCACCGGAATGGTAAAAGAATGACTTTTTAACAACTGCTGGTTGTACAGAAAATTTCGAAGCCGGGTTACACCATCATATAGCACCGAAAAGGGAAACAATATTTTCCTAAGCTGTTTCATCACAGCGAAAATAGTTTTTTTAAACCAATTTTTTATAACCCCGGGGATTTTCCTTTCTATGTGGGCGTTCCCTTTTTTTTCGCGAAAGCGTCGCCAAAAAAGGTCGGGCTTTCCGTTGCAATCTGGGGTCGTATTCACGTCCCCAGGATTTCCTCTTCAATCCCTAACGCGATTCCGAAAGAGAATTTCTATCAACTCCTATTTATTTTAAAAACATAAATTTTTATTCCCTGAGTGTGTTTTTAAAGTAGAAAACTAAGTTGTCAATGGTCTCGTGCAAAGTGTGTATTTTCTGTATATTTACCAAAAATTACTGTTTATGGAAATAAAAGACGTGTTTCCTTTTTTAGAAGAAATGGCCCCCTTACACTATGCCGAAGATTTTGATAATGTAGGCTTATTAGTAGGGAACCCTCATCAAAAACTTACACATATTTTAGTAACTCACGATGCACTAGAGGAGGTAGTTCAAGAGGCTGTTGCGCAAGATTGTAATTTAATCGTCTGTTTTCATCCCATTGTTTTTTCAGGTTTAAAAAAAATAACTGGAGCCAATTATGTAGAGCGAGCGGTGATTCGAGCGTTACAAAATAACATTGCAATCTATGCGGTTCACACGGCTTTTGACAACGACTGGCACGGAGTGAATGCCAGTATTTGTGAGGTGTTGGGATTGCAAAATAAAAAAATATTAATCCCTCAGAAAAACACCATAAAAAAACTAATCACCTTCGTACCCCAAGCTCAGGCCGAAGCACTTAGACATGCGTTGTTTGAAGCAGGTGCGGGTGCTATTGGAAATTACGATCACTGCAGCTTTAATTTGCTGGGAACGGGAAGTTTTAGAGGGAATGAAGAGTCCAATCCGGTTATTGGCCAACGCGGAGTGACACATTATGAGGAAGAAGTACAAATAGGAGTCACCTTTCCGGCACACCGACAAAAACAAGTATTGCAAAGTTTGTTTTCCAATCATCCCTACGAAGAGGTAGCGTATGAGGTGACTACCCTCGAAAATACCAATCAAAAAATTGGTATGGGCATGGTAGGCGAATTACCCACACCCATGAGCGAAACTGACTTTTTACAAATGCTGAAGCAAAAAATGGAAACCGGTTGTGTACGCCACAGTAAGCTTCTCGGAAAACCGGTGCAGCGCGTAGCGGTATTGGGAGGGTCGGGGAGTTTTGCCATTGAGGCGGCCAAAAATGCAGGTGCTCAAGTGTTTGTTACGGCCGACCTAAAATATCACGATTTTTACAAAGCTGAAAATCAATTGGTTGTTGCAGATGTGGGTCATTTTGAAAGTGAACGCTTTACAAAATACAAAATTGTTGACTTCCTTACCAAAAAATTGACTAATTTTGCACCTGCTTTAAAAATAAAAATTTCTAAAGTTAATACGAATCCTGTCAAGTATTTATAATTATGGCTAAGCAAGTTGAATTGTCTGTAGAAGATAAATTGAGATTGTTATACGATTTACAACTCATAGATTCAAGAATCGATGAAATAAAAAACCTTCGTGGCGAACTCCCTCTGGAAGTCAGAGATATGGAAGACGAAATAGAAGGGTTGACTATTCGTATCGAAAAATTAAAAGCCGATTTAGCAAATACGGAAGACGCTATCAAAGGCAAACAGATTTTGATAGAAGAATCTCGTGGTTTAATTAAAAAATACAAGACTCAACAAGACAACGTACGTAATAATAGAGAGTACAACTCACTCAGCAAGGAGATAGAATTTCAAGAATTAGAAATTCAATTGTCTGAAAAACACATCAAAGAATTAAAGGCTCAAATAGCTCACAAATCGGAAGTCATTCAAGAGTCTGAAGAGCGATTAAACGATCGTAAAGAACACTTAGAGCACAAAAAATCTGAATTAGACGGTATCTTAGCTGAAACTCAAAAAGAAGAAGAGATACTTAAAAACGAAGCTCAAAAATACCGAACCCAATTGGATGAGCGTTTAGTTATTGCTTACGACCGCATTCGTTCTAAAGTTAAAAACGGTCTCGCAGTAGTTACTATCGAACGAGGTGCTTCCGGAGGTTCGTTTTTTGCTATTCCACCGCAGGTGCAAATGGAAATTGCTGCCCGTAAAAAAATTGCTACAGACGAACACAGCGGTAGAATATTAGTGGATGCCGAATTGGCCGAAGAGGAAAGACTTAAAATGGAAAAGTTTTTCTCTAAACTCTAAGCTACCCTTTTTACAAGCCCTTACCCACACTTCAAAATAATTCGATGGTTGCTACCCGTTGGATAGGCTGTCGTTACCTTCCTTTTTTGTTGGAGAAGGTATAGACTATAGCTAACAATTCCCTAACCCTAATATCACACAGTTTTAATGATTGTGTAACTTTCACTTTACACTGTAGGTAGTTCTTTGCAACAAATTTTAAACCCTACAGTTTTGAATCAATTAATGACCCTTTCATGGCTGCTGATTACTTCAGTTTTTTATGCACAAAGCAGCGGAACTATTACCGGACTCGTAACAGATCAAGATTTTAATAACGAACCTTTAGCTTTTGCGAATGTCTTGGTGGAAGAAGCCCAAACGGGCGTAATTACCGATATCGACGGAAAATTTACTATCGAAGGATTAGCCTCCGGCCACTACACCTTAACCATTAGTTTTGTGGGCTACGAAACCCAAACCATTCCCAATGTAGCTGTAGAGGCCGGAAAATCGGTAAATTTACAAACCTCACTCCAAATGAGTATGGCCGATTTGGAGGAAGTCGTCATCAAAACGACTACCCGGAGAAATTCGGAAGTAGCTCTTCTGATGGATCGCAAAAAAGCCGTCGGTATTCAACAAACAATTGGATCGGATGAGCTCAGTAAAAAAGGAGTAGGTGATGTATCTACGGCCGTAACCAAAACCGCCGGAGTTACCAAACAAGAAAGTTCTAATACTATCTATGTACGCGGTTTGGGAGATCGGTATAACTCAACGTCCATTAACGGCTTGCCTGTTCCTTCCAACAATCCGGAAAAGAAAAATATAGAACTTGATATTTTTACTACAGATATTGTAGAATATATCGCTATCGACAAAGTATATGGCAACCACATGCTCGGAGATTTTGCCGGTGGTAATGTCAATATTGTTTCCAAAAACACGGTTGGACCCGGCTTTATAACCGCCCAAGTAGGTTCTTCGCTCAATAGTAATGCGTTTGCACAACCGGATTTTATTTTACAACCCGGTTCAGATTTTTGGGGTTTCAAAAAATCGCCCATGCCTACGACTCTCGAGTCGTTTGCCTTTCAGAATTCCATGGATCCCCAAAGTCAAACCCCTATTGCCAATAGTTTCTCGCTCTCCGGAGGCAAATCTTGGGAGGTCGGCTCGATAGGTAAATTGCGTTTTTTCCTAACCGGAAATTATAGTAACGACTATTCTTTTGTTTCTGGTTTTACCAAAAGTGTGAATGCGCAAGGGTATGCCCGAAAAGATTTTGAAGACTACAAAAAATACAGCTTTTCCACCATTACTACTTGGATGACCAATTGGACTTATCAATTTAACCCCAAGCACTCACTGGCTTATCATTTTATATTTATAAACTCCTCCGACCAATCTTTGGAGGATTACCAAGGGTATATCGAAGATGTAGCTCCTCAGGCCTATTTACGTCGTAGCACTTTCGTGAAAAACACACTGATGGTTCACCAGCTTTTGGGAACCAACCAACTTACCAATCAGCTTGACCTGCAGTGGGGTCTGGCTTATAATCAAGTAAGCGGTGCTATGCCTGACCGAATTCAAAATACACTCAACCAAAGAACGGACGGCGACTATTATTTTGCGACCAACTCTTTGGGAGATAACCACCGGTATTTTCAAGAATTAAAAGAAACGGATCTAACGGCTCAAGTACAACTCCATTACCGGTGGGGAAGTAGTGAAAATCAGGATTATCGTTCCAAGCTGACTTTAGGATATTCTGGACTTATTAAAAACAGAGATTTTGAAGCGACTCAATTTAATTTTCACATCAAACAAAATCAAGCCGTATCTATCAACCAACTGGATCGTTATTTCAATCAACAAAATTTAGAAAACGATTATTTTTCTATCAGTACTTTCCGAGGTACCGCCCAAGTAGCAAATGCCTTGGATCCTCAGGTGTATACCGGGGAGCAGAACATTCACGCCGGGTTTTTAACCTACGAATACCATATCAATCCAAAATGGTTGTTATTAGCAGGTATCCGTGCCGAAAGACTTTCACAAGAAGTACAATGGGAAACGCAATTGGATCCCATCGGAGATAGCGACGAGTTTGTCGAAAACCAATGGTTACCTAATTTGCAATTGCGCTACGCGGCAAGTGATAAGACGAATTTCCGAGCGGGATTCAGTAAAACCTATACCCTGCCTCAATTCAAAGAACGAGCTCTTTTTATATATGAGGATGTCACGGAGGTGAAAGTGGGAAATCCCGATTTATATCCTTCTCAAAACTACAATTTTGATTTGGTGTGGGAATTTTTTCCTAAATCCGATGAATTGATTTCGCTGAGTGCTTTTGGAAAATATATCCTAGACCCCATTAACGAAGTAACTATTGCCTCGGCTTCTAATGATATTTCTTTTGTCAACACCGGAGATTGGGGCTATGTAGCCGGAGCCGAATTGGAAATCAGAAAAAATATATTCTCGCTTGGAGAGTCCGCACCCAAACTATCGGGGGGGCTTAACCTATCTTATATGAAAACTAACCAAGAGTTAAACGCCGATAAGATAGGAAGTGAAACACGGTATAACGTATTGTTTAACAAACAAGAAGATGCTTTTTCAGGCGCCTCCGATTGGTTGCTCAATGCCGATTTAACCTATGTACATCCCTGGAATAATCAACAAGGACACTTGATGGCTACTTTGGCCTACTCCCATTTTTCGGACCGCATTTATGCGATTGGTACCAACGGGTCTGGAAATCGCATGGAAGTAGGTCGGGGTAATTTAGACCTGATACTAAAATCAAAAATAAACTCCCACTTAAGTCTGGGTTTTAAAGTAGGAAATATTTTAAACCCGAAAATCGAACGCGTTCAGCAAAACCCGGACGCCGACCATACACTCTGGTCTTTTCGCAAAGGCAGATTGTTTAATCTAAACCTTAATTATCAATTTTAAATAAAAAAAAAATGAAAACACCATTCTTAAAACTATTCGGAATTTTATTTCTATCCTTAGCATTGTTTAGTTGCTCTAGTGATGACGACAATGGTACTGACGACCAAGATCCTCAAGAAGTGGGGATTGATCCAAACAATTTCCAAGGAAATATTACCCATCAAGTGGAATTAGACCCAACTAAAGTCTATAAACTTAACGGTCCATTGATTGTTCAAGCTGGAGGTTCTTTAACCATTCCTGCCGGTACTCGGGTGGAAGGAACGGCAGGGACATCTTCTTACTTAGCGGTAGCACAAGAAGGTAAACTTTACATTAACGGAACGGCCGATAATCCGGTGGTATTTACTAGTGGCAGTAGCAATCCACAACCACAAGATTGGGGCGGAATCGTAATCTGTGGTAGAGCACAAACCAATAAAGGAGTTTCTCAAGCAGAGGTTTCAGGCTTAAATTACGGTTGGTCAACAGCCGAGTTTAACAACGAAAGTTCCGGTAGTATCCGCTACTTAAGAATTGAATATTCTGGTGCAGCGTATAACAGCGAGAAAGAATTTAATGGAATCTCCTTTTTTGGAGTGGGCTCGGGAACTACAGTTGAATATGTACAAGTACACCATGGTAATGACGACGGTTTTGAGTGGTTTGGAGGTACTGTAAGTGCTAATTATTTAGTTGCTACCGGAAGTGGAGACGATCAATTTGACTGGACAGAAGGTTGGACCGGAAATGGAAATTACTGGTACGCCAAAAGATCTGACGATCCCAATCACGGTAACCGCGGTATTGAAGCTGATAACTCGGGAGATAACCACGAAGCTAGCCCGGTATCGTTTCCAAATATCAATCACTTAACTTTAATTGGAAATGGATGGGGAGAAGAAAATGGTTCCGAAAATCAAGCCATGAAATTGCGCGTAGGTACCAAAGGTATTTTTAACAACGTAGTGCTAAGTAATTTTAAAACGGGCTTTGACATTCAACACGATTATACTTTGAGTCATATTCCTCACGATTTACGAGCAACCAATGTGAAGTTTGTGAATGTTGAAAGTCAGGCAGTGGGTAAAAACTCAAACGGTGATCCGGTTGATGTTTCTCCATTTTTCACTGAAGATGACGCAGCCACTGGTGCTGGAAATGGTGTCAATAAACCCAATTGGGCAGAAGGATGGACGGTAGGGTTATAAGAAGTTCATCCCAACTGAGCCGCTTTTTCTTGAAAAAGCGGCTTTTTTATTTATAATCAGTAACCAATCGTTGATTTTCTACCCAGGTTATCACCTCAGCAATACGATTGTCTTTATAAGTTATTTCTTGTAAAGAACTTTGATTATAAACATACCAAGTACCGGTTTTTACGCCGTTTTTATACAGCCCGGTGGAAGTGAGATTGCCGCTTTGGTCATAACTCGACCAAACACCATGAGGTTTGCCTTCCAAGTCGTACGAACCCTGTTGGCTAATCGTTCCGTTGTCGTGATACAAAGTAGCAGTAATCACATAATCTTCGATTACTAAGTCCCGATCTTGCATTTCCTGAGAAAAGGAAATTATAGACCAAAAACACAGTAAGGTCATTGCTCCCATTTTTTTCATAGCATAACTTTTTTATAGGTTCTTTTCAAAATTAAATAATTTACATTAAAGAAACGATAAGGTAACAATAACTTAACATTGAGTATATATACTATTGATTTACATTGGTTTATATGATATTTTTGCGGTAATTTAAGATGAAATTTGCATTCGCTCAAGAGTTGTATCGATATTTATAGTTTTAAAAGTTTCAAAAGGTGGTTTAAAGTGGTAACATTTTGGTAACATTCGGAATAAAATTTTAGTTGAATTTTGCACTGAAATTTACAATTCATTTATCGATGGATGATATTTATTTGGTTCTGCTTATCGTAATTGCGCTTTTAGCAATTATAGACCTTTCGGTAGGCGTCAGTAACGATGCCGTTAATTTTCTTAATTCAGCCATTGGATCAAAAGCGGTTTCTTACAAAACCATCATGATCGTAGCCAGTGTGGGTTTGGTTTTTGGAGCGTTGTCCTCGAGTGGAATGATGGAAATTGCAAAAAGTGGGATTTTCAATCCCCAATATTTCTATTTTAATGAAATTATTATCATTTTTCTCACGGTGATTATCGCCGATATTTTTCTCCTTGATTTCTACAATTCAATAGGTTTTCCAACTTCCACTACCGTTTCAATAGTATTTGAATTACTCGGTGCTGCAACCTGTATTGCCTTGTTTAAAATTTATGCAGCAGATGCCAGTTTTATAATGGTTTTTGAATATCTGAATGTCGAAAAAACCAAAGAGATTATAACTGGAATTGTACTTTCGGTAGCCATTGCTTTTACGGTAGGGTCGGTGGTGCAATTTCTATCCCGAGCTATTGTGGGGTTTGATTATCACAAAAGAAGTCCTTGGATTACTTCCTGGTTTGGAGGTTCGGGAATTACTTTGATTATTTATTTTATAGTAATTAAAGGGCTTAAAGGATCGCCTTTACTACCCGATTATTTTTCCGTTTGGCTCAACGAAAACAGTACGTTTTTTATTTTAATAAATTTCGTTTTTTGGTATTTGCTTTCTTATGCTATTCAACAATTTTTTAGGATTAATATTTTTAAGGTAGTTATTGTATTAGGAACTTTTGCATTAGCCATGGCTTTTGCCGGAAACGATTTAGTGAATTTTGTTGGCGTTCCTATTGGGGCATACCAGAGCTATGAAACATGGAGTGCTTCAGGTATCGCACCCGATAAGTTAACTATGGAGTCTTTAGCCGGAGATGCCCAAGCACCCACCTATTTATTGATGATCGCCGGGGCTATTATGGTGTTTACCTTATGGACCTCTGAAAAAGCCAAGCGTGTCATTCAAACAGAGGTAAGCCTTTCGAGACAAAACGAAGGCAAAGAACGTTTTAAATCAAACGTAATTTCTCAAAACATCGTTCGGTTTTTTATATATCTGAATCGCGGGTATAAATATGTTATGCCCAAACGAAGTTTACAATTTGTTGAAAAACGTTTTGTCAAATTGGAAGAGCCTTTGGTCAAAGCGATTGATGCACCGGCATTTGATTTGGTTCGGGCAGCGGTCAATTTGATGATGTCCAGTATGCTGATTGCGTTTGCTACCTCGCTCAAATTACCACTTTCAACTACCTATGTTACTTTTATGGTGGCCATGGGTTCGTCGTTAGCAGATAGAGCTTGGGGAAGCGATAGTGCTGTTTACCGAGTGGCCGGAGTAATCAATGTTATTGGTGGTTGGTTTTTAACCGCTGTAATTGCCTTTTCATTTTCTGCCTTATTGGCGTTTGTGATATATTATTTTGGATTGGGATCGCTTTTTGTACTTTTTGCAATTGCTTTGGTGTTAATCATCCGAGGCTATATGAAACGTAAAAAAGCCGCCGCCGAACTTATCGAAGATGAGTTGTTTAAAAAAGCACAAAGCACATCTATCCAGGGTATTATTCAAGAAAGTGCGCCCAATGTGGTGACCATTTTAAAGCGTGCCGGAAAATCGTTTTCCTCTACTTTAGAAGGTTTGACAAAATTTGATATTAAAAAGCTAAAGAAAGCAAAAAATACCACTGAAAAATTAGAAGGGGATGTAGAAGAACTTAAAGAACACATCTTTTATTACATCAATAAACTGAAAGGTCACGATGTGGGAGCAAGTCGTTTTTACTTGTTTGTGCAGGATAAGTTTCAGGATATCTCTCAATCGTTAGAATTGATGGCTAAAGCCAGTTTGAAGCACGTTAAAAACAACCATAAGGAACTCAAGTTTAATCAAATTAGAGACTTAAAAGAAATAGAAGCTAAGTTGTTGGCTTTATTTGAAAGTACCATCGCTGAATTTCAAACCGGCAACCTCAATGAATTGGAAAAATTATTGGCTCAAAAACAGGATTTGCTCAATTTTGTTTCGGAACGTATTGAAAAGCAAATCGAGCGTACCAAAGAGCCGGGAACTTCGTCTAAAAACACCAATCTGTACTTTACCTTGTTGTTAGAATCTAAAGATTTGATAATTGCTACCTTTGATGTTTTGGAACTGTATTACGGAGAACACCAAAAGATCAAACAACTGCGATAAATTTATTTGAATTGTATAGTCGAGCAGAATAAATTTTCACTTGCCTACTAAAAATCCCGAAACGTTTTACCTTATGTGTAAAGTAAGCGTTTCGGGATTTTAATATTAATATGGATATACCTCTGATAATTGCGTACTCTAGAGCTAAAAGACACCCAGGAAAAGGTTTACAGTTTTCATCCTCCTTAATCAACAAGAAGAACCGTGGTTATTAATTTCGCCTTGAGCAAAATAACCGAAATTTGAATCGAATTTCTTCTAGTTAAAACACTTTTCCAAAACGGGGCTGAATGGGACTCTTAAAGTCGTTCAACCCATAAACCCGTATCGGTTTTAGACACTGTGGCCATTTTGTTTTGTGTCAATTCTTTGATACTCTTATCCCATTTTTTATTGCTCAAGCCCGATTGGGATTTTAAATCGTCTAAAAGAACGGATTCCGTTGCAGGTAAAAGATTTAAAATTAGAAGGGCATCTTCACTCAGTGCTACAGGTTTTTTTTCGGGTTTCATTTGTGGGAAGAAAAGCACTTCTTGAATGGAAGCATTGTTGGTCAAAAACATGATCAATCGGTCCATTCCAATTCCTAACCCAGAAGTAGGAGGCATACCGTATTCCAAAGCTCTAAGGAAATCTTGGTCTATAAACATGGCTTCGTCGTCGCCTTTTTCGCTCAACCGCATTTGTTCTTCAAATCGCGCTCGTTGATCAATCGGGTCGTTTAATTCGGAATAGGCATTAGCTACCTCTTTACCGCAAATCATCAATTCAAATCTTTCGGTAAGTTCGGGATTAGTACGGTGTTCTTTACACAACGGACTCATTTCTTTGGGATAATCAATGATGAAGGTAGGTTGTATAAAATTACCTTCACATTTTTCTCCAAATATCTCATCAATTAATTTTCCTTTCCCCATAGTTTCATCTACTTCAATTCCCATACCTAGTGCAGCAGCACGCAGTTCTTCCTCAGTTTTACCGGAAATATCAAAACCGGTAAATTGCTTGATGGCATCGGTCATGGTGATTCGAGGGTAGGGGGCTTTAAAATCAATGGTATGCTCACCAAACACCGCTTGGGTAGTGCCGTTTACTACAGTAGCGCAGTATTCTAACAACTGCTCGGTAAATTCCATCATCCAATGATAATCTTTGTAGGCCACATAAATTTCCATAGCAGTAAATTCGGGATTGTGGGTACGATCCATCCCTTCATTTCGGAAATTTTTAGAAAATTCATACACTCCGTCAAAACCACCCACAATGAGACGCTTGAGGTATAATTCGTTGGCAATTCGCAAATACAAGGGGATATCCAAACTGTTGTGATGGGTGATAAAGGGGCGTGCCGCAGCTCCCCCTGGAATGGCCTGTAAAATAGGCGTTTCTACTTCCATATAGCCCCGTTGATTAAAAAAAGAGCGCATGGCGTTATAAAGTTTGGTCCGTTTGATGAAAACTTCTTTCACATGACGGTTGACTACCAGGTCGGCATAGCGCTGGCGGTATCTTTGTTCGGGGTCATTAAACTCGTCGTGTACTTGACCTTCGGCATCTATTTTGGGTAAAGGAAGCGGCCGCAGCGCTTTGCTTAATAATTTAAAATGGAGAACCTTAACGGTCATCTCGCCCACTTGGGTTTTAAATAACTCTCCTTCGATACCTACAAAATCGCCGATATCTAATAGTTTTTTATAGACTTCGTTATAAAGGGTATAGTCTTCGTTTTTACATATTTCATCCCGGTTAAAATATACTTGGATCCGTCCTTCTGAGTCTTGCAGCTCCGCAAAAGACGCTTTTCCTTGTATACGGCGAGACATTAATCGACCGGCTATGATCACCTTTTTACCGTCTGAAAAATTCTCCTTTATTTGGAGGGTGGTATGATCTACCGGAAATAAATCAGCTGGATACGGATTGATTTGTAAGGCTCGTAATTGGGCTAGTTTTTCGCGTCTAATAATTTCTTGTTCGGATAACTGCATATTGAAATATTTTAGAAGCTACAAAAGTAACACATTTTTTAGAAGTTATTTTTTTGAAAACAAAAGGTGTTATTGAAATTGATTTCTATATGATTTTCCTCAGAAAGATTCGTACTTTTGTATTGTTAAATCCATTCCTAGTTTTCTAATAATGAGTATCTGGCGAGTACTTTTGGCAATTGTTTTTCCTCCCTTGTCGGTGATCGATAAAGGCTGTGGTTCTGTCTTGATTGTATTTATTCTCACGTGCATGGGCTGGATACCCGGTGTAATCGCCGCACTCATCATTTTAAACAATCCCAAATACAACAGTCGGTAAAACTGCTTCAGCAAGTATGAAGTAAATCGGCTTGAATTGTAAATACTTAACCAAATAGATTCTGCTGTTTTGAACAAACAAATTATACTTCGCGATTTAGGTCATAAAGACTATAAAGAAACTTGGGACTACCAAGAAACGTTGTTTCAAGATATTATTGATATTAAAATCAGAAACCGCCGAGAATCAAAAGATGATAAAACACCCAATTATTTACTTTTTGTAGAACATCCGCATGTTTATACGTTAGGAAAAAGCGGCGATTTGTCGCATCTATTAATTGGCGAAGCCGAACTGAAAGCTAAAAATGCTACTTTTTATAAAATTAATCGGGGAGGAGATATTACTTACCACGGTCCCGGCCAAATTGTGGGCTATCCCATCTTAGACTTAGAAAATTTTTTTACTGATATTCATAAATACTTACGTTTTTTAGAGGAGTCTATTATACTAACCCTCTCCGAATACGGTATCCAAGCCACCCGGTCTCCCGGTGAAACGGGGGTGTGGTTGGACGTAGACACCCCTTTTGCACGAAAAATATGTGCTTTGGGTGTGCGTAGCAGTCGTTGGGTAACCATGCACGGATTCGCCCTCAATGTAAATACCGATTTGGGCTATTTTGACCACATTGTGCCTTGTGGTATTCGCGGAAAGGCAGTGACTTCCATGCACGTAGAGCTAGGGGTCAAGGAGGTGGATGAAAATCAGGTAAAGCAAAAAATAATGACACATTTTAGCCGGTTGTTTGAAGCTGAAATACGGACATAAACACTCTCTTAATTATGCCTCTATACCCACCCAAACTACACCAAACCACCGATCGTCAAAAAATGATAGCAGTAATTGAGCATTTTCCGTTGGGAATGCTAGTTAGCGCACAACACAACCAGCCATTGATCACCCATACGCCGGTTATTTATAACCATACAACCCAGCGACTGGTTGCTCATATTGATATACATAATCCGCAGGTTGCGCATTTACAAAACGATCATGAGGTCACGGTGGTTTTTAAAGGTCCCGATACTTATATTTCTCCTAGTGTATACAAAACACCTCAATTGCCTACGTGGAACTATATCATAGTTCACCTGACGGGGAAAGTTAGACCCATCGATCAACCCGAAAAGGTCAAAGAAAGTTTGATTCAGATGACGGCATTTTTAGAAGATTCCTCCTCAGGTTTTGTACTCCCACCCGATCATCCTAAAATGAATGCACTACTCAACTATATACACCCTTTTGAAATAGAAATAACCCATTGGGAAGGTAAATTTAAACTTTCACAAGATAAAAATAAGACGGATTTTTTAGCGGCTAAAGAGGCTTTACGCCAAAGTGCTCGAAGGAATTGGGACGACTTTATTGAGCAAATCTTCGGAACTGAATGGGAGTAAAATAGTTTGTCAAAAACCATTGCTTATTCCCCTATGAATAGGAATTTCCCAAAGATTTCAGTTTTTCAAAATCCAAGCCTCCATAATTACCGCTACTCATCAATACCAAAACCGTATTGTCAAAATGTTGTGAAAATAAATAATCCTGAAAAGTGGCTGGGTCTGTAAAAATTAGCAAATCATTTCGCTGAAAAGCTTCATAAATTTGATTTTCGCTAATAGGATCCAATTGTTTGATGGCTACCGCATCGGGTGAATAAAACACCACAGCTACATCCGCGGCATCTAGAGATCCCTGATATTCTTTTAAAAATTTAGGGGTTAAGCTGCTGTAAGTATGTAATTCCAAACATGCGATTATCTTCCGGTTGGGAAATTGTTGTTTGACTGCTTGGGTGGTTGCAGCTACTTTTGAAGGAGCATGGGCAAAATCTTTATAAGCTGTAAATCCAGTATGATCCACTAGTTTTTCCAAACGTTTAGAAGCCCCTTTAAAAGTAGTAATGGCTTCATAAAAATCAGCTTCATCCACACCCAGGTGCTGGCAAATCCACTTGGCACCTGCCAAATTATTGAGGTTGTGATGTCCAAAGATTTCTAAGGGTAGAGGTCCTTCATCGGTTTGTAAGTAAGTAATGCCATTTTCTACCGTGTATTCCGGGGTTCGGTAGCCGAGTTTGCGAATGGCATTGGTGGTAGCAGCCACCAATTCTTCAAGATGTGGATCTTCTTCATTGTAATTGATACTCCCTCCGGGAACTATCGAATCGATAAAAATTTGAAATTGTTCTTTATAATTTTCAAAAGTGGGAAACACATTGATATGGTCCCAGGCTATACCACTAAGTAAAGCAATATTGGGGCGGTACAAATGAAATTTTGGTCTTCGATCAATGGCAGAAGATAAGTATTCATCGCCCTCCAAAATTATAAAATCATTGTGTTCCGTGAGATGCACCATGGTTTCAAAGCCCTCTAATTGTGCCCCAACCATATAATCCACTGACCGTTGATGGTATTGAAGCACATGCAGTATCATGGCCGTAATGGTGGTTTTGCCATGACTTCCCCCAATCACCACGCGGGTTTTGTTTTTAGCATGTTCGTATAAAAATTCCGGATAGGAGTAGATTTTTACACCCAATTGTTGCGCTTGGAGTAATTCAGGATTGTCGGATTTGGCATGCATTCCCAAAATGACTGCGTCGAGTTGGTTGGTAATTTTTTCAGGGAACCAACCCATAGATTGCGGCAACAATCCTGCCTGTTGTAGGCGTGACCGAGAGGGTTCGAAAATTTCGTCATCACTCCCGGTGACTATATCTCCTTTTTGGTGTAACGCTAAAGCCAAATTGTGCATGGCACTGCCACCGATCGCTATAAAGTGTATTCGCATGGATTTGGATTAAACTGTAAATTTACTGGAATTTTATCAAGTACAAAAAAACAACAGTACCGATTTTTCTGGTTTTGTGTTTGTAATTGTTGGGAGTTTAAGAGGATTTTTTAATACAGTAAAACTTTCCCATTTTCTTAGAGGTTCTGAAGTAGTTCTGCTAACACTATCGCTTGATTCCTTTGGGTGTCTTTGGCCGAATATAACAAAGTAATTGGTTGTTTTTCGGAAAGAGCTTTGAGTCGTTTTAATTCATCTAAGTGGGGTTTTAATTCCAATTTATATTTTTCCTTAAACAGCTCAAATCGCTCCGGTTGGTGGTTGTACCAAGTTCTCAAAGTGGTAGAAGGGGCAATCATTTTATTCCACTCATGCAACGCTGCCCGGGCTTTACTCATACCTCGAGGCCACAATCGATCTACCAATACCCGATATCCGTCCTCGGGATTTACCGGGTCGTATATTCGTTTGATGGTTATCATTTATTGGGGGTGTTTTAAATACTTGACTAATCGGGAGGAGCGGTACCCATAATCTGCACCATAGCTATTGATGACAATACCTTTGAGTGCATGAACTGGGGAAGAAATGGCAAAAACAATACTTTCATCACCAGGATCTGTCATTCCTTCAAATCGATATAATTCATCGATGACAAATTCTTCTGGGGAAAGTTCTAAGTCTTTTCCTTGCCAAACCAGGTTATTGTTTTCTTTCATTTTTAGAAAATCAACCGTATAGCCCCTTCTTATCAAGTCGTTCACGGCTTCACTCAAAGTGTCGTAACTGTAATTCTTTTTATCTGTCATACCCATCTTTTTTTGAATTTTTTTACTAAAAAGACATCACCCAAGAGTTGGTAGTTTAAGATCGGTTTTTTTCAAGAGCGAAAAAAAAATTAACGATTATTCTACGGGTTTCCGATGGTAAACTGCAGGCGGTTTTTTTCAAAGGTAGTATTATTTTAGGTAAATTAATTGATTTTAATCAGAAAAAATGGATTAAAATTATTTTTTTAAAAATTTTATGATTTATTGTATAGGCTCCTTAATACCCGGTTTCTTTATGCTTGGCTTATCGTAAATGCCATACGTTAAAGATCAGAAGGCTGGTTACTTGTTAAACGTAGCTATTATTTTCCTTTTTCTATCTATCTTTGCCTTATGAGTACCATCCGCATTACCAAACGATTTACTTTTGAAACCGGCCACGCCTTATATGGCTATGACGGCAAATGTCGTAACGTGCATGGTCACAGCTACAAACTTTTTGTTACCGTTATTGGTCAGCCCATTACCGACCCACAGCACGTTAAGTACGGAATGGTCATTGATTTTACTGATTTAAAAGCGATTGTTAAGGAAGAAATTGTGGATATTTTTGATCACGCGACGGTTTTTAATCAAAATACTCCGCATATTCACTTGGCTTTAGAATTGGAAAAAAGTGGGCACAATGTTATTTTGGTAGATTACCAACCTACCAGTGAAAATTTGATTATTGATTTTTCCAATCGGATTAAAAGACGTCTTCCCAAAAATATATCTTTGTACGCACTTCGGTTACAAGAAACCGACAACAGTTATGCTGAATGGTTTGCTGAAGATAATAAAAGCCTCAAAAAGGTTTAGTGAGAAATCTTCCCTGAGAATTTAAAATTTATTTTTATAAAAAAATTCCCGCTTGGGCGGGAATTTTACTATTTAAAAGCGTTGAAGCCGGTGATGTCTAATCCAGTAATCAATAAATGGATATCGTGCGTACCTTCATAAGTAATTACACTTTCTAAATTCATCGAATGGCGCATGATACTATATTCGCCTGTGATTCCCATAGCACCGAGTATTTGTCGAGCTTCTCGGGCGATGTGTAATGCCATTTCTACATTATTTCGTTTGGCCATAGAAATTTGCGCTGAGGTGGCTCGATTTTCGTTTCGCAAGACTCCCAATCGCCAAGTCAATAATTGGGCTTTGGTGATTTCGGTTATCATTTCGGCCAATTTTTTTTGTTGCAACTGAAAACTACCGATGGGTTTTCCAAATTGTATTCGTTCTTTGGCATAGCGCAACGCCGTATCATAACAGTCCATCGCTGCTCCGATGGCTCCCCAAGCGATACCGTATCGGGCGGAATCCAAGCATCCTAGCGGAGCACCCAAACCTGATTTTCCGGGTAATAGGTTTTCTTTGGGAACTTTGACGTTGTCAAAGAGTAATTCCCCGGTGGCTGAGGCCCGTAAGGACCATTTATTATGGGTTTCGGGTGTGGAGAAGCCTTCCATACCGCGCTCGACAAGCAGACCATGGACACGGCCATTTTCATCTTTAGCCCACACCACAGCTACTTGTGCAAATGGGGCGTTGCTTATCCACATCTTGGCACCATTCAGTAAATAATGGTCGCCCATATCTTTAAAATGAGTCACCATCCCTCCGGGATTCGAACCGTGGTCGGGCTCCGTGAGGCCAAAACAGCCCATCCATTCGCCGCTGGCCAATTTGGGCAGGTACTTTTGACGCTGTTCTTCGGTTCCGTATTTCCAAATAGGATACATCACAAGAGACGATTGGACCGAGGCTGTAGAGCGTACGCCGCTATCGCCTCGTTCGATTTCTTGCATTATCAATCCGTAGGCAATTTGATCCAAACCTGCACCGCCATACTCCACCGGTATGTAGGGGCCAAAAGCACCAATTTCGGCCAAACCTTGGATAATCTGGGTAGGAAATTCGGCTTTTTGAGCGTACTCTTCAATAATGGGCGATACATCGCGTTTCACCCATTCGCGGGCTGCGTCGCGTACAAGTTTATGTTCTTCCGTTAAAAGTTCGTCTAACAGGTAATAATCCGGGGCTTCAAACAGGTCTGGTTTCATAAATTAAATCGATAAAATTGGAACGACAAAGGTAATTATCCGACTATGAAATAGCAATTATTTAGAAAGATTTAGTAGGTGAATTTAAAAGTAGGGGCATTCTAGCGGTAATTTAATTTGAAGTTCTTCCAATTCATTCAAAAAATACCTTTCCAAAATAAATCAACTTATTCGTAAAGTTTCATTTGGTTTCGTATTTTTACGTCCCTATTCCCATTGGATATGAGTAAGTCTTTTGAAAAATATCAAAAACGCCGGTTGATTTCTTCCTATTTTTCGGTAGTATTGAGTATTACTCTGGTTTTGTTTTTATTAGGGTTGTTGGGCTTGTTAGTAATCAATACCAAGAAAGTGGCCGATTATTTTAAAGAACAAGTTCCTTTGACTATTTATTTAAAAAATAATGCCAAGGAAGTAGAAATTAATCAATTGCAGAAAAGTTTGGCTTTAGCCGAATATACCAAAAGTGCTGAGTACGTATCCAAAGAAGACGCTGCTAGTGATTTGTCAGCAACTTTGGGCGAGGACTTTATCGAGCATATAGGCGACAATCCGCTGTTGAATTCTATAGACGTACGTCTAAAAGCAGACTTTGTTACCCCGGAACTTATCGAAGAAATTACTACCGAAATTGCTGCTCAAGTATTTGTAGATGAGGTGGTATACGATAAACCCTTGGTACCTTTGCTCAACGATAATGTCAATCGAATGAGTTTGTGGATATTGATTTTAAGTGGGTTGTTTACATTTATTGCAGTGTTGTTGATTAATAGCTCCATACGGCTTTCGGTGTATTCAAACCGTTTTACTATTAAGACGATGCAAATGGTGGGTGCTACCAAAAGTTTTATACGAAAACCATTTGTGTGGCGTAGCGTCCGATTGGGAATTATTGGTTCAGTACTGGCTATAATTGGTGTGGCGGTTGCTTTATATTATTTAGATAAAACCTTTCCCGAACTCAAATTTACCGACCAACCATGGGTAATTGGTGGTCTGTTTATCACCATTTTTGCTTTGGGAATAGTAATAACCTATATCAGTACTTTTATAGCAACACAACGTTATCTGAATTTGAGAACAGACGATTTGTATTAGATAAAATCCAGTGGAAACCGCTAAATTACATCCCGAGTCAAACTAAATGCGTAGGTTGCGATTTGTATTTTTACAATTAACTTAAAATTATGGGCGAACAAAAAGTAAAAGCAGAAAACAAACCCCAATTGATTTTTGAGAGAAAAAATTATACTTGGATGTTAATTGGGTTGGCATTTATCGCTATTGGTTTTTTACTAATGATGGGCGGAGGTAGTGAGGACCCCCAAGTTTTTAATCCTGAAATTTACAGTTGGCGTCGAATTCGATTGGCTCCGGCACTTATTTTAATCGGGATGGCCATTGAGGTATATGCGATTTTGGTTACATCAAAATCCCATTCAAATGCTGCCTTTTCAGGAAATGAATTCGATCAAAAAAACGCCGCAAAAGCTGGTGGTGAACCTAACCCTATTAAACACACTAAAAAATGACCGAAACCCTGAAAGCCCTCATCGTTGGATTGGTTCAAGGGTTGACAGAATTTCTTCCGGTATCGTCCAGTGGTCATATCGTTATTGCTCAAGAAATGTTGGGATTACATTACGAAGAATCCCAAAATTTGCTCATAGCTATTGTATTACACTTCGCTACCGCCCTCAGTACGATGGTTATTTATAGGAATCAAATTTTTCGAATTTTTCGTGGGCTTTTTCAGTTCCAACGCAACGAAGAATTTTTATTTTCCCTTAAAATAATTCTATCAATGATTCCGGCGGCTTTGATGGGGGTATTTTTAAAAGATACTTTAGAAGAACTTTTTTCTAATCTAGAGCTGGTGGGTTTTATGTTGTTGATTACTTCGGGTTTACTTTTTTTTGCAGACCGTGCCAAAAATGCAAAACGCGATATCCATTTTAAAGATGCTTTGATTATTGGAATCGCACAAGCGGTAGCAGCTTTGTTACCCGGAATCTCACGATCCGGAACAACCATTTCTACATCTATTATTTTAGGAAATGAACGTTCGCAAGCGGCACAATTTTCGTTTTTGATGGTACTTCCACTAATTTTTGGCGCAACGGCCAAAATGTTTATCGACGCCCAATCCTCCGGCGTGTTGATCATGGAACAAGTGTCTGGTTCGGCCCTACTGGCGGGTTTTATTGCTGCTTTTTTCTCAGGGCTAATAGCCTGTAAATGGATGATTAGTTTGGTGAAAAAAGCCAAACTTACTTGGTTTGCTGTTTATTGCTTGCTTGTGGGTCTAACCGTAATAGGGTATTCCCTTTTTTTTAAAAGCTAATAATTTAGAAAAAGTGCAAAAACGATTTTCTTTTTTTTATAATTTTATCGTATTTCTATTTAAAATAGGATAATTTCTAGTTGCAATCTATCGTTTATTTGATTTTATATCAACTTTATGACCACCGACAATTTAGTAAAAGGAAAAGTATTATTGTTTGACAAACCCGTAGAATGGACTTCATTTCAAGTGGTTAATAAAGTGCGGTGGCTACTCAAAAGAAAATTCAAATTAAAAAAGATAAAGGTCGGTCACGCAGGAACCTTAGATCCGCTCGCCACCGGATTACTGGTTATATGTATTGGAAAAGAAACTAAAAACATACATCATTACCAAGCTGCTGAAAAAGAATATACCGGCACCATCACCTTGGGAGCCACCACACCTAGTTATGATTTAGAAACAGCCATAGATCAAACTTTTGATTACAGCAACATCACTGAACAGAAAATTCAAGCTGTAAAACAACAATTTATAGGAATTATCGATCAAAAACCACCGCTTTTTTCTGCGGTTAAAAAAAGTGGAGTTCGTCTCTATGAACATGCGCGCAAAGGAGAAACAGTAGAAATTGAAAGTCGGAAAGTATGCGTTTTTGAATTTGAAATAACAAAGATTCAGTTGCCTCATCTAGATTTTAGAGTACGGTGTAGTAAAGGAACCTACATACGTTCGCTTGCTCATGATTTTGGTCAAGCTTTACAAAATGGGGCTTATTTATCGGCCTTACGGCGAACTAAAATTGGCGATTTATCCGTAGAGGACGCTTATAGCCCCGAGAGTTTTGAAGCCTATATACAGGCACTAGAAATTCCATAAAGCCTTTTAATTAATTCGCAACAAAGCAGTTATTTTCTTTTTTTAGGGGTTAAAAAATTATTAATCGCAGTTGATTATTAATTTTTTCATGATAATTTGCACCAGCTATGAAACCTGAGACTCAAAAATCTTTGCTGGTAACCGTACTGCTGATGGCCCATGTAGTATTGCTATTGTTTATTGGAAAACTCCATGTAGAGACACCGCCCTATGAGGAAACGTACTACGAAACCGAACTTGCCGATATAGAGTTACTTGAAGAGTTTCTACGTCAAACAGAAAACGAAACCAACCCAGTAGAAACCCACCAATCCTATAATGAAGCTCTTCCGGCAGGGGGGAATAAATCGACCCAGTCTCAATCTTACCAACGGGAATATGAAGAATTTATCGAACAATTAGAACTGCAACGACAAGACAACTCACTATTGGCGATGAATACTACCGAACCCAAACGAGTATATAAGAAATACGAAAAGAAAAATAATGATTCTGAGGAGGAGGAAGCCACTGAAAGTGAAGAAGAAACATCAAACTTTTCACATCGTAACAGCACCAATTATTACCACCTGATTAATCGTACAGCTGTCTATTTTCCCAACCCAGTATATACCTGCCCCAAGGGAGGAAAAATTGTAGTGAATATAACCGTGAACCAAGCCGGTGTAGTGACTTCAGTGGCTGTTAATCAAGCGGCATCGGATACTTCGGACGGCTGTTTGATCGATCAAGCACTACATTATGCCAGTCAAGCACGTTTTACTTCCCATACTTCGCTAACTTCACAAGTTGGGACGATTACCTATATTTTTCCGGGTCAGTAATTTCATTTTTTTTACATTTACAATAAAAAATGAACAACCGTTGTCCTTGGTGTGGCACAGACCCCTTGTATGTGGCATACCACGATACAGAGTGGGGCGTGCCCGTTTACGATGATCAGCTCTTATTTGAATTTTTGGTTTTAGAGAGTTTTCAGGCAGGCCTTAGTTGGCTCACTATTTTGCGTAAGCGAGAAAATTTTAGGAAAGCATTGGACGGTTTTGACTACCATAAAATTGCACGGTATTCGGACACAAAATTAAACCAATTGATGAACGATTCGGGTATAATCCGCAATCGATTAAAAATAGAAGCCACAGTGACGAATGCTCGAGCTTTTATTCAAGTCCAACAAGAATTTGGTAGTTTTAGTAAGTATATATGGGGTTTTGTAGGGGGAGAACCCATTCAAAATCACTGGAAAACGCTACAAGAAGTACCAGCAACAACCTCGCTATCAGACCAAATCAGTAAAGATCTGAAAAAACGGGGTTTTAAATTTCTGGGAAGTACCGTAGTGTATGCTCATATGCAGGCTACGGGTATGATTAACGACCATTTGACAAGTTGCTTTCGATATCCATCTGGGACTCTATCAGCTACCTTGTAAATAGCGTAAAAACGCTTGGCGCGAAATGTTTTCGGCACCTAAGGAGGCCAAATGGTCTGAATGTATCTGGCAATCTATCAACTGGTAGTTTTCTTTTTTTAATTTTTCCGACAAAAAATACAAGGCTACCTTGGAGGCATTGCTAACGGTATGAAACATACTTTCGCCACAAAACACTTTTTTATCTACTAAGTCTATTCCGTACAGTCCTCCCGCTAAATTTCCTTGGTACCAGCATTCCACCGAAACTGCAAAACCCTGTCGGTGTAATTCCATATAGGCTTGTTTAATCTCCTGGGTAATCCAGGTACCTCGTTGACCACTTCGGGAAATACTGGCACAGGCCTCAATGACCTGCTCAAAATTTTGGTTAAAAGTCACCTGAAAACCTGGGTCTCTAAGAATCTTTCGAAAGCTTTTGGAAACTTTGAATTTATCAGGAAAGAGTACCATTCTTGGGTCGGGACTCCACCATAAAATGGGGTCGTTTTCGTTATACCACGGGAAAATCCCACTGCAATAGGCCTTAAGCAGGGTATCTACAGATAAATCTCCTCCAACCGCCAAAAGTCCGTCATGGTCTGCTGATGCGGGATCCGGAAAAGGGCTACCTTGTATATAAAAAAACATAGCTTATGGGTATAAGCAACTCATTTTAAAAAGGTAAATCGTCTGTATCGTCCTGGGAGTCCATATCTTGGATGGATTCAAATTGCTCCGCCGGAGGCATCGGAGGCATTCCTGCGGTGGATGTGTCTATACTTTCGATACGCCATCCCTGAATGGAATTAAAATATTTGGTTTCGCCTTGTGGATTAACCCACTCTCGACCGCGTAAATTGATACTTATTTTTACCTCTTGGCCCGGTTTATAAGAATTGAGTAAATCGGTTTTGTCTTGTATAAATTCAACTAACAAAAATTGTGGGTATTGTTCGTTAGTGGTAATCACTACTTCTCTTTTTCTAAATCCGTTGGAGCCAAAAGTCTGGGTTTCTCCAATTTGCTTAATCGTTCCTTGTATTTCCATATTATTAGATTTCTGCAAGCAATACTTTCCATGCCGAAAGCACATCGCCTTGTTGTATATACTCTTTAGCTAAGTTATGAATTTCTGCTACATCCTTTCTGTCTAGTACATCTTTTACACGTAGCTGTTTTTGGATAAATTGGTCAATTTCCTTACGGGTTGGTAATTTTTCAACATTGCCCAATACGCCCAGATCGTTGCCTGTTAAAACACTGCTTAGGCGAATTGTTTCAGGAATTTGATCCACTCCTATGCCCATAGTGGTCAGCGGTTTGGGTACTTCAAACATACCCGCTTGAGCTCGGGTGTACCAATTACCACCCATCCGAGCCACGGTATCGATTTTGTGTTGATCAATAATTCCTTCTTCGTCCAGTATATCCGATTGGATATGAAGATACACCACCTCACAAATAACTAAGTTGCCAGCCGCTCCTTGATCGCCCAACGAAATCACTTCCTTGACGACACATTCCATCTGTACCGGACTCTCCGCAACACGCGGCGGACTGACTTTTACTGATTTTAGAGGGGTAAAACCTGCTTTTACAAATTCGTTTACTCCTTTGGGGTACTCAGTCGATGCTAATGACATCTGCTGTACCATCTTGTAGTTGACGATATTGATTACCGTTTCTTTTACCTCTAACACATTTTCGAAGGTGTGCTTAGTAGTGTTATCTCTTCCTCTTCGAGCAGGAGAAAAAATTAAAATGGGTGGGTTAGCACTAAATACATTAAAGAAGCTAAACGGCGCTAAATTGATATTCCCGTCTTTGTCTATCGTACTCGCAAAAGCTATGGGGCGAGGTGTTACCGCCCCTAACAAATGCCCGTGCAAACGGCCAGTAGAAATGGTATTAGGATCTATTGAAATCATATCATACAAAGTTACATAATTCTGCTATTTTTTAGGGAAGACTTACACAATTATATTTGTGCTTTGCAGTTATATTGTCAACACCTACGATTCGTTATATTTACAAGTTTAATACTATTCCTAATTTATGAGTAACGACCGCAATCATTTTAAAATAATCATCATTGTAGTATCTATTGCTACAACTACCCTTATACTTTGGAATACCTTTGTGTTTTTTAATCAACTCAAAGACAGCGAGCGAAAAAAAATGGAAATCTGGGCTTCGGCACAGGAACTGCTCATCCAAGAGGATTTAGACACTAATCTAACTCAATTAGCTTTAGATATACTTACTAAAAATAAAACCACGCCGATGATCCTCTACCATTTTGAATCCAATTCAGAGGACCCGATGGAGCATTATACATTTAATAATATTGACCCCGAAAAGGTTAAAAATGTCAATCAGGTAGAAAAAATGATTGAGTCTTTTAAAAAGCAATATACCCCGATTGAAGTTACTCACGAAGACGAAGTGTATAGTATCATTTATTATGGAAATTCTAAACTGATTCAAAAAATTACTTACTACCCAATCTTTATTGTACTGATCATTTTATTGTTTGTTTCACTGGTATATTTCTTTCTACGTACCCGCAAAGTCTCGGAACAAAATCGTTTGTGGGCAGGAATGGCTAAAGAAACCGCGCATCAAATTGGAACTCCTTTGTCTTCTTTGGTAGGATGGACCGAAATTTTAAAACAAGAGCAAGTCAATGAGGCGTATATAACAGAAATGGAAAAAGACATATTTAGGTTACAAACCATTACTGATCGTTTCTCAAAAATTGGTTCGGTGCCTATTTTAGAGAAAAAAGATATCGTTTCAGAAACCCTACAAGCGATAGATTATCTGAAAAGGAGAAGTAGTAAACTTATCGAATTTAAAACCTTAGTACCTGACAAACCTATTTATGTAATGCTTAACAAACAGCTATTTGGTTGGGCCGTAGAGAATTTAGCCAAAAATGCTATGGATGCCATGAAGGGCCAAGGAACACTGACCGTTGAAATAGTTGAAAACACGAGCCAAGTATATATTTTGGTATCAGATACGGGTAGAGGTATGCCCAAAAAGAATTTTAATAAGATTTTTACTCCCGGTTTTACTACTAAAACTCGAGGTTGGGGATTGGGGTTGTCACTCACTAAAAGAATTGTTGAAGATTACCACAACGGCAAAATCAAAGTCAAAGAGTCGATTATTGACAAAGGAACTTGTATTCAAATATCCATTAAAATTGTGGATTAGGAATTTAGGTGCGACTGAATTAATTTGGCTAAAGCGTCAAACTCGTCATGGGTCATGGGTGTTTTTTTGCTAAAATCCATATCCTGCATTTGGTTGAGAGGAATCAAGTGAACGTGTACATGAGGTACTTCCAAACCCACTACGGCCACGCCGATTCGTTTACAAGGAACTGATTTTTGGAGTGCGTGAGCTACTTTTCTGGAAAATTTCATCAAATGGAGATAGGTTTCTTCTTCCAAATCAAAGATTTTATCCACTTCAATTTTAGGAATACACAAAGTGTGTCCCGGTACATTGGGATTAATATCCAAGAAAGCTAAAAAATCTTCATTTTCTGCTACCCGGTAGGCAGGGATTTCTCCTTCGATAATTTTTGTGAAAATCGTAGCCATAAACTATTTTTTTTGGTAAAAATAAGAAAGTAGAAACATTATAAAAGGATTGGAGCATAATTTTATGTCAGTGAGGGGTATAAAAAAATCCGGAGGGTTAAGTCTCCGGATTTTAAAGTTCAGTGATATTTATTTTACTTGAGGTGTTGTGCTAAGAACCCAAGCATATAGGTATATAATTCTAGTCTGTTTTCTTCACGTGCAAATCCGTGTCCTTCATTGTATTTAACCATATACGGTACCGCGAAACCTTTGTTGCGGAGTGCTGTTACTATTTGGTCAGACTCTGCAATTTTAACCCGAGGGTCATTGGCACCTTGAATTACAAACAACGGCTTTTTGATTTTATCTACCTGGTAAACGGGTGATACCTCCCGAGCAATTTTGGCTTCTTCCGGGTTGTCTAAATCATACCATATTTCTTTTACAATTTCGCGAAGAGGTTTCCAATATTCAGGAAATGACTCGAAAAAAGTTTCGATGTTTGAAACTCCTACATAGTTAACACCACAAACGTATAAGTCGGGTGTTTTAATTAATCCCATTAAGGTGGCATATCCGCCGTGGCTTCCTCCGTAAATAGCGATTCTATCTTTATCAACCCATCCTTGTGAAATCACATATTGTACACCATCCTCAATGTCGTCCATCAATTTACGTCCAATTTGTTTAAAACCAGCACGTAAAAACTCTTTTCCGTATCCTCCTGAAATTCTAAAATTCACTTGTAAGGTGGCGTACCCTCGGCTAGCAAAAAGTTGTGTTTCAGGATTAAAGCCCCAGGTGTCACGAATTCCTTGCGGACCACCGTGAGGATTAACTATTAGTGGTACTTTTTGGCCTTGTAGGGCAGCTTTTGGTAAAGTAATATAACCATAAATGGTAAGTCCATCTCGACTGGTAAAAGAGATAGGACGCATTTCGGCCATATCTTCCTCTTTTAATTGAGGCATTAAGTCATGTAAAAATGTCAACTGGCCGCTTTTTACATCGTATTGGTAGTAAGTTCCATATAGTTTATCACTTTGGATAGCCACTAAAAACGTGTTTTCGTCATCGTCGTGGTCAACAATGTAATATTGTTTTCCGGGAAATTGAGTTCGAATGGTCGCATCCATTTTTTTATACAAATCACTAACCGGAACGATCTCAAGTTTTTCGCCTTGGTATTGGAAAGCATCTAACTCGTAGTTTCTTTTTCGCGATAAGCGTAAACCCGAAATATCGTAAACTGGATGTGAGTATACTTCTTTGATCTGTTCATTTTTAGCTAGATCATAAAGAACGATTTTAATTTTATCACTATCCAAATTGGTAACTACATAGGCTTCATCGGGGTTGCTTGAGCGGTAGTTAAATGCTGTAATATAAAAGGTGTCGTCCCAATTGGTTTTTTTAAGTAATTTAAAATCTTGGGAGTTTTTATCTTTATAATAGGTTTCCATTTCAATACCATTGACTAATTTAACATAGCCACGCATGTTGCCATCTTTATCAAAGATGTAGTCTTGAATAGGATTATTAACATCGCTATTTTCATACAACAGAGTAAGTTCGCCGGTAACTACATTTAATTTAAAAGGCTCAAAAATCTGCTTGTTGTTTTTATTCATCGAAATGATGATGTAGTCTTTCTGATCTTTTAATAAGTTGACGATACTGGCAGTAACATCTTCAAAGGGAGTAAGATCTTTAACATTCGAGCCATCAATATTGGCGGCATAGATATGGTAATTTTCATTTCCTCCTTGGTCCATTAAATAATAAAGACGTTCGTTATTAATCCAACCGTAGCCACGAATCAATTCGTCTTCTTCTTCGATGGCACGTATTACCTCACCGGTAGCTACATTTTTAACATATACGTGATTTTTGTTATCACTGTCTTTTTCCATATACGACATATACTTACCGTCGGGTGACAGTTGAAAAGCAGCCGCTTTAGGTCTAGCAAAATAATCAGCTACTGAATATTTGTAGGTACCTTGATCCAAGTCGGCTAACTTTTTGAGTTCTTCTTCGCTACTTGGTAAGGTGGTGTCACCGGGTAGGGTACTCACAAATTTTTGTAATACTAAAGGCAACTCCATCCCGGCTTGTTCAAAATTTCCACTTATAGTATCACCCGCTAAAGTTCCACTGTATTTGATTTGGAAACTGGATAGCGATAAGGTAATCTCTTGTCCCGATACTTCCGTCTTATCTACCGGCAAACCAGCAGCTCCTTGCATAGGTACATCCATGGTAGATGTGTAGGTTCCATTGTCTTCGGTTATGTGGAAGATGATTTCGAGTTTCATACCTTGAACATCAATCTCGCCTTTCCAATCACCTTGAAATTGTGCATTTACTGATAATAAAGTCATAAATAATGCAATTACTGTAAAATAAATTTTTAAATGATTCATATATATAAAATAGATTAAACTTCTCGATGGGTAAGTCGAAAGTTTGATTAAATTGTTACAAAATGAACAGCTTTCTTTTAATGTGCTTCCAGCCAATTATCACCGGTCCCCATATCTACTACTAAGGGAACCTCTAGCGGAAAAGCATTTTCCATTTCAGTTTTAATCAATTCTTTAACCTCTTCCAGTTCGGGTTTGTAGGTATCAAAGACCAATTCGTCGTGAACTTGTAACAACATTTTGGTTTTAAAATTTCCTTGGATGAGTTTTTGGTGAATTTGTATCATCGCCATTTTAATAATATCGGCGGCACTTCCTTGTATGGGGGCATTGACCGCATTTCGTTCGGCACCGCCTCGTACTACAGCATTTTGAGAATTAATATCTTTGAGATATCTTCTTCGCCCCGATACAGTCTGTACATAGCCGTTTTCGCGTGCAAAATCAATTTGTTCCGAGATATAAGCTTTTAGCCTGGGATAGGTTAAGTAGTAGGTATCAATAAGTTCTTTAGCTTGGGTTCTATTTAAATCAGTTTGATTACTCAAGCCAAAAGCAGATACGCCATAAATAATACCAAAATTAACTGTTTTGGCGTGACTCCGTTGTTCTCGTGTCACCTTTTCTAAAGGTACTTGAAACACTTTTGATGCGGTGGACGCGTGAATATCCTCTCCTTTTTTAAAGGCTTCTATGAGATTGGGTTCTCCACTGAGGGCGGCGATAATTCGAAGTTCTATTTGAGAATAGTCGGCTGAAAGTATGGTATAATTTTCATCGCGAGGTATAAACGCTTTTCGTACTTGGCGCCCTCGCTCAGTACGGATCGGAATATTTTGTAAGTTGGGGTTGTTGCTGCTCAAACGTCCGGTGGAAGCAACGGTTTGCATGAATTCGGTGTGAACACGGCCTGTATGTGGACTTACCTGTAGGGGTAAAGCATCTACGTAAGTGCTTTTTAGTTTGGCAAGTTCGCGGTATTGCAATACATCTCGGACAATTTTGTGGTCTTTGGACAAATAAGAAAGTACGTCTTCAGCCGTTGAATACTGACCCGTTTTGGTTTTCTTGGGATTTTTAATGATTTTTAGTTTGTCAAACAAAATGTCGCCCAATTGTTTGGGAGAAGCAATATTAAAGGTTTCACCGGCTTCTTGATAGATTTCTTTTTCTAGGACAGCTATATCTTGGTCCAGCTTTCGCGAAAGCGAATTTAAAAAGGGTACGTCCAAACGGATACCTTCTAATTCCATGGAAGCCAGTACCGAAAGTAAGGGGATTTCTATTTGGTCAAATAAGTTTCGGGTATTGGCCTCGGCCAGCTCTTCCTCAAAATGTGATTTAAGTTGCCACGTTATATCGGCATCTTCAACCGCATATTCGGTCTGTTGGTCCAATGGTATTTCCCGCATGGAGCGTTGTCCCTTCCCTTTTTTGCCCAATAATTCGGTTATTGAAATGGGTGTATAATTGAGGTAAGTTTCAGCCAATACATCCATATTGTGCCGCATATCGGGGTTAATTAAGTAATGAGCCAACATCGTGTCAAAGAGTTTACCAAATACCCGGATTCCGTATTTGGAGAGTACTTTGATATCGTACTTTAAGTTTTGACCGACTTTTTCAATGGATTCATTTTCGAAAAAAGGGCGCAATTTTTCAACAAGTTCTTGCGCTTGGTTGGGATCTTCGGGTATGGGTAAATAAAAACCTTGACCTTTTTCCCAAGAAAAAGCTATACCCACTAGAGTAGCCTCTAAGGGATCTAGGCTGGTTGTTTCCGTATCAAAGCACACACTGGATTGAGCCATCAGTGATGATATAAACAACTCCACACCCAAGCCGGGTTGAACGGTTTGGTAAAAATGAGGGGTATCAGCATGAGTTTTACGGGAAGAAAACACCTTGGCTATATCGCTGGGATTTTCGTCCCCAAAGAGTGAAAATTGTCCCGCACCGGCATTTCGATTGGTTTTGGAAGTGGGGGTGCTAGGACTCGGGATGGAACCCGGGGGTAAAGTATTTTCAGCGGTACCCACTTCTTGTGTAATTCCGTCAAATGAAGTACTGGTTTGTACAAGTCGGATAAATTGTTCTTTGATTTGCCGAAATTCTAACTCATCAAAGATTTGCATTACTTTTTCGGTATCGGGGATGCTGAGTTCAAAGTCTGACTCGTTAAATTCTACCTCACAATCGGTGATGATGGTAGCCAGTTTTTTTGAAAGTAAGCCCAATTCAGCCTGTTCCCTGATTTTTTCACCTAATTTCCCCTTGATTTGATCGGCATGTGCTAACAGGTTTTCTAAGGAACCGTATTCTTCAATAAATTTTTTAGCGGTTTTTTCACCTACTCCCGGTAAACCGGGTATGTTGTCTGATGCATCTCCCATCATCCCGAGATAATCAATTACTTGAATTGGGTCTTTTACCCCAAAACGCTCCTGTACCTCTGGTATACCCCAAATTTCGACACCATTCCCTAAACGGGCAGGACGATACATAAAAACATTTTCAGATACCAGCTGGCCAAAATCTTTGTCGGGAGTAACCATATACACTTGATAACCTTCTTTTTCAGCTTTTTTGGCTAGGGTGCCGATAATATCATCCGCTTCAAATCCCGGGATTTCAATCACAGGAATATACATGGCTTTTAAAATTGCTTGGATATAGGGAACCGCTATCTTGATTGCTTCTGGAGTAGCGTCCCGATTGGCTTTATAATCGGCATACATCTCGCTACGTACTTCACTTCCTTCTTTATCAAAACAAACCGCTAAATATTCAGGTCTTTCACGCCGAATGACATCTAATAGAGAATTCATAAATCCCAATATAGCCGAAGTGTCCATGCCTTTGGAATTAATTCGTGGATTTTTTATAAATGCATAATATCCTCTGAAAATTAAGGCATACGCATCGAGTAAAAACAGCCTTTTTTGCGCCATTCTCGTGTTTTTTTTAGTGTTCTCTACAAAGATAGAAATTACATTTCGTAATTTAGGACCTCATCAAAACATAATTTTTAGTACCTTGGTCCTCCGTCATTTAATCATTAAAGCAACTAATTAAAACCCCAAACTAACAAACTATGAAAAAATTTATTCAATTCATTTTTTTACTCTTTCTGTTGTCCGGGATGTACGCCCAAGATTTTACCTCCCATATCGATCGGTTTTTTGACCAAAACCACCAGCAATATCAGTTAAATGCAACAGATGTAAGTGACTTGCAGATAACTTCTCAAGGATTTTCACAAAGTATGAATATTCATACCGTTTTTGTACAGCAACGCTACCAAAATATAGAGATTTTTAATGCACTCAGTGTTTTAGGTATCAATCAAGCGGGGGAAATCAAAACGGCTAAAGTAGATTTTATAAACTCTTTACAACAACGCATTAACACCACTACACCTACTCTTACTCCGGCAGATGCCATAGTGGCCGCTTGCGCGAAATTAGGAATTACACTTCCAACTAATTTACAAATGTTAGAACAGCAAAGTACGTATTCGTATTTGTTTAATACTGGAGAAATTTCTTTTGAAAACATACCTGTAAAATTAGTTTTTCAACCGAATGAAGATTTTAGTCAATTGCGATTGGCGTGGGATTTATCCATTTATCCCAAAAATATTCAGGCTTGGTACAGTGTTCGTATTGATGCCCTTACAGGCGATTTGTTGAGTACCCATAACTGGATGACGGATTGTCGCTTTGATACAGAGCATTATCAGTACACCAATTTGACATTAGACAGCGAACAATTACAAGGTGTTTTAACATGGACTCCTAACGATGGTTCGGTGTATCGGGTATATGCCCTTCCGATAGAAAGTCCGAATCACGGAAACCACTCTTTAGAAAGTCAACCTGGTGATCCCATAGCCTCTCCTTTTGGTTGGCATGATACCAATGGTGTTGTAGGGCCCGAATACACCATAACCCGAGGAAACAACGTGCGTGCGCGTGCCGACTTAGCCGGGAATAATTCGGGTAACTCGGCCGAAGGTGGTCCTGATTTGGAGTTTGATTTTCCCTATAATTTTAATCAGCCACCCATCGGTCATGTCAATGCGTCCATTACCAATCTATTTTATTGGAACAACATCATCCATGATATTTTTGTGCAATATGGTTTTGATGAGCCCAATTGGAATTTTCAACAAACCAATTACAGTGGTCAAGGTTTGGGCAATGATTATGTCAATGCAGATGCTCAAGACGGCTCAGGTACAAATAATGCCAACTTTGCGACTCCACCAGAGGGTAACAATCCACGTATGCAGATGTACTTGTGGGACAATAACGGCATGAGTGAACTTCTAACTATTAACAACGGCCCCTTAGCGGGTGGGTATTCGGGTATAGAAGCAGCTTTTGGTGAACCGGTACCGACCTCACCTTTAACGGCCAATATGGTATTGGTTACCGATAGTGGATCCAATCCGTATGATGCTTGTGAGACAATTACTAACGGAGGTGCAATCAATGGTAAAATTGCCGTGATTCACCGGGGTGGTTGCGAATTTGGATTCAAAGCTTTGGCAGCTCAGAATATGGGCGCTGTTGCGGTTATAATTGTCAACAATGAAGCAGGACCACCCATATTAATGGGTGCTGGAGAAGTCGGTGATCTAGTGACTATTCCTACCATTATGATTTCTCAAGCCGATGGGGATCCTATCATTGCTTCCTTAAGCAATGGGGATAACATCAACGCGACTTTACTTAACGAAGGCCCTTTTGCTTTTGATAGTTCTTTAGACACGGGTATTATCATCCACGAATACGGTCATGGTATTTCTAACCGACTTACCGGAGGAGGGTTTAATGTCAGTTGTTTACAAAATGACGAACAAATGGGAGAAGGTTGGAGTGATTATTTTGGCCTCATGCTCACTATGAAGGAAGGGGATACCCGAGATCAAAACCGGGGAGTAGGAACCTATGTGGTAGGGCAACCCATCGATGGACAAGGTATTCGTCCCGCACCCTACAACACCAATATGGCCGTGAATCCTTATACTTATGGAGACACGAATAACTCAAATATAAGTCGCCCTCATGGAATTGGGTTTGTTTGGGCAACTATGCTTTGGGATTTAACTTGGGATTTGATCGATAAACACGGTTATGATCCCGATATCTATTTCGGAACGGGAGGCAATAATATCGCCTTACAATTGGTAGTCGATGGTTTAAAAATTCAAAATTGTTCTCCAGGTTTTGTCAATGGCCGGGATGCTATCATCGAGGCGGACCAATTGGCCAATGACGGCGAAAACTACTGTATTATTTGGCGGGCATTTGCCAAAAGAGGGCTCGGATTAAACGCCAGCCAAGGTAGTGCCCACAATCGTTTTGACCAAGTGGAAGATTTTACAGTACCGGAAGAATGTATTCTAGGTACCTCTACCAACGATCTAAACCAATTTATGATTTTCCCTAATCCTACCGATGGGTTAGTGCATATTGTTTCTCGTTACGATATGGGAACCAGTCAAATTACGCTTTACGATATTAATGGAAGACAAGTAATCTCGCAATCACAACATTTAAACGGAGTCAATCAAATAGATCTAGGACACTTAGAAACGGGTATTTATATTTTACAAATAACCGGAGATTCTTATACTTACAACACCCGTATCATTATAAAATAAGGGTACCCTTACGGGAAAATATTAGAGACTCTGTTTACAGGAAGTTTCTATAAATAGATAACAGCGGAGAAATTGCCCTCTTAATCGGATGGCAATTTCTCCTTTTTTTGGTAGTTTATTGCTGATTTGTTTTATGTTTTTTTACCCCAAAAAGTGTTGTTGGTAGGGCTTAGCACTATTCTTACATATACAAACTGAGTTAAGGTTTTTTTGTTTAAAAAAATTATTATTAAAAAAAATGAGAAAGTAATTAAACCTTCTTATAAAAATCTTGTCAAAAGAACATAATAACATAAACTGAAAGAAATGAAAAAATTATTGTTGATAGTATGTGTTTTGACATTTACTGGTGTCTTTAGCCAACAAAGTGATGCGGCGTTGACGGCTACCCATTCTACGATGACTAAAGAGGAAAGAGTGCATAAAAAAGTTTCGCAGTTAGCTGAAAAATTACAACTTACGGAAAGTCAAAAGCAGCAAGTGTTGGAGTTGCATTTAGAGAAAGCAAAACAACGCGAAGCCAAACGCACGGACCAGAAAGCGGATATGAAAAACAAAAAAGAGGCTTTTAAAGCAGAAAAAGATAAATATCACGCACAAATGAAAGAAATTCTTACAGACGAGCAGTATGCTCGCTGGCAAGAATTGAAGAAAATTAAGAAGCAAAACATGAAAGCTAAAAAGCAGCAAAAATATCAGAAGAAAAACTAAAATTAGAATTAGTCTTTTAAATTAAAATGTGGTTATCTTTAAAAAATGCTCTCTGAATTTTAGGAGGGCATTTTTTTTTGGCTTGATAATTGGTACTATTTAATTAGAATTATTTATATTAGTAATTAGAAAATTAAAAATCAAAATTTTAAAAATGAAAAAATTTGTTTCAATATTAGCTGTTACCTTTTTAATGTTATTAGGCAGTAGTAGTGTTTTTGCTCAGCAAAAACCAGAAGAAATCGCCAAAGTTAAGGTAGCAGAGCTTTCAGAAAAATTAGAATTAACTGGAGATCAGCAACGAACGCTCTTTAGAGCTTTCGTAAAGAAAGAAGCCGCTTACGCCAAATCCTCTATTTCAGAGGCTGATAAAAAAGCCGTAGATGAAACTTTCGAAAAAGAACTTAAAGCTGCATTAACCGCAGATCAGTATAAACAATATAAAGAATAATAAAACTAAATAATGTAAAAAGGGCTGTCCATATAGACTGCCCTTTTTTTATGCTCGCTGAGTAGCTTTATCAATTATCGATAGGGTGTAATCTAAATCTTGATAGGTCAACGCATCCGTAATAAACCAGGTCTCGTAGGACGAGGGTGCTATATAGACGCCTCCTTTTAAAAGTTTGTGGAAAAATTCTCTAAACTGTGGATTATCTCCATAGGTAGCTGTTTTAAAATCGGATACTTCTCGTTTATCAAAAAATACGGAGATCATTGATCCCACTCGATTAATGGTAAATTCGATTTCGTTTTTGGATAAAACAGAGTGGATTCCTTGCTCTAAATAAGCTGTTTTCTCTTCCAAACGTTGGTAAATCGCTCGGTCTTTATTCAAGGCTCGGAGCATTTCAAGCCCCGCCGCCATAGCTAAGGGATTTCCCGAAAGGGTACCTGCTTGATACACGGGTCCTAAAGGAGCTAAGTGGTTCATGATTTCATGATTGGCAGCAAAAGCCCCTACCGGTAATCCACCGCCGATTACTTTACCAAAACAAACAATATCGGCTTTTATATTGTAGTATTCTTGGGCGCCCCCAGGAGCCAACCGGAATCCGGTCATTACTTCATCAAAAATGAGTAATGCATTATACCTGTCACAAAGCTGTCGAATACCTTCTAAAAACCCGGGTTTGGGAGGAATACACCCCATATTTCCAGGAACGGGTTCTAGGATGATAGCCGCAATTTGATTGAGATTATCAGTAAATAATCTCTCTACACTTTCTAAGGAATTAAAATCCGCCAACAGGGTATCTTGGGCAGCTCCTTGGGTTACTCCGGCACTATTGGGTACCCCAAAGGTCGATGAACCGCTTCCTGCAGCAATTAAGAAGGCATCGGAATGACCATGGTAACACCCCGAAAATTTAATTATTTTTTCTTTTTGAGTATAACCGCGTGCCAATCGTACGGCACTCATACAAGCCTCTGTTCCTGAATTTACAAACCGTATTTTATCAATATAGGGAACCATAGAAACGGCAAGTTGTGCGATTTCAGTTTCAATTTCTGTTGGAGCACCAAAAGAGGTTCCCTGTTTGGCTTTAGCAATAATGGCTTCTATTACCGGAGGGTAGGCATGCCCTAAAATCATCGGGCCCCAAGAATTGATATAATCAATATACCGATTATTGTCTTCGTCATACAAATAGGCTCCTTCCGCTTTTTTGATAAAAAGAGGAGTGCCTCCAACGCCTTTAAAAGCCCGAACCGGAGAGTTGACACCGCCGGGTATATATTTTTGTGCCTCTACAAATAAAGCACTGCTTCTTTGGTAAAGCATAATAGAGTATTTAGGGTTTAATGAATCAATTTTGGAAGTGGTGATGCGATCTTAATGGGTATTGAGATATAACACCTGACCGACTTTAATATCATTATTCAATAATCCGTTGTATTGTTTTAAGGTTTCCACAGGAATGTTAAATCGTTTGCCGATAGAATACAGGGTGTCACCGGGGCGTACAGTATAGGTGTTAATTTTGTTTTCTTCATCTTTAACAACCGTTACTTCATTTCCTAATACTTCGGCATCAAGTTTATACAATTCGTACTGTTCAATGATGCGAATCAATTTCTCCGGATATTTTGGATCGGTTGCATAGCCCGCCTTACGCAATCCGCGAGCCCACCCCTTGTAATCGTCTTTTTTTAGTTTAAACAAATCGCTATAGCGAGGTCGTCCGGTTAAAAACAACGAATGGTCTCTAAAGGAATATTTAGGGTCGTTGTATTTCCTAAAACATTCTTGTAATTCATCGTCATCGTGATACACTACATCTCCGGTCCAATTGTGACATTTAATTCCGAAGTGGTTGTTGGAGCGACTGGTTAAATCTCCTCTACCCGCACCGGATTCTAAAATGCCCTGGGCTAATTTAATACTTGCAGGGATGCCGTAGAGACGCATTTCGGTTTGCGCAATTTCTTTAAAATTATTAATGTACAAGGCCACCACTTCCGCATAGGTCATTGTACTGTTGGGTTTTTCATACGGAGTTTCAACCGGTAGGTCTTCGTTAACAGTAATTACCGGTGTAGTGTCGTCTTTGGGGATGCGAATTACCTCTTTTTTAACAGTAGTATTTTTCTTAGAAATTTTTTTCTTGGTTCCACAAGATCCAACTATTAAAAAACTAATTAGAAGGAGTAATGTATAGGGGAATTTTGTCAATTTTCTTCTCATATTTTTTTGTCAGAAAAATTTGTAGTCACTCTATATAAAGTCAAATATGCCACCGAATTTTAAGGTTCCTAGTCTATCAATAACCGCTTTTGCTGGGTCAGTTTACGATTCATTCCTGCGATGCCTTGCAATCCTCCGGTATGGACGGCTAAAATACGTGAATTTTTTGGGAATTTACCCTGTTGGATAAGGTCTACCAACCCAAACATCATTTTTCCGGTGTAAATCGGGTCTAAAGGAATATCGGTTTTTTCTTTAAAATAATTCATAAATGCGATTAGTTGGTCCGTGGTTTTGGCGTAGCCACCCAGAGCATAAGCATCGGTGAGTTGCCAATTAGTATGCTTTGTCCAACGACTAATTTCAGTTTTTAGAAAATCGCCTTTCAAAGCCGAAAATCCAAGTACCTGTTGATGTTTTGACGCACTGTTAGCAATACCCGCTAAGGTTCCTCCAGTACCCACACTAACGCAGATATAGTCAAAAATAGTATCCTGGGGAGTTAGGATTTCTTCACAGCCTTTGACTGCCCATTCGTTAGTGCCCCCTTCTGGGAGTAAATAGAAGTTGCCCCAAGTAGCAGATAAGGAATTGATAAAGTCAGGCTGGTTTTTATTTCTATAGGTGTTTCGATCTACGAAATGTAACTGCATACCGTAGTCTTGGGCTTTTTTTAAGGTGGGATTAAGAGCCGATGTTACTGCTAACTCTTCTCCCCGAACGAGGCCGATAGTGCGAAATCCGTATTCTTTTCCTGCGGCAGCAGTTGCCAAGAGATGGTTGGAAAAAGCACCCCCAAAAGTCAATAGGGTGTGGTGGTTTTCTTGTTGAGCCCTTTCTAAATTGTACTTGAGTTTACGGTATTTATTTCCAGAAATTTCGGGGTGTAGCAGGTCTTCTCGTTTTATAAACAGGGATACCTGATTGGGATTTTTAAAAAAAGGACTTAGTTGCTGATTTCTCACAAAAAGCTTATTAAAAGCACAAAGTTATTCTTTTTTATATCAAAAAAATGGGCTAGAGCCTTCTGGACTGATTGTAAAACTGTAAAATTTGATCATTTTTATTGATAGATTGCCATCAAAAAGTACTAATTCGGTGTGAAGATTTTTATAAAGTTATATTAAAATTAGTTAATTTTAAATAAAAATTTTTTAATTCTATTCGTGCATAGTATATTTGTCCCGGCAATCATTTAAAATTAAATTGGTTAATGATTATTAAATGAAACACAATTGCCTTAGCCGCCTAACTCCCAAGTAGGGCGGCTTTTTATTTTTTATTACTTCAACCGTTTTATTATTTTTACAGTCATTGTAAAATTTTTTCGTTGAAATCCACAACATATCATGTAATTGGTGTCATGTCAGGTACATCTTTAGATGGTCTTGATTTAGCGTATTGTAGTATTACTGCTCGTGAGCAGGTTGCTTGGGAATTTGAAATATTAAGTGCCGATACTATTCCTTACTCTAAAGAATGGAGGCTTCGTTTGCGAGAAGCGATACATGATTCCGAAGAAAAATTACAAGAACTCGACCAGGACTATACACGTTATTTGGCTCAACAAATCCAGGAGTTTATTTCTCAAAAGGACATTGAAGATTTGGATGCGGTGTGTTCTCACGGGCATACCATTTTGCATCAACCACATCGCGGGGTGACCTTGCAGATTGGTAATCAACCCGAACTAGCTAAACTTTTACAACAAACTGTGGTTTGTGATTTTCGAGTACAAGACGTGGCCTTGGGAGGGCAAGGTGCTCCTTTGGTTCCAATGGGTGATAGGCTACTTTTTGGTGAATATGATTACTGTTTAAATTTGGGTGGATTTTCAAATATTTCAAAAGAAGAGCAAGGACGTCGCATGGCCTATGACATTTGTCCGGTAAACATTGTATTAAATTATCTGGCAGAAAAACGAGGTGCTTCCTATGATGCTGAGGGGCAGTGGGCCGCACAAGGTCAGTTGATACCTGGTTTGTTAGAACAACTCAATCAATTAGAATTTTATAAGCAACCACCTCCTAAATCGTTGGGTTTAGAATGGGTAAATCAGTATATATTTCCCTTATTTTCAGAGGAATTTTATAGAGTAGAAGATTTATTACACACTTATACAGAGCATATAGCCATTCAATTAGCAGCTCATGTGGAAGAAGGTCGTCAAGTACTTGTCACAGGTGGGGGTGCGTATAACACCTATTTGCTGCAAAGAATTCAATCTTATAAAAAAGTCCCTTTAGTGGTTCCTGAAAAAAAAATAGTAGATTACAAGGAGGCATTGGTTTTTGGATTATTAGGTTTGCTCAGACTGCTGGGAAAACCGAATTGTCTGTCCAGTGTGACGGGAGCTTCTCATGACCATTCGTCGGGATTTATTTATTTAAGTCCTATTTGAAATCAAATTAATATCTTGGAAAATAGATAAAATAGCTTACGAATAGCTGTTTTCTCCCATAATGTTTTGTTATATTTGGAAGCAAATTTCTACGAAGCCATATGAAAGAACTTCTCAAGCAATTTGAACAAAAATCTCCTGAAATAGTTTTTCATTGGAACGATACCGAAACTGAGGCCGAGGGTTGGGTTGTAATTAATTCGTTGCGTGGTGGTGCTGCTGGTGGTGGTACTCGAATGCGATTAGGATTGGATAAAAATGAGGTGCTTTCGTTAGCCAAAACCATGGAGGTAAAATTCTCCGTGGCCGGTCCCCCTATAGGTGGGGCAAAATCGGGCATTAATTTTGATCCGGCTGATCCTCGCAAAAAAGGAGTTTTACAACGCTGGTTCAAAGCAGTTACACCTTTACTCAAAGGATATTACGGTACGGGAGGAGACTTAAACATAGACGAAATACACGAGGTAATTCCTTTTACGGAAGACTGTGGAATTTGGCATCCTCAAGAAGGTGTTTTTAACGGACATTTTCAAGCCCCTGAGGGGGAAAAAATAAATCGTATTGGTCAATTGCGCCAAGGAGTTATTAAAGTGCTTGATCAGCCGGAATACTCCCCCGACATCCATCGCGATTACAAGGTTGCCGATATGATTACCGGTTATGGAGTAGCTCAAGCGGTGGGTCATTTTTACGATATATACGGAGGTGACCTAACTCAAAAAAGAGCCATCGTTCAAGGATTTGGTAATGTGGGATCGGCCGCGGCATTTTACTTGGCACAAATGGGGGTTAAGATTGTTGCCATTGTTGATCGCCACGGTGGTTTAATCAACGAAAAGGGCTATTCATTTGAAGAAATCAGACAGTTTTATCTAAATAGGGTAGGAAATCAACTTCACGCCGCCTCTTTATTACCTTTTGATGAAATAATGAATCGAGTTTGGGATACACCCGCCGAAATATTTGTACCCTGTGCAGCTTCTCGATTAGTGACTAAAGAGCAAGTTGATCGCATGCATGCAGCCGGATTGGAGGTAATTTCTAGTGGTGCCAATGTCCCTTTTGCCGATCAGGAAATCTTCTTTGGACCCATTATGGAATATACGGATGAAAAAGTGAGTTTACTTCCTGATTTTATCGCTAATTGCGGTATGGCTCGAGCTTTTGCTTATTTTATGGAAAAACGGGTGACTATGACGGATGAAGCTATTTTTAATGATACTTCACAAACCATTAGGAAGGCTATTCAAGAAATTCATAATCTCAATAGCACGAAAACCAACCTCAGTAAAACGGCTTTTGAAATAGCTTTAAAAACCTTGTTAAAATAGTCAACTCATGGCATATGTGATCCTTCTAGTTTTTGTTATCGGTTATTTAATGATAACTTTAGAACATCCGTTGAAATTAGATAAGGCGGTATCAGCCCTTCTGATGGGAACTCTTGTTTGGGCATTGTTAGCTCTAGGATTTAATGAAGGCTGGTTGTCGGTTATTAATTCTCATGGTGAAATTTTTTCAATAGCTCAAGGCGAAAAAGTATCTCAAAATGCTGGCTTTTACCAAGTCTTAATGCATCATTTTAATGGCATTGGTGAAATTTTGTTTTTTCTAATTGGCGCTATGACCATTGTAGAAATTGTTGATTTACATCGGGGATTTGATATTATTAAAAACAACATTACAACGAAAAGTAAAATCAAATTACTATGGACCTTGTCCATTTTAGCTTTTTTCCTTTCAGCAGTTATTGATAACTTAACTTCTACTATTATACTTATCTCGGTACTACGAAAATTAGTGCCTCGAGTTAAATTTAGAATTTGGTTTGCTGCTTTCGTGGTGATTGCTGCTAATGCGGGTGGTGCTTGGTCACCCATAGGGGATGTTACTACTACGATGCTGTGGATTGCCAATAAAATAACAGCCTATCATGTTATTATTTATGTGTTTTTACCGGCTGCTGTATGTCTGTTAGTTCCGTTATTAATTGCCAGTAGATTAAAGGCTTTTAAGGGTGATGTTCCTCGAAAAATAGTTATTGTTGATGAGGCTTCAGAACGTCTGTTGAGTAGTAAAGCAATGCTTTATACCGGTTTAGGAGCAATTGCCTTTGTTCCTATTTTTAAGACAGTAACCGGTTTACCACCGTATATGGGGATGATGTTAAGTTTAGGTGTGGTGTGGTTGGTGTCTGAATATATTCGACCCGAAAAAAATCTTACACCGGCAAAACGCCGGGAGTATTCGGCTCATAAAGCCTTATCAAAGATTGAATTTTCTAGTATTTTATTCTTTTTAGGAATACTTTTGGCAGTAGCTGGTTTAGAAAGTATGGTCTTTGGTCAAATCGATAATGCACAGGTAGGAACTTTACAATATGTAGCAGAATCACTTACTTTAGCTATTCCAAATATGGAAGTAATAGCAATTATTTTAGGGGGGTTGTCTGCTGTAGTTGATAATGTTCCCTTAGTAGCTGCATCTATTGCTATGTTTGATTTTCCCATTGACGATTCACTTTGGCATTTAATAGCCTATACAACGGGTACGGGTGGTAGTATGTTGATTATAGGATCAGCAGCAGGAGTAGCTGCCATGGGAATGGAAAAAATTGATTTTATTTGGTATTTAAAGAATATAACTTTACTGGCACTGGCTGGATTTCTGGTAGGTGCTTTGGTTTTTATTTTACAGTTTAAGTTTATTTTTTAAACAATTTTTATCACAACAATTCGTTCAATAACTTAAAATTAGAATAAAGAATTATATGTTACAAGAACAATCACAAGAAATAGCTTCAGAGCTTTTAAACGAAACTGAATCGGTCGAAAGAACTATCTCCATTATGGAAATGATAATGAATGGTGGAGCGGCCGGAATTATCATTATTGGAATACTTTTTGTCCTGCTTTTTATTGCTGTATATATTTATTTTGAACGCATTTTTGCAATCCGGGCAGCTTCTAAAATAGACAGAAACTTTATGAACCAAATTAAAGAACAAGTTGCATCGGGCAATATCCAAGGGGCCAAAATTCTTTGTGCACAAAACAATACTCCGGTTGCTCGTTTAACCGAAAAAGGGATATCCCGAATCGGGAATCCTTTGGAAGACATCAGTAGTGCCATTGAAAATGCCGGCAAATTAGAGGTGTATAAACTAGAAAAAAATGTGGGGCTTTTATCAACCATTTCAGGAGCAGCTCCTATGATTGGATTCTTGGGAACAGTAATTGGTATGGTACTAGCGTTCCACCAGTTGGCAACCAGTAGTGGTCAAGCCGAAATGGGACAATTGGCCGAAGGTATTTATTTAGCTATGACCACCACCGTGGCCGGTTTAATTGTAGGTATTGTGGCGTATATGGGGTACAACCACTTGGTGATTCGAACCGATAAACTGGTACACCTGATGGAGGCTAATGCTTTAGAATTTATGGATATGTTAAATGAACCCTCTTAATTATGAATCTTCGAGGTAGAAATAAAATAGATGCCGGATTTAATATGAGCGCGATGACCGATATCGTGTTTTTGTTGTTGATATTTTTTATGTTGACATCTACGGCTGTAGCTACGGACGCTTTGGATTTAATACTTCCAAAGGCCAAAGGAAAAACCATGGCCCAACAAAATATTTCGGTTAGTATCACCCATGATTTGGTATACTATATTGACAATGAAAGAGTGGGAGAGGCTGCTTTAGAAAATCTCCTAAAAAATAAGCTTGCCGGTATCGATGAGCCTACTATTATTCTCCGTGCGGAAGAGGGTGTTCCCATTGAGCATGCCGTAAAAGTGATGGATATTGCCAATAGAAATCAATACAAAATAATTTTGGCTGTAAAGCCTAATTAGTAAGTATCTTATAAAGAGCTAAATTTCAGTTTTTACTACCCATGGTTAGAACTAAAGAAGAGAAAAAGAGTTTGTTGATTACGACGGTTATACACCTAGTGATTCTGCTTATTCTATTTCTTTATGGTTTAAAATATTTAGATCCTCCTTTGGAAAGAGGTATAGCTATTAATTTTGGATCTACAGAATTTGGCAGCGGTGATAACCAACCTATAGAAGCCATACAAATGGCTCCTGATCAGTCTTCCCAACCTGAAGAGACAACCACACCGGTAGTGGAGGAAAATGTGGTTACACAAGACATAGAGGATGCTCCGGTGATTAAATCAGAAGAAAAAAAGAGTGAACAGGTAACCGATACCAAAACGGAAGTAAAAGAAGAGGTAAAAGTCGATCCCAAACCAGACAAAGCTACTTCTGAGGCTCTTTCCAGCTTTATTGATGGTCCTAAAACGGAAGGTCAGGCGCAAGGCAGTGAAGGAGATGACACTCGACCCGGTGATAAAGGAGATATAAGTGGTGATCCTAATTCAAGTAGCTATTACGGCATCGGAGTAGGATTGGATGGTGATGGAAATTATATGTTAGGTGGTCGAAAAGCTTTAGTCAAAAAAATAATAGCCCATGAATGCAATCAAGAAGGTATAGTGGTAGTAGATATTGATGTCGATAGACAGGGCAACGTAATTCGGGCTTTTCCGGGAGTCAAGGGCACGACAAACAATTCAAAATGTTTGTTAGATCCAGCGCGGGATGCCGCATTGCAGACCAAATTTAATGCGGACGATAAAGCCCCTGCTCGACAGATAGGAAAAATTATATACCATTTTAGCCTTTCAGAATAAGCTATAAAACGCGTAGTACTTCATTATTACACATTTTGAAATCCTATAAACAGACTTTAGATTGGCTGTATAATCAGCTACCCATGTTTCAACGAGTAGGTGGGAGTGCCTACAAACCCGATTTGACTAATACGCTGTCTTTGGCTGCCTATTTAGGTAATCCCCATCTGCAATTTAAGTCCATCCATGTGGCGGGTACCAATGGCAAGGGGTCTACCTCTCATATGTTGGCCTCTGTATTACAAGAAGCGGGCTATAAAGTGGGCTTATACACCTCACCTCACCTCAAAGATTTTCGGGAGCGTATCAAGATTAATGGTCAGATGATTTCCAAAAAAGAAGTAATTTCTTTTGTCGAAACCCATCGTGATTTTTTGGAGTCTCATGCCTTTTCTTTTTTTGAAATGACCGTGGGCTTGGCCTTTGATTTTTTCGCGAAAGCGAAAGTAGATATTGCTGTAATAGAAGTGGGAATGGGAGGAAGATTAGACAGCACCAATATAATTTCACCCGAAGTGGCAGTGATTACGAACATAGGTTTTGACCACACCGGCTTTTTAGGAACTACATTAGCTGAGATTGCTGCGGAAAAAGCCGGGATTATTAAACCTGGGATTCCGGTGGTAATTGGTGAAACTCAACCAGAAACTTTACCCGTGTTTCAAGCAGTTGCCGAGCGATTAGCGTCCCGATTAGTAGTGGCGGATCGTCTTACAACGCAAACTTTTTCTAGTGATTTGCAGGGTATTTATCAAAATAAAAACAGACAAACAGTTGTAGCTGCTTTGGAGGTTTTACACCAAGCGGGCTGGGCGATTACTAAACAGCATATTCAGCAAGGTTTGCTACATACCATAGCCAACACAGGACTTTTAGGAAGGTGGCAGGAGTTGGGGCAATCTCCTTTAGTGGTGGCTGATACCGGGCATAACGAGTCGGGATTGCAAGTGGTTTTTCAACAGATTGCACAACAAAAATACCGGCAGTTACACTTGGTTATTGGTTTAGTAGCCGATAAGGATTTAGATAAAATATTGCCTTTGTTTCCGATTCAGGCTAAATATTATTTTGCACGACCTAATATTCCCCGCGGGTTAGAGGCTGGGGAGTTACAAGCAAAAGCAAGTGCATACGGTTTGAAAGGCAGGGCGTATGGCTCTGTACAAGGAGCTTATAAGGCCGCATTACGAGCTGCGCAGCCCGATGATTTTATATTTGTAGGAGGAAGTACTTTTGTAGTAGCAGAAATAATTTAATTTTTTTTTTGCCCGAATTAAAAAGTAGTCTATATTTGCAGCCGCTAAAACGACGAAAAGCGTCGTAAAAATGTTGGTTTTTTCGGGCGATTAGCTCAGTTGGTTCAGAGCACTTGGTTTACACCCAAGGGGTCGGGGGTTCGAATCCCTCATCGCCCACAAAATATATTCATAAAAAAAACGCCAAGTTTACTTGAGCGTTTTTTTTATGGGTATATTTTGAGTAAGGTATACCTTACTCGGGATCAACGAAGTTAATCCAAAGTGGATTATGAATGTTTGAGCGTTTTTTTTATGGGTATATTTTGAGTAAGGTATACCTTACTCGGGATCAACGAAGTTAATCCAAAGTGGATTATGAATGTTTGAGCGTTTTTTTTATGGGTATATTTTGAGTAAGGTATACCTTACTCGGGATCAACGAAGTTAATCCCAGGAAGGCAATGAATTTTTGAGCGTTTTGTTTAAATTGAAGAATTCTTGATACCAATTGCGAAGATAATACCCCAAGTGAGCTCTATAACATACATGGGATACTGGTTTTTTTTAGTTTATAGCTTAAAAAAATCTTTTTATAATGGAGAAAATGTAGATATTTGCACTGGTTAAATTTAAGCTTTCAGAATTTAGAAAGTATAATAACAAGTTTTTTTAATAAGGGTCGTTAACTCAGTTGGTTCAGAGTGTCACCTTGACAGGGTGGAAGTCACTGGTTCGAATCCAGTACGACCCACAATCTAAAATCTCTTTGGAGATTTCAAAGAGGTTTTTTTAATCCCCAAACATCGAGCGCATGATGGTTCGTAATCCCAATACCATCAGGTAACCCGCCAATACTGCAATGACCAAACCGGGTACAAAAAACAATAACAAGATGGGCGTATGTTCTTTATTGATAAATCCCAATGTCATTAAGTAGGGAGCTAAAAAAAGTAAGGGTAGGCACAAAGCCATTATTTTGATGCCTTTAAGTAAAACTTTTTTATCGGTGCGTTTCATGATTATAAGCGATTAGGGCATTTCGTACACTTTTGTGTGTTTCTAGGAGTTGTTGGGCGGTTTCTTGTGAAATCTGCAATTCATCCATTAACATTCGAACTCCACGGTGTATTAGTTTGTGGTTACTCAACTGCATATCCACCATTTTGTTTCCTTTTATACGTTGTAATTGAATCATGGTGGAAGTTGAAATCATATTGAGTACTAATTTTTGAGCGGTACCGGCTTTCATTCGAGAACTTCCGGTTACAAATTCGGGACCTACCACCACTACCACCGGAAAATCGGCTTGAAGAGCCAAAGGACTTCCTTCGTTGCATGTGATGGCACCGGTGAGTATACCATTTTTTTTACATTCATTAAGAGCGCCAATTACATAGGGTGTAGTACCCGATGCGGCAATGCCGATAACGATATCTTTTGTGGAAATATCGTATTTTTTTAAGTCTAGGAAACCCTGATTAAGATCGTCTTCGGCAAATTCTACAGCTTTTCTAATGGCCGAATCACCTCCTGCTATAAGGCCAATTACTAAATCTGGTGATACTCCAAAAGTAGGCGGACATTCACTGGCATCTAAAATACCCATTCGGCCACTGGTGCCAGCACCTATATAAAACAGCCGTCCACCTGATTGTAGTTTTTGTACCACTTGATTAACCAATTGTTCAATACATGGAAGGGCTTTTTCTACGGCCCAAGCAACGGTTTTATCTTCGTTATTTATGTGGCGAAGAATTTCAGAAACCGGCATTTTTTCTAAATCCTGATAATGGGATTCGCCTTCGGTGATTTTTTCAAAATTCATAAAACAAAAGTACGTTTTACGAGTCTATTTTCCTATAGAAAATAAAGTAGAATTGCTTCTAAAGTTACGGCAAATAAATATTTATTTAGAAAATATTTGAATAAAATAAAAAAATTCCCATCTTGTTGCCTTATTTGTCTTCCTAACCAAACTAAATAAATTATATGAAACGATTTTTAGCTGTAACAACGGCATTATTACTACCATTATTAATATATTCACAAGAACAAGAATTAGGTTTAGATGAAAAAATAAACAATTGGTTTAAGCCCATCTCCGATGCCTGGGGTGGGTTTGTTTTTTATTCTGTAAATTTATCGGAAGGAGTTGATTTACCATTGGTGATATTTATGTTGGTGTTTGCCGGTTTATTATTTACTTTTTTATTCCGATTTATAAATATAAGGAGGTTTAGTACTTCTGTAAATATAATCCGGGGTAAGTACGATGGGGTAAGTCTTTCAGAGGTTGATGAAAGTGCGGTTGTTAATCAAGTGGAAGGTGATATAGTAAAAACGATTAAAGATGAAAGTAAGGATGGTGAGGTATCTCATTTTCAGGCACTAACCGCTGCCTTATCGGGAACTGTAGGCTTGGGGAACATAGCCGGGGTGGCTATCGCTATTTCCTTGGGTGGCCCGGGAGCAACTTTCTGGATGATAGTTGCTGGTTTGTTAGGAATGTCTTCCAAGTTTGTAGAATGTACTTTGGGTGTTAAGTACCGAGATATTTCTGAGGAAGGAAAGGTATTTGGTGGTCCGATGTATTATTTATCTAAAGGATTAAAAGAAACCGGTAAAAAGCATTTAGGGAAAGTTTTGGCGGTATTTTTTGCCATTATGTGTGTGGGAGGTTCGTTAGGTGGAGGCAATATGTTTCAGGTCAATCAAGCTGCCCAACAATTTAACACGATAATCGGAACAGATTCTCAGGCGGCTGGATTTATTTTTGGGATTTTGATGATGCTGTTAGTGGGTTTTGTAATAATAGGTGGTATTAAAAGAATTGGTAAGATTACTGAGAAGGTTATACCCTTTATGGTAGGGATTTATTTTATTGCCGGGATTATCATTTTAGTTGTTAATTATAGTCAATTGGGTAGTGCCTTTTCACAAATTATATCGGGTGCGTTCCATCCCGAAAGTATCGCAGGTGGTATAGTAGGCGTCATTATTATTGGATTCCAACGAGCGGCTTTTTCTAATGAAGCTGGCGTGGGATCGGCGGCCATAGCGCACTCAGCTGTTAAAACTAAATATCCGGCCTCTGAAGGGCTGGTAGCTCTTTTAGAACCCTTTATCGATACGGTTATTGTCTGTACGATGACGGCATTAGTGATTATTGTCGCCAATGGAGATGGCAGTATTATGCAGTATGGAGTAAAAATACCTGATGGGGTATTGGCCACTTCTAAAGCCTTTGAGTCAGTTTTACCCTGGTTTCCTTATATACTTACCTTAGCAGTCATTCTTTTTGCCTTATCAACTATGTTATCTTGGTCGTATTATGGTCTGCAGGCTTGGATGTATTTATTTGGAAAATCAAAAATTGCAGACTATAGCTATAAAATTTTATTTTGTATCTTTATTGTCATCGGTTCTTCTATCAGTTTAGGAGCAGTGACAGATTTTTCGGATGCCATGATTTTTGCTATGGCCGTACCTAATTTGATTGGTTGTTTCTTATTGTTCCCTAAAGTAAGAGAGGAATTAGTGAAATATGTAAGAGCGATTCGTACTAAGAAAGATTAAACTTATGAAATCACTAAAATCCCTTTTCGTTTTTACTCGAAAACAACGAAAAGGGATTTTTTTATTAGTGATATTCATTGGAATTATTCAGGTATTGTATTACGTACTTGATTTTTCAAATACAGAAATTTTTGATTTAGATTCCCTAGAAATAGTACAGCTTCAGCAAAAATATGATTCGTTGCACCTACAACAAAATGCTGATAATTTATCTAATAATTTTTCATTCAATCCCAATTTTATAGACGATCATCGGGGGTATATGTTAGGAATGAGTCCGGTTGAAATCGACCGATTATTACAGTATCGCCAAGCCGGGAACTGGGTGAATTCGGTAACCGAATTCCAACAAATTACGGGAGTATCAGATTCATTATTGGCGGTGATAAGTCCTCGTTTTCGGTTTCCCGAATGGGTAACACAGCGCCATTCATCACCAGATTTATCTAAAAAGCGCGTCAATAATAAGACCCCGATTGTCCGAAGAGATCTAAATGAGGCTACTGCTGAAGAATTACAAGAAGTGTATGGCGTTGGGGAGGTACTCGCTGCGCGTATTGTCAAGTATCGCCAACGTCTCAACGGTTTTTTAACCGATGAGCAGTTATACGATGTGTACGGATTGTCTCCGCAGACGGTGGAGAACATTAAGCAGAAATTTACAGTGATAACAAGACCCACCGTTCAAAAAATAAATCTCAACACGGCAACCGCTTCTGACCTAGCTACTTTGCCTTTTATCAGTTTTCAATTGGCTAAAGAAATCGTGGATTATCGATTATTACATCAGGGCTTTACCAATTTGGAACAACTCAAAGAGGTAAATGATTTCCCGGTTGAAAAATTTGAGAGATTTACTTTATATTTGGCACTTGATTGAAGTAAATTGTATTTTAAGAAAGTTTAAAAAATTGTATAAAAAAATATGAATTTGACCCATTTTACAGAAGAGCACGAGTTGTTTAGAAAGAGTTTTAGAGAGTTTTTGCAAAAAGAGGTGGTTCCCCATATTGAAAAGTGGGAAGAAACAGGTGCCATTGAGCGGTTTATTTGGAAGAAGTTTGGAGATATGGGTTATTTTGGTCTCGTCTACCCGGTAGAGTATGGGGGGATGGCATTAGATACTTTTTACACAGTTATTTTTTTAGAAGAATTGCAACGTATACATTCCGGAGGGTTTGCAGCGGCTATGTGGGTTCATGTGTATTTAGCAATGACCCATCTTCAGGCTGAAGGTAGTGAAGAAATTAAGCAAAAATACTTAACCGCCAGTATCGCGGGAGATATAATTGGCTGTTTGTGTATCAGTGAACCTTTTGGGGGATCTGATGTAGCGGGGATGAAAACCACCGCTGTTAGAGAGGGGGATCATTATGTGATTAATGGTTCCAAGACCTTTATAACGAATGGGGTGTACGCCGATTATTTGGTAGTGGTTGCTAAGACTAATCCCGAAGCAGGTTCTAGAGGGATGAGCATATTCTTAGTGGATAGAGATACCCCTGGAATTTCTGCGACCAAACTCAACAAATTAGGATGGCGGGCTTCGGATACCGCAGAAATTGCCTTTGATAATGTACGAGTTCCAGCCTCGCACCTCATGGGTGAAGAAGGTAAGGGCTTTGGTTATGTCATGCAGCATTTCGCCTTAGAGCGACTCATTATGGGAATCAATGCCCACGCTCGAGCTGAATACGCCATAGAATACACCTTACAGTATATGAACGAACGGAAAGCGTTTGGTAAAAAAATAAACCAATTTCAAGCATTACGCCATCGATTAGCTGATTTGGTCAGCCAAGTAGAAATGTGTAAAGTCTTTAATTATAATGTAGCAGCCCGTTACGAAAATGGTGAATATGTTGTCAAAGAAGCGACCATGTCTAAATTACTTTCTACAAAAACAGCCGACGAGGTAATCTATGAGTGTTTGCAGTTTTTAGGCGGGTATGGATATATGGAAGACTATCCTTTAGCCAGATTATTAAGAGATAGTCGCTTGGGACCTATAGGAGGAGGGACCTCGGAGATACTACGCGAAATTATTGCTAAAATCGTCATTGACGGTAAAGAATACAAATCGGTAGTATAGAGAAAAGTGGATTACATTGAAAATACTTTTGAAGAAAGTAAGCGAAAAATAGAAAATATCAATTTTTTATTTCTACCTTTGCCGACCTAAACGAAAGGAGGTGGTTAAACTATGTTAATAATTCCAGTAAAAGACGGAGAAAATATCGATAAAGCGCTTAAGCGATACAAACGGAAATTTGATAAAACCGGAACTATGCGCCAATTGCGAAGCAGACAGGCGTATATAAAGCCTTCTGTTAGAAAACGTGCGATGATTCAAAAAGCACAATACATTCAGCGACTTCGAGATGGTGAAGAACTATAATCGAAAAAAAAATACAAAAAAATCCCGGAGAATTCCGGGATTTTTTTTTGCTCATAAATATCCTTGAAATCTCGCTAAAAAAGTTTAAATTTACTATCTAGATTCTATACCCATGTTGATAACTTCATTTATCGAGTACCTGGACTTAGAAAAAAAGTATGCGGCGAATACACTTACTTTTTATCAAAAGGATTTAAAGGAATTCCAAGTTTTTATGGCCAATGAATTTGATTTGGAAGATCTTTCTCAGGTACATTACGGATTGATACGTTCGTGGATAGTGAGTTTGGTTGATAAAGGATTAAATAATAAATCGATTAATAGAAAATTATCTTCCTTAAAATCTTTTTATAAGTTTTTATTAAAAACGGCTGTCATTGATGAAAACCCCATGGCTAAACACAAAGCTTTAAAAACAGAAAAAAACGTACATTCAGTTTTTTCTGAAAAGGAAATTAATAAAGCTATTGAAACTATAGATTTCTCCGATTTTGAAGGTGTGCGAGATCGAGCCATAATTGAACTTTTCTATACTACTGGAATTCGCCGCTCGGAGTTAATTAATGTACAATTAGTAGATATAGATTTTTATAAAGAAACTGTTAAAGTCACGGGAAAGAGAAATAAAGAAAGAATTATTCCGTTACTACCTTCTACGATAGATGTTTTAAAAACCTATCTTGAAGTTCGGACCAAGTGGGTGCAGAGACAGGAAGAATCTACACTATTTATTACTAAAAAAGGAGTGAAAATAAATCAAACTCTTGTATATAGAATAATAAACACTTATTTTAGTAGGGTATCAACAAAAAATAAAAAAAGCCCTCACATTTTGCGTCATAGTTTTGCTACCCACCTATTAACTAATGGGGCGGATCTCAATGCCATTAAAGAATTGTTGGGCCACAGTAGTTTGGCATCTACGCAAGTATATACACAGAACAGTATTGCACATTTGAAGAAAGTATATGCCCAAACCCACCCTCGAAACAAAGAGTAAAAATTGTTTAATGTATAAATACCAAACTTTATGAAAATAAACATTCAAACACCCGGATTTGATGCGGATATCAAATTGATTGAATTTACCGAAAAGAAGCTAAACAAGTTAGAGTTGTTTTATGATAAAATCATTTATGCAGATGTGTATTTTAAATTAGAAAATACCGGTGAACCGGAAAACAAAATTGTAGAAATCTTATTGAGTATTCCCGGAGACGATTTAATAGTAAAAAAAGACTGTACTAAATTTGAAATAGGTATTGATGAATGCACCCGATCTCTAGAAAGACAATTGAAAAAACGAAAAGAAAAACAAAGAGCATTTAACTCATAGAAATTTTTCCAAAAAAATTTTTTTAGAAAAAATATTTATATACATTTGCAGTCCGTTAGAAATAACGGGCTTTTTTATTGAAAAAACGCCGTGCCGGTATAGCTCAGTTGGCCAGAGCACGTGATTTGTAATCTCGGGGTCGTGGGTTCGAATCCCTCTACCGGCTCAGGTTTAAAAAGCGGTTCATTGAAATTCTTAAAATTGATAAATGTCTGCATAACAAGAGGATATAGATTGAAGCTGTAAGAAGTTTTAAGGACTAACAAAGAGGGGAGATACTCAAGCGGCCAACGAGGGCAGACTGTAAATCTGTTGGGAAACCTTCGCAGGTTCGAATCCTGCTCTCCCCACAAAATTTTGAAATGATGAAGAGTTGTGCATTGACACAACGGTTAAAATAAAAGTATTGTAAAATACATCGAACACAATACGGCTTATAGTTAAATGTTAAAAGCCAAATTGGACAACCTAAAGCAATACTTGAAGAAATCATCATAAATAAAAAGTAGTAACTCAGATAATAATCCGCATTAGGCGGAACCAAGCAAGTTACTCAAGTTCATTTATATAGTGAAAACATGATATTTGGAAGTAATTTTATAGGATAGTCCCCCTTAGGTGGGCTTAAGTAAGTTACTCCAGTTTATTTTATTTTGAAAAATATTGTATGCGGAAGTAGCTCAGTTGGTAGAGCTCCAGCCTTCCAAGCTGGTTGTCGCGAGTTCGAGCCTCGTCTTCCGCTCAAATTTCTGTAAAGGCAGAAACTCTTCCTTCTTATATATGAGGATAGAGGTTAAATACTTTACGCCGACGTAGCTCAGGGGTAGAGCGTTTCCTTGGTAAGGAAGAGGCCACGGGTTCAATTCCCGTCGTTGGCTCAATTTTGAAAATTTAATGCAAATTATAAACACTAATATATTACTAAGATTTAAAAATTAATAATCATGGCAAAGGAAACTTTTGATCGTTCCAAACCGCACTTAAATATAGGTACAATTGGACACGTAGATCACGGTAAAACAACTTTAACTGCTGCTATTACTAAGGTATTAGCAGACGCTGGTTTTTCTGAGGCAAGATCATTTGATCAAATTGACAACGCACCAGAAGAAAAAGAAAGAGGTATCACTATTAATACTTCACACGTAGAATATCAAACAGCTAATCGTCACTATGCACACGTGGACTGTCCTGGTCACGCTGACTATGTTAAAAACATGGTTACAGGTGCGGCCCAAATGGACGGTGCTATCCTTGTGGTAGCAGCTACTGATGGACCTATGCCTCAAACTCGTGAGCACATCCTATTAGGACGTCAAGTAGGTATTCCACGTATTGTGGTATTTATGAATAAAGTGGACTTAGTAGATGACCCAGAACTTTTAGAACTGGTTGAAATGGAAATCAGAGATCTATTGAGTTTCTATGAATATGACGGAGATAACGGTCCTGTAATTCAAGGTTCTGCTCTTGGAGCACTTAACGGAGAGCCCAAATGGGTAGATACTGTTATGCAGCTTATGGAAGCTGTAGACAACTGGATTGAGTTGCCTTTGCGTGATGTTGATAAGCCTTTCTTGATGCCTATCGAAGACGTATTCTCTATTACGGGTCGTGGTACTGTTGCTACTGGTCGTATAGAAACTGGTGTAGCTAACACTGGGGATCCAGTAGAAATCATCGGTATGGGTGCGGAAAAATTAACTTCTACAATTACCGGAGTTGAAATGTTCCGAAAAATATTAGATCGTGGTGAAGCTGGTGATAACGTAGGATTACTTCTAAGAGGTATCGACAAAACTGATATCCGTAGAGGTATGGTAATTGTTAAGCCAGGTTCTGTAACTCCTCACAAAAAGTTCAAAGCTGAGGTGTATATCCTTAAGAAAGAAGAGGGTGGACGACACACTCCGTTCCATAACAACTATCGTCCTCAATTCTATGTTCGTACAACGGACGTTACCGGTAACATTAGCCTTCCTGATGGAGTAGAGATGGTTATGCCCGGTGATAACTTGACCATTACTGTTGAATTAGTACAACCCATCGCGATGAACGTAGGTTTACGTTTCGCTATCCGTGAGGGTGGTAGAACAGTTGGTGCTGGTCAGGTAACTGAAATTATAGACTAAATAAAGTACCTAGAATAAGTGTAAAGGTGTCCGCCTCTGGCGGATACCTTTAATGCTTAACAAGATTGTCGTCAGTCTTTCTATATATTTATTGAAATAGACTGGTGTTATTAAACGGGTTTAGCTCAGTTTGGTAGAGCACTGGTCTCCAAAACCAGGTGTCGGGAGTTCGAGTCTCTCAACCCGTGCAAGGTAAGAGCTAGGTATGATCTGTTAGGAAAATATCCACCTTCCGCAAAAAATAATAATGATGATAAAGTATATTCAAGACTCTTATAGCGAACTAAAAAACCACGTTACTTGGACTTCTTGGCCCGAAGCTCAACGACTTACCATTATTGTTTTGGTATTTTCGGTGATTCTTTCTTTAGCGGTTTGGGGAGTTGATACAGTATTTAGTAATATTATAGCACAGTATTTTGTGTGGATAAAATCCTAATTTCTGGAAGTATGACGAAGTCGAAAAGTGCTAATAAATGGTATGTAGTACGTGCCGTAAGTGGTCAGGAAAACAAAATCAAATCGTATATCGAAAATGAGGTTGCCCGGCATAACTTGCAAGATGCTATTACCCAAATTTTAGTACCCACTGAAAAAGTAATCCAAGTTAGAAACGGAAAAAAAATAAGCAAAGAACGCGTTTATTTTCCGGGCTATATAATGATTCAAGCCGATTTGGCAGGGGAAGTAGCCCATATTATCAAATCGATTAGCGGTGTGGTAGGGTTTTTAGGAGAAACCAAAGGAGGTGATCCCATCCCCTTACGTCCTTCCGAAGTCAATAGAATGTTAGGTAGAGTTGATGAGCTTGCAGTCATTGATGAGAATATAAATATTCCTTTTGTAGTGGGTGAAACTGTCAAAGTTATCGACGGTCCGTTTAATGGTTTTAACGGTACAGTCGAAAAAATATACGAGGAAAAACGCAAGCTGGAGGTGATGGTTAAAATTTTCGGAAGAAAAACACCACTTGAGCTGAGTTATATGCAAGTAGAAAAAATTTAGAAACTGTTACGCTTTTTATATAGATAACTACTTATGCTTCCACTATAAGGTGTTATCACAATTAAATCTAAAACAATGGCAAAAGAGATTTTTAAGGTTGTAAAACTTCAAGTTAAAGGAGGCGCTGCAAACCCTTCTCCACCGGTAGGTCCTGCATTAGGTGCTGCTGGTGTCAACATTATGGAGTTCTGCAAACAATTTAATGCCAGAACACAAGATAAACCCGGAAAAGTATTGCCGGTTGCAATTACGGTGTATAAAGATAAGTCTTTTGACTTTATCATTAAAACACCTCCTGCTGCTGTTCAATTGCTTGAAGCTGCTAAAGTAAAAAGCGGATCGGGAGAACCTCATATCAAAAAAGTAGGGACTATATCTTGGGATCAGGTAAAATTAATTGCAGAAGATAAAATGCAAGACCTCAATGCATTTACCCTTGATGCTGCTATGAAAATGGTAGCCGGTACAGCTCGTTCCATGGGGATAAAAATTAGAGGAGAAGCACCCTTTTAACTCGATAAGAAATTTTAATAATGGCAAAATTAACTAAAAAGCAAAAAGAAGCGGTTGCTAAAATCGATAAGTCACAAGCTTATACCTTGGCCGAAGCTTCTGCTTTAATAAAAGAGATTACTAATGTAAACTTTGACGCCTCTGTGGATATTGCCGTGCGTTTGAATGTTGACCCTCGAAAAGCTAATCAAATGGTTAGAGGAGTGGTAACATTACCCCACGGTACTGGTAAAGACGTTAAAGTATTAGCTTTAGTAACTCCCGACAAAGAAAATGAAGCAAAAGAGGCGGGAGCCGATTTTGTTGGATTAGACGACTACCTCGAAAAAATTAAAGGAGGATGGACCGATGTCGATGTGATTGTAACTATGCCCAGTGTCATGGGTAAATTAGGCCCTCTAGGACGGATTCTTGGTCCCCGAGGATTAATGCCTAACCCTAAAACTGGTACCGTTACAATGGATATCGCTAAAGCAGTTTCCGATATTAAATCTGGTAAAATAGACTTTAAAGTAGATAAGTACGGTATTGTACACGCATCTATTGGTAAAGCTTCTTTTGATGCCGAAAAAATTGCCGGAAACGCCAGAGAACTTATATCAACCTTAGTAAAGCTAAAACCGGCAGTTACTAAAGGGGTTTACATCAAAGGCATTCACTTGTCTAGTACTATGAGCCCCTCAGTAGAAGTAGATGCAAAACGGTTTGCTGAGTAGTAAAAATAATAGTTATGACCAGAGAAGAAAAATCAAAAGCAATCGAATTATTAACTACCCAGTTAGCTGAAAATGGAAATATTTATTTAGCAGATATTTCCGGATTAGATGCACAAACTACATCTAACCTTCGCCGTGCTTGTTTTAAAGCCGGTGTTAAACTAACGGTTGTTAAGAATACCTTGCTTGCAAAAGCAATGGAAAGCTCTGAAAAAGATTTTGGAGAACTCAAAGATATTTTAAAAGGAAATACCTCTTTGATGTTTTCTGAAGTTGGTAATGCCCCTGCTAAAGTAATTAAAGAATTTCGTAAGAAGCATGAAAGACCTTTGTTGAAAGGTGCTTTTATCGAATCAGCTATTTACGTTGGGGATAATCAGTTAGATACACTTGTAAATATCAAATCAAGAGAAGAGTTAATTGGAGATATCATTGGATTACTTCAATCTCCTGCCAAAAATGTGGTTTCGGCTCTTAAATCAGGAGGCGGAAAACTGGCGGGTATTATCAAAACTCTTTCTGAAAAAGAATCTTAATTTAAAAACTATTTAAAAATATAATTAAAACGATAGAAAATGGCAGATTTAAAAAATTTCGCAGAACAATTAGTCAACCTTACTGTTAAAGAAGTTAATGAGTTGGCTACTATTTTAAAAGAAGAATACGGTATTGAGCCTGCAGCTGCTGCTGTAGCTGTAGCTGCTGGTGGTGCTGCTGGTGGTGGTGAAGCTGCTGCTGAAGAGCAAACAGAGTTTACCGTAGTTCTTAAGAGTGCCGGTGCTTCTAAATTAGCAGTTGTTAAATTAGTAAAAGAGCTTACCGGTCTTGGGCTTAAAGAAGCTAAAGAATTGGTAGACGCTGCTCCAGGAAACGTAAAAGAAGCCGTTTCTAAAGACGAAGCGAATAGCTTAAAAGCAGCTTTAGAAGAAGCAGGAGCCGAAGTAGAAATTAAATAAAGCTCAAAATCCCAGTAATAAAGGGATATAAAACAATAAGGTTTAGGTCTTTATGCGAAATAAAGGCCTAGACCATTTTGCGTAAAAATTGGTTTCGTTTTTTTACGCTCTAAGTTCAAAAATTTTTTAATTAAAATTTATTCCATTAATGTCTGCAATCAAAACGGAAAGATTGAATTTTTCCACTGTAAAAAATAGTTCTGGATACCCCGATTTTCTTGATATTCAAATCAAATCGTTTCAAGACTTTTTTCAGCTGGAAACCAAATCAGAAGAGCGGGAAAATGAAGGCCTTTATAAAACCTTCATGGAAAACTTCCCCATAACCGATACAAGAAACCAATTTGTACTTGAATTTTTAGATTATTTTATCGACCCACCTCGGTACTCTATCCAAGAATGTATCGAAAGAGGACTTACCTACAGTGTACCCTTAAAAGCACGTCTAAAACTTTATTGTACCGATCCCGAACACGAAGATTTTGAAACCATTGTACAGGATGTTTATTTAGGAACCATTCCTTATATGACACCCAGTGGTACCTTTGTGATAAACGGAGCCGAGAGAGTTGTTGTTTCTCAATTACACCGTTCTCCGGGAGTTTTCTTTAGCCAATCTTTTCACGCCAATGGAACCAAGCTTTATTCAGCTCGGGTGATTCCTTTTAAAGGATCGTGGATTGAATTTGCGACCGACATTAACAGTGTGATGTATGCTTACATCGACCGTAAGAAAAAATTGCCGGTAACCACACTTTTTCGAGCCATTGGCTTTGAAAGAGATAAAGATATTCTTGAAATCTTTGACCTGGCCGAAGAAATTAAAGTTTCTAAAACAGGACTTAAAAAATTCCTTGGCCGTAAGTTAGCTGCCCGTGTGTTAAAAACATGGCATGAAGACTTTGTGGATGAAGATACCGGAGAAGTTGTTTCTATTGAGCGTAATGAAATTATACTAGATAGAGACACCATCCTTGAAAAAGAACATATTGATGAAATTCTCGATTCAGGAGTGAAAACCATCTTATTACACAAAGAAGATGTACACTCTGCCGATTATGCCATCATCCATAATACTTTACAAAAAGACCCTACCAACTCAGAAAAAGAAGCGGTAGAACATATCTATAGACAGTTACGAAATGCCGAACCACCCGATGAAGAAACCGCACGAGGTATTATTCATAAACTATTTTTTAGTGACCAACGCTATAACTTAGGAGAGGTAGGACGGTACCGAATGAATACTAAATTGGGGCTAAATATCCCCATCGAAACTCAAGTATTGACCAAAGAGGATATCATTACTATTGTAAAATACTTGATTGAATTAATTAACTCCAAAGCTGAGGTTGATGATATCGACCACTTGTCTAATAGACGAGTACGTACCGTTGGAGAGCAATTGTCACAACAATTTGGAGTGGGACTAGCTCGTATGGCTCGTACCATTCGAGAACGAATGAACGTTCGAGATAACGAAGTGTTTACCCCGATCGATTTGATCAACGCCAAAACTTTGTCGTCGGTTATCAATTCGTTTTTCGGTACGAACCAGTTGTCTCAGTTTATGGACCAAACGAACCCTCTGGCGGAAATAACTCACAAACGTAGATTCTCAGCCTTAGGTCCCGGGGGACTTTCTCGAGAAAGAGCCGGTTTTGAAGTACGTGACGTACACTATACTCATTACGGACGATTATGTCCCATCGAAACTCCGGAAGGTCCGAACATCGGATTGATTTCTTCACTTGGAGTATTTGCTAAAGTCAACAACCTGGGCTTTGTGGAAACTCCTTACCGAAAAATTGTGGATGGAGTCATTGATTTTAAATCCGAACCGGTGTTTCTTACTGCGGAAGAAGAAGAAGGTAAATATATTGGTCAAGCCAATGAACCCATTGATGATAATGGACGTATCATAGCTGATAAAGTTATTGCCAAACTCGAAGGAGACTTCCCCGTGGTTGAACCTACTCAACTGGATTATATAGACGTAGCGCCTAATCAAATTGCATCTATCTCGGCCTCGTTAATTCCATTTTTGGAACATGACGATGCTAACCGTGCTTTGATGGGATCCAATATGATGCGTCAGGCTGTGCCACTATTAGTTCCCGAATCTCCAATTGTCGGAACTGGTTTAGAAAGACGAGTAGCTAGTGACTCACGCGTACTAATCAATGCCGAAGGAAATGGTGTGGTGGAATATGTAGACGCTAACCAAATTGTTATCCGTTACGATCGTACCGAGGAGGAAAAACTAGTGAGCTTTGATAATGAGCTAACTACCTACAACTTGATTAAATTCAGAAAAACAAACCAAGGAACCAGCATCAATCTGAAGCCCATTGTCAAAAAAGGCGACCGCGTAGAAAAAGGTCAAGTGCTTTGTCAGGGTTATGCTACTGAAAATGGTGAATTAGCGCTGGGTAGAAATATGATGGTGGCTTTTATGCCTTGGAAAGGATACAACTTTGAGGACGCTATCGTAATTTCTGAAAAAGTAGTTCGAGACGACGTCTTTACCTCCATCCATATCGATGAATATTCTCTAGAAGTTCGAGATACCAAATTAGGAAACGAAGAGTTGACTAATGACATCCCGAACGTTTCGGAAGAAGCTACTAAAGATTTGGATGAAAACGGTATGATCCGAATTGGTGCTGAAGTAAAACCCGGAGATATTTTAATTGGTAAAATTACTCCTAAAGGAGAAAGTGACCCAACACCAGAAGAAAAATTACTTCGAGCCATATTTGGAGACAAGGCCGGAGATGTTAAGGATGCTTCGCTAAAAGCTACTCCTTCATTAAATGGAGTAGTTATCGATAAAAAGCTATTTTCAAGAGCTATCAAAGACAAGCGTAAGCGTGCTAAAGACAAGGAAGATATCGAAGCCTTAGAGCTCGAGTATGACAGCAAATTTGAAGACTTGAAACAAATTTTAGTTGAAAAATTGTTTAGTCTAGTCGGTGGTAAAACCTCCCAAGGGGTGATGAATGATTTAGGAGAAGAAGTTTTCCCTAAAGGGAAAAAGTTTACCTTAAAAATGCTCAATGCTGTAAATGACTATACGCATTTAGTACAAGGCGCTTGGACCACAGACGAAGCTACTAATCGATTGGTAGCAGATTTGCTTCACAATTATAAAATTAAAGAAAACGACCTACAAGGGAACCTCAGAAGAGAGAAGTTTACTATTTCTGTGGGAGACGAACTTCCTGCTGGAATTCTTAAACTGGCCAAAGTGTATATTGCTAAAAAACGCAAGTTAAAAGTTGGTGATAAAATGGCCGGTCGTCACGGAAACAAGGGTATTGTAGCTCGTATTGTTAGAGAAGAAGACATGCCTTTCCTTGAAGATGGAACTCCGGTGGATATTGTATTGAACCCCTTAGGAGTACCTTCTCGTATGAACATTGGTCAAATCTATGAAACTGTATTAGGCTGGGCCGGTCAAAAATTAGGTCAAAAATTTGCTACACCTATCTTTGATGGAGCAACGCTAGACCAAATTAATGAACTGACCGATAAAGCCGGAATTCCTCGATACGGACATACTTACCTATACGATGGTGGTACCGGTGAGCGTTTTGATCAACCAGCCACAGTGGGAGTCATTTATATGCTCAAATTAGGACACTTAATTGACGATAAAATGCATGCTCGATCTATCGGTCCCTACTCGCTGATTACACAACAGCCATTGGGAGGTAAAGCTCAGTTTGGAGGTCAACGTTTTGGTGAAATGGAGGTCTGGGCTCTAGAAGCTTATGGCGCTTCAGAAACCTTGAGAGAAATCCTAACCGTTAAATCTGACGATGTTATAGGAAGAGCCAAAACTTACGAAGCAATCGTAAAAGGAGAAACGATGCCCGAACCCGGATTACCCGAATCATTTAACGTGTTGATGCACGAGTTAAAAGGACTCGGTTTAGATATCCGTTTAGAAGAGTAAACAGAGGTGTGTACCTCCTTAACTTAGAACTTTGAACTTTTGAATAATATGGCAAGAAATAAAGAAAATACAGTATCAAAATTTAATAAGATCTCAATCGGTCTAGCTTCTCCCGAATCTATTTTGGCAGCTTCTAATGGAGAGGTTTTAAAACCTGAGACGATCAATTACCGAACTCATAAACCAGAACGTGACGGACTGTTTTGTGAGAGAATCTTTGGACCTGTTAAAGATTATGAATGTGCTTGTGGAAAATACAAACGAATTCGCTATAAAGGCATCGTTTGTGACCGCTGTGGAGTAGAGGTGACTGAAAAGAAAGTACGTCGTGATCGAGTAGGACATATTAATTTAGTGGTTCCCGTTGCTCATATCTGGTATTTTAGATCACTTCCTAACAAATTGGGTTACCTTTTAGGATTACCCTCCAAAAAGTTGGATATGATTATTTACTACGAAAGATATGTAGTAATCCAACCGGGTATAGCTCACAACGAAGATGGAGAACCCTTACAAACACTTGACTTCTTAACTGAAGAAGAATATCTAACGGTTCTAGATAGTTTGCCAGCTGAGAACCAATACTTAGAAGATTCAGATCCCAATAAGTTTATTGCTAAGATGGGAGCCGAGTGTCTGGTAGATTTATTGCAACGAATTGATTTGGATGAGTTGTCTTACGAACTCAGACACAAAGCCAATAACGAAACCTCAAAACAAAGAAAAACAGAAGCTCTTAAAAGACTTCAAGTAGTAGAGGCCTTTAGAGAGGCTTCTTTAAATAGAGAAAATAAACCGGAATGGATGATTATGAAAGTTATTCCGGTCATTCCACCTGAATTGCGACCTTTAGTTCCACTAGATGGAGGACGTTTTGCTACTTCTGACTTAAATGATTTGTACCGAAGAGTAATTATCCGAAATAACCGTCTGAAGAGATTGGTCGAAATCAAAGCACCTGAAGTCATTCTTAGAAATGAAAAACGGATGCTTCAAGAATCGGTGGATTCGTTGTTTGACAATACAAGAAAATCATCGGCGGTTAAGACTGATGCCAACCGACCCTTAAAATCACTTTCTGATTCCTTAAAAGGAAAACAAGGTCGTTTCCGTCAAAACCTATTGGGTAAACGAGTAGATTACTCAGCCCGTTCGGTTATTGTGGTGGGGCCTGAATTAAAAATGTACGAATGTGGATTGCCCAAAGATATGGCTGCTGAATTGTACAAACCTTTTATTATTAGAAAGTTAATTGAAAGAGGTATTGTAAAAACAGTTAAATCAGCCAAGAAAATTATAGACAAGAAGGAGCCGGTAGTGTGGGATATTTTAGAGAATGTTCTTAAAGGTCATCCCGTATTACTAAACCGAGCCCCTACCTTACACCGTCTGGGGATTCAAGCTTTCCAACCCAAATTAATTGAAGGAAAAGCAATTCAACTTCACCCCTTGTCATGTACGGCTTTTAACGCCGACTTTGACGGTGACCAGATGGCGGTACACTTGCCGTTAAGCCCCGAGGCTATTTTAGAAGCTCAGTTGTTAATGTTGGCTTCGCAAAATATATTAAACCCAGCCAATGGTTCTCCCATTACCGTACCCTCTCAGGACATGGTACTTGGATTGTACTATTTAACTAAACTCCGTGTTTCTACTCCCGAGCATCCAGTAAAAGGAGAAGGCCTGACCTTCTACTCGGCCGAGGAAGTAATTATTGCTCACAACGAGAGAAAAGTTGATTTAAATGCTGGTATTAAAGTAAAAGTACACGACATCGATGAGAACGGAAACGAAGTATTCCAGCTTAAAGAAACTACAGTTGGTAGAGTTATCTTTAATCAGGTAGTTCCTCGTAAAGCCGGATACTTTAATGAAGTAATGACCAAAAAATCGTTGCGGGACATTATTTTTAAAATTTTAAAAATAACCGACGTTCCTACCACTTCTGAGTTCTTAGACAGTATTAAAGATTTGGGATACCATTACGCGTTTAAAGGTGGATTGTCATTTAGCTTAGGCGATATTATTATCCCGGAAGAAAAGCAAAAAATGATTGATGAAGCGAATTCTCAAGTAGAATCGGTGATTTCCAACTATCATATGGGACTTATCACCAATAACGAGCGGTATAACCAAGTGATTGATATTTGGACCTCTACCAATGCTTCATTAACCGAGTTGTCGATGAAGCGTATTAGAGAAGACCAACAAGGTTTTAATTCGGTGTATATGATGCTTGACTCCGGTGCGCGAGGATCTAAAGAACAGATTCGCCAGTTGACCGGTATGCGGGGATTGATGGCAAAACCTAAAAAATCTACAGCGGGTGGTGGTGAAATTATCGAAAACCCCATTCTTTCTAACTTTAAAGAAGGACTTTCGATTTTGGAATACTTTATCTCTACCCACGGTGCTCGTAAAGGTTTGGCGGATACAGCTTTAAAAACTGCGGATGCGGGTTACCTAACCCGTAGATTGGTTGACGTTTCACAAGATGTAATTGTATTAGAGGAAGATTGTGGAACCCTTCGTGGAATTGAAGTAGCTGCCCTGAAAAAGAACGATGAAACGGTAGAAACTTTAGCCGAGAGAATTATAGGCCGTATTGCTTTAGCAGATGTTATTGATCCTATTACCGGTGAAGTGTACGTTAAAGCGGGAGGATATATTGTTGAAGAAATCGCTAATAAAATTAATCATTCGCCGATTGAAACAGTTGAAGTACGTTCTCCTTTAACCTGTGAAGCCGAAAAAGGTATTTGTGCAGCTTGTTACGGTCGAAACCTAGCTACCGGTAAAATGGTACAAAAAGGAGAAGCTGTAGGTGTTATTGCTGCCCAATCTATTGGTGAACCGGGTACACAGCTTACACTTAGAACCTTCCACGTAGGGGGTGTTGCTGGTGGAGTTTCGGAAGAAAATAAACTAGTTGCCAAATTTGACGGAATTGCCGAAATAGACGAGCTAGTTACCGTAAAAAGTGAAATTGACGGTGGTAAATCGGTAGATGTGGTAATTTCTAGAACTTCTGAAATAAAACTTGTTGATGAAAAGTCTGGCAATGTATTGAGTACAAATAATATTCCTTATGGTTCACAGATTTTTATAAAAAGTGGAGATAAATTAAGTAAAGGAGATCTTATTTGTCAATGGGATCCCTTTAACGGTGTTATTATTTCTGAATTTGCCGGGAAAATTGTTTATGAAGATATCGAAAGGGGAATTTCCTATCAAGTAGAAATCGACGAACAAACCGGATTTAACGAAAAAGTAATTTCAGAGTCTAAAAACAAAAAACTGATTCCGACTTTACATATTCAAGATACCAAAGGAAATATCCTTCGTTCGTATAACTTACCAGTAGGGGCACACATAATGGTCGATGATGGTGAAAAAATCAAATCCGGAAAAGTCTTAGTAAAAATCCCTCGCCGATCTGCTAAAGCAGGTGATATTACTGGAGGTTTACCAAGATTGACCGAGTTGTTTGAAGCCAGAAATCCTTCCAATCCTGCAGTTGTAAGTGAGATTGATGGAGTGGTTTCTTTTGGAAAAATTAAAAGAGGTAATCGAGAGATTATCATTGAATCCAAATTTGGTGAAATCAAAAAGTATTTGGTAAAACTTACCAACCAGGTTTTAGTACAAGAAAATGACTTTGTTAAAGCCGGAATGCCCCTTTCAGATGGTTCAGTTACTCCTGAAGATATCCTGAGAATTAAAGGTCCTTCCGCTGTACAACAATATTTGGTCAATGAGGTACAAGAGGTATATCGTTTGCAAGGTGTAAAAATTAACGACAAGCATTTTGAAGTCATTGTACGTCAAATGATGCGAAAAGTAGTTATTAATGATCCGGGAGATACTATTTTCTTAGAAGAGCAACTGGTTCATAAACAAGATTTTACCTACGAAAACGATAAAATATTTGGAATGAAAGTGGTGGAAGAGCCTGGTGATAGTGAGCTATTTAAAGCCGGACAAATTATCACAGCCCGCGATTTGAGAGATGAAAATTCGATCTTAAAACGTGCGGATAAGCAACTGGTCATAGCCCGTGATGCCGTACCTGCTACAGCCACCCCAGTGTTGCAAGGGATTACCCGAGCCTCTCTACAAACCAAATCGTTTATATCAGCAGCTTCTTTCCAAGAAACTACGAAGGTGTTAAACGAGGCTGCTGTGAGCGGAAAAGTAGATGAACTGGAAGGTTTGAAAGAGAACGTAATTGTAGGTCACAAGATTCCTGCTGGAACCGGACTGAGAGAGTACAATCACTACTTAGTGGGATCCCAGGAAGCCTTGGAAGAAATGACCAAAAAAAAAGTAGAAGTTAATTATCACTAATGATCACATTCCCTCCTGAAAGGAGGGAATGTTTTATAAATTTATGCCTATATGTCACAAGATAATAAACCTAAGCAAGCCAAAATTAATATAGAACTTGACGAAAATATCGCGCAAGGGATATATAGTAATTTGGCTATCATCAATCATTCGGCTTCCGAGTTTGTTCTTGATTTTGTTGCCATTATGCCGGGTACACCTAAAAATAAGGTAAAGTCAAGAATTATTTTGACACCCCAGCATGCCAAGCGATTTTTAAAAGCACTTCATGAAAATGTAAAGCGTTTTGAAAATGCCCATGGTGAGATTAAAGAATTTGACCAACCTCAATTGCCATTGAGTTTTGGCCCCACCGGAGAAGCCTAAGTTGCTTTACTTCCTTTTTTAATACTCCGAGATAAAGTGTAATTTGACATTCGGATATTTGTCTTGGGTCATTTGTAGTGTAAATGCAGAATCAGCTAAAAAGACCAGCTTTCCTTGTTTGTCTTTGGCTAAGAATTTGCTCTTTACTCGTATAAAATCTAAGTATTCTTCTGATTTTGTATCGGTAGCTTCTATCCAGCAAGCTTTGTGCACGTTTAGGTTTTCGTAGCGGCATTTTGCACCGTATTCGTGTTCTAAACGGTACTGAATAACTTCAAATTGCAGCGCACCTACCGTACCGATAATTTTACGCCCGTTTATTTCTAAAGTAAAAAGCTGTGCTACCCCTTCGTCCATCAACTGATCTATTCCCTTTTCCAGTTGTTTTGATTTTAAGGGATCCGCATTGTTGATATATCTAAAATGTTCCGGAGAAAAACTGGGGATTCCTTTATAATACATGATTTCACCCTCGGTAAGTGTGTCGCCTATTTTAAAATTTCCGGTGTCGTGCAAGCCTACTATATCACCCGGATAAGAAATATCTACGATTTCTTTTTTTTCAGCAAAAAAAGCATGGGGGCTCGAAAATTTCAACTTTTTATTGAGTCGAACGTGTAAGTAGGGAGTATTTCTTTGAAAAACTCCCGAAACTATTTTGACAAAAGCCAAGCGATCACGGTGCTTGGAGTCCATATTAGCATGGATTTTAAAAACAAAACCACTAAACTCCTTTTCGCTTGGTTCTACCCAACGAGTATTACTCATCTTAGGTCGGGGAGTAGGGGCAATTTGAATAAAGCAATCTAGTAATTCCCGAATCCCAAAATTGTTTAAGGCAGAACCAAAAAAAACCGGTTGCAGGTTTGCTTCCAAATATTTATTTCGATTAAATTCGGGATAAATTCCTTCTACCATTTCTATGTCATCGCGCAATTGCGTAGCAGATTTTTCTCCTATGAGTTTTGTTAATTCCTCTGTATGTAAGTCATTAATACTAATGGTATCTTCGATGTTCTTTTTAGAATCGCCGGTAAATAGGTTTATGTTTTTTTCCCAGAGATTGTAAATTCCTTTAAAATCGTATCCCATTCCGATAGGAAAACTTAAAGGCACTACTTTCAGCAGTAGTTTTTGTTCGATTTCATCTAAGAGTTCAAAGGCATCTTTTCCCTCGCGGTCTAGTTTGTTGATAAATACAATGATGGGTATATTTCGCATGCGGCATACTTCTACCAATTTTTCGGTTTGCTCCTCCACTCCTTTTGCCACGTCTATTACCACGATAACACTGTCCACGGCCGTTAGAGTCCGATAAGTGTCTTCTGCAAAATCTTTGTGCCCAGGCGTATCTAAAATATTTATTTTGGTTCCGTTGTATTCAAAAGCTAATACGGAAGTGGCTACCGAAATTCCTCTTTGCCGTTCGATTTCCATAAAGTCGCTCGTAGCTCCTTTTTTTATTTTATTAGATTTTACGGCACCTGCTTCTTGGATGGCACCTCCAAAGAGTAATAGCTTTTCGGTAAGGGTTGTTTTACCGGCATCCGGATGCGAAATAATTCCGAAGGTGCGTCTCCGGGAGATTTCTTTTTGAGAATTCATAAAAAAATTTTGACAAATATAGCTTTACTTATACGGCATTTCAAATGGTTTTTTTGTTTTTTTAAAATCGTGGATTCCAAACCCGCTATTTCTACTGTAGGAAAAAAGAGTAAGATTTTTCTTACAAAAAAAAGAGTGTGAAAAAACGGATTTTTAACATTTATTTGTAATTTATTTAAATAGTTAATACACTTATATATAAATGGTTACGTGGCTTTATAAGCGTGTTAACTATGAAATTTTAAAATGATTCTTGGTGCGTATGTTAAAAATGAATTTTCGGTTTATATATTTGACCCGTCAACCAAGAGAGATATTTTTCTTTCTGTTGTAAAGTAGGTTTATCGATGATAAACTACAAGACTAAATTCCAACTTTCTCCCCTACATTAATTACACACGGCCACAGGCCTGTTTTATTGACTCTCCCCTAATATATTAACGTTTAGCGTTCGTTGTGGCTATTTTTTATTTGCCTAACGGGATGTTTTTATTTTGAACAATAGTAAACGAAAAATAAATTAAACTAAATCATTATGAAAAACCAGTTTTCATTTATCAAAAAAGGATTGGTGTTCCTAATTGCAGTGATAAGCTTCACGTCAATTGGTATTACTAATTCGTATGGACAGCAAGTTTCTGGAAGCACTCAAATTCAGGCTTATGAATTAGAAGCGAAGAAGGAATTAGAAGTTCTGAAGAAGGAGTTGTCATTGAGTAAAGAACAAGAGGTGGAGGTTTTAAATCTTTTAGTACTTAAGAACTCAACTCTTTCATTACCCGATCAAACTTCACCAAGGATTCCATTAACGATGGAAAGAATAACTGAAGAGTTAAAACGAGTTCTTAATGAAGGACAGTTAAATAAATTGAGAAGCAACAAAGAAATGTTGTCTGAACTTAATTTGACTTTAAACAAATAAAACTTAATAACAAGGGAGTATGAAAAAAGTTTTACAATTTTCAAATACGAGGTTAAAGCACTTAATGATAACAATGGTGTTATTATGGAGTGCTTTGTCTTTTGGACAAGCCACCGTAACTAATAGCAATCCAAATGCTACACAAATAGCAAATGCATTAAATGCAGGTGGATTAAATATACTTAATCCTCAGATTGTACGTGGGGGTAATAATAACCAGATTGCTATTTTTAATAATGGAGTAGCTGGAGCAAATTTGGGTGTCGATGCCGGAGTCCTGTTTTCAACAGGACACGCTGTGAATGAAATAAATAGTAAAAATGCGAATTTACAATCTACTCGACAAGCACAGAATACAACCTATTCTGACCCTGATTTGACAAGCATTACTAGTAATGCAACTCGAGATGTTGTAGTGTACACTTTTCAAATTGAGTTAACTGGAGGTGCAGATGCGTTACGTATCGAATATCAATTTGGTTCAGAAGAATATCCTGACTATGTAGGATCGCAGTTTAATGATACTTTTGGATTTTTTGTTAGCGGTCCAGGTATAAGTGGAAAAATAAACATGGCTCGCTTGCCCAATCAAACGGTTACTTCTATTAATAAAGTAAATTATGGTAAGTATGGTTTTAATGGAGGAAGCGGTAATGGTTATGATTCAACGAATAGTACTTGGTATGAAAGAAATGGACATACTACACAGACTGTTTCAGGTAATCCCAACCGATTAAGACAAAATAATAACCCGGGTCCTTTTCCGGTACACGTTGAGTATAACGGGTTAACTAAATTAATTACGTATGACTTAACCGGTTTAACACCCGGAGGGATATACGATTTTAAAATAGCTATTGCTGATGCTGGTGATGCACAGCTAGATGCCGGTGTATTTGTTGGAAAAATCCAAGGGGTATTTGGAGCTGACTTAGCTATTAACAAACAAGTGGATATTTCTAACCCCTGTATTGGTCAGGATGTGGTTTTTACATTAACCGCTTCTAATATTGGTCCTGCTGATGGTACCGGGGTGGTAGTAACTGATGTATTACCTAGTGGTTTTACATATGTTAGTTCTAGTGCTTCAACGGGATCTTATAACAGCACTAACGGTGAGTGGAATATTGGAAACTTACCGGTAGGCGCTACCCAAACGCTTCAAATAACTGCTACTGTCAATAGCTCGGGTAATTATACCAATACCGCTTCTATAACAGGTATTAAAAATGACCCCGTTCTTACAAACAATGAAAAATCGGTAACAGTTACACCCGTGGAGGTTCCTAATGATGCGACTACTTCTGTGATTCAACCTACTTGTGCTGTTCCTACCGGAACTATCACGGTTACTTCACCGACTGGTAATCAATATGAATACAGTTTGAATGGAGGTAGCTATCAATCATCCAATGTCTTTTCATCTTTAGTTCCTGGTAACTATACCATTGAGGTAAGAAATATAAATAATAATAACTGTGTATCAGCCGATACAACAGTCACTATTGATTCGGCACCTTCAGTTCCTTCAGAGGCTGTAGCTAGTGTTACCCAACCCACTTGTGCTGTGCCCACAGGAACCATCACGGTTACCTCTCCGACAGGAGCTGGTTATGAGTACAGCATTGACGGAATCAACTATCAGTCAAGTACTACCTTTACCGGTTTAGTACCTAACACCTATGTAGTAACAGTTCGTAACACCTCTGATGTTACTTGTGTAACTTCAGGAACTTCGGTTACCATTGATTCGGCACCTTCAGTTCCTTCAGAGGCTGTAGCTAGTGTTACCCAACCCACTTGTGCTGTGCCCACAGGAACCATCACGGTTACCTCTCCGACAGGAGCTGGTTATGAGTACAGTATTGACGGAACAAACTACCAGTCCGGTGTAGTCTTTAGCGGATTAGCACCTAACACCTATACGGTTACAGTTCGTAACAGTTCTGATGTTACTTGTGTAACTTCAGGAACTTCGGTTACCATTGATTCGGTACCTTCAGTTCCTTCAGAGGCTGTAGCTAGTGTTACCCAACCCACTTGTGCTGTGCCCACAGGAACCATCACGGTTACCTCTCCGACAGGAGCTGGTTATGAGTACAGTATTGACGGAACAAACTACCAGTCCGGTGTAGTCTTTAGCGGATTAGCACCTAACACCTATACGGTTACAGTTCGTAACAGCTCTGATGTTACTTGTGTAACTTCAGGAACTTCAGTTACTATTGATTCAGCACCTT
>CAZQQU010000007.1:0-114777 GCA_964595625.1 uncultured Flavobacteriaceae bacterium | reverse complement strand
TCCAATTCGGCTACCCGCTCTTTGGAGGCAGAAGCACAAAAGCCTTTTATATCTTCGTAATTGCCGTCCGGGTTCCGCCAGTTGTGGTAGGTGTTTGCTATCTGAGCTATATCTTCCTTGGAGAGTTCCCGGGTTCTACGATTAATCAAATGCCCCAGATTGCGGGCATCAATAAATAAAATCTCGTTACTGCGGTTTCTGAATTTTCCATTGCTACGATTTCGGCTCATAAACCAAAGGGAAGCCGGGATCTGCGTATTCAAAAACAGTTTGGCCGGAAGGTTTACAATACAGTCGATCAAGTCCGCCTCAATCAGTGCTTTTCTGATATCGCCCTCACCGCCACTTTTGGAAGTCAATGCACCTTTTGCCAATACAAAGCCCGCCTGTCCGCTGGGCGCCAAGTGATACAGGAAATGTTGGATCCAGGCATAATTGGCATTTCCGGTGGGCGGGGTGCCGTACTGCCAACGGCCATCGGTACGGAGCAACTCGCCACTCCAATCACTCACATTAAACGGTGGGTTGGCAATGATATAGTCGGCCTTCAGGTCTTTATGGGCATCGTTGAGAAAAGACCCTTCGTTGTTCCATTTCACCTGCGAGCTGTCGATTCCACGGATAGCAAGGTTCATTTTCGCCAGCCGCCAAGTGGTTTGGTTGCTTTCCTGTCCGTATATGGAAATATCGTTTACTTTTCCCTGATGGTCTTCCACAAATTTCTCCGATTGTACAAACATACCGCCCGAACCACAGCAGGGGTCAAACACACGTCCTTTGTAGGGCTCCAGCATTTCCACCAATAATTCCACTACACTTCTCGGCGTATAGAACTGTCCGCCTTTTTTTCCTTCCGCAAGAGCAAATTCTCCAAGGAAATATTCAAATACATGCCCCAATACATCGGCGCTTCTCGCCTTGGCATCACCCAAAGCGATATTGCCAACCAAGTCTATCAGTTCGCCCAAACTGGTGGGGTCTAAATTCTGACGTGCATACACTTTTGGTAAAACACCTTTTAAGGAAGCATTTTCTTTTTCGATGGCATCCATGGCATCATCTACAAATTTCCCGATTTCGGGCTGTTTTGCCTTGGATTGCAAATAGTGCCAGCGGGCATCCTGTGGCACAAAGAATACGTTTTCCGCTTTATATTCATCCTTGTCCTCCGGATCTGCACCTTGGTCTTCCTCCGCTTGGAGTCTGGCATAAAGCTCTTCAAAAGCATCGGAGATATATTTCAAAAAGATTAACCCCAGTACAATATGTTTGTATTCCGCAGCATCAATATTCTTACGGAGTTTATCCGCTGCTTTCCAAAGCTGTTTCTCTAAGGGTTCTTCTGTTGTAGTTTTCTGTTTCGCCATAAATTGCTATTCGTTATTGTTGTTGATCTGTCGACTGTTTTAAAACAGGCAGCATAATTTCCCTGATCCATGCAGGCGCGAGCTGAATATCATGCTTTAGCCGTTCGGTTTTTTCTTTTTTCAAGAGTTCCCGGATGTGCGTTATTTCCTTGTCAAGCACCTTATCTTTACCGATTGTTTTCAGTGCCTGAATCGCCAGCCCGCTTATTTTGCCAATGGTAGCGACATTTTTTGGCGTTGTTTTTTTGAATACCACACTGCGTTTGCCAATAGTAATCTTCCGGGCAGAGCCATCCGTCAGGTAAATCAAGTTCACCGGCACCTGCGTGGAAAGCCCCAGACTGTTAAGCGCGAAATCCCCCGTGGGAACAATCCTTGCCCTGTCACGCTCAGCTATGGCAAGGGCAACTTCTTCAAGCGTGGGTTTTAGTTTACCAAACGTATCGCTTAGCACCGGTCGATAGTAAATCCCCGCAGCAAGGCGCTCCAATTCACCCGCCTTCACCAAACGCTCCAGAGCCTTCCGTAACGCATCGGCATTACCATACAGCGAAAAACTCTCCGTGAAAAACAATGTCCCTCTTTTGGTTTTCTTAACCTTTTCAAGTATTCGTATTTCGATGCTTTCCAAAATGAAACGGCTTAATTCTTGTCACAAATTTAATAAAAAAATGTGACGTATCGAACCGACTATATTTTCCTACATCTTCATCATTTTTCTCCGCTGAAATCACCCCTTCCGTAATATGTTTACCTTCCAGCTCCTGTATCTTCGCGGTCACGTCTCTGAACATTTCCGCCAGTTCTGCTGTCTGTTTTTCCAGTCGAAAGAGAGAAGCTGCGGCTTTCCTTTCCGGGAAATGACGATATAAAATCTTCACCACCTGGTTGTGATTGGTTCCGACCGATCTAAACAGGGATTGCAAGTTCGCCGATAAAATACCGTCGGACAGGTTATCTACGATGACCACTCCGCCTGGAACTTTAATCGCGCTGAACGGACTAAATCACAAGGCGTTGAACAGCCATGAGACCTCGCTATTCCTGAGAACAAGATGATCCTGTCCATATACTTAGCTGCATCCGAAGCAGAGAACGACCGCAGAGCGCTGAATACGTTTTACGGAATGTGGCGCGCGAGGGAAGAGGGGCGTTTGATGGAAGCTCCCGCCAACTGCACAGGGAGAGTGGAATCAGCACTAAGCGAGCCGTTATCGGTTCGATATTCCCCGAAAAACTGGAATTTGACGGGAAAACATATCGAACCGCCCGAATGAATGTAATTGCAAATTATATCTTTCAGATAAACAACGGGTTACTCCAAAAAAAGAACAGGACAAACGAAAATGAATTTCATTTGTCCTGTTTAGTAGCGGGAACAGGACTCGAACCTGTGACCTTCGGGTTATGAGCCCGACGAGCTACCTACTGCTCTATCCCGCGATATATTTTTTAAATCTCCTCCTGTAATAGTTAAGAATTCATCCAAAGGAAGAGTATTTATTAAGAGCTTCTCAATTTGGGTCAACCTTTACCTGTTTTCAAAATCTTCATTTAGGAAGGAAAGGTCTTGCAATTGGACTGCAAATATACAACATTATTTAACCTTGTGTCAAGTATAAATCAAAATCATTTCCTAAAAAAAATATAAACCTTAAAAATATTTTAAAATTATAAGGTTATTGGTAATTCTATGTATATTTATTAAAGAATATAGCTATGAACAGGAAATTTTTAATACTTGGGGGTTTTGTTTTATTTGTGTGGATCGTAATTTTGATAGGTGAATTCTTTATAAAAGAAAAAATTAAAGTAACCCTAGAACAAAATTTACCACCCCATAGTAGTATTAATGATTATAATATCCATCTTTCTTTACTTCAACGAAAACTTACTTTTGAAAATTTGGAAATTGTTTTTTATTCCAAAGAAATTAATCCAGATACTTTACAGTTGAAAAAATTGGAATTATCAGGCATCGGCTATTTTAAGTTGTTGTTTTCTGATAAAATTGTAATAAATTCTTTGAATTTAGAAGGGGTAAATTGGACTAACTATCAACGTAGTATAGCTAACCCGAAGCCAAAAAAAATAAACTTAGAGAAAGAAATTGAAGTTAAAAAACTTGTTTTTAAGGATTTAAATTTAAACTTCTTGGATAGTTTAGGCCAGACCCTCACTAAAATAAATGATTTGTCCATGGAAATGGATGGTTTGTTCACCGATGAATCATGGCTGAAACGCCCCATTCCTTTTAAATATCAAACTGTAAATATGGTGACGGGTAGGGTAGAAGCACCTCTTAATCCATACGACGTTTTTTCTTTTGAAAAATTACAGCTTTCTCATGACCAACTGGAGATACATAATCTTTCTATTGAAACACAAGGGGCTAAAGAGGAACTTTCTTTTCATATTGAAACAGAACGGGATCATACCGATTTAAAAATTCCAATTTTGACCATTTCTGGTTTTGAGTTTGGCACTTTCGATAGTTTGTTTTTTGTTACCAATAAAAAAATTACCATTAATAATCCGGTACTTCAAGTATATCGAGACAAAACTGTTGAGGATGATTTACGAGTCAAGCCACTCTATAGTAAAGCAATCAGAGAGTTACCTTTTTTGTTAACCACGGATAGTGTTCTTGTTAAGGAGGCTTCCATAACTTATGAGGAAAAGATGCAACCGGATCACCCTGCGGGAAAGCTGTTTTTTAAAAATTTAAATGCTACCATAACTGATTTGAGTAACACCTATGAATCAGGCGAAAAAGTAACTGTTATTAGGGTTACTTCCGATTTTCTCAATTCGTCTCAGTTAGAAACTGTTTGGGAATTTGACACGACTAATTTATTAGATGATTTTTCGTTTGCAGGACAAGTCACGGGGTTAAATGCTTCAGATATTAATAGGTTTTCTCAACCCAATATTGGTTTGAATTTTGAAGGCCATATCAAAAAAGTTTATTTTAATATTTCGGGTAATCATCTCAATTCTAGCGTTGACTTTAGGATAAATTACGATGAATTTTCAGTGTATTGGGTAACTGACAAGAAACGTAATAAGTTACTTTCAGCATTGACCAATATTTTGGTTAAGCAAGATAGTGATACAAATAGCGGTTATTTTAGAGAAGGTAAGGCCACTGTACAGCGAAACCTGAATAAATCGTTTTTTAATTATTTATGGATTAACTTGGAAGGAGGTCTTAAAGAAACCATGACCATATTATAAAAAAGCCGTCCCAAATTCTGAGACGGCTTTTTATTTTCTAAAATTAGTTTAGTGGCCATTCATAGTAATAAGCATGACGCTCCCAGAAAATAAAGTTTTCAAAACTTTCAGTAGATTCAACAATATTTCCATCTTTATCTTCGCTTTTTCCTCCAAAAATAATAGCAGGGTAGGTGTTCAGTTCATCAACAGACATTCCGAGGGCTTCTGCAACTTCTTCAATTGTTATGACAACATCTATAGGAAAGGTATTGAGTGTTTTTAATACCACACCATCCGGTGGAGGTGTTTCGCTATCATTCAGGCCGACAATGATATTGTGGTAAATAATATTATCATCTTGTGTACTGTATTGAACGCGTACCTGATTACCGTTATTTTCAGGAGTTAGATTAAAACTCCAATAATTGTTTTGTCCTCCTAGACTATCCAAATCTTCATTATAATCATGTATAGCTACATAGGGAAAAACCGATTTAGTGTTGTAAATTTCATCGCCAAAATAAGGCTCATCACTCTTACAAGCCAAAAAAGCTAGTATTACTATCAGTGAGCTGAAATATTTTATATTTTTCATATCTGTAATTTTTAAAAGTCAAGATTAAAGGTTGTTCCCTCAGCCCACCATACTTTTTCAGATAAGTCGGCTCGTTGAGGAGCATTAGAATTATTAGTTACGTGCACAGAGGGGTAATACATCGTGTGTGCAAAGGTGCCAGATTGACCCATCGAAGCAGGTAGACCTGATGGATAACCAGTTCTCCGATAATTGTTGTATGCTTCGATACCATTACCCCAAAGGGCTTTATAATATTCTCGTAAAACAACATCCAATTTTGCTTCGTTTCCACTGGCTGCGTCATACTCGCTTAATACCGAGGAAACATATGCATCTATATCCGCTTGAGAAGGAACATCGGCTTCAGGCGGAATGGCGTTGGGACGGAAATTCATTACATAGGAGATGGAACTTCGTACACCATTTTCGAGGGCAATTCGGGCAGCTCCCATATTGTTATTCAACATAAGTTGAGCTTCTGCAATGACAAATTGTGTAAAAGCATTGGTAAAAATGATACCTGCTCCATTACCAGCTGCTCCCATGTTGGGATTGGTAGAGCCGGTGGTTCCATCATTGTATTTTCCTCCTACGGGATATAAACCATGGACTGTCAATTTCGGATAATCTGTAGCTACCGGTGGCCCGCTATCTCCATGCTCTCGTGCATAAATTTCACCACTCTGATGATAAAAATAATAATTATACCTTGGGTCGCCGACCATGATTTCAATATAAGGCTTGGCCATATAAATTCCGGCACCTCCTACATATTGACTTTGAAATAATGGGTGACGACTATCATTTCCAGCATCAAAATAATTGGAATAGTTAAATACAAAACTTTCGTTGGCTTGCGTTATATAATTACCACTGTTAATTACTCCATTGGCAATTGATGCGGCATCTGTATTATGTAAACGCGATTGAATAGCCAGTTTTAATTTTAATGAATTTGCTAATCTTATCCATTTGTTCATATCCTTGTTGTAATAGAAATCATTACCTAGATTGACACTATTACCAGCTTCTATCAGGGAGATGGAATTATTCAATAAACTAAAAGCTGCTGCATAAATATCTTCTGCTGCATCTCGGGAAGGATTAAAGTTCTCACCCCCTTGAAGAGCTTCAGAATACGGAATGTCTCCAAAAATATCTGCTAAGGTTGTAATAACATAAGCTTCCATGATTTGTACTGCTGCGAGGTAATAGTTGCCGTTAACCTCCCCGCCATCAATATTTGCTGCCAATTCTTTAACCAATTGAGCATCTCGTAAAAAACCAGCATATGCAGTAGTCCATTCAGAATCAAAAGTTGTTGGCGAATAGTGGAATCCATAGAGTGGCGAACCATCCATTAGCTCCATCCTCATTGCTTGGGATACATCAAATTGGGTCCCTTGGAAAAAGGAAGCTAAATCCAGTTGGGTTTTGTTAAATACAAACTCGATACTAGCGTTGTCTGTTCCCACGCCACTGGGGTCATCGGTAAGGTCTGTTTCTATAGTTTCACACGAAGCTAAAGCTAAAAACAGCACCCAACTCCATACTAACTTATTTTTTTTATATATGTTTTTCATAATCCTTGATTTTATAATTAAAATGTAGTTTTAACACTTAATCCGATTCTTCTTGAAGTAGGGCTCGCTCCACCCTCAATGCCCATGCCATTACTGTTTACACCTGTTCCGATAGATTGGGGGTCAATATTCAGGGCATCGGGTATATTGATAGCTTTAAAGTACAAGTTTTCTCCTACTATTGAGATAGACAGGTTTCCAAACGGTCCATTCTCTAATGCCTTTGGACCAAACTGATAGGTTAAAGCAACTTCTTGTAAACGGATAACACTTCCGTCAAACATACCAAACTGTGCAGATCCATTGCTATAATTGTTAAAGTAAGAATCTCCAGAACTAATTAGAATGTTATTTTCTTCTCCAGTCGAAGCAAAAACACCTGGTAAAACAACTCCTTGATTATTATTCCCATCGGAGTATTTTGTAATACCTCTACCAATTAATGAGCGTGAGGAATTAATATATACATCACCGCCGTGTCGATATTGTAGATTTGCTGTTAGAGTTACATTTTTATAACGGATCGCAGTAAAAAAAGAAGAGATAAAATCAGGGTTTGGATCGCCTAATACACCTAACTCTTCATCTATGATATAATTTCCTCCATCGTCTACTAAGTATTGGCCCTGTTCATTGGTTGCAATCACAGGCCCCATGAGCAATCCCACTGGCTCACCTTCTACTAAATAATTACCAACAGGACCTGCCGGTGTTGCAAAGGCGGTAAATGCAAAGCGTTCTTCTTCCAATTGGGTAACTTCTGAAGTGCTTTTGGTGAAATTACCTCCTATATCCCATGAAAAATTATCGTTTTGTAACGCTGTTATATTTAATTCGATTTCGATACCGTTATTTTTAAATTCATTAACGTTTCTAGGTGAACTGGTGTATCCTGTGGCAGGATCTAGTTCTCTTTCGAAAATCAAATTGTTGGTTACTCGGTTATAATAACTAGCATCTAAGGTAACTCGGTTTTTAATAAAGCGAGTTTCAATTCCAAATTCATACTCAGAGATTAATGCTGGGCCTAAAGCGCCATTTGCTAAATAGTTATCTACAGTATGGGTATTAAAGAAATTACTACCATTGTTAAAAGCTGATGCATCTCCTGAAATTAATTGGAAGGTTGGATAAGCAATCCCCCCAGGGATATCAAAATTTGCCGAACTACCGTAGCCGGCACGAAGTTTTAAATAATTGAATCCTTCGCCTTTCATACCTTCAATGGCTTCGGTAGGAATAAAAGAAATACCAAGACCGGGATAAAATTGTGAATTATCTATAAAATTAGATATCCAGTCATTTCTAGCACTACCAGTTAGAAATAAGTAATTCTTATAATCTAAGGTAAACTGTGCAAAAAGGCCAGGTCTATTAATGGCGTTTTCTCCAGATTCTGATGTATGGGTAGAAAACAAATGGTGTTCTTTTACACCATACAGAGATTGATCTTCACTATAGAGATTGGTAAAATGATTTTATCTGCGATTTACATCCGCTCCTAAATTAACAGATAACCCAAAATTTTCCTCATTACCAAAGCGGTTGTCATAATTGACCATCAATGTGTGGTTTTTGATAATTTGCCTTCGGGTGATCGTCTGAATACCTCCCAGATTATCCGGGGTGTTGGAACCTCTATTAATCAAACCAAACCATTCCTCATTAGAAATATCAATACCATATCGATAATTAAGATTTAATTTTTCAGATATTTCGTAGTTAAGGTTGATTTGTCCAAAACCTCGTCCTACATTTTCTTCAATAAAGGTGTTATTGATAATCCAATAGGGGTTTCTTGCTTGGTCACCTGTTTGAAAACCTATTTCTTCTCCCGTAACAGGGTGCTGGTAGGGCCATCCTGCTAAATCAATACTTTTTGGGGTATTGTATAACCCTTGAAAAATGGGTTCTGTAAAAGGGGATTTGAATTTTGAACTTGTTAGATTCAAAGTCCCTGAAACGGTAAATTTATTGGATAGTTTACCGGCACCGCCCACACTGATAACGGTTCTTCTATAGGTGTTTTCAGGCATAAATCCTTCGTCTTCCATATTTCCTACGGAAGCAGCATATGAAAAGTTTTCCCCTCCACCTGAGGCTGAAATAGAAATGTTTTTAATAATACCTGTATTAAAAAAGTTTTCTTGTGAACGATAGTCTTTATAAGCTACCCGGGTACCCTCCAAATGCGGAAATCCGTCTCTAAATACTGGACTATTGACTGAGTAAGGGTGTTCAATGGTACCATCTGGTCCTATATTACCATAGTTCCAGACACCAAAAGTAGCCCCCCAGTTTCCAAAGAAATTGTAGTAGGCATTATAATATCCTTGCCCACGTGAATTGGTAAAATCAGGTAGGTTGGCTATATTATTTACAAATGTAGAAGCTGTTACAGTGATTTCATTTTTTTTGTTCATAAACTTGGAGGTTCCTGCTTTTGTAGTAATTAAAATCACTCCATTCCGTCCGTCGCTTCCGTACAGAGCGGTAGCACTAAGTCCTTTAAGAACATTTACACTTTCTATGTTATTAGGGTCAATATCTAATGATCTGCTTGTTCCTGATACACCGTTACTGTTTGTTACGGAATTAAATGGAACACCATCGACAACAAACAGAGGTTGATTATTTCCCGTAGATATAAGCCCTCGGATGTTAATACTAGAAGCAGATCCCGATAGGCCACTTGTAGAAATAATATCAACACCTGCTGCTTTTCCTTTTAGGATTTTAGTAATATCTCCAGTAGCGCGTTGTTCGATATCTTCACTACTTAATGCTGTGACTGCATATCCTAATGCTTTTTTTTCCTTTCGTATCCCTAATGCTGTAATAACTACTTCCTCTAATTCGGATTCATCAATTTGCATTTTAATATTTATCCTATTAGTGGCAGCTGTCACTGTATTTGATTGGGTGAGATAGCCTAAATATGAAAAACTTATAACATCACCTGGATTTGCAGTGATGGAATAATTTCCATCAAAATCTGACTGTGTTCCTATTGAAGTATTTTGAACTAAAATATTTACACCGGGTAATGGTAAATTATTTTCATCTGTAATAGTTCCTGTGATTGTTCTCTGTTGAGCGTTTAGGCTAGAAGACATTAAAAACCCAAGTAACAATACAGTTAACAAACTAATTTTTGGTTTCATAAAATATATTTGTTAAAATTATGTTACAAATATGGTGTTTTCATGTTTCCTATGCAAATTTTATTGTTCGGTTATCTGTTTTTTTAATATTCAAAAATAAAAAAAGGTCTTGTCAATTTTGACAAGACCTTTTTACAGGTTAAATTATATAAGCTAATTATTGTTGTTGTCTAACGTTGATTAGCGTAGTAGCTCCAGAAATGTATTCTGTAGATTCTTCAACTTTAAGAACTAACGCCTCATAAGAGGTACCTACATTTACAGCAGTAAGTGTTAGGTTAAATGATCCTCTGTCTGAATTAGCAGGTATAGTTCCCACACCAATAGTATAGTTTTCAGGTGCTAATACGGTTTCGTCTAAGTCAGCCACAATTGTATAGGTTTTGTCCGTATTAGAAACGGTAGAGACAAAAAGACCTACTTCAACGGTGACACTTTCACCGGGTGCTAGTGTAACGTTATTATTACTTTGCCCTATAATATTGGTTACTCTCACGATAGGTTCGCGATTAGTATCGTATTCGTCGTATTTTTCACAAGACGAAAAGACTGCCATTGTGAATACTACTAAAAACACATATTTTAAATTTTTCATAATCTTTACAGTTTTTTAAAAATTAGTATCCGGGGTTTTGAACCAAGTTAGGGTTTTGTTGCATAGCGCTTAGAGCAATTGGTAATTGGAATTTATGATCTCCAGCAGGCATTCCAGTAAATACTGGTGTAGTACCGCTACCATCTGCATATTCACCATAGTTTCCTCTACTTAAGTCAAGACCCCATCTTTTGATATCAAAGAATCTGTGAGACTCAAAGGCAAACTCTAATCTTCTTTCCAAACGAATGGCATCTCGTAATGCGTTACCGGTTTCACCACCACTATAAGAAGTATATCTTCTATCTCTAAGTTGATCTAGAGCAGCTCTTGCAGGTCCTTCTTGACCTAAATTAAACAAAGCTTCTGCTTTATTTAATAAAGCTTCCTCTGAACGTAATAATTTCCAATCAACTTTACCATCGAATAAACCATTTCGGCCTAACAATTTACGGATTGCATTATAATTATTTCCTTGGTTTGATCCTGCAAAAGTATATGCATTTTTACGAGCATCATCGTCAGAGAATAACTGATAAAAATCATATGCAATAACATACTCGGGACGTAAGCTAGTTGGAGCAAACTGACTCCAAGTTGTCCCGATACCTGCTTCAGGTGAAACATCATTAGGTATAAAGAAAACTACACCACTTTTGTTAGTATCTTGCCAAACACCTTCAACTTCATCAAAATTAGCAATCGCAGTATTAACATTGTTTGCAGCATTTACAGCATTTTGCCATTCACCCATATATAAATACGCTCTTGATAATAATACATAAGCCCCTTCTTTGTTTAATCTACCTCTTTCGTTAGCACCAACGCTTGGTAAATCAGCTACAGCAGCAGTTAAGTCTTCAATTATTAAAGAATAAACTTCACCTACGGTGTTTCTAGCAGGGTCTAATAGGTAATCAGGTTCAGTCATATAAGCAACTCCTAAGCTACCATTAGCATCTCCAGATTGTGTAGGGAATTTACCCCAGTAACCCACTAGGTTCATATGTGCCCAAGCACGAAGTGCTTTTGCTTCAGCTACTACTTTAGCTTTATTATCCCCTTGATAAGAATCTGCGTAATAAATAAGTAGGTTAGCACGATAAATTAACTCATAGAATTGTTGATACAATCCGCTTAATGGTGCGGTAGAAGAAGTAAAGGTATATTCGTATAATTGTCTTTTACTTCTACGGCCGTCCTGTGCAATGATAACGTTATCCGCTAGAATATCGGGTGCACTTAGCATACATCCGCCATCTGAGCCACCATAAGTAGCGGCACCGCGTAATAAACTATAAACACCACGGATACCATTTTCGAAATCTTCATAGGTCACAAAGGCAATATCCAACGAATAGTTGTCATGTGGAATTTGATCTAGTTCCTTCTCACAAGATGTAAATACAAATCCTGTTAACAAGGCCAAGATTAATGACTTATTAAATATTTTTTTCATTTTTTTCATAATTTCAGATTATTAATTTTAGAAACTTACATCAATTCCAAACTGGTATGAACGTGTATTTGGGTAGCTGTATAGTGTAGCTTCACCAGGAGCAACTGTTTGAGTGTAAGCAATAGTTTCTCCAGATGAAATACCCACTTCAGGATCACCCCAGAACTTGGTAAATGTCAATAAGTTTTGACCTTGGAAGTACAATCTCAATGAACTGAACGGAGTATTTTCTAAGGTAGATTTAGGGAAATTGTAAGAAAGTGTTACGTTACGTAAACGTACATAGTCTCCTTTTTCAATGAATCTGTCTGTGTTAGTACTCCAGTCTTCGGTTCCGTATTTTGGATTAGGAATATTGGTATCGTCTCCAGGTCTTTTCCAGTAGTTAAATGCTTCCACTGATTGGTTATCTTGAACCATATTACCGTCAGACAATCTTTGTTGATGAACCGCATTGTAAATCCAGTTTCCAGCTTTAAAAACAAAGTCTGTTCTTAAGCCCCATCCTTTGTATGTAATATTGGTAAAGAAACCTCCTTCAATATCTGCGATAGTACTTCTACCATCGGCAACTTCGTTAGGAATAGGATTACCTTCTTCGTCAACATCTGCTGGTAATTCATCAGCGAAGTAAATATTGTCATCATAGCCATAGTACAATGGACGACCTGTATCAGGATCTAAACCAGCAAAACGGATATAGTAATGTTGGTTGATGGGTTCTCCTTCTTTCCAAATCATACCAAAAGTATCTCCTGGAAGAATATCTTCTCCGTCAGGTAAAGAAACAATTTTGTGGTCTAGGAATACAACGTTTCCTCCAAGAGTCCAAGTAAAATTACTGTTTTTAACGATATCGCCTTGAAGAGATACTTCCCAACCTTTGTTTTCGATTTCACCGATGTTACCAGGGATTCCATAGAGACTAGTTCCTGATTCGTGAGCAGTAGGAATGGTAAATAGTAAGTCTTTTGTGTTTTTCTTAAAGTAGTCAACAACACCACGTAATCTGTTGTTAAACAGACCAAATTCAAGACCTATATCTAACTGGTGGGAAGTTTCCCATTTTAACTCAGGGTTTCCAATCAATCCACCTCCAGTAGTTTCAGTAGCAGTTGAGCCTTGACCTGCAGTTGCACCATCAGGATAATTTCCAAAGGCTACTAGGTTTTGCCATGCATAACGTCCAAGTGCACTTCTGTTACCAGCAGTACCGTAAGATGCTCTTAGTTTTAAATCATTAATGGTATTGTTACCTTGTAAAAAGCTTTCTTTAGCAATGTTCCAAGCCACACTTCCACTATAGAATAAACCAAAACGATTATCAATACCAAAGTTAGAAGAAGCGTCTGTACGAACAGAAGCATCTACAAAGTATTTATTTCGGAAGTCATAGTTAGCAAATAAACCATATGACAATAAGTTTAACTCACTTCTATTAGTTGTACCATCGTATAAAGTACTACCAGTTGTTTGTGTAGAAAGTAAAGGTGTTGGGAAACCTGTGTGCGATACCGATACGTTGTAGTATTGGTTGGTATTGTACTCAAATAATCCCATCAAGTTTAAACTGTGATTGTCAGTACGGATATTGTAGTTTAAACGATTACTGTATGTAATGTCAGTTATGTCATAAGTACGGTCTCTTTTTAAACCATCTAATTGTAAGATTCTATCCAGTGTTCCTCCAGGTTGTACATAATACTCTTCTTGGAATCTTTTGTGGTTAATTGCTAAGTTAAAGGTGTAGTCTAAACGATCTGAGAATTTAATTGTCGAAGTTAAACTACCTAAAGTCATGTTATCCGTATACTTTTGAGTATCAGTCAACAATGCTTCTCTAATTGCAAATCCTGAATGAGTATCGTTATATACTAATCTACCGTTTTCGTCACGTACTGGCACACCGTTTTCATCTAAGATAAACTCAGGCTCATACGGGTTGTGGTCATAATACGCACGGAAAGGGTTTTGAGTGTTGTTTCTATCTCGAGGTTCATCACTAGTAGAACGAGCATAACCTACTTGAACACCGATATTTAACCAATCCTTAACGTCAAAGTTTACGTTTAAACGAGAGTTGATTCTCTCATATCCATTAAGTTGATCAATAATACCGGTATTTCTGTTATGTCCTACAGAGAAGAAGTAATCCATTTTTTCAGTACCTCCGAAGAAGTCCACCACATTATTTTGAATAATACCGTCTTTTAACATTAATTCTTCCCAATCAACGGCGTGTTCTAATAAGAATGCTCTTTCAGCTGAACCGTAAGGAACGGCATAACCAGTAATGTTTTCAGCCGCTGCACCCAAAGCAAACATTTCTGCTTCGTATTGCAGTTTTTCTTGAGCGTTCATCATACGGTAGTTGTTTTGTACTTTCGTAGTAATACCATAACGTGAAGAGAAACGAATTGTACCCTCACGGTTTCTGTTACCTGATTTAGTTGTGATTACAACTACCCCATTGGCACCACGAGAACCGAATTTGGCGGTAGTAGTTGCGTCTTTAAAAATCTCCACATTGTGAATATCCTCAAGGGCAATCGCACCTAAATCTTGCTCATCAATGGGGGCACCATCAACAATGTACAAGGGTGATGAAGCGCCTGCTACTAAAGATCCCATACCACGAATACGTACGAAAGCACCTTGTCCGGGCTTACCGTTCGCAGCGGTAACTTGTACCCCAGCAGCTTTACCTTGTAACATATTATCCAAACTGGTAGTAGGAGTCATCATACTGATTTCCTCTGAGGAGATAGTCACAGCAGCTGAAGTCTGTGTACTCCTGTTAAGATTGGAACGAGTAGTAATTACAATCTGTTCCAGCTCACTATCTGATTCTAGTTGGATATTAACCGTTGAAGTTGCAGCTGTTACTGCTACTTCCTGAGTTGCAAAACCAACATAGCTGAACACAAGGGTTTGTCCAACACTTGCATTGAGGGTATAATTACCATCAAAATCAGACTGGGTACCAGTTGTGGTTCCTTTTACTAAAATATTAACCCCGGGCAATGGGAAACCGGTGTCATCGGTCACATTTCCCGAAATTGTTTTTACTTGTGCAAAGGAAATCTGCACAATAAACGCCAATAACAGCGTTAAAATTCCACTAAACTTTGTTCTCATTTTATAATTTATTTGAATTAGCCAACGCCAAAAGTCTTAATAAAAACTTAATAATACAACTTTTTTCAGGTAAATTTTTCTTTTTTTTTAAACATCAGGCTACTACAAGCCTAAGGTAGAACTAAAAAACAGCACGGAGACTCACGTGAATTTTTGTGTTTGAAAATTTGAAATTTTGATTGTCCATTTTTCCATTTGCAATACTTAGTTGCAGTAGCCCGGCTCGGGTAAGTTGCCCCAAACCAATACCGAAGCTGTATAATTGATGGTTAGTATGGGTAATATCACTTTGTAAAAAGGCAGCATCTGCAAGGGTGTGAACGTAAGATTGGGGAGTTATCATATAACGATATTCGGTTCTTAAGACACTGTAAAATGTGGCCGATAAACTATTTTCATCAAATCCCCGAATACTCTTTATTCCTCCGAGTCGTATGAGTTCGTTTTCGGTAGTGTTTTCTGAAAGCATTATACTGGAAATATTTTCTGTGACAAAACTGCTTGTTTGATTCAGATTAAATATATGCGTTATTGTAGATTCTCCTCTAAAGTGGGGAGTCTTATTTTGAAACACTTTTTTCTTTCCTAATTCGCCCGTAAGAGATATACGCGTTTTAATGGGAAACATAGCATGAGGTTGCATTACCTCATAGTGAGCTCCTAATACACCGGCCTTGATTGCATAGTCGGTCAAATTCGAATTTAAATTTTCGTCTTTTAGTAAATTTTCAGAACGTTGGGTTTTATATCCGCCAAACAGTTGGGTTCGGTGGTTTATCTTGTAATTTAATAAAAGTTGATTTTTTACAGTTACATAACTGCTGTCTTGTTTAAAAAGATTTAAACCAGCTTCTACTCCAAAGGGAGTTTTAAATAAATAGGGTAATTCTACTTTTACATCAAATGTCTCTTGCAGATGACCATCATTCCGATATTCCAAAGAAAGACGTTCTCCAAAATTTAAATTGTTTAGTAGCATTAAACTGATGTATCCGTTGAGAATTAACCGGCCGGTGCTGTCGTCGGTTGAGAAACCCAATATTCCGTCAAAGGTATTTGCCGGTTTTTTATTTAAGTAAAAATATACGACCGTTTCATCCTCCTTAAAAAGAACTTCTGGGTCTTTCATGCTTGTTACAAAAGGCAGCTGTTCGATCAGTTGGTTTTTCTCCACTATTTTTTGATATTGGAACACCATGCCTTCCTTAATTCCGAAAGTGTACCTTAAAAAGGATTTGGGGAATTTTTCATACCCTTTTACCACTAGGTCGGTGATGGTTCTTTTTTCCGTATAGGTTATGTTAAATTGGGCGTTGAGTATTTCATTTTCTTCAGGGTCGGGATGTATCTCAATAAGTTGTAAGGTGGCAAACGGATCACCGGTTTCGGTAATTAGAACATTAATGGCTTGTAGTATTTCTTCGGTATGTTCAAAAGGTATTTCTAATTGGTTCTTTTCATTCCAAATTCCCCAACCATAAAGGTCTTTTTTTTGTATCCCTCTAGGGAAAATTATATCGGGATTTAAAATTCTTATTTTTTCAAATTTATTATGAAGCGAAACCTGAGCTACATAACTGCTATCTGTATCTTTTTGTAATGATAGTAGTTCTGAATGTACATATCCTTTTTTAGTTAAAAAGGAAAGGGTAGTGTACACTTCATCCGAAAGACTGAGATAGTCCGGGAAAGAGGTTTTGTAATTTAAGTTTTTTAGGATTTGATTTTCGGTAGAATCCTTTCCCTGAATTCGTAACTGTATATTTTGTGCTTGTACATTTCCCGAAAGGGAAGTATATATATATAGGAGTAAAATGTATAAAATCCAATTTTTCAAAAGAAAAATATTTAGCTGTTGAAACTGTAACGAAAGTATAAGATTTTTAATATTTGTCCGACAATTTAAAATTCATTAAAAAAAAATGAAAGCAAGATTTGAATAATAAATAAATATTTCTACCTTTGCCCACCCCAAAAATGGGGGATTAAATATTGTAACAAAGATATAATATGCCAACAATTTCACAATTAGTACGAAAAGGAAGAGCCAGAATTACCAAGAAGAGTAAATCGGTTGCTTTGGATTCGTGTCCTCAACGTAGGGGAGTTTGTACGCGTGTTTATACCGCTACTCCTAAGAAACCTAACTCGGCTATGCGAAAAGTAGCCCGGGTAAGATTATCTAATGGGAAAGAGGTAAACGCCTATATACCCGGTGAAGGACACAACCTCCAAGAGCACTCGATAGTATTGGTGAGAGGCGGAAGGGTAAAAGATTTGCCAGGTGTGAGATACCATATTGTACGAGGTGCTTTAGATACTGCCGGTGTGGCCGGTCGTACCCAAAGACGCTCTAAGTATGGTGCTAAAAGACCAAAACCCGGGCAAGCACCCGCTAAAAAGTAATTTACAACTTTAAAACGAAGTCATGAGAAAAAGACAGGCCAAAAAAAGACCGCTTTTACCAGATCCAAAATTTAACGATCAGTTAGTTACTCGATTTGTTAATATGATGATGCACGATGGTAAAAAATCGGTTGCTTTTAAAGTGTTCTATGATGCCTTAGATATTGTAGAGCAAAAAAAGCAAGATACAGATAAAACATCATTAGAAATTTGGAAAGACGCTTTGTCTAACGTAATGCCTCACGTAGAGGTGAGAAGCCGACGAGTAGGGGGGGCTACGTTCCAAATTCCAATGCAAATTAGACCCGATAGAAAAATTTCAACAGCTATGAAGTGGTTGATCTCATACGCGAGAAAAAGAAATGAGAAATCCATGTCACAAAAGTTAGCTGGCGAAATTATTTCTGCTGCTAAAGAAGAAGGAGCTGCTGTGAAAAAACGTATTGATACTCACAAAATGGCAGACGCAAATAAAGCATTTTCACACTTTAGAGTATAATTAGAATGGCAAGAGATTTAAAATTAACAAGAAATATAGGTATTGCGGCTCATATTGATGCCGGTAAAACCACCACTACCGAACGGATTTTGTTCTACTCCGGAGTTAACCACAAATTGGGTGAAACTCACGAAGGTTCAGCTACTACAGACTGGATGGAACAAGAGCAAGAACGAGGTATTACCATTACTTCAGCAGCCGTAACGGTGGATTGGAAATTTCCTTTAGATAATGGGAAAGCAACCTCAGAAACCAAAGATTATCACTTTAATATTATAGATACTCCCGGGCACGTTGACTTTACCGTAGAGGTAAACCGTTCACTGAGAGTGCTTGACGGTTTAGTTTTCCTTTTTAGTGCGGTTGATGGTGTAGAACCCCAATCAGAAACTAACTGGAGACTTGCCGATAATTACAAAGTACCACGTATGGGCTTTGTTAATAAAATGGACCGCCAAGGAGCCAATTTCTTAAACGTGTGTAATCAGGTGAAAGAAATGCTTGGTTCAAATGCCGTTCCTATTGTTCTTCCTATTGGTGATGAAGCTGATTTTAGAGGAATTGTAGACTTGATTAAAAACCGTGCTATTGTATGGCACGATGAAAATCATGGATCTACTTTTGATGTGATTGATATCCCGGAGGATATGAAAGAAGAAGTAGCTAAATATAGAGCTATTCTTATTGAGGAAGTGGCCGGTTATGACGAAAGATTGTTGGAGAAATTTATGGAAGATGAAGACTCTATCACCGAAGATGAAATTCATGCGGCACTACGTGCTGCTGTCATGGATATGAGTATTATTCCGATGACCTGTGGTTCTTCTTTTAAAAATAAAGGTGTCCAGTTTATGCTAGATGCAGTGTGCCGTTATCTTCCTTCACCGGTTGATAAAGAGGCTATTGTAGGTTTTGATCCCAATACCGAAGCTGAAATTTCTAGAAAACCCGACGTAAGTGCTCCATTTGCAGCTTTAGCTTTTAAAATTGCTACGGATCCTTACGTAGGTCGTTTGGCATTTTTCCGTGCTTATTCCGGAAGATTGGATGCCGGTTCGTATGTTTTAAATACCCGATCTAACAATAAAGAACGTATTTCACGTATCTATCAAATGCACGCCAATAAACAAAATGCAATAGAATTTATCGAAGCAGGAGATATTGGTGCCGCTGTTGGATTTAAAGATATTAAAACCGGAGATACACTTTGTGACGAAAAACATCCTATTGTACTTGAAAGTATGGTTTTTCCCGATCCGGTGATTGGTATTGCAGTAGAACCTAAAACGAAGGCAGACGTTGATAAATTAGGACTTGCTCTTTCTAAATTAGCTGAAGAAGATCCAACTTTTACAGTTAGAACTGATGAGGCTTCCGGACAAACAATTATTTCCGGAATGGGTGAGTTGCACTTAGATATTATTGTAGACCGCTTGCGAAGAGAGTTTAAGGTAGAAGTTAACCAAGGAGAACCTCAAGTAGAGTATAAAGAAGCGCTAACTCGTGATGCAAATCACCGAGAAGTGTACAAAAAACAAACGGGTGGTCGAGGTAAGTTTGCCGATATCGTATTTACTATCGGGCCTGCTGAAGAAGGTAAAGTCGGATTGGATTTTGTTAATGAAATCAAAGGAGGTAACATTCCTAAAGAATATATCCCTTCAGTTGAAAAAGGATTTAAAGAAGCCATGAAAAATGGACCTTTGGCCGGTTTTGAAATGGACAGTATGCGTGTAGTCTTAAAAGATGGATCTTTCCACGCGGTAGACTCTGATTCACTGTCGTTTGAACTAGCTGCTAAAATAGGTTACCGTGAAGCAGCTAAACATGCCGGAGCCGTAATTTTAGAACCTATCATGAAATTAGAGGTTATCACTCCAGAAGAAAATATGGGTGATATTGTAGGCGACCTAAATAGAAGAAGAGGTCAAGTGAATGATATGGGAGACCGATCTGGGTCGAAAGTAATCAAAGCTTTGGTGCCACTTGCTGAAATGTTTGGTTATGTAACCACATTGAGAACACTTTCTTCTGGTAGAGCAACTTCTACCATGGAATTTTCTCATTATGCCGAAACTCCTTCTAATATTTCAGAAGAAGTTATTAATAAAACCAAAGGTGTTAACGCTTAATCTTTAAGAAATGAGCAGTCAAAAAATAAGAATCAAATTAAAATCATACGATTATAATTTAGTCGATAAATCGGCAGAGAAAATCGTAAAAACCGTTAAAAGTACTGGAGCAGTGGTAACAGGACCTATTCCTTTACCTACCAATAAAAAAATATTTACAGTACTACGGTCACCACACGTAAATAAAAAATCGAGAGAACAATTTCAGTTAAGTTCTTATAAAAGACTACTGGATATTTACAGTTCTTCTTCGAAAACCATCGATGCGTTAATGAAATTGGAATTACCCAGTGGCGTTGAGGTAGAGATTAAAGTGTGATAAATTGCTGGTTTGGTTGAGTAACTCCAAAAAATAAAGTTACTCCTGGCCGGCACGACATGTCCCGAGCTTTGTGCGGAGGAAAAACGGAAAAAAATACATTCAGGGTTGAAAGTATTTTTGACCCTGAGTTTTTTTGAATAATTAAATGATAATAAACAGTATTTTAGAGCGTGTCTCTAAAATATAAACAGTAACTAAAATTAAAATTTATGTCTGGGTTAATTGGAAAAAAAATCGGAATGACCAGCATCTTTGATGAGACAGGAAAAAACATTCCTTGTACCATTATTGAAGCAGGTCCTTGCGTTATTACCCAAGTCAGAACCAAAGAGGTCGACGGGTACGAAGCTCTTCAACTTGGTTTCGATGACAAAAAGAAGGCCAATAAAGCCGAAACAGGTCACGCTAAAAAAGCAGGCACTGTAGCTAAACGCCAAGTTGTCGAATTTCAAGATTTTGAAGGCGAATATAAATTAGGTGATGTAATCACAGTAGAACATTTTATTGAAGGCGAATTTGTTGATGTATCTGGTATATCAAAAGGTAAAGGCTTTCAAGGTGTTGTTAAAAGACACGGTTTTGGTGGGGTTGGTCAAACCACACACGGTCAGCACAACCGTTTACGAGCCCCTGGTTCTATCGGTGCGTCCTCATCTCCATCTCGCGTATTTAAAGGAATGCGTATGGCAGGAAGAATGGGAGGAAGTAAAGTTAAAGTTGAAAATTTAAGAGTTTTAAAAGTGGTTCCTGAAAAAAATCTTTTGATTTTAAAAGGTTGTGTGCCAGGTCATAAAAATTCTTATGTAACGATTCTTAAATAATGAAAGTAGCAGTATTAGACATCCACGGAAAAGCAACAGGGAGAGAGGTATCTCTATCTGATGATATATTTGCTATTGAGCCAAATAATCATGCGGTTTATTTAGACGTAAAACAATTTCTTGCCAATCAAAGACAAGGAACCCATAAGTCTAAAGAAAGAGCAGAAATTGCTGGGAGTACCCGTAAGATTAAAAAACAAAAAGGTACCGGAACTGCTCGTGCAGGTAGTATTAAAAACCCTTTGTTTAAAGGAGGAGGACGTGTTTTTGGTCCTACCCCTAGAAACTATACCTTTAAACTCAATAAAAATCTTAAACGATTAGCACGTAAATCTGCTTTGAGTTTAAAAGCTAAAGAGAATGAAATTTTGGTGATTGAAGACTTTCAATTTGATTCGCCTAAGACCAAAAATTTTGTGGGTCTATTGAATGCCTTGGGGTTAGAAAATAAAAAATCTCTCTTTGTGTTGGGTGACATAAATAAAAATGTATATTTGTCGTCTCGTAATTTGAAAGGGACTGAGGTTGTAACTAACGAAGAATTAAGCACTTATAAGATTTTAAATGCAAAAAGCTTAGTCTTATTTGAAGGTTCGTTAGCGGGAATTGAGCAAAATTTAACCAAGTAAACAGGTATGAGTATTTTAATTAAACCCATAATATCTGAAAAAGCTACAAGAAATGCCGAGGAAAAGAATCGGTACAGTTTTGTGGTGGCAAAATCTGCCAACAAGATAGAGATTAAGCAAGCGGTCGAAGCTGCTTACAACGTTTCTGTTTCCAAGGTACAAACCATAAATGTACCTCCGGTTCGGAAATCTAAATATACAAAAACTGGTGTTCTATCTGGTAAAACAAATAGCTATAAAAAAGCATATGTACAGGTAGCCGACGGTGATACAATAGACTTTTACAGTAATATCTAAAAATCAGACCTAGACCATGTCAGTCAGAAAATTAAAACCCGTTACCCCGGGCCAGCGTTTTAGAGTAGTTAATGGATTTGCTGCCATTACTACTGATAAGCCGGAGAAAAGTTTACTTGCTCCGATAAAAAAAACCGGTGGTAGAAACAGTCAAGGAAAAATGACCATCCGATACAAAGGAGGTGGTCACAAAAGAAAATACCGTATCATTGATTTTAAAAGAGACAAAACTGGTATTCCAGCCACTGTCGCTACCATTGAATACGATCCTAACAGAAGTGCTTTTATCGCCTTAGTAAACTACCAAGACGGTGAAAAGAGATATATTATAGCACAAAACGGATTACAAGTAGGGCAAAATATCGTATCCGGTTCAGGCGCAGCTCCTGAAATCGGTAATACCCTTCCGTTAGCAGAAGTGCCTCTAGGTACCGTAATCTCTTGTATTGAGTTACGTCCCGGACAAGGTGCTACCTTGGTACGTAGTGCTGGTGCTTTTGCACAATTAGTAGCTCGTGAAGGTAAATATGCGACTATTAAACTTCCTTCTGGTGAAATCAGAATGATACTTACTACTTGTTTAGCAACCATTGGTGCTGTTTCTAACAGTGACCACCAGTTGATAGTTTCAGGTAAAGCAGGAAGAAGCCGATGGTTAGGTAGAAGACCAAGAACTAGACCGGTAGCCATGAACCCTGTAGATCACCCAATGGGTGGTGGAGAAGGTAGAGCTTCTGGAGGACATCCAAGATCCAGAAAAGGAGTTCCGTCAAAAGGATATAGAACTCGTTCTAAGACCAAAGCAAGTAATAAATATATTTTAGAACGTAGAAAGAAATAATATACTATGGCAAGATCATTAAAAAAAGGACCTTACGTTCACTATAAATTAGAAAAGAAAGTTCTACAAAACGTAGAAAACGGAAAGAAAACCGTAATCAAAACCTGGTCACGGGCTTCTATGATAACCCCGGATTTTGTGGGGCAAACTATCGCAGTGTATAACGGAAAACAATTTGTTCCTGTTTATATTACCGAAAATATGGTGGGCCATAAATTAGGAGAATTCTCACCTACACGATCTTTTAGAGGTCACGCAGGTGCTAAAAATAAAGGAAAAAAATAATAAGCTATGGGAGTTCGTAAACGAGAAAGAGCAGAGCAAATTAAAGAAGCTAAAAAGTCATTAGCCTTTGCTAAATTAAATGACTGCCCTACTTCACCCCGAAAAATGCGGCTAGTTGCCGACCTGATTCGCGGTCAAAAAGTAGAAAAGGCACTCAATATATTGAAGTTTACTCCGAAAGATTCGGCAAAACGTTTAGAGAAATTATTACTTTCTGCTATTGCCAACTGGCAAGCAAAAAACGAGGATGCCAATTTGGAAGATGCTAACCTTTTTATTAAAGAAATCCGCGTTGATGGAGGGGCAATGCTTAAACGCTTACGTACAGCTCCTCAAGGACGTGCACATAGAATAAGAAAACGTTCTAACCATGTCACATTGGTTTTAGGAACATTTGATAATACACAAAGCAACTAGAGATACATGGGACAAAAAACTAATCCAATAGGAAATCGCCTAGGAATTATCAGAGGATGGGAATCCAACTGGTATGGAGGAAATGATTATGGCAATAAACTTGCTGAAGACGATAAAATCCGTAAATATGTTCATGTACGATTGTCAAAAGCTAGTGTTTCTCGAGTAATTATCGAGCGCACTTTAAAGCTTGTAACCGTTACTATCACCACCGCCCGCCCCGGTATTATTATCGGTAAAGGAGGCCAGGAGGTAGACAAGCTTAAAGAAGAGCTCAAAAAAATTACCGGAAAAGAAGTGCAAATTAACATTTTTGAAATCAAAAGACCCGAGCTCGATGCTTTTTTGGTGGCCAACAGTATTGCTCGCCAAATCGAAAGCAGAATTTCATATAAAAGAGCTATAAAAATGGCTATTACCGCAGCCATGCGGATGAATGCTGAGGGGATTAAGATTATGATTTCAGGACGTTTAAATGGCGCTGAAATGGCTCGCTCTGAATCTTTTAAAGAAGGTCGGATTCCCTTATCGACTTTTAGAGCAGATATTGACTATGCTTTAGCAGAAGCCCACACTACCTATGGAAGAATGGGAATTAAAGTGTGGATTATGAAAGGCGAAGTGTATGGCAAAAGAGAACTTTCACCCCTAGTAGGTCTTTCGGCTAAATCCGGAAAATCAGAAGGGGGCGCAGGTCACAGAGGTAAATCACGTCGCAGAAAGTAATTTTTTAAAAGTTTAAAAAAATGTTACAACCTAAAAGAACCAAATTCCGTAAACAACAAAAAGGCCGTATGAAAGGTCTTTCTCAAAGAGGAAACCAACTTTCTAATGGTACTTTCGGAATAAAATCGTTAGACTATAGCTTTATTACTGCTCGTCAAATCGAAGCAGCTCGTATTGCTGCTACCCGTTATATGAAAAGAGAAGGGCAGTTGTGGATCAAAATCTTTCCAGATAAACCCATCACCAAAAAACCGCTAGAGGTTCGTATGGGTAAAGGAAAAGGTGCTGTAGAATACTGGGCTGCCGTGGTAAAACCCGGAAGAGTACTTTTTGAAGTATCTGGGGTATCTCCTGAAATTGCTAAAGAAGCACTTCGACTAGCAGCTCAAAAACTACCTGTAAAAACTAAGTTTTTAACTGCCAGAGACTTTCAGGCGTAATCTTGTAAACCATGAAACAGTCAGATATCAATAAAGCTTCCTTAGAAGCATTGCAGGAAAATCTTACCGAATTAGAAAAAACATATTCTGATTTGAGAATGACACACGCCGTTTCTCCGCTTGAAAACCCGGCTCAATTGCGGGAAAAAAGAAGAGCTATTGCTAGAATTAAAACGGAATTAACTAAAAGACAAGTACAGTAAGTACAATAGTTAAAGATGGAAAACAGAAATTTAAGAAAAGAACGTATTGGGGTTGTAACCAGTAGCAAAATGGATAAATCTATTGTTGTTTCTGAAGTGAAAAGAGTAAAACACCCGATGTACGGAAAGTTTGTGTTAAAAACTAAAAAATACGTTGCACACGATGAGAAAAACGATTGCAACGAAGGTGACACAGTAAGAATTATGGAAACCCGGCCTTTGAGTAAAACCAAATGCTGGAGATTAGTAGAAATCATAGAAAGAGCTAAATAATTATGGTACAGCAGGAATCTAGGCTGGTCGTAGCCGATAATACAGGAGCAAAAGAAGTTCTCACCATCCGAGTGTTGGGAGGAACTAAAAAAAGATATGCATCAATCGGTGACAAAATTGTAGTTACCGTAAAAGACGCTACTCCTCATGGAAACGTAAAAAAAGGAACTGTTTCTACAGCTGTTGTGGTGAGAACTAAAAAGGAAGTTCGTAGAAAAGATGGATCCTATATTCGTTTTGATGATAATGCCTGCGTTTTGCTTAATGCGGCGGGTGAAATGCGCGGAACTCGTGTCTTTGGACCTGTTGCCAGAGAATTACGTGATAAGCAATTTATGAAAATCGTTTCACTAGCACCTGAAGTGCTTTAAAACCGTGTAAAGTCATGGCAAAATTAAAAATTAAAAACGGAGATAATGTAGTAGTTATTGCCGGTGATCATAAGGGATCTGAAGGTAAAGTACTACGAGTTTATCCCGATAAAAACAAAGCAATTGTGGAAGGCGTTAATTTGGTTTCAAAACACCAAAAACCAACTGCCACTAATCCACAAGGAGGAATCTCAAAAAAAGAAGCCCCCATACATATTTCTAACCTGGCTTTAATTGATCCAAAATCAAAAAAAGCAACCCGCGTTGGATTTAGAATGGAAGGAAACAAAAAAGTACGTTTCTCAAAAAAATCTAATCAAGTAATTTAGTTATGGGATATACACCAAGACTTAAGGAAGATTATAAGAGCCGAGTAACTCAGGTTCTTATGGAAGAATTTGGCTACCAAAACATTATGCAAGTACCCAAATTAGAGAAAATTGTTATCTCTAGAGGGGTCGGAGCAGCTGTAGCCGATAAAAAGCTGATTGATTATTCGGTAGATGAAATTACTAAAATTGCCGGTCAAAAAGCAGTAGCAACCATTTCTAAAAAAGACGTAGCCTCTTTCAAACTCCGTAAAGGAATGCCTATCGGTGTTAAAGTAACCCTGAGAGGGGAAAGAATGTACGAATTTTTAGACCGCTTGGTAACCTCTGCTTTACCTCGAGTGAGAGATTTTAACGGAATTAAATCTACAGGTTTTGACGGACGAGGTAATTACAATTTAGGAATCACTGAACAAATTATTTTTCCTGAAATTGATATCGATAAAGTAAATAAAATACAGGGAATGGACATCACTTTTGTGACAACTGCCGAAACTGATAAAGAATCCAAAGCCCTATTAAGCGAATTAGGATTACCATTTAAAAAGAACTAAGAAGATGGCTAAAGAATCAATGAAAGCCCGTGAGGTGAAAAGACAAAAACTAGTAGATAAATACGCTGAAAAACGTAAAGCCCTACTAGCTGCCGGAGACTATGTCGGTTTACAAAAGTTACCGAAAAATGCTTCGCCAGTAAGACTGCACAATCGGTGTAAACTTACTGGAAGACCTCGTGGATATATGCGTACTTTTGGTATTTCTCGGGTTACTTTCCGCGAAATGGCCAACCAAGGTTTAATCCCCGGTGTACGTAAAGCGAGCTGGTAAAATTTGTATCAAAATATTAACTGGGTAAAGGTTTCAGTGTAAACTGGAAAACCCTATCCGCAAATTCAAAAGAATGACAACAGATCCAATTGCAGATTTCTTAACAAGAATCAGAAATGCAGTAAAAGCAAATCATCGCGTAGTTGAAATTCCGGCCTCTAATATCAAAAAAGAAATCACTAAGATTCTTTTTGATCAGGGCTACATTTTAAGCTACAAATTTGATGACCAACAAGGACCCCAAGGGACTATTAAAATTGCTCTTAAATACGATCGTATTACCAAAGAACCGGTAATCAAGCAAATCCAAAGAGTAAGTAAACCCGGACTTAGAAAATATGCCGGTGCCAACGAATTACCTAGAATACTTAACGGATTAGGAATTTCTATTATTTCTACTTCCCACGGGGTGATGACTGGTAAACAAGCCAGAGCCGAAAATATCGGTGGAGAAATATTGTGTTACGTATATTAAAAAGAACAGAAAATGTCTAGAATAGGAAAAAACCCAATAGAAATTCCAAGCGGTGTTACCATTAGTGTACAAGACAATGTAATTACTGTTAAAGGAAAACTAGGAGAACTTAAGCAAGAATTCTCCGGAGTGACTATCGAACAGGAGGATGGACAAATACAAGTTCAAAGACTTTCTGATTCTAAAGATCACCGTGCCAAACACGGACTATATCGTGCCCTAATCAACAATATGATACAAGGTGTTTCTACCGGCTGGACCAAAGAACTCGAACTGGTAGGTGTTGGGTATAGAGCAAGTAATCAAGGTCAAAAATTAGATTTAGCTTTAGGTTTTTCACATAATATCGTGTTAGAAATTGCTCCGGAAGTCAAACTCGAAACGGTTTCTGAAAAAGGTAAAAACCCCATTATTAAATTGACCTCGCACGACAAACAACTCGTAGGGCAAGTGGCAGCTAAGATCAGAAGTTTCCGTAAACCTGAACCTTACAAAGGAAAAGGTATTAAGTTTGTAAACGAAGAATTAAGAAGAAAAGCAGGTAAATCTGCATAAAAGTATATTTCAATTATGGCACTTACAAAAACTGAAAGAAGAAACAGAATCAGAATGCGGGTCAGAAAAATTATTTCTGGCACTCCAGAAAGACCCCGTCTATCTGTATATCGAAGCAATAAAGAAATTTATGCCCAGATTATTGACGATGTTTCCGGTAAAACCATTATCGCTGCCTCCAGTAGAGATAAAGATATAGATGGCTCGAAATTAAACAAAGTAGAGGCGGCTAAGTTAGTAGGCCAAGCCATCGCTCAAAAAGCTTTACAAGCTGGTATTGAAACCGTTGCTTTTGACCGAGGAGGCTATTTGTATCACGGACGTGTAAAATCATTGGCTGACGGAGCCAGAGAAGGCGGATTAAAATTCTAAGAAATTAAGATTATGTATCAAAAATATAGAAATGTAGAATTAGTAAAACCCGGCGGCTTAGAACTTAAAGACCGCTTGGTAGGTGTTCAACGTGTTACTAAGGTAACTAAAGGAGGACGTGCTTTCGGCTTCTCTGCTATTGTTGTAGTAGGTGATGAAAATGGAGTCGTAGGTCAAGGTTTGGGTAAATCAAAAGATGTAGCAACTGCTATTTCGAAGGCTATTGAAGATGCCAAGAAAAATCTAGTGAGAATCCCTTTATACAAATCTACCGTTCCTCATGAACAAAAAGGAAAATACGCTGGTGCTCGAGTCAATTTAATACCGGCTGCCGAAGGTACCGGTTTGATTGCTGGAGGTGCTGTTCGTGCCGTGCTTGAATCTGTGGGAGTACAAGACGTTTTGTCTAAATCACAAGGTTCTTCCAACCCACACAACGTAGTAAAAGCTACTTTTGATGCCCTTCTTAATATGAGAGATGCTCAAACTGTAGCTCGTCAGAGAGGAATTTCAATAGAAAAAGTTTTTAAAGGTTAATCAGTAGCGATATGGCAACAATACAAGTAACCAAAGTACGTAGTGCAATCAAAAGACCAAAAAATCAAAAATTAATCCTCGAAGCATTAGGATTAAAAAGAATTGGTCAAACTGTAGAGCACCAAGATACCCCTAGCATACAGGGAATGATAAATAAAGTACAACACTTAGTTTCTGTAAAAGAAGTTAAATAATACGTAACGTTATGAATTTACATAATTTAAAACCTGCTGAAGGCTCTGTGCAATCGAATAACCGAAAAGGTCGTGGAGAAGGATCTGGTAGTGGTGGCACTGCTTCAAGAGGTCATAAAGGAGCTAAATCTCGCTCGGGATATTCTAAGAAAATTGGATTTGAAGGAGGACAAATGCCCCTACAAAGACGGGTGCCTAAATTTGGCTTCACCAATATCAATCGCAAAGAATATCAAGGTATTAATTTAGATACTATTCAAGCTTTGGTAGATGATAAAAAAATCACCGATACGTTGGATCTAGAGACCATGGTTGCCTTGCGTTTGGCTACTAAAAATGAGTTGATTAAAATTTTAGGAAGAGGTGAATTAAAAGCCAAACTTAAAATATCTGCTCATAAATTTACCGCCTCCGCTCAAAAGGCTATTGAAGAGGCTGGCGGAGAAATTATTACTTTATAATATAAAGAATACGACTCAGCATGAAATTTATAAATACCCTTAAAAATATTTGGAAGATAGAAGATCTTAGAGATAAGATTATTCTTACACTCGGATTACTTGCCGTTTACCGATTTGGAGCTCAAGTAGTCTTACCCGGTATCGATGCAGACCTACTGGATAGATTTTCTGGAAATTTTGATGCCGGAGGTTTAGGAGGATTATTAAACGCCTTTACCGGAGGTGCATTTGCTAATGCTTCTATCTTTGCCTTGGGTATTATGCCTTACATCTCTGCTTCTATTGTAGTCCAATTAATGGGTATTGCTGTTCCGTATCTTCAAAAACTTCAAAAAGAAGGAGAAAGTGGGCGTAAAAAAATTACACAAATTACCCGCTGGCTTACCATTGCTATTTGTTTGGTACAAGCCCCTGGTTACCTGATAGGAATGGAAGCAATGGGAGTACCTGCAGAGGCTTTTGTCCTTGGTAAAACCCCATTCTTCTATATTTCATCCACCATTATACTGATTACTGGATGTATATTCTCGATGTGGTTGGGTGAGAAAATCACCGATAAAGGAATAGGTAATGGTATCTCTATTTTGATTATGGTTGGGATTATTGCAACCTTACCCAGATCGTTCGTACAAGAATTTGCCTCACGAGTGTTTGAGTCAAACGGTGGTTTAATTATGATATTGATCGAATTGGTGTTGTGGTTTGTTATCATTATAATGTGTGTTTTCCTAGTAAGGGCGGTCCGGCAAATACCGGTACAATATGCCCGTAGATCAGCTACTGGGGGATACGAAAAAAATATGGGTGGTGCCCGCCAATTTATACCTTTAAAACTTAATGCTTCGGGGGTAATGCCTATCATTTTTGCACAGGCTATTATGTTTATCCCGGCAGCCTTAGTGGGCTTTTTAGAATCTGATTCTGATTTGATGCAATCGTTTCAAGTAACTTTTAACGATATATTTGGATTGTGGTACAATGTGGTATTCTTTATTCTGGTAGTAGTCTTTACCTATTTTTATACGGCTATCACCGTACCAACCAACAAAATGGCCGACGATCTAAAAAGAAGTGGTGGTTTTATTCCGGGGATTAAACCCGGTTCAGATACTGCTGAATACTTAGACCGAATTATGTCACTCATCACTTTTCCGGGCTCTATATTTTTAGCACTAATCGCCATTTTCCCGGCCTTTGTGGTTAAACTTATGGGAATGACGCAAGGATGGGCTCTGTTTTATGGAGGTACTTCGCTTCTGATTATGGTGGGTGTAGCTATTGATACCATGGAACAGATAAACGCTCATTTATTAAATAGACATTATGACGGATTGATGAAATCCGGTAAGAACCGAAAATCGGCTTAAATTAATTATACTTAATAATATGGCAAAACAGGCAGCAATAGAACAAGACGGAACCATTATAGAAGCATTATCCAATGCCATGTTCCGTGTTGAACTTGAAAATGGCCACATCGTAACTGCTCATATCTCTGGGAAAATGAGAATGCACTATATTAAGTTGTTACCCGGAGATAAAGTAAAATTAGAAATGACGCCTTATGATTTAAGTAAGGCCAGAATAACTTATAGATATTAATACGTAGTTTAAAGTTTCAGGTTTTTTAAAACAGTATAACAGCCTGAAACCTGAAACCTAAAACAATAACATTATTATGAAAGTAAGAGCATCCGTTAAAAAAAGAAGTGCCGAATGTATCGTAGTACGACGCAAGGGCAGATTATATGTAATTAATAAAAAGAATCCTAAGTTTAAACAAAGACAAGGTTAAGATATGGCAAGAATAGCAGGTGTAGATATCCCAAAAAACAAAAGGGGTGTAATCGCGTTAACTTACATATTTGGTGTCGGTAAAAGCCGGGCTAAACATATATTAGCTAATGCCGAAGTAAGTGAAGACATGAAAGTCTCAGAATGGAATGATGACCAAATAGGTCGTATCCGAGAGGAAGTTGGTAAATTTAAAATTGAAGGCGAATTGCGTTCGGAAGTGCAATTGAGTATCAAGCGACTAATGGATATTGGTTGCTACCGAGGCATTCGACACCGATTAGGACTACCTTTACGGGGTCAACATACCAAAAATAACTCCAGAACAAGAAAAGGAAAACGTAAAACCGTTGCCAATAAGAAAAAAGCAACTAAATAATCCTTAAAAATGGCAAAAACAACAGTAAAAAAGAGAAAAGTAAACGTTGAATCTTCGGGACAAGCTCATGTGAGTGCCACTTTCAACAATATCATTATTTCTTTGACCAACAAAAATGGTGATGTCATTGCCTGGTCTTCTGCCGGGAAAATGGGATTTAAAGGGTCTAAGAAAAACACCCCTTATGCAGCCCAAGTAGCTGCAGAGGATGCTGCTAAATCCGCTTATGAAGCCGGTTTACGTAAAGTAAAGGTATATGTTAAAGGTCCCGGAAACGGTAAAGAATCCGCTATCCGAACCATTCATAATACCGGTATAGAAGTAAGCGAAATTATCGATATAACTCCTATGCCACATAACGGATGTAGACCTCCCAAAAGACGACGAGTTTAATTTTATTTAATAATAACCGAAGGAAATATAGGTCGATAGAGGATAAGCCTTAATTTATTGACCCCTTCATAAACAACTAAGTATGGCAAGATATATTGGACCCAAAACTAAAATAGCCCGTAAATTTGGCGAGGCTATCTACGGCGAAGACAAATCTTTTGAAAAAAGAAATTATCCTCCTGGACAACACGGAGCGGCTAAGCGTAGAGCAAAAAAATCGGAATATGCTGTCCAGTTGATGGAAAAGCAAAAAGCTAAATATACCTACGGTATTTTAGAACGCCAATTCCGTAATATGTTTAAAAAGGCGAATGCCGCCGAGGGTATTACCGGTGAAAACTTATTACAATTATGTGAATCTAGATTGGATAATGTTGTATACCGTATGGGCATTGCCCCAACCCGTAATGCAGCACGTCAACTCGTTTCACACCGACACATATTGGTGAATGGTGAAAAGGTTAACATACCTTCTTACCAAGTAAAACCCGGTCATGTAGTAGCTGTGAGAGAAAAATCTAAATCCCTCGAAATAATTACCAATTCTTTAGCTAATAAATCAGGTAATTATGATTGGATTTCTTGGAATAGTGAGAAATTAGAAGGAACCTTTGTAAGTGTTCCAACTATCGAACAAATTCCAGAAAACATAAACACACAACACATCGTTGAGTTGTATTCTAAATAAAAAAGAAAAAAATAAAATGGCATTATTGAATTTTCAAAAACCTGATAAAGTTATCCTAATAAGCTCTACAGAGTTTGAGGGCAAATTCGAATTTCGGCCGTTAGAGCCCGGATATGGACTTACCGTTGGAAATGCTCTTAGAAGGGTACTACTTTCTTCTTTAGAGGGATTTGCAATTACTTCCCTACGTATCGAAGGAGTAGAACACGAATTCTCTACCATTAAAGGAGTAGTTGAAGACGTTACCGAAATTGTTTTAGCCTTAAAACAAGTACGATTCAAACGACAAATCGACGAAATTGATAACGAAACAGTTTCTATTTCGGTGTCAGGTAAAGAACAACTCACTGCCGGCGATTTCCAGAAGTTTATTTCAGGCTTTCAAGTGCTAAACCCCGATGTAGTGATTTGTAATATGGAGTCTTCTGTAACCCTGAATATGGAAATTACCATCGAAAAAGGAAGAGGATATGTGCCCGCGGAAGAAAATAAAAAATCCAACGCACCGGTAGGTACCATCTTTACAGACTCTATCTACACCCCTATCAAAAACGTAAAATACGCCATTGAAAATTATCGGGTTGAGCAAAAAACCGACTACGAAAAATTAGTATTTGAAATTATAACTGACGGATCAATTCATCCACAAGATGCTTTGACCGAAGCAGCTAAAATTTTGATCCATCACTTTATGCTTTTCAGTGACGAGCGTATCACTCTCGAAGCAGACGAAATTGCACAAACTGAAAGTTATGACGAAGAGTCTCTTCATATGCGTCAGTTGTTGAAAACCAAATTGGTCGATTTAGACTTGTCAGTTCGAGCACTTAACTGCTTAAAAGCAGCAGAGGTAGATACTTTGGGCGACTTGGTTACCTATAACAAAAACGACTTGATGAAATTCAGAAACTTCGGTAAAAAATCGTTAACCGAATTAGAAGAATTAGTTAACCAAAAAGGACTCACCTTTGGTATGGACTTAACTAAATATAAATTAGACCGAGACTAAAATATGAAACAAGAAATCGGAAAGAGCCTCGCAATGATGTAGGTAATTCTCTTTCAAATGATTTCAAACCTCTAATCTATTAAAAAATGAGACACGGAAAAAAAGTAAATCATCTGAGTAGAAAAACAGCACATAGAAGTTCTATGTTAGCTAATATGGCCTGCTCCTTGATTGAACATAAGCGAATCAATACTACTGTTGCTAAAGCTAAAGCTTTAAAGGTTTTTGTAGAACCACTTATCACCAAGTCAAAATCAGACACTACTCATAACCGACGTATTGTATTTAGTCGTTTGCGCCAAAAAGATGCGGTAACAACTCTTTTTCGTGATGTAGCGGTTAAAGTAGGTGATCGTCCGGGCGGGTACACTCGTATTATCAAATTAGGTAGTCGTTTGGGTGATAACGCCGATATGGCTATGATTGAATTGGTAGATTTCAATGAACTCTACAATGCAAATAAACCCGCTAAAAAGAAATCAACCCGTCGTGGCCGTTCAAAAGCTACCGATACTAAACCGACTGCTCCGGCTCCGGCTGAAGACCAAGTAGAAACAGCAGTTGAAGAGACAGTAGCTCAAGTAGAAGAAACAGCTCAAGAAGTAGTGGAGCAAGTGGAGGAAACCACACCTGAGGTTACCGAGCAAGCGCCCGAAGCTACTGATGAACAAACACCCGAAGGGGAGGATGAAAATAAAGAAGATCAGAAATAAATGATTTTTTTAACCAAATCTAAAAGGGATAAACTGTAATTGTTTATCCCTTTTTTTATACTATTTTTGCAAACGAAATTTCTCTAGTTCATGAAATACCAAACTCGAAAAAAAGCCGTGGTACTTCTCGCTGACGGTACTATTTTCTACGGAAAAGTTGTTGGAAATAAAGAAGGAAGTGCCTTTGGGGAAATCTGTTTTAACACCGGGATGACCGGTTATCAAGAAATTTTTACTGATCCTTCGTATTATGGGCAACTCTTGGTGACTGCCAATGCCCATATTGGAAATTACGGAATAAAGGCCGGCGAAGAAGAATCGGAAAGTGTCAAAATTTCCGGTTTGATTTGTCGAAATTTTAGTTATAACTACTCCCGACCCGGAGCGGATGAGTCCTTAGAAGCATTTTTAGACCGACATCACCTGCTGGCTGTTTCGGATATAGATACCCGGGCGTTAGTTGCTCATATTCGCGATAACGGTTCTATGAATGCAGTGATTTCTACGGAAGTGGATAACATCGCGGGACTTAAAAAACAATTGGCTGAAGTACCCGATATGAAAGGTCTCGAACTTTCGTCAAAGGTTTCCACTCCTAAGCCTTATTTTTTTGGTGACGAAAATGCAAAATATAAAATTTCAGCTCTTGACCTCGGTATTAAGAAAAACATTTTACGAAACCTTGCAGAACGAGATTGTTATATAAAAGTGTTTCCTTATAATGCTACTTTTGAAGAGCTGAACTCTTTTAATCCTGATGGTTATTTTATTTCAAACGGACCCGGTGATCCTCAACCCTTAACCGGAGCCATACAAGTAGCCCAAGAAATAATCGACCGTAATTTACCCTTATTTGGAATCTGTCTTGGCCATCAAATTATTGCTTTGGCCAATGGAATCCCCACCTATAAAATGTACAACGGTCACCGAGGGGTTAATCATCCTGTAAAAAATCTGATTACTGGCAAAGGAGAAATAACTTCACAAAATCACGGATTTTCTATAGATAGAGAGGCGGCAGAAGCCCATCCCGATATTGAAATTACTCATGTAAATATCAATGATAACTCAGTGGCCGGTATGCGTATGATAAATAAAAATGTGTTTTCCGTACAATACCACCCCGAAGCCGGACCCGGACCCAATGATGCTACCTATCTGTTTGATGAGTTTATTAAAAATATTCAACTTCAAGTGGGATAAATTAAATCCACAGCGATGTTAATCTTACCCTGCCTTCTTTTTAGATAAAATTAAAGAATAAAACTATGAGCATAATCATCGATATTCACGCCCGACAAATTTTTGATTCACGCGGTAATCCTACCGTGGAAGTAGATGTAATAACTGAAAACGGGGTCTTAGGCCGCGCGGCTGTACCTTCCGGAGCTTCAACCGGCCAATTTGAAGCTGTAGAATTACGCGATGGCGGTACATCATATATGGGTAAAGCGGTATTAAAAGCCGTTAAAAATGTGAATGAGAAAATAGCTCATGAACTGTTGGGGGCTTCGGTATTTGATCAAAACCTTATCGATCAGACCATGATCGAGTTAGACGGTACACCTAATAAATCCAAATTGGGTGCCAATGCTATTTTAGGAGTTTCTTTGGCCGTTGCGAAAGCCGCTGCTCAAGAGTTAGGTTTGCCCTTATACCGCTACGTTGGAGGTGTAAATGCGCATACACTACCGGTACCGATGATGAATATCATCAATGGAGGATCGCATAGTGATGCTCCTATTGCTTTCCAAGAGTTTATGATTATGCCCGTTCTGGCTAAGAATTTTTCGCACGCCATGCAAATGGGAAGCGAAATTTTTCATCACCTCAAAAAAGTTTTACACGACCGAAACTTAAGTACAGCCGTTGGTGACGAAGGTGGTTTTGCACCTGCTTTGAATGGCACTGAAGACGCACTAGATACCATCGCTTCAGCGGTGAAAAATGCTGGTTATAAATTTGGAACTGATATAAAAATAGCCTTAGACTGTGCGGCTTCTGAGTTTTATAAAAATGGTAAATACGATTATAAAATCTTTGAAGGAAAATCAGGTAAGGCACGTACTTCAAAACAACAAGCGGATTACTTGGCCGAATTAACAGAAAAATACCCCATTATTTCCATCGAAGATGGTATGGACGAAAACGATTGGGAAGGTTGGAAATACCTGACCGAAAAAATCGGTGACAAAGTTCAACTGGTGGGTGACGACTTGTTTGTGACCAATGTAGAACGACTTGCCCAAGGAATTAATACCAAAACCGCCAATTCGATATTAATTAAAGTAAACCAAATCGGTACTCTGACCGAAACCATTCAAGCAGTACACATGGCTCACAATGCCGGTTATACCTCGGTGATGTCACACCGCTCGGGTGAAACCGAAGATACCACCATCGCCGATTTGGCCGTGGCATTAAACTGTGGGCAAATTAAAACCGGTTCGGCTTCTCGTAGCGATCGCATGGCTAAATACAACCAATTACTCCGTATTGAAGAAGAGTTGGGAAGCGTTGCCTATTATCCCCAAGAAAAGGCGTTTAAGGTACTTTAATTGAATTCAAACTAGTCGGTTGGTTTGCCTTTCGGCGAAAGCCAAACTGATCCACTACCTGTGTACTTCCAAGGCTTTGACACTTGGACAGACGGGTTGGTGAAATCTTTTTGGAGGATTTTAAACTTTATAATATCTTGTGCTTTCTATAGGAAAGAACTTATGAGGATACCAATTATCTTTTTTATTTTGATGGTTACGGGTGCATTTGCCCAACAAATTCCCACAGATTATTTTGATAATCCTCTAAAAATACCCTTGCAATTATCAGGCACCTTCGGCGAATTGCGAAGCAATCATTTTCACGCAGGACTGGATTTACGTACCCAGCAACGGGAAGGGATTGCTATTTATGCTCCCGCTGATGGGTATGTACACCGAATCAAAGTTTCTCATTTTGGCTATGGAAAAGCTCTTTATATCCAACATCCCAACGGATACAGCACCGTGTATGCACACCTGAAAGACTATGCAGGAGCTATTCAAGAATACGTAAAAAAAGAACAGTATCGCCAACAATCCTACGAAGTAGAAATGTTTCCGGGCGTGGATGTGTTAAAGGTACGTAAAGGCGATTTAATTGGTTATACGGGTAATACCGGCAGTAGCGGTGGCCCTCATTTACACTACGAAATTCGAGATGCTTCCTCCCGACCTATGAATCCGCTGCTCTTTGGAATGGATATACCCGACACTCGTAAACCATTGATAAATAGTGTGTTTGTCTATCCTGTAGGGGATTCAGCTCATGTAAATCAAGATGCCAATCTCAAACAATTGCGACTCATTCCTCAAGAAGACGGCAGTTATACTACCGAAAAAATCACTGCATTGGGCACCTTGGGTTTTGGGGTATCGGCGGTGGATCAACAAGATGGAGCAAATAACAGAAACGGGGTGTATCAAATCAAGACTCACTATAACGGACAAGAAAAAATTAGTGTTTTATTTGACCGAATTTCTTTTGACGAGACCCGCTATATCAATCGGTATACCGATTATCAGTACCATGCCGAACACAAAACTCGAATTCAAAAACTATTTATTGAAAGAAACAATCCGTTGAGTATTTTTAAAGGGTCTCACCAAAATGGCTATATTACCGTTGCGGATAGTACCGATGGGGTGTATACCATAGTGGTTTCAGATTTTAAAGAAAATCAAGTAACTATTCATATCCCGGTAACGGGAAAGAAAATGCCAATACTGTTTCCTAAAAAAACAAGCCCCTTTACACATGAAATTTCTGCGCGTAGCGGTGGTGAAATTCATACGGCCCATTATAAAGTGTTTTTTCCCGGGGGTGCGCTATACGAGGATGCTTACTTACTGGTGGAAGAAAAAGAGGGTATACTCTATTTGCACCAAGACCACGTGCCGATCCATAACTCGATTACCATAAGCACCGATATATCTCAGTATCAAGAAACCGACCGGGAAAAATTGTATATTGGAAAATTGCAAGCCAACCTACGGGATGTTTCGTATGTAAATACGAATCGCAGTGGAAATACGTTATCTGCTAAGGTACGTCAATTGGGGAATTACAAAGTAGCCATCGATACTATAGCACCGACGGTTCAGCCGGTTAATTTTGCTGATAAGCAATGGATAAGTAATAATAAAACCCTAGAGATAAAAATAGAGGATAAACAAACTGGAATCAAAAGTTATCGAGCAACGGTCAATGGCAAGTGGATTTTAATGGAATACGAATACAAAAAAAATCTTTTAACCTACCATTTTGAAGATGGTGTATTAACCGATAGCGAAAATAATTTAGTGCTAATAGTAACTGATAATGTTGGGAATAGCACTAAATTTGAGGCTGTTTTTTATAGAAAAAATTAAAATCTTTTGAAAACAAATTTACTTTTTACGTGGGTCTTGCTGTGTTTTGTAAACCTGGCGTTTTCACAAACTGCTACCGTTAAAGGTGTTATTTTAGATGCTGAAAATCAACCGGTAGGCGGAGTTAATATTATATATGGAACCGAAGGTACTATGAGTAATTTGGACGGCCATTTTATTTTATCAATACCTGCTAATCAATCTATCACGCTCACTTTTTCGCATGTGAGTTTTAAACCGGTATATTTAACTATCGAGTTAGGCCCCAATGAAGAATTTGAGTTTCATCCGGTCTTGTCGGAAAGTGTTGAACAAATCGGTGAAGTCGTTATTTCTACTCGTAAAAGAAAGCAAATTCAAGGGATTGTTACCATTGATCCCGAAGTGATTGTTCGAATTCCCGCCGCTCAAGCAGGAGTGGAGAATCTCTTAAAATCCCTACCGGGAGTAAATAATAATAACGAATTGAGTACTCAGTATTCGGTGCGCGGAGGCAATTACGACGAAAACTTAGTGTATGTCAACGAAATTGAAGTGTACCGCCCCTTTTTAATTCGCAGTGGACAACAAGAGGGATTGAGTTTCGTCAATATGGATTTGACAGCCGGGGTCGATTTTTCAGCCGGAGGATTTCAAGCCAAATACGGTGATAAACTATCTTCGGTGCTAGATATAACCTACCGTCGCCCTTCCTATTTTGATGTCAGTATTGATGCAAGTTTATTAGGAGTAAATGTCGCCTCCGGCGGAATTTCTAAAAACGGTCGGTTTACCGCCATTGGCGGTATTCGTTACCGAGATAATTCGTTGTTAGTCAAATCCCAAGAAACGGAAACAAATTATAAACCGGTGTTTGTGGATGCACAAACTTACTTAACCTATAAAGTTTCCAATAAAATCGAAATCGGTTTTTTAGGAAACATATCGGTCAATGATTATCGTTACGAGCCGTTGACCCGTCAAACTAATTTTGGTACCATTACCGACCCCAAAGCTCTAGTGATTGCCTACGAAGGGCAGGAAAAAGATCGGTATGATACCTACTTTGGAGCTTTGAAAACCACATATCAAGTCAATGAAAATTGGACTTTAAAATTGATTGGTTCGGTATACCACACCCGGGAGAAAGAACATTTTGATATTTATGCCAATTATTTTATTGGAGAAGTAAACACCGATATTGGTACAGGTGATATCGGCAATATTGAGTTTAGTCGGGCTATTGGTTCACAATTGACCCACGCTAGAAATGATTTGGATGCCTTGATATTTAATGTGGAGCACAAAGGAGATTACCTCCAGAATGGTCACCGTATTGAATACGGTTTAAAATTTACCCATGAGGATATACGTGACCGCATTCAAGAATATGAGATTATTGATTCAGCCGGGTTTTCTATCCGCCCCATGGATCCGGAATACGGCAACCATCAACCCTACGACCCGTATGACGCTCCCTTGGTTCCGTTTGAAGATGTAAGAGCCTTTAACGATGCACAGATTAATCGGTTTTCGGGTTATGTCCAATGGAGTAAAAATATCGATTTAGAAGTAGGCGACTTGTACCTAAATGCCGGTGTACGGGCTCATAACTGGTCTGTTAGTGGAATCGGAATTCAACAAAATTCACAAACTGTTTTTAGTCCCCGGGCTCAGGTTACCTTAAAACCCCATTGGGAATATACCGATATGTTGTTCCGATTATCGGGTGGGGTGTATCATCAACCGCCCTTTTATCGAGAATTAAGAAATCGCGAAGGTGCTGTTGTATCGGATGTAAAAGCCCAACAGTCGTACCATATTGTGCTCGGCAACGAATACAGTTTTGATATGTGGGAACGAGCTTTTAATTTAACTTCGGAAGTGTATTATAAACATCTGCAAGATGTAAATACCTATACCCTCGAAAATGTCCGTATTCGCTATGCCGCTGATAACAATGCGGTAGCTTATGTGTACGGTTTAGATCTACGTTTAGCCGGACAATTTGTGCCTGGTACGGAGAGTTGGGTCAGCTTTGGGTATATGAAAACGGAAGAAAATATCGATAACCGGGGATATATTTTTAGACCTACAGATCAGCGACTAAAATTTGGTATCTTATTTCAGGATTATGTACCCAAAATTCCTGCCTTACGGGTCTATCTCAATTTGGTGTACAATACCGGTTTACCCGGAGGATCACCCAGTTATGCTGATCCGTATGATTATCAAACTCGTTTACGCGATTACAAACGGGCCGATGTAGGATTCTCGTATGTGATTGTCGATAAAGACAAGCGCCGACAATCGGGTTGGTTAAAACCGTTTAAGGACTTTACTATTGGTTTTGAGATATTCAATATTTTTGATGTTCAAAACTCCATTACTAATACTTTTGTTAGGGATGTTGATACCAAAGTACAGTACGCGGTCCCTAATTATCTTACGCCGAGAATATTTAACCTCCGAACCACCATGCGGTTTTAATGTTTTTCTAAAACATGCAGGTATTCAACCGTCCTAGTTGCTTTGTGGGATCGGTTTTCTTCACTATCGGCTTTAAATCGCCGGTATTGCCTGGTGAATACTTGGTAGGTGCCGTATTTTGACATAATTTGTTGGATGTCTTGAACACGCATCAGCCCTTCGTTATTATAACTTAAAAAAAGGTATTTAAACCGAGCATTTGCAATCAGATTTTCAAAAGTTGACAATACCGTAGTTTTATGACTGTATCTGGATCTGTTATAAGTTCGTAAACCTGTTTTTCCCTGTGGAATAAATTGGTCGTAGAGTGCAATGGTATTGAGTAAATGGTAATTAGATCCATACTGACGTACGTTGTAGGGAGGATCTATATACAATATATCGCCTTCTATTTTTTTAATCAATAGATTGCTATCTTGGTTATATACCTGGTGCTTGGCAGCGCTGCGCTCATAAAGGGCAGGTTTAATAATTAGTTCTTTTTGAGCCGATTTTTTAAGTCGTTTGAGATAAGCGCTATAGACGGAAGCCGTATTGGCTACTTGATCGGCACTTTCGAGTAAGGAAGCTAGTAGAAAATAATACTGATTTTTAGAAATTTTCCCTTGGTCTTTCCAATTTCTAATGGCAAGTCGTATAGCATCAATTTTTTTGCCATTGGTGGTACTAAAATAATTTCTTTGAGCAGGTCCCTCAGCAGTATATTCATTAAAAATAAAACCTTCCACACCCGGTATTTGGTTGAGTCGATCTATCCAATGTTGAAAGTCAAAAAACTCGTTATTGCTGATGTAGTTTCGGTTTAATACATAACTGTAATATTCCAAATCGTTACTGATTATTTGCTTGACTTCGTTTTTAAAATTACGCCCTACCACGCCGGTTCCTGCAAAAAGATCACAAAACACCAAGGAAGATAATTCGGTTCCTACCACTGCATACACCGATTGCCGTATGAAGTCAAAGAGTTTGTGTTTGGAACCGATATAATTCATGTTATTTTTTTAAAATTGCTCTCATGAAACCTGCCGAGACTTCGGAAGTTCTTAGTATGTACTTGAGTATTAAGTGCAAATAGTACCTGAAAATATACTATTAAATGGTGTAACTACAAAATTTCCCTTTTTACTTTACCGGGTTCTTCGGGTTAATCGGGAATTATAGTGAGGTGAGGGCGTTTGCTTATATAAACTTGGATATAAGTAATATGGGTTATCTAAACGGTACGCATTGTTTTTCAACATCCTTTTGGAAGATTGTAGTCTCATCCATTATTTGGATTTTGAAGTTAGTTGACTCTAATGGTACCCGTTTATTTTCAGTTTAAATTTTTAGTATTTAAAGAGACAGGTCTTAGAACAAAATAATTAACTGTTTATAAAATCGCTAAGCGTTTTTATAACATAATCAATTTCTTCTTGGGTATTAAAACTTGAAAGTGAAAACCTCAAGGAGGGTTTCTTTTTATCCTTTTCTTCTTGAACCGCTTCTAATACGTGGGACCCCTTAGAACTACCACTTTGGCATGCACTTCCTTTGGAACAGGCAATTCCGTGTAAATCTAAATGAAAAAGAACAATCAGTGATTTTTTTTCATCCACCGGTAAGGCAACATTGATAAGATTATAAGTGCTTTGCTCCAATTGGTGACAACAACCGTTAAAGACCACTCCCGGTATATGTTTTTGTAATTGTTGAATAAAATACTTCTTGAGGTTTAATATATAGTTTTTTTCTTCTTCCAAATGTTGATATGCCAAGGTAAAAGCTGTATCTAAACCGGCAATGTTATGTACGCTTTCGGTACCGGCGCGTAGGCCTCGTTCTTGGGCTCCCCCAAAAATAAGTGAATGCAGTCCGCTGTTTTTGCGAACATAAGCAAAGCCTATGCCCTTAGGACCGTGAAATTTATGCGCCGCGGCCGAAGCAAAATCTAAGGGAGTGTTATGAAAATTCAAATCAAAATGCCCCACAGACTGTACCGTGTCGGAATGAAAAAAAGCCTGGTGCTGTTGGCACAACTGGGCTACCCGATCGAGATCTAACAAGGTACCGATTTCGTTATTGACGTGCATGAGTGTAACCAAGGTTTTTTTATTCTCTTGGCGAAGTAAATGTTCTAAATAATCATAGTCTATTGAACCTGATTTATCGACGGGAAGATAAACTACTTCGGTTTGGTATTGTTGTTCTAATTCTTCGGCTTTATGAAGTATGGCATGGTGTTCAATTGGGGAAGTGATTATACGTTGAACTCCCAAATCTCTTACAGCACCGTGTAAAATCATGTTGTCAGCCTCAGTACCGCCGGAGGTAAAAATGATTTCGGCCGGACTAACACCCAGCTGTTGGGCGATGTTCTTGCGTGCTGTTTCAACGATTGATTTTGCAGTGCGTCCAAAAGCATGGGTAGAGGAAGGATTTCCATATACTTCTTGCATAACTTGGGTCATACGCGAAATCACTTCCGGGCGCATTTGGGTAGTAGCGGCACTGTCAAAGTAAACTTGTTTCATAATGAAAAATATTTTTTCTCAATAAGTGTAACAAAACTATTATTTTTGTGGGAGACTGAGCCTTTTATGAGAAATATTTTTTTGGTAATAACCCTGCTACTAACTTTACAATCCTGCGATGATGGGGATTTGATTGTTACCACTTTTGATTTTGAAGAAATAGAACTCAAACAATGTGGTATTTGGGGAGATTTGGTTTTTTACAAAATAAACAATTCCACTTACGAATCTCTTTCGCTTCAGCTTAAAACCCTCGATTCAATTTTTTATCACGAGGATACCTTAACCTATCCCATAGGTAATAGCCTTCACCGAGTAAATTACCGCATGTACGATGGGTCGGTACCGGAAAGTTATTTTTGCTCTTCAGTACCTCCAATTACTCCTAAAATTGTCAAAGATTATCAAAGTGAGGGCGGAGTACTGACCGTACAAACGCATATTACGGATACGGTAACTGAAGGGGATATTACCAAATATACTTATACTGCTTTTTTTACGCTACACAATTTAAAAATGGTTTCTGACGAAGAAGTCATTATCCAAGAAACCCTAGAATTGGGTGCGGTTAGCCAAACTCATTAAAGTGCAAGCCAATAGATTATTAAAGATTAGGGAACTACTGCTTTTTGCGAAATAAACACTTCTGTCGCGCCACTTCCGTATTTTTGATAATCGGCATCTTGGTACGAAATTCCCTCGTATTTGTTGAGCAAAAATTCTAACTCGGTGCGCAAGACTCCCTCTCCCACGCCGTGAATAAAAATGAGTCGTTGTATTTTTTTTCGAATGGCAAATTCGAGTTGCCGTTGAGCGGTTTGTATTTGGTGGTTTAAAATGTCGTAATTGTCCATTCCCCGCGTGTTGTCCAAAAGTTTCTCGATGTGCAAATCCACTTCCATAGTGGTTAGAAATTTATTTTTTTTGGAAACAACCGTTTTCTTTTTTCCTTTTTTTTCCTCCTCATAGAGCGGAAGTGGTGGTACGGAATAAGACAGCGCAGCGTGGTCTGTTTTTATTAGTTCGTGGATTTGAAATTCCATTTCAAACCCATCACGTGTGATTAAGAAAACCGAATTTCCCTGTACCCGGGTCACCCGACCGTCAATTTTGTCGTCGAGGACACTTACCATATCACCTACCTGAATTCTGTTTTTCATAAGACGAAGCTTAATATTTTGGGTGATAAAATTCCAAAAAATAATCGAATAAAACCAGAGGGAAATTAGTATAATAAACGCTAATTAGTTAATTTCACCACTCAAAAAAAACAATGATACGAGCCGATAACCTTCACAAATACTATGATAAGCTGCATGTTTTAAAAGGCGTATCATTAGAGATACAAACCGGAGAAATTGTATCGATTGTCGGTTCTTCAGGAGCTGGAAAAACCACTTTACTTCATATATTGGGTACTTTAGATAGTTGCGATCAGGGCAGTCTTTATATAGACAATACCGAGATTGCTAGCTTAAACAGTAAAAAATTAGCCCGATTTAGAAACGACTCCATCGGATTTGTATTTCAATTTCACCAGTTATTGCCTGAATTTACGGCTTTAGAAAATGTGTGTATGCCGGCTTTTATCAAAAACACTCCCAAAAAGGAGGCCGAAAAGCGCGCTATGGAATTGTTGGATTTTTTAGGGTTGACTTATCGTTATAGTCATAAACCCAACGAGTTATCGGGAGGGGAACAACAGCGTGTGGCGGTGGCTCGGGCTTTGATGAATAACCCCAAGATTGTATTTGCTGACGAACCCAGTGGCAATCTCGACAGTGTGTCGGCCGATAATTTACACCGTTTGTTTTTTCAATTGCGTGACGAATTTGGTCAAACATTCGTTATTGTTACTCACAATCAGGATTTTGCCGATATGGCCGATCGTAAATTGGTGATGAGTGACGGGAAGATAATTTTGTAAATATGACTTTTTCCGATCTCAAAGAATTTCTTGATGAGAAAGTGGCACAGTACAATCAGCCCCATTTTATAGAAACCGATCCCATTCAGTTGCCCCATCTCTTTAGCCAGCCAGAAGATATCGAAATTATCGGTTTTCTGACGGCCACGATTGCGTGGGGAAATCGTAAAATGATTATTAACAGCGGAAAAAAAATCGTGGACTTGATGGGAAATGCACCATACGATTTTGTGATGAACCATCGGGAAGCTGATTTAGAAGCCTTATCTTCCTTTGTACATCGAACCTTTAATGGTGTTGATTTGCAGTTTTTTGTAAAATCACTTAAAAACATATACCAACATCACGGCGGTTTGGAAAAAGTGTTTTCACAAGGGGGTAATGATCAATCCTTACAGCCTGCTATTCATCACTTTAAAAAAATATTTTTTAGTATGGATTTCCCCCAGCGCTGCGAAAAACACATATCCGATCCTCTGAAAGGCTCTGCCGCTAAACGCATTAATATGTTTCTGAGATGGATGGTACGAAAAGATGCGGCTGGAGTGGATTTTGGTTTGTGGAACAGTATTTCGCCTGCGGTGCTTTCGTGTCCCCTGGATGTACATTCGGGTACTGTTGCACGTAAATTGGGTTTGCTTTCGCGAAAGCAAAACGATGCCAAAGCTGTAGCCGAATTGGATACGAATCTTCGAAAGTTGGATATTCAAGACCCCGTGAAATACGATTTTGCCTTGTTTGGGTTGGGTGTTTTTGAAAAATTTTAATTGTAGTTGTTGCGGTAACAACTGATAAAACTACTTTATTTTTGTTTTATGGAAAAAATACTCCAACAACTGCCCGGAAAAGCTGTCGAAAGACAGGCTGAAAACAAAAGGTTTTTTCAAAAATTGAAAAAGAAACCTCCTAGAGATTTAGATGTTACTATGCAGGCCTTGCATGATCAAACTTTTTCTAAAATCGACTGTTTGGCATGTGCCAATTGTTGTAAAACCACTGGGCCGCTGTTTACTGATAAGGATATTGAGCGACTGGCTAAATATCTTAAAATGAAACCCCAACAGTTTATCGCTAACTACTTGCGGATAGACGAAGACAACGACTACGTCTTACAAGGTGTTCCTTGTGTTTTTTTAGGCGCCGATAATTACTGCTCGGTGTATGAAGCTCGTCCGAAAGCCTGTAGAGAATACCCTCACACCGACCGGAAGAAATTTCATCAAATAAGTCATCTGACTCTCAAAAACGTAGCGATTTGTCCGGCAGCTTTTGAAATAGTCGAAAAAATGAAACAGGTTTACAAATAATCGGGATTGATTTGGAGAATTAATTAGTAGGAGTTCCCCAGTTTTTTGACCTGGTGGATTAATTCTTCTAAACCGTTGAGTTTAATTTCGTACATCTGTTGCATCATCCTGCCCAATTTTCCCGTAGGGAATCCTTTTTGTTGAAACCAAACGTAATAGTACTCAGGTACGTCGACCAAATACCAATCTTTGTACTTTCCGAAAGGCATTTTGTAGTGTGCGAGCTCGATGAGTTGATTTTTGTCGGGTTGCATCCCGTAAATTTACTCTAAAAAGTGGGGCAATACCCTGGCGGGTTGGAAAAAATTAAAAACTATAATTGGCACTAAGCATAATATGCCGCGGTAAAAGATTGGTTCTAAATATACGGGTCGATATATCTGTGGTAGTAATTTTTTCTATATGCGATTCGTTACCCAAGTTTTTAGCCGAAATACCAAATTTAAACGATTTATTATTAGGAAGATAGCTAATTCTAGTGTCCACAAAAACATAATCTTCTTGCTTATTGTTTAGTTCCGGTAAAAAGTAATCTGTTGATAAAATAGCCTGCCATTTTTTATGTGGTTTTACAATGATAGCAAAAGTATTATCAATGGCATTGTTGGTAAAATGCAAGTCGTTTTGACTTTTTGTGGTGTTATGTGACCAAGTAAAAATATTTTCAAAATTAACTGGGAAATCAAAGGCTGTTTTAAAGAAAAACTCATTTCTAAACATTTGCGATACATTTTCCCTCCAATCGGAGTTGTTTACAATATTCTCATATTTAAATAAGGAATAGTTGGAAGTTAACTTGATTGTAGATTCCAAAAAAGGAAAATACTTGGATATCATCGCATGTGCCTGTATGTTTTCCATTTCTTTTACATCAAAAAAGTATTCAATATATGTGGAGGTCTCTGTAATATTCATATTTGAAAAAAAGCTGCCTTTGCTCTTACCATAATTTATGGATGAAATTATTTGAAACTGCTTTTTAAGGTTATTGTTAACGTAAGAAATACCTAGTGATTGTGTTTTTTGAAGATTTAAATGGGGGATATTAGATACGCTTAATCTATTATTTAGCATGATTGGATTTAAAAACAAATACTTTTGTACAAGAGTATTTTGATTGTATCCAATCCTTGTATTTAAAGAGGAGTTTTTATTAATTGTATATTTGATATTTAGCGAGGGCTCAAAAATATAATCCGTGTTTTCCTGGGTGGTATTTGCCAATTTATCTTCTAATTTTTGATGTATAACGCTTAAAGAATAGCTGGGAGAAAGGGTCCATTTGTTCAGTTTCCAGTCATATCCGCCCAATTGGTACACTTTATTTATGTTATAAGTTAAGTCGTTTCTATGTATAGTATCTAATTCTTCAAGTGGAGAAAATTTGGAGTAAAAAGGATTGTTGTCTAAAGATGCTCCAAGTGAAAATGAATATTTATTACCTTTAGTATTACCCATGTGAGTCTCCCCCCAACCCCCCCCTCTTTCAACATCATCATATCATTTAATTTTTAATTATTTCTGTCCTAACATTGGGGGGAATTATACTCTTAAGAGGTTTTAAATATCGTTTTGAACTACCACCAAAAACTGAAAAAAGTTCGCTTACTAAAAGCAAAAATCAATCCTAAAACGTTTAAAACGATTACTCAAAAAGCTCGGTCAATACACTACCGGTGCAACCGCTGGGGAACGATATACCCATCAAAGCTGAGACCGTGGGAGCAATGTCTATGATTTCTGATTTTTGATACGTAAACCCGGGTTTGATGCCTTGGCCAAAGAACAGGAGAGGCACGTGTGTGTCGTAGGTGTATCCGCTACCGTGAGCGGTACCTCCCGGTTGGTACCAAGTGGAAATATACCCCGGCGCTAGAGTAAAAAGTATATCGCCACTGCGTTTTTGGTGAAAACCATTTTGGATTAAATAACCCATACCTTTTTCAAAATTTCGATAAAACAGTTGATTACGAGTAAAAACTTGCTCTATGAGGGGATATTCCAGTAGGAAAGAAGCTAAGGTGTTTTCAACCTGTTGAGAGGGGAGTTCCAGGGTTTGTAGTTGTTGGTGGTTGAGGAAAATTTGGTCTTTGGAAATATTTGCAATTAAATGGGGTGTTCCATAGGTCTGCATTAGTTTTTCATTGAGAAAGTCGGTCAACTTTTGGTAATCAAAAAAGCCGGAGGGGATTTTAGATTTTTGTAAAAAACCGGGCGTGTGAAGTACCCCGTGATCGGAGGTGAGAAAAAGGGTATATTGGTTAACCCCGACATATTGGTCTAAGAAATTCAGTAATCGTTCGATTTCTTTATCCAAGCGGATGTAGTTATCGTGCACTTCCTTAGAATGAGATCCAAAATGGTGCCCTATATAATCCGGGCTGGAATAACTAATGGTTATAAAATCGGTGATGGAATCTTGACCTAACTGTTCGCCCTCTAGGGCGGCGATGGCAAAATCAGTAGTTAGGTTATTCCCAAAGGGAGTATATCGTATTAAGTCGTAGTTATCATTCTGTTTTCGTAATTGGGCTAAGTCATAAGGAAATACCGATTGTTCAGTTCCTTGAAAGAGTAATTCGTAAGGGGCGTCATCAACATCCGATTGAGAATATCGGTTTATATCGTAATAGGTATCCCAGACTTGGTTCATATAACTTTCCACATTTCGCAAACCGTTAAAATCCCTTACCCATTGCGGAAGCTCGTTCATATAATACGTACTGGAAATCCAATTGCCTTCGTCTTTACCTCGAAACCAATAAGCAGCATCAGCGGCATGGCCTGCTGGAAAAATAGCACTGCGGTCTTTGAGCGCAATACCGATCACTTTAGCACGTCGTTGGGTAGCAATTTTTAACTCATCTGTAATGGTGGTCGTGAGTAGGCGGGAGGGCGACATTTTTCCGGCTGAGCTAGTAGTTCCCACGGGTTGGACAGTGTCGTCGGAAGCACAATACACTTTTTTATTCTGTATTTTGTCGAACCAACTGTTTCCAATAATACCGTGAACGGCCGGGGGCGTACCTGTAAAAATTGAGGCGTGTCCCGGGGCGGTATCGGTAGGCAAATAATTATAATGGTTGTTTTTAAAATGAAATCCCTCGTTTAGCAATCTCTTAAATCCTCCTTCACCAAAATCGTTGTAAAAGCGGGTAAGATAATCGTAACGCATTTGGTCAACAATAATACCGACGAGTAGTTTGGGTGCGTCTTGAGTGGAGGACGATTGGGCGGTTAAGTGGGTTGATAATAAAGTCGGAAAACAAAGAAATACGAAGAGCAATGGGGTAATTTTTTTCATTTCAACGTCAATTGGATAATACAAAAATAGGATTTAAATGAAGATTAAACTTTAGGATAAGGTTAAAACACTGCCAATTATTTTTTTGCTAATTTAGCCACTTACAAGCTTACGAATGATCAAGCAGTATTTACATGATATCGGGTCTTATTTTTTAATGCTGAAACAGGTTTTCAGTCGACCTACCAAAACTTCGGTGTTGCGGCATCTCATTTTCAAGGAAATAAATGACCTGATTATCAGTTCGTTGGGTATTGTAATTTTTGTTTCTGTTTTTGTAGGGGGTGTAGTATCTATACAGACCGCTTTAAATATGGACAACCCGTTGGTGCCTAAAAGTTTGATAGGTTTTGCTACCCGGCAGTCTATTATTTTAGAATTTGCTCCTACTTTTATTGCTATTATTATGGCCGGAAAAGTAGGTTCGTATATCACCTCGAGTATTGGTTCGATGCGGGTTACGGAACAAATTGATGCCCTCGAGGTCATGGGAATAAATTCGTTGAATTATTTGGTGTATCCCAAAGTCATTGCCATGTTTTGTTTTCCTTTTGTAATCGTACTATCCATGTTATTGGGCATTGCAGGGGGCTGGGCTGCTACGGTGTACGGCGGTTTTGCCAGTGCGTCTGACTACATTGCGGGTCTGCAGGAAGGGTTTATACCATATCACATTTTTTATGCCCTTTTTAAGACCTTTATTTTTGCTTTTATACTGGCCACGGTCCCTTCTTGGCAAGGCTATTATATGAAGGGAGGAGCCTTAGAGGTTGGGAAAGCTAGTACCAATTCGTTTGTTTGGACTAGTATCATCATTATTTTTGCTAATTATATCATCACTCAATTATTTCTTACCTAATGATACGCGTTGAAAATATACATAAAAGTTTTGGTACGGAAGAGGTTTTGAAAGGAATTTCGACTGAATTTGAACAAGGAAAAACCAATTTGATCATTGGGCAGAGCGGTAGTGGAAAGACTGTATTTTTAAAGTGTTTATTAGGATTGTTTGAAACCGATTCAGGAAAGATTTATTATGGAGATCGAGCTATTCAAGATATGAATCGGGACGAAAAAGGGGATTTACGTAAGCAAATCGGGATGTTATTTCAAGGTAGTGCTTTGTTTGATTCTATGACGATTGAAGAAAATGTAATGTTTCCGTTACGTATGTTTACCAACCAAAATAAGTTGGAGATGCTGGAACGGGTAAATTTTGTTTTACAACGGGTAAAGCTCGAAAATGTCAACAAAAAATATCCCTCTGAAATATCCGGAGGTATGCAAAAGCGGGTGGCCATAGCCCGGGCTATCGTAAACAATCCAAAATATTTGTTTTGCGATGAACCCAACTCGGGGTTGGACCCCAAAACGGCTACGGTCATTGATAATTTAATACTTGAAATAACCCAAGAATACAACATCACGACGGTGGTCAATACCCATGATATGAATTCGGTCATGGAAATCGGTGATACTATCGTTTTACTTAAAAAAGGAAAACTGGTATGGCGGGGAGATAAAACACAAATCTTTAAAACCGACAATGCTGATGTAGTGGATTTTGTGTATTCTTCTGATTTATTTAAAAAAATTAGAGAAGTTCAGATCCAAGAAGACAGGGCTACCTAAACTATTTATTTTCTCTTAAACAAATTATTAATGGTCTTCCCTAAATCTTCTAAACGCGCTAGATTATCCTGAACGGGCTGTAATACCGAAGGATTGTTGTAATTTCGCATAGTGTTGTCAGTGGTACCCTGCATCGGATAGATGAGCATAAAATTGTTTTCACCAAAATATTTTTTGAGATACACCGGTATTTTTACCATATTCTTATGGTAAGAAATATAGTCTTTGCGGCTCATTACAACAATAATATTATCATTGGATTTAATATCTCTAGACAAAATCAGAAAATCATTCCAATCGGTAAAGGTATTGTAGGTACACTCAATAGGATTTTTGGTTTGTACCTCCCTTACAATAGACAGGGTGGTTTCGGAGCCGTAGAAAACTGCAGTTGCTCCGGTATTTCTAAGGAAATTCCATATTTTGAGTAGCCAATTGGCAAACCCGGTTTCTTTTTCGGCATTTTCCGGAATTATGATGAGTAGTCTTTTGATAGTAGCCAAGGGTTGTACTGGGCGGTAAATCAATGTGGTTACGTGATTGTTTCGCTGTAAAATTCCTTCCGTGGTGGCTCCTAAAAACGAATCCCCAAAACCTGATTTGGTGGTAAGTCCTAAAACGATATCGGTAATTTGATGTTCTTTAACAACTCCGCTAATTCCGTTGATTGTGTTCAGGTCGTACCGCAAAACCTCCCGTAAGGTGGTATCACCAGCGGCAGCGGTAATTACGGCGTGTTCTAGTATTTTGCGGGCATTTTTTTCATCAGCACCGCCTCCATTAACCGTACTAACCACATGCATGGCAAACAAACCACTTTTGTTTTTTTGTGATTTGATTGTTAAGCTGAGGTTCACCAGTTCTTCGGCATTTTCCATGGAACTAATCGGAATGAGAATATTATCTTTATAGGTCGGGTCGTCTGAGGGTTCGGTGTCTGCGGCTTCTTTAAGCGCAATATTTTTAGCCCCTTTTTGGGCAACAAATGAAGCGATTGTACAAGTGATTAATATCATTAAAATCGAGCCATTTAATATAGGCTCTCCTAAAAGTCTAACCGGTTCGAGGTGGAGACCATAGGCTTTCGCCAAAGCAACTTCTTCTTGATTGAGAATGATGTTATATCCCACTAAAACCACAGCTAAGGTTGCTGCTGCTTGTGCACTACTCAATCCAACCATAACCCTTCTTTCATCCTGGGTATAACCAAATGATTTTTGCATAATCCAAGCCGCCAGTTGACGTGTAATCAACGCCATAGCTGTCATAAATACCGCTACAATCAACGTTTCCGTATCTTTGATAAAGGCTTTAAAATCTATCAACATACCTACGCCAATCAGGAAGAATGGAATAAACAAGGCGTTTCCTACAAATTCGATGCGATTCATCAGAGGAGAGGTGTGAGGTATTAATCGATTTAAAGCAAGACCAGATAAAAACGCTCCGATGATAGGCTCGATTCCGGCCAATTCGGCTAAGAAAGCCCCTAAAAAGACCATTGCCAACACAAAAATGTATTGGGAAATATTATCTTCAAACCGTTTAAAAAACCAGCGCCCTATGATGGGAAAAACCAACATAACAAAGAGTCCAAATAAGATAATATAAATCGATAAACGCCACCAAAACTCAGAGGGTATTTCTCCACCAAATTCAGGAGAGGTAATGGCTACTATAAAGGCCAATACTAGAAAAGCAAGTATGTCTGTAAATAAAGTCCCTCCAATAGTTATATTGACTACACGATTTTTTGCAATACCCATTTTACTAATCATGGGGTACACAATGGGAGTATGAGAACCAAATATACTAGCCAACAATATCGAAGTTTCTACCGGGTAATAGGTTAACGATTTATAATCCAACAAATAATACGCACCTAAAAAACCCAAGCCTACAGATAGTATAAAAATCATTAACCCAAAATAAATACTCTTACCACTGTTCTTTTTAAACTGGACAATGTCTATTTCAAGTCCGGCCATAAACAAAATATAGAGCAAACCCACCGTACCAAAGAGCACTATACTACTATCTCTATCCATGATATGAAAACCGTTGGGGCCAATAATAGCTCCGGCTATAATCAATCCGATGAGGTGAGGTATTTTGAGTTTATTAAGAAGTATGGGAGCAAAAAGGATGATAAATAATATCAGAGAAAATAATAATACGGGGTCTTTTAAGGGAAAGGATAACTCGGCTATAGATAACATCATATTCCATGCAATTGATTCCCCTAATATACAATTATATAAAAAGGCTAAAAATTTTTTTGCAAAAAAAAATTAGTTTTTCTGCGGTAATATGAATTCTAAAGGAAAGCTTTTGAAATAATTCCAAGTAGATTTAGCTAAATCTATGGTTTCTCTAAAAGGAATGTTCCTAGACCGGAAGGCCAGGAGCAGGGACAATCCGAAGCTCACTGTAAAGTTCATAAACCCGACTAACCAAATCCCAATAAACGCCCAGAATAGCAAGCCTATTTCAGCAGTAAATCCAGAGCCGTAAATACCCAAGGCATAGTTACCACTGACAAAGGTGATGTGCCGAATGTCTAGGTCCAATCCTAAAAACGCACCAATAATACCACAAGTGCCCATAAAAACCCCAAACCAAATATTGGAAATGATACCGGGCCATCTGTTTTCAAACCAACGAGCAAACTGAGTGGTTTTTTTGATTCCGAGATAGTTTTTTAACCAGGGATGTTCTTGAATTCTATAATACACCTGATTGTGTTTATTACTGTTTGATACATTTCCGGATATAATTCCCGAAAGGAATAAGAAAATTCCGGCAATCCCGGCGTGAAATAGCGCCTTGGAGTGGATGGGGCTGGCGTCTTGGAGCATGGTTTGCCATTCATTGGCGACAATATTTTCACCGGTAAAATAATCAATTCCCCAAACGATAAGTAGAGCCACCGGGAAGGCTAAAATAACGTTTCCAATAAAAGCAATAAATTGTGAACGAATTAATTGGGCGAAAAATTTGGCAAAGGCAATGTGTTTTTCACCAGTTTCTATGTTTTGTTTTCTGCCATTTTCAATGGTAGAAATAATCGTAGTGGCAGTCATAGCCGGTTGTTTGGTGGCCAGCGTAAAGCCCATCAAATAAATCATCACAAAACCAAAAGCATAATTTAAGCTATACAAAAACGCATGGCCAAAATCGCTGGTTTCGGTATGGTGGGCATATACTTTAAAAATACACATGAAGCCTACAATAATACCTGCTCCCATGGCCGTTTTGAACATCCGCCAATATTCTTGGGCGCTACTGGTTATGTAGTGTTCACCGGTTTTGGCTGTGTGTTGGGTGATTTCATACGAAATCAATTGGGTACTTTCTTTAATCAGGCCCGTCACGTTGTATTTATAACAGTTGTATTCAATCAGCTGAAGAGCTAATTGAATTGAATTGGCAATTTTTGACTGTTCGCTTTTATTTTTTTTAATTATTATCAAAGAAACAAGCAATTCAAAACGCTGTAGCTGTTGTCGCAGGCGTAGTAAGCCCTGATTGACTTTCAATGAAATACCGTATTTGGAACTGTTTTTAAAAGCTTGGCTCACAAAATCCAAACATTGCTTGTGTAGTATTCTCAGTTGTTTGGTGGCTTGGTCGTTCTCGGTAATATATTTTAATTCGCCATTAATGATATCTTCCTCAATCAGTCTAAATTCGTTTTCTAAAGCTAAGAAGGGACTTTCAAGGTGGGTGTACTCCGGAACCATCCTAATGATGGCACTTTCCATGGCTCTACCACTCATACGTTGTGTTATTAAACCAATGGAGTTGATAAGTTCTTTTAGGGTAGAACTTTTTTCGGTATGACTATAGATATCATAAAATTCGAGTAAGCCAAATAATTCGATGAGCTCTTCCTGCGGTATGGAACGCACCCAAATAATATCTGAATGTATGTAAAATACTTGATTTAAAATGTATTCGTAAGTGTCTTTTTCGGGTTGGTAGGGCAGTAGTTTGGCCCAGAGTCGTTTTCTTACTTCATACATAAAATCGGAATCCTGTAAAATTCCAGCATCCGAAATCATCCGACTAAAACGCCGGTTGGACAACAAGGTTTTAAGATATTCTGAAAACCACACCCTTTCTTTTTCATTGTTCTTTAAAAAATCCAGTAATGGTTTAATGCTAACCGAAGTTTTTTTGTTTACTCGATAAGGGCGAATTATTTTTACTAAATCAACTAATAAGGTTAAATCGGTCGATTGATTATCGATTTCTTTGGCTAAGAATTTTTGGAATAATTCTTCGATTTTGCGCGCTGTGGAATGCGATCTTTTAAATGTAATCCTCTTCATACGTTGTTCTATCAGGATTTTAATTGGATCAATAACTGTTTTAAATCCTGTTCGTTTTCTTGGGGCAAAATAAGTAAATCATTTTGAACGGCCACTACTATATATCCCGATAAACCACTAAGAATAATATTTTTATCGGAATCTGCTATGACCAAGTTGTTGGTGGCATTCTCTAGAACGGCGTGGGAATGAACTACCGCATTGCCCGCAGTGTTTTTGGGTAATTTTTCATATAAAGCACCCCAGCTTCCCAAGTCGTTCCAGTCAAAGGAAGCAGATAGCATTTTGATATTGTCGGCTTTTTCCAGTATGCCGTAATCTATCGAAATGTTTTCTACTAAGGGATAGTTTTTTTTGATAAATGCTTGTTCGTTGGGTGTATTCAGAAAATCAATTCCGGCTTCAAATTGTTGGTACATTTGAGGCAAATAGTTTTTAAATGCCTGGATTATACTGTGGGTACTCCAGACAAAGATTCCGGCATTCCAGCGATAATTTCCAGAGGCAATAAAATTTTTAGCGGTCTGGTAATCGGGTTTTTCGGTAAAGCGATATACGTTATGTAAAGTGTCGGCGGGGTCAAATTGAATATATCCATAGCCGGTATGGGGAAAAGTTGGCGGAATTCCCAACGTAATTAAAATGTTATTTTTACTGGCTTCCAAGGCGGTAGTTACATCTTGTTGAAAAGCGTTTTCGTCTTCAATCCAGTGGTCGCTGGGAGCTACCAGCATGCGTGCCTCGGGGTTGATTTTATGAATTTTAAGAGCAGCTAGTAAGATACAAGGAGCTGTGTTTCGCATGGTTGGCTCCAAGACCAGCTGGTTTTCGGTGATTTCGGGTAGTTGCTCGAGTACTTTTTTTTGATAGCGCGTATTGGTTAATATTCGAATGTTTTCCGGAGGTATAAAGGCACTTAATCGGTCAAAAGTTTTTTGAAGTAAACTGCGTCCGGTGCCCAATAAATCGTGAAATTGTTTGGGGAATTCTTCAGTACTGACCGGCCAAAATCGAGTGCCAATGCCTCCGGCCATAATCAAGCCGTAGGTGGGTGGATTTTTTCCCGTAAGGGAAGAAAAAAAGGTAGTATTTATTGGGTTACTCATCGCTGTATTCATTGAGCCGAAAGCGCCTAATCAATAGGCAGTAGGCTATTTATTGATTTTTAAGAGGATCTACTTCCGCATTGTGATTAAACAAATAGCGTTTGCCGGTACTTATTTCAATACATTCAAAACGTTTTATTCGTTTGGGACCTTTTTGAAAGACGCGTCCGTTGTGAATTTGAAACAAATCGCCCTCTTGGAGTTCAAATATAAGAGATTTTCCGTTGGGAATATCGTATTGTTTAAGAGCTAACGCAAGTTTAATATCCGTATCGCTACTGGCTTTGGGATTTTTGAAATGCTGTGCCAGGACGGGCAGTAGTTCGTTGGGAAAAACCTGGGGGTTCAAAAAGGGAAGCATGAGTTGTTGAAAGGTTTTTTTCCATTCTGATCCGTGGGGCAAAATTTTTCTACCGTATTTTTCAAATGCCACTAAGTGGGCAATTTCATGAATGAGTGTAACAAAAAAGCGGTATTTATTTTGGGTAAAATTAATGGTTATCTGGTGTTGGCCGGAAGGCAAAAGGCGGTAGTCACCATGGCGTGTAACGCGTACATTAACAATTTTCAATTTGACACGGAAGGATTCCAATAAATGGACTACTGCGGGTATCGAAGCTTCGGGGATATATTTAGTTAAAAGAGTATGCATAATTAACGGGTAAAATTATAAATCTTTCTAAGATAAAACGGGTACAGCTAACATAAACCGATCAATGCTACTCATTCAAATTGTAAAGTAGGAGATTTTAACTCACTTATGGGTAGTTGTTGGTATTAGAACAACAGGGGTGACCTAATAAGAAAACTTTCACAAACCCTTTGCCGAAAGGTTACCTTTTATATAAAGAATTTATAAATAGTCTGTTGTATTTTTTTGTCAACTTTTTATGGTGTTGAAGTAGAAACCTGTAAAATTTTACCGTTGTAAAAGCGATTTCCCTGTAGGGAAAAATCCATAATATACTGGGCCATGTCCACTGCAGAAATAGGAGCTTGGTATCCGGGAAAGGCGATAGCTAACATTTCGGTTTGTACGGCTCCTAAGGCTAGAGCATTAAAAGCGATGCCTGATTCTTTATATTCTTCAGACAACACTTCGGTCAGAATGTTGAGGGCACCTTTACTAGAACTATAGGCGGCCAAACCGGGAAATTTTAAACTGCCTTGAATTCCACCGATACTACTGATATTCACCACATGACTACCTGGTTTCATGAAGGGTAGGGTGGCTTGTGTAATAGAAAAAACACCACCAATATTTACCTTATATACGGTTTCTACATCGCTGGGGGTAAGTTCAGCAAAAGGTTTTTTTATTAACATACCGGCATTGTTGATCAGTATATCTACCTGAGATTGCCAGTGGGTTTTAATATAATCGACTACTTGGTTGATCGAATCGTTTTGGGATAAGTCACAAGAAAACGAATGTACTTTTGGGTGTTGTAATTCCTGACAAGGTTGGTCGTTACGTGACAGTGCCAAGACTTGGTGTCCGGCGTTGCCAAAAAGTTTTGCGAGTTCTAAACCGATGCCCCGGCTGGTTCCGGTAATGATAATGTTTTTCATAAATTTACTTTATGTCCCTACTTAACCTCGTATTATCCCAACCACCAATCAGGCTGTTGGCAAAGTTAGATGGTTGATTTTTTCACTTTACGTGAAATAATCACTACCCCTTATAAATATAAAAATCCCTCAAATTGATTTACCAAATATAAGGGATTTGATTTATTTTATCGTTTATAAAGGTTTGCCAGAAGGTTTTCTTATATAAACATGGTTATGGGATTTTCAATATATTGTTTTAGTGTTTGTAAAAATAAAGCGCCGGTAGCTCCATCTACCGTACGATGATCGTTTGCCATAGTAATGGTCATGGTGTTGCCCACTACTATTTGGCCATTTTTTACTACCGGTTTTTCAATGATGGCACCAACCGATAGTATCGATGAGTTGGGTTGGTTGATAATAGAAGTAAATTCTTTTATACCAAACATGCCCAAATTTGAAACTGTAAAGGTACTCCCTTCCATTTCGTCGGGTTTTAGTTTTTTATTGCGTGCTTTTGCAGCCAATTCCTTAACAGTTGTATTGATTTGTACAAAGCTCATCTGGTCGGCAAATTTTAGCACCGGAACCACCAGACCATCGTCTACTGCTACGGCCACACCAATATGGATGTGTTTCGCCAAGCGAATTGTATTGCCATTCCACTGTGAATTTACTTGTGGATGTTTTCGCAATGCCATAGCACAGGCTTTAACGATCATATCGTTAAAAGACACCTTGGTTCCGGCCATTTCGTTAATGGCTGATCGGGAGGCGATGGCATGATCCATATCCAGTTCGATCGTCAAGTAATAATGGGGAGCAGAATATTTGGATTCCGAAAGGCGCTTTGCGATGGTTTTACGCATTTGCGAATTCGGTACTTCTTCAAATTGTTCTACTCCTACTGGAATATAAGCAGGTCCGGTAGTGGGTTGGTAATTCTCCACATCTCTTTTGACAATCCGGCCGTGTTCTCCACTACCTGTTATCAAACGCAGGTCAATGCCTTTTTCTTGGGCTATTTTTTTAGCTAAGGGAGAAACAAAGATTCTTTTGCTCTCGGTTTTATCTGGTGCCGCTTGCTGGGTAGAAGCAACGCTCGATTGAGTTTCTGTTTTTGTTTCAGTTTTAGCTTCCTGTTTTTCTTCTTTAGCGGTTGTGCTTTCGGTTGTTGAATTGGTAGAATCCAATTGGGATAAATCAATCGAGGAAACATCTGTACCTGAGGGTCCAATAATGGCTAATACACTATCTACCGGTGCTGATTGTCCTTCTGGAATACCTATTTTAAGTAAGGTTCCGTCATAGAAACTTTCAAAATCCATGGTAGCTTTATCGGTTTCTATTTCGGCTAAAATCTCTCCACTTTTTACCGAATCCCCTTCTTTTTTATTCCATTTTGCTACCGTACCTTCTTCCATGGTGTCACTCAGTCGAGGCATTCGTATAATTTCAATGCCTTGGGGCAACTCGGCTTGTGGTTGTTCAGCAGTGTCTTTTGGAGTTGATGCTTCTTTTTTTTCCTCGGTGGTTTCTGTAGATTTTTCTTTCGGATTTTTTATCAAATCGGAAATGTCTTCGCCTTTTTCACCGATAATTGCCAAAAGCGTATCTACCGGTGCTGCTTCTCCTTCTTGTACACCGATGTGTAATAAAACCCCGTCGTAGAAACTTTCGAAATCCATTGTGGCTTTATCAGTTTCTATTTCAGCTAAAATATCTCCAGATTTGACCGTGTCGCCAACTTTTTTATTCCATTTGGCAACTACGCCTTCTTCCATGGTGTCGCTCAGACGCGGCATATTGATTACTGTTGCCATAACTTATTCAGGTTTATGTGGTAAAAATGGATAATCTGATTGCTCGTAAACGCTGTCGTACATCACAGGAATTTCGGGGTAGGGTGATTCTTCGGCAAAACGTTCACATTCTTCGACTAGGTCTTTTACCCTTTGGTCGATGGCCTCTATTTCTTTTTGCGTAGCGTATTTATTCTTTTTAATAATATCTAGTACTTGGGTAATGGGGTCTATTTTCATATATTCTTCCACTTCCTCTTTGGTACGGTATAGCTGGGCATCACTCATAGAATGTCCGCGGTATCGGTAGGTGCGTATATCAAGAAATGTAGGACCATCTCCACTTCGTGCTCGTTTAATAGCAACATCTAAAGCTTCAGCCACCTTCACCGGATTCATACCGTCTACTGGTTCAGAGGGCATATCGTAGCCAAGACCTAATTTCCAAATTTCTCCGTGATTGGCTGTACGAGCTACCGAAGTTCCCATAGCATAACCGTTATTTTCTACACAAAAAACCACCGGTAATTTCCACAGCATCGCCATATTAAAAGTTTCGTGAAGCGACCCTTGACGCGCAGCACCATCTCCAAAGAAAGTAAGGGTTACCGCATCTCTACCAAAATACTTATCGGCAAAAGCAATACCTGCTCCTAAAGGAATTTGACCTCCTACAATTCCGTGCCCCCCATAAAAGCGGTGTTCTTTCGAAAATATATGCATCGATCCGCCCAGACCTTGTGAGGTACCTGTAGCTTTTCCGTACAGTTCAGCCATAACTTTTCTAGGATCGACACCCATCCCTATGGGTTGTACGTGATTTCGGTAAGCCGTAATCATTTTGTCTTTGGTCAGATCCATCACGTGAAGTGCACCGGCTAATACCGCTTCTTGACCGTTGTAGAGATGTAAAAATCCACGTACTTTTTGTTGAATATAGACTTGTGCTAATTTGTCTTCAAACTTGCGCCAGAAGAGCATATCCTCATACCATTTTAGGTAGGTCTGTTTTGTAATTTTCTTCATGAGATTGATTCTAAAAAAATCAGAACAACAAAAATACTACTTTAGTTGGTATTGACAAAACCCGCAGACTAGGATTATTTATTTTACGACGCACACGGGATTTCTTACTTTTGTATAAATTTTATATCCTACCATGAGCGACAAACAACATGCGCTGACTGCTTTCGAACGGCTACTTGTCATTATGGACGAATTGCGCGAAAAGTGTCCCTGGGACCGCAAACAAACGATGCAATCGTTGCGGCACCTCACCATTGAAGAAACCTACGAATTGGGCGATGCCATTTTGGATAACAACTTGGAAGAAGTCAAAAAAGAATTGGGTGATCTTTTGTTACACATCGTGTTTTACGCAAAAATAGCCAGTGAAAATGGTGCTTTTGATATGGCCGATGTAGCCCATGGAATTTCCGAAAAGCTCATCCGTAGGCATCCGCATATCTACGGTGATGTAGAAGTTGCCGATGAGGAAGAGGTCAAAAAAAACTGGGAAAACATCAAACTTCAAGAAGGTAAAAAAAGCGTGTTGGAAGGGGTGCCAAAATCCTTACCCGCTCTAGTCAAAGCCAGTCGTATTCAAGACAAAGCTGCCGGCATAGGCTTTGACTGGGAGGCGTCTTCCCAGGTTTTAGAAAAAGTCAAAGAAGAATTGACCGAGTTACAAACCGAGATCGAACAAGGAAATCAGGAAAAAATAGAGGAAGAACTTGGGGATGTACTGTTTTCACTTATTAATTATGCGCGTTTTTTAGAGGTAGATCCTGAAAGTGCATTGGAAAAAACCAACAAAAAGTTTATCAAACGATTCCAATATTTAGAACAAAAAGCTCAAGAATCCAACAAGTCTTTACAGGAAATGACCTTAACCGAAATGGATTTTTTTTGGGAAGAAGCTAAGAAGCTAACCAGGTAACAATGAGTTTTAGCTAAATTTTGAGGTAAAACATTTTTTAATGTCATGAAGAAATTAAAACTTATTTGGGATTTTTACGGCGATGATGCGGTTCCCATTGCGGAGCACCATCAGATCCACCTCAACGAATTTGTGGAGCGGGAAAAATTGCCTTTAAAAATTACCGGTACCCACACTTTTTCGCCCCAGCACGCTGTGGCCTATATAGTAGTATATGAGAGCGAAATGATTCGGGTGCGCGATTTATTGCGACCACACCGTGGCGAATGGTACGTAGAAGATTGATTTATTTTCTAAAAATATCCCAGTCTATTTTGAGTGAAAAAACATTGGAATACAAAGCCACACTTTGGTCACCGATGTCTGTTAGAGCATAATCTACATGGATGCCTTTGTATTTAAAACCCACTCCAATATTGGGTTGGAAGTTCAAAGATTCGCTGCCGTCTAACTGAAGTACATTTTGAAAATTACCGACTCCAGCTCTTAAAAAAACCATATCGATATACCCAAATTCAAATCCCACAGCCGGGTCGATGCTAACGGCTTTGGTAGAAATGATATCGTTGGTTTGTGCAAAACGCATATTCAGGTTGGCCGCCGCTGTTAATGTATAATCTCCTCGAAAATCCCAACTTCTACCGGCGCCGATTTGCAATTTTGGAATGGTAATTTCGGTGGTTTCGGGTTTTTCTTGATTTTGACCCTCTACCGCTTGAGCAATCGCCTGGTAGGCTTCCTCGTCTATACTCCACAGATTGTAGGTGGTGGTGATATCTCGAGCCATCAAGCCGTAACGCCATTTACCTTTTTCAAACTGTATACCTACGTCAAAACCAAAACCCCATGAGGTTGCAAAATCTCCGATTATACGACGAATAATCTTGGCATTGACACCGTAATTTAATCCTTCTAAGGGTAGTTTGCGAGCATAACTAAATACAAAACCGTAATCGGCTGTAGAGAATAAGCTGATGCGATTGTAGTCTATATTTCCTTGTTGGTCGATGAGTTGGGTGGTATTCATAATATCGTCCACTCCAAAACGGATCATGGAAAAGGCGACGGCGCTTTCGGTGTCTAGTGGCATGGCAAAAGCAACGTAGTTATAACTGGCGATATTGGCAAAATAGGAAGAATGCATCAAGGCAATTTGGTTGTCTTTTAAATGTAGAATTCCAGCCGGATTCCAATAAGCTGCATTAACATCTGAGGTAATTCCGGTGACCGCATTGGCCATCCCTAATGCCGCAGCATCCACGCCAATGTTCATAAACTCGTTGGAATATTTTCTAAAACTCTGTGTATAGGCCATAATTCCCAATAACAACAGCAATATGGTAATCTTGTTTTTCAACCTAATTATTGTTTGGTGCAAATATCACTAATTTTTCACTTTTTGTGAGAGCAATTAATGGTTAATTAAGAATTGAGTATACAAAAAACACTACAACGATGGTAAACCATCCCTGCCGTTTCTTTTTTGGGTCATTTTTTTGGGATACATTTTTTTTACTCCCTTCATTTCACTTTAAAAACTCCCTGTTTACTTCGCTTTATTAACTAAAATTCTTCTAAGATATTGTTTGTAAACACAAACAAACAATATAAGTTTCTTATTTTTACTCCGCAAACCAAATCGATATGCTCAAGTTTATTCCCAATGCCATCACCTTAGCCAATTTGTTATGTGGGTGCGTGGCTATTATTTATGTTCTCAACGGGGAGGTGTCTGTTGCCTTTTTTTGGGTGCTACTAGGATTGTTGTTTGATTTTATGGACGGTATGGTAGCGCGTTTATTACGAGTTACCAGTGACTTAGGCAAAGAGCTGGATTCTTTAGCCGATGTAGTCACTTTTGGAGTCGTTCCCGGCTTGGTCATGATGCAAAAGCTGGATGAAGTTTTTCAATTACAACATGCAAAAGCGCATTCGGAGGTCACAGGATTAATATCTTTTGAAACCCCGTGGATGGTGTATATTGGTTTGTTGATAGCTTTGGCATCAGCGTATCGATTGGCCCATTTCAATACTGATACTCGTCAGACCACTTCCTTTATCGGACTTCCTACGCCGGCAAATGCGTTGATGATTATGGGGTTTGCTCTAATAAATCCGGAAACCGTTATGGCCGGGTTGACTACACTTTTACTAACTCCCTGGTTTTGGATAGTTCTAACGCTGCTGAGTTGTTTTCTACTCAATGCACCCTTACCCCTTTTTTCGTTTAAATTTAAAACACTGCATTTTCAGGAAAACAAACTCCAATACCTGTTTTTAGTAGTGAGTATCGTTCTACTAGCGCTCTTTAAAATCACGGCCCTTCCGTTTGTAATTCTATTGTACGTATTGGTCTCCAGCTTGTTTTACAAAAATCCGCTTCCAAAATAAACTCGGGACACAACTAGTATTTTTGTTTTTAGGGCGTTCCCCTTTTTTTCGCGAAAGCGATAAAAAAAGGGTCGGGCTTTTCGCTACAATCTTTTTATACAAAACAGGTTTGTATAAAAAGGATTTTCACTGCAATCCCTAACGCGGGTTGCCGTGAGGTTTCTCTAATTCCCACCGGAGAAAGTGCAAGTAACTCCTGCAAAGTGTGTAGATTGCCCAGCAGAAGGTGTAGTTAGTAATTTTTATTTAAACAAGCCGTCCAATCCCGGTATATTGGGCATGCCCTCTCGGGCTACAGCGGCTAATTCAGTTTCATGAACCGAGGCAGCTTGCGTTAAAGCCCGGTTTATTACTGTGATTAAATAATCTTCTAATTGTTCCCGATCAGCTAATAACTCGTCATTGATGGCAATCGATTTAATCTCCCGGTTGGCCGTGACCGTTACTTGTAATAAACCATCCGGACTCTGGGCATCCACCAGTACCGTGTCTAAACGTTTTTTAGTAGCTTCTATTTTTTGTTGGGTTTCTTTAAGCTTGCCCATCATACCCATCATATCTCCAAACATAATTTTTAACTTGATTGAATTTCTAAGCTACAAATTTATTACTTTCGTAGAATAACTAACAGCTAAATTGTATGAAAATTGTACCTTTCCTTTGCTTGATTAGTATTATTTTTGCCAGCTCGTGTAAAAATGAAAATACGGCTAAAGATACTATGAAAATTACCCCTCCTACTGTTGAAAAGAAAGAAAAAATTCTCGAAAAGCACGGAGATATTCGCGTGGATAATTACTATTGGTTAAACGAGCGGGAGAATCCGGAAGTAATTGATTATCTCGAACGAGAGAACGATTACTACGATAAAATGACCGCTCATACAAAAGAGTTTCAAGATTTACTTTTTAATGAAATCAAAAGCCGCATCAAAGAAGACGATGAGTCGGTTCCTTATTTTTATAATGGTTATTACTATATCACTCGGTATGAAATAGGTAAGGAATATCCCATTTATTCCCGTAAAAAAGGAAGTTTAGACGCGGTTGAGGAAATATTGTTAGACGGTAATGAAATGGCTAAAAATCACAGTTTTTTTCATGCAACTGGTATCAATGTGAGTCCGGATAATACATTGATGGCTTTTGGGGTTGATACCATCGGACGCCGAAATTATACCATCCAAATTAAAAATTTAGAAACCGGAGAAATTTACCCAACAAAGATTGAATTAACTACCGGAGGTTCTACTTGGGCCAACGATAACAAAACTTTGTTTTATTCGCGTAAAGATCCACAAACTTTACGTTCGAATAAAATTTATAAACACCAGCTACACAGTGATACGGCTTTAGACCAAATGGTGTTTGAAGAAACAGACGAAACTTTTTATGCTTTTGTCTACAAAGACAAATCAGAAAAATACATCATTATTGGTTCGACCAGTACTCTTACTTCAGAATATCGCTTTGTACCCGCCGATACACCGGATGCCGCATTCCAAGTATTTACTCCTCGGGTACGAGGATTAGAGTATAGTATTGACTATTACGAAGGATCTTTCTATGTTTTAACCAATAAAGACGGTGCTACCAACTTTAAATTGATGAAAACTCCTGAAAATGCTACAGATTCCTCGAAATGGGTTGAAGTAATCCCACATCGCGAAGAGGTGTTGTTAGAGGGAGTAGATATATTTAAAGACTACCTAGTAATCAGCGAGCGTAGCGAGGGATTACATCAAATTCAAGTACGCCGTTGGGATGGTAGTGACAGTTATTACCTACCTTTTAACGATCAAACCTATTCCGCTTATACTACTCAAAATTTAGATTTTAATACCGACATTTTAAGATATTCCTATAATTCGTTGACGACTCCTCCTTCGGTGATTGATTTTAACATGGCAACTAAGGAAGAGATCGTTGTCAAAGAACAAGAGGTATTGGGAGGGACTTTTGATAAAAACAATTACCAATCCGAGCGAATTTGGGCAACAGCCGCCGATGGTACTCAAATTCCAGTGTCGCTGGTTTATCGCAGAGGAATTAAAAAAGATGGTACCAACCCCTTATTACAATATGGCTACGGTTCGTATGGATATTCTATGAGTCCCAATTTCTCGGTGGCTCGGTTAAGTTTATTGGACCGCGGATTTGTTTTTGCCATTGCTCACATTCGAGGAGGAGAAGAACTGGGTAGAAAATGGTATGAGGACGGGAAATTACTTAAAAAAAATAACACCTTTACTGATTTTATAGATGTATCCAAACATCTGATAGCTGAAAAATATACTTCTCCCGAGCACCTATACGCCATGGGTGGATCGGCAGGAGGGTTGTTAATGGGTGCGGTCATGAATACCGCTCCGGAGTTGTATCATGGGATGGTAGCTCAAGTACCTTTTGTAGATGTGGTAACCACTATGTTAGACGATAGTATTCCTTTAACTACCGGAGAATACGATGAGTGGGGTAATCCAAATGAGAAGGAATATTACGATTATATGAAATCCTATTCGCCTTATGACAATGTGGAAGCTAAAGCCTATCCGCATTTATTAGTGACTACCGGATTACACGATTCCCAAGTCCAATATTGGGAACCGGCCAAATGGGTGGCGAAGCTCCGCGAGCTAAAAACAGACGATAATATTTTGTTGTTTAAAACCAATATGGACTCCGGGCATGGCGGGGCTTCCGGACGTTTTGAAAGACTTAAAGAAGTAGCGATGGAATACGCCTTTATTTTAGATTTAGAAGGAATTTCAGAGTAATTTTAAAAAAAAAAATTAACTTTGCATCGATTTGCAAAATAAAAGGAGTACATTTAACACTCTGTTTTATTTCTTACAAAAATTAATTTTATGAAAGAAGGAAAACAAACTTACAATAGCGTGTTGGAACTTATCGGAAACACTCCTCTAATACGTCTAAATCAAATCACCAAATCCATACCAGGTACTTATTTTGCAAAAGTCGAGGCATTTAATCCAGGCCATTCAACCAAAGATAGAATCGCTCTATATATTATTGAAGAAGCAGAACGTCAAGGTTTGTTAAAACCGGGTAGTACCATTATTGAAACTACCAGTGGGAATACCGGTTTTAGTATCGCGATGGTTAGTATGATTAAAGGGTATGAATGCGTGTTGGCGGTTTCTTCTAAGTCTTCTAAAGATAAAATAGATATGTTGAAAGCCATGGGGGCAAAAGTATATGTATGTCCGGCGAATGTTTCTGCAGACGACCCCCGTTCGTATTATGAAGTGGCTAAACGATTGCACCAAGAAATCAAAGGTTCTTTTTACGTCAACCAATATTTTAATGAACTAAATATCGATGCCCATTTTAATACCACCGGTCCCGAAATTTGGGAGCAAAGTGAAGGTAAACTAACGCATCTTATTGCTTGTAGTGGAACAGGTGGGACTATTTCTGGAGCAGCTCGATATTTAAAATCCAAAAATCCAAATATTAAAGTCATTGGAATCGATGCCTATGGTTCGGTTTTAAAAAAATACCATGAAACCAAAGAGTTTGATGCCGACGAAATTTATCCCTATCGTATCGAAGGTTTAGGTAAAAATCTAATTCCTACCGCTACTGATTTTGAAATGATCGACCGTTTTGTTAAGGTTACTGACGAGGAAAGTGCGCATACTGCCCGTCAAATTGCCCGAGAAGAAGGACTTTTTGTGGGATATACCAGTGGGGCTGCTTTTCAGGGTGTCAAGCAATTGGCGGAAGAAGGTGAGTTCTCTAAAGAAAGCCATGTAGTAATTGTATTTCCTGACCATGGTTCGCGCTATATGAGTAAAGTATTTAGTGATGATTGGATGAACGAACAAGGATTTTTTGACAGTAAAAATACCGAGACCAAAGAAAAAGTAGAGTATATAAAATAACTATACATTCCCAAAAAAAAACTGCCTAAATCAGGCAGTTTTTTTTTATCCTTTTATGGTTTAAAAGTAGCGAAATAGCGCGTAACAATTCCGTAAAATAATTGGCTATTCTTGAGACTTGTTATATATTTGCACGTTTTACAAAAACCGACTTAAATATTATAAATAATGCAAAATAAAGGACTTATAAGAGTATTTGCCATACTTTTTGGATTGGTGAGTATCTACCAACTTTCTTTTACCTATATTACGAATAAGGTTGAGAATGAGGCGCAAACATTTGCTGAAACTAAAATTGTAGCTTCTGAAGAAAATTATATTTCTAAAAGAGAAGCTACAGTCAAAAAATATTTAGACTCTGTAGCTTCGGTTCCGGTGATTATGGGAGTGACCTATAGTGATGCCAAAGAAAAAGAACTCAACCGCGGACTGGATTTAAAAGGAGGGATTAACGTAATCCTCCAGATTTCTGCCAAAGATATATTATTAAACCTTTCCAATAATTCTAAAGATCCTGCATTTAACAAGGCTTTAGACGAAGCTCATACCATTCAAAAAACCTCGTCTTTAAATTATTTAGACGCTTTTATGCAAGCGTATGAAGCTATTCCGGGTGATAATAAATTGGCTTCTCCCAATGTGTTTTTTAATAAGAATACCGAAGGAGAAATCAATCCCAATATGACCAATGATCAGGTCAAAGCTGTAATTAGTAAAAAATTAGATGAATCGGTAGAAGCCGCCTTAGAAGTCATTCGTAAGCGTATCGATAAATTTAGTGTCACCCAACCCAACATTCAACGTCTGGGGACTTCGGCTCGGATCTTAGTTGAATTGCCCGGTGCTAAAGAAATAGACCGTGTTAAGGGATTACTCGAAAATACCGCCCAGCTAGAATTTTGGCATGTGTACCGCATTGACGAAATGGAGTCGTTTTTAATGAATGCCAATTCTTATCTCAAAACTTTGCAAACTGCGGAGACTTCTACTCAAAATACAGACACTCAAGAAGAAGATTCTGGAACTGAGAGCACAGAAGAAAATAACGACCCTATCAGTGATATCGAAAAATTATTAGGTGGGCAAAATGTGACTGATTCTTTAAATAATCAATTAGAAGAAAACCCACTCTTTGATAAAATGGTTCGTTACGGTTATCCGGGCGGGCCCGTTTTGGGTACTTTTAGGGTACAGGATACAGCGGCCATTAATCAATATCTGAAGATGCCGCAAGTACGGAATTTATTGCCTGCCCAACAACGTTATACCAAATTTGTTTGGGGAAAAGAAGTTGTTGATACAGAACTTCAAGAAAAAACTACGGATTTATATGCACTAAAATATACACGAGACGGAGTTCCTCAATTAGGCGGTGATGTTGTGACTGACGCCCGTCATGATTTTAGTATGGGTGGAGCTCCGGTAGTTTCTATGCAAATGAATGCGAAAGGAGCTCGTATTTGGGAAGAAATGACCGGCTTGGCATTTAATCAAAAAACACAAATTGCCATTGTACTAGACGATGTCGTTTATTCAGCTCCGGGTGTTACCAGCGGACCTATTAGTGGTGGTAGCTCACAAATTACAGGTAATTTTTCGGTCAACGAAGCTATCGACTTAGCCAACGTACTCAAAGCCGGTAAATTACCAGCCAAAGCTCAAATTATTCAAAGTGAAGTAGTGGGACCATCCCTCGGACAAGAGGCCATTAAAAGTGGTACCTATTCTTTTATTTTTGCTTTCTTCTTGATTATGATTTGGATGATCGGGTATTACGGTAAAGCCGGTTGGTTTGCCAATGTGGCTCTGATTGTAAATATCCTTTTCATTTTTGGAATCCTAGCGGGTATGGGCGCCGTTTTGACTCTACCAGGTATTGCCGGTATCATTCTTACGCTAGCTATGGCTATTGATGCCAACGTACTTATTTTTGAAAGGATTCGAGAAGAGTATGATAAAGGGAAACTACAAAAAGAGGCTATCAATGACGGTTTTAAAAATGCACTCTCATCTATTTTAGATGCCAATATCACCAGTGCCTTTATCGGAATTATCTTGCTTATGTTTGGTACCGGACCGATCCAAGGATTCGCGACTACCTTACTCATTGGTATTGCGACCTCTTTGTTTACCGCTATATTTATCACCCGGTTATTTATCGATAAATACGTGTATAGTGAAAAACGTCTATCGTTTGCTACTCCTTTAACTAAAAATCTGTTTAAGAACTTCAATATCGACTTTATAGGAAAGCGAAAAATTGCTTATGTAGTTTCCGGAATTCTGATAGCAGTTTCCCTGTTTTCTATTTTTACCAACGGATTTAATTTGGGAGTAGATTTTGTGGGCGGAAGAACCTATACGGTACGTTTTGATAAGCCGATGGTTGCTTCGGAAGTTCAAACATCATTGGTAGAAGTGTTTGGTAGCGCTGAAGCGAAAACCTTTGGTAGCCCCAACCAGTTGAAAATAACCACTAAATATAAAATTGACGAGCAATCATCGGAAGCTGATAATGAAGTGCAAGAACTGTTGTTTCAAGCCCTTAACCCGTATTTACCTGCAGGATTTAGTTATGACGATTTTACCAATGCAGACGATAATAAGAACATTGGAGTCATGCAATCCATAAAAGTAGGACCTACCATCGCCAGTAACTTAAAAGTAGCTGCTTATTGGTCGGTATTTGGGTCTTTATTGGTGATGTTTTTATATATCTTAGCACGATTTAGAGGTTGGCAGTTTAGTTTGGGTGCCGTAGTTGGTTTGGTTCATGACTCCATTATTATTTTGGGTATTTTTTCTCTTTTGAGAAATATTATGCCTTTTTCGATGGAGGTGGATCAAGCTTTTATAGCCGCGATCTTAACTGCGATAGGATACTCCATTAACGATACAGTAGTAGTGTTTGACCGCATTAGGGAGTATTATATCAATAATCCTTCATGGACTTTCCTCAAAAAAGTGAATGATTCATTAAATAGTACCATCAGTCGTACTATTAATACCTCGCTTTCTACTTTATTGGTTTTGATAGTGATGTTTGTTTTTGGCGCTGATTCGCTACGTGGATTTATATTTGCCCTAATTATTGGGGTGGTAGTAGGGGTTTATTCTACCCTATATATCGCAACTCCAATTATGTATGATACGGCTAAAAATACGGGATTGAAATTAAAAACCAAAGAAGATAATGAAGAACCCGTGAGTCAGGTGTCATAAGGCTCAGTGAAACTGATATTTTTTACAAGTAGAAAATTTTGCTGATTATACATTTGTAGATTCAATAAGTTTAACGAGGTTTTAGGAGATACTATAAATTAAGTTGACTTATTGAAATTAGAAAATAATACAACCAAAAAGTGGTGTACCGAAATGGGGACACCACTTTTTATTTTAGAATCACTTATTTCAATTTTTCGATCAACCTTTATTGATGAAATAAAAGGTTTAAATAATAGTTTTCCTCATTTAACCGACAATTTTTTAAAACAAGGATTTTATAGTATTGGGAATTGGTAATGGGTTTGACTTTCTATTATTTTATGTTTATTTTTAGAAATCTTAGAAGTTTAATAGCCTATTAAGTTGTAATTTTACCCGCGATGTTTACTGCAAAAATTTATACTAAAAATCTTCGAAACCTGCTACTGGTTTGGTTTCTTTTATTTGCAGTAAGTCCTTGTTTTGTAAAAGATACTCTTTTTAGGGTGGTGGAGGTTCCTTATGCGAAGCCTTTTCATAAAACCAAAACTACTTCAACCACCAGTTTTTGTCAGTTTACTCAAAAGAGTAATCAAGTCCATTCAACTTTCAAACAATCGGATAACCAGCTAGGATTAGAACCCTTATTTACGTGGGAAAATCCAATGGCTGTTATAAAGTCTGAAAAAATTCTGAGTTCCTACACCAAGAATTTTTCAGGAAATAGTCCTCCTAAATATATTTTGTATAAACGACTGAAGGTGGTTGCCGCGTGATTTAAAGTCACCTAACCCTTTTATTTCGTTTGACAAAATATATATTTCCATGAAATTATATCCCAATTTATGGGTTGTTCTACTCTTTTTGGGGACAATCCAACGCTACGCGCTTTCATCAGATAGCGATACAAACTCTGAATATTTTCATCAGAATAAAGCAATCATTGCTACACTGATTGTAAACCAACTTTATTTTGAATTCAGTTCACAAACTGCCAACCGCCTATTCGTACACCATTTCAAAAAGGATTTTCAACCCGTAAGTAGGGCCGGTTATCAGCATCAACTTTCATTTAATACGATAATTTCTGCCCTTTCAGGCAGGAAATTAGTTTAAAAACTGGTGGGTCATCTTAAGTTAATTGTTCGGAACCCTTTTACTAACACTTTAAAATTTTAATAACGATGTATACAAAATCCATAAATAAATTTGATTCCATGTCCGGACTTTTTACCTTATCGTTACGATGGGTAATTGGTTGGACTTATTTTTCGGCTTTTTGGAGACGATTAATTATAGATAACAAACTAATACCGGAGGAAGCCGGTTATATCGGTGAAAAATTCAATCATTTTCTGCCCAATGCTTTGGGAATCAAGTCTCTGATAGAGTATTTGGTTTCTAACCCCGACGCTCTTTACATCGCCATGGTCAGTTTTACTATTGTTGAAGCCGTGGTAGGGCTCTTCATCATTCTAGGATTATTCACCCGATTGATGAGTATAGGTGTGTTTTTCTTAGCCCTTGGAATCTTGTTAGGTTCGGGTTGGATAGGAACCACTTGTTTGGACGAATGGCAAATTGGAATTCTAGGAATCGCTAGTGGTTTTACACTATTTCTGACCGGTAGTAGTGTTTTTTCTTTGGATGGTTATCTGATGAAAAAGAATTATGCCTTTACTCACAAAAAATGGTTTTCGTTTTTGGGTTCGGGTACACTCCCCATCAGTAATCTAAAACCCAAGGTTTTGGTAATGTCAATCGCTATATTTGGTTTGACTTTGTTTACCAATCAATATTTCCACGGTGGGGTGTTTGGAACTTTGCACAACAAATCGGTAAAACCGAAGTTAGAAATTTCAAATATTCACTACACTGATTCTCAACTTACATTCCAAGTCTTTCGAGTAGAAGGAGCAGATGTTTATGGCTCTTTTTTAATTGGGATAGAAATTTTAAATGAGCATAATGAAGTGGTGAAATTTGTGGATCAGAAGCAATTATCTCAATTTGCAACCAGCCATATCCACAATCATTATGTAGCAAAAATCAAACCAGGTGCTCACAGTTTGATTATTCCTCTAGGTGCTAAAGCGGATATAACCCTTGATTTGGAAAATATTTCCATTCAAGAGAATTATTCTATCAAGTTGATTGATATTAGCGGAGCAGAGTGGCGGGCTAAAATAATGTAGGGTTAATTTTTTTATATAAGCTGTCGTAGTATTACGGCAGCTTTTTTTTTAAAATATAAATCCAAAAACATATAAAATTAACCCCGTGAAACAGGTCAATGCCATATCCCACATACCAATTCTACCCCAAAATTTATGCGTTCTACTAAATTTTCCCGGTTTTGGATTTTTACCAAATTTAATTATCAAAAGTAATACGCCTAAAATCAACGTGCTTGCAGTTAGAATAGGGAGATATACGAGGTTACTTTCATAAAAAAATCTTGAAATGGAATTATTAGTATAGACGCTAAAATAGACGGTATAAAGGAAATACTAATGAAAGAGGCTAAATGCTTGGTGTTGGTGTATTGAGTTAATAGAGAATATATTAAAGGGGTAGTGATAGTTTCCGATACCTTTAAGAAAAACAAACAGAGTATAAATCCGGTGACATAATTTTGTGATGAATTATTGAGAAAAAAACCTATTAATAAAAAAGTTAAACCGGCAAAAATAAAAGCGGTTGCGATTTTGTAAATACGATTAGAATAGCATTTACTCCACCAAAAATACAAAATCAAACTTGATAAGATGACAAAAGTGTAATCGATATGAGACCACCAATCCTCAGAAATAGATACGGATAATTGTTCGTAAAAATGGAGTCTCCTATCAATTAGAACATGAGTAATCAAATTCAGGAAGGCATATAAGAGTGTAAATAACAAAAAAGCAAAAGTGATATAATGGATTCTTTTATTTTTGGGACTGCTATAGTTTTCAAGTTGAATGTTTTGTTCTTTTTTAGTTTTAGTTATTGTAAAAAATGATAATAAGAAAAGAACTCCAATAACTATAAAGGCGAGATTAAAGCTAAATGTTTCGGCTAGAATAGCAATAGTTATTACACCAATAAAAAGAACCGATGTTTGTAACTAGGTATAACAAAGTAAATTGGGCATCTAGCTGTTTGGGTTGATTTAAGTGTAATTTGCCAAAGTTGGCTATCAAATTGGGTGAATAAAAACCAGAGCCAAGAACCAAGAAAAACAAAGCTGTATACATTCCGTAGAGGGAAGGGATACAAAGTAAGAACGCTCCTATAGCTTGAAAAATTCCACCGATTAACATCGTTTTTCTATTTCCGAGGAACCGATCACCCACCAATGCTCCAATTATTTTTGTTAAGAATAGTGAGGATAGAAAATACGAATACAGATATATGGTTTCGCTTCTAGTCATTTCAAAACTGGAACTAACCAAGTATAGTACTAGTAATACTTGGAAACCATTAAAGGCTATTCTTTCTAAAGTAATAGAGGTTAAAAAAAGTAGCGATTGCTTTTTTGAATCTGTCTTTAATACAATGGTTTTTTCCATTTTATGGATTGGTAAACATCTACAGGTCTTTAACTTAGTAATAGGTTACTAAGTACTTAGTTTGTAAGATAGGCTACGTTTGATTTTATATATAATAAATCAAAACAAGGGTCCTATGGGTAAATGTAATAAAAATTGAGAAGTAAACTAGTTTTGGCGTTTTAATAAGAATTAGGGTGTAGGATTATCAAAAATTTTTTTTAGAGGTTGTGAATTTTCAAAAACTCCCTGTCTTATTTCTGCCATATCATTTTACGGTCCTTGCCTGTAAAGAGATTACCAAACTAAGTAAGATTTTTTGTTTAAATCCTCCTAGAATGTGCAAGTGCTAACAGTTAGCGATATGATTAATGAAAATGGTTTTTGTAAATGGTAAATTCTAAACCTCAAGAGACCAGTCTGCCAGTACATGCGAAAGTAGTGGAGTGTGGGCTCGAGGTTTTACATACATGGTAATTTCCCGTAAGGGCAAACATCATTTAGTGCACAGGCAGTAGGAGGAAGGTTTTATTTAGCAGTCTCCGGGAAACACTTTGGGTTTTTCCTTAAATTTTAAGAGACTTGAGAACTAGCATTAATACGGGTAATCAGGATCTAAATAATCTGGGGTCCCGTCGTTATTGTAATCTGGAAACTCGATGGTTCCATCGGGATGTACAATGATTTCATCTATGGTTAGAACACCATCTCCGTCATCGTCGTTGTCGATATAATTAGGCACTCCATCACCATCCGTATCATCGTCTAGCAAATAGCCATTACCGTTGAGATCTTCCATCCACGAAGGAATTCCGTCGTTGTCGTGATCCAAATCATTGACTACTTCCAATACTTGGTAAGTAAAAATCAATTGCGTATAGGCAGAAATAATAGAACTCGACGGGGGCGAATACCAATATCCTAAGGCAGAAGGAACAAATACCGCTCCGACACCATAATTTTCAAATGTTAAGGTTCCATCGGGATTTTCATAATAATTTTCGGCCGAATGGATGGTTGAAATACCTAATTGAAATCCTTGAATAACACTGGTCAAATCAAACATTATTGGGTTGTTTGATTCGTCAAAAGTGTTTTTGTTTTTCAATAAAAGCCCTTGGTAATTGACCAAAGCTCCTCCGGCAAAACGCGCCGTATCACCGCCACCTTGTTTGGCAACCAAATAGTACAAGTCATACACCACATCGGGATTGACTCGGTCTTTTATTTGTTTGACTTGAACTTGTTCGATCAGCGGAATTTTATCGGCGTTCTCACCGCCAATGGTATCAAATACAATGCGATAATCAAAATCAGCAGGCGGATTTTCAAAATCCTCGTAATTGTAAAAATGTTTATTTAAGAATTCCAGTATTTCCTTATTGGCTATTTCTGCTTCATCAGCCCGGTCTCTCTCCTGAAAAGGAGGAAGTCCGTCATCGTCCTTTTTACATGAACTGATTATTAAAAACAAACTCAATAAGGCAAGGGCGGTATGGAATTTACGTGACATTATTTGTTAATTTTAGAGCCGCAAGATACGATAATCTGTTATTTTTGTAAAATAATTAACTTTTTATAAAGGGATACTCGGATGCGGATCGATAAATTTTTGTGGTGTGTACGATTTTTTAAAACCCGAAACTTAGCAACTGAAGCTTGTAAAACCGGTAAAATAAAAATGGACGGCCAGCCTTTAAAACCTTCCCGAGAGGTTTTTATAGGTCAACAAATTACCGTTCGCAAAGAGCAAATAGATTATGTAATTGAGGTACTTGCTTTTCCGGAATCTAGAGTAGGAGCAAAGCTTACCGGTCTGTATATCAAAGATTGTACACCCCCCGAAAATCTTGAAAAATTAGATTTGCTCAAATACGCTAAAGACTACTATCGAAAAAAAGGCACCGGAAGACCTACCAAAAAAGACCGAAGGGACTTGGATGATTTTGTATCTTAAATGTAACGAGAAGCTCTTAAAGTCGACTTATCTTTCAAAACGATACCCTTGAATACAATTCTTACCGTACACCAACTCAGCAAGAACTTTGGCTCCATACGAGCTGTTCAACAGTTGTCTTTTTCTATTGAAAAAGGTAATGTCTATGGCATTTTGGGACCCAATGGCAGTGGAAAATCTACAACTTTGGGCATGATTTTAAATGTGGTCAACCCTTCCCAGGGTAGCTTTCAGTGGTTTGATGGATCTCTATCTCCGCAAGAGGCTTTAAAACGGATTGGAGCCATTATTGAACGCCCCAATTTTTACCCTTTTATGACGGCCCAACAAAACCTAGAATTGGTTTGTAAAATTAAAAACGCCGACTACCAACAGATTGACGAAAAGCTAGCGCTGGTTGGCTTGTTAGAGCGAAAAGATAGTAAGTTTAGCACCTTTTCGCTGGGTATGAAACAGCGATTGGCCATTGCTTCCGCATTACTTAATAATCCGGAAGTACTTATTTTAGACGAACCCACCAACGGATTAGACCCGCAAGGTATACACCAAATTCGAGAAATTATTCGGTCTATCGCCGAAAAAGGAATTACCATTTTACTGGCCTCCCATTTGCTAGACGAAGTAGAAAAAGTGTGTTCTCATGTGATTATACTTCACAGAGGTCGGTTTTTATATGCCGGGCCGGTATCGGAAATGCATGGGGAAAACGGATTTTTTATTTTACAAAGTTCCGATATGAATCGATTACAAGCCGTGCTTCAAAATCATCCCGATATAAATCAAATAACCATGGAAAACGGCCATCTGAATGTCACGGTTAAAAAGCCGGTGGATGCTTCTGATCTCAATAGGTATCTCTTTGAAAATGGGATAATACTCTCGCATTTGGTTTTCCGAAACGAAACCCTCGAAGAACGTTTTTTAAAAATTACCAATTCCCAAAACTAAGTCACCATGTTACACCTGCTGCAAATAGAATATTTTAAGTTTAAACACAACCGGTCGGCTAAAATTATTACCATTTCCTATTTGGTGCTGATTTGTTTTATCGCTTTAATTGCTTCGGTTAAGATTTTTGATTTTCGCTTAGCCGATCAGGGGATTTTTAACTTTCCGTACATCTGGCATCTCAATTCTTGGATTGCAGCGATGCTCAAAATCTTTTTAGCCATTATCATTGTCTCGATGGTAGCTAACGAGTATTCCTACCGGACACTCAAACAAAATCTTATCGATGGGTTAAGTAAAAAAGAGTTTCTGCTGTCCAAATTCTACATGGTACTGGTTTTATCACTCATTTCTACCTTGTTTGTATTTTTAGTATCCCTGGTATTGGGACTTATTTTTTCAGACTACAATGAGTTGAGTATCATCTTTTCCGACTTAGAATACCTTTTGGCATATTTTGTCAAGCTGGTAGGATTCTTTACATTTTGTTTGTTTTTAGGAATTTTAGTCAAAAAATCGGCCTTCGCCTTGGGGTTTTTGTTTATTTGGTATATAATCGAAAACATCATGTACGGCTTGTTAAAGTGGCAAGTTTTTACAGATTCTGATTGGTCAGACAAAATAGCCGGATTTTTTCCACTTCAATCGATGTCTAATTTGATTGTCGAGCCCATTACACGCTTGGGTTTTATCAAAACTGCAGCAGACCAAATTGGACAAACAGTTACGAAATCCCACGAAGTTCCGTTACTGGGATTGTTCATCGTACTAGGGTGGACCCTGTTATTTTTATATCTTTCGTATAATTTACTTAAAAGGAGAGATTTGTAAATACTTGCCCTCAAGTGTTTTTTTTTGTAAATTTATAGTTTGTTTTCATAAAGCAGATGAAAAAAAACTATCTCGTACACCTCATAATCGTATTTTTTCTGATTTTTTTGGGCTCCTCAAAAGCACAGGATATTACTCTTTTTCAGCAGTTTAATGGTCAGTATGACTTTACTGCCATTGGAAATACTCTCAACAAAGCTGAAAATGGTGTGAACGTACCTTGCGAAATTTATACCTCGTCTAGTGCAACTTTAGATCTCGCTGCCGACCAAAATATTGTGGCGGCCTATTTGTATTGGGCGGGTTCCGGCAATGGGGATTTTCAAGTAAAACTCAACCAAACTGACCTAACTGCCGAACGAACTTTTCTAAATACCATCAACGGTAAAAATTATTTTGCAGCTTTTAAAAATGTAACTTCTTTAGTACAAGATATTGGCAATGGAACATATACTTTGTCAGAGTTGGACTTGACGGAAGTCATCCCAGAATTTTGTACCAATTCAACCAATTTTGGCGGTTGGTCGATAGTGATCATTTATCAAAGCCCCAGTTTGCCTTTTAATCAGGTCAATGTATATGACGGTCTTCAAAATGTACACGCCGGAAATTCTACTCTTAACTTCGAACTGACTAACCTGAATATTGTGGATACTCAAGGAGCTAAAATTGGTTTTTTAGCCTGGGAAGGGGATTCTCAAATTTCGGTCAACGAAACTCTTCGCGTCAACGGAAATATCATCAGTAATCCACCTTTAAATCCAGCCAATAACGCTTTTAACAGTACCAATAGTTATACCGGAAGCGCCGAATTGTGGAATATGGATATGGATTTCTATATGGTAGAAGAATACATTAATATTGGTGATACTTCGGCTACCATTACGCTTACCTCCGGCCAAGATGTGGTGTTTGTAAATAATATCGTAACCACCCTACAAAATCAACTTCCGGATGCTGCGGTGACTATCGAGGAGGTAGATAGGGGTAGTGAATGTGGAAATCGAGATATTGAAGTGCACTATACGGTTACTAATTTTAACAGTACCGATGTACTTCCTTCCGGAACTCCCATTGCCTTTTATGCAAACGACTTGCTCGTGGGCACCGACCAAACCGAAAACGATATTCCTATCGATGGCACCGAAGAAAAAATATCTCCGGTAAGTATTCCTATATCAATTCCGTTACAATTTACCTTGACCGTGGTGGTTGATGATTTGGGTAATGGAAGCGGTGTGGTTACGGAATTGGATGAAGACAATAATTCCGATAGCTGGGAGGTAACTTTACTGGGAGAACCGGAAATTTCGGAATTGGTTAATTTAGAAACCTGTGATGTGTTGGGTGAGGAAGTCTTTAACCTGTTGGATGCTACCGTTTACATCGATCCCTCGTATGAGATTGGTTTTTTCCTTAGTGAAGAGGAAGCACAAAACAATATGAACCCCATTGCCGATCCGGAATATTTTATCAATACCGAAAACCCACAAACCATTTATGTACGGGTGGCCAATGAAGGCTGTTTTGTAGTGGGAAGTTTTACTGTAAAAGTAGTCGAGTGTCCATTACCTGATGCGGCTATTGCCATTGTCAATGACCTAAATGCTTGCAGACAGCGGGAATTAGCGGTACAATATCAAGTGTACAATACGTCGCAAGCCCTAGCCCCTTTATCGGCCCAAACACCGATTGCTTTCTATGTAGATGGTGAATTGGTTGCCACTACAGCGACCCAGCAAAGCATACCCGTAGGTGGTGTGATTACTCACTGGATTGATATCATACTTCCTGAAGCAACGCCCGGAACCTTTGAGTTGTTGGCCTCGGTGGATGATATCGGTGATGGTACCGGAATCGTAGATGAGTACGACGAAACTAACAATACTTTTGAAACAACGGTCAGCTTTGGGTCTATCCCGGAGATTCCTCCTTTAGAAAATCTTACTCAATGTAATCAGGGCTGGGGCCAAGCGTATTTTGATTTAACCCTACATAACCCACTAATTTTAGAGGTGGTCGATGCCGAAATTACTTATTATACATCATATGAAGATGCCATGGCCAAAACCCATGCTATTTTTGATCCCACCCATTACCAAAATACCGAAAGTCCACAAACGATATATGTTCGGGTAGAAAACGAGATTTGTTTTCGCATCGAATCCTTTTTGATACAAGTGACCAATTGTCCGATATGGATACCTGATGGTTTTTCACCCAACGAAGACGGAATTAATGACACTTTTGAAATCAGCAATTTGCTGGATATTTATATCGATTTTGAATTGCATATTTATTCCCGTCAGGGCAATTTAATTTTTGTCGGAAATAACGATACCGGATTTTGGGATGGAAATGCCAATACCGGATTATTATACGAAGGAGCCGTTCCCGTCGGACTTTATTATTATGTGCTCAATCTCAATGACCCGGATCATGATTTATACATCGGTTGGGTTTACTTAAACAAATAACACCATGCGATATGGGAGCGTACACCATTAAAAATTTAGAACACTATATTAAAGAATATAAAAAGTCGATTCGTAAACCCAAAAAATTTTGGGACCAAATAGCACGAGATAATTTTGTTTGGTATCAAGAATGGGATCAAGTGTACAATCTAGATATGCAGGAGGCTCGATTTCAGTGGTTTGTGAATGCGAAAGTAAATATCACCAAAAACTGTTTGGACCGCCATTTAGCTAAAAAAGCTGATCATACCGCCCTTATTTTTGAACCCAATGATCCCCAGTCTGAAGCCGAGTATATCAGTTATCAGGAGCTGTATCTACGCGTGTGTAAAATGGCCCATGTACTCCAAGAACAAGGTATTCAAAAAGGGGATCGCGTGTGTATCTATCTTCCTATGATTCCTGAGTTGGTGGTAGCTATGTTGGCCTGTGCTCGTATCGGAGCGATACACACGGTGGTTTTTGCGGGGTTTTCTTCCAAAGCAGTGGCGAGACGTATTCAAGATTGTGACTGCAAATTAGTAATCACAGCTGATGGTGGATATCGAGGAAATAAAACCATCCCCCTTAAATCTATCGTTGATGAAGCCTTAACCGAATGTCCGGAGGTTCAACAAGTATGGGTTGTAAAGCGTACCCAATTGCCTATAGAGATGGTTTCAGGAAGGGATATCTGGTTAGAAACCTTATTAGAAAATGCCTCCGACAATCATGTGGCTGTCATCATGGATGCCGAAGACCCGCTCTTTATCCTTTATACTTCCGGCTCGACCGGAAAGCCCAAAGGTATGTTACACACCACTGCCGGCTATATGGTTTATACCGCTTATACTTTTAAAAATGTATTTCATTACCAAGAAGGAGATGTTTACTGGTGTACGGCCGATGTCGGTTGGATTACCGGTCATTCGTACATTGTTTATGGTCCTTTGCTCAACGGTGCCACCACCGTACTTTTTGAAGGAATTCCTTCCTATCCAGATCATGGTAGGTTTTGGGAAGTAGTTGAAAAACATAAAGTGACCCAGTTTTATACCGCTCCCACGGCCATTCGAGCTTTAGCTAAAGAAAGTACTTCATGGATTGAAAATAAAGATTTGTCTACTCTTAAAGTCATCGGATCGGTAGGCGAACCCATCAACGAAGAGGCTTGGCATTGGTACAACGACCAGGTCGGTAGAAAAAAATCACCATTGGTCGACACTTGGTGGCAAACTGAAACGGGAGGCATACTGATTTCTCCCCTCCCTTTTATTACACCGACCAAACCCACTTATGCATCCTTGCCCTTACCGGGAATTATTCCGGTATTGATGGATGAACGACGTAACGAAATCCAAGAAAATCAAGTGGTAGGGAGTTTGTGTATCAAATTTCCCTGGCCAGCCATAGCCCGCACTATTTGGGGAGATCATGAGCGTTATAAAGAAACCTATTTTTCTGCTTTCCCGGGTAAATATTTTAGCGGAGACGGTGCCCTACGTGACGAAGTGGGTTACTATCGTATTACCGGTCGGATGGATGATGTGGTAATCGTATCCGGACATAACTTAGGAACAGCGCCCATTGAAGATGCCATTAACGAACATCCCGCTGTCGCGGAAAGTGCGATAGTGGGTTTCCCACACGAAATTAAAGGCTATGCTCTTTATGGTTTTGTGATTTTAAAGAATAGTGGTGAAAGTAGAATGCACGATAACTTACGTAAGGAAATCAACCAGCTGATAGCGGATCAAATCGGACCGATTTCTAAATTGGATAAAATTCAGTTTGTGTCGGGCTTGCCCAAAACCCGTTCCGGGAAAATTATGCGTCGTATTTTACGAAAAATTGCCGAAGGCGATTTGGATAATTTTGGAGATATCTCCACTTTGTTAAATCCTGAAATAGTCGAAGAAATTAAAAATAACCGGCTGTAAACTAATTGTTATTTTGTGCACCGTGAGCGCCTTTTCGGTGCTCTATCACTTGTAGATCAGCATCCACAAAATAGGCACTACCAAATCCATTGACGTAGTTTCCCTGTTGGGGCTTCAATCGAAACAGTACAAAATCTTCTAAATTTGAAAGTACTTCTACAATTTTACCATGCCGTTGCTGTAAAGCAGTTAGTACTTCCGTATATTCAGTAGTATTTGTCGCTACTAACTCCGCCTCGCTGTCTATAGTAATTCGGTCGCGGGCATAAATCTGTCGGGTAGCCGACTCGTCTTCGATTAGCATCAATGAAACTTTTTTTCGGTCTCGTAAATTGCGGGTGTGCTTAGCCATAAACGATACCAAAATATAAAAGCTTTTACCCCAATACACATACGGTGCGTAGCTGGCTGTGGGACGATTATCGGCGTCGAGAGTAGCCAGGATCAAAGTTTTGGTAGAATTAATAAGTTCTTGTATTTGAGGGGTTTTGGGCTTGATGGTTGCTTGGTTTTTTTCTACAGTACTCATAATCGAAGGTTTTACTCTACAAATTTAAACTAAATAAGAAGGCGGGGTGTTTCTTTTCCGAAAAAAAAGGATTAGGAGTCGCCCTCTTCTAAGGAAAGTTGTTCTCCTTCAGTTTGAGCCCGTTCTATCCATTTTTGAGATATCTTCTGCTTGGGTGCAATACCGAGTTGTTCTAGCTTGTGAATATCCTTAATTAGATTTTGATTTCCGGTAAGTTTTCTCATGGCATCTTGATAGGCAGTAGAAGTCGATTTTAATCGGTTGCCTACGGTTTCTAAATCGTCTAGGAGGATTTTAAATTTATGGTAAAGCGAACTGGCGTGTTGGGCGATTTCTAAGGCATTTTGGTGTTGCTTTTCATTGCTCCAAATGGCGTCGATGGTTCGTAGCGTCGAAAGTAGAGTCGTGGGACTGACTAGTAAAATATTTTGCTGAAAAGCGGTGTAGAAAAAGGACGAATCGTTGTTTTGCGCCAAATACAAAGCCGGTTCAATGGGAATAAACATCAGCACAAAATCGGGCGAAGTCATTTTGTAGAGGTCTTCGTATTTTTTTTGACTGAGTTGTTTGATGTGATTGTGTAGAGACCGGATATGCTCTTTTAAATGTTGGAGTTTTACCGTTTCGTCTTCTTCGTTGACATACCTTTCATAGGCCGTCAGAGAAACTTTGGAGTCAATCACCATTTTTTTGTCGTTGGGCAAATGGATAACCACATCCGGAATTAATTTATTACCGTCCGAATCTTGATTGGTCTGCTGAACAAAATACTCCCGGTCTTTGGTCAAACCGCTTCTTTCTAAAACCCGCTCTAATATCAGTTCGCCCCAATTTCCTTGAGTTTTACTTTCCCCTTTGAGGGCTTTCGTTAAGTTAATGGCATCTTCGCTAATTTTCTGACTTTGTTCGTGAAGTATCCGCAGGTGTTGTCCCAGCTGGGCATGCCGTTCGATAAAATCCTTACTGTTTTGTTCTACTTTTTCTTCAAAGTTTTTGATTTTTTCCTGTAAAGGTTTAAGAATCAAATCAATGTTTTCTTTATTCTTTTGAGTAAATTTCTCTGTTTTTTCTTCTAAAATTTTATTGGCCAGATTTTCAAATTCTTTTTGAAAATGCGCTTGCAGTTCTTTGACTTCCTGTTTTTGCTCCTCATTGCGACGCATCAAATGTTCTAAATCGGAAGATTTTTTGGTCAATAAATTTTGAAATTCCTCGCGTTCTCGACGCAGGGTTTCTTTTTCACTTTCGCTAAAAGCCAAGCGATCGTTTAATTTGAGTTCGTTCTCTTCCAATAAGCGTAGGCGTTCCACTTGGGAACTGATTTTTGATTTGGCCGAAACGTACGCCAATAAATAACCCAAGCCTCCGGCTAAGACAATGAGCAACACATAAATGCCTATTTCACCCATATTTATAATTTAACAGGGTAAATATAAAAAATTAAAAGGCGAAGGAGGTGATCTTTCAGCAGGAAAATCCCCCAAACAAAAATTGCCGTTTAAAAATGGTTGCACCACGAGATTTTTGTAATTTTGTACTATGATTTTTGCACCCACATTTTTATTTCTTAGTCCGGCACAAATTGCTTTTGTGCTATTTATTGCTTTGATGTTATTTGGGGCAGACAAAATCCCCGATATTGCACGCAACTTAGGCAGAGGTATTAAGCAGATTAAAAATGCTGCCAATGATATTAAAAGCGAAATAGCCAAAAGTGCGGAAGAACAAGGTTTAGATGTCGATATCACCCAAGATGTCAAGAAAGAAATTGATAGTGTCAAAGAAGACATTGATCAAATTTCCGGTCCTGTAAAGCGCACTTTTAAGTGATGGAAGCCCTTCAACAGTGGGATGAAAAGTGGCTGTTGTTCTTTAACCTTCATTTACTCGGTAAGGATACAAACTTTTGGGCCTTAGTAACTAATACACTCTTTTGGATTCCACTTTTTGTAGCGGTTATTTATTTTATTTTTAGCTGTTTTGGTCGTCCCAAAGGAAAATATATTCTCTTTTATTTAACCGGAAGCGGATTGTTAAATGTGTTTTTGATGCATACCATTAAGTTTTTGGTTAAACGTCCCCGTCCTTTTTATGAAGATCATTTACTAACTCAATTACAGCTAGTTAGCCTGCCCGATAATTATAGCTTTTATTCAGGTCATGCCTCCTTCTCTTTTTTATTGGCCACATTCACCGTTTTTCTTTTTAAAAAATATACCCGATGGACTTACCTAGTCTTTATTTTTCCTTTGTTATTTGCTACCAGCCGCTTAGTCGTAGGAGTTCACTACCCGTCTGATATTTTGGTAGGAGCATTAATTGGTAGCTGCATAGCTGTTGGGGTTTATTATACTCGGGTTCGTCAGTTGGTTACGGAATGATAGTATTGCGGTTGATGCTGTTTTTTGGAAGAATGAGTAATTCCACTCTCTCATTAATACCTCAAATCCGGTCGTTAGTTATTTGACTCGGGTAATGGTCAAACCGTCTCGAATGGGAAGCAGAACGGTTTCTACGGCGGGATGTTGGTTAATCATTTGGTTGTAGGTAATCAGGGCTGCTGTATCCACATCGTTTTTTTGCAAGGGCTCAACCACTTTTCCGCTCCACAAAACGTTGTCTGACAAAATCACTCCACCCGAATTCATTTTGGGTAAAATTAATTCAAAGTATTGGGGGTAATTGCTTTTATCGGCATCAATAAACGCCAGATCGAATTTTAAATCAAGCGTAGGAATAATATCTATTGCATTACCTACGTGTTGTATAATTTGGTCCCCCTTACCCGACAAATCAAAATATTTACGTTGCAAGTCGTATAATTCTTCATTGATATCAATGGTGTGCAGTTGTCCTTCAGGTTGTATTCCTTCGGCTAAACACAATGCCGAATATCCGGTATAAGTGCCTATTTCTAAAATATTTAACGGATGTATGATTTTAGAAAGCATACTCAATACCCTGCCTTGAAAATGACCACTCAGCATTCTTGGTTGTAAAACCTTGGTCCAAGTTTCTCGGTTGAGTTTTTGTAACAATTCAGGTTCTTCCTGAGAATGCGTACTGACGTAACGATCTATGTTTTCGGGTATGAATTCCATAATGTAATTGTTTTCTCCGTATCTACTACCTACAAAAACGAATGCTCTCTTGGGGTTGAGTAGGAGCTAAGCGAGTTATTTTTTCAGTATCCGCTCGATTAATTTATTTTTTCCTTGTTGGTCATCTCCATACAACCAGTTAATTACATTATCACACCAAATAGCGTCGCTTTGATCGGGTGTAATGATGTTTCTTTCTATGGCCAAATCAAGTATTTTTCCGGGGTAGGACGACTGGCGTTCACTCTCCATTTCTCCTAAAGGGTAGGGATCGTCTAACCCCATCAAAACCTGTTTATAGGTCTGATTTTTAATAAGCAATTCGAGTGAACCGGTATCGTGTACCAAGGTATCAAAATATATGTTTTTATGTCCCACCGCTTTTCTAGGGTGTTGTTTGCCTTCAAATAAGTCGGGACGGCCGTCAAATCCTTGTATGCGTCTTCCCAAATTTATTTGCGCCAATTGCCCTCCGTGTGCAAAACAGGTTCGCATATTGGGAAATTTATCTTGGTAGCCGTTTAGGGTCAAAAAGTGATAGGCATCCGCACACTGTGCCAACATCCAGATCAGATGAAACCGCCAAGCAGTATTTTCGAGATGGATAAACTTTTCACCATCATAGGGATGAATTTCCAAAGCCAAATTGTAGTGACTGGCCAATTCAAAAATGGGCTCGTTTTCTTCATCAAAAATACAGCGCCACGTACCAATCGTGTCCATATAATGCGTCGGAAGACAGAGTAGCTGCATATTTAACTCTTCTACACAGCGTTCTATTTCCCAAAGTGCTCCTTTGATAAGTCCTGGGTGCACTACAAAACCGCAGGTAAATTTAGAGGGATAGTCGTGTTGTATCCGGGCATTAAAATCGTTTTGAAACCGCAGGGCTTGTTTCATTTCTTCGACCCGCAATCCATTGCCATACAGTTGGGAAAGATTGAGCACAACTGCATGGTCAATTTTAAATCGTTCCATCCACTCCAATTTTTCTTGAAGAAAAAAACTCGAATCGGTAACCGGTCGACTCCAATTTTTTTGCAACATATACTTGCGGTCATTGTCCACCCAAAAAATACCTTTGTCTTTCATAAACGCCGGTATTTCTTCGGGATAAGGCAATAAATGGGAGTGTCCGTTGATGCGTAGTTTTTTGGGTGTATTCACAGGAATTTTTGTTTTGTGTAAATTTAGTTAAAATACAGAAATGCACAATATTTGATTCCAAATATGTTTTTTTATCGCTTTCGCGAAAGCGATACAGACCTAATTTATTTAGAAACTGAAAAAATAACCTCCAATAATTTCCGTGAAATCTCCCTATCTTTGCCAGCCAACTAGGTATGTATGACATTTGAGCTTTTGCAAACCGATGCCGCCAGTCGCGCTAGAGCCGGGACTATTACCACCGACCATGGCCGTATAGAAACTCCTATTTTTATGCCGGTGGGTACTGTAGGTACTGTAAAAGGAGTACACCAACGCGAACTCCAAGAGGATATCCAGCCGGATATTATACTCGGAAATACCTACCACCTGTATTTACGACCTCAAGTACCCATTTTAGAAAAAGCGGGGGGATTGCATAAATTTATGAATTGGGATCGAAATATACTTACCGACAGCGGAGGCTATCAGGTGTATTCGTTGTCTGCCAATCGGAAAATCAAAGAAGAAGGTGTCAAGTTTAAGAGTCATATAGACGGCAGTTACCATGTGTTTAGCCCTGAAAAGGTGATGGAAATACAACGTAGTATTGGGGCCGATATCATTATGGCCTTTGACGAGTGTACACCTTATCCCTGTGATTTTCGCTATGCTCAAAAATCGATGCATATGACTCACCGGTGGCTGGATCGCTGTATAACCCATCTCAATAAAGTACCCGAAAAATACGGCTATTCGCAAGCTTTTTTTCCTATTGTTCAGGGCAGTGTGTACAAAGAATTACGCGTGCAATCTGCCGAATATATCGCCTCTAAAAATGCTGTCGGGAATGCCATTGGCGGTTTGTCGGTAGGAGAGCCTCACGAAGAGATGTATGCCATGACCGAAGCCGTTACCGAAATTCTTCCAGCAGATAAGCCTCGCTACTTGATGGGAGTGGGTACACCCATTAATATTTTAGAGAATATCGCCCTGGGAATCGATATGTTTGATTGTGTGATGCCCACCCGAAATGCTCGTAATGGGATGCTCTTTACCGCCCATGGTACTCTAAATATTAAAAATAAAAAATGGGAAGACGATTTTTCTCCGATCGATTCCATGAGACTCACTTTTGTAGATACGGCTTACTCGAAGGCATATTTAAGACACTTATTTACCGTTAATGAAATGCTGGGCAAACAAATAGCCACCATTCACAATTTGGGATTTTATATGTGGTTGGTTCGTGAAGCCAGAAAACATATCTTAGCAGGAGATTTTACTAGCTGGAAAAACAGCATGGTTCGGCAAATGAACAACAAACTCTAAGGCTGATGTTCAAAATTATAGACCGTTATATTTTGAAAAAATACTTTGGCACTTTTTTGATGCTGTTGTTACTTTTTATACCTATCGGAATAACGGTAAACCTAGCTGAGAAAATTGGTAAAATACTTGAAAATCAAGTGCCTTTAAGTGAAGTGCTGATTTATTATGGGCATTTCACCATTTATTTTGCTAACCTGCTTTTTCCACTTTTTTTGTTTTTGGCGGTTATCTGGTTTACTTCCAAAATGACCAATCAAACCGAGGTAATTGCCTTGTTGAGCAGTGGTATTTCATATACCCGTTTTTTACGTCCCTACGTAATTGGAGCCACCTTTGTTTGTATAGGCGCTTTTTTTATGGGCATGTATTTAGCGCCCCGAGCCAGCGAAGGATTTAATGAATTTTCCTTTCGTTATCTCAAAAAAGGAAGAGCCGATCGGGATGCTTCGAATGTGTTTCGGCAAATTAGCCCCAACGAATATATCTATGCCAGCCGCTTTAATGTCAATCAACAATCAGGTACTAACTTTAGTTTGGAACAATTTGATGGTAACCAATTGAAAATTAAGATAACCGCAGACCAAATCAAGTTCAATGCGACAGACACTACTTATACCCTTACCAATTACGTAAAAAGAACGGTGGGTGAAAATGCAGATAAAATCGAATCGGGTAGAACGCTAGATACTTTATTTACTTTTGATATTAACGAGCTTACACCGGTAACTTATATAGCACAGACCTTGAATTATAAAGAGTTAAATGATTTTATTGAACGAGAAAAGGCCCGGGGATCTTCTAATATTAATAGATACTTGGTAGAACGCTACAAACGGTGGAGCATACCGGTGTCGGCTTATATACTCACCATTATTGCCGTTGCAGTCTCTTCTAAAAAAAGGCGGGGTGGTATGGGGGTTAATTTAGCGATCGGTATATCAATCGGGATGGTTTATATCTTTTTTGATAAAGTATTTGGTACCATTGCCGAGCAATCTGATTTTTCACCATTTTTGGCCGTGTGGTTTCCTAATATAGTTTTCGGTTTAGTAGCCATTTACTTAATATATGCATCCAGAAAGTAAATTTTTAAATTACCTACACCTACACTTCATTGTTTTTATATGGGGGTTTACAGCGGTATTAGGACATCTAATTTCGATTGCGGCCATTCCGTTGGTTTGGTATCGGATGACCTTGGCGGTAATACTGGTCGCCGGGTTTGTTACTGTGTTTAAAGTCAATCTAAGAGTCAGTAAAAAACAGTTACTGGCTTTTATAGTGAGTGGTTTAATTATTGCCTCCCATTGGATTACCTTCTTTGCGGCTATCAAAGTTTCTAATGTGTCAGTTACCTTAGCCGTATTATCCACCGGTGCTTTTTTTGCATCTTTGCTAGAACCCCTTTTTTACCGTAGAAAAATCATTGTATACGAAGTGTTATTCGGACTGGTGGTGATAGTAGGTTTGTATATTATTTTTAAGGTTGAAACCCAATACACTTTAGGAATTTTACTAGCCTTACTCAGTGCTTTTTTAAGTGCCTTGTTTTCGGTAATTAATGGAAAATTTGCTGAAAAATATCCGGCGTCCACCATTTCTTTTTGGGAATTGCTTTTTGGAGTAGTATTAGTGGGATTGTACTTGCTTTTTTCCGGAAGTATGACCCCCGAATTTTTTAAACTTTCTTCCCAAGACTGGATCTATATTTTCATTTTAGCTTCGGCCTGTACGGCCTATGCTTTTATTGCATCCATTCACGTGATGAAATGGATCAAACCTTATACCGTCATGCTGACGATCAATATGGAACCGGTGTACGGTATTATTTTAGCACTGATAATTTTAGGAGACAAAGAATATATGAGTCCTCAGTTTTATTACGGCGCTTTTATCATTCTGGCCACCGTCATTCTCAACGGATATCTAAAATTACGCCGAAAAACCTCTAAAAATTTAATTTAAAATTTTCAAACTGTATCTTTGTATAGAAAACTTTGGTTATGCCGCTATACAAAACGATACAAGTAGATTCGGAAACGTGTATATATTTGTGGAAAATAGAAGAAACCTTGGAGGAACTTCTTCAAGGGATTGAATTGTGTTCGCATAGCCAAACACGTTTGCAGAAAATGCTTTCTCCCATCCATCAGTGTGGGTTTGTGAGTATCCGTCATTTGTTAAAAGAAGCCGGCTATTCGGATTATGATTTGAAGTATCATCCGGAAGGCAGACCGTATTTGATGGATGGCAAACAAATTTCTATCTCTCATTCCCACCATTTTACAGGTATTATAGTGAGTACTTCTAAAGTGGGTATTGACATCGAAAAACAGCGGGAGAAAATTTTGCGTATCGCCAATAAATTTACACCGCTTAGAGAATATCGTACGTTGGCCAACGACGATGCTGTTATTCAAAAACTGACCATAGTTTGGTGTATCAAGGAAGCACTCTATAAAATGTACGAAAAAGAGGGAGTAAGCTTTTTAAACCATATTGATGTAGCCGATTTTAATTTTGATGACCAAGCTACCACCGTTGCCATTAGTTTTCAAGGCAATCGCGATACTTACCCGGTACGGTTTTTTGAGTTTGAAGGTTTTACCTGTGCTTTTACCAAGGCCAATGGGTTTCCGAGTAGCTTTAGCCATCTTAATTAATCCCTTCTATGACTACTATTTACGGAAGTATATTGTCAGCTAAAAAGCAAAATAAAAAGTTGCTGGCTGTTTTAATAGACCCTGAAAAATTTGACGTTTCCAAAACCAATCAGTTTCTTAAAAAAATACCCAGTTATACCACTCATTTTTTTGTAGGAGGTAGTACCGGCGGACAATCATTGACCGAGCAAGTGGTTCGCAGTTTAAAACAAAATACCCCCTTACCGGTGATCCTTTTCCCAGGCAATGCCCGTCAGATTTCAGACCAAGCCGATGCGTTGTTGTTTCTTTCCCTGATTTCCGGTGACAATCCGGAATATTTAATAGGGCAACAGCTCCAAGCCGTCCCGCTACTACGCAAAACTGTTTTGGAAGTGATACCTACCGCCTATATATTGATAGATGGAGGAGCTCCCAGTGCCGTAGCCCGAGTGAGCAACACCCAGCCGGTATCGCAAGATGAGGTCAAAAAAATTAGAGATTTGGCTATAGCCGGATATTATTTGGGAAAAAAAATAATTTATCTAGAAGCCGGAAGTGGAGCTTTGCAACATGTACGAAGAGAAATTATCCAAACGGTTAGAAAAAACGTATATTTACCCTTGATAGTAGGTGGGGGAATTCGATCGCAACAGGTTTTGCAAGAGGTATTTGAAGCGGGTGCGGATATGGCGGTCATCGGAACTGCTTTTGAAAATAATACATTTGAACCATGAATGTGTACAAGCTGTTTTTCTGTTTACTAATTACACCTGTTTTTTATGCCCAACAAGTGCAGTTAGTTGATGCTACCAATGGCGAACCGGTTTCCTTTGCGACTTTGGCCTTTGGAAATGGCTGGGGAACTCATGCCGATGCCCACGGAAAGTTTTTATATTCTGAAAAACAGTTTGCAGGTGTAGATACACTGTTTGTTTCGGCCATTGGATATGCCGATTTAAAAATCAGCTTACCCCCTCAGGAGACAGTCTACTCCATGGCGGTAGAAACCGAATTTTTACAAGAAATAATCCTGAGTGCTTTGCCGCAAGGTAAATTTAAAACCTATGAGGTAAAACCGGTATCCCATGCCGAGTACCACGACTCTTGGATGCAAACGGTGGAAAGCGAAATTGCCGTATTAATTCAAAAACCTTCCGAAAAAGCGGCGCATCTCCATACCGTTTATTTGCCTATTAATGTACAGGAAAATGTACAGGGCAAAAAAATCCCCATCCGAAATTTTGCCACCTTGATGCGGGTTAAATTTTATCAAAACCAAAACGGAGTACCCGGAAATGAATTACATTTTGGAAATATAGTTTTTGTAGTGGATGAAGAAGACACCGACCAAGTGTTTGAACTGGATGTAGCTGCTTATAAGATTTTAGTTCCGGAAACCGGAATTTTTGTTTCTATTCAAGTTTTAGGGCCTGCCGATAAAGACGGTCAGCTGATCCAGACTCGAACGTATAACGAATTTGAAACCAAGCAGGGCATTACCCGAGTAGCTATTTCATTTCGTCCCTTATTACCTATGACCAATAGAATTACCGGAGAAAAAACCTTTGTTAGACGCGTGTTTTTAGACGATAAAAGTTGGCATACGTTTAATATTCAACAAAATCCTAATTCCATGTTACTGCGAAGAGGATTTAATAATTATGGCCTAGGAGCCAAATTGCATATTTATAACTAGTTAAAACCCATTTTCTATGAAAGTTTCCATCGACATCAGCTTATATCCATTACATCCCGATTATAGAGAACCAATAATTAATTTTATTGAAAATTTAAAAAAATCAAATTTTAAAATCGTTGAAAACCCTTTGAGTACGCAAATTTACGGCGATTATGACGAGGTAATGTCTTTTTTGAAACAACACATAAAAGATGTTTTTTATGATGAAAAATTGTATGTTTTTGTATTGAAAATTATCAGAGGAGATCGTAGCGTTTAATCCCTATGCTGGAAAATTTATTTGCTCCATATAACGACTATTCTCTTTTGGATATTGTATTGGAGATTATCGCAGTTCTTTTTGGATTAGCCAGTGTGTTGTATTCCAAAAAAAACAACATCAAAGTCTATCCTACCGGTATTGTAAGTACGTTGTTATTTACTTATTTACTCTATCAATGGGGTTTGTTTGGTGATATGGTAATCAATATATACTATTTTGTGATGAGTATCTATGGTTGGTATTTGTGGAGTTTAAATAAAGAGGGTAATCCTGTAATTCAAATCAGTAAGACCACTCCTCGCGAATATGTTTTTTCAATCTATATTTTTATAGGATCTTCTCTTTTTATCGGTATCATTTATTGGTTTTTTGAGAAGTTTGGTTCGTGGTGGTCGTATGTAGATATTTTAACCACCGGATTGTTTTTTATAGGAATGTGGTTATTAGCTAAACGAAAAATAGAACACTGGTTGTTTTTAATTGTGGGCGATTTTATATCGATTCCCCTGTATTACTTGAAAGGGTATACCCTTACCAGTATGTTGTTTTTAGTCTATACTATCATTGCTATTTTAGGATATTTAGAATGGAAGAAAAATTGGAGCAACAGGCAAGTGATTTAATTAAAATTGTGTGTTTCGGACCTGAATCTACCGGTAAGACCACTTTAGCTCGGGCACTAGCAGCGCATTTTAACACCCGCTGGGTACCCGAATATATGCGAAGCTATTTTGAAGAAAAATGGCAGGGAAAACCCGGGGTGAGCGTACCCGAAGATATACTTCCTATTGCTGAAGGCCAAATGCATTTGGAAAATAAAATTGCCCAACAAGCGAATCAATTTCTATTTTGTGACACCGATTTATTACAAATAAAGGTATATTCTGAAATTTATTTTAACGGGTATTGTCCGGCTCTGGTTGCCCAAAAAGCCATTGAAAATCAGTATCATCACTATTTTTTAATGGCTATTGATATTCCTTGGGAAGAAGACAACCTACGCGACAAACCCCAAGAGCGTGAAATGCTCTTTGCCCGGTTTGAATCGGAGTTAAAACAATTTCAAAAACCCTATACCGTTTTACAAGGAAACTATGACCAACGGGTACAAAAAGCCCTTGAGATTATTGAAAAGTTAAAATAACTATGACTGTTTTTACTGCATCCGATTTGGAGTATTTAGCCGGTTATGGACTGACAATTACTCAGTTACAGGAGCAAGCTAATCGTATAATACAGGGAGTCTCGTTTATAGAATTAGACCGAGCTGCTACTTTGGGGGACGGTATTCTAAAGCTTACACCCAAAGAAATGACTCACTTCATTAAAGTTTATGAAGAGCAAGTAGATTCTCTTGAAATACAACGATTCGTTCCAGCTTCGGGAGCGGCTACCCGTATGTTTCAAGAACTCTATGCTTTTTTGGACAACCCGAAAACCTATACCGAAGGAGCCGCTCTTTTTTTTAATGAAAAAAAGAAATTCGCTTTTTATAAAAAATTAATACGAAAAACCCGCCGTTTATATCCCAATTATGACCTGCTAGGTAAAACGGAAAAAAATCGGAGATTGGTAAAATCCCTACTGGGAAAAAAAGGGTTAAATTACGGTCAGTTGCCCAAAGCTTTGTTGGCTTTTCATCTGTATAACAAACGATCTGTAACCGCTTTTGAAGAACAATTGTTTGAAGCAGCTCAGATGGATGTAAATCCAGTAAAGGTACACTTTACGATTTCGGAAGTTCACCAAAAGAAAATTAGAAAACATTTTTTAAAAATTAAGTCGCATATAAAAAGACAAACTGGTTGTGACTTTAAAGTTGATTTTTCCTTCCAACCCAAACATACCGACTCCATTGCTTTAGGTATCGATAATCAGTTGGTTCGAGATGAGAAAAAACAGCCCTTGTTACGTCCTTCCGGTCACGGAGCTTTACTGGAGAATCTCAATGCCTTAGATGCAGATATTCTATTTATCAAAAACATAGATAATGTGGTAGTACAAACCAGATTATCCGAGATTATCCAGTACAAAAAAGCCTTAGCCGGGCAACTGATAGTTTTGCGAAATCAAATATTTGACTATTTAAAAAAGTTAGACCAGCGTCAGTTAACAAGTCAGCAAATTCAGACCATCTGTACTTTTGTTAAACGCTATTTTGACCCCAATTGGCAGAGTGACCAGGTGGAAGAGTTGCACCATTTTTTAAACCGCCCGTTACGGGTGTGTGGCATGGTTAAAAACACGGGCCAACCGGGAGGAGGTCCTTTCTGGGTACGTGATAAAAACGGGCGAGTTTCGTTGCAAATTGTCGAATTGGCCCAAGTCAATACCCAAGACCACTCTCAGCTAGAAGTAATTGCAGCTGCTACCCATTTCAACCCGGTTGATTTGGTGTGTAGTGTCAGAGATTATAGAGGTAAAAAATTTGATTTGAATCAGTTTATAGACGCTGATAGTAGTTTTATAGCCACTAAAAGTTACCATGGGAAGATGTTAAGGTCAGAAGAATTACCGGGTCTTTGGAACGGCGCTATGGCCGGCTGGTTAACGGTTTTTATCGAAGTGCCACCTACTACTTTTAATCCTGTAAAAACGGTTACTGATTTATTGAATGATTCCCACCAAAGCAAGTTTAAATGAATTGGGAAGATATACTACGGGAGTTAAAATATAAGGCCGTACGAAGTAGTGGCCCAGGTGGACAACATGTTAATAAGGTATCCACTAAGGTGGAAGTGAGTTTTGATATAGCCGGCTCCAAGTTCTTAAATCCCGATCAAAAAGAGTTGTTGCTCAATCGTTTAGGGTCTAGGTTGAATTCCGAGGGACTACTCAAACTATACGCTTCTTCGAGTCGGAGTCAGTTGAAAAATAAAAAACAAGTGACTCAGAAGTTAATTGATCTATTGCAGGAACAGCTTCGGGTAGTAGCACCTAGAAAAAAAAGTACCATTCCTAAACAGGTAATTGAAAAGCGATTGAAGATAAAAAAAATGCAGGCATTAAAGAAATATCATCGCCGTCCACCTGATTTATAAGAAGTACCTAAAAAATATATTCGAACTATATATTTTGATTTATTTTTTATATATTGCCATACTTTTAATAGAATTTGATTGTATATCTTAAAAATGAACTAATATGAAGAAAACTATTTTTTTATCTTGTATGGCATTGGGATTATTTTTTACCGTAAACTCACACGCCCAACAAAATGCTAAATCACTAAGTGAAACTACTACTCAAGATGTGACTGCTGCTAAAACTAACCAAATGGAAGCAAAGATCGCTGAGTTAGATAAAGCTGAAGCTGAATTAAAAGCATCAGGTGTAACTGGTGACGCTTATAACCAACGTTTGGAAATTATTCAAAAGCAAAAAGCACAATTAAAAAACCAAATGGATCCAGCCAATAAAAAATCGCTGAAAAGTGCGGCTACCGAACAATCCAAAGACTAAAGACCTAATTTAGTTACGATGTAAGAGGCTCTCATTGAGCCTCTTTTTTTTCGTCATTATTTTTCAAACTGTAGAAAAATTCCACAATTTCTGTGGAATTTTTTGTTGTATTCCATATTTTCTACAGTAATTTTTTTCGTATATAGTTGATTATCAGGATTTATTTTTTTTGGTATTATTATTTCAATATGATTTGTAAATGTTTAATTATTAAAAAATAAAAGATGAAAAGAATATTTGTAATGGCAGTTGTTTTATTAGGATTTGTATTTAACTCAAATGCACAAGATGCTTCTACTAAAACAGCTCAAGACCAAAAGAAAGAAGTTCAAAAAGACCAAAAAGCTGCAGCTAAGGCTGATGCCACTTTGGTAAAAGAAACTGAATCGGCTACAAAAGAAGCTAAAGAAAAAGCAGTTCTTACTGATGATGAAGTGAAAGCCCGAAAAGAAGATGCCAATATTCGGGAAGATAAAGAGTAAGAAACTCACCCTATAATTAAGAAAAAGAAAATTTGTTGTTGGTTTACAATGCCTAATTGTCCCCCTAATTTGTAGTAAATGAGACTGAAAACACTTTCAGTCTCATTTATTAAATCAGAAAGTTTTTTGTTTACACTATCCATCAATTTTATTGCTTAAAAAAGACTGCTTCGGCAGTCTTTTTTTATGAAATCTTTTCAAAACCTTAAATGCATTCAGTATTTTTGTTATTATGTCAGAACCTAGAGTTTTAATAGTTGAAGATGATACCGCATTTTGCAATATGCTTCAAGCATTTTTGTCCAAAAAAGGGTTTGAAGTAGAAACGGCTTATAATTATACTGATGCTATTAGGTTAATTCATAATAAATCATATGCAGTGGTGTTGGCCGATGTACGTTTACCGGAAAATGAAGGAACCAACCTATTGGGAGAAATCAAACAAAAAAACCTACCTACTAAAGTTGTCTTAATGACAGGTTATGCCGAAGTTAATAAGGCTGTAGATGCTATTAAAGGCGGTGCTTTCGATTATATTTCTAAGCCGGTTAATCCCGAGCAACTTTTAAAAATTCTCAATAAAGCCGTATTTAATCTAGAAACTACTCCAAGTCCGGTGGTGTCCAAATCAACTTCGATGCCCGTCGTAAAAAAAACATATGTACACGGAGTGAGTGAAGCGTCTAAGTTATTGAATCACTATATTGAATTGGTGGCTCCTACTAACTTGTCGGTATTGATAACCGGAAAAAGTGGGACTGGCAAAGAATATATTGCTCAAAATATTCATGAAAAAAGTAAACGTTCGGAGGCTCCCTTTGTACCCGTAGATTGTGGTACTATTCCGAGGGAATTGGCTTCCAGTGAATTTTTTGGGCATATAAAGGGTTCTTTTACCGGTGCTATTTCTAATAAAACCGGGCATTTTGAAATTGCTAATGGAGGTACTTTGTTTTTAGATGAAATTGGAAATTTACCCTACGAATTACAAGTGCAACTGCTCCGTGCTTTGCAAGAAAGAAAAATAAAACCCGTAGGTAGTAGTCGGGAGGTCGAGGTCGATATCCGGATTATAGCGGCTACCAATGAAAATTTAAGTGAGGCCGTTAAAAATGGAACTTTTAGAGAAGATCTCTATCACCGACTCAATGAATTTTCTATAGAAGCCCCTAGTTTAAAAGACCGGCCCGAGGATATTGATATTTTTGCCTATTATTTTTTAGAACTTTCAAGTTCACAACTTGAAAAATCAGTAACTAGTTTTGCACCCGAAGTATTGGAGGCTTTTAAAAAATACCATTGGCCCGGAAACCTGAGAGAAATGCAAAACATTATTAAAAGGGCTGTTTTGTTTGCACGAAATAACGAAATAGATCTCTTGGCCCTACCTCCTGAATTTGTTAAAAATGCTTCTGCGCCACCACCCGAAGAATCACTCTATCACAGCCAGTATGAAAAAGAGAGAATTCTGGAGGCACTTCACCAAGCCGCAGGCAATAAAAGTAAAGCAGCTCAATTGTTACAAATAGATCGGAAAACTCTGTATAATAAGCTTAAGCGTTATAATATTTCTATCTAAAAACACTAAGAGACTTCGGCTTCTAAAGTGTTTAATACGTGATAAATCTTTTCACTCAGTGCTTGTATAGTTATTGGAAGGTCATCCAAAGGGATTTTATCTTGCTCCAAACGTTCCATTAATGGAATCACCTGTTGTATTTTTAATTGGCGATACATCGGTAGCATTTTGTGAATTATGGTACTAATTTGGGTCGTGTTATTTTCAGAAAGGCAAGATTGAATGGTAACTAAATTTTCTCGGGAGTTTTCGATAAAGGTTTTCACTATCATCTGTAAAGAGGCGGTATCACCATCCGTAAAATAATACAAATCAGATAAGTCATAAAGTTCGTTGTTTCCCGAAAGGGAAGCCTCTTCAGGATTAGGTAAAGGGTGAGTAATTTCAAAATAGTTTTCCAAGAGTTCATACAACGAATCCGGGCGAAAAGGTTTGACTAAATGACCACTAAAACCTGCGTTGAGGTATTCCTGGTGGTCCAAGTCGGTACGCCCCGAAATAGCTATTACAGGGAGTTGAGCATGATTTTTTGACTGTTGCACTACTTGTAAAAAATCAAAACCATCACGCTGGGGCATTTGAATATCGGTGAGTATAAGAGCATAGGGCTTTTTATCTAATGCCATTAGAGCTTGATCCACACTAGTAACACAATCGGTTGCGATCCCGGTAGGTTTTAGTATTTCTGAAGTCAATGCTAATTGTACGGGATCATCGTCAATGATTAATATTTGTGCTTGTTCGGTAATCGGTTGTCGGGTGGTAGCCGGGGGTGGGGTTTGAGGTGCTTGTTGGTCAGTGGCAAATTCAAAAGGCAGTGTCACGGTAAATGTAGATCCTTTATCAATTTCGCTTTTAAGCGAAATTTCTCCTCCTAAGAGTTGTACAATTTTTTTTGAAATGGACAACCCCAAACCAAACCCTTCGTGTTTTAAACCATCTTCTCGCTGCACTTGCGAAAACTCTCTAAAGACTTCTTTTTGGAGTGCTTTAGAAATCCCTATACCGGTATCTTGAACCGCAATGGCCATACGGGGTCGGTTGTTTTTGGGAACGTAATCTGCCGTGATTTTTATTTCCCCTTGCGGGGTAAATTTATAAGCGTTGGAAATCAGATTGGCTAATACTTGATGAATTCTAAAAGAATCGGATATGATATCACGCTCAAATTCGGGGTGGGTGGTGACAGTGAGTTTGAGTTTTTTGGGGTTATTTTCTGGGATGACGGTTTTAGCCGCATTTTGAATAACGGCTTGAAGATTGAATCGATGATTTTGAGTGCTTATTTTACCCGAATTGAGTTTGGAAATATCGAGTAAATCATTAACTAAATTAAGAATGTAATCGGAGGAGGTTTTGAGGTTTTTAAGATATTGTTTTTGCTGGTGCGTCAATGGTGTTTTCTCTAGTAAATCCGTATAACCAATGACAGAATTGAGTGGTGAACGTAAATCGTGGGTGACGGTATTCATAATTTGTTCCCGATGGCGCAGTAAGCTTTCCGAATAGTTCTTCGCCTCTTCGAGTTGTTTGCGATAAGTTTGACTACGATGAATATCATAAAAAATCATAGTTACAAAAAACAACATAGTCACCACGGAAATGATACCTAAAATCACGATGACTGTGGAGGTGCGTTCTACTAAATTTTTGGAATAAAGTACATTCGCCATTCCTTTATTAATCTCTTCCTGCTCAATTTTATACCGAATATCTTGCAACTGGGAAGAAAGAAATCGGTCGTTTTCAAGTAGTTCATTTTCTTTTTCTTTGATGGTCTGCATAATACGCCTTTCTTGGCGTTCTAGGCTGTTGAGTACATTTTTAAGGGAATTGATTAAGGAATCGGCTGTTTTTTGCGTCAATTCGCCTTTGCGATTTTCTTTGGAATACTCTATTAAACCAATGATGGCTCGTCGTACTCGAGGATCGTGATTGCGGAGTTGCCATTCGTAATTTTCATCTTCAAAATTGTGATCTAATTTTTGAAGTTGTGAAATGACTTTGGCATAATAGCTTTCGGTATAGGCGTTTTCTCGAAGTTCTAATAATTCTTTTAAGTTGAGATTTTTTTGAGTGAGAAGTAAGTCAAAACTATCCAAGGCCACATTCATTTCAACATTTTCATAATTGTTTCGAAGCTGATGGATCAGGTGGTGAATTGTATCGATTTTTTTTTCAAAGGGTGCTAAACTGTCGTTTTTTTGATTTTGAATAATATCCCGACTCATACTTTCTGCAGCAAATAGATTGGTTGCAATTTCACCGATTCGCAAATGCCTGAGCCGATCCTCATTGTTGGTCTCAATACTCTGGGATAAGGATTCAATTTGTCCGTAAACAAACCAAATACTGTAAACAGCAAGGATAATGATGGCACTGTAACCAAGGATTACTTTGAGTGTTACGGGTATTTTCAATCCTTCTTTTTTCATTGATTAAAAAAAGCAAAGTATAAAGTTACGGTCATTTTACCTAAATATAAATGTATATTGAGAGAAAATTAGTAAATTTGCACCATCTCAAAGGGGTGCTGTAGAAAGCTTATGGGATAGGAATTTCTCAGAGTTGGTCTGAGAATTTCAATCCCCAGTTTACTACGGCTGAGATTATACCCAAAGAACCTGGGCGGGTAATGCTGCCAAGGGAAAGGAAATAAAATTGGAAACGATTTTAAACCCCTGATACACTTATGTAGTGGTGTCAGGGGTTTTTTTGTTAAATTTTAGTAGTAACCCAAGAATAACAGCCCCTTTTATTCGTATAAAAATTAGTACGAATGAAAACCGTTTTCTTTGACTCTTTGAGTCCTGCCTATGGTCTGGTAAGAGACCGTAATTATGAAGTTGTTTTTCGCTGGTCAGCGAAATTATTTTTGTTAACATTTTTATTATATCTTCTTAGTATTCCGGTGTATTCTCAAGACCGAGTTGGCGATAGTTTGGAGGTGCCTGAAAGCTTGGAAGAGGTGTTTATCCGAACGGTACGTGTTTCGGCCGATTCCCCCATTATTCATACCAATCTGGACAAACAGGAGGTTGCCAAACGTAATTTGGGGCAAAACATTCCTCAATTGGTAGGCTATTTACCTTCGGTGGTAAGTACTTCCGACGATGGAACGGGTATTGGTTACAGCTATATGCGGGTACGCGGAAGCGATGTGACACGCATCAATGTCACTTTTAACGGTATCCCGTTTAACGATGCAGAAAGTCAGGGTACTTTTTGGGTCAATCTTCCGGATATAGTTTCTTCAGCTGAAAGCCTTCAATTGCAACGAGGCGTAGGAACTTCTACCAACGGTTCGGGTGCCTTTGGTGCCAGTTTAAATGTAGTAACCGATCATTTTTCGGAAAAGGCTTATGGTGAAATTAGTAATGTTTTTGGGTCTTTCAATACCCGCAAACACCATGTGAAGTTTAGTAGCGGACGAATTTCGGAAAATTTTGAGATATCCGGGCGCTTGTCTAAAATTGATTCCGATGGTTATATCAAACGAGCCAGTTCCGATTTAAAATCGTATTTTTTACAGGCTCACTACCAGTCAGAGAATACCACTATCAAAGCCATCACATTTGGAGGTAAACAAAATACTTATCAATCGTGGAACGGGATTGATGCTGCGACTATGGCCGAAGACCGCAGGTTTAATTCGGCGGGTATGTATTTTGATGAATCCGGGAATATGCAATTTTACGACAATGAAATTGATCATTACAAACAAGATTATTTTCAATTGCATTGGACCCAGCGTTTAAATAACCATTGGAGTACCCATGTGGGGTTAAATTATACCCAAGGCCAAGGGTATTTTGAGCAGTATAAAGAAGACGAATCTTTTTATGATTATGGGTTTACTCCCATCGAATTAGGTTCGGGTGAGGTTATTGACGAAACCGATTTGATTCGTCGTCGCTGGTTAGACAATCACTTTTATGTACTCAATACTCAAATAAATTATAAAGACCAGCGGTGGAATATAAACTCCGGATTTTTCTGGAGCAGTTATTTGGGAGATCACTTTGGAGAGGTAATTTGGGCAGCCTACAGTGGCGGTTCTTCAATTAGAGACCGATATTATGAAAGTGATGCTACTAAAAATGAATATGCCGTTTTTACCAAGGCTACCTATAAGATCAACGACCAGTGGCAGGCGTATGGAGATTTGCAAGGACGCTTTATTCATTACAAAACCTATGGGATGACCTCGGATTTAGCCTTTATAGATGTGCGTCAGCAATACGGTTTTTTTAATCCCAAAGCCGGACTCAGTTATTTGTTAAACGATAGCAATCAATTTTATGCTTCTTACGGAAGAGCTCATCGGGAACCTACGCGAAATGATTTTGAAGAGGGAATTACCACGCCCGAGAAATTAGACGATTTTGAATTGGGGTGGCGATTAACCACCGAGAAAATACGATTGAATACCAATTTGTTTTTTATGAATTACCAAGATCAATTGGTATTAACCGGCGAACTGAATGATGTGGGGGCTCCACTGCGTGCTTCCAGTGGAAAGAGTTATCGAGCGGGTATCGAAATAGAAGCCGAAGTAACTTTACTTAACAATCTTCGGATCCTTCCATCGGTAGCGTGGAGTACCAATAAAAACAAAGATTTTGTCACCTCCATCGATGGAGAGTTAGTTAACTTAGGAACAACCAATATCTCGTATTCACCGGATTTGATTATTTCTAACAACTTAGTCTATCAACCCTTAGAAAATTTATATCTATCCTTTTTGACCAAATATGTAGGACGCCAATATATGGGCAACACAGATAGTCCCCAATCGGTGTTGAGCAGTTTTTTTGTCAACGATTTCAATATTGTGTATGAATGGCGGGAAGTGCCCTGGTTTTCATCGGTAGTGTTTACCGGTATGGTCTATAATATATTTGACGCAGTGTATTCTTCGAACGGGTATTACTATACCTATGAAGACGATTGGTCAGTACCCGGCCAAATAACTACTGTGGAAGGTGCGGCATACTATCCGCAAGCGGGAATTCATTTTTTAGCGGGCTTGACTCTTAAGTTTTAGTTAGCTTAGAAGATGACACAGAGGGTTTAGATCTGCCATGGGTGGGTTTTAGCCCCGATTGCAGCGGCATCCCCGAGGGTACCCCGATACACAAATTAACGGTTTGCACCGAAAGTAAGTAGGGGGTACCCTCGGGATATAGCCGAAAGCGGGAAATAGCTTCTTAAAAAAAATTATTGATTACTCACACTGATGCTATTACCATTTCGGCTGGCTTTGTAGCGTTGCATGGGGTACATACCTCCGGGGTTGGCCAAGTGTTGCCCGGTGATGATGTTATAACTGTTGGGGTTGTTAGATTCAGTGGGGCAAGGGCAGGTAGCGTGTATACCTTCTACTTCCATAGCAGAGCAGTCGTTGGGCGGATGATTGGGGTCTGAAAGTTCGTGTACGTGGTAGTTGGTGTTGTTTTCGTTGTAAATCACTATACCTCGGATGCCGTAATTTGAGATGATCAGGTGGTTACCCGGGTAGTTAAGCGCATTGTATTGCGGGAGGGATAAATCGATGGTAAAATTGATATAGGGGTCGGTTAGGTAGGGATTATTTCGGTTGATGGAGTCATCCTGTTTACAGCTACTTAAGACCCAGATTAGCAATAGGGTAAAGCATTTCCATTTCATACAATTGCATTTTGGGTGCAAGTTACAATAAAATATAAAGCAAATAAAAATTTTGTATATTTGCCTGAGGAAATCCCATTTACAAGTGGGATTTTTTATGTTTATAAACAACTAAGGATTAAAACTATGAGTAAAGTTTCGTATTATACAGAAGAAGGATTGAAAAAACTCAAGGAAGAGTTGAATTACCTTCGGGATGTAGAGCGTCCCAAGGCATCTCAAGCTATTGCTGAAGCCCGAGACAAAGGCGATTTGTCTGAAAATGCAGAATATGACGCAGCCAAAGAAGCGCAAGGTATGCTTGAACTCCGTATTTCCAAATTGGAAGAGTTGGTAGCTAATGCCCGTATCATTGATGAATCACAGTTAGATGTATCTAAGGTATTAATACACTCTACGGTGAAAATAAAAAATTTAACTACCGGTGGCGTGGTTACCTATAAATTAGTAGCGCAAAGTGAGGCCGATTTAAAAGCTTCCAAAATTTCGGTGGATTCGCCCATTGGTAAAGGATTGCTAGGTAAGAGTCAAGGAGAGATAGCAGAGATTCAAGTGCCCAGCGGAAAAATTAAACTAGAAATATTGGAAATCACCCGGGATTAAGCCAAGATAAAAAAACAATAACCGGGACAGCAAATAGCTGTCTTTTTTATTTTAAAAAAGATTGAAAAAATTAAAATAAGGGATTTGCAAATCAAATATATAATTGTACATTTGCACCCCAATTCTGATACCAGAGTTGATTGAAGTTGTTTAATTTTTTAAAAAATATAGTGTGAACACATTGAGTTACAAGACAGTATCTGCAAATAAAGCGACTGTTAACAAGGAATGGGTCCATATAGATGCTACGGGTCAACCCTTGGGGCGACTTTCATCCGAGGTGGCCAAGCTATTGAGAGGTAAACACAAACCTTGTTTTACACCGCATGTAGACTGTGGTGATAATGTAATCATTACCCATGCCGAGAAAATCGTTTTATCGGGTAGTAAATGGGATGACAAAACCTACATTCGTCACACGGGGTATCCAGGTGGTCAGCGTGAGTTGACAGCTAAAGAATTGTTTGCCAAGAGTCCGGAACGATTGGTAGAGAAAGCCGTAAAAGGGATGTTGCCTAAAAATAAATTAGGAGCAGCACTTTTTAAAAATTTAAAAGTTTATGTAGGTGCTGAACATGACCAAGAGGCTCAAAAACCAAGGACTATTAACTTAAACGAAATTAAGTAATGGAGATTATTCACAAAATAGGCAGAAGAAAAACTGCTGTTGCACGGGTGTATGTTTCACAAGGAAATGGAACCATCACCGTCAATAAAAGAGAGCTCGAAAACTATTTTACTACAGAGCCCTTACGTTACAAAGTAAAACAACCTTTGACCTTAACTAACAACGAAGCTAACTACGATGTAAAAGTTAATGTATATGGAGGTGGAATTACCGGTCAAGCGGAAGCTATTCGCTTAGCTATCTCAAGAGCTTTGTGTGAAGTAGAGGCTGATAATCGTTCGTTTTTAAAACCCGAAGGCTTATTAACCCGTGATCCTCGAATGGTAGAACGCAAGAAATTTGGACGTAAAAAAGCTCGTAAGAAATTCCAGTTTTCTAAACGTTAATGGAGATCCGTATTTACGGACACTGGTAGTTTTTATTACTACCCTTATACAAGTTCCTTATTTATTATTAACGCCGTTCCATTCCCGGAACTAGTCCGGGAGTTTAGTTTAGCATCTAAACCCTTCCACTAACTTATAGATTAAAGGTGGGTTGCTATCTAACGAAGAACGTAAACTAAAACAAAAACAATGGCAAAAAAAGTTGATGTCAAAGAACTTCTTGACGCAGGTGTACACTTTGGACACCTAACACGTAAATGGAATCCCAATATGGCTCCTTATATCTATATGGAGAGAAACGGGATTCATATTATCAATCTCTACAAAACTGCTGCAAAATTAGAAGAAGCCGGTGAGGCACTTCGCAAAATTGCATCTACCGGACGAAAAATTCTTTTTGTTGCAACTAAAAAGCAAGCCAAGGATATCGTTGCCGAATATGCAAAAAAAGCCAATCAACCGTATATTACAGAGCGTTGGCCAGGTGGGATGCTTACCAATTTTGTGACCATCCGAAAAGCAGTTAAAAAAATGTCGGCTATTGACCGAATGAAACAAGACGGTACTTTTGATACCCTTTCTAAAAAAGAAAAATTGGCCGTTGACCGTACCCGAGCCAAACTGGAGAAAAACTTGGGTTCTATTGCGGATATGAGCCGACTTCCTGCAGCCCTTTTTGTGGTGGACACCTTGAGAGAGCATATTGCTGTAAGAGAAGCTCTCAAACTAAATATTCCCATTTTTGCAATGGTAGATACCAACTCGGATCCTCGAATTATCGATTTTGCCATTCCTGCTAATGATGATGCTTCGAAATCTATCGAAAAAATCCTATCGTATGTTTCTTCTGCTATCGTAGAAGGAATTTCTGAAAGACAAGGAGCTAAAGACGATAAAGAAGATATCGAAGAGGAACCCAAAGTAGTAAAATCTAAATCTGCAATCCTACCCAATGAGGATGACGAAGATTTAGTAACTACTGAAAAGTCGGTTTCTGAAGAGGAAGAATAAACTCTTTCCAGCTATTAACATACTCTTTTAATTAAACACTAACACCCGAACTATCGGGAATAAAATAAAATACTATGGCAACTATAACTGCTGCAGAAGTAAATAAACTCAGACAAATTACCGGTGCCGGTATGATGGATTGTAAAAAAGCTTTGGTGGAAGCCGAAGGTGATTTTGATAAAGCAATCGAACTGCTTCGTAAAAAAGGACAGAAAGTGGCTGCAAATCGTGCAGACCGCGAATCTACCGAAGGTGTTGTTATCGCTAAGGTAAACGACGATAATACACGTGGAGTCATTGTTTCATTAAACTGTGAAACCGATTTCGTGGCTAAAAACGAATCGTTTATTGCTTTAGCCAATGATTTTGCTGATCTAGCTCTTCAAACTTCTTCAAAAGAAGAATTGTTAGCTAAAGATTATAAAGGAATTACCGTTGCGGATAAATTAATCGAACAAACGGGTGTGATCGGTGAAAAGATTGAAATCGGTGATTATCGTATTTTAGAAGCCCCATACGTAGGATTTTACATCCATGCTGGGAATAAAATTGGCGTTCTTACCGGACTTTCATCGGGTTCTGACAATGCTGCTGAAGTAGCTAAAAATGTCGCAATGCAAGCCGCAGCAATGAATCCCATTGCGTTGAATGAAGAAGGAGTAGATCAAGAAATAATTGAAAAAGAAATCGAAATCGCCAAAGATCAGTTGCGTCAAGAAGGCAAGCCGGAAGCTATGTTAGACAATATCGCTAAAGGAAAACTTAACCGATTCTTTAAAGATAATACTTTAGTAAATCAAGAGTATATCAAAGACAACAAACTTACAGTTGCTGCTTATGCAAAAGCAGAAGCAGGAGCCGAAGTGGTTGCTTTTGAAAGAGTCGCTTTGGGATAAATATTTTATACCTCATAAATAGAAACCTCTCGGAAAACCGGGAGGTTTTTTTGTGCGAGGATTTTTTAGATGCAATACGTATCAAATACTTAGCAGAATTAGATTTAGCTTTTTTTGTACTTTTGTTTAAATGATGGTAAGAAAAAAGAAGAAGTTTTAAATGAAACTGAGGTTGATTATAACTTAATTTTAATTAATGAAAATCATTTAAAAATAAATAATCTTCACGATTTAACTAGAACTGTAACTCACGAAATAGATGCTCATTTTGAAGAAAACATAAATGGAAATAAAAGCGTGAATCACTCTCATCATTATAAGTATTTTAATTATGACCCTGATGCTAAAAATATTACTGAAGAAGAAAAGAACATTCTTGAAGTTTTGAAAAAGGGTGGTTCTCTACCGCCTGCTCAATACAAACCTGGTAGTGAAGCAGATATTAATAATAGGGCAATAGAGCGAGCCCTTAATAAAATAAAAGAAAAACAGAAAGCACAAAAAAAAGCACAAAAAGAAGAATAAAAAAAAGCAAATAAGAATGGTTAAGCTTAATTTTAAAATTTATTGTTCAATACTTTTTATTGTAATCTTTTTACAATCCTGTAAAAGTCAAGAGAGGTTTTTATATACTAAATCTTTTACCAACGTAGAAGATTGTGTACAGTTAGAAGAAGGTTTTGTTGGGATTGGTGATAAAATAATAGTTGACCAAATTGAATACAAAAGATTTTTATTAAAAAAAAATAGTAATATTATTATAGACGGATATTGGTCTCTTAAAACAAAAGACACCATTTTTTTTATAGATTATAATTCTTTTATGAATGAGTGTAACAAAGAGAAATTAATTTTTTTCATTTTTAATAATGAAGACAGCCATTATTTAGGCAGAAGCTGTGAAGATGAATTCCACTTCCCCACAGATGTCTTGGTTCATTATAAAAAAGACACTGAGGTTAATGATGTTAAATATAAAAAATTTTGTCATTCTGTATTAAGTGATGATGATTATAAACCCGGCACAGATGCTATAATTTCTACACGTATATATTTATTAAATTCTAAACACGGCTTAATATTAAATGAAGAAAAAGGTAAAGATATTAAACCTTACTGGTATAATTATTAGGGGCAATGTTGCAGAGGGGTGATGTATCAGAAGTATTGGAACTCTGGCAATGTTGCAGAAGTGTTGACAGGCTATTCATTAAAAATTAAAACTCTGTAAATCAAAAAATTAATATTGAACATAGATTAAAAAAGAAACAACCTTCGGGTTGTTTCTTTATTTTTAAGGCTTTTAAATCGCAAAAAGCAGGCTATATGGTTATGCTATGTTCCAAATGTGTTGATGAAAAAATTCAATGGTAAAAAACAGGAAAACGAAATCAAAAAAACGAAGGTATATTTTGAACAAGTTTGTCTTGTCTTTACCAAAAAATCCCTAATTAGCGTTAGGTTCTTTACAGTATTTTAACCCGGACATCAAGGCGTATAATGATTATTATCCCTTTGGTATGCTGCAGCCGCACAGGCATGCCAATACCTCGGATTACAGGTATGGGTTCCAGGGTCAGGAAATGCGAAGCATTCATCGAACACCTATGAAAAATAATTGCTTCGTGAGATAAATGGACAATGAGCTGAAGGGGGAAGGAAACTCCATTAACTATACCTTTAGAATGCATGATCCGAGGGTGGGACGGTTTTTTGCAAGAGACCCAAAGTGGAAAGACTTTCCTAGTTTTTCAAATTATGTTTTTGCAGCGAATAGACCAATTGATGGGATTGATATAGATGGATTGTCCTGGATTCCCGTTATTGATAAAGAAGGTAACATTACTGGCTTTGAATGGACTGATGCGGCACCAGACCCAACCAATAATATCTATAAATATGCTGTTTATGTTAACGATCCTGGTACTTTCGATCCATCGGAACCCAAAAAAAATCGTAAACAAATGGGTACTGCAACGATAACAACATATGGTTTAACTAAAACAGATATCAAAGAATTTAGAGGGACTTCATACCCTGCAGATATAGAAAATTTACCAACTTCAAAGCCTGGGATTTATTGGGCGGTTTTAGGAATGCACAAAGGAAAATATCCTGCATTAAGGATATTAGACGGACAACGAGTGGCTATAATGAATGATTTTAACCCTGCTTATCCTGAAAGAGACAAGGGCGGTTTAGATGGTCAAAATATACATTCTGCTTGGCCGGATCCTTGGCATAAGGATTTTGATAAGTACAAACTTGATCCTACAACCGGATATAACAGTAGTGGTAGAAATCCAACTTCAGCAGGTTGCTTTTTAATTGATCCTATTCAATATATGGATTTTTTATCAGTATTTGCTTCTGAAGCAGTATCAAATATTGATAGTAAACTTCAAAGTTTAAAATGGGATTTAACAATAATAACAGGATTTAATATTAATATTGAGATTCCTATTAAAGATAAACTTATGCAGATTGGTAAAGACAGGTTAAATAGAGATAAGATAGGCGTTGGGGTTTATAGGTATAATCCTACTGAATATATTAATTTAGATGAAGGGGTTTATGGACCTCATAGGCCTTTAGTACCCGTTGAAAAATATAATTTCCCTGAAAGAACTGATGATAGTGTTAGGGAATAAAATTAAATAATATACTATTACTATAAATAAATTTTTAATATGAAGAAAATAATAAGTATTTCCTATGCTTTGTACATACTCTGTTTATGTTCTTGTAATTTTAAAAAAAAACCTTCAATAGAATATTCGGAAGACATTAGGAGAAAAGAATTACGAGATAAAGAAACTGTTTTTTGTGAAATATTAGATTCATTAGCAAAAAAAACTTCGAGTATTCCTTATGATACTTATCGAGGTACTCCTTACTTAAAAAAGGATATTACCAAGGTTGGTGAAAATAAGGTTGTATACCATTTTTACGAGGATTATCCTGAATATGATGATGAGGGTTTTTATAATGGAGGTATGATTACTTTAAGATATATAATTCTGCGTAAGAAACCTACCCACTCATCGGTCATTACAATTAAGTCTAATAATAGTTTAGTAGATATAAATACTTCTAAAATAATAAAGGTACGGGAAGATATCTTTTTGATAAGTACATTGGAATATTTTAATGGGGGAGATCCATTTTATGAAGATGCAATCGATTTTTATGTTAGTGTTGAAGGAGATATTTTCGATTTTTTTCCAGTATTGATAGGAGTTTATTGGGCTAATATAAAGGACTATTATGATAAAAATAAATGTGATTAAATAATGGACTTGCACCTATTATTCGGACAAATTATTTAAGCCCGGAAACCGTCTTTTTAGATTGATTGAATAGTTCAAATTCATTAATAGTTAATCCATTTAAAGCCGAATGGGCAATGTGAAATTACAATAATTTAATGGTAGTGTAGTAAAGTCATAGCTTAAAAAAAACTTGATGTTCATTGACAGATTGGCCTCCTCTGGCAAAAATAACCGGAGACAAGCGGTATGAGCTCTCCAACCACCTAGGAAATGTTTTAAGTGTTGTGAGTGACAAGAAAATCCCTAAATTAGCACTAGGTTCTTTGCAATACTTTAACCCGGACATCAAGGCGTATAATGATTATTATCCTTTCGGGATGCTGCAGCCGCACAGGCACGCGAATACTTCCGATTATAGATATGGCTTCCAGGGGCAGGAAATGCGAAGCATTCATCGAACACCTATGAAAAATAATTGCTTCGTGAGATAAATGGATAATGAGCTGAAGGGTGAAGGGAACTCTGTAAATTACAGGTACAGGATGCACGACCCGAGAGTGGGGCGGTTTTTTGCGGTGGATCCACTCGAAAAAGAGTTTCCTTGGAATAGTCCGTATGCTTTTAGTGAAAACAGGGTGATTGATGGGTTCGAGTTAGAAGGTTTGGAAGAGAGGAAATTTGATATAATGATTGCTAATAAAGTAGCTCCAAAGCTTGGAATTACTGTTGATGAATATCTGTATAAAACCAGTCCAGGCATTCGAGCGGCTGTTGAATCTTTTAAAATGCCTTTCCCTACTGGTGGAACTGCACGGAATTTATTAGAACATTATGCTTATGGACAAGGGAAGCCATATGAACTTTCTGAAAGTCAAATGCTTGAAATTTATCCTCAATATGATAAAAGCGGTAGATTTGTAAATATTAGTTTAACGCCATTTGAATTCTTAAGTATAGGGGATTTATCAGAAGGTCAAAGCAAATCTTTTAAAAGCAAAAATAAGGCTGTTTATGCACGAGCAAATGGCACCCTTGGAAATTTCAGGGTGCATATAGAAGGAGAGATTACTTTTAATGAATTATCTGGAAAGAAAGTATTTATAGGTAATTTAGTGTTTTATGATGAATTTGATTTTAATGCTTCAACACACAGGCCTTTTGGTGCAGAGACACAAGTGACCTTCGCTAGATTATTTTTACCTGGGGAGGAGTTTACAGTAAATGGGAAATTACCTGTAATACAAGAAGAAGGTTCACAACTTTTAATAAGATTAGAGAATAATACATTATTAAACCCGCTAAGGTTGACTCCAAACACAAATACAGTTGAATACAATGATGGAACAGGTGAAGCAAGTACCGTTGGAGGTGCAGATCAAGAAGTTCAAAATTAATTATAAAAATATAATGAGATTAACCTTTTTCAAAAATATCTTGTTATTATTTCTACTTACTGTATGTTATGGTTGTAAAGATGACAATTATATTGGATATTATGGAGATTATTTAGGTATTGAGTTTCCAAAAAATATTACAGAAATTTGTTATGAAAGTATTGTACATGACTTTGATTATACAAATACAGTTATTTATAGATTGAGTGATATTGATAATCAAAAAATTATTAATCAAATAAATAAAAAACTGTGTGACTCTATAACAATTAAAAAGGGAGATTGTTGGCTAAAAGAATGTGAGGTATATACATTAAAGATTTCTGACTCAACTTTTAATTCTACTTATTTTTTAGAGGCTACAATAGGAAGTTTTGGTCATCAAAATTTGTTGATTATAGAACAGGTAAAATGGTGATTGGTAATGTTTACTCTATCAAAAACCAATAAAAAAGCTTCTCCGCCCGGGAGGGGCTTTTTTAGTTGTACGCCAATCGGGTTTTGGCATCACGTAGCAGGGCATCGAGATTGTACAAGATGGCTTGCCTGTCTTTTTCCGGGAGCTCGCTGATATCCTTTAACCTACGCAACATATCGGGGTTTTTGAACAGTTCATTGGTATCAGCTTTACCAACCAAATAAGCCACGGTAGTATCCAATAGTTCTATAATTCCCCCCAATGTTAGGACAGAAATAATTAAAAATTAAATGATATGATGA
>CAZQQU010000006.1:0-131685 GCA_964595625.1 uncultured Flavobacteriaceae bacterium | reverse complement strand
TTGCATTTTCGCAACCGCACAAACCCAACAGAAATGCGAAGCATTCACGAACACCATTGAAAAATAAATGAGACGTGAGTAAAAATGCAAAAGAGCTACCCAAGCCAACGACACCGACAACACCCGACACAATAGAAAAACAAAGGATGAACGAAAGAAGGGCAGCCGATAACAAGGGTTTTGCAAGAGAGCGGGTGAAGTGCTTCGTATGAAAGATTTTCGTAAATTTGAACATCGGTGCTTCGGTTGAGGTTTAGTGCTAAAAATCCGCTCCCTCGCAAAGCCCCAAAACGTGAAATAATCCTTCCGAATCATCGAGCAGAACTCCGTCAAAAAAATTGATTCCTACGTGGTTTTTAAATGCACCCGGGCTACAGATCATTTTTCCGTGATAAGTTAACACCGGGCTGTTCCATTTGTATTCTTCGGTGATATCCGGAAGGGTTTGATGAACAAGTTTTCTAAATTCACGTATTAAATCACCTCTCCAATCGTTGGCTTGGTGGATATAAGCATCTATTTTTTCGGTGGCTGTCATGTGCAGATAATTTTAAATTAATAAATGTTGGCCTTTCGTCCATTTTTTCTTGCAACTATACGGTAGGTCATTTTTTCGCTTAAAGCGAAAAAGAAAAAAATTTAATGGTCTTTATCTTGTTGTAATTTGGATTGCAAGGTTTTGGCTTGATAGGCGTTAAGTTGTTGAATTATTTGAGGAAGATTTTTAATACGAACCGGTATATAAAATTCATTAACCCACTGTGGTTCAACACGTAAAACAGGCTCATCTTCCGATAAAAAAGTTTGATACGAACTCTGGTGAGATATGCGATACTCGTTACAGGTAGTTAGTTTCACAAAAACCGATTCCGGAAAATCATCGTAATAAAAATCGTGGTTGTAAGCTAGGCTTAATTCACTAATACAAGCGTCGTCTGCAAGAAAAGCTATATCCATATAATCAGAAACCTGATACATCAGGTTGTCAGAATCAAAGCGATTGTGATAATTGGTTCGTATAAAAATCTCGTTCTCCTGGATATAAGCTTGAGTCATCACAAAGTTGGTATAACTCCACCGACCCAGCTGGATATAGCCATTTTTGGCAGTAAAATATTGTAATTCTTGGTTGAGCAAAGCGGTAAATTCTTTCCATTCCTTAGCTTGTGCCACCAGCGATTGCATTATAAGTAAGAGTCCGAGGGTGGTGAGTATTTTGTTCATTCAATTGAGTTTTATCGATTATTTTTTATTCCAATTGTGTTGACTTTTATAAACCTCCCTCTTTTGTTTAACTCACTAAAAAAAATGATTTTTATAAAAAGGAATAAATGGGAAATTAAGTAAAAATAAAAAAACCTAACTATACGATTTACATATAATTAGGTTTTCTAAAAAAAAATTGAATTTTGTCGGGATGACTGGATTCGAACCAGCGACCCCTAGCACCCCATGCTAGTACGCTACCAGGCTGCGCTACATCCCGTAAAAACACCCTATTTAAGTACGGTAAGGTGTGTCCCGTTTTCGGAGTGCAAATATAAATTTTTAAAATAGATTAACAGTATCTTCTCTATTCTTTTTTTATCTTTTCAGAAAATTTACTCCATGAAGTACACCACCCTGTTTATAGCTTTTTGGGTTTTGTTTATTAGCTGTGCACAAAAAAAAGAAAACGATGTACCTTTAGTAGATTTACCCGTTGAATATCAACTTCAAACCCATATTTCGGGTATAGAAATCCCTTGGGGAATGACCTGGTTACCCGACGGGAGTATGCTGATTACCGAACGAAGCGGTATTTTGTATCATTATAAAAATAACCAACTACAAGAAATTACACACCACCTCTCGGACCTCTACGTGCGAGGACAGGGTGGATTGTTAGATATTGCCACACATCCGCAATACGACCAGAATGGATGGATTTATCTCACTTACTCTTCCTCGGATGGAGCGGGTTCCGGGGGAAATACCAAACTTATTCGTGCTCGGTTATTAAACAACGAACTTATTGATATTCAAACACTTTACAAAGCCCAACCCAATACTACCCGAGGACAACATTTTGGATCACGTATAGTCTTTGACCGAGATGGTTATCTCTATTTTACTATAGGCGATCGGGGTGATGAAAACCAAAACCCCCAAGATCTTTCCAAAGACGGTGGCAAGGTGTATCGACTTCATGACGATGGACAAATTCCTAACGACAATCCATTTGTTACAAACAACTTGGCGCTCCCCGCCATTTACACCTACGGGCACCGCAATCCCCAAGGAATGACGCTTCATCCTGAAACCGGAGAAATATGGCTTCATGAACACGGACCTCAAGGCGGTGACGAAATCAATGTACTACAACCAGGAGCTAATTACGGTTGGCCCGAAATTACCTATGGTATTAATTATGACGGTAGTAAAATTACCACCCTCACTGAAAAATCAGGTATGCAACAACCCCTCTACTACTGGACACCGTCTATTGCTCCCAGTGGTATGGTCTTTATAACCTCTGACCAATATCCCGGTTGGAAAAACCACTTACTAGTGGGAGCTCTCAAATTTAGATACCTCGAATTGCTTAAAATAAAAAACAATCAAGTCATTGAAAGACATAAAATAGCCGAAGATATCGGACGACTACGCGATGTGAAACAAGGACCAGACGGTCTGATCTATATAGCTGTAGAAGGTCAAGGTATAGTAAAAATAATTCCAAAATAAAATGAAAAAACTACTGTTCTTATTTTCTGTTATGTTAATCGGTTGTAATTCTTCCGAAAAAAAAGAAAAAGAAACCATGACTATTGGAACTAGTAACCAAGTTCTCAGTCCCCTCGAACAAAGCATCGAGCGAGGGAGCACGGTTTACAAAAACTTTTGTGTCCAATGTCACTTACCTAACGGCAAAGGCATCAAAGGTTTGTATCCTCCTTTAGATGCTTCTGATTGGTTAACCGATAAACGACAAGAAAGTATTCATGCCGTAAAATATGGCTTAAACGGCGAGATAGAAGTCAATGGAGAAAAATACAACAACATTATGTTGCCCATGGGACTGGATGACCAAGAAATTGCCGATGTAATGAATTATGTGATGAGTTCTTGGAGTAATAAACTGACTCAAGAAGTCACTGTGGAGGAAGTAAAAAGTATTACCAAATAATTCCGGCTTTTAGTACCTTTGTTCCAAACAAAAAACCATGTTGATAATAGGAATTGCGGGCGGTACCGGTAGTGGCAAAACAACCTGGACCCAACGTCTGGTTGAATTTCTACCCAAAGATGAAGTAGCAGTTATTGCGCAAGATTCCTATTATAAGGACAATCAACAGCTTTCCTGGGACCAAAAAAAAAATAAAAATTACGATGTCCCCGAAGCATTTGACAATGACTTGTTAATACAACATCTCAAAACCTTAAAAAAAGGGCAACCCATTCAATCTCCAGTATATTGTTTTAAACAACACCAAAGAACTGAAGAATTTCAACTAGTTTCACCAAAAAAAATTATCTTAGTAGAAGGAATTTTACTCTTATCTATTGAAGAACTTCGAAACATGTTTGACTTAAAAATATATTTGGATTGTGACTCTGATTTACGTCTGGTTCGAAGAATTAATCGAGATATGTCTGAAAGGAACAGATCCCTCCAAGAAGTAGTTTACCAGTATCAAAGAGTTCTCAAACCGATGCACGACAAATATATTGAAAGTTCCCAAAAATATGCTGATTTGATTGTTCCCAACCATTTTGAGAATTACAAACCGCTCGAGTTAATCCAAGCTTATATTCAACAATACGCCTATGCTTAAAAGGATTAGAAATAATCGACTATTTAAATGGCTCAGCAATCGCTACGTAATTGTTTTGTTAGCTTTTGCGGTTTGGATGTTGTTTTTTGATGCCAATTCGTTTTTAGTTCACCGCGAACTCAATAAAGAAATCAAAGAACTTGAAAAAAATCAATCCTATTTTAATGAAGAAATTTCGACCGATAATAAATTTTTAGAAAACCTAAAAGACACAGCGCATATTGAAAAATATGCCCGAGAGAAATATTACTTTAAAAAAGAAAACGAGGATATCTTTATCATCGAATTTGAAGACAGTATTCAACCCTAAATCATGAGCGATTTTTTATTTAGTGAATTTGACGAAGTTTCGTCCCAACAATGGAAACAAAAAATACAAGCCGATCTCAAAGGAGTCGACTACCAAACACTGATCTGGCACAGTCCAGAAGGGATTGATGTCAAACCCTTTTATCATGCTGATGAGTTTCCGGATGGGTTTCTACCGGTACCCGATTTTCCTACACAATGGTCTATAAGTCAATCCATTTTTATAGACCAAGTTGCAGTAGCCCAAAAACTAGCTGTAGACAGCCTACAACGTGGAGCCGAAAGTATTTGGTTTACCGCCAACCAACCCTTTGATATAGAAAAGCTAACGCATGCATGGCCGTCGACTGTAAGCCATGTCTTTTTTGAGTTAGATTTTTTAAACATTGAATTTACTACCTCGTTAATCCAGCACTTTAAGACCTTAAATATTCCTGTATTTTTGCTAAATGACCCCATTGGCCATTTAGCCAAAACCGGAAATTGGTTTCAGAACCTTGAGCAGGATATGCAGTCCGTACAACAGCAGCTTCAGCTGGCCTCTGATACGGCTCATTTGCTGAGTGTAGATGCTACCAGCTATCAAAATGCCGGAGCCAACTGTGTACAACAATTGGCCTATACTTTGGCCCACGCCAATGAGTATTTAAACCGTTTGTCAATCGAAGAAAATCCTGTGTTGGCCAACCGTCTTCTCACGATACAAGTAGCTGTGGGAGGTAATTACTTCTTTGAAATAGCCAAATTACGTGCCCTGCGTATTTTATGGGCCGCCTTGGCGTCGGAATACCAATTATCTACCAAACTACATATCTTGGCAGTACCTTCAAAAAGAAATAAAACTCTCTACGACTACAACGTCAATATGTTACGTACCACTACCGAATGTATGAGTGCCGTATTGGGAGGTGCTAATTCGGTCAGTAACCTGCCGTACGATGTATTGTACCATAAAAGCAATGAATTTGGTGAACGCATCGCTCGAAACCAATTGTTGATACTCAAGCATGAAAGCTATTTAGATCAACCCCATCAGGCCGCTCAAGGGGCCTATTATATCGAGAGCCTTACCCAGAAAATGGCTGAAAAAGCTTTGCATTTGTTTAAAGATATAGAACAAGCCGGTGGCTTTTTAAAACAACTCAAAGAAGGCATCATTCAAAAGAAAATCAAGGAAAGTGCCTCCAAAGAACAAAGTTTATTTGATCAAAATCAAAAAAAACTAATTGGAACCAACCAATATATCAATCCCCAAGACCGCATGAAACCGGAACTGGAATTGTATCCGTTTGTGAAAACCAATCCGAGAAAAACATTGATCGAACCAATTATTGAAAAACGTTTGGCTGAGAAAATCGAACAAGAAAGATTGGCTACCGAAGCATAAAACCTATCCAAATCACGGGTTTATTCGATCCTTAAAAACTATCGTATGAGTAGAAAAGACATCCAACATATCACCTTAACTACCGAAACTAATACTGTTGCTTCTAATACCCCCAAGGCGACCGTAGGCCACCCAAATTTTGCGGCTGGTATCCCTCCTTTTTTACGAGGTCCTTATTCGACTATGTATGTCCAAAAACCTTGGACCATTCGCCAATATGCAGGTTTTTCAACCGCAGAAGAAAGCAATGCCTTTTATAGAAGAAATCTTGCAGCTGGACAGAAAGGCTTGTCCGTTGCCTTTGACTTAGCTACCCACCGGGGCTACGATTCTGATCACGAACGAGTAGTAGGCGATGTAGGTAAAGCCGGAGTAGCTATAGACACCGTAGAAGATATGAAACTACTCTTTGACCAAATTCCGTTAGATCAAATGAGTGTTTCCATGACCATGAATGGCGCTGTACTCCCCATTATGGCCTTTTATATCGTAGCGGCTCAAGAACAAGGAGTGGCTCTGAACCAACTTGCTGGAACCATTCAAAATGATATACTCAAGGAGTTTATGGTGCGTAACACCTATATCTACCCCCCCACTCCCTCCATGAAAATCATCTCAGATATCTTTGAATACACGGCTAAAAACATGCCCAAATTTAACTCCATCAGCATTTCGGGCTATCATATGCAAGAAGCAGGCGCCACCTGTGAACTCGAGCTGGCCTACACCTTGGCTGACGGTCTGGAGTACGTTCGTACCGGTATCGCTGCTGGTATGGATATTGACAGCTTTGCCCCGCGTTTGTCGTTTTTTTGGGCCATCGGTATGAATCACTTTCTTGAAATAGCAAAAATGCGCGCCGCTCGTATGCTTTGGGCCAAACTGTTAAAACCTTTTCAGCCTAAAAACGAAAAATCCTTGGCCCTACGAACGCATTGTCAAACCAGTGGGTGGAGCTTAACCGAGCAAGATCCTTTTAACAACGTTGCCCGAACCTGTATCGAAGCTGCTGCAGCAGCCTTTGGAGGCACCCAGTCCCTACACACCAATGCACTCGACGAAGCCATTGCCCTACCCACCGATTTTTCGGCACGGATCGCTCGAAATACCCAATTATTCCTCCAAGAAGAAACCGAAATTACTCGTACAGTCGATCCCTGGGCTGGTAGTTATTATGTAGAGCAACTCACCCAGGAAATTGCCCACCAAGCTTGGCAACTCATTCAAGAAGTAGAAGAATTAGGCGGGATGACAAAGGCTATTGAAGCGGGCATTCCCAAAATGCGAATTGAAGAAGCTGCAGCCAAAAAACAAGCCCGTATTGACAGCGGTCAAGACCTGATTATTGGGGTCAATAAGTACCGATTGGAACATGAAGATCCCTTACAAATCCTAGATGTGGACAACCAGAAAGTGCGTCAAAATCAAATAGAGCGAATCCAACAAACAAAACGGGAAAGAAATGCGGATCAAGTACAAAATGCATTGGTAAAATTAACCGAAGCAGCAAAAAAATCTGTAGCTTTGGACAAGAGCTCCCGTACAGGCGATGCTCCCTTACGGGAAAATTTGTTGGAACTAGCTGTTGAAGCTGCCCGACTCCGAGCTACTTTAGGAGAAATCAGTGATGCCCTAGAATCGGTATTTGGAAGGTATAAAGCAGAAATTAAATCCTTTAGTGGAGTGTATAAAAAAGAAATTAAACAAGACCCGTCTTTCGCGAAAGCGCTAAAAATGGCCGACGAATTTGCCGAATTAGAAGGCCGAAGACCACGTATTATGATTGCTAAAATGGGACAAGACGGACACGATCGCGGAGCTAAAGTAGTAGCTACCGGCTATGCCGATGTAGGTTTTGATGTCGATATTGGGCCGCTGTTTCAAACCCCTCAAGAAGCAGCCAAACAGGCCGTTGAAAACGATGTACATATATTAGGCGTTTCGTCTTTAGCCGCCGGCCACAAGACCTTGGTTCCTCAAGTGATTGAAGAGCTTAATAAATTAGGTCGTCCCGATATTATGGTCATAGTCGGAGGCGTTATCCCTGTACAAGATTATCAGTTTTTGTTTGATGCCGGAGCGGTGGCGGTGTACGGCCCGGGAACTAAAATCAGTGAAGCTGCCATTGAAATTTTAGAAATATTAATAGCTACTGTCAAAGAGGAGTAAGTCAAGGTACTTGATGAAAAATTTGCGGTTTTTCACCCATGATCCGACAGCAGTTTAAATCCCCAAACCGGTCTTATACCTATGAAGCTAACCTTTGGTGAAAAAGTCATCGAGTATAACAAACAACTGGATTTTACCGGTGAGTTACCGGAAGGATTTTATGTGTTAAATCCCTATACTGACAATCCGGAAACTTGGGTAGTGATGCAGCAATTTTACCGCAAATACTATCATGACCACCAAATAAGAAAACTCCTTATCGGTATTAATCCCAGCCGCAACGGTGCCGGAGTAACCGGAGTTCCCTTTACGGATACCAAACGACTGGAATCGGTTTGTGGCATACCGATGAGTTCGGCACACACCCATGAAATTTCTTCGGTATTTATGTACGAAATGATAGAAGCCTTCGGAGGTGCTACTTCGTTTTACAGCCAATTTTATATCAACTCACCTTTTCCACTGGCTATCGTTAAGAAATCTGCCAAAGGAAATTGGGTTAATACCAATTACTACGATGATAAACAACTTTTTTATTGTTTGAAAGAATTTATGGTTCAAACGCTTAAAGCTCATATTAATATGGGAATTGATACCACTGAGGCTTTTGTTTTAGGAAAGAAAAATGCCCGGTATATCCATCAGCTAAATCAAGAGGAAAAACTCTTTAAAAAATTAACAGTTTTAGAGCACCCTAGGTACATCCAACAATACAAATCCAAAGAAAAGCAGCTCTATATTGATTCGTATCTACAAACCCTTCTTTCGTAACTCAATCGGAGCATTGCCTTTGTTCACTTTAAAAGGTCACCTCTTCTTAAAAGCTCTTAAAAAAGTTTTAAAATTTTTTCATTTACAGTCAAACAGCTATCTTTAGCCGAATTAACCTAAAATTTCATAATTGATGACAAAAATGATATTTCAAAGAAGTGTATTAGCACTTTTTGTTGTGTTATTATCAGGCATTCAAACAGCTGTTTCTCAGGGAGTAACAGTCGATGATATTGCCCGGATGCAAACAGTAACCTCCAGCTTGATTTCGGAAGACGGCAAATACATAGCCTATACCTTAAGTGTGCCCGCAGATCCGGTGAAAGAAAATTTACCGGCCACCAACCACCTCTATGTATTAAATACCCAAACCGGAATTTCTAAACCCTATTACACCACTGCCAGTGTGAGCCAATTGGCTTTCCGTCCCCAAAAAAACACCCTGACATTTGTCAGTAGAAAATCAGGTGAAAATACCAACGGAATTTTTGAATTGGATTTAACCGGTGGCGAAGCCGTTAAAATTTTCTCATTTACATCCAATATATCGGGCTATAATTGGCATCCTAACGGAAATAAAATAGCATTCAACACTCTCGAGAGAGGTACTGCACCGGTGAGCAATTTAGCATACAAACCCGATTTTTACGAAGAAAATATCGGCGAGCGAAAAGCCTATATAGTAGATGTAACACATCCTACTAATGTACAACCCATTCTTGCTGAAGGCTCGGTTTATAGACATGTTTGGAGTCCTGATGGTAGTAAACTAGCCATCTCTGTTACTCCCACTGCCTCGGTAGATGATTCGTATATGAAACAAGCGGTGAAAATAGTGGATGCAACTTCCGGAAAAATTATTGCTTCGGTAAACAATCAAGGAAAATTGAGTAGTATTCACTGGAGCCCCGACGGTAGTCGTTTAGCCTTACTCGCTGCAAAAGATATCCATGACCCCATTGACGGAAGTATTTTAATAGTTTCTGCCCAAGGAGGTACACCACAAATTATCGATGCAGATGTAGCCGGTAAATACGAACAAATTTATTGGACAGACAACCAAACCATCTCCTACCGAATGAGTGAGAGTACGTCCAGCTCAATTGGTACCATCAGACCCGACGGTAGCCAACGAAAAGTTATTTTTAAATCAGATACACACGCTATTACTTCTTTCTCGAAGTCTGGTGGTAACTTGTACTCCTTTGTTGCCAGTACTCCAGAGCATCCCGCTGAAGTATATACGTTAGAAGACGGAAGAAAAGTAAACGTAACTAAAAGAACGGACAACAACACCTGGTTGGCCTCTAGAAAATTAGGAAAACAAGAAGTAATCACGTACAAAACCCGAGATGGTCAATACGAAATTGATGGGATGCTGATTTATCCTGTAAATTATCAAGCAGGTACCCGAGTACCGGTAATCACCGTCGTTCACGGAGGTCCTGAAGCTCACTACAGCAACGGCTGGCTCACCGCCTACTCCATGCCCGGACAAATGGCTGCCGCCCGAGGATATGCGGTATTTTATCCAAATTACCGAGGAAGCACCGGTAGAGGAACAGCATTTACTTACAGTAGCCAAGGAGATATGGCCGGAAAAGAATTTGATGATATTGTAGATGGTATCGACTACCTCATTGCTCAAGGTATCGCTGATAAAAATCGTATTGGCGTAACCGGTGGTTCGTACGGAGGATATGCCTCGGCTTGGATGAGTACCTATTACTCCGATCGATTTGCTGCAGCAGTCATGTTTGTAGGTATTAGTAATAACCTATCAAAATGGGGTACTAGTGATATTCCTGATGAATTGTACTACGTGCACGCCCGCGAACGTATTTGGGACAACTGGCAAGGAATGCTTGAAAGAAGTCCTATCTATTATGTAGATCGCTCACAAACTCCAATTTTGATCATGCACGGAGCTGAAGATACCCGTGTTCACCCGGCGCAATCTATGGAATTATATCGTCACTTAAAAGTTCGTAAACCCGAAGTACCGGTACGTCTGATCTATTATCCGAACGAAGGACATGGAAATATTCGTTCCGGATCTAGATACGATTACAATCTAAGAATGTTACAATGGTTTGATACCTATTTAAAAACCGGTGACCGTACGGCAACGATGCCTAGTTTGGATTTACCCAAGTTAGATTAAAAATAATATACCCAAAAAAAGCCGCTTTGAACAGCGGCTTTTTTTTATTAATCCAATTACTTAGCGAACTAACTTTTTGTATTTAATACGTTTGGGAAGTAAATCTCCACCCAGACGCTTTCTTTTATTTTCTTCGTAATCACTAAAACTACCTTCAAAGAAATACACTTGAGAATCTCCTTCAAAAGCAAGTATATGAGTACAAATCCGGTCTAAAAACCAACGATCGTGAGAAATGACTACAGCACAACCGGCAAAGTTTTCAAGACCTTCTTCTAAGGCCCGAAGGGTGTTGACGTCCAAATCGTTAGTAGGTTCGTCTAACAAGAGGACATTTCCTTCCTCCTTAAGCGTCATAGCCAAATGCAAACGGTTTCTTTCACCACCTGACAATGCAGAAACTTTTTTGTTTTGTTCGCTTCCGCTAAAATTGAACCGACTCAAATACGCACGCGAATTAACTTGACGTCCTCCCATTAAAATCAATTCTTGGCCACCACTAAAGTTTTCCCAAATGGTTTTGTCAGGATCAATTTGTGAGTGGGTTTGATCTACATAAGCAATCTTTACGGTTTCACCAATGAGAAACTCCCCTTTATCGGGTTGAATTTCTCCCATGATCATTTTAAAAATTGTGGTTTTCCCGGCTCCGTTGGGACCGATCACACCTACGATACCTGCTTGAGGTAATTTAAAATTGAGATTTTCATAAAGCAACCGATCGTCGTAGCCTTTACTCACTCCGACTGCTTCAATCACATTGGTTCCTAAACGGGGTCCGTTAGGAATATAAATTTCCAGCTTGTCGTCCAATTGTTTTTGGTCTTGGCTGATTAATTTTTCATAATTCTGTAAACGGGCCTTTTGCTTGGCTTGACGTCCTTTAGGTGCCATGCGTACCCATTCTAATTCCCGTTCTAAGGTTTTTTGACGTTTACTAGCTTGCTTTTGTTCTTGAGCCAAACGCTTGGATTTTTGGTCCAACCAAGAGGAATAATTCCCTTTCCAAGGGATACCTTCCCCCCGATCTAATTCTAAAATCCACCCGGCTATATTATCTAAAAAGTAGCGGTCGTGAGTTACAGCAATTACGGTGCCTTTGTATTGCGACAAATGCTGTTCTAACCAATGAACACTTTCAGCATCTAAATGGTTGGTAGGCTCATCCAGTAATAACACATCGGGTTCTTGAAGTAACAAACGACACAGAGCCACTCGTCTTCTTTCTCCCCCCGAGAGCAAACCGATTTTTTTATCTCCTTCCGGAGTGCGAAGCGCATCCATGGCGATTTCAAGTTTGGTATCTAATTCCCAGGCATTGGAAGCATCAATTTGATCTTGAAGTACTGCCTGACGATTCATCAGTTTCTCCATTTTATCGGGATCAGAATAGACTTCCTCCAAACCAAACATATCGTTGATTTTGTGGTATTCTTCCAAGATAGCTACCGTTTCAGCTGCTCCTTCCCGCACCACTTCCAAAACCGTCTTTTCGTCATCCAACTGCGGTTCTTGCTCTAAATATCCCACCGTATAGCCCGGTGAGAAAACAACATTGCCTTGAAAGTTTTTCTCTACGCCAGCAATAATTCGCAATAGGGTAGATTTTCCGGAACCATTGAGACCTAAAATCCCAATTTTAGCTCCGTAAAAGAAACTTAGATAAATGTTTTTTAAAACCGGTGTTTGAGCGCCAGCATAGGTTTTGGTCACACCGGACATAGAAAAAATTACTTTTTTGTCATCAGACATAGTACTACAAGTTAAAAATTGATACTCCGAAAATTTGCTTTAAGAAAAATATAGAAATCTTAGGTCTAGACCCGTCCTTTCAGGGCGTTAAACACCCATGCAACTGCTAAAAATCCCACTCCGGTAGCCCCGAATCCCCAGCCAGCTACCTCCGTGTACCTAAAGATTCCCAATCCAATAAGAAGAAGACCCATAATAGTCATGATAAAGGTAGCCCAGGCCAAAACGGTATTTTTGTTCATCATTGCCATGCGTATTCGATTAAATTAGTTGTAAATAGAATAGCAAATATCCAAATTTAAACTCACAAAAACAATCAAATAAACAAGTCAATCTCCATGACTAGCACTAGAAAATATTGGTTGCATCAACTCCATTTTGTATTTTAGCCCAAATAAATTCAGGTATGGATATTAACTTCAACAAAAACGAAGATTACAACCGACTACAACTTTCAGATTTAAAGAAAAGATTAGCTAAAGTCAAACAAGGCGGTGGCGTTAAGAGCATTGAAAAACATCATGCCAAAGGCAAAATGACGGCTCGGGAACGCATCAAATATTTATTAGACGACAACAAACCCAGTATAGAAATCGGGGCTTTTGCCGGGGAAGATATGTATGCCGAACACGGTGGTTGTCCCAGTGGTGGTGTAGTAGTAAAAATTGGATATATCCGTGGGCGTCAATGTATAGTCGTGGCCAATGACGCCACAGTAAAAGCAGGTGCTTGGTTTCCAATTACCGGAAAGAAAAATTTACGGGCGCAAGAAATTGCCATTGAAAATCGCTTACCGATTATCTATTTGGTAGACAGTGCCGGTGTTTATTTACCTATGCAGGACGAAATTTTTCCGGACAAAGAACACTTTGGACGCATTTTTCGTAACAATGCCATTATGAGCAGTATGGGCATCACTCAAATTGCCGCAGTGATGGGCAGTTGTGTTGCCGGAGGAGCCTATCTTCCAATAATGAGTGACGAGGCACTGATAGTTGACAAAACCGGAAGTATCTTCTTGGCGGGCAGCTATTTAGTTAAAGCAGCCATAGGAGAGGAAATTGATAACGAAATTTTAGGGGGTGCTACCACCCACTCTGAAATAAGTGGGGTAACCGATTACAAAGCTAAAAATGATCAAGATGCGCTGGATAAAATAAAAAATATTGTTGATAAAATAGGAGATTACCACCGGGCAGGTTTTAACCGAATCAAACCTCAAAAACCGGCCGAAAACCCTGAAGAAATCTTTGGTATCTTGCCCCGAACCCGAGTAGATCAATACGATATGTATGAAATTATTAAACGCTTGGTGGATAATTCAGAATTTGAGGAATACAAAGCAGGATACGGCAAAACCATCATCACTGCTTATGCTCGAATTGACGGTTGGGCAGTGGGAATAGTTGCCAATCAACGAAAGGTCGTAAAATCTACGGGTGCCAAGACCAAACCTTCTGAAATGCAGTTTGGCGGAGTAATTTACAGTGATAGTGCCGATAAAGCCACTCGATTTATTGCCAATTGTAATCAAAAGAAAATACCCCTGGTATTTATCCAAGATGTAACCGGATTTATGGTAGGTAGTAAGAGTGAACATGGTGGTATTATTAAAGATGGTGCTAAAATGGTCAATGCAGTGAGTAATAGTGTCGTACCCAAATTTACTATCATAGTTGGCAACTCCTACGGAGCTGGAAATTATGCAATGTGCGGAAAAGCTTACGATCCACGCTTGATTGTCGCTTGGCCTAGTGCCGAGTTAGCGGTGATGAGTGGTAACAGTGCTGCCAAGGTGTTACTACAGATTGAAAAAGCATCGCTAGAAAAACAAGGGCAACAAATTACCCCGGAAGTAGAAGAAGAATTGTACAACAAAATCAAATCCCGTTACGACCAACAGATTTCGCCTTATTATGCTGCTGCCCGTTTGTGGACCGATGCTATAATAGACCCCCTAGATACCCGTACCTGGATAAGTATGGGCATAGAAGCTGCTGATCACGCTCCGATTGAGAAAACTTTTAATATGGGTGTATTGCAAGTGTAATACTTAATCCCCAATTTTGCTCAGGGTCGCCTTCCGGTTAATTTTTCCACTGCCCGTATATACAAAGGCTGGAACATAGTGAATTTCTTTCGGAATTTCGTATTGTTTTAAGTGAGAGAAATCGAGCGGTAATTCCCGACTACTTTCTACCACTAAAACTACTTTTTCACCCCAGGTAGAATCGGTTACGCCGGTAATAAAAAAAGGAACGGAAAGGGTGGTCGATAGTTTTTTTTCTAGCTGTTCGGGATGGATTTTAACTCCACCACTATTGATGACAAAATCAGCTCTTCCCAACCACTCAAACTGACTTTCGGAAAATAAATGTACCACATCGTTGGTGACCACCTGCTGAGTTGACACGGCTGGGGCATCAATCACCAAACAACCCCGATTATCTTGAGAAAACCGAACGCCGGGCAAGGCTTCATACACCGAGTTTGTATTTCCCGTACGATTAAGCTTTTTAACCGCCACATGCGTAATGGTTTCTGTCATTCCATAAGTAGCATAACACTCACATGGGTTGCTTTGCAACTGCTGTTCGAGATCAGCAGTTACAGCTGCCCCGCCAATGATTAATTTATCCACTTGCTGCAAGCGGGTCAAAGACTGTGTTACTTGATAAGGTACCATCGCTGCAAATTGATATTTGTTTTGCTTTCGCGAAAGCGGATCCGACGAAATCTCCCCCACATCCAAATTCCACCCCCCTAACAAAGCGCGAACCCACATCATTTTTCCGGCTATAAAAGCTGTTGATAAACACAACAAAGCGGTCGTTTTTGGAGGTAAATCAAAATAAGAAATAGTAGCCCGGGCACTGGCCATCATCTGCAACTTATCTAATTCAATTGATTTTGGAATACCAGTAGATCCAGAGGTAGGTACCGAAACAGTAAGTTGATCGTCCAACCACTGCAGTAAAAATTGACCTCGGTGTTGGTCTTCAACTTCTTTGGAACTCGCTAAAATACGAGCTTCCTGCCTGAGTTCGTCCAAGGACATAGCTTTGCCCGACAGTTGAAAATCGGGGTGGATATGTTGCCAAGGATGCATTGGATTATTCTTGATTGTTAGTAATTAATTCCGGTTTTTCAACCCGACCGAACAATTTATCACCCCACTGTGTCCAACCGTATTTTTTAGAAAAAATAAACAACATAATCGGATAGACCACAAATACCGGAAGCATGATTTCCAAGAAGGTGCTTTCGGGTGCCTCAGCAGTGTATTTAAAAATGGCATCGGTCTGCAAGGCCGACCAATCGGAAGTAACGAGTAAAGCCGCCATCAGGTTATTTCCCAAATGGAAACCCAAAGCCAATTCCAGTCCGTCGTCCATCAAAGTCATAATTCCTAACATCAACCCGGTTCCTATGTAGAATACCATAGTGATATAACCCATCTCGGCGACTTCTGGATTGGCGCTATGTGCTATACCAAACAACACCGAAGTAATGAGTAGGGGGAACCACTTATTTTTGACAATAATACCAATATGTTGCATAAAATACCCTCGAAACAGGTATTCTTCCAAGCCAATTTGAAACGGAAAAAGCAACAGACTGATAATTAAAAGAACTAAAAATTTATTTAAGTCAAACTGCAACTCTACTTGAGAAGGGTCGATGGTGTACGAAACCCAAAAGGAACCTACAATAAAAACCACGATTAATCCAAAGGAAAAGAAAAACCGACCCCAATCAATTTTTCTGCGAGCGGTGGTCAAGGTAGTAATGCTGCGTTTGTGCAAGAACTTGACAAGGATAAAGAGCAAAGCCAACAATATAGCAAAGGGCAGTAAGTTCATGACTAAGGTCTCGTTGGGCGGTGTGGATTTCATTTGTTCAATAGCCAATTCGAAAAAATCCTCAGGAAGGACCAAAAACATTATAAAATTGATAATAAAAATACCTGAAACCAAGAGGGCTGTTAGTATAAACATCCAGGTTTCTGTCTTTCCTTTATAAGCTTGTTGTATAAAATTCATACGATTAAATAGATAAGTTATTGACTAAATTTAGGTTGAAACCACAGTTGTTCGCCACGTATCTCGAGAGGAGAATCAAAGTTATTGACAAACAGACTACCGGTTCCCAAACCCTGGGGCAATTTACTATTTTTTGTAAAGGTAAATTGTGCAATAGCATTTAAACCGATATTACTTTCTAAAGCCGAAGTAATCCACCAACCACAGCCTTTCTCTTCAGCCCATTGAATCCATTGATCACACGCTGCAAAGCCTCCTACCAAACTGGGTTTTAGGATAATATATTGTGCTGAAATAGTTTCGAGTAATTTCTTTTTTTGGTTACTATCCAAAATCCCAATCAATTCCTCGTCGAGAGCGATATCTATGGGCGAATGCTCACACAAAGCCGCCATGAGTTCCCACTGACCCGCTTGGATGGGTTGCTCGATAGAATGAATTTGATATTCCGAAAGTCGTTTGAGTTTTTCGAGGGCTTCCTGGGGTTGAAAAGCACCGTTAGCATCCACGCGAAGTTCGATATCGCTGGAAGAGAATTCATTTCGTAGGTATTTTAAAATAGCCAATTCGCTTTCAAAATCCATAGCCCCAATTTTCATTTTAATACATCGAAAGCCGAGTGCTATTTTTTCCTCAATTTGTGCTTTTATATATTCGGGGCTTCCCATCCAAATTAATCCATTGGTAGTTATACCCTGATTGCCTTCGGTAAAATTACTTGGAAATAAAAGCCAAGGCATACCGGTTTGCAATGTCGCAAAAGCGGATTCCACCCCGAGTTGGATGGAAGGAAATTCTACCAAATTTTCTATTAATTTTTGGGGGCCTAAGTGAATATTTTGACAAACCCATTGCAGCTTTTCTTCATAATCGGGTCTATCGTCAACACTTAACCCCCGAAACAAGCCACACTCTCCTACTGCCTGGTGCTGATCGGTAGAAATTTCAAGTAACCAGGTTTCCTTGGTATGTAAAACTCCTCGGGAAGTTCCTCCCGGACGTTTGAATTCTAAAATATGTTTTCTATAAGTTGCTTTCATACTGCCTGATTGAAGATATTTTAAATGAGAGACTTAAGAAGTAGGAAAATGGATAGTCCCGAGTATTATTTCCACCAGCCACACTAAAATTCAGCGTACCCACCTAGTTAAAATTTGTTCCCATTTACCCTTTCCATTTTATAAAATCATTGGTGATGACCCAGATGTTTGTTGACACATCTACTTAACTAAAAATTTGGGAAGTGTTAGGATAAGATGGTAAAGAATAAATCAGGTATAAATGTACTAGTATTAATTTCCTACCTATAACTCAATTTTTCCGGTCGTAAATTCTACCAACTACAGCTCAATTCCTTCTCCCATCTCTAACAACATCAAATCTTTACCCGCGTTGTAAAACTTTCGTTTGGCTTCTTCGTGATCAATCACAATATAGCCGAAAGTATCGTAATGACAGCCAATAATTTTATCACAAGCTAGGAAATCGGCTGCGATGATCGCATCTTCCACATCCATCGTAAAATTATCTCCAATAGGTAAAATAGCTACATCGAGTTGGGTACGAAGCGGAATAAGTTTCATATCCATGGTCAGTGCGGTATCACCGGCAATATAGATATTCTTGCGTTCTCCTTCAATGACAAAACCTCCCGGTTGCCCGCCGTAGGTTCCATCGGCAAACGAACTGCTGTGGTGTGCCGGTACATATTTTACCCGACCGAAATCAAAATTCCAACTTCCTCCATGATTCATTGGATGGACGGTAATCCCTTTGTTTTCATAATAGGTGGCAATTTCCCAATTACTGACAATGACGGCTCCCGTGCGTTTGGCAATTGCCTCCGCGTCTAGCGTGTGATCCTGATGGGCATGAGTGAGCAGTATGTAATCTGCAGGAATAGTATTAATATCAACTTGGCCATTTAACAAAGGGTTTCCACTAATAAAGGGATCAATCAATACATGCTTTTCTTTGATTTTTAATAAAAAGCAATTCTGTCCGTAATAAGTTATTTTCATCTTTGTTTCTACTTAAGAGTTATTATTTTATTCTAACATCATAAATTGTTTTTTTCTTTTACCATCGCTAGTCATAATAAAACGACCATTTTCATAAGACCCTAAAAAGGGAAGATAGAAAGTATTTCCTTTATTATCTTGTATTTTGTCGTACGATATTTCTCCTGTTTCCGAAAAATTGATATCGTATAACGACGAGCTTTCCAGAAATCCTTTAGACACTTTAGTACGTCCGTCATTTTTTTCGGTTAATCGTTTTCCGGAATTTAAAATAATGTGCAATTGGTCATTTTTAAGAAACGCATGGTACGATGGCGTGTTGGCTTTTTTAAAGATGCTCCTTCCCCACTCCAATTTACCTGAATTATTAAATTTAAATACAATCAGATCATCATAATGATACGTAGTAGTGGTATAACCTGTACCCATTCCTGTGGAGATGTAATTGTAGGTTATGTAGAATTCTTCGGCCAAGATATAAGTACTGCCCTTATTGTCATTTAATACATAATCTATGGTAAAGTTTTTTAATTCTTTGCTCTTATCTTTTTGCCTTTCTCCTCTTTTATCGCCATAAATACCTTCATAAACTTCTAATGGCAGCTCGTATAATTCTTTAGACGCAATTGAGAAGTTTTCTTTATTAATAATAAAGTTACAACCCCCTTTCATCAGACCGGTACGTTTTTCGGAATAAAATCCTAACAAGTGTAATTGATTATTTAATGTACTAATTGACAGTGAATTAATAAATTGCTCATCCAAATCGATATACAGGGTTTCTGTGTTGTTTTGCGGATGAATTTTATTCAGTATAAACTGATAATTGGCTACCCCCTTTTTTTTGTCCGATTTACCTACTTTATACAATTTTCCCAGTGTATAAACCGTAGCGTCATCTTCAATGGAAACATCATTAAACCGAAAGTAATTTTTTTCGTGCTCCTGATACGATTTTTCATATACCTGGGTCATGGTTTCGGAATTAAATACTCGTACAGTATAAGAATTTACTTTTTTCTTGATATTATCAGTAGCAATCACAAAATATTTTCCATTGGGTGAAAAAGCAAAATTGGTTTCTCGTTTATTAGCTCCCGAAAAAATGGGTTGGTCTTTTTCCACTTCAGTTTGAAATAGTTCAATTTTATGGTGTGATTTACTTTCTAAATTTAAAATATGGCAATACAATACTCGTTCTTTTTTAGTAGGAGAAAATACGGTAAACACTAAAAGTTGGTTGTTATAAAACAAGTCTCCTATATATAACTCTCTTTTATCAATTTCTACGACTTGGGTATAAACCTTAGAAAGATTTTCATCAAAAATATCAAAAACCAAATCTCTTTTAGCACCACGTACCACTCCAGTATGATTATTATTTCCGGTATGTACCACATAAATCACATCGGCCACAACTTCGTCTTTGTACTCCTCGCTTTCCTTAACGATTAACGAAGTCGCATTTTGTGAATATATCCAGCTAGTGGAAAGAGCTATCAGAATAAAGAAGTAAATTTTTTTCATCAGTTTAAATTTAGAGAAACACATTAAAAAAGCAAGGTAATAAAAAATAACACAGCAAATAGAAAAGTACTGATAGCCACTTTCTTTAATTCCGGATCCAAGTGTTGGGGTTGTTGGGTGTGCATAACTGTTTTAGTATGCTGTAAAATCGGTAGAAAAGCTAACAAGGGCAAGTAATGATAGAACTTGGTCGCAGTAAAGTAAAAATATACAAAAGCTGATGCATAGGCCAGCAACAGGAGGGTATAATGATACATTTTAGCACGTCTTATTCCCAACAAAATCGGTAAGGTGATTTTATGGGCTTTTTGATCCGACTGCAGGTCTCTCATATTGTTGAGATTCAGCACTGCTGTACTAAGCAACCCAATACTGATCGCCGGAAACCAGACCCACCCATGGAGTTGGTGACTATATAAAAAATAACTCCCCACTACGGCCAATAGTCCAAAAAAAACAAACACAAATACATCGCCTAAAGCTCTATAGCCATAGGCTGCCTGCCCTACGGTATATTTAATGGCTGCAACGATGGATACAATTCCCAATATAAAAAACACCACCAAATAGGTAATATGCTCAGTACCAAATGCCCGGAAAATTAACAACAAAGCAGCCACCAGTGTTAATATAACCGTAATAATCATTCCCCGTTTGAGTTGTTGGGCTGTTAATAATCCACTTTGTAAAACCCGTTTGGGTCCGATCCGGTCCTCATTATCGGTTCCTTTGAGACCATCGCCATAATCGTTAGCAAAGTTAGAAAGTACCTGAAAACCGAGTGTAGTAAGTATAGCTAATGTAAAAATAACCCCATCAAAAAGTCCTTCTTTTATGGCCAAAGCGGTACCGGTAATAATCCCCGAAACCGATAAGGGTAAGGTTCGTAATCGCGCTGCTTGAATCCAGATTTTTAACATAAAATGAGGTATAGATTTTTCTTATACTAAAAGAATATGTTGTTAATTTTCAATTAATTAAATAACTTCACTTAATCCTTTTGATAAAGCGAAGGCAAACTCCATTTAAAAAGTACGGCTGAAAGCCTTACGGTAAAAACTACGGCTCCGGAGAGTATAACCACCCAGTTTGGGGGTACCGAAAAATAGGTTAATACAAAGAAAATTATTCCACCGGAAAGGCAAGCGGTGGCATAAATTTCTTTTCTAAATATAATTGGAATTTCGTTACATAAAATATCTCGCAACACCCCTCCGAAACATGCCGAGAGGATGCCCAAGAAAATACAAATCAAAGGATGCAATTCGGCTTCGATTCCTTTTTGAATACCAATAATGGTATAAAGTGAAATACCTATGGTATCAAATAGAAAAAGTGAATTTTTGAGATAGTAGAGTTTCTTTCTAAAAATAACCGCCAGTAAACCGGATACAAAAATTAGATAAGAATACAACATATTTTGCATCCAAAACACCGGTAGATTAAGCATTATATCCCGTAAAGTACCTCCCCCAACCGACGTGACAAAGGCAATAATAAAAATCCCAAAAATGTCTAAGCGTTTGTTAACCCCACTCAGTACTCCGGATATGGAAAAGGCAATTACGCCCAGTACATCAAAAACAAAAGAAATACTCATGAATGTTGGGTATAATAAATATAATCTTTGATTACTGTATCGATAAAGTCGATGGGTTTGTCCTCTACACTCACTTCCATCACCTCGGTAATTTTGTGGTATAACTTAAGGATAATATGGTGATTTCCGGTGTTTTTAGCCCAGGTATAATTGTCTTTGATCAATTGCATTTCTCGGTCCGTAAATACAGTAACTTGAGGATAGGTGGGTGTGTAGCCTTCCTCAAAATCCATTTGCAACAACCTACTGAAATCCTGTTCTTTACGCTCGGTTATAACAGTGGTTCCGGCTGCTAAGTCGCCCAATCTTTGTCCTTTGCCATTGAGTAAAATAGTGACTGTTCCTACCACTCCAGAGAAGAGGTTGATGTCGATTAATCGCAACAGCCACCGCAACAAGTAGTTTGAAAACTCAGGTTGGGAACCGTCCATCTTAACCACTCGTATTTTTAATATTCTTTTACCAATACTTTGACCGTTCCACAAACTTTCAAACACCAAATGGTAAATAAAAATAGGAATACCGACCGTCATTATAATCAAGTATAAATGATCGTCGTTATCTAACATATCCAAACTGTTAAACAATAAAAGAACTGCAATACCATAGGCGATTTGAATCACTAAGTCTATCATAAAAGCGAGGATTCTTTCGCCTATTCCGGCAACATTTTGAAAAATATTTACATTTTGCGCAGTTTCTATTTGAAAATTATCCATTAATGGCGTTTCTTTGAATTTTAAATTTTAACAAATCATGCGCGAGGCTGCTTTTGTAAAGCAAAATAAAGACAAATGGACTAGATTTGAAAGTGTTCTGCGTAATAATACCATTATTTCCCCAGACGAGCTCAGTGCATTGTATATAGAAGTTACCGATCACTTGAGTTATGCACAAACTTTTTATCCTCAAAGCAATACCTATAAATACCTCAATAACCTGTCGTCTTTGGCGCACCAAAAGATTTACAAAAACAAACGCGAATCCAGAAATCGGTTACTGAGATTTTATACTCATGACTTTCCGTTGTTTTTTGTGAATTACCACAAACAATTGGTTCTGGCGTTGGTCCTTTTTTTGGTTTTTGCAGCCATTGGTGCTTTTTCTTCCTCTCAAGATGGTGATTTTGTTCGGTTGATAATGGGGGATGGTTATGTGAACATGACGTTGGCCAATATTGAAAAAGGGGATCCTATGGCGGTCTATAAAGAGATGAATCAAACCGAAATGTTTCTCGGAATCACTATTAATAACATCCGGGTGGCACTAACTGCATTTACATTTGGGGTTTTCCTGAGTATAGGAACACTGTATATTCTGATGAACAACGCGGTGATGGTAGGTGCTTTTCAATATTTTTTTTTCCAACAAGGATTGGGTTGGGAATCGGTACGAACTATTTGGATACACGGTACCATTGAAATTTCAGTAATCATAATAGCAGCTTGCGCCGGATTGGTATTGGGCAACAGTATTCTGTTTCCCGGGACATACACCCGATTGGAATCGTTTATGCGAGGAGCTAAAGACGGGCTTAAAATTTTGATTAGCACCATTCCATTTTTTATAATTGCCGGTTTCTTAGAAGGTTTTGTAACCCGTTACACCCAAATGCCTGATTGGTTGGCTATCTTCATCATCGGTGGTTCGCTGTTGTTTATTTTGTTTTATTATGTTTATTTTCCTATCCAACTAAAAAACAAACATGAAAAAAATATTGATCTTTAAAAAACGCCGCGAGGTCGGTGAAATAATTTCAGACACCTTTGCCTTTATCAGACTCGAGGGACAAAATCTGTTAAAATATATCGTCCGTTTTGCCGGCATCCCTTTGGTGCTGGTCATTATTACCGCATCCATCTATTCCATTAATAACGACCCAGAATATAATCCTATTCCTCAGGATACGTTTAATTTCATTAACTTATTTATACTATTGATAAGTGCCTTGGTATACTCAGCACTTTGTTACAGTATTACTTTAAACTATATCCAATCGTATATTAACAATCAAGGACAAGTCCATGATGCGGATATTAGAGCAGGAATTAAAAGGAATTTTATGAAAATAATAGGTCTTATCCTTTTAACCGGTATAATTATGGTTGTGGTTGTATTGATAAGTTCTTTTATTACAGGTATTTTAGGATTTCTTTTGGGGAATTTGTTTTGGTTGGTGTTACTGTTCTTTTTTGTGCCCATAGTCTACTTTTTTGTGGTTTTTTCTATCACTTATCCCATTTCCGTGTTTGAAGGTTTACCTAATAGTAGTGTCATAAATCAAAGTTTTAAATTGATTAGCTCCCAATGGTGGGTAACCTTTCTTGCTTTGTTAGTGATTGGGTTAATTTATATAGCCTTAATCATGGTCTTTAACATACCTGCCTTTATTTATTTATTCATCCAGGAGTTTGTTTCTACTCAAGAATACGTTTACTACGAAGAAGCACAAATAGATTGGGTGGAACTCATCTTAAATACCTTCGGTGTAATTGCACAATATGTACTTCTTAGCATTCAAATTATTGCCGGTGCATTTATATATTTTAATCTCAACGAACGTAAAAACTTTACTGGAACCCTAGAAAGTATTGAAACTATAGGCCAGAGAGAATCATGATATCCAGGCTATTCATATTTCTATTAGTAGGCTTATTCAAACTCTTTCCGGTGGTGGCCCAGGATGCGCCTCACTCCGCTCCAGAGTTCTATCCCCAATTTTTGGATTCTCTGGAGGTACTACCTATTGAATTTAACCCAAGTGTGTTGGAGCGTTTTCATAAAGACCCCGATTACGATTATTATGACCATCTCGAGGAGAAAGAACCTTCTCTTTGGCAACAATTTAAAAATTGGCTCGGTAATCTCTGGCGAAACCTTTGGAAAAGCATCTTTGGAAACAATTATGCCGAGAATGGTTTTTTAAAATTTATGTATCAAGCCTTACCGTATATCATTATAGCCGTTGCACTTGGATTTATAATTTGGGTATTTTACAAACTCAATCCCGGTGCTGCTTGGCTGGAAGACCCAGAGGCAGGAGAAGTTTTTTACACCGAAGAAGAAGAAATCATCAAAACTGGAAACATCCATGAGTTAATCGATCAAGCCTTGGCTCAAAAAAACTTCCGATTGGCAGTACGTTACTCCTATTTATATATCATCCAACAACTGTCAGAAAGGGAGCTTATTCAATATCAATTTGATAAGACCAACTCAGATTATCTAAACGAATTAAAAAACACGCCATTAGAAAATAGCTTTACAAGAGTAACCAATTTATACGACCACACTTGGTATGGCAACTTTAAAGTTTCAGAAAAAGAATACTTCCAAGTTCGACCTATTTTTAATGATTTAGAAAATATAATTGCCACCCAACCATGAGTAAATTTCAAAAAATAACACTAGGGGTTTTTGTGGCATTGCTGGCTGTATTGGTCTTTCTGGAGTCCAGTCAGCCTACTCCCATTAATTGGTATCCCACCTACAACAAAAATGATAAAATTCCCTATGGCGCCAAGGTTTTACACACCCTATTAAAAGATCATTTCAAACAGCAACTTATTGATGTTGACCAACCTCCTTATCTGGAATTGGTAACAAAGGATAGTACCATGCAGGGAACTTATTTTTTTGTTAATGACCGTTTGGATTTTGACGAAGCGGAACTAAGTGTTTTATTAGACTGGGTTTCCCGAGGTAACAACCTCTTTTTAGCGGCCACCGACCTCAGCCCGGCTCTTTATGATACCCTAAAATTCGATACCCGAATCGCTTTTCATCCCAATTATTTAACCACAAAACCTTTATTACGACTCACCGACCCAAATAGATCACCTACCCAAACCTACTTTTACGACCAACAGGTACACATGGTCTATTTTAACCGTTTGGATACGTTAAACACCACGGTTTTAGGTGAAACTCAGATATATGAAAACCAACTTGAAATAGTGCAACCATTGGCCAATTTCATCAAGGTTCAACAAGGACAAGGAGCGGTTTATATCCACACGATGGACGATGTATTTTCTAATTATTTCTTACTTCATCCCCACCAATACAGTTCCTATACAGAACATGTTTTGTCCTATATCAACGACAGCCGTCCGGTGTATTGGGATAATTATTACAAATCGGGTAAAGCCCAAAGCTATTCGCCCTTACGAGTCATTTTGTACAACAAACACCTCAAGTGGAGTTATTATACCCTGTTAATCGGTTGTGTATTATTTGTTTTTTTTGAAGGAAAAAGAAAACAACGAGCCATCCCAATTAAAAAACCTCCTACCAACAAAACCTACGAATATACCCAAACCATTGCCGGATTGTACCTCGAAAACCGCAATAACTTAGCCATCGCTCAAAAACAAATAGCCCTGTTTTTAGAATATATACGTACCCGATTGCGAGTTCCCACCGATCAGATCGACAATCGATTTTTTAAAAATTTAGCTTCGGTAAGTTCGATTTCGGTAGAAAAATTAAAACAATTATTCAATACCTTTCAACAACTGCAAAACCAAGCCCAAGTAACCGACCAAGAACTGATAGAATTACATAAAAATATACAAGAATTTAAATCACAAATAGATGGAAAATCAAGAAACTCAGTCTCATGAAATGACCTTTGAAAGTCGTTTGCCTTTACACGAACTCCAAGAAGCGGCTACCCAAATTAAAAAGCACCTCAGCCAAGTTATCGTGGGGCAAAACGATTTTATCGAACTACTGCTGGTAGGATTATTGGCCCCAGGCCACGTACTGATTGAAGGTGTCCCCGGAATTGCTAAAACTTTAACGGCCAAATTGTTTTCGAAAGCGATCCAAACCGAATTTAACCGAATCCAATTTACTCCCGATTTGATGCCTAGTGATGTGTTAGGTACCTCCATTTTTAATCTCAAAACTTCCGAATTTGAATTTAAAAAAGGACCTATATTTTCAAATATTATCCTCATTGACGAAATTAACCGGGCTCCGGCCAAAACACAATCGGCTTTGTTTGAAGTGATGGAAGAACACCAAGTAACCATGGATGGGGTTAAATACTCGATGGACTTTCCTTTTATGGTGTTAGCTACCCAAAACCCGGTAGAACAAGAAGGTACCTACGCCCTACCCGAAGCCCAATTGGACCGATTTTTATTTAAAATCAAAGTCACTTACCCCACCCTAGAAAATGAAATTGAGATACTCAAAACTCACCACCAGCGCAAAATGGAATTGCCTGAAAAGGAAATAAATAACCTACTATCCACCGAGGCTTTACGTACCTTCCGTCAGTTGGTACAAGAAGTACTCATCGAAGACAAACTCATCAGTTATATCGCTCAAATTGTGGATAAAACACGATCGCATCCCCACCTCTACTTGGGAGCTTCTCCACGAGCCTCCATCGCTATTATGAACGCCTCCAAAGCTTTCGCTGCTATTCAAGGTAGGGATTTTGTAACCCCCGACGATATTAAAAAAACATTATATCCGGTGCTGTCCCACCGACTTATACTTTCCCCCGAAAGGGAAATGGAAGGCATGACCCCGGAAAATGTGATCGATATCATCGTTCAATCTATCGAAATACCTCGATAATATGATCCGATTCATCAAGTCACTGTATTTTACCCCCCGTTTCTTTTACTTGCTCACAGCTTGGGCCTTGGCTTTTGCCTTGTCCTACTGGTTAAAACCGCTTTACGCCTGGGTGTGGCTGACGGTGCTGGGGGGAGTTTGTTTGATTTTGATGGAAATCATCATGCTCTACCAAAAAAAAGCTTTCTACGCCCGGAGGTTGTTGCCTGAAAAATTTTCGAATGGCGACCCCAATCCGGTTAACATACAGGTACAAAACAAATTTCCCTTCACCATTTATGGCACAGTCATAGACGAACTCCCCGTGCAATTACAAAAACGAGATTTCTCCATTTCTTTTTCCCTGACGGGAAAAAACCAAACCACTTTACAATACGAAATACGTCCGGTAGAACGTGGAGAATACCACTTCGGAAGAATCAATGTGTATATAAATACCCGTATCGGACTGTGTCGCCGACGATTTAAATTTGATAACGGACAAATGGTTAAGGTGTATCCGTCGTTTATACAAATGAAAAAATACGACTTTTTAGCCGTCTCCAACCGTTTGTTATTTTCAGGTATAAAAAAAATTCGGCGGATTGGTCACACCATGGAATTTGAACAAATCAAAGAATACGCCCCCGGTGATGATATACGCACCATCAACTGGAAATCGACGGCCAAAAAAGCAGATTTAATGGTCAATCAATACCAAGACGAAAAAATGCAACCCATTTATTCGATTATAGACTCCAGTCGGGTCATGAAAATGCCTTTTGAAGGGTTAAAATTATTGGATTACGCCATCAACAGCACCTTGGCTTTTGCCAATATCGCTTTAAAAAAAGGCGATAAAACCGGAATGCTCGAACTGGGTCACAAAATCAAAAATTACGTACCTGCTGAAAGTAAAAAATCACATTTAAACCTACTACTAGAAACTCTTTATAACCTAGACACTCACTTTTTGGACACCGATTTTGGTGCATTACAGCTTTTTGTTAAAAAACATATTACCCAGCGTAGCTTGTTGTTACTCTATACCAATTTTGAACACATCACATCCCTACAACGCCAACTTCCGCATTTGACAGCCATAGCCAAAAAACATTTGCTCGTGGTGGTCTTTTTTGAAAATACCGAGTTACGAAAACTCATCGACCAACCCACCGATTCTATTTTCGAAATTTACGACCAAACCATCGCTCAGCAATTTCAATACGATAAAAAAGTGATGGTGTCCGAACTGCAACGACGGGGCATACAAACCATACTGACCACTCCCGAAGAACTGACCATAAATACCATCAACAAATACCTCGAAATCAAAGCCAAAGGATTGTTATAAGGGTTTTAAAATGGGACATGTCCAATAAAACCACCAAAAACAGAAATAGTCCACAATCCTGATTTGAATTTACTCGGATTTAACCTAAGATGTTATAAGTCATTTTAAGTAGAGAAAAGAAAAATACCTTAGTATATATACTCTCCAAACGGACTCACTAGGGTAAGTTTTTTACGATCCGAAGTCTCAACCCGTCCTACAATTTGAGCATCCACACCAAAACTTTGAGAAATGGCGATCAAATCGTTGGCTATCTCCGGTGTGCAGTAAATTTCCATTCGATGGCCCATATTAAAGACTTTGTACATTTCTTTCCAATCGGTTCCCGATTGTTCTTGAATAAGTTTAAACAAAGGCGGAATTTCAAACAAATTATCCTTTATGATATGGAGATTATCTACAAAATGAAGAATTTTAGTTTGCGCACCTCCACTACAATGTACCATTCCGTGAATGGTATCCGATTGGTACTGAGCTAGAATTTTTTTAATAATCGGAGCATAGGTTCGCGTAGGAGAAAGCACCAACTGCCCGGCATTTATAGGGCTACCCTCCACTTGATCCAATAGGTTTTTGGTCCCTGAATACACCAACTCCAGAGGCACTGAAGGATCATAAGTTTCGGGATATTTTTCAGCTAATATTTTTGAAAACACATCATGCCGTGCCGAAGTCAATCCGTTGCTTCCCATACCGCCATTGTATTGACTTTCGTATATCGCCTGCCCAAAAGAAGCCAATCCCACGATAACATCACCCGGTTGAATGTTGGCATTATCAATCACCTCACTGCGCTTCATACGAGCCGTAACAGTAGAGTCCACAATAATCGTACGAACCAGATCGCCTACATCAGCTGTTTCTCCTCCAGTAGAATGAATAAGAATCCCGTACTCCCGAAGTTCCGCAATCAGTTCTTCCGTACCGTTAATAATAGCAGAAATCACCTCACCTGGAACCAAGTTTTTATTGCGCCCAATAGTGGAAGAAAGTAAGATATCGTCAGTAGCTCCTACACATAACAAGTCGTCTATATTCATCACCAATGCATCCTGTGCAATGCCTTTCCACACCGATAAATCACCGGTTTCTTTCCAGTACATATACGCCAAGGACGATTTGGTTCCCGCCCCGTCAGCGTGCATAATCAGACAATACTCCTCATCACCGGTCAGATAATCCGGAACGATTTTACAAAAACTCTTGGGAAATAGGCCTTTGTCCACATTTTTGATAGCCTGATGAACATCCTCTTTATCCGCAGAAACGCCGCGTTGACTATACCGATTTTGCACAGTAATTAAGTTTTGGTTTTTGCAAAGATAGAAATTTAAAAAGTTCAGTATCCTTCCCGAGGCACAAATCCGGTTTTTTAAAAACGAGGTTCCCCTTACGGGAAAATATCACTGATACTAAGTAGGGTATTTTTTTCTCCGTAAGGAAAAACCAAAACCTACACCCCATTTATTATTACAACCCGTATTAGGATACTTTCCCAACTCGGTACAGCTATTTTATCAGAGTCCCACCTACTAAATGTAAAAAAATGCGTAATTTCGTAACCTGATTTTAAAAATTTACTAAGAAATATTCTCATGAGCAACTATGATATTATCGTTTTAGGAAGCGGACCGGGCGGATATGTTACGGCCATACGCGCTTCACAATTGGGTTTTAAAACCGCTGTGATCGAAAAAGATAACCTGGGTGGGGTTTGTTTAAATTGGGGATGTATACCCACCAAAGCCCTTCTAAAAAGTGCTCAGGTTTTTGATTATTTAAAACATGCCGAAGACTATGGACTGACGCTTGAAAACGCCGATAAAGATTTTGGAAAAGTCATACAACGCAGCCGAAATGTAGCCGATGGAATGAGTAAAGGCGTTCAATTCTTAATGAAAAAAAATAAAATTGACGTCATCTCCGGTTTCGGAGTACTAAAACCCGGTAAAAAGGTGGAAGTAGACGGCAAAGTGTATACAGCCGACCACATCATTATAGCTACTGGCGCACGATCACGCGAACTTCCCAACCTAAAGCAGGATGGAAAAAAAGTTATTGGATACCGCGAAGCTATGTCACTCGATAAACAACCCAAAAAATTGATAGTCGTGGGAAGTGGCGCCATTGGAGTTGAGTTTGCTCATTTTTACAACAGCATGGGTACCGAAGTCACCATTGTTGAATATTTACCTAATTTGGTTCCGCTGGAAGACGAAGAAATCTCTAAACAATTTGAACGCTCCTTTAAAAAAGCCGGTATCCAAGTGATGACCAACGCTTCTGTGGAATCGGTAGATACCTCGGGCAAAGGAGTTAAAGCCTTAGTAAAAACCGCTAAAGGCGAACAAACCCTTGAAGCAGACATGGTACTGTCTGCCGTGGGAATCAAATCAAACATTGAAAACATCGGTCTGGAAGAAGTAGGTATCGTGGTCGATAAAGACAAAATCATTGTCAATCAGTGGTACCAAACCAATATCCCCGGTTACTACGCCATCGGTGATGTGGTTCCCGGCCCGGCATTGGCACACGTTGCTTCTGCAGAAGGGATAACTTGCGTAGAAAAAATTAAAGGTCTGGCAGTTGAACCCATCGATTACGGTAATATTCCGGGTTGTACTTATGCGACTCCTGAAATTGCTAGTGTCGGACTTACCGAAAAACAAGCCAAAGAAGCCGGTTACGAAATCAAAGTGGGCAAATTTCCCTTTACTGCTTCCGGTAAAGCCAAAGCTGCGGGTACTCCCGACGGTTTTGTTAAAGTGATTTTTGATGCAAAATACGGGGAGTGGTTGGGCTGTCATATGATTGGTGCCGGCGTAACCGATATGATTGCCGAAGCGGTACTGGGTAGAAAATTAGAAACTACCGGCCACGAAGTACTTAAAGCCATCCATCCACATCCTACTATGAGTGAGGCAGTGATGGAAGCCGTTGCCGATGCCTACGGTGAAGTGATACATTTATAACACATACAATACGAAAACCGACTCCTAGGAGTCGGTTTTTTTTATCTTGATGTCAGGTTTGTAGGCGGTTTTGAGTATATTTATCCTATGAAACCACTTCGTATCAGCCTCTTTCAAATTCCCTTATCCTGGGAAAATCCTGAAGCCAATCGTCAGTATATTCAACAACAAATTGAGCAAATGACAGACGAAACGGATCTGATCATACTTCCGGAAATGTTTACCACCGGTTTCACCATGCAAGCTGTGTCTAATGCTGAACCCCATCCCGGTGCCACCGTCGGTTGGATGCAACAACTAGCAGCGACTACCCAAAGTATGCTTTTGGGAAGTATTATTGTTTCAGAAAAGGGTCAGTACTACAATCGCTTGTACGCCGTTAGACCCGACGGCAAACTGCACTATTATGACAAAAGACACCTCTTTTCGTATGCCGGAGAACATAAAAATTACACCGCGGGTTCCCAAAAAATGGTTTTTGAATATTTAGGTTGGAAAATTTGTCCGCTTATTTGTTATGATTTACGATTTCCGGTATGGAGTCGTAATACAGAGAATTACGATGTCTTGATTTATTTAGCGAATTGGCCTCAAAGCCGAATTACTGCCTGGGATTGCCTGCTACCCGCACGAGCTGTCGAGAATTTATCGTATTGTATCGGCGTAAACCGTACCGGTACGGATAACAACCAAATAGCATATCCGGGACATTCCGGGTTATGGGATCCCCTTGGGAAACGCCTGACTCCTATTTCGACTACTGAAACAATTATTACCACTACTATGGATAAGAAAATCCTTCAACAAATTAGGAAAAAGTATCCATTTTTAGAAGATCGAGATGCTTTTGCCTTCCAATAACTCGTTAAAAAGCAGTAATAAAGCCCAATAAATAGGAATACCTTCTACCCAAAATGCGGCAAAATAAGGCGATTGCTCTGTAGATGATTTCCCTAGCAAAATTCCACTTAATAGGAATATCAGAATGGCAATGATCAACATGCGGCTATCAGTGGTGAGAAAAATTTCTATGCCCAAAATGAATCCAAGTAATAACCAGCCAAGTAGTTTGGTATAAAAAACTCCCACCAACTGCGGAATGGTTTTTAAGTGGCGGTCGTCGGTTTTTAAATCCCGTATTTCAAAAGGTAAAATCCAGACCACCACCAGTAGGAATCGCTGTATACCGAGTAAAACTGTGGTTGTTTCTACAGTTCCTAGATTGCGTATCACCGGTAAAAAAACAGTCATCACACTCCAAATACAAGCTACTACCAAAACTTTGACCACTGGTACGGATCGAAAATTTTTCCCGAGAAATGGAAATAGGTACCAAGTGGTTAATATACCTACCAAAACTACCAACCACCACACTGAAGTCTGGGGTTGAAAATACAACACACTGGTTATCCCCGAAACCAACAAAAGGATTAGCCAAAACCAACGGTTCCAACGAGTGAGAGTGTGAGCATGTTTAGCAAAACTATACACAGCAGTAGTAAATAATCCCAAACAAACTAGCCATGCCATTTGAATTTCAAAACCCACATAATAAGCCGTGACAACCACTAAAGATACCACTGCAAGAGCTACATGAAAACTGTAGTCTACATAAAAATTTCGTGTTTTTTTTATCAATTTCATCACCTGTAGGAATGGAATTAGCAAATTTTGAAAAAATTATTCTACAGTATTAAATAAACAACAGTTTTTATAGAAAAATACGAGAGGCGGTCGTTGAAAAATTCGTAAGAAAATTTAAAAATCCATGGGGTGGAAGCCACTAAATTGTCAATTTAAAATCGTAATTTTGCACCAAATTTACATCCAAATTCCTTTATAGATTCATGAATACAAATTCTTTTGCTTTACGTCACATCGGACCCCGGGAGCAAGACGTTCCTGAAATGTTACAAACCATTGGTGTTGAATCAATTGAACAACTTATTTACGAGACGATTCCCGATGATATTCTGATAGGAAAAGATTTAAAATTACCTGCCGCCATGAGTGAGCAAGAATATGGGGCACATATTCATGAATTAGCTTCTTTAAACAAAGTTTATAAATCATTTATTGGATTAGGATACCACCCTACCCTACTTCCGCCTGTTATCCAGCGCAATATACTTGAGAATCCGGGTTGGTATACCGCTTATACCCCCTATCAAGCCGAGATTGCCCAAGGCCGTTTAGAAGCTTTATTAAACTTTCAAACTTTGGTGGCTGACCTGACTCAAATGGAGTTAGCCAATGCTTCCCTACTGGATGAAGCTACGGCTGCCGCTGAGGCAATGGCCATGTTATTTGCACTGCGTAGTCGGGAGCAAGTTAAAAACCAAGCCGTAAAGTTTTTTGTATCGGAAGAGGTATTGCCCCAAACTTGGTCGGTGTTACAAACTCGAAGTGTTCCACTGGGTATTGAACTAGTCGAAGGTAATCATCAAGACTTTGATTTTTCGTCCGAGTTTTTTGGAGCCCTTCTGCAGTATCCCGGAAAATCGGGACAAATCTACGATTACACGGATTTTATTGCTAAAGCAAAAGAAAACCAAATCAAAACGGCTGTTGCTGCCGACATACTGAGCTTAGTTCTGTTAAAAGCACCGGGAGAAATGGGAGCAGATGTAGTAGTAGGTACCACCCAACGGTTAGGAATTCCGATGGGCTATGGTGGACCTCACGCCGCTTATTTTGCCACACTGGAAGAGTACAAACGTCATATACCCGGAAGAATTATTGGAGTAACCAAAGATAATTCCGGAAACCAGGCGTTACGTATGGCGTTACAAACCCGGGAACAACATATAAAACGAGATAAAGCCACTTCAAATATTTGTACCGCACAAGTCTTGCTAGCTGTCATGGCTGGAATGTATGGCGTGTATCACGGTCCAAAAGGGTTGCGTCATATTGCTCAACGCATTCACCAACAAGCTGTTACTTTAGGACAAGCCCTTGAAAAATTAGGTTATACCCAACGTAACTCCTACTTTTTTGATACCATTCGAGTTAGTGCGGATGCGAAAAAAATCAAGCGTCTGGCTGAAAAATTAAAATATAATTTCTACTACCCGGATGCAGATACAGTGAGTATTTCGGTCAACGAAATCACGACTGAGCAGGATATTAATGAAATCGTCACCCTTTTTGCCGTAGCGGCCTCTAAAAGTGATTTTACAATCCAAAACTTAACTACCACGAGCCATATTCCAGAATCGCTTGTACGTACCACCGAATTTTTAACCGTAGAGGTTTTTAATTCCTACCATTCTGAAACGGAAATGATGCGGTATATTAAAAAATTGGAGCGAAAAGATTTGGCACTTAACCACTCGATGATTGCCTTGGGATCTTGTACTATGAAGCTTAATGCAGCTGCACAAATGTTGCCTTTGAGCCTTCCCAACTGGGGAAATATCCATCCGTTTGCCCCCATAAATCAAGCCGAAGGATATACCACCATGCTTAAAAATTTGGAAAACTATCTCGCTGAAATCACCGGTTTTGCTGCTACTTCCCTACAACCCAACTCAGGTGCTCAAGGAGAATTTGCTGGTCTGATGGTGATTAGAGCCTACCACGAATCCCGTGGAGAAGGACACCGAAATATTTGTTTGATTCCTTCTTCGGCTCACGGTACCAACCCTGCCTCTGCGGTCATGGCCGGTATGAAAGTGGTAGTAACAAAAGCCACTGAAGAAGGGAATATAGATGTAGAAGATTTAGAAGCCAAAGCCATTCAGTATAAAGACCAATTATCGTGTGTGATGATTACCTACCCCTCAACACACGGTGTTTATGAATCGGCTATCCGTAAAATTACTAAAATCATTCATGATAACGGTGGACAAGTATATATGGATGGTGCCAATATGAATGCCCAAGTGGGATTAACTAATCCTGGAAAAATCGGAGCGGATGTCTGCCACTTAAATCTCCACAAAACCTTTGCTATACCCCACGGTGGTGGTGGTCCCGGTGTGGGCCCTATCTGTGTAGCTGCCCATTTAAAACCCTTTTTACCTACCAACCCACTTGTAGAGGTAGGTGGTGATCAAGCCATTACCGCCATTTCTGCAGCACCCTTTGGTTCTGCATTGGTATGTTTAATTTCCTATGGTTATATCCGCTTATTAGGTCCAGACGGAGTTAAAAAAGCTACCGAGTATGCGATTCTCAATGCAAACTATATTAAGGCTCGCTTGGAAGGCCACTACAAAATCTTATATTCCGGAGAAAGAGGACGGGCGGCACACGAATTGATCGCCGATTGTAGAGATTTTAAGAAAAATGGAATCGAAGTAAGTGATATTGCCAAACGACTGATGGATTATGGATTCCACGCCCCTACAGTTTCATTCCCGGTAGCTGGAACTTTGATGATAGAACCCACGGAAAGTGAGAGCAAAGCAGAGTTAGATCGTTTTTGTGATGCCCTTATTGCCATTCGAGCAGAAATTGAAAGTGCTACCTCAGATCAACCTAATAATGTCCTTAAAAATGCGCCACATACTTTAGAACTGGTGACAGCCGACGAGTGGGATTTGCCGTATAGTCGTCAACAGGCAGCCTTCCCACTACCCTATTTGTACCAAAACAAATTTTGGCCGTCTGTAAGACGAGTGGATGATGCCTATGGTGATCGCAATCTGATATGTACTTGTAACCCGATTGAAGACTATATGGAAACTGAGTAAAATCTCGTTTCTATTCCCATTTTAGATCCTGCTAATTCGTTTCGTTTAGGAACACCGAAGGGCTCGTTTATCAATCTAAAATAGAGGCAGAAATAGTTAAAACTGTGTGTTTTGGTATTTTTTTAGCTACCTTTACCTAAATTTTAAAAAATGCAAAACACCGTTAAAATAATCGGTACTGGAAGTTATATCCCTCATGGGGTTACACATAACGAACGCTTTAAAGATCAGGTTTTTCTAAACACCGATGGTACCCATATACCAGCTCCTAATGCGGAAATAATTGAAAAATTTAAAGCCATAACCGGTATTCATGAACGTCGTTACATCACGGATGATTTGGTGAACTCAGATATCGCTTATTTTGCTGCTAAAAATGCCATTGCCAGTGCTCAAATTGATGCTAACGAACTCGACTATTTGATTGTTGCACACAACTATGGGGATATCAAATATGGGTCTGTCCAGAGTGATACCGTTCCCAGTCTTGCTTCTCGGGTCAAACATCTGTTAAAAATAGAAAATCCGCAGTGTGTTGCTTACGACATGCTTTTCGGTTGTCCCGGTTGGCTGGAGAGTGTTATTCATGCTCAGGCTTTTATCAAATCAGGAATGGCCCAAAAATGTTTGGTGATTGGTTCTGAAACACTCTCTCGCGTGGTTGATAAATACGACAGAGACTCGATGATATATAGCGATGGCGCAGGTGCCGTCGTACTTGAGGCGGGTACAACTTCGGCTAACGAGGGTATTTTAGCACATCACACAGCTACTTACACTAAAAATGAAGCTCACTTTATTTATTTTGGAATCAGTTATAATAAAACTGAAAAAGATAATACTCATTATATCAAAATGTACGGTCGCAAGGTGTATAATTTTGCACTCTCTCACGTACCGTTAGCTATGAAAACTTGTTTGGAAAAGAGTGGTATTCATATTGATGAAATAAAAAAAATTTTGATACATCAAGCCAATGAAAAAATGGATGAAGCTATTGGTGAGCGTTTTTACAAACTCTATGATAAACCGATGCCTCATGATATCATGCCAATGAGTATCAAAAATTTAGGAAATAGTAGTGTAGCCACTATACCCACTCTTTTAGATTTGCTTCTCAAAGGGGGCATTGAAGACCATTCGGTCGCTCCGGGTGATTGTATTCTATTTGCCAGTGTCGGTGCCGGTATGAATATTAATGCGATGGTCTACCGTTTATAAACCACTTCGTCTTAACTGAACCGAATAAATTCTGCTTGATGAAGATTTATATAGTCATTCCGGCGCATAATGAAGAAGCTTTTATAAGTCAAACCTTACAATCATTAGTCGAACAGACCTTTCAGGCACACCGTATCGTGGTGGTAGATGATCATTCAACAGATCAAACCGCCTCCATTGTTGAAAAATTTTGTAGCAATTATCCCTTTATTTCGTTAGTTAAAAACCAATCAGATCCACAGCATTTACCAGGGGCCAAGGTAGTTCAAGCTTTTTACCGAGGATATGAAAGTTTGGACGATCAATACGATATAATTTGCAAGTTCGACGCCGACTTGATTTTTCCTAAAAATTATTTAGAAACCCTCGTTCAAATATTTCAAGAAAATCCAAGATGTGGTATGGCAGGGGGCCTACTCTATGTACAACATAACGGTAAGTGGGTGTACGAAAAAATAGCAGATCCTTATCATCTACGAGGTCCTATCAAAAGCTATCTTAAGCCCTGTTTTGAATCGATAGGTGGATTAAAAACAGCCATCGGCTGGGATACTGCCGATGTATTATTGGCTCAATATCATGGGTTTCAAGTGTGTGTTTCAACAAATTTAATTGTCAAACATCTAAAACCTACAGGCAAATCCTATCACAGTCAAAGTCGCTATGAGCAAGGAAAAGCACTCTATCAATTGCGATATAGTGCGCTACTCACTTTGCTCACTGCCTTAAAAATGGCGATAAACAAAAAACATTTTCCAACGTTTTTTGATTATATATCAGGATTTCGTTTAGCGAAAAAAAAACGGTTGCCTTATATAGTTAGCCCAAAAGAAGGGAAATTTATCCGAAATTTTAGGTGGCAAAAAATTTGGAGAAAACTAAAAATTTAATCCTCCTCATCCAACTCGTCCCATTCATCGGGGTCTATCTCGCCTAAATCGTCGATTTCGTCGTAGTTCAAATTTGGAAAATCCTTTTCTTCAGGGGCATCATAGGCTATGCCTGGAGGGTTAAAGAGCCCCCAGCGATCTATTTGATACCTCCACGGATTAAAGGTTTGTACCCACTGAGCAAATAGTTTTCGAAATTCGTCAATTTCATAACGTATTAAATCTAAGTACTCTGTTTCTTTAAAACCATAAATCTCTAGACTACTCAAGTGAAGTAAAATATCAGTGGCAGATTTACGTATTAACGTGGCATTTTCCATTTGTAAATCATACAAAATGGCACTTAATCCCTGAGTTGTTTTTTTAGTCAATATCTGAGCCTCCTGATCTAAATAGTGTGCGAGTTCCACCCATTTCGTTTGAGTCATTTCATCATCTTGATCAGCAGCAGCTTTGCTTACTAAATCGGTAATTTGATCGACCAATTCTACAATAGTAACTGCTTTAGTGTACAGAGGATGTTTTTCAATAGGCATATTTCCAACGCATTACATTTCTATTCAAATGTACGCAATATAACTTCATTAAATCTGTCCCAATTAAAAAAAAAGTCACTCGAAAGTGACTTTATCCTTATAAATAAGATTAAAGAAAATTTCTCAAGACTAATTTTCCCACGTTTGTTGAAGTTTCTTAAAACCACCAATTTCTTTTTGTAAAACCGTAAGAAATTCTCGACCGTGAGTAACTGATTTCTCAAGCTGGCTACAGGTATCTGAAAGCGACTGTGTAAGCTGTTTTAAAGAATATAAATGCTTTTCCTTTTTTTCAGTCAAAACCTCGTTTTCAGCAAGATAAACCTCAGGTATCAGTACCTCTGACTTTCTTACCATATCCCCGGTTTTGTATATATCTGGATGTTCGTTATTATCGTGTTTTAATCCCGACATATCGTACACCATGTATTGGGATATGTATTTAGCCAATGTAAAAATCTCCAGAGCTTTTCTGTACAAAGGAGATAAGGGTGAAGTAGAACTAGCAACCGGTTTCATTGACTTTTTTTATAACAAAATTAATAATAAGAAAATTCACTTGATAATATATTTTAAATTATTATCTATTTTTACATTAGAAAATAAAGCATTAATACAAAATACTATGAAAACTAAAGTAGATAGCATTAACCAAAAAATATTACACATATTGCAAAAAAATGCACGAATTTCAGTGACTGAGTTAGCCAAGCATGTAGGTCTCACCGTGCCGGCTGTTTCTGAGCGTATCAAAAAACTGGAAGATACGGGTATTATCCAAGGATATCAAGCGCAGGTTTCGTACCAATTGGTAGGGTATCAATTCAAAGCGCTGATCACATTAAAAGTATTCATGGGACGTTTAATTCCATTCTTAGAGAAAGTAACAGAATACAAAGAAATCATCAATTGTTATCGGGTAACGGGCAATGAAAATATTATCCTGGAAGTGGTTTTCCGCAATCAAAAGCATTTAGAAGATTTTATTGATCGCCTAATTACTTTTGGGGAAACCAAAACTTATATTGTATTATCCAATAAGGTTGAAAATGCTCCAATTCAAGCATTGTAGTAATTACTGTGGCATACGGGGAATCAATACCTATAGAAACCATTAAAAATTTGTGTATTTTTGAATACTAAACACTTACAAAAGATGAAAACATTGTGGTTTATATTGATGTGTATACCGTTAGGAGTTTTGTCTCAAGACAACGAAAAAATAATAGCCGAAATAGAAACGGTACAACAACAATTAAACGCCCATTATACCAACCCAGAAACCACGGTATTAAAACCGGAGGATTTTGAAAAATTCGAAGGATTGGAGTTTTACCCCATTGCTTTAGAATATCGGGTGGAAGCCACTTTTGTACGTACCCCTGACGAAGAACCGTTTTATATGCCAACCACTACTGAGCGTTTACCGCTGTATGTTAAGTATGGGGAGTTGTTTTTTACTTGGGAAGGTAAGCAGCACCAATTAGATATATTTGAAAATTTGGAACCCAAAAAAGAAGAGTACAAAGATTACTTATTTTTACCTATAACCGACTTAACCAGTGGTGATGGGTCGTATGGTGGTGGTCGATACTTGGATGTTAAGAAATCGGAAGTAGCCCAAGGTAAAGTAGTGTTGGATTTCAATAAATTGTATAATCCGTATTGTGCTTACAACGAAAAATATTCATGTCCCATTCCACCTGCTCAAAACGATTTACCCATCCGAATTGAAGCAGGTGTCAAGGATTTTTTTAAAGCTGAATAGGAAATTTATTTAGCAACTATACTTTTAAGCGCCAACCAAAGGGGTCTTCATCAATATTCCATTGAATATTCATTAACTTTTCCTTCAATAAGTCGGAGTAAGAATCTTCTACATCCGGGAGTTCGTAATGGTTGTCTTTATATCCAAAACCGGCAACTGCACTGATAAGGGCGGCTGTTCCTACCCCAAAAATTTCTTTGAGCTTTTTGTTTTGGTGAGCCTGTAAGAGTTCATCAACCGTGATTTTTCGAACTTCTACATCTAAGTTGAGATGTTTGGCCAAGTCAATAATACTTTTTCGGGTAACACCATCTAAAATTCTATCAGAAACCGGTGCGGTAATGAGTTGGTCATTAATTCTAAAAAAGACATTCATTGTTCCGGCTTCTTCCAAGAATTGATGACTACAATCGTCCGTCCAAATCACTTGATGGTACCCTTTTTGTCGAGCCAAATTGGTGGGATAAAACTGCGCACCGTAATTTCCGGCTGCTTTTGCAGCACCTACTCCCCCATTGGCTGCACGGCTATAATAATCAGAAATGAGCACCTTAATTTTTTCGGTATAATAAGTTTTAACCGGGCATAACAAAATCATAAAAGTATATTCTTCTGAAGGGGAAGCAGACACCCCGACTTGACTTCCAAAAATAAAGGGGCGTATATATAGAGAATTGCCATAACCTGAGGGTACCCAGTCATAATCGAGTCGCAATAACTCTAACAACCCGTCTAAAAATATTTCTTTGGGAACCTCCGGCATCGCCATTCTTACAGACGATTTATTAAAGCGTTTGAAGTTTTCTTCGGGTCTAAAAAGCCACACCTGTCCTTGCGCATCTCGATAGGCTTTCATACCTTCAAAAATTGCTTGGCCATAGTGAAAAACTCGGGCTCCGGGAGAAATTGATAAATTGACATAAGGCTGGATTTTGGGATTGGACCACTGTCCATTTTTGTACTCGCATATCAGCATATGGTCTGAAAAAACAGTACCAAACACCGGATTTTGTATATCGGTTTCGGGCAGTCGGGATTGATTTACTTTATTTATTTCTATAGTAAAGGAATCTGATAGAGCCATTTTAATGAGAAAGTTTTATAAATTTGTATGTTCAAATATAGTCAATAAATACTTCTTTAAAAAGTCTAACCGCTCATTTTTTGAGGAATTAATAAAATCGACATTTATTTATCACTTAATTTAAGATACAATGAAATTTTTACCCTTATTTATTAGCATTTTTATAATCGCTATTGGCTGTCAATCCAATACTAAAAATACAAATAATTCAGTAACTACCGAGCCTGTAACCTACCTTTCTTTGGGAGATTCAATCACGGATGTGGGGTCACTTAGTAAAGAGAAAATGGCCGAACTCTATGCAACCCTGGACATACATGATACGGTGGAAGCAAAATTTACCTCTACTGTTAATGCCGTTTGTCAACGAAAAGGGTGCTGGATGCGTTTGGATTTAGAAAATGGACAAGAAGTTCAAGTCAAATTTAAAGATTACGGATTTTTTGTACCCATGAATTTAGATGGAGAAGAAGTTGTAGTAGAGGGCAAAGCCTATATTTCTGTACTTACCGAACATGAAAAAAAATACTACGCCTCGGACGAAGGAAAATCTGAAGAAGAAATTGCTGCTATTTCCGGTGACAGCAAAACGCTACTTTTTGAAGCGCACGGGGTACTTATAAAAGAATAATCATGCGAGTCATTATAATAGTGGTGCTCTTGGTGTTTATATCATGTAAGAAAACCACTGAAGACACACCCAAAACATTCGAGCTATATCAGTATTCTGAAATGGCGTTGTATATGCATTCTATTTACGATATGCACCAGGAAATCAAAGAGAGTATTCAAACGGGGGAGCAGCTTCCAGCACTTGAACTAGATTTAGACCAACTATATTCAGCTGAGATGTCTGACCGTTTTGTACGAAACGAATCGTTCGAAGGTTTTTCCAGACTTTATTTGCAACAAGTCTCTTTTATCTATGATACGCTTTCTGAAGTATCAGTCAAAGAACGATACAACAACGCTGTACATGCCTGTATAGCCTGCCATCAAACTACCTGTTTGGGTCCCATTCCTAAAATAAAAAAATTACTCATCCACTAAGGTGAAACGAGAAATCATCATTACAGCCGACGGTTCCAACAGTCTTTTAATCCCTCAATGGCAAGAAACCTTTCACTCCAAACACGGTGCTATTACCGAAGCTCTTCATGTTTTTATTCAAGAAGGTCTGCAGTATTGGCTTCAACAAAATACTCAGCGACCGCTTCACTTATTAGAAATTGGATTTGGTACTGGATTAAACGCCTTGTTAACGCTACTACAAGCCCAAGAAAAAAACCTTTCTATTACCTATGAAACTCTAGAGGCTTACCCACTTTCTTTTGAAGAAATCAATGCTTTAAACTATTCCGAAGTACTTCAAATAGATAAGCAGTTATTTGAACGATTACACCGCAGCCCTTGGGAAGAACCAGTAGAAATCATTCCACAATTTAGAATCAAAAAAAGAAAGGAGTGGTTTGAAAATATAAATGCGCAAAGCAATTTTGATTTGATTTATTTTGATGCCTTTGGAGCTCGGGTTCAACCTGAGTTATGGACCTATCCTATTTTTAAAAAAATGTACGATGCTTTAAAACCCCAAGGAGTTTTAGTTACCTACGCCTCTAAAGGTAGTGCCCGTAGAGCGATGCTCGAAGCCGGATTTACCGTCTCTAAAATTCCCGGACCTCCGGGAAAACGCGAAATGCTTCGGGCTCAGGTACTGTAGCCTTTTTTACATTTCAAACACCACCAACCGATGCCGGATGGTCATTTTTTTAAATCCGAAATGTTTCTGAATGTAGCGCAAGGTTTTTGGAGTATAGATAAACACATGGGTGGGATCGTTTTTGTAATACCAATCTACAAAAGGTTGCTGATTATCATAGATATGAGTCATACAATAAAGTTTCCCGTGAGGTTTTAGAAGGGATTGTAAGGTTGTGAATTCCAAATCCGGATGGTGGAAATGTTCGATAACTTCACAACAAATAATAAAGTCATACAACTGTTTTAACACCGAAGTATCGGGATGAAAAAACGGATCATAAAGTTGCATTTTATAACCCTGTTTTTCTAATAAAAAAGTGGTTACTGGTCCGGTTCCGGCACCAAAATCAAGCCCTTCGGAAGTAGTTGGACTAAAATCCGCTAGTATTTGGCGGATAATAGGAGACACAAATTCTTGGTAATTCACATCCAAAACATTATTGTTGTGTAGTAAATACCGCTGTTTTTCGGCCTCGACCGATAAATAATTAGTGGTTGATCTTACCAGAGCATCACAATGCATACATTGGTAAAAGAAATGTTTTGGATCATCGCAAACCACTTGATGTAACGAGGTATGACAAAGAGGACATTCCATAAAAAAAGCCCCTACTAAGCTTCCTTTGTTATAAGTGTTCTTTTAATTTGGCATATTTAGCTTGAAGCATTTCAAGTTCATCCTTCATTTTCTCAATACTTCTTAGTACCTCTCTCACCATGGGATTATTTTGATCCACATGTTGGAAAAAGCCTAAGTTGTTTTCTTGCTGATTAATAGATTGCTTAATTTCTTCTATTTTTTTACTGATATAATAAGCCTCATTTTGTACTTTACGTTCGTCGCCTGAAGCCAGTATATTCAGTTTGTTTTCATACTTTAAAAGTTCAGATTCCATTTTACTGATATCCAACTTTTTAAATAATGAATCTATCAATCGATTAAATTTATTCTCAATGCTTTTACGCGCATAAGGCACCCGGCCGATTTCTTTCCATTTGCGGATAAATTCTTTGATTTTGTCCAATTCGGGGGTATCGGCAGATTCATTCAATTGCTGAACCTCCTCAAGTAAGGTGACTTTTTCAGCCAAAGCTTTTTCTTCCTCTTTTTTAAATTTGTTTCGCTCTTCATACAACCGATCAAAATACTGATTGCAAGCATCCTTAAACTCTTTCCAAATTTTATCACTCTCTCTGCGGGGAACGTGACCTATGGTCTTCCATTCTTCTTGTATTTTTTTCATCAGAGGAGTAACAGTTTCAAAATCGGTACTGTCTTTATGTTCAATCGCAATTTGGATTAATTCTCTTTTTTTACGAAGGTTATCAAATTGTTCTTTTTTCTGTTGCTTATAAAATTTGTTTTTATTGCGATTAAATGTCCGAACCGCCTCTTTGAATTCATTCCAAATGGCTTCGGTATCTTTTTGAGGCACTTTACCTGCTTTAAAAAAGTCAGTTCTCAGACTTTCAACAGTCTTAATGTGTTGTTGCCATTCGGTGTGATTATTTTCCTGTTCAGCTAACTGCTTGATTTTTTCAATCAGAGCTTTTTTAGTTTCCAGATTTTCTTCGTAACTACTTTCAATATTTTTCAAATAGTCTGCCCGACGATCATGAATTACTTTGGTAGCCGCACTAAATCTATCCCAAACCTGCTGACGTAAGTCTTTTTCAATGGGTCCGGTTTCTTCTTTCCACATTTTATGGAGCATCTGTAACTCTCGGAAGGCTTTTTTAATGTCCGGTTCTTGAGCAAGAGCTTCAGCACGACTGATAATCTTCATTTTCTCCTCTAGATTGTGCTTGAAGTCCATATCGCGGAATTCCTTATTTAAATGCACAAAATCATAGAAAATCTCTACATGGTGGTGGTAGTTATTCCATACCAAATTATACCGATCTCGAGGAATGGCTCCCGCCTCACGCCATTTATTTTGGATTTCTCGAAACCTTTTAAAGGTGGTTGTTAGATCCTCTTCAACCGTAATTAGGCTTTTTAATTCTTCTATTAAATCCAGACGTTTTTGCAGATTTAACTGCAAGTCCTTTTTGAGTTCTTTGTAATAATTATTACGACGCACTTTATAATCAAAATAAAGCGAATCAAATTCTGATTTTAATTTGGTCGTATAATGAAAATCTATAAAATTTCCGCCTGCAGCGATAAACTCTTCCTTTTTTTCGTTGTATTCTTCTTCAAAACTACTGTTAAACTCACTTCTAATTTCTTCTACCTCTTTTTTAATGTTTTGAATTTTTTGGGTAGCCAATAGATTTTTTAGTGCATCGATGAGTTCTTTCTGATTCATCGACTGATAATCGGCGCTGCTGCCTGAAACATCATCCTCATCTACCTCTTCTTCATCTTCCGATGAAGATATTTCCTCTTCGTCATTGATATCCTCCTCATCGCTTGCTGAAATCGGGGTAGCCCCAGTCTCCGGGCTTGATTCAACCGCTTCCGAATGGGTAATGTCAGTTGCCTCATCAGCATTTTCGGATACATCTGAAGGTACTTCTTCAAGCTCTTCTTTTTTCACATTCGGTTCTTCTTGCTCGAGATCAGCATTTGCAGTTGGTTCAGATTCACCCAAAGTGTTGATGGGGTTATTCTCCTCCAAATGGGGTTGTACCGACTCATTTTCGTTCTCCTGAGGTATTTGATTTTGGTCTGACATATTTTTCAATGTTATGAGTTCTAACAATTTTGGGTAGAAAGATAATAACTCCGCTTGGATTAGCAAAGTTTAAGAACCGTTTTTAAATTAATTTACTACAAATTCCACAGCTCCCAGGACTTTTGAGCCTGAAATAGTAGCATTTCTTTTCCATTGACTAGCTGTGCTCCATGTTGTTTTCCCTTTTTTAAAAAAACGGTTTCGGGAGGATTATAGGCCAAATCAAACAACAGATGTTGTGGGGTGACTTGCTCATAAGGCAAGTTGGGAGAATACTCTATCCACTGACCTACACCCAACGGAGTACAGTTGATAATGAGGTGGTGGCTTCCCATGAGATCGGGTGTGATTTGATCATACGAAATTTGATTAGCTTGGGGATTTCTAGATACTTGCACATAAGGAATTTCAAGCTTTTGCAACACATAAGCGACTGCTAAAGAGGCGCCTCCCGTACCCAATACCAAAGCTTTGGTTGGCTGTTGAAGATGTAGTTGTAAAGATTTTTGAAAACCAAATGCATCGGTATTATAGCCAATAAGTTGACCTGATTCGGTTATCTTAATACTATTTACAGCTCCGATTTGTAAAGCTTGCTCGTCCACCGAATCCAAATAACGCATCACCTCTATTTTGTACGGTATAGTTACACAGAGTCCTCGTAACTGCGGGTAATCTTCAAAAATACGGGGAAATTGCTCCAAGTGGGGCAAATCAAAATTTTTGAAGCTGTGGGGTAATTGGTTTTCTTTAAAAAAAGATTCGAAATAGGCTTTGGAAAACGAATAGGCAATATTATTTCCTAGTAAACCGTACCAAGCCATGTACTTAAGATTTTAATTTCTTTTTGTTTCGACTTTCTTGCCAGCCAATAGCCAAGACAAAAAAGATACCCAAAAGTATCAAAAATAGGGCAAATAGTGTTTCCTGAGTTCCCCATTCAGGTAAATACCGCACGTAGTTATTGATAATCATTTCACCATGTTCGTCAGTCATTACCTGACCGGCAGCATCTAATTGATAGACCTTCTCTTTCCATGGCCACACCACTCCTAAGGTACCGGTTATAAAACCCATTATACCTGCATAGGTTGCCAGTTTATATTTTTTTAGTAGATACCCCAACAAATGGGATAGGGTAATTAGGCCCGCTAAGGAGCCCATTGTAAAGCTAGCCAATACTTGCAGCAAACGCATTCGCTGTGGGTCGGCAGTAAACGAAAAATCAAGTACCGCTAAGTCGGTCAAGGTAAGAAACAATGCATTCACCGAGTCGACTAACAACAGTACATAGTTCCCAATAAGAATCAAGATAAATGAACCCGATAGACCGGGTAATGTCATTCCGGAAACACTGATAATTCCACATAAAAACACAAACAACAAATGGTCATTTTCAGCTGCAGGTTCTAAAAAACTCAAACTAATTCCGGCGATAATACCCACCGTAAGTATCAGTATATTTCGCTTGTTCCATTCTTTAAAATCACGAGCTATATAAAAAATAGATCCGATGATGAGTCCAAAAAATACACTCCAAACATACAGCTCGTATTTTTTTATTAGAAAATCTAATAATAGAGAAACCGTAAAATAGCTAAAAACGACACCAGCTATCAATGTAAATAGAAAACGCCCGTTTATATAGGAATAAAAACTTCGAAAACGACCGTTAATTAACAGCTTAAAAGCTTTAAGATTAATTTTTTGTAGGGAATAAATAAACTCTTCGTAAAATCCCATCACAAAGGCCACGACCCCACCCGATATACCAGGAACTTTATTGACCGCTCCCATGATAACGCCCTTGAGAAAAAGCCACATTTTTCCACTAAAACTATCTAATCCTTTCATGTTTGTTTCCCTTTTTGGAGAGCTATTTTTTCAATCAAATATAGTATCATAAATCCTGTCACGGCCAATAGGATTGCCGGTAAGAGTTGGGGATCCCCCAAATAATCGGTAGGCAGTACACTTTTTTCCAACAAAGGTACTTCTTCTCCTTTGCTATTAATATAAGTAGTAAGTGTTTGTTTCCAAGGCCAAATTTTATTCATAGCACCAATCATCAATCCGGTCAAAATGGCTAAAGTCAGATCTTTATACTTTCTAAAAAGCCAGGTTAATACACCTGAAAAACTTTTAATTCCAACGAGTAAACCCGCAACAAAAACTAGTAATTGAATTAAACTCGGGAAAAAAACCTCTCCATCCAATCCAGAAATTGAGCTAGATAAGTCGTTTATTATATCTAAAAAAACAGGATAAGAACCCAACAAAATAAGTATAAACGAACCGGAAATGCCGGGTAAAATCATGGCGATTATAGCAATAGCACCCGAGAAAAACAAATACCAATAACTATCCGGAGCATGAGCAGGTTCTAATATGGTTATCCAATAACCTATACCAATAAAAACCAATAGTGAAAGCACATGAACCACATTCCAACGACTGATTTGTTTACCAACTAAAATAGCACTAAAGGCTACTAATCCAAATATAAAGGCATAAATCAACACCGGATAATTTTCTAACAAAAACGCTACCAAGCGCGCTAAGAGTATAAAGCTGGATGCGATTCCTAGAACGAGAAGCAATAAAAAAGTTAGATTATAAGTATTCCAAGCGGGGATAAAACCTTGATTTCTCAGCACTTTGAAAAATCCCAAATTCAGGTTATGAATGGTATTGACCAATTCCTCATAAATACCCGTAATAAATGCAATGGTTCCTCCCGACACCCCGGGAATAACGTCGGCTATCCCCATTAAAAATCCTTTCAAATATATAGCAGTTCTCCGGTTAGGAAGCTTTTGTGACATGATGTTAAAATTGTAGCCTTACGAAGATTGTTTACGGAATTTTTTAATTAGCTTTTGTACCGCTGTTTGTTCATATACCCAAGGAAAAAACACTTCTAAGATAATGGTGTTGTCTACATCGAGTTGCAAGGCATTTTGCAGGTGAAATTCAGCTTTTATTGTTTCTTGGGTACTGTAGTAAAGTCCTACCAGTCGATATTCAATTTCGGCTTGATCGGGATAGTATTCCGCTGCCTGTTTCAGGTGATTAATTGCAGCGTTGTATTCCCCTAATTCGATTAAAACATCGGTGCGCATAATCCAAACCTGAAAATCCATATTTCCCAATTCAATGGCTTTACGATAGCCTTCTTCGGCTTCTTCAAAGTATTTGAGTTTGGAATTAATATCGCCGTAACGTTTCCAGTATTTTGAATTTTCGTTATCGATATTGATGGCTTTATCAATGTAGTATAGCGCTTTTTGAAAGTCTTTTTTCTTATAATAAAAATCGGTAATAGCAATCCAGCCCTTGTCGAGTAGTACATCTTCTTCGACGCATTTTAGATAAAACTGTAAAGCCAACTCGTGGTTACCTAACTTTTCATAACACTTACCGGTACGTAGGTAAGCAAACGAAGTAGGATGATCCAAATCAATAGTAATCATATAATTTTCTATGGCCTCATGATATCTTTTCAAGCGTTCCAGTACTTTGGCTTTTTCGAAATAAGCACCCACAAACGTATCGTCTGAAATGATTGCAAAATCAAAAGCAGCGATAGCTCGTTCGTATTCTCCAAGTTCGTAATACTGTTTTCCCACTTGATGCCAAGCTACTTCTGAATATGGATTGGTATTTAAATACACATTGAGATACTCGATGGCCTCTCGGTGTTGATCCAGATACTCAAAGCAATAAATCAGATTGTACAACGAAGCATAATCTACAGCATCTGCTTCTATGCATTTCATAAAGTAATACTTAGCATGCTCAAAGTCGTCCATAAATAAATATTCCATACCCAACAAATTCCATACATCGGGTTTGTCATCGGTAATATCCAAAGCAATATTTAAAAATTCAATGGCTTTTTTATGGTCATCCCTTCGGGAATAGATATTGGCTTTTTGTATAAAAATCTCTTCGTTATAGCTTTCAATACTTTCTATCTCGGTCAACAAAGCCTCGGCAATGTCTAATTTATCTTCGAAAATATACATCTCTACTTGAAAAAGCTTGAGATTAACCGAAGTAGGATGTTGTTCAAGACCTAATTTGGTCGCTTTTTTGGCCATAGCAATCTTTCCATTGTCTAAATAGTAGCCGATTATTTCTTCAAATTCTTCCGAATCAAAAAACAATATAGCATTGGTTTTTAGCATGGATTCAAAGCGGGAAAGCGATAAATTATGGTCTTCGTTGTGGTCCAAATTCATATACTCGAATTTACGAAATCTTTGCTATCTAAATATAATAATCTAATTAAGGCACCTTGGTTTTCGTAAGATATGTTTTTAACAAAATAATGAACAAAAGTACGATTATAACTAACTAATAAGCAGTTAATTATATGTTAATCTTTAATCTAACTCATCCAATACTTTTAATAGAATCTGGCATCCTTGCGTAATTTCCGCCTCTGAGATTGTCAAAGGAGGAGTGATTCGAAGGGCTCGTTCTTCAAACAACAGCCAAAATAACAACAGCCCCTCCTCCATACATTTCAATATTACGCGGCTGGCGGTATCGGCATCTTTTAGTAGAGGAGCCAACATAAGTCCTTTGCCACGTACTTCTTGAATTTGTGGATGTACCAAAAGCGATCTAAAAAGTTGTTCTTTTCGAAGTGTTTGCTCGATCAAATCAGTTTCAAGTAACTGGGTCAGCGTGGCTTTGGCAGCGGCCGCAATGACCGGATTTCCCCCAAATGTTGTGATATGACCCATTTTTGGATTTTGACTCAGTAAGGCCATTTTTTCGTAAGAAGAAACAAAAGCACCTACCGGCATTCCCCCGGCCATACCTTTACCTAACACCAAAATATCCGGAATAACTCCAAAACACTCGAATCCAAAAAGCTTTCCAACCCGTCCAAAACCGGTCTGAATTTCGTCTAAAATCAACTGTGCTCCGGTTTCGTCACAGCGTTGGCGTATTTTTTTTAAATAATCTGCTTCCGGAAGGATAAACCCGGCCCCACCTTGTATGGTTTCTAAAATCACTGCCGCGGTTTGTTCGGTAATTTTTTCAATGTCACGGAGGTCGTTGTACCAAATATGACGAACTCCCGGCATCAACGGACGAAAGGCCCTTTTTCTCTCTTCATAACCCATAATACTCAACGATCCGATGGTACTACCATGATAAGCGTGATGGGCACTGACAATCTCTTGACGACCCGTGACTCGTTTGGCCAGCTTGATAGCTCCCTCCATTGCCTCAGTACCACTGTTAACCAAATACGTGGTAGAAAGGGATTCGGGTAAATGGGCAGCCAGCATCTTGGTTAATTCCACCGCAGGTTGTTGGATAAATTCTCCATACACAAACACGTGCATATACTGGTCCACCTGATCTTTGATGGCCTGAACCACCGCTTTGGGTGAATGCCCTAAAGTATTGGCTGATACGCCCGCCACAAAATCCAAATACGACTTCCCGGAAGTATCGTACAAAAAACTCCCTTCAGCCCGTGCAATCTCCAACCCCAATGGATGTGGAGTGGTTTGTGCTTGGTATCTAAAAAAATCGTCTCTCATGGATTATTTTCGGTTTTTGGGGTGCAAAATTACGCAATATTTATCCGATATATAACCCTTTCGGGAAAAGATTTGCGGAGGAACTGCTTGTGATTTTTGTATGAAAACAATCTTACACAAAATCTTTTTTTAGAAGCATTCGCTTTTGATTTTTATTTAAAAAACGAAATGCGATATTTGTAACCAATAATCAGATACTTATGAAAAAAATAATCACCTCCCCCCATGCACCGGCACCCATTGGACCCTACAGTCAAGCTGTACAAATCGGTAATATGCTTTTTACCTCCGGCCAAATTGCTCTTAATCCAGCAACAGGCGCTCTTGAAACGGAAGATATAGTCAGTGAAACCGAGCGTGTAATGAAAAATTTATCGGCGGTCTTAGAAGCCGCAGATATGAATTTTGAACACGTAGTAAAAACTACCATTTTTCTCCATGACATGGAAGATTTTGCTCAGGTCAATGAGGTATACGGTCGGTATTTTAACGAAGCTACAGCACCAGCACGGGAGACGGTAGCCGTAAAGCACCTTCCTAAATCTGTGCATGTAGAAATTTCGATGATTGCCGTAAAGGAATAATGGAGAGATCTTAAATGACACATATTTTTCCGCTAAGGGAATCATTCACCCTCTTCGTTGGTGTTGTTTTCTTGTAGTATATTTAAGAGACCGGAAGGATTTTCTTCGACAGTGGTTTCTTCTTCCTCTTTTCCAAAAAACCGGCGCCATAATTGTCTGAAATTATTAAACTCAACCGAATACGACAAACCCGTTCCGTGCTCAAAACCCTGCTCTTCTCCTATAAATTGAATTTTGGCTTCCCGGCTAAAAATATTCCATTTTAAACTACCTTCGTCGTTGAGTAAAACTTGAATCTGGAAATTTCCGGCTACGCGATTATCTCCCACATCATCTACCGGTACCCCTACTCGACCATCAAAAAAGATCCGCTCACTTATCTGGGTATTAATACCAAAATCCACTTGATTGGAAGTTACTCCATCCGGAGTAGTACTTCCTTGTGAATAATTAACGGTAACATTAAACTTAGATTCGTCATCGGCTAAAATTTCATTTAACATACCCGTAGCTCGTTGTACCAAAGCATCCGTACCTTGTTGGGAGCTAAAAGTATCTCCGGAAAAGGACCCGGTGGTAACCAGATAAAGCGCTTGATTTTCACGTATTTGACGATCAGCTAATTTATAGTCTAATTCCGATTTGACATTAGAACTTACCCCAGGGAAATTAAATTCATAATCCAATTGTGGAGAACTCAAGTCGCCAGACATTGAAATGGCTACCTCCACATCAATTTTCCGATTACTGGTTGGATTGTCTAACAATACAGCAGGATTCGCTGAAGTTTTATGAACTGCTTTAATATCCAGTGTGGCTCGTTCGGGGCGTCCATTCCAACTCAAGTTACTTCCTCGGGTAACAAAAAATTCTTTTTGAACCAAGCCTCCGTAGCGGAAATCATACACGGCTTCGTGTACATGAAAATCCCCCCACATATTAAATCGACCAGTAGCAGTAGCGATTTCTATAAATAGTATGCCCTCCCCACGTCCACGAAGCATGGAATTATTTTTTAAATCCACGACTACTTCCACCAAGGCATCTCGTGTAATCTCCAAGTCAAATTCAAGTGTAAGGCCTTTAATTTCAGGTTTTTTGAGTTCAACTCCACTCAGACGAGCATCTTTTTCTTCCGGTGATAAAAAATAGATAAACGAATCTTCACCAATCGAGTGAACATCGCTAATGGGAATTTTAAAACTTGTACCAGCAGAGGTCTTTGCGTCTGCTTTAATGACCAACTCATCTACCGGACCGTACATAGAGGCCGATCCTTCAATAAAGGCCGTTCCATAATAAAGTGATTCTTCGTCTCCAACGGTATTAAGCACCAAAAAACGATCGGTGGTTAAATCTAAATTCATACCCCATTTAGAAAAATTGGTGTGTTCAAAATAGCCTTCTAAATTTGCTACCGTTTGAAACTCGGTATCCGTGACAAAGGTTTTAGGGATGGTAAAACGATTTTTAGTAACCCGTATGGGGGTATTGTTTTTAAAATCAAAATCGAGATTTAATTCGTCGATTCGCATCCCTGTATTATTGAGTACCAAATGACCATTAATATCGGGTGATTTATAATACCCATCCACTTTCATACTACCCGACATCACTCCGCGTATATCTGATATCACTCCCGCTCCAAAAGGATTGGCAAAACTCAAATCAAAATCGTTTAAAACAATTCCCAAGTCAATAGTCGAATTGACCTCTTTGACTTCGATTTTACCTTGTACATCTAACGATTTAAGATTTTCATTGGTCAGGGTGGTGTTAATAACATACTCGGTCAAATCGGCATTTCCGGTAACCAGCATGACCAAATCCCCCAGCAGATTATCGTTGACAGTTAAATTGCTTATACTTACATCTGAATTGGGATAATATTGACTGTTCTCTTGTAACACATTGAGATTTCCATTGATCAAGCCACCTATTTCGATACTGTCAAGTGCGGGAGTAAGTTTTCCTAAATCGACATTTGAAAACTGCAAACGGATATCTTTATAAGTGGAATCCGAAATTTGGACAGCCGCCCGAATATATTCGTCTTGATGACTGATCACCAAGGTATCTAAAGTTATATTTCTAAAGTTATTGTCAAAAGTAAGGCGGGTCAGAGAATCGTTGTTTTCATTGATAAACCACTGGTAGTCTTTTAGTGTAAAATCTGATTGTTTAAAACCTACTACAGATTTCCCCATGGGGTTGATGGTGTGGTAAAGAGACAAATTAAATTTATCCTGCATCTGTGTTTTTCCACCGTCAAACTCCGTCCGAAAATGCAAGGTATCTTTCATGGTTACATTAATCAGATTAAATTGTTTCAATGCATAAAAACCCATATTGATCGAGTCGACTTCTAAATAGGTATTAAACAGCGGGTTGCTATTATCCATTTGCAAGTTCACCTTTTCCAAATAATTGCCAAAAGCCGTAATATTAGGGGATCGGAAATTGAGTTTGAACTTGGATTCGTCAGACGCCACCGAACCTCTCACAAAGGTATTTTCGCCAAAGCGAATTTGCGGTAAAAATATTTCGACTATGGTGTGTTGAATTTCAAAATTAAAGTTTAAAAATTGATTATCGGTCACCACTTGGGGCTGGTAATTAGCATAAATACTGGCAATAGAATTTTGAAACAAACTCGGCAATTCGGCCAATTTAAAATTACCAGTCAATTTACCCGTGACAATATCGGGAGAGATTACTTCGATGGTTCGTAGTTCGTCCTCCATAGTAGACAATACCAATATATCATCAAAATAATAATCGTGTACTTCGTTTTGATAAGTACTTTGAGAAATCCGTAAGGCCCCGACCACATGATCCATATCGGTACCTCTCATATCCATAGCAATAACACCGGTAAAAATTGAAATACTATCCCGTTTAAAAAGATTTAATTGATTCAGCTCAGCATAATACATATCTGCATAAAAATTATAAGTATTCAGCGGTGTGCTCATATCGACCAAACCGTCAAAGTCCATCTTTAAATTGGGATCATTGATCTGAAGTTTGCCGTTTAAGAATTGAGATTTAAGAGTCCCGTCTAGATATACTTGCGTATAGGTATAACCATTGAATTCCAAACTTTGAACTGCCGCAATCAAATCCGTATTGAGGCTTTGTTGATCAAATCCCTGACCATCTACTGTGATTTGTCCTTGTACGCGGCCCAGCATTTGGGTTCCCAAAACTTTACCTAGATCTACTCCTACCAATCCCAATTGGCCAGAATAAGTAGCTTGTTGGGGGTCAGAAAAATTCTGAACCGATAATTCTTCTAAAATTAATTGACCAATCGCCGTTTGTAGTTGAGAATCCGTTGCAATGTCATCCCCCTCAATTCGGGTAGATCCTGCCAATGTAAAAGTCCCAATTTGTTCCATTTCTTTCGGAAGAGAGTCGCCCAACAAACCCGGCAACAAGCGTCTTAAATCGTAGTAATTGGAGGTAATTTGGTGATTGGGAGAAGAAATGACATAGGATTCGGTATCACTCAATAAATTTTGAAAAATAAAATCTCCTTGAATTTCTGTTTCTTGATTTTTAAGTAGCCAATTGCGAAGTTGAAAATCATTAAGAGGACCGGTCATTGTACCGGAAATATCAATGAGTTGGTTATCACCAAATTCGTCATAAAACACCTGAAGATCGTTGGTTGATAATCGAGCTTCGTCAAACACCACTTCAAAGCGAACTTTATCCGCGAAATCGGCAAAACTTCCTTGATGTAACACCAATTTCAAGTCGCCTTTCATAGAACTTTCGCTCGTTTCTAACTCCATATTTTCAATGGCCAACGCTTCGTAAGTGTATGAAAAATCACCTTTGAGTTTTTGTACATCTATTTGGTTGTTGTATAAAAAACTTAGTTGATTAACATCACCAAAAATATCAACATCATGGACTTTAAAATTTTCTGCATCCAATACAAGTCCTAAAAAGGAAACCACCTCTTCTTGCTCCAAATTTTGATCAATAATTTTAACATCTGCATGATCTAAAACCAGCCATTGTGCATCTAGTTTAAAAGGTTCGGAAGATTCACTGGGAGTTTCGGGCTTGAATTTTTCAGCAAACAAACTCAAATTATCAGTAGTTTCCGACCGATAAGTTTTGATGTATAATTTGGTATTTTTAAGGTACAGTTTACCAAAATCCAGATTACCTTGAGTTAGTGCTTTGAAATTTTGTATGGAAGTAGTGATTTGATCGGAGTAGATAAGCGTATCTTGGTGATGATCGGCTATATAGACTCCTCGAATATCTAGGTTTCCCTTCCAGTCCAAGCCAAGGCGTTCGATATTAATATCGGTTCCATAGTTTTGGTTTAGCTTTTTAGTCACTATATTTGCTATCTTGGTTTGCACTGCGGGAATCGAAAGCAAAACCAGAAGTACAATCATTAACAAAATGATTGCCAGTACTGTACGAAGCAGTATTTTTTTAAATTTCTTGATAGCAATTAAAGTTTATAACTTTGCGAAAGTTATACAATTTACATCAATATTTATGCCTGATTTTTCACAAAACAACCACTATATTTTAGGCATTGAGTCTTCTTGTGATGATACTGCTGCGGCAGTGGTTCACAACGGTTGGGTACTGTCCAATTTAGTTGCTTCACAAAAAATTCATCAACAATACGGGGGTGTAGTTCCTGAATTGGCCTCTCGGGCCCACCAGCAAAATATAGTTCCGGTGGTTCATCAGGCTTTACAACAAGCAAATATCGGTAAAAAAGATTTATCTGCCATCGCTTTTACGCAAGGTCCCGGTCTGATGGGTTCGCTTTTAGTAGGAAGTTCTTTTGCGAAATCCTTGGCCTGGGGGCTCGGTATTCCGTTGATAGAAGTAAATCATATGCAGGCTCATATATTGGCTCATTTTATAAAAAATCAATCTAAAAATCCCCAATTTCCTTTTTTAGCACTTACCATTAGTGGGGGTCATACTCAAATAGTTTTGGTGCGCGATTATTTTTCTATGGAAATTTTGGGACAGACCCTTGATGATGCGGCCGGTGAAGCATTTGATAAAACCGCTAAAATACTTGGGCTTCCCTACCCTGGAGGACCTTTAATTGATCAATATGCACAACAAGGCGACCCATATCGTTTTAAATTTACGCAACCCAAAGCGGGAGGTTTAAACTTTAGTTTTAGCGGATTAAAAACTGCTGTCTTGTATTTTATTCAACAAAAAGAAAGTGAACAACCAGGATTTATCCAAGAGAACCTCCACGATATTTGTGCTTCAGTACAACATACCATTGTAAGTTATTTAATGAATAAGCTTCAAAAAGCTGTACAACAGACGGGTATTAATCAAATCGCCATTGGTGGCGGGGTTTCTGCCAATAGCGGTATCCGAAAAGCCTTGCAACAAGCAGAGAGCGAGTGGGAGTGGATTACTTTTGTGCCCCCTTTAGAATACTGTACCGACAATGCTGCCATGATCGCCATCACCGGGTATTTAAAATACCAGCAAGGGGAGTTTAGTGATTTGACCACGGTTTCTAAGGCTCGTTTAGAATTTTAAAAACACCTTTCATGCAATTATTTTATCACCCCGATATACAAGACACCCCTCACAACACGCTATTTAGTAAGGAGGAAAGTAAGCATATTACCAAAGTACTTCGTAAAATGCCAGGCGATGTATTACATATTACCAACGGTAAAGGAATTATTTATACGGCTGAAATTACCGAAACTTCGGCTTCCCAATGTCGGGTAAAAGTGCTCAGTCAAAACTTTACACCACCTCTTCCCTACCGACTACATATGGCTGTTGCCCCTACCAAACTCAACGAACGATTTGAGTGGTTTTTAGAAAAAGCAACAGAAATTGGGGTTACTGAAATCACCCCGTTAATAACCCAACGTAGTGAGCGTCAAAAAATAAACCAAGAGCGCTACCAGAAAATCATCATCAGTGCCGCGAAACAATCATTAAAATCCTATTTTCCCACCTTGCATGCCCCGCAACATTTTGAAAAATTAATTGCTGAAACAACGGCAAGTACGCGTGCTCGCTTCATAGCTCATTGCTTAGATACGCCCAAAGAAAAATTATTCCAAGTCATTAAGCAACCAGATATACTCATTCTAATTGGACCGGAAGGAGATTTTACACCCGAGGAAGTGGATAGGGCAAATCGTCAAGGATTTCAATCGGTATCCTTAGGCAACAGTCGATTGCGAACCGAAACAGCCGCTCTGGTAGCTGTACACACAGCTCAATTAGTATTAGATACCGCTTAACCCATTTTTCTATCTTTAGCCTATGCAAATCGCAGTGATTATACTCAATTGGAACGGCAGAGCTTTGCTGGAGCAATTCTTACCCTCGGTGGTCACACACAGTAGCCAACAAGCGCAGATTTATGTCGCCGACAATGCATCTACAGACGATTCAATTGTTTTTTTAGAAAACCACTACCCCACTGTAAAAATCATTAAAAACCAAAAAAATTATGGCTATGCTCAAGGCTATAACCAAGCGCTGTCCGGACTCCAAGAAGATATTTTTGTACTTCTCAACTCCGATGTCGAAGTAACCGCCGGCTGGCTGAATCCGATACATCGATTGTTTGCCGATCCAAAAATAGCTGCCGTACAACCCAAAATTCTAGATTATAATAATCCGCATTATTTTGAGTATGCCGGCGCTGCCGGAGGGTATATCGACTCTTTGGGTTACCCATATTGTCGCGGACGTATTTTTAATACCATTGAACCCGACCAAGGCCAATACGAGGGCGAACAACCTATTTTTTGGGCCAGTGGAGCTTGTTTGTTTGTACGCCGTGAACACTTTTGGCAAGTAGGTGGTTTTGATTCTGATTATTTTGCTCACCAAGAAGAAATCGATTTATGCTGGCGCTTTTTTAATCACCATTTGGAGGTTTGGTATACCTCTCAAAGTGTAGTTTACCATGTAGGTGGTGGTACACTCCAAATGGAAAGCCCCCGTAAAACCTTTTTAAATTTTCGCAATTCGTTATATAATTTGTTAAAAAATGCCCCCAGAAAGGCTCTTTTTATAAGATTATTTATTCGTTTATGCTTGGATGGTGTCGCCGCAATTCGATTCTTAGGCATGCTTAAATTTCGACATTTTGGAGCGATAATTCATTCGCATTTATCTTTTTACCAACATTTTGTATCTATGTATAAGAAACGTAGAAAAGGCCTTCCCTGGAAAAAATTCTACCAAACATTTTCTGTTGTGTATCAATATTTTATACTCAAAAAGACCAAATATTCTTCATACTATATAAAATAATGTTAACTCGCTGAAAATCCAAGATAAGTTTATTACTTTTGTTAAAAAATAGAAAATTATTATAAAATCATAACTTATGAAAAAAATCGTTTTATTATTAGGTGTAGTAACTTTTACTTTAACATCTTGTGTTTCAAACAAAAAATATGCTGAGTTAGAGCAAAGACACAAAGACACACAAGACCTTTTAAATACAGCCACCGTTAAATTAAACAGCTGTTTAGAAGAAAGATCCTCCCTACAGACTAAAGTAAATTCCTTACAAAGTCAAGTAGCTTCTTTAGAATCTACCAATCAAGGCTTGATTAAAACGATCGGTGATTTTACTGAACTTTCAAGAAAAGGGGCCGAAAACTTAGAAAAATCATTAGAGAGTTTAAAGGAAAAAGATCTTACAATTCGTAAATTACAAGATGCTATTACCCGTAGAGACTCCGTTAATTTAGCTTTAGTACAAAGTTTGAAAGGAGCGGTTGGAAACTTGGATGATACAGATATTGAAATTAGCGTAGAAAAAGGAGTTGTTTTTGTTAACATATCTGATAAATTATTATTTGCTAGTGGTAGTTATAATATCACAGCACGCGCTAAAGAAGTATTAGGTAAAGTAGCAGCCGTAGTCAACAACAAACCGGATTTTGAATTCCTAGTTGAAGGTCACACCGACAATGTGCCTATTAACCGCAGTGGAATTAAAGACAATTGGGATTTAAGTGTACTACGTGCCACATCAGTAGTTAGAATGTTACAAGATGAGTTTGGTGTTGATCCTGCTCGTATGACTGCCGGCGGTCGGGGTGAGTATATACCTGTTGCCAGCAATGCTACGGCGGAAGGAAAAGCTAAAAACAGAAGAACTCGTATTGTGGTATTACCAAAATTAGATCAGTTCTATGAAATGATAGAAGAAGGTTTAAAAGACCCTGCTATCAACTAATTATCCTCTTGGATTATAAAAAAAACACCCCGATTCTGATCAGAATTGGGGTGTTTTTTTGTGTGTACACTAGAAAAGTAAATTTAACTATTAATAGCTTTCTGAGTTTATAAATCTATATCTCCTTTTCCTTCCCGTATTACTACCGGTTCCCCGGAAGTAAGATCGATTACTGTAGAAGCTACATTTCCTCCATAACCACCATCAATGACTAAATCTACCTGATGTTGCCATTTTTCGAAGATTAATTCCGGATCAGTAGTATATTCTAAAATTTCATCTTCATCATAAATAGAAGTAGAAATGATAGGATTTCCTAACGCTCGGACTAGAGCCTGAGTAATAGCATTATCAGGCACCCGTATACCTACCGTTTTTTTCTTTTTAAAAACACCCGGTAAATTGTTATTTCCTTCCAAAATAAAGGTATAAGGCCCCGGTAAAGAGCGTTTTAATAATTTAAATACCGGAGTATCAATCTGTCTGACATAATCTGAGAGATTACTCAAACTTTCGCATACAAACGAAAAATTGGCCTTTTCTAACTTAACTCCTCGCAATTGAGCTACTCGTTCAAGAGCTTTGGTATTGTTTATATCACATCCTAAGCCATAAACCGTATCGGTAGGATAAATAATAAGTCCACCATTGCGTAGAACCTTAACCACCTCTTGAATGTGTTTTTCATTGGGGTTCTCCTCATAAATTTTAATCAATCTCGCCATAGTATTTGGTTTTAAATCATAAAAATACGTACTTCACGTTATAATCTAAAATATAACTTATGAAATTATCATTTTTCAAGATATACTATCTTATTCTTATCCTCCCTCTTTTTATTAGCTGTAGCCAAGACGACGAAGTCGTGGAGGAAGAGGTATATTTGGAAGAAGAAATAATGCTGAATGTCTCGTATGGCAGTCACCCCCAACAAGTATATGATTTGTATTTACCTGCTGGGAGAACCTCCGCCTCCACTCCAGTGATTATGTTAATTCACGGTGGTGGATGGACAGGTGGCGATAAAAGTGACATGACCCAGGTAGTCTACCATTTGCAGAACCTCCATCCCGGATATGCCGTTGTCAATGTAAATTATGTACTTGCTACTGAAAGTATTCCAGCTTTCCCCAATCAATTTTTAGATATTCAATCCATTGTCAACAAACTTACTTCCGAAAAAGAAACTCTTCAAATCAAACCCCAATTTGGTTTTATTGGTGCCAGTGCTGGAGCACATATTGCGATGATGTACGACTATGCTTATGATACGCAAGACCAGGTTAAATTTGTAGCCAATGTGGTGGGACCCTCCGATTTTACAGACCCGTTTTATAGCGACCAACCTAATTTTGACTTGTATTTAGCTATACTTACCGACCTTAGCGCTTATCCGCCCGGAACCAATTTAGCACAAACACTGAGTCCCGTTTATCAAATTTCACCCCTTTCCTCACCCACTTGTAGTTTTTATGGTACCACCGACCCGTTGGTACCGGTAAGCAATGGAATAAGTTTGCATGACCAGCTTACTGAATACGGAATTTATAACACTTTAAAAATTTATGTGGGTGGTCATGCCGATGATTGGAGTCCGGAGGATCTTGCGGATATGACTCAAATAATAAGCAGTTATATTGATGCGTATTTACCCAAATAACCTGATCATCAAGAATTGTGGGAACACTTAAATTTCAGGAGAAAGGATAGTTTAAAAATTATTGAATAGTCACTTTTTTTACCACTTCGTTTGCGTTAAATGTCGGGAAATACATCATTTCAATTTTGGCAGGATTCAAGGTGTATTTACCAGTATAACGAGGAATTAATTTCACTTCAAAATAATGCACTCCTCGGGGCAATTTATCACAAAAAATAGTGGCCTCATTTTTAAAATTTTCTCGATGCGTTTCGAATTTATATTTCGGTTGTGATGTTGCATAGGAGCATCCCCCCGGGATAGGAACATTAATCATAATATATTCAGCATCTTTTTTTAAATCTACTTGCACCAACAGTGTAACTTCTGAACCACTAGTTAAAATGAAATCATCTTCCTTTTCAAACCTAGTAGAAATAGTAAAATCGTCCGATTTAAAGACTGGATTACTTTCCCAAAATGACTGATAACCGGTTAAATATACAGGAAAATCTCCTGTTTTATAGACACTTAACTTCGCATTAGAAACCAAAGTATACTCCCAAGGAAATTGCTCTATTGTCTGATTGATAGCTCCTTCAACATAAAGAATAGGTTGTTGTAGCGGTTTTCCAGCTTGTAAAAATTCGTCTAAGATAGTTTCCACAATTTTTGCAGATTCATAAGTATTCTGCCAAGCGCCTGACTGTCGTTTTTCAAGGAAAAAGTTTCTGATTTTAAGAAGTTCCTCTTGATGATTCAACGTGTCTCTTTGAAGAATTTTATAAACCAATAGTGTATTTTGTATGGGGTTATTTAAGGTGTTTGTCAACGTATACTCAGCGTCATAATAAACATTTCCAAAAAGGGTAGTTTTCTTGTGTTTTAAAATAGAGTCGAGTTCGTATTTTCGGCCATGAGTTTGTTGTAATTCAGTCAATAAGAGTCGTTGGTGGAAATTGATATGGGTTTGATTTTCCAATTTATTTATATACGAATTATAATCAACCGATTCTTCTAAAAGTTTAAGGATTTTTAAAATTCTATAACTCTCTCCAAATTCATTATAAGCCTCTAGTCTCCATATCAGTTCCCGAACAGTATTGGATGTATCGAGTGAAATTTTATAACCTTGTTTACTTGCCTCTGTCAACGCTTCCAGTACATGGAAACTTATCCAATAGCTATCGGGTGAATTTTTCCACCATCCCCAAAGACCGGATGGTTTTTGATTTTTAATTAACAATGTAATGTACCGATGGATTAGTTTTTCTTGAGTAAATGGAATTTGTTGATATTCTGCCAATTTTTTTTGTGCCAAAAGCATTTTGAGCTTGGATGCCACTTGTTCGTTGCACAAATACCTATAGCTGATGACATGGTTTATTTCTTCTTCTAAAACCTCTAATACATCTGCCCGGGCATATAATGTAACCGGGCCGTATTCAGGAACAAAACTCAAGTCCATCTTTCGATTATGATCGAGAACTAAAAACTGGCCTTCCGTTTTCAATAAGCCGGCAGGATATATGGGTATTTCACGTAGTTCTCCATCTAAATAACCGTCTTCTTTTTCCAACCTATATGTTACCGAAATTGTATCCCTAGCAGTAAGTAGCAGGGTATCAATAACCGCAGTTTCAATTCGTTCTTTTTTCTGAAACCGAAGACTGTCATTAACCTGAAAAGTGATAGTTACTTCTTGTTCAGTATCGGTATAATTGAGAGTTTTACCGATAGCAAATGTAGTGTCATTAGCAATTAAAAATCGTGGCAGTGCCAATTGACTCATCAACGGTTTATACGATTTTATGGATTTATTAATTTGGCCGGTTTGTTTTTTTCCATTCATGGCTAAATAAAATATTTCCCACTGGGTTATATCATCAGGAAATACCACGTCAAATTGAACTTTACCACTGCTATCACTTTTTAGTTGGGGTTGCCATAAAGCGTAGTCCGAGAAATTTTGTCTCAAAGAACTCCCCTCCAACGCACTAGTATAAAAAAGTTCTGATTCAGCGGATTGATTTTGCATAAGCAAATCACTTATTCCCTCTTCACGGATTGTTATAAGAACCGCACCATTGGCAGCTCTTGAACCATATCGAGCCATACCAGTAATGCTATCTAACACCTCCACATGGAGAATTTGGTCGGATTTAATAGTATTTATATCTCCCGTAAATACATTACCGTTAACAAGGTACAAAGGAGCAGCTTGCTTAGTTAAAGAACCCATGCCTCTAATTTTTACAATATTTGCTTCTTTGGTGATCTGAACCCCTGCTATTTGGCCTTGTAACATAGTTTCTAATTCTGTATTTGGTACCGTTTTATTGTTACTTTTCTTGTAATAAGAAGTAACAACTACTTGAGACAAGCTATTATCTGCGGTTAAGTTTATATGGGTAGAGTCGGTTAATGGGTTTACTTCCTGAGAGGCAAAACCTACGTAACTAATGAGAAGTTTATCTCCCGGATTAATATAGATAGAAAAAAGTCCATCAAAATCAGTCTGTGTTCCTATTGTGGTACCTTGTATCATTACATTTGCTCCTGGTAAAGGAAATCCCGTATCATCCACAACAGAACCTTCTATCAAAAATGTATGGTTGCCATAATAATGTTGTATTATTACTGAATTAATTTTTTCTAGACTTTGATCTCTTTGATTTTCATCAATCTGTTCCAACTCTACCAACTTCTGAATTATTTCATCCAAGTTTATACTGACATTATCAGTAGCCAGCTCTTCGGGCAAAGTAATTCTCAAATAACTAATTCCATTTGCTTGAATATTAATTGCATCTATACTGTGGTATTTTTTTTCCGGAAAAACTAAAAACAATTGATAATTTCCGGGCTGTAACTGGTGAAATTCACGAGTATTACCTGAAAAAACACCTCGCAATTGCGAGTTATCGGAATCAAAAAGGATGATATTTAAAGGAGCTTGGTGAATCTGATCTTGATTTTCAATTTCTATTTTTAATTGTCCATAGCCTGCGGTGGTAGCGGATGTGTTATAAAAATAATTGTTCTTTTTACGCTTGCTAGAAATGCTACTTTCGTAGAAATTGGTGATTCTTGTAGGTGTTAATACAAAATCATCCAGTTTGTAGCTATTTGAATACTGGTATAAAAATTTAGGAAAAAGGCTGGCATAGTTAAAGTTTCTTAGGAGAAACATATTTCCTTGAAATTCGTATTCAAAATAAGGCTGAAGAACGAATTCTTGGGATAGACCACTAGGAACGTAATTAAGGGTCATTTGTCCAGTTACTGGTCCTGCCAGAAGAAAATAACTATTTTTAGCTACGGGTGAAAGCAGATGGATATTGTTTTCATTTTCTAGATACACATAATTATTTAATAAGTTATTTCTATAGGGCATTAGGTATCTTGAAAACAACTGAATTTCATTTTCGGATAATTTATTTTTAACTTTTTCTACAGTCACACCTTCCTGAATTAGCCCTTCATCAAAACTAAAAATAAGTTTATGATTTTCAGGAAAATACAAATTATCTACCGTGTATTCTCTTTGACTGGTTCGGAGTGTTATTTGATGATACCCAGGACTAATACGAAAAGAATAGGGATACGTGCTAGAAGTCCAGCTAAAAAAAACTGGCTTATTATCCACATATATCACATGGATGGGAATGTGTATACCGTTTGAAAATACAAAGGGAGCAAACTGAGTTATTGAATCGTTAGTGGCAAAACTTGTTTTGTATATGTGTTCTCTGGGGTATAAGAATTTGTAAAATTCTATGGAATCTATTCCGGCCAAACTTTTCCAAAATTCAAAATCAAGTGGGGTTTCATTTGATTTTGTTAATTTATCAGAGTGTAGATAAAAAGTATTGATCCAATTTCTATTGGGTCTCCTTTTACCCAAATATGGAAGTTGGGGCGGCTGATACGTAAATTTTTTAGTAAGACCGTAAGCAGTAATATCTACACCTTCCACGGGATTACCATCAAAATCAGTGACAAACAATTCGATACTGGTTTTTTGACCGGGGTAAACCAATTCCGGTTGATTGACTGAGATGGTCAATGCTTTCTCATAAACTGGAATCGAAATATTTTCATCTTTAACCATTCCTCCCCAGATATATTGAAGTGAAAGCTGATAATTTTCCAACGATGCAAGCGATTCATAAATTTGTAAATCATTGGTATATCCGGATGATAACAATTTATTTCTCAGATAGATATGATAATTAAAATATAAGTTACGGGGATTATAAACTTCCAACTTTATAGAATCCTTAGTACGATTTGCCAATACTTGTAGTAGAGAAGCTTGATTGGATAAAGTATAAGTTAACTTTTGGTCACCAGAAACAGCAATATAAGAAGCATACCAAGAGTCAAGAGGAAAAGTAAATGGGGTTTCACCTTGAGTAATCCAAGTTTCGTTACCAAAATTATCAACTCCATATATTTCGGTATCTCGAGAGGTAGATAAACCATTTTTTTTATAGACCACCTGTATAGAATCTTGCTCTAAGCTCATCTCCAAAGATTCGTTTAAATAGTAGTAGGTAAGCCATTCCTTTTGAGTAACCAGCTCATTATCTGAGGTTAGCAATTTTACAATAATTTCATATTCAAAATTAGCTGCCGGAAAAAGTGAATCGTTAATTTCAATTTTAGTTTCAGATGTAGTTTCTAATCTACGTTCGATATAGTCCAAAGTATCAGGTATAAAAATAAAATCCTCCCAATAATCCAAGACTTTTTTTCTTTGTACAAGAATTTGAACGCGAGCATCGGGCAATGTTAGTTCGTTTTCATCGGTAGCTTCAATAAAAACTTCTAAATTTTGATTTCGGTAATGATTTTTATGGGGAACTCTAAGTTGTAATTTGTTTTTGCCAAGCTCATAATCCTGATAATAAAATGAATTGTTCATCACGTTATTATTAGTTTCATCCTCTAGAGAAATGGTGTATTCTGAATCCAACCTTAAGTTAAGAGAGTCGTGCAAATGAAATTGATAGGTATATCCTCCCGGGTCATAAGGATTGATAGTTGCTAAGTAGGTAGATACTTTAGGTCCCACAAGTCGTACCTCTACAGGTTTTTTATAAGGTTTACCATTTTTATTTACAATAAAACTCTTAAACTTTACAGTATCACCAGGTCTAAATTTGGGTTTATTAAATACCAAATAACCCTCATAATATTTTGGTTTTTGATTACAATAACTCTTGTCAAACAAACAAACTATCTGTTGGTATTGTCGGACAAAAAATAATTCTGTTTGCCGGATGGTACCTTGTGACCAGCCATCTGAAATAGACTTCACACCATCAATGGGTAAATGAACAACAAATTCTACAGGTTTCCACGCATATTGGAGAGGTGTTTTGTGCATTATAAAATTAGAACTTCTACGAAATGCCGAGTTATTGTATTGTCTTTGTAAGTAATAATAGCCTGTATGAGATTGGTAATGGATACTTAAAAGACCTTTTTTATTGGTTTTTTTTAAAATAAAAGCCTGAATCGATTCGTCAAAATGAAGTTTTTTATTTTTGACTTTAACCTCAGCATCACTAATTATGTTTCCCTCTAAATCATACAACTGAATAACTAAATCTCTATAATTATTAAGAATAAAAACTTGGAGGTTTTGAACCGTTGTAATTTCTGCCTTTTGATGATTTTTATCACTATAAGTATTGAGATAATGTCCGGTAGTCAATTTTTTAGTAAGGGTTTCTCCTGTGGGAAAAGAATCTATTAGGGTATGAAAAAAAGGTGCATCAAGTGTAATTTTTTGGGAGGCATAAATATCTTTGGCTTCTTCATCTGAAATCTTAAACACATAGGTATAATGACTCGACTTTCGACTTGATAAAAGGTTTTGCGCTTGAACAGAGTTAAAAAAGCTATTGATGATAATTATAAGAAGTGTAGTAAATATAAATTTGACATTTAAACTGAAATGATACATTTTTATATAAATATTTAAAATAATTAATCAACTACACTTCATGTAAGCCATTACTTGTATCGAAACACTAAATATAATAAAATTATATCATTCTAAAAATCCTTTAATTTTCATAATCCAAATGGGATGAATAACAAAAAAATATCATCAATCACCAAGTAAGGATTTATTGCGTTAGGGATTGCAGTGAAAATCCTTTTTATAAAACGAGTTTTATAAAAAGATTGTAACAAAAAGCCCGACCCGTTTTTGGTTTTTCCGAAAACGGGAAACGCCCTAATAATTAAGGTCAATGATTACAGGATTGTTAGTTTGGCAAAACGAAGAAGTAATTTTTTTGTGTCACCGTTTTCAAAGGCGATTTCGGCTTTTAAATCGGCTCCGGCACCTTCAATAGCTAGTACTTTTCCTTTTCCAAAGCGCTGGTGCTCTACCAATTGTCCTACATGGAGCCCGGTAGGTATCGAATCGGTTGGGGATTGAGAGTTCTTTTTAAGGGGCTTTAGGTTTTTAGGAGTTGTAAATTGGGGTGTTTCGGGTTTGGAAACGGCTTTATTAAAACGGATATTTTGTTTATTGATGGGCTGGTCAAACAGCGATGAGTCAATTAAGGGTTTAAAACGGTAGGCATCGGGCTGGGTGAGATATTCTAGGTATTGTTCGTCTATTTCATCTATAAAACGACTGGGTTCGGCATCGATTAGTTTTCCCCAGCGGTAGCGAGTTTGGGTATAACTGAGATAGACTTGTTTTTCGGCTCGGGTGAGAGCCACATAAAACAGCCGTCGCTCTTCCTCCAATTCTTCGCGACTATTCATACTCATAGCATTGGGAAAGAGTTCTTCTTCTAGGCCCACAATAAAAACATAGGGAAATTCTAATCCTTTGGCTAAGTGAATGGTCATCAGGGACACCCGATCATCCAAACCGGTATCGTTATCCAAATCGGTGGCCAATGCGACATCTTCTAAAAATTCGGCTAAAGAACCCGTTGCATCGGCAATCTCCAGTTGACCTTCCACAAAATCTTTCATCCCGTTTAGTAATTCTTCTATATTTTCAATACGAGTTACCGCCTCGGGAGTACCCTCTTTTCTCAACTCAGTAAGCAACCCACTTTTTTTAACCACATGATCGGCTAATTCAAAAACATTGTGAGTTTGGTTGAGCACTTGAAAACTTTCTATCAGGGTTACAAACTGGGCTAATTTAGCCCGGATACCACTATTAAGTGGAATATCGATGTGCCCTAGCTGTTGTAATAACTCGAAAATAGACAAATTGTGTTGATTGGCAGCCACCACGACTCTATCGATGGTCGTATCTCCGATTCCTCGAGCCGGGTAGTTGATGATTCGCTTGAGTGACTCTTCGTCTTTGGGATTGACTATTACTCGTAGATAAGCTAATACATCCTTGATTTCTTTACGTTGATAAAAACTCAGTCCCCCGTATATGCGGTAGGGAATATCTTTTTTTCGTAAAGCATCTTCAATAGCTCGCGACTGAGCATTGGTACGGTATAATACTGCAAAATCACCATTTTTAAGTTGGTGATTCATTTTGGTCTCAAAGATAGTACTGGCCACAAAACGCCCCTCGTCGGCATCGGTCATACACTGATTGACCTTTACTTTCCCTCCTTCTTCATTAGCGGTCCAAACTATTTTGTCTAATTTGGTTTTGTTTTTATCAATTATTGAATTAGCTGCTTGAACAATGTTTTTAGTAGAGCGGTAGTTTTGCTCCAGTCGGTACACTTTGACTTGGTCATAATCGCGCTGGAAATTGAGTATATTGTTGATATTCGCTCCGCGAAAAGCATAAATACTTTGTGCATCGTCTCCCACCACACATATATTTTGAAACCGGTCAGAAAGGGCTCTGACGATTAAATACTGACTGTGGTTGGTATCTTGGTACTCATCCACCAAGATATAACGAAACCGGTTTTGATACTTGGCCAAGACTTCCGGAAATCGAGTCAATAACTCATTGGTTTTCAAAAGCAGGTCATCAAAATCCATCGCTCCGGCCTTAAAACATTTATCGACATAGGCTTTGTATATATTTCCCATTTCAGGAATTTTAGCCATCGTATCGGCTTCGATCAACTCGGGATTATTAAAATAGGCGCGAACAGTGATGAGATTATTTTTGTACGAGGAAATCCGAGAAAAAATCTGTTTGTATTTATAAACGTCTTTATCGAGTTGTAATTCTTTGATAACGGCCCGGATTACACTGTGTGAATCTTGGGTATCGTAAATAGTAAAATTTGAGGGATAGCCTAGTTTTTCAGCTTCTATTCGCAAAATCTTTGCAAAAACCGAGTGAAAGGTTCCCATCCATAAATTTTTGGCTTCACTTTCACCCACAATCGCAGCTATACGAGATTTCATTTCCCGAGCGGCTTTATTAGTAAAGGTCAAGGCCAGAATACTAAAGGCATCTACTCCTTGATGCATCAAGTGAGCAATGCGATACGTAAGTACTCGGGTTTTCCCCGAACCGGCACCGGCAATCACAATCATCGCACCGTCTTTTTGTAATACAGGTGCTAACTGGGCTTCGTTAAGTTGATCTAAATACTGCTGCAAAACTTCCTGCTTTTAATGCCGTGAAATTAGCCATAAACTCCAACATAAGTCAACCGTAAACCAAAGGTTTTATAAACAACTTATGAATTTAAGAATGGAGTACCGAGGCAATGGTATTTTTAATAGTAGTAGCTCGATGATGTACTTCTTCTTCGGTCCAGCTCAATTTAATTAAAACAGAAAGTGTTCGGCTGATATAGTAATCACTTTGAGAAAAATCGGCTTCTTGGAGATACTTCATTCGCTTTTGAACTTCTTTGGAAAAAGGATACAAGCTTTTTAAATCTTGTAGGTGTTGCCACCCCTTGATATAATGCCAATTGTTTTTAAACCAATAAAAGCAACCATCTATGCCGGCATCGGCCAATTTTTTACTGACGGTTTCGGCTTGTTCGGCTGTGGGTAAAAAGAAATTGAGGAAGGAATAATTTTCAACTCCAGTTTCAGGTCGACTTCTGAATTGTATTTCCGGAATTTCAGCGAGACTGTTTCTCAGTAGCTCATAATTTTTTTGCTGTATCTCTAATATCGTATCTAACTTGCGTAATTGGGCGAGTCCCACAGCAGCGTGAAGTTCGGAAATTCGGAAATTATACCCTAAAAATGGGTGGTTTTCAGCACCGCGATTGTTACCAATATGATCGTGACCGTGGTCTTGAAAATGATCCGCCAATCGAGCTGTTAACGGGTTATTAGTCACCACCGCTCCCCCTTCTCCACAGGTAATGGTTTTGACAAAATCAAACGAAAAACAACCCAGATCGCCATAGGTTCCCAGATATTTACCTTGGTACTTTCCACCTAATGCTTGACAAGCGTCTTCTAGTAAAACCAAATGGTGTTTTTTACAAATATCATACAACTCCTGCAAGCGCGCAGTACCACCACACATATGTACAGGCATAATGCATTTGGTCTTCGGAGTAATGGCTTTTTCAACCTGATTTGGACAAAGGGTCAAGGTGTCATCTATATCCACTACAATGGGTACAGCTCCCACAGATAAAACCGCTTCAAAACTGGCAACAAAGGTAAAGCTAGGCATAATGACCTCATCGCCGGCTCCTACCCCAGCCGAGGCTAATGCCACAGTCAAGGCAGCCGTTCCACTAGAAACCAATTGACAATGTCGCACATCCAACCATTGGGCGAATGTTTTTTCAAATTCTCGGGCTTTCCAATGCCCTTGACGCGCAGCGTCAAAATTATAACGCATCAAAATCCCGGTCGATAAGACCTCATGAACTTCTTGTCGTTCTTCTTCGGAAAATAATTCAAATCCAGGCATAGTTATTCTAACCAGTTTTTAAAATCTTTAACCCGTTCCCGGGCTACTATTATTTCTTCTTGATCGTACGAAGTAATTTTGAGCTTTAAACGCGAATTACTATAAGTGACTATGTCCTCAATAGCGGTAATACGTATTAAAAATTTTCGGTTTACCCGAAAAAAATCCGCAGGGGATAGTTCAGTTTCCAAGGTTTCGAGTGTAGGTTCAATCAAATAATTACGTTTATCGCGGGTATAAAGATAAGTTCCTTTGTGTTCACTATAAAAACAAACGATGTCTTCTGTAGAAATTAACCGAATATGAGAACCCACTTTTACCGTAAATCGCTGTTTGTAAACTCTGTCTAAAGGATTGGACAACCACTTTTTTATTTCTTCAAAATCCACCTTAAATGTTGGAGTTGGTTCCCAATCGGACTTTAAATTCGCGTATTTGTTTACAGCCGATTCGAGTTGCTCATAATCTATAGGCTTTAGCAAATAATCCATACTATTGAGCTTAAAAGCCTGTAAGGCATACTCGTCGTAGGCGGTAGTAAAAATCACAAAACTTTTTATAGAAATCTTTTCAAAAATCTCAAAAGACAAGCCATCACTTAGCTGTATGTCTAAAAAAATTAATTCGGGGTGAGGGTGTTGCTCAAACCACTGTACAGCCTCCTCCACAGAGTGTAACAAAGTCAACACCTGGAGGTTTAATTTTTCTAACATACGCGCTAAATGTCTAGCGGCAGGTTTTTCGTCTTCAATGATAAGGACTTTCATAAAAATAGCTCGAAATTAGGAGCTTTGTACACGATTTTTAGAGTACTAAAAATATAAAAAAAAAGTATGTATAAGTTGTTTTCTAACAAAACCTTCTCTTACAACTGCTTTCCTATTCCTAAAAAACGACTCAGTAAAATCACCGGTATAAGGGCTGTAACAATAATAAAAAGAGAGGGCACTGCTGATTCCATGATCAGTTCGTCGCTAGCATATTCATACGCTTTTACGGCCAGGGTGTTGATGTGATAGGGTTTTAATATGAGAGTCAGTGGTAATTCTTTTAATACATCAATAAACACTAAGATAAAAGCACCAAGCAATCCGGTTTTAATCAACGGAAACTCAATCTTAAAAAAAGTTTTTAAACTTCCTATCCCAAGAGTACGCGAGGCATCGGGTATGGCGTTACTTACTTTTAAACTGGCAGATTCGATGGGGTTATAGGCCACTGCTAAAAAGCGTACGATATAGGCATAAATCAATGCCGCTAAGGTACCGTTTATCAAAAGCTTACTTGAGATGCCGAAATAGTTATTTAATACTTGTATCAACCATTTATCAATGGCCAACGTAGGAATCATGATTCCTATAGCCACCACGGCACCCGGAATAGCATAACCTAACACCCCAAGTTTGGATAGGTTTTTTATAAAGCCAATACGATTCCAACGAGAGGCAAAGATAAGCAAAGTGGCTATAATAACTGTAAAAAAAGCTGTAATTAGAGCAATCCAAAGGCTTTTCAACGAAAGTGAAAGAAACGACTGATCAAATACTTTGTAAAATGTAAAACTACTCCAATACAACAATTGGAACAAAGGAATTATAAAACCCAAAACAATGGGAAATAGTACAAAAAGCAAAATAAGAAGTGCTACTTTTTTAGAAGTTTTTTTACGTGCTATACTTCTTCCTCCTCGTCCGGAGTGGGTAAATTGTTTATTTCGACGTTGCCATTTTTCAAAAACCAACAAAGCAAAAACCAAACATAATAAAATAGCCGATAAGTATATGGCTGTTTCAGGTTCTTCTAACGAAAACCAGGATCTAAAAATCCCAGTGATAAAAGTATTAACACCAAAATAGGTAGCGGCACCATAATCATTCAAAACTTCCATTAAAACCAAAACTAAACCAGCTAGGATAGCCGGTCGGGCGAGGGGAAGTATCATTTTAAAAAATGTTTTAAGTTCGCCTACTCCCAACATTTTGGAGGCTTCTAACAGGTTTCCACTTTGATTGACAAAAAAAGTTCGGGCACTTACATACACATACGGAAAAAGAGAAACGCTCAGTACAAAGGCCAACCCAAAACGGTTCATTATATCTATCCGAAAGGGTGTTAGTCCAAAATATTCAAGACACTTTGTAAAAGTCCCCCCGTAGTCAAACACTCCCGCATAAGCATAAGCGGTTATATAGGATGGAATGGCCAGCGGAAGTATTAAGAGCCATTCGGCTACCCTTCGCAACGGAAATTCATAACGCGCTACCAGCCAAGCCGAAAATACGCCTAAAACCAGAGTTAGTAGCGTACAGGTTACCATGAGGTATATCGAATTAGATATGTATTGAGGGAGTAAATACTGTAGCATATGCCCCCAGGACGAACCCGGTCCACCCCATAAGTTTACCGATATTGAAATTACCGGTAAGGCAATAAAAAAAACAATAGCAAGGGATATAAACGACCACCTACTACTGTCTCTTTTAAGGCGTAAAAAAGAATTCCTTAAGGAAAAAATATTTTTATTTCCATCCTGCTTCATCAAAAATAAGGACTGCTTTTTTATTGTTTTCTCCTAATAAGGATAAATTAAGTACATCTTCTTTAAATGTACCCCAGTTTTGAAGTGTCTCCACTAAAGGTACGTTTTTACTCACCGGATATTCATAATTAGATTCCGCAAATATCTTTTGTGCTTCATCAGAAACCAAAAACTCGACAAATTTGATAGCATTTTCTTTATTGGGTGCATATTTAGCAACCCCTACACCACTAACATTGATATGGGTACCCGTGGTTTCTTGATTGGGAAAAAAGAGACCCACACCTTGTGCTGCTTTTACCTCGTCTTGATTGGTTGAATTGAGCATATTACCAATATAATACGAATTAACAATAGTTACATCCCCCTCACCGGCATAAATAGCTTTCACTTGATCACGATCGTTCCCTTTGGGATCTCGTTTCATGTTTTTCACGACACCTTCCGCCCAAGTTTTAGCCGTATCCTCTCCATAATGAGCAATAATAGAAGCCAACAACGACTGGTTATAGACATTTCCAGAACTACGCACCACTACTCTACCCTGCCATTTCTCACTAGCTAAATCTAAATAGGTGGATAATTCTTCGGGTTGCACCCGATCTTTGGCATACGCAATGATACGGGCTCTTTTAGAAATACCAAACCAATAATTGTCGGGATCTCTTAAGTTTTGAGGAACTATTTGCTGAACTATTTCAGATTGTATGGGTTGTAGTAAATCGGAGGTTTTGGCCCGATGTAACCGACCGGCATCTACGGTGATTAAAATATCGGCTGGAGATTGGGCGCCTTCCATGGTCATTTTTTGAATTAACTCGTCGGCATTGGCATTGACTACGTTAACTTGAATGCCTGTTTTTTCTTCAAAAAGAGAAAAAATATTTTGATCAGATTCGTAATGGCGATGTGTATACACCGTAAGTTCGTTGGAGGAAGTGTCCAATTCGGTGTTCTTGGTAGTGTTTTTACAACTTACTAAAGCAAGAGTCAGCAGGAATATGTAGGTACTATTTTTCATCTTTCCTTTTATTAAAGAGGTTTATTGTTAAGATTATTGTCTTTTTCAAACTAAGAAAAGTACTATAAGTACAGTACGAATGCGATGCAAAGATACCTATTTAGAACCTGTTTAAATAAATTTCATCTTAATTTTTTCAATAAAAAAAGCCCGAAAAACGGGCTTTATATACTGGTTTAAATTATTATTCAAAGTAGGTTATCGTAATGGTATTTTGTAAGACACCGTTTAAGAATTCTAAGATTTGAATCGGGTAATCGTATTCGTCGTATTCTATTTCGTACTCCCATTGATTCTCTACTTGTGTAAAGGGATATAAATATTCCTGTTTAGTAAGCGGGTTATTTCGCACCGAGGGTGTCTCTTGGATAAATAACACCATAGGATTGATGGTACGATAATAATGGTTTTTATCGTCGTAGGTATATTCATAAATCACATCCTCGTCATTGGATAAAGCCCAATCTTTTTTATACGAATTCACATTGGCCGACTCGCCATAACTCAAATGATAGCGCAAGAAATAATCTTCGATGGTATCGTTTTCAAACACCCGAATTTCACCCACACGCTGTTGGCTGTTGTAAATGTACTCCCTTCTTTCTACGGCCAAAGTATCTTCTTCCGGGGTAATTTCATAAGAATATTTAGTATTGACCAATCCACCTGAACCGGTATAAACATCATATTTTTTGGTATAAATTCCATTAAAATGATGAAACACCGTATCAATAGTCTCTCCGGAATAGCCAATAAAGGTTTCATACAAACCTAATTCATCTTCGTGGTATACCAATTGTAAGCTTCCGTTTTCGTTGTAAAAATATTCTGTTGAATAGTTGTCTACACCTGCACTGGTAATATTTTTTAATTGTCTTTCGACGGGAAATTCTTCATAGCTAGAACCGTCGGTAGTGAGATGCAAATTGACAAATTTACCTTCGCTTACTGTTACACTATCAAACATGGGATTTCCATTTCCGTCCAAAATGGGATTTCCATCCCCATCCAGTAAAGCCCGACGAGCTATAAATGAAAAAGTTCCTGAAATAAGTCCTTCATTGGGGTCATAAAGGCTAATATCTACGATTCCCAAGCCCCCCTCCGTATTGGTTGAAAAGGCTTCAGGTGCTACATTAATTCCAAAGGTAGCCTCTCCTTGAGTCACCATACTATAGGTACCTTCACTGGTACCATGCACCGTCATTATAATTTCATCTCCGTTAAAACGCTTTCCAGAAATAGTTGTGATTCCTTGGACGGTTTCCGCTTTGGTTATTACTCCTACAAAATGAAAGTCTTCTACTTGAGCTTCAAAAATGGCATTCTCATTCATTTGGTCATCCTCATTAATAAAGGTTCCTTCCAATTTTTCATCTTCACAGGACAGCATGCAAGTAGCTAATAATGCAACAGTAAAGTATTTTAGAATTTTCATAGACTGTTTTTACAAATTGAAATAAAAAACAAACTTAAATAAAATTCTTTACTTAAGTAGAAATCTTACCCTACAAAAAACTCACTTTTTGAATAAAAATTGTATTTGACTTTCTAATGTTTATAATTTTTATAAGGAACTCGACGCAATAAAAGTATTCCTAAAAAGAAAAAGAGAACCAGAAAAAGCACTGAATTACGCATCGAACCCGTTATTTGGTCGATAATTCCATACAACGACATACCTACAACAATTCCTATTTTTTCTGCCACATCATAAAAGCTAAAATACGAAGTGGTATCTCGTGTTTCGGGTAAAAATTTGGAATAGGTAGAACGCGACAGTGACTGAATACCTCCCATAATTAATCCCACTACGCCTGCCGTAATATAAAATTGCGGCGGGCTGACGATAAAATAAGCAACTATACACACAGCCAGCCAAAGGGCATTAATAACAATCAACACCGGTATATTCCCCCATTTTTCAGAAGATTTAGCGGTTAGAGTAGCTCCCACCACTGCCACCAACTGTATAATTAAAATACTGATTATCAACCCTGTGGTTTTTTGTGAATCCGAACTCCATGCTATTTCTTGTTCTCCAAAATAAGTCGCCACCAACATCACAGTTTGTACGGCCATACTGTACACAAAAAAGGCCATTAAATACCTTTTTAAGACTAGATTTTGTACCAAAGAATGATGCACTTTTTGCAATTCTTTATAACCATTCAATAAAACCCGTTGAGTAATTTTATGAGCCGTTTTTACTCCTTTGGGTAACCAATAAAAACTATATTGAGCAAAAAGCAACCACCAAATTCCAACGGTCAAAAATGATATTTTCATGGCCTGCATGGCCGGATATTGGGCTTCAATACCAAAAAAATGGGGATACATCACCATAGCCAAATTAAACAATAACAACAAGACGCTTCCAATATAACCCAAGGAATAGCCTTGGGCACTGACCCGATCTTGTTGTTCCGGAAAAGCCACATCGGGTAAATAAGAATTGTAAAATACAATGCTCCCCCAAAAACCGATAAGTGTCAAATAATAGCAAATCAAGCTAAAATAAATTGATTCTAAATCAAAATAGTACAAGCCCATACATGACAAGGCACCTAAGTAGCAAAAAAATTGCAAAAATCGCTTCTTATTACCCATATAATCTGCGATACCTGACAAAAGTGGTGAAATAAGAGCCACCGTTAGAAAGGCAGCGGCAGTAACATAACTGATAAGGGGCGTACTGCGAATTTCTCCACCAAAAACCAGTACGGTTTCGGTGTTTGCCAAATGAAATAAATTTTGGTAGTAAATTGGGAAAATAGCTGAAGCAATGACTAGGCTGTAGACCGAGTTAGCCCAGTCGTAAAATGCCCAGGCAAAAAGTAGTTTTTTACTCCCTTTGGGAAATTCTTTTTTCATAGAAATAAAGGTCGAACTGTTTTCATAAAAAAAAGCTGCCGTTAAGCAGCTTCTAAAGTATAAAATTTGAAGTTTAAATAGGGGCTGTTTGATTTATTTTTTAAAGGAAGTTACCCCAAACTTTCTTGCTTCGATTTTAGCTTGTTCTGCCCAAGTAGTAATATTTTTAATTCGCGTATCACTGGAGGGATGGGTACTCAAAAACTGGGGAGGTTCTTGTCCACTACCGGCTTGTTTCATTCTTTTCCACAATTCGGCAGCTTCCAGTGGATCATATCCAGCAATTGCCATGAGGGTTAATCCGATTCGGTCTGCTTCTGTTTCGTGATTTCTACTAAAAGGAAGCATCACCCCCACTGTAGTTCCCACCCCGTAGGCGGTATTAAAAATATTTTGGTATTCGGGATCATTAGCCAAGGCTATATTTCCGGCCACGGCACCCAAGGCTTGTAATTGACCGGCACTCATACGTTGCTGACCATGGTTTGCTAAAGCATGAGCTACCTCATGGCCCATAATTGCAGCAATACGGGCTTCTGTATTAGCTACCGGAAGTATACCGGTATAAAAAACAATTTTTCCTCCGGGCATACACCACGCATTAATAGTTGGATCTTCAACCAATTTGAACTCCCATTGGTAGTCCTTGAGATAACCGGCATAACCGTTCGCATTGAGCCAACGTTCAGCGGCCACTGCTATCTTTTGACCTACTTGGGTGATTCGATGGGCATCGGCTGTACCCGTAACTACTTTATTTTCAGATAAAAATTGACCATATTGTTGAAAAGACATAGGAAATATCTGGGAATTAGGCACCAAAGCCAGCGTTTTTTGACCGGTAAAAGGATTGGTAGTACAGGCTACCAATAGGCCTAATAGAGCGAGATAAATTAAATTTTTCTTCATAATAATCATAATATAATAGTTTGACTAAAGGTAAATAATTTTCGTTTTATTTGTATCAACTATATTCAATTTATGTGCAGACATCGTATTTTAGACACTTCTTCCTAAAGAAGTCACTTTTCGGCACATATTTTGTTTAAATCATTAAAAAATCAACTATTATGAAAACTAAAGCCCTTTTTCTTTTCTTTGTTTTAGCAGTATTTACTGCCTGTGAAGGTCCAGAAGGTCCTCCCGGTCAAGACGGTATTAATATTTTAGGTCAAACCTTTGAACGTACGGTTAATTTTCAATACAACCCCACCAACAATCTTTTAGAAGCTTTTGTTACGATACCTAACAGTGTGGAAGTATGGGAATCGGATGCCATCTTAGTATATCGCTTAGAAGGGGTGTATAACGGATCTGATATCTGGGGATTGATCCCTCAAAATTTCTTTTTAGAAAATGGTAAAATGATTCAATACGTCTATAACCATACTTTTTTTGATATCATGTTGATGATCGATGGCAATTTTGATTTATCTACCTTAGGTTCTGGGTATACTCAAAATCAAACCTTCCGATTTGTAGTAGTACCTTCTGAATTTGTCGTTTCTTCAGGCGTAGATATTCAAGACTATGAAGCTGTAATGAATGCGTTAAATTTGTAAATATAATTATGAGATAACAGAAATTAATTCAAACCGAATGATACGTTTCATATTCATATCAGTAATTTCTGTTATCTTTTTTTCTTGTAATTACCCCGTGGAAAATTCAAATGCTATGGAAAAAAAATATCCCCTCGAAAAATCAGAATCCCAATGGTTAAAAGAATTGGGTAGTGAGCGGTATTATATACTTCGTCAAAAAGGTACCGAACCACCCCATTCCGGTAAATACAATCTCTTTTTTGAATCGGGTAATTACCATTGCGGGGGCTGTGGAAAGAAATTGTTTAGCAGTGCCAACAAATTTGAAAGCAACTGTGGCTGGCCTTCTTTTGATCAAGCCCTACCCGGTAGTATCATTTATCAAAAAGATACTTCTTTTAATATGATTCGTACTGAGATTTTATGCTCACAGTGCGGCGGTCACTTAGGCCATGTTTTTGACGATGGTCCTACAAACACCGGTCAACGCTACTGTGTTAACTCGCTGAGCATCGACTTTACAAAAGACTAGTTCTACCTATTTCCAGTCGGGCATGGAAGCATCTTCAAATAAGAGATTGCGATTGCTTCCGGAGGCGCCAATTTCTAAACTATAGATATAACGAGGCGAAATACCGTCGTTGGATGTATTTGTAAAGATAACATACCCTTCATTGGGCGAGAATCGCGGGTCTAAATCATTGGTACCGGGAGGCACATCCCCAGAAATATCGGTAGCAGTAGAACTGGCTACATCGTACAAGAAGATTCGAGATTCCAGGCGTCGGTATTCTGAATTTTCAAACCCTGAAACATCGCGCGCGTACAGGATTTTTTGACCGTTTGCAGAAATATGCAAGCCACTAACGGCACCATCTATACCCGAAAGTACTTCGTATTTATAGGCTCCGATGAGTGAAATCACAAAAATCTTGACTTGGTAGCCGTTGATATCATTGGTTTTAAGCGCAATCATGTTTTGTTCTATATTGACATCCACTTCCGATATTAGGGACCCATCGGTGGTTTGGTATACCAGTTCTAAGCCCTGTCCGTTACTATTAATTCGGTAGAGTTTGTCGTAACTAGGGAAATAAATTTTGTCGCTGTTATTCGGCCAACAAAAGTTGATTTCATTTAAATTAAATCCATTGGGCACCACCGAAGATGTTACCTGAGTAATCCCTGATCCATCCCGATTCATCGTAAAGATATGCGATTGTGAACCTTCGGTTTTTAGAAAAGCTATTTTATTAGCAGCCACGTTTCTACGGGGTCGGAAACTATTTTCCGAAGAGGTGGTGAGTTGGAATTCTTCACCTGTTTCATGGGCAGAAAAAAGCACTCTATTACTTCCTATTTTTCTACTAAAAAGAAATCGGTTATCAACGGGTGCCGCTTCTACTTCAAACGAACTCATGGGGCTAATTACCGGTTCATTGACCCCGTCGTTTGCGGTTACTTGCCAAAAGTATTTAGCACCAAAAAGCAAAGGGGAGTACACATACGTAGTATCTGTAATATCTTCAAAAAGCAACACCTCGTTATTGACATCATTGCGCAGTTCGATAGTATAAGTTAAGGTATCCTCGTCGGGGTCGGTACATGACCATACAAAAATCGCCTCAATATTTGGTAGCAACTCATCTTGAGCGGGTGCTACCAATACCGGAATACTGGGTGGCTGATTATTAGCATCTGATTTTTTTAGTTCAAATACCACATTACTGGTTTGTCCATTTTGAACATTAGCTCCTTTAAAGTTGGTAATATATCCCTCCAATTGGGCTTGTACGGAATATTCACCCGCTTTTACATGTTCAATGATAAACTCACCCGCTTCATTTGTAAAAACGGTATTAGAAATGGGTGAGGTTTCGATTTTTACATTTTCTAAAGGAACATTATCACCGGACGATACAACTTTTCCGGATATGGTACCATTACCCGCATCATCTACCGGGTCTTCACTACAAGCCAGTAAATTTGACAAGAGAACGATACAACTCAATACTAGTATTTTTTTCATAACAGGAATATTTTATTATTTCGCTTTAGCGTTAAAAAAAGTATTTTAAGCCCAAACCGAAATTGTAATAGATATCATTTCTTTTTCCACTAATTATATTGTCTAATTCATCACTAAAGGCGTAATTTTGTTCTGCAAATGCCAATAAACTCCACCGTTGATTGAGATAATATTGTAAACCCAAACCGTATTGAATTTTAAAATACGAATCGGTTGCAAATTCTTCACTAGTCACCATATCATAGATAAAACCTACCCCGCCGTAAACATAAGGTGCCAAATCGTCGTTAGGTAAGATGCGATATTGGATATTAGCATCAACGCTGGTCAGACTATTGTTATAAAAGTTACCTCCTCGGAGTTCAAAAAAGTTAAAATTAAACTCGGCTGAAAAATTTTGAGTTAAATCACGGGTGTAAGATGCTCTGAAAGAATAACCCATTTTTTTCTTGCCTAAGTCCCCGTCTAAAATATTGGTACCGCCGGTCACAGCTACCGAATTTTTTTGAGTTCTTTCTACTTGTTTGCGGTTGTATAAAAGGGTAGATTCTTCTATATCTTTTTCTGTAAAATAATTAGCTACCAATAGGCTATCGGTTTCTTTCCCGGAGGCGGTACGCCAAAGGTTTTCAGAGATTCCTTCTATAATTAAGCTTTCCACTGCTTTTTCGATGGCATCTTTCATAGCTAATTGAACCGGTTCGTTAACGGTGAATCCGGTTTCTACTTCTAATAAGCGCTGAAAGTTAACATACTTAAAGAGGTTGGCCGAAACCGCTTGTGAAAGTATGGTTTTAGAAACATATACGGTTTTGAGTATCCGTCCATTGGTGGTTGAAACTGCACGCAAATAGACGGTTATTCGGTCTTCTCTATATTGAGTTGAACTTCCTACCCCAAAATATCTAGCTCCGGCACCGCCCGTAATAATATTGGTATCGTAAGAAACTACACCCCCTTCAAGTAAGATTCCTGCAAAAAGCAAGGGAGGTAGTTGCGGTTGGTTATCGGATCCGGCTTTTTTGTATTGTTCGCGGGTGGTATTGATAATATTTCTTTCGTTAAGAAGATTTCCCAGGTTTTCACGTTCTAAAACTGTAAACCATCCGGAATCTTCTAAGGCTTTGATAAGCATGGTAGTTCCCCCTTGTGAAATTGCTGTACTAAACGAGCTACCCACATCAATATTTTTATACTGTCCGGTTTGATCTCTAAAGTTGTACACCCCCGCAATAATAGGTTCGGCGGGTTTAGGTAGTTCTTTTAAATAACGACTCTTAGAGGTTAATTCGCCGGCACGTGCTTGCTGTCGGTTAACCGGTTGGTTAAAATAAGCTCCACATCCTACCAACAAAAAGCTGAAGAGCAGTACATAAAAAGAAAAGCGTATATACTTCATAATGATTTAGGAGCGTTAGTGAGGTATGATTATTTGCGTTTGTTCACCGGTATCGGTATTGAGTATATTGATTACCATACCTTCTCCGGTTTCATATATTTCGATAGCTAGGCTTCCAAATACAAAAGAACCTGGTTGTATATCTCCACCAAATTGTTCATTAAAAAGCGATCGAGAAAGTTGGTTGAGTAGTTGCCGGTTTAAACTTTCGGCAAATTGATCCATACTATTTATATTTCTGGAAGCAGCATTGGGATCGGTAAATGAGTTTTGGGCATTGGCCGAACTCAACATTATTTGGTAATTAAAAGTATCTCCTCCAAAGAAAGGATTCATCGGTTTGTAGGTTAGCTGCTGGGCTACTGCTGTTGCTGAAAATGCTAAAAAGCACCATAAAATAATCTGTTTCATCATTTTAGTTTTTATAACACGGAAGCAAAACTACCCTCCCAATTCATTAAAATCTTTTAATCAAGTTAGCTTCTCTATTTAATCGGTTAAAATGCATACCCACTCTTCTAATAGAAACTTCTGCCATGGATTTGAGATAATCGTATTGTGTTCTTACAAAAAACTCAAAAATAATATTCTCATCTACCAGGACTTGGATTCGGGTATTATTGCCCATAGAAAAACTTTCGCGTAAGCTTATGATGCGCTCACTATTTATTTGATTTGCCAAATACGAAGAATAGAACAACTGATAAAAATCTCTGCCCGCCTTGGTTTTGGTTTCGTCTAACACGACGCCCATAAGTTGTATTCCGTCGTACGAATCCCCTATATCTCCTTGCTTATCATCCGCTTGCAATTTATCTACAAATTCTTCTTTGACTTCAGTATCGGAGGTTTCCTCATCGTTATAGGCCACTCGATCTTTGGCAATTATTTGGTCATTATCGTCATAGATTAACAATAAAACTACCACCCGATCCTCGGGCTTAGCATTAATAGTGGTTGTGGACAAATCTGTGCGTTGTCCGGGTTCTACCACTTGTCGTCCGTTTTGTGTGTTTTTTGAAAAATTAGATGCTCCGATATCATTTCGGATTACCGAGAAATCATAGCGAATACTTTGAGTAAAAGTGGTTTTATTATAAGCGGTAGCGGTGAGTTCGATCCACTCTTCTCCTTCGTGAACCACAATTTTGGCTTCCACATTTTGATTATAAATCTGTGAAGCACTTTTGGTGACAGCAAAGAAAGAAAAAAGCATGAGCAGACTAAGGTGAACCGCTTTCATCGTAATATTTTTTTTAGAAATTCCTAACTATCAACGAACTATCTGTTCCGTTCATATTAATAATCATTTTATCAGACATAGAATTATTTCCAAAGACAGTGATATCTTGATTAATTCCGTTTTGGTTTACTTGGATACTGTGGTTGGCATAAGGGTCATTACCGTAGCTTTGAAAATAATTACCCTCACCTTGTTGTTGAATACTTTGAGAGAGTGATTTGGTTTCAGCCAGAACTAGTATATGGTTGTTATCACCTATTTGTGTGTACACAGACTGGTCAGTCAATGTTGTAACTTGAGTAGTAAGGCTATTATAATCGCCTATTTGAGTTACAAATACGGAAGAATTAGAGGTGGTAGCGGATTTAACGGCTACTTGTTGGCTACTAATGAAGTGAAAATACTCGGATTTGGAAAGTCCTAAGGGGCTATTTTCCGTTTCCTCTTGCTGTGCCCAAGATGTTGCAAAAGCAAGTAAAAAGAGCAGACGGATGTAAATTTTCTTATTCATAAGGATATTTTTACAATTCATAGCTAGGGAACAATATAAGGTTTTGACAATGAACTACTAAGTTACATGATTTTGCGTAGCGCCTCATATTTTTTTTAGAAAAATAAGTGAGACCGGCAGGAAAATTTTCCTACCGGTTCACTTACCGGTTTTTCTATATCATAATCGCTCCCCTGATTTGATATTAGAATTATTTGACCGGAAACAAAATATATAAGAACAAATATTTAATATTAGTTACTTTGAATAACTGTTGAAATATTTCCATTACCATTTTGGTTAACTAAACTCCAATGGTTGTTACCACTTTGTGAAACAGTACTGCTATTTAAGTTACCGTTTTGGTTAACCCAAGATTGATGATCAAAACCATTTTGGTTTACATAGCTGTCGTTGTCATTTCCGTCTTGGTTTACATCAGACATATTGTTTGTACCATCTTGGTAAGTTTCGGCCTCGTTATAGTCTCCGTTTTGATCGATATCAGAGTCGTTAAGATCTCCAAATTGATGAGTAAGTGCAAAGTTATTGTTGCCATATTGACCAATGAAAGCATCATTATTGTTACCTAATTGGTAAATTCCAAAATTGCCACCGTTAGCCATGTTGTTATTACCAATTTGTTCAATTTCAGCAATATTATCATCTCCGTCTTGACGAATACCGGCATTGTTGTCATCACCATTTTGGTTTACCAATGCCCAGTTGTCATTACCGATTTGAGAAGTACCCCAAATGAAAGGAGTGCCGCCACCGGAATTTCTATCACCAACTTGGTAAGTTTCAGCCCAGTTACTCGCACCGTCTTGTGTGGTTAGGTATTGATTTTCATCCCCCATTTGTTCGGTATGGGCATGGTTTAAATCACCATATTGTTCGATTTCAGCATCGTTTAAGTCACCTATTTGATAGATACCCCACCATGTACCATTGGCATTGTTATTGTTTCCCGATTGGTATATGACCGCACTGTTAAAATCACCTTGCTGACGAGTACCGGCATCGTTGTAATCCCCTATTTGAGTCGTGTTGGAATAGTTGTTATCTCCTATTTGAGAAGTTCCCCAAAAAAGAGCTCCCATACCTCCTGAGTTACCGGTACCGATTTGATTTACATACGAATCGTTGCCATCACCATCTTGGGTGGTTCTGTATTTGTTAGAAGTACCGTTTTGACTTACATCTGAAAGGTTTCCATTTCCATTTTGCTCAACCAAAGACTGGTTGGTAACTCCTGATTGAGATACGGATGAGTCGTTGTCATTTCCGATTTGGTACACATCAGAGTCATTAGCAGACCCGACTTGAGTAACAGCTGAGTCGTTACCATTTCCGATTTGATCTACATTAGAGTCGTTGTCGTTTCCGGTTTGTGAAACAGTAGAACTGTTTCCGTTACCTTGTTGCAATACATCGCTGATGTTGTTTTGAGCAAAAACTGTTGCTCCCATAAACAGTACTGCTGCGCTTAAAATTACTTTTTTCATTGTAAAAAAATTTAAATTGGTTAATAAATATTAAAGTTGGTTGATTAATTTTTGATTTAAAAATAGTTGCCGAAAGATTAAAATCTGACGGCAACTTTTATTTTTCTTAGTTGTTTTGAGTAACAATTGAACTGTTACCGTTACCGATTTGGTTTACAGAACTCCAGTGGTTGTTACCGTTTTGAGTTACAGAACTTGTATTTATGTAACCGTTTTGCGTTACAATGCTATAGTGCTCAAATCCATTTTGTGAAACAGTACTAATATTAACATTTCCAGTTTGGTACACTTCACTTTCGTTCAAGTTTCCTGTTTGAGTAGCAATGCTGATATTTCCATTACCCATTTGTTCTACAATAGACATATTATCATTACCCACTTGAAGAACAGCACTTATGTTTGAATTACCTACTTGCTCTACATAACTGTCATTGTTATTTCCGCTTTGTCCAACTCCTGATCCGTTATTATTTCCTATTTGGAATACTTCAGAGTCATTAGAGTTTCCTAACTGAGTTACAGTAGAAGTATTAGCATTTCCGTCTTGAATGGTTAATGAACTGTTGTTGTTGCCGTTTTGTGTAACCATACTACCGTTAAAAATACCGTATTGTCCGGTACCTGCCCAGTTGTCATTACCTGTTTGAGAAATACTTGAACTATTCTCATCTCCTATTTGCTCTGTAATGGCTTCGTTTAAATTTCCAACTTGGTCGTGATCTGCATCATTATCATCGCCTTCTTGCCATACAATAGACAAATTATCATTACCTGTTTGGTCAGTATCAGATGTATTATCATTGCCTAATTGTATGGTTAATGCTTGATTCATATCTCCGAGTTGTAATACGTCACTTTCGTTGTCATTACCTACTTGTTGTACACCAGAGTAATTATCGTTACCGGATTGTCCTACATAAGAATCGTTATCATTACCTATTTGATACACTTCAGAAAAGTTAGAGTCTCCATTCTGCTCTACATTAGAAGTATTATCGTTTCCTTCTTGATAAACAATGCTGGTATGGTTATTCCCAAGATATCCCTGATAGGTAGTTGAGCTGTTGTCGTTACCTATCTGATCTACATCACTGGTACTGTTATTGCCCCATTGGTCTAAGAAAGCGTAGTTATCGTCTCCGGTTTGGTCAACAGTACTTACGTGATTGTCGCCATCCTGCCAAACATCAGAATAGTTGTTATTTCCATCCTGAATAACTTCACTGTCATTATTATCAGCAGTTCCTAAGGTAAAAGTGTATTGTCTTACTCTTGAGTAGTTATCATCACCTGTTTGTGAAACTACAGAAGTGTTATCATCTCCTTGTTGTAACACTACAGACTCGTTATAAGCGCCCATTTGTGTTACGGTAGAAGTGTTGTCATCTCCTATCTGATCTACATCAGAATCATTTTCTAATCCAGTCTGTGTTACCGTAGAAGAATTACCATCTCCCTCCTGAAACACATCACTGGTGTTAAATTGCGCAAACGCGATTACTCCCAGAAACAGCGCTGCCACACTTAAAATTGTTTTTTTCATTGTAAAAAATTAAATTGGTTAAAAAAAATAAATTAAAAATATATTAAATCGGGGTCTAGCCCAGGCCGACCCCGACAAAATATTAATTAGATTGGGTAACAGTTGAATTGTTTCCGTTACCGATTTGATTTACTAAACTCCAGTGGCTGTTACCGGATTGGTTCACTGAACTCATGTTTCCGTTACCTAGTTGATTCACATCAGAGAAATGATCAAAACCAAGTTGTTGTGTATTGCTTCCGTTTCCATTTCCATCTTGAGTTACTTCAGAGTAGTTGTCGTCACCGGCTTGGGCAACATAAGAAGTGTTTCCATTTCCGTCTTGATCAACCCAACTTTCGTTAAAATCTCCTACGTAACCTTGATACACTTCAGAAGTATTTCCATTACCGTTTTGGTTAACATCACTCATGTTTGAATCACCCCATTGGTCAACAAAAGAGCTGTTACTGTTTCCGTTTTGCCAAACAGTGCTTTCATTAAACTCTCCATAATAACCTTGTAAAACAAAAGAATAGTTACCGTTACCGATTTGATCAACATCAGAATCGTTGGTTAATCCACCTTGATCTACAATAGATGTACTTCCATTTCCAGTTTGGAAAACATCACTTTGGTTAGTTGTACCGCTTTGGACAACAGTTGAATTGTGTCCATCGCCAAGTTGTTCAACCATAGAATAGTTTTCGATTCCGTCCTGATTTACAGTGCTGGTGTGGTTATACCCTAAATATCCTTGAAAAACATAAGATTCATTAGAGGTACCGATTTGAGATACCGTACTGGTGCTTCCGGTACCATACTGGTCAACATACGAATTGTTAGTGGTGCCGGACTGGGCTACAGTACTCGTGTGACCATCACCGTCTTGCCAAACAAAAGAGTCGTTTGAAGTTCCAGACTGGCTAACGGTATTATCATTGTTGTTAGCTTCAGCTTTCCAAGTGGCTGATTGCCATACCACAGATTCGTTAGTTGTACCTGACTGAGATACATCAGAATCGTTGTCGTTTCCAATTTGCTCTACATAAGAGTCATTGTCTAGTCCTGATTGCGAAACAGAAGATGAATTTAAATTTCCTTCTTGATACACCTCGCTGGTGTTAAATTGCGCAAACGCTATAACTCCCAGAAATAACGCTGCTAAGGTCAATACTTGTTTTTTCATAATTAATTAATTTAAATTGGTTAATGATTACTAAGAACTATTCCCAGTATATTATTAAAAAAGATTGCTGTGACATTCCGCAGCAATCTTTAGTTTATGTACTTTGTATAACGATTGAATTAAAATTATTACCCTGTTGATTTAGCAAACTCCCGTAATTATTACCTCTTAGGATAACCCATCGGGTGTTTATCAGACCTGCTCGATTAACTTCAGCCATTTGTATAAAATCTGATTGGCTTACCTTGTTGTGGTTATCGTCACCGGTTTGATTGACATCTGAAAATTTCTCATCGCTCCACGGTTGATTTGAAGCTACATGGAAGTCACCTAACTGACTTACAAAAGAATAGTTAAAGTCAGAAAATATAGTACTGGTTTGGTTTACGGAAGATTGATTAGCGGTTTCGGGGTGGTTTATATAACTCCTATTAGGGAAACCCCATTCCCTATAATTATAAGCTTGTTTTACCAAAGAGAAGTTAGCGGTACCGACTTGATCGGTCACCGAAAGACCACCGTCCCCTTTTTGAAAAGTGTCGGAATCGGTGGAAGTTCCACTAGGAGTCACGTCAGACTCATTGCCCCCCCCTTGTTGTAGTTCAAACGAATCGTTAGTCAATCCGCTATGTAAGACTGAAGAAAAATGTCCGTCTTCTTCTTGTAATAACTTACTGATGTTAAACTGTGCGAATGCCATTCCTCCCATTAATAGCATTGCAAAAATTAAAATTGCATTCATTTCAATTAAATTGGTTAATGATTATATAGTTGTTGCAATAATTTTTTTCAAAGATCAAAAAACAACACCTTCAAAACTTACATTACCTGACACCCTACTTGGTATGTTTGTAAGCGGTATTAGTTATTGAGTAAATAGATGCTTGTCTGTACCAGATAATAAAATTATTTTAACTAAATAAACCCGAAGGTATAATGTTAAAAAACATAATGTACAGAAATAATTAAGGGAGAATTGTCAGTAGCAAATTTAGACATAAATTTCTATCTTACAAGAAAAAAAATAAAAAACAGGAAAAATCCTGTATGAAATATTTTTTAATAATAAAGTAATACACTACAAAAATTAGGAAAAAGACAAAAAAACCTTGTATTTAATGGTTTTTTTGCCTTTCCCTAAAACTTCATTCTATTTGGCCGATGTTTTTTTTGCGCCAAATAAACTTTGTTAAAATGTATTAATTGACTATCGAGTAAATAACAATTCGCGATATTTAGTCAACGGCCACAATTCATCATCAACCAATATTTCAAGTTTATCACAGTGATAACGAATCACATCAAAATAGGGTTTCACTTGAAAACAGTATGCCTCGGCCGCTTTTTCGTAATCATCTAACTGATTGGCTTTTTTACGTTCTTCGGTCATTTCAGTGACAGCCTGGTTAATTTTTTCAATATGCGAACTAATTTTTTCAATAATCTCTAACTGTTGACCCGCCATTTCTTTGAATTTTCCTTCATAGATTTCTTTGAGACCTCGCACATTATTTACCAATATATTTTGGTACTTAATAGCCGTAGGTATAACATGATTTCGAGCAATATCCCCTAAAATTCGACCTTCAATTTGGATTCGTTTGGTATATTCCTCTACCTCAATTTCATATCGAGCCTTCACCTCAGTTTGAGTCATAACACCCATTTCTTCAAACAATTGGATCGTTTTGGGTGAAATCCGTTCTTTTAAAGCTTCCGGGGTGGTTTTGTTATTACTGAGTTTTCGTTTAGCCGCTTCTTTTTCCCAAGCTTCTCCATACCCATCACCTTCAAAAAGTATGCGTTTGGAATCTTTGATATACTCGCGCAACACATTAAAGATGGCATCGTCCTTTTTCATGTTCTTTTTTTCGATCAATTCGTCCACTGAATTTTTAAAATCTTTCAGTTGTTTGGCGACGATGGTATTTAGAACAGTCATCGGGTTGGCACAATTAGCTTTTGAACCAACGGCTCTGAATTCAAATTTATTTCCTGTAAAGGCAAAAGGTGAGGTACGATTTCTGTCGGTATTGTCTAGAAGAATTTCGGGAATTTTACCTACGACGTTTAATTTTAAATCGGTTTTCTCTTCGGGAGATAATTTTCCTTTAGTGACCGTTTCCAAATTGTTTAACACCTTAGTAAGTTCTTGTCCTATAAATATAGATACAATTGCGGGTGGAGCTTCATTGGCACCTAACCGATGGTCATTACTGGCACTGGCAATACTAGCCCGTAACAAAGCCTCGTAGGTATCTACAGCTTTTATAGTATTGATAAAGAAAGTCAAAAACTGTAAGTTGGCCATAGGTGTGGTACCGGGACTCAATAAATTGACACCGGTATCGGTAGCCAACGACCAGTTGTTGTGTTTTCCGGAGCCATTAACACCCATAAAAGGTTTTTCGTGAAAAAGAACTCTAAAATTATGTCGTTCTGCTACTTTATTCATCACATCCATCAACAAGGAGTTATGATCAACAGCCAAATTGGTTTCTTCAAAAATAGGAGCCAATTCAAATTGATTGGGTGCAACCTCGTTGTGTCGGGTTTTTACGGGAATACCTAACAGCATACATTTCATTTCTAATTCACGCATATAATTTAAGACACGTGTGGGGATGGATCCAAAATAGTGGTCTTCTAATTGTTGTCCTTTAGCCGAAGAATGTCCCAAGAGGGTTCTTCCGGCCAAAACAATATCGGGTCGAGAGGCCGCTAAGGCCGAGTCGATTAAAAAATATTCTTGTTCCCATCCCAAAGTAGCTTGTACTTTGGTTACATTTTTATCAAAATATTTTGCTACAGCGGTAGCAGCTTCGTCCACGGCGGTAAGTGCTCTAAGTAAAGGTGTTTTATAATCCAAAGCCTCTCCGGTATACGCCACAAAAACAGTAGGTATACATAAGGTAGAACCAATGATAAACGCCGGTGAAGTGGGATCCCAAGCCGTATAGCCTCGAGCTTCAAAAGTATTTCTGATGCCTCCATTGGGAAAACTCGACGCATCGGGTTCTTGCTGAACTAACTGCCCGCCCCCAAATTTTTCGAGCGCTGTACCCGACGTAGTAATTTCAAAAAAGGAATCGTGTTTTTCGGCGGTAGTACCGGTAAGTGGCTGAAACCAATGGGTATAGTGGGTAGCTCCCCGTGAAATAGCCCATTCTTTCATTCCGTTAGAAATATGGTCGGCCATATCTCGAGGAATTTTAACGCCATAATCAATGGCATTTTTAATAGCTAAAAAAGCCTCTTTGGTCAAATGCTGACGCATTGCGTGTTCGTTAAAAACGTTCTTGCCGAAAAGCTCAGAGCGTCTTTGCTCTTCAATAACCTCTACCGACTTGCGGTTTAAACTTTCTAAAACAGCTTGAAATCGAAGTGTTGCCATGGAGTGTGTTTTTTTATATATGGCACAAAAATAATTGATTTTTTATTACACACCCCCTAAAATTTAGGGGTATTTTTCAAAAAAATTAATTTTAATTGATTCACACCCCCTAAATAACCATACCAATACTTTATTTTACTAATTCTATGCCATCTTCTTTAATCACGATTTTTTTCTCCTTAAACAACACTCCTATGGCTTTTTTAAACAATTTTTTACTAAGACCCAACTGATTTTTAATTTCTTCCGGCGGAGTTTTGTCATGTAAAGGTAAGAATCCACCGGCCACCTCTAATTCGTTAAGGATATATGATGCATTGGGTTCTAGGCTCTTAAAACCTTCGGGCTGTATAGTGACATCGATTTTGTTGTCGGAACGCACTTTTTTGATATACGCCTGTAATCGGTCGCCGGTACGAATATCTTCAAAAATTGTAGCCCGATGAATCAATCCTTCATGCTTGCCATTAATAATCACATTAGCACCTTGATCTGACAGGTGTGTGACCAAGACTTCTACGGAGTCAAATTTTTTAAGTGTATGGTTTTCATTGGATAGAAATCTTCGGGTTTTACTAGAACCCACCAAACGACCCGATTTTTCATCCAAGTACATATAGATGATATACCAACTCCCTTTTTTCATGGGGCGGGCTTGTTCACGGAAAGGAACAAAAAGTTGTTTTTCTAAACCCCAATCCATAAAGGCTCCTAATGGAGTGGTATCTGCACAGCGCAAATAGGCAAACTGATTGAGAGTCACAAAAGGCTGTAATGTAGTTGCTACCGGCCGTTCTTCGTGATCTAAATACACAAATACCTCGATAGGATCCCATATTTTAAAAACTTCGGGGGCGTATTTCTGGGGTAGTAACACCTCATTTCCCGCTTCATCTCCTAAATACAGGCCATGTTCGCTTTCGCGAATAATAATTAATTGATTGTATTCACCTAATTGTATCATACTGCAAAGATATTGTTATTCGCAAGTCCTAATGCAATGGGTAACAAATTACTTATTAAAAAAAAAATTCCACTTCCTTATACATCACTACAATCAAAGGGTAGGGTTGCAAAAAAAAAGACCTCACCCGAAGGTGAAGTCTTCTTTAAAAATGGTCGGTTTCAGTTTTAATTTTTAATGATTTTTAAAATTTTGGAATTGCCTTGGATGTTAACTTCCATAAAGTAAATTCCAGAACCCAGTGCCTCTATATCTAGTTCCAAATCGTTAGTACCTGGAATTAAATGTATTAAAAGTCGACCCGACACACCGTACACTTTCACTTCATCAATAGGTGTCATAGCTTGTAAATACAATATATTTTCAACAGGAACCGGATAGTAACTTAGAGAGTTCCATAGGTTGTTTTCAAGTGATAAGCTTCCGGTAGTAAAGGTTTTTGGCCCCAACCAGTCACTGAATAAATCAGTATCACAAACAGCTCGAACATATACATCATACGTAGTTTCGGGTTCTAAATTGGTAAGTAACGTGGTGGGCTCGCCATTGATCTCCAAAGGATCTCCTTCCTCCGGATTAAAACCGGTGGGGCCATAAACTACCTGCCATTGATTTTCCTCTCCTTCGGCTGTCCAACTCACTTGAGCAATGGTGGGATCCTCCTCTTGTTCTACTACGATTTCGGAAGGGTCTACACACACTTGATAATTTTCACCGGGTATTACTTCAATTAGATAATCTTCAGTTTCTCCCCATCCTAAGGGCGAACACCCCTGCAAAGTAGGAGATCCCCACCAACCGATACGCACACGCATACGATAGAGACCGGGTGGTACCTCTGCCGGAATGGTGAAATTGGAAGTTACGGTATATCCGGGCAATCCGCCTGGAAAATCCATAATAACCTCGTTTTCATCAAATATTTTATTGTCGTTATAATCTATCCAGGCTTTGATTTTATCGTCGTTTAAATTGGCATTATTGGCAGTAATATTTAAAGTATAAGTTTCTTCCTGTTTCAAATCCGGTGCAAACCGAATAGTATAATCACTGTAGCCATTTCCACCACATCCACTTTCATTATCCAAAAGCACTGTTTCTCCAACTAATACTACATGGTTAATTTGTAATCCACCGGGCCCTGAACACGTAGATTCGGGTTGACAATAACAAAGGTTGGACATAGTAACCCGTAGTATATTTGAAATGGATTCCTGACCACTTAATGTACAACTAACTACATACCTATAATCGGTTGCTTGTTGAATTCCATCATACACGTAGGTAGTAGGAAGCATTCCATCGGTTAAATGAGTCCAATTGTTTTGATTGGCGGGTGATGATTGCCATCCACGTATCAAATGTTCAGCAGGTGCTGAGGCTCCTTCTGTAGAAATAGCAAATCCTTGTCCCGCACAAATTTGAAAATCCTGAATCACCGTTCCAGCTGACACCTCGTTACATTCCTCTAAATCAAGTATTTGAATAATATAATCGTGTACTTCACCGTTAGTGGTAACAGGTCCCTCATTACAGGGATTTAATTGTTCGGCATAAGCAGTAAAACCTAACATTACTCGCATACGGTGTGCTCCTGCGGGAGCCGCTTCTGGAATTTCAAAATAAATATTTGTAAAACCCGCAGAACTGATCGGACCGTATCCTACTCGTTCTGATTCATCAAAGACGCCATCATCGTTAAAATCTATCCAAATTGCCAATCGATGACCTGAAATAGGAAAATTACCATCATCTATTCGTACAAAATATTGATTACCAGGAGCTAATTCTGCAGTTTCTTCAGTATTAAAATAATAATTACTGTCGGTGCATCCGGTATTGATGTCATAAATACGGGTGTTATTTTCTCCATCTAGAATAAGATGATCTAAGGCACCGTACACACAACCGTTGAGGAAATACGGAAAGCAATATATATCTTCCTCGATGGTGGTAAACGACATCCATTCACCATCAGCGGTAGCGCCACTCGGGCATTTGGCTACCACAAACACCTCGTAGTCCGTATCGGGAGTCAATCCAGTAAGTATAGTTTTAGAAGTACCAGTGACATGGACTACCAGTGCTTCATTCACGTCCAAAGGAGCTGGACCATACAGTACATCCCACTCATTTTCTCCACTGGCCGCAGTCCACTTGATATCCGCGCTATAGGGCGTCGCATGACTAACCAGCGTGTTTTCAGGTGGATTACAGGGTAAAAATTCGGTTTCAAAAGTGCCCGGTCCGGCCCACGGGCTAAAGTCATTGCCGGAGCAATTGGTACGGACGTAAAATTCAAAATTAACTCCTTGAGGTATATTCAAGAGTGTTAATGTTTGAATGGGATTATCATAGATATTAAAAAGAGTCAATTCTGGGTTTCCTAAATCGTCTGGGTCGAATCCAGCTGGAGCGTAAACCAATTGCCAAGCAAATTCATCTCCGGCAGGTTCCCAAGTTAAAATCACCTCGGTTTCGGTCATTTCACTTTGTAAATTGGAGGGCGGGTGGCATTCAGGTATAACCCAATTACTAAATACATGATCCCCACAATATTTTCGAATAAATACACTATGGGGTTCTTGAGCTCCGGGTTTAGGAAATCGTAAGTGATAGGGGTTTTCGGAAACAATAACCGAACCGGTTTGAGGATCGTCAAAAAAAGATTCGTTCATTTCAAGACCGAAAGGTCCCCATGCTATTTGATATAGTCCACCGTCGTTGGGCTCCCAACTTAGGTCTATGGTTTCCGGATCATTTTGTACTCCTGAGACATTGTACGGAGTGGTACAACCTTCGTCGATAATCTCTTCGCCTCGTTCCTGCATTTCAAATATAAACGCATCCGAAGCCGCTAACAGTCCTTCTCCACAGTTGGCTACCACATAAATTTCGTAATGACCCGGATGAAACATATTCATATACAAATAATGTATATTGGTGTTAATATAATCAATATGGGCTTCCGGATTTTCGTAGCCCTGCGGGTCACTCAAAAACCAATTAATATCTATGGTATTCTCATAGCCGTACAGTACGATCCAGCCATGAGAAGGGGTATCACCCGTCCAACTCAGTTCGGCTACTACCATTTGCGATTCGTAATTAAACTGTATGTTGGTTGGTGCATCACATTGCAAGGTCGCGAAATTCATTTCGCTGTCAAGCGTATTATTAGATATATGGGAGACGGTTTCAAAAGCATTTGCACTGCCTGTCAAGGCCAGTAAGCAACTAAACAAAAACAATAGTTTTAACTTCATAAGAGATTTTGGTTTAAAAATTTTAGGAAGCACAATGTTAAATAAAAAATCAGTTTTTTAGAGAAATTGTTTATACTGATAGTGTACCGATATCAGAAAATCAAGTATTTACAAACTATCAAACCATTCGTAAATATCTGTTTCACGAGGAATTTTTAGTTTGTTTTTGATGATGTATTTTTTATTTCTCACCGTTTGAGGAGCTCGAAAAGTGTATTTGGCGATGTCTTTGGTAGGAATTTTTAGTTTCAGCAAAGCACAAAACTCCACATCCGAATCGGTAATTTCGGGATTGATATTTTTTAACAATGCACCAAAACCCGGAAAATATTCTTCAAAATAAGCCATAAAAGCCGGATCGTTTGATTTAAGTAATTCGATAAGTTTAGAAATATCGTCTCCACTCGGGTTTTTAGGGAAATTGTCGAGATAGCGGGCACTTATTTTTTCCTGCCGCATTAGTATTATATTTCGACGTATCAACCATCCCATGACAATCAACACTACCCCTGAACCCAGTAGGATCAAAACCCCATAAGAATTTGTGTCAGAAGATTCCTTTTCGTTTAATAATTTGTGTAAGGTTTTGTTTTGATTTTCTGAAATACTTAGTTTGAGTGAGTCCTTTTTGGCTTGGTAAACATAAGCTTGCTTCTCATTTTGAATATTATGATTGGCCTGAATAATATTGTTGTAAAGTTCTTCTAAGTCCAAATGATTTTTGTACCCTTTGGTTTTTTCTGCCTCATAAAAATACGCCAGAGATTCCTCGTAACTTTCCTCACTCATGGCCACGTCACCCAACACAATTAAATTGTTAAAATGCAATTCGTTTTGAATTCCGTTTTGATACAAAGAGCGGGAAAGGTGGGCATAATACTTCGCCGAATCTCGAACGTTGTTTTTATTGTAGGAAAAAGCCAAGTTAGAATAATAGATACAAAGGAGATTTTGAGTATACTCTTCTTCCGGGAGTTTTTCAAACTCTTTACCCGCTAATTGTATGTATTTTAACTGGTTAGAATAATCTTTTTTAAGTAAAAAATAATTGGAATATGCCACCAAAAAATTGGCCCGTTCTTTAAGGTGTTCGGGTTGACTAGGATCTAATTGGTCCATAATTTTACTGCCCCTTTCCAGTTGTTGGAAAGCACGTTCGTCTAGGCCGGTAAACAAATAAGCTTCAAACAAATGTCTGTTGGCGATGAGTTGGTATAAAGGAAGTTTGTACAAGACAGATTTTTGCTCCATGCGCATAGCAGATTCCAACATATTTTTGAAATCATTATTCACTCGATAATACAAACACTTGACATTAATGGCTATTAATTCCAGCTCTTTGGTCTGATTTTTCTGAGCTTCAAGCTCTAGTTTTTGAGCTTCTTGGTAGGCTTGTAAGGGATTTTTATGAAGCAAGGTATAGATATCCTCACTCGAAAAAGTCGAGTCGGATAGGAAATCACTTGGCTGTCCAAAGGCAGTAAGACTATACCAGAGTGTAATTATGCAAATAAGTAATTTCATAGCCATCTAGAAAATCAAAAATAAGCTATTTACTACACTCTCTCAAAAAAACTATGTACTACTTAAACAAAAATATTCATACCACATATACCGTTACAAATTATCTGTAAATGAACCAACTTGGTAGCAATTATCTATATAAAAAAAAGCGTCTAAAAAAACGCTTTTTTTTATAAATCACTTACTATGTTTTTAATTATAAACAGATTCTTTTTTGAAATGTTTCACTAATAAATAATACACAACCGCTCGGTATTTATTTTTATTGGAACGACCATAAATATCCATGACACTATCTATACCTTTATCCAATTCCGATCCGTCTTTGAGACCTAATTTTTTAATCAAAAAATTATTTTTTACGGTTGTTAATTCCTTTTCATCCGTTCCGGAAACCACAGCGGCGTCTGCTTTATAAATAGACGGCCCCAAGCCAATTACTACTTTTGTCAACAGAACCATATCTACATTTACATTACATTTTTCTTTTAAATCTGCAGCGTATTTGCTTATCAGTTCATCTCTTTTACTCATAATACTAATATTTAAAGTTTATTACGTACTAAATGTACATAATTTCTATAGGAACAAAAAATTTATTTAAAAAATCTGTGTTTCCATTTAGGCAATAAAAGAAAAATAGTCTCGTAATACTTTATCGTTCAATTTTCTAGGAGTAAATACCTCCAAAATCTTACGCCCGGAATTATCTGAAAAAAAATCGGGAAGTGCTGTGAGGAGTTGCTCTTTATTGTGAACCTCGGTATAAGAAAAACTGTACATAGCCGCCAAGTGTTTAGCAGTTAGCTGGTGTATGGTTTCAAAAAAGTTATCAAAATTAGGCGTGTCTCTTTCACCCGGTAAAATCCTAAATATACCACCGCCTTGATTATTGATAATTATAATTTTAAAATCGTCAGGTGTATACGGATTCCACAACGCATTGGAATCGTAGAAAAAACTCAAATCGCCTGTAATTAAAACCGTTTTTCGACCACTACCAACAGCAGCTCCTATAGCGGTAGATGTACTACCGTCAATACCGCTGGTGCCCCGGTTACAAAAAACTTCCAGTTCGGGGGCTAACTCAAACAACTGGGAATACCGGATGGTCGCGCTATTGGACAATTGCAATTGGTAATCTTTGGGAAGTGCTTTAAATACCTGATCAAATACCAAAAAATCGGAATAAGGCACTTGATTACAAAATTCCTGATGTTTATAGAGCCTGTACTTTTTAACAGTTAACCAAGTTGAGGCATAATTTCCCCCCCCGGGTGGGTTTTCCTTAAAAATGGCTTCAAAAAAATCGTTGACTTCCATTTTAAAATGCTTTTCCAAACAAAAATAGGTATCCAACGCTTTATGGGGATCCACATGCCAATGTCTTTGAGGTTGGTATTTTCGTAAAAAGGCTTTTATCTTTTTAGAAACCACCAAACCGCCGAAGGTCAACAATAAATCGGGTTGTAAATCAGCCAATTCTTGTTCAGATAGCGAATCAATCAACTGATCAATCGACCCAATAAATTGCGGATGTGACAAATTGGAAGTGGTTTCGGTCATCACCAAAATTCGTGGGTGGGCAGCTAGCTGTTCGATAAACTTAGGAGCTAAGAGATGCGGAGGTAATACACCGGTTAAAATCAGAATTTTACGGGCTTGTTGCCATTGATTTTTTACAGTCTCTAAATCATAAAATGGTGCTGGTGATGGAGTTGGTAATTTGCTCTTTTGAGGCTGAACCACTGGGGTTTCCGACTTGAGATAAAGTGGTTCACTAAAGGGGGCATTAATATGTACAGGTCCTTGATTGAGTATAGCGGTATGCAGGGCCTGATTGATTTCACTTTCGTTGTAGGCTTGCTCATTGGCATCTTCTTTTAAATTGGCGGAATACAAAATGTGGTTCGCAAACACCTGAGGTTGCCTTATGGTTTGTCCGTCACCAATATCAATAAAATTCGCCGGGCGATCGGCTGAAATTACAACCAATGGAATATCACTGTAAAAGCTTTCCGCCACAGCGGGATAAAAATTAAGTACCGCCGAGCCCGAAGTGCATATAACTGCTACCGGCTTCTTAATTTGTTGGGCAATGCCCAAGGCAAAAAAGGCAGCCACGCGCTCGTCCACCAGACTGTAGGTTTTAAAATAAGGATTTTCTGTAAATCCGATAGTCAGCGGTGCGTTCCGCGAACCCGGACAGATTACGATGTGTTGAATACCTTTGGCTTGACAAAGATAAACAATAGTTTGCGCAAGAGGAATAGCCGAATATTTCATCGCTGCAAAGGTACCTAAGAAATCTTAGAAACTAAAACAATACTTTCTTCATCACCATGGATTTCATAACCGTTTCATGCCATTCCAACTCGGCTACTGAATCGGCTGTAATACCACCACCGATATACAAGGTTGCTTGGTTCCAAGTAAGTTCCATACAGCGCAGGTTGACATACAAATCGGTGGTACCCTGTAGATTTAATTCTCCTAAAAAACCTGTATAGAATTTACGGTCGGGGTGGTTTTGAAGTATATAGTTTACCGAACTTTCCTTAGGCACCCCCGCCACAGCCGGAGTGGGATGCAACGCTTGAATAATGGTTTGCATACCAGTATCGGGAGTTAGCCTACCTCGGATGTCGGTTTTTAGGTGAATCAAATTTCCGGCTCGAACTGTATGGGGTCCCTCAAAATCATGGGATTCTAGCAAATCGCGTAACTGGTATAAAATATAATCGGTAACAAACTGTTGTTCCTCTTTTTCTTTCGATCCCCAAACGACCTCCACCCCTTCTTGATAGGCTTGTGTTCCCGCAAGCGCCATGGTGACTAGTTGCCGTCCTTGGGTTTGAAAAAGTTTTTCGGGTGTCGCGCCTGTCCACATACCCACCCGCGGGTGATACCAGCAATAGACCATGGCGGTGAGATAACGGCTTAGGAGTCGTTTATAAATAGCTACAAAATTGTTTTTAAGAGGTATTTGTTCGCTACGCGAAATGACCAGCTTTTGGTATTTTCCACTTTTAATAGCGTTTATAGCTTGGTTTACAGCGTGTAGATGCTGATGTTTAGCAGCGGTATCTTCCGAAATTTCTACCTCAACCGAAGTTGAGCAAGAAGGATTTGGGATATATACCTCTTCTAAAAAATGGCAATCTGATTCGCGAAAAATCACCGCCGCTTGTTTCGGGTCAAAAGGAGCTAGAACAAAACCACTTTCTGCGTAAGCATCACTCTGAAATAAATTGTCGTCAACCACCAGCATTGCTCGAAGGGTGTGTTCTGACGGTTTGCGGTACACCACAAAAGGGCGTTCCGATTGGTACCATTCAAAAACTTGTTCTAATAAAGCCATTATTTTCGGGCTAAGGTGATGGTAGTTAATTTACAGAGAGAAACCAGTTCGTTCTCAGTATTATAAATTTTAATCTGCCACAATTGGGTGGTTTTACCGGGATGGATGATTTCGGCAACCGCCCGAACGATACCTTCGCGCACAGATTTGACATGATTGGCTGAAATTTCAATACCTCGAACCACCACCTGCTGATTATTTAAAAACACAAAGGCTGCACAACTTCCCACACTCTCTGCTAACGCTACGGTAGCACCGCCATGCAAAACGCCGTCGGGTTGGTACACCCGCTCGTTAACCGGCATGGTAGCGGTGAGACTTTGCAGTTGGGGGTCAATTTCCGTAAAAACAATCCCTAAAGTTTCCATTAAAGTGCCCCGGCAACGCTCGTTGATTTTATTTAAGATTTCAGAGTTTGAAAAATTCATATAGATTGGCGTATTTTTGAAAAAAACAAAGGTACAAAAACAAATGAACCCTCAGGAAAAAGAAGTACGTTATACCGCGGCAAATACCTATTCTACTCTCAACTCGCTTCATGAAACTACCGAAAATATTTGGTTGGTTTTTCATGGTTTGGGTTACTTAAGTCGGTATTTTATCAACTATTTTAAAGGATTGGATCCGAATAAAAATTATATAATTGCTCCTCAAGCGCCATCCAAATATTACCAAGACAAAACTTTTACTTATGTGGGAGCTTCGTGGTTGACCAAAGAAAACACCTTATTTGAAACGCAAAACCTGATCCGTTATGTGAATCAGGTAGTAGAAAATGAGTCGCTTCATGATCTGAAAAATCAAAACCTCATCCTATTGGGATATTCTCAAGGAGTATCGGTTATGCTTCGTTGGTTGGCCCAAAGTTCGTTGGCTGTTTCGCAAGTGATACTACATTCAGGAGGTATTCCTCGGGAACTTACACCAGACGGTTTTGCACATCTCCATCCTCATACTCCGGTACATTTACTCTATGGAACCGAGGATCCGTATATACATAGCGAACGGGTGACGCAAGAGAAGCAATTGGCCACCACCCTTTTTGGCGAACGCCTAACGATTATACCATTTCCAGGAGGTCATGAAGTCAATACACAATTAATCAACCAGCTAGCGAGCCCAAATGCCCCATAAGAAAGAAAGAGAATATTTCAAAATAAAAGGAGTTGCCTTTCTGCGGACAGATAGACAACTCCAAATGTAGTGAGTCGAACCGGTTTATTTTTGAACAACCAGTTTGGCTACAGATTTGTAATTTTCTTTTTCAGTGATTATCATATACACTCCATTCGGCAAGTCACTAACAGAAATGGTGGTCATAGAGTTGTAATTTTCGATTTGTTTAACTAAAGTTCCGGTGACAGTAAACAGTTGAATACGCATACCGTTGGTGGGTGTTGCTATTTGCAACTGATGTTTTGCCGGATTGGGATAGATCAGAATTTCATTAGCCGGAATTTCTACACTCGCTAAGTCTAATATATTGGTACAACATGAATTCGTTAATTGGTATAACTGGACTACCTCATTAGCGGTTAATTCTCGGTCATAAATATATACGTCATCAATCAACCCGTTAAAATATTTTCCAATAAACAAATCACCAATATCTAGGGACACAGGCGTAAAGCCACAGTTGGCGGGCCCCACTTCCATGCCTTCCAAATTTCCATTGATATAAAATTTCATAGTATCCGTGGTTAAATCGTAGGTAGCTACTGCGTGTTTCCACATCCCGGTATTGTCAGGCACACAATTGGTAAACGTATAATTTTCCCAAACCGAATTTTCTCTTCCAAACACAGCAATTCGACAATCGTACAACCCAATCGACCATTGGCCGTTCCGATCGGGACAAGACAAACCGGTATCTCTGGATACTACCGATTCAAAAATTCCGGGATCTCGATTGGGGTCTTCGGCCTTGTACCATACAGACACAGAAAAAGCAGACAAGCCGTCTAAGAAAGTAGGATTGGTAAAAGTCAAATAGTCATCGTTTAAAGTAGGAAAATTGGCAAAACTATAGGCACAATCCGTGGAACCAAATCGGTCTGTCGCCGAAACAGCCCCGGTGGGATTGGTCAAATGCCGATTATTACCTGAAAAATCATTGAGACTACCACCACTAAAGGGGTAGAAAGCCAATAAACCGTTGTACAAGTTTGTAGGTACATTACAATTTTGTTGTGGAAAAACGGAATGAACACTACTTAATATAAGCAGTAGGCAGCCATAGAATAATTTTGTTTTCATAAGTTTTAAATTAAAGATTACACCCTTATATACACCTGCCTACCGTTTTGTTACCCTCGGTGGAATAAAAAAAGAGTAAATCATTTCCTTTGGGCTTAAAAACCTTGATTTTGCTTATCTTTGGCACTTTAATTTATTCATCCATCTATGATAGCACCTGCTTTACAAGCCATATCTCCCATTGATGGCAGATACCACCGCAAAACCCAACCTTTGGTACGGTACTTTTCAGAAGAAGCTCTTATTCGGTACCGCATTTTAGTAGAAATTGAGTATTTTATTGGGTTGTGTGAACTCCCTTTACCTCAATTAGAAAGTTTTGACGCTACTAAAAAGGAAGATTTACGCGCCATTTATCAAAATTTCTCTACCGAAGATGCTCAGAAAGTGAAGCAAATAGAAAGTATTACCAACCACGATGTGAAAGCGGTAGAATATTTTATTAAAGAAAAAATGGATGCGTTGGGATTAGAGGCTTTTAAAGAATTTATCCATTTCGGTTTAACCTCTCAAGACATAAACAATACAGCTGTTCCATTATCTATTAAAGAATGCGTCGAAGAAGTTTATCTGCCCAGTTTAAACCAATTGATTTCGCAGTTAAGTGATTTGGTCAACCAGTGGAAAGACATTCCGATGTTAGCACGTACTCATGGGCAACCCGCTTCCCCGACCCGCTTGGGCAAAGAAATCGCGGTATTTGTCACCCGCCTGGAAGAACAGAAAACTCTGTTGCTGTCGTGCAAATACGCTGCCAAATTCGGAGGTGCTACCGGCAACTTTAATGCCCATCACATTGCTTATCCGGCCATCGATTGGCTACAATTTGCCCAAAATTTTGTAGAAACCAATTTGGGATTGTATCATTCGTATCCCACCACACAAATTGAACATTACGATCATTTAGCTGCATTGTTTGATAGTATAAAACGAATTAACACCATTATTTTGGATTTAGATAGGGACTTTTGGACCTATATTTCGATGGATTATTTCAAACAAAAAATCAAAGAAGGAGAAGTGGGCTCCTCGGCCATGCCTCATAAAGTGAATCCTATTGATTTTGAAAATTCAGAAGGGAATATAGGACTTGCCAATGCCTTGTTGGAACATTTATCAGCCAAATTACCTGTGAGCCGACTGCAACGAGATCTGACAGATAGCACTGTATTGCGTAATGTGGGCGTCCCCTTTGGACACACTCTAATAGCCTTAGAAGCTACATTACAAGGGTTGAAAAAACTGATGCTTAACCCCGAGAAAATTGCGCAAGACTTGGATAACAATTGGGCAGTAGTCGCTGAAGCTATTCAAACCATCTTACGAAGAGAAGGCTACCCCAATCCTTATGAGGCTTTGAAGGGATTAACGCGAACCAATACGACCATTAACCAACAAACGCTATTTGATTTTATAGAAACTTTAGAAGTGGACGACTCCATTAAAAATGAACTTCGAGCTATTAGCCCGTCTAATTATACTGGAATATGAGAGTGGAAAGTTTCCTACTGGGATTCGTATTGGTATTGATAGGTAGCGTGAGCTATGCACAGAAAAATACTGATTCCTTACAACGACAACTTCAAAAAAACCAAATTAAAATTGAAGCTCTCCCCTACTACAGTTTTGGGAAAGGAGTGGGTTTAACCTCGCCCGATAGTTTGTTTCAGTTTAACATTCGTTTTCGGATGCAAAACCGAGCTACTTTTGAATTTAACGACAATCAGACTCAAGAAATTTCCGCACAAATACGTCGATTACGCCTGCGTTTTGACGGGTATGTAGGAAGCCCGCAATTCACCTATGCCTTGCAACTTTCTTTTGCCCCCGAGGATATCGGTACCGTGGAAAGTGGAGAAAACATCAATATTATTCGGGATGCCATACTTTTTTATCGCCCCAACGCCCATTGGCATATTGGCTTTGGACAAACCAAATTGCCCGGAAACCGGCAGCGAATTAATTCTTCCGGAGCGTTGCAACTCACCGATCGATCCATCAACAATGCCCGATTTAACATCGACCGAGATTTTGGTTTGCAGGTGTATTATATCGACAACCCGAAAGATCGATTTGGTTATGAGATTAAAACCGCTCTAAGCACCGGATCGGGAAGAAACTGGACCGGAAGTTCGGATTACCAATTGGCGTATACCGGAAAAATTGAACTCTATCCGTTTGGAAATTTTTCCAACGGTGGAGCTTATTTTGAAGGAGATTTGGTCCGTGAAACAAGTCCCAAGTTGATGCTCTCCGGGGTCTATCATTTGAATCAAGGGGCCACCCAATCGCAAGGTCAACGGGGTCAAGATTTGTTTGAAGCCCGTGATTTGACCTCCGTATTTTTAGATGCTATCGTAAAATACAACGGCTGGTCGTTCCAAACAGCGTGGATGATGCGGGATACCGATCAGTCGATCACTACCAACCCGGAGGATGAATCAGAGCAAAGTTATGTAATAGCCGGAAGCGGTTGGGATGTTCAATTGAGTTATATTTTTCAAAATTATTGGGAAATCATCGGTAGATATTCTCATAGCCGTCCCAAACACGACATCAAAAGCCTGCTTCCTGAAAGCTCACAACTGAGTTTTGGAGTCACCAAATACATTTGGGAACACGCTTTTAAAATGCAAGCTGAAATTACCCACGAACAGCAACAATGGCCTCAATCCGACCCGGTCAAAAGTTGGTATGTTCGTTTCCAAGTCGAATTAGGGATTTAGTATTTTATAAAGAAATAATTTTTAATACCTTCATACCAGCCAATAATCCTATCTCGTGAGAGCCTTATGTATTTTATTTTTTTTATATGCAAGCTCTTTATTTTCGCAAATTGAAATAAAGGGTAAATCCTATAGTATCAATAAAAGTGAGGCTATTTATTTGCCTTTAGGCAAAATTTCATTTGCTGATGAAGTGGTGGAATTTATTCAAGGTAGGCCCCATGCTAGCAAAGAATTTTCTGATCCTCGCAGTGCGTTGGGTGAACCCAATTATACCCATTACAAAGTACCCAATTATATATCTTTGGGCTGTGGTGGTGTCTTGGTCTTAGAATTTACCGACAATGGCTTTGTGGATATGGAAGGGCCCGATATTTACATCTGGGAAGTTGGTCCCTCGGCTGAGAGTTTTCAATTAGAAATTTCCAAAGACGGAGAGACTTGGTTGAATTTAGGTGCTGTTTCAGGAGGTCGGTCTTTTGTGGATATAGCTCCGGTGGTTGAAGATATTCGGGATATATTTTATTTTGTCCGAATTACCGATTTAAAAGATATTTGTTCGGGAGTAAGTCCGGGTGTAGATATTGATGCCGTGGGAACGATAAGTGGAGTGATTAAAATCAATTTGAGCTCGGATGTGCTTTTTGATTTTGATAAGTTTCAACTTAAAGAAACCTCTATGCAGCAGTTAGACTCCTTGGCCTATCAAATTAATAAAGTAGGCATGGCCGAAATTATTGTAGCCGGGCATACCGACAGTATCGGTTCGTATCAGTACAACCTGGCCCTTTCTGAAAAACGCGCTCAAAGTGTGGTGGACCAACTGAAACAAACTTTGGTTGACGAAAACAAATACCTTTTTCAAGTGGAAGCTTGGAGCTTTAGTCAACCCCGAGATACCAATGAAACCGAAGAAGGCAGACAGCACAACCGCCGTGTAGAAATCATTGTAAAACCGCATCGGGATTTCTACAAAAAAAAGAAATAAACTAATTTCCCTTAAGGGAAAAAACCCATGAAGTGACCTAGATTCAAACTACTTTCAAGAATTTAATTCAGCAAAAAAATTACTCCGAAAAACTATCCCTGCACCAAGCCGAGTAAATATTTTTTAGGAGTAACCCCAAATTTTTTCTTAAAGGCAGCAATAAAATGAGAAGAGGTACTATACCCTACTTTTAAGCCCACTTCGGTCACATTGTAAGAACCGTTTTCAAGTAGTTGGCGTGCATATTCGAGTTTATAATCTAGCAGAAATCCATATACGGTATCCCCATAAATTTCTTTAAAGCCTTCTTTGAGTTTCTTTAAACTTAACCCAATGGTGTCCGCCAATTCTTGTAAGGTAGGTGGTTCTGTGAGTTGCTGAAGAATAATTTCTTTAGCCTGACGTATTTTTCGTACATTTTCTTCATCTAATAAAAAAGGGCACGTTTCTACATCCGCTTCTGCCGGCCGGTTAAAATACAAACCAATCAATTCATAGACTTTTCCTTTAAGATACGTACGACGAACCGAATCATGGAGGTTAAAATTTAAGATTTGGTTAAGTACCACTGCCATAGACGGAGTAATCGGATTCTCTTGGTAGTATTTTTTATCCTTATTTTCATCGGTTAAAAAAGAGATATAACCCGCTTCGGAAGAAAATAAACTGTGTAACTTCTTAATGGAAATCAATACCGAAATTACCCAAGAGTGTGGCACCGCTCGCAAATGTATCGGTAAGTGTTGCTGGGTGTTGTATAAAATCATCGACTTTTCATCATGGATGGGATATTGATAGCGTCCTTCATTAAAAATAAAAGTGGCCTCTCCTTTGATACAAAAGTGAAATTGAATGAACTGAGGATCGGTATCTCTATAAAAATCATGAGAATGTTCGCTATCATTTTTAAATGTAAACAAATGAATTTCCTCTTCAATCAAATGATGATTAAAAGAACTTCTATCGTTGTTTTTATCCGAAGTTAAGTGGGCCATCGATTTTAAGTTTATTTAGAATCATTCTAAAGAAATAAGTAGCTAAGAGTTGTATTTACTACAAATATAGGAAGATTATCCGTATTTTTAGAAAATCAGAACTGAAAAACCCAAAGCGATATAAAAAGAACCTTTAGCGTTGTTTTATGTAAAAGGATAGCGTTATTTTTGTGCGAAATTTTCTAGGACGGGACGAACATGCATCTAACGGCAGACAAAAATAAATCTTTTTACGCTATCGGGCTCAGTTATAAAAAAGCCGATGAACATGTCCGCGGTCTGTTTACTTTAAGTAACGAAACCAAGGAACAACTCATTGTTCAGGCCAAACAACAAGGCTTAGATTCTCTGTTAGTGATTTCCACTTGCAATCGAACCGAATTATACGGTTTTGCGGAGCATCCTTTTATTTTAATTAAACTCCTTACCGATTTTTCGAAAGGTACCGTAGATGATTTTCATCAAGTAGGCTATGTATATAAAAATCAAGAAGCAGTTTCTTTCTTTTTTGAAGTAGCCACCGGTTTGGATAGCCAAATCTTGGGAGATTTTGAAATTATCAGCCAAATTAAAACGAGTTTTATTCAGTCGAAGTCGTTAGGAATGAGTTCGACATTTATGGAACGGCTCATCAACAGTGCTATTCAAGCCAGTAAACGAGTAAAAACAGAAACCGAAATATCTTCGGGAGCCACTTCGGTAAGTTTTGCCGCTGTACAGTACATTTTAAAAGAAGTAGAACAGGTTTCTGAAAAAAATATTCTGTTGTTTGGAACGGGAAAAATAGGTCGAAATACTTGTGAAAATTTGGTTAAACACACTAAAAACGATCACATAACACTGATTAACCGCACCAAACACAAAGCCGAAAAAATTGCCGGAAAATTTAAGCTCATTGTCAAAGAATATGCCGATTTACAAGCCGAAATCAGAAATACAGACATACTTATTGTGGCAACCGGGGCTCAAAATCCTACCATTAATAAAGAGCTTATTTATTCGGATAAAAAGCTTCTGATTTTGGATTTGTCAGTTCCTAAAAACGTGGCCGATGATGTCGCAGAATTACCGCAAGTACAAGTGATTCATTTGGACCATTTGTCCCAAATGACCGATGAAACCTTGGAACGAAGAAAAAAATATATTCCTCAGGCCAAACAAATTATCCAAGAAGTAAAAGCGGAGTTCAACGCATGGCAAGAAACTCGAAAATTTGCCCCGACTATCAGTGCTCTTAAGAAAAAACTCAAAACCATCAAGGAAGCTGAAATTGAATACCAACGTAAAAAGAAAGTAGATTTTGACGAAGAACAAGCCGAACTGATCAGTGGAAGACTTATTCAAAAAATCACTTCTCATGTTGCCAATCACCTGAAGAATGCCAATGGAAGTACCCACGAGGCCATTGCATTAATTGAAAAGATTTTTCAATTAGAATCCAACAATTCTCGTTAATTTTTTGCCACTTCTGATTTTTTGATACTACCTTTGTACCCAGCCCATTCGTAGTAGTTATATACTTTTTTAAACTTTCCTTTTGAGTGCACAGCCTTTACATCGCAATTTAATTTATGCATCGGTAGATGCCTTAACCGAAATCTTCAATAATGATAAATATGCCGATAAGGTACTCCAATCCACTCTTAAAAGAGACAAACGTTGGGGCGCACGGGATCGCGCTTTTATAGCGGAAACTGTCTACGATATGGTTCGCTGGAAACGACTCTACGCCGAAATTGCTGAAACCAAAGAGCCCTTTAATCGGGAGGCGTTGTTTAGAATGGTGGCTGTTTGGTTGGTACTTAAAGGGATTCCACTTCCCGACTGGAAAGAATTTGAAGGAACTCCCAAAAGACGAATTAAAGGCAAGTTTGACAGCCTTTCTAAGATAAGAAAATTCCGCGAATCCATTCCCGATTGGTTGGATGAATTAGGTCAAAAAGAATTGGGGAAAAAATGGGATACCGAACTGGCAGCACTCAATCAAGAAGCACCGGTGATAATTCGAGTAAACCGCTTGGCAGCTACCGTTCAACAAGTCAAAGGGGTATTTTTTGACGAGAATATCGGCACGGAAACCCTACCGGGAGTTCCCGATGCCCTTCAACTGACCCAGCGTACCAATGTGTTTTTACTTGACAGTTTTAAAAAGGGCTGGTTTGAAGTTCAAGATGCCTCTTCCCAGCAAGTCGCTCCGTTGTTAGAGGTAACTCCCGGGATGCGTGTGATTGATGCCTGCGCCGGTGCCGGAGGTAAAACTCTTCACTTGGCAGCGCTTATGCAAAATAAAGGGCAACTGATTGCTTTGGATATCCACCAAAACAAATTAAACGAATTAAAAAGACGCGCCAAAAGAGCAGGAGCTTTTAATATCGAAACCCGGCTGATTGATACGACCAAAGTCATTAAAAAACTACACGCCAAAGCCGATCGATTACTGATTGACGCTCCGTGCAGTGGCTTGGGGGTGTTGCGAAGAAATCCCGATGCCAAGTGGAAACTACAACCCGAATTTATCGACGAAATTAGAAATACCCAAGCCCAACTCTTGGATAACTATTCACTGATGCTTAAACCCGGGGGTAAAATGGTGTATGCCACTTGCTCCATACTTCCCTCTGAAAACCAACATCAGGTGGCGGCATTTTTAAACCGCGAGGCCGGAAAGAATTTTACCCTAGTTAAAGAAAAAACCATACTTCCTTCCCAATCGGGATTTGACGGATTTTATATGGCGCTGTTAGAAAAAAAATTATAGTTTCTAGGTAAGCTACTTTTTACTAAGTAGTAACTCTAATATTTTCTTTCAAGCCAATTAAAACTAGTAATTCCTCTTTATACAAAAATTAGAAGCATACGTAAAACCATTTCTTGAAAAAATAATAAATAAAAAAAAAGGATCCCGCTTATCAACTACTTTTTTAGCTTATTCTATAGGAATTGAAAAAGCATAAAATGTTAAAAATCTTGCTTCCAAATTTATTAACTTTGCGGTTGTTAAATTGAAAGTTATGTTACAGGTTTCTGAAATAAGAGAAAATAAAGAACAGTTTATACAAGGCCTAGCCAAAAGAAACATCGATGCAGCTCCTTTGTTGGAAGAAGTGCTACAAGCCGATGAAAATCGCCGAAATACACAGGCTCAATTGGATAATCTCTTGGCTGAATCTAATAAAATTTCGAAAGAGATTGGTGTCCTTTTTAAAAAGGGCGAACACCAAAAAGCTGAAATTCTCAAGCTTAAAACCTCGCAAATCAAAGAAGAAACCAAAACCTTACAAGACCAATTACAAGGGGCTATTGACCATTTGAATCAGCTGTTATATACCCTACCCAATGTACCTTACCACCTAGTAAAATCTGGTCAAACTGCCGATGACAACGAAGAGGTACATCGCGAAGGCGACATACCGGTATTAGAAAATGCACTTCCCCACTGGGAATTGGCCAAAAAATACGATTTGATTGACTTTGAATTGGGTGTCAAAATTACCGGTGCAGGTTTTCCGGTGTATAAAGGCAAAGGAGCCCAATTACAACGAGCATTGATCACTTATTTTTTAAACAAAAATATCGCTGCCGGCTACCAAGAATATCAAGTACCTCATTTAGTCAACGAAGCCTCTGGATTTGGAACCGGTCAGTTGCCCGACAAAGAAGGTCAAATGTACCACGTTACCGAAGACAACCTCTATTTGATTCCTACGGCCGAAGTACCTATCACCAACTTATTTCGGGACGTCATTTTAAAACCCTCCGACTTACCCGTCAAATGTACCGGATACACCCCTTGTTTCCGCCGGGAAGCAGGAAGCTATGGCGCCCATGTACGTGGTTTAAATCGTTTACACCAATTTGATAAAGTAGAAATTGTTCGTATTGAGCACCCCGATACTTCGTATCAAGCCTTGGATGAAATGGTGGAACACGTAAAAACTTTTCTACAAGAACTCAAATTGCCCTACCGCATTCTTCGTTTATGTGGAGGCGATATGGGTTTTACCTCATCCATGACCTACGACTTTGAAGTGTATTCGACCGCACAAGAACGCTGGTTGGAGATTTCTTCGGTATCTAATTTTGAAACCTTTCAAGCCAACCGATTAAAGCTCCGTTTTAAGGATGAAAACGGAAAAACCCGTTTGGCTCATACCTTAAACGGCAGTGCCTTGGCACTACCTCGAGTTTTAGCGGGCATTTTAGAGAATTACCAAACCCCACAAGGCATTAAAATACCCGAAGTACTCGTACCCTATACGGGTTTTGAGTGGATACAATAAGAAACACCCCGTTGTTTTTTTGACTTTATTTCCTGGCGTTTTCATTGATTATTCCCTTTCGGGAAAAAACCAGTGAGTTGAAATCGCTTTTTTAACACGCAAGAAATCTTGGCAGGAGGTTTGACCCGAAGTAAAAACTCCTTTCGATTACGGTTGTAAGCCCTACCTTCTTGGCCAGAGAATTCCCTGCTTGTCGCTAACTTGATTTATAAAAATATCATATATCTTTACACAAATTATTCATTATGCGTCGGATTCTTGTGATTGTTTTGTTTGTTTTTGGGTGGGCAGCTTACTCGCAAAGTGATGCTTTGGCCAAAAATTATTTCGAAAAAGGAGAGTTCGATAAAGCCTTGCCACTCTACCAACAATTGCATGAAAAATCCCCGCATCGATTTGATTATTTCGTTTTTTACATACAGTGCTTGCAACAGCTAGAACAATTAGACCTAGCCGAAAAGTTACTCACCGAGAAAATCAGTCAAAAGCACTTTAACAAACCTCTTTTTATTGAGTTAGGACGCAATTATTTACTTCAAAAAAACCAAACCCAAGCAACTCATTATTTTCAACAAGCTGTAGAAAGTATTCGGGAAAACCCACGAACCAGCTATGCGATGGCTACTTATTTTGAAAAATACAACCTTTTAGACTGGGCTATTCAAACTCTCGAATTGGGAATGTCGCTCGATCCTTCTTTGGATTACAGTTCCAGTTTGGCCCGTATTTACGGCGAACAAGGAGATTTTGAAAAGATGATGAATGCCTACTTAGACCTGCTCGAAAAAAATCCCAACCAATTGGTAACCGTGCAACGGCAATTGAGTCGGTATGTCAACGATGATTCTGAAAACGAACCCAATCAGTTATTACGCCGGATTTTGCTGTCGCGAAATCAAAACAACCCCCAACCCTACTACAATATGCTACTGAGTTGGTTGTTCGTACAACAGCGACAATACGATCGGGCTTTTGTACAAGAGCGCGCATTGTACCGCTTGTTTGGTGAAGGCATCGAACAAATTGTGGATATCGCTATGGTGACCTTTCAAGACAAGGATTACGAAGCCGCACAGGAAATGTTCGAATTTGTTTCCGAAAATGCACCTTCAGAAACCTACCAGCTCAAAGCAAAACAATACCTCCTCAATATCCAGGTAGAAACTGCTACCCCAAACTTGTATCCGGACATTGAGAAACAATATGAAACCTTGATTAGTGCCTACGAAAATCCAACGGTTTTGTTTGATATTTTACTGGATTATTACCATTTTTTAGCATTTAACAGCAACAAAAAAGAGATGGCCATTCAACAACTCAAAGTCTTGCAACAAAACAATCTCACGCGTTTGCAAGAAGCCCGGGTCTTAATGCAACTTGCGGATATTTTGGTTTTTGAAGAAAAATTTAATGAGGCACTTATCTATTATTCACAAATCCAAAGCAAGGTCAAAAACGATCCGTTAGCACAAGAAGCTCGGTTTAAAGTAGCTCGTACCAGTTTTTTTAAAGGTGATTTTGAATGGGCACAAACCCAATTGGACGTGCTTAAAAAATCGACTTCTCAACTGATTGCTAACGATGCTATGGAACTCAGTCTGCTGATTAGTGATAATTCGTATACCGAAGAATCCTTACAAGCCCTACAACTCTATGCTGCGGCCGAACTTTTGCATTTGCAAAACAAACCCCAAGAAGCCATCGCTCAGTTAGACCAAATACTCCAGCGCTATTCGGGTTTATCTATTGAAGACGAGACCTTACTTCTACAGGCTAAAATTTTTGAAAAAACGAGCCAACATCAAAAAGCCATTGCCAATTACCAGACCATAATTCAACAGTATTCGGATGCAATTTTGGTAGATAACGCTTTGTTTTATCTGGCCGAATTATATCATAAAACCCTAAAACAACCCGAGTTGGCTCAACCCCATTACGAACAGATTATTTTTAACCATCCCGACAGTATTTATTTTGTAGAAGCACGAAAACAATACCGCTTAATACGCGGAGATAGTATTTAATCGGGCATTTTTTTGTTTTTTTTTTAATTTTGTAAACGACTTCATGGACTATGTATATCTATAACGTAACTATCAGCATTGACCCAGACATTCTGCAAGAATGGTTGCATTGGATGCAACAAGAACACATACCCGAAATGTTGGCCACCGGAAAATTTACTTCCGCCAAATTACTGCGAGTACACGCCGAAGAAGCCGGAGGCCTCACCTATGCCGTACAATACACTACCGATAGCAAAGAAACTTTACAACGCTATTACACCGAAAACGCCGATATTTTACGTGCAAAAAGCAAACGGTTTGAAGGAAAATTTGTCGCATTTAGAACCGAATTAGAAATTTTAAGCCACCATTAGTATGAGTGTGCGTCCTAAAAAACACCTCGGACAACATTTCTTAAACGACGAAAATATCGCGCGTAAAATAGCCGACACCCTCTCTTACGATAGCTTGGATAAAGTTTTGGAAATTGGCCCCGGTATGGGCGTGCTCACCCGGTTTTTACTTCAAAAAAATACCGATTTATACACCATCGAAATCGACACCGAATCGGTTTTATACCTGGAAAAACACTTCCCGGAATTACAAGGCAAAATCATTGCTGCCGATTTTCTAAACTATAACCTGTCTGAATTTTTTGGTAACCATCAAGTAGCCATTATAGGTAACTTTCCCTATCATATTTCTACACAAATTGTTTTTAAAGCTCTTGAATTTCGTCACCATATCGTGGCTTTTGCCGGAATGTTTCAAAAAGAAGTAGCCCAACGAATTTGTGAAAAGCCCGGAAGTAAAGCCTACGGTATATTATCGGTACTGGTTCAAGCGTATTACCATACCGAATACCTGTTTACAGTATCTGAAAAGGTGTTTACACCGCCTCCAAAAGTGCAATCCGGAGTAATACGGCTTACTCGAAAAGAAAACTATTCGTTGGATTGTGATGAAAAACTATTTTTTACAGTAGTGAAAACCGCTTTTAACCAACGGCGTAAAACCTTAAGAAACAGTTTAAAATCCTTCCTAAACAACCCAAAGTTAAAAGAAGATAGTATCTTTGACCTCCGCCCCGAACAATTGAGCTTTCAAGATTTTATTCAGCTAACCCAAAAAATTTCAGCCGATGCAATTTAAAATCAGTACCGAATTAATAGACCATATCAAATCCCTCGTTGTATATAAAAACGATACCGAGTTGGAATTGGTTTTAAGTGACTTTCACTACGCTGATATCGCTGAAATCTTAGAAGAACTTAATCTCGAAGAAGCCATTTACATCATCAAGTTACTCGATACCGAAACGACGGCCGATGTACTGATGGAGCTGAATGAAGAGGATCGGGAAAAGGTATTAAACAAACTCTCTCCCAAAGAAATTGCCGATGAGCTGGAAGAGATGGATACAGACGATGCCGCCGATATCTTAGCCGAATTCACCCTAGAAGAGCAGGAAGAAATTATCGCTAACATCGAAGATGAGGAGCACAAAGCAGATATCCAAGAGCTTTTAGGTTATGAAGAAGATACAGCCGGGGGGTTGATGGCCAAAGAATTAATTAAAGTACGAGAGACCTGGACGGTGGCGGGTTGCCTTCGAGAAATGCGCCGACAAGCCAATTACGTTACCCGGGTACACTCCATTTACGTAGTGGATAAGGACGATAAACTCATCGGAAGATTTTCATTAAAAAACCTGCTTACCGTTGATCCTAAAACCAAAATCTCCGAAATTTCTATCCCCCGTGTGGATCATGTGAGTGTCAATACACCCGCTGAAGAAGTCGCCAAAATCATGCAAAAATACGACTTAGAGGCTATTCCGGTGGTGGACGAAATTAACCGCTTGGTCGGACGAATCACCATCGACGATATCGTAGATTTTATCAAGGACGAAGCCGAGAAAGACTACCAGCTGGCTGCGGGTATTTCAAACGACGTCGAAGCCGACGACAGCATCTTAAAACTTTCCAAAGCTCGGTTGCCTTGGCTGGTACTAGGGTTGTTTGGCGGATTGGGCAGTGTGTATATTATGCAGGGTTTTGAAGGGGCGTTGGAGCACTACCCCATCCTATTTTTCTTTACCCCCCTCATTGCCGCGATGGCAGGTAACGTGGGAGTTCAATCCAGTGCAATCATCGTACAAGGTCTAGCCAATGATTTGGTCAAAGGAAACATCGTCAATAGACTAGCCAAAGAACTAGCACTCAGTCTATTTAATGGGACCGTATTGGCTTTATTAGTATTTGGATTTGGTTTTTTGGTAGGGCAAGATCTCCATTCCAGTATGGCCATAGCCATTTCTCTACTGATGGTTATTATCATCGCTGCTTTGGTAGGTACTTTCGTTCCGTTGTTTTTAGATAAGCGAGGTATTGATCCCGCCATTGCAACCGGTCCGTTTATCACCACCAGCAATGATATACTGGGAATCTTCCTGTTTTTTTATATCTCTAAACTGATACTCGGATTTTGATTTATCTGGGCGTTCCCCACCCTTCTCGATCGCATCGATAAGAGTGGGTCGGGCTATCCGTTACTATCTTCTTATAAAAAATTTATAAGAAGGATATCCACTACTATCCCTAACGCAAACCATTGCAGGAGTTTTCATTTAAAGTTGTACAAGCCTGCACAATTTAGTAAGAGGTCGTTTCTACAACCTTGTTAGTAGCAGAAGTAGCACCCGATTTAATTACAAACGTGTAAATCCAAGTAAGGGTAAAGGTGGGAATAAAATCCAAACCGGGAGAAAGTTCCTCTAGAAAGACAATTACCCCAGCAATTTTTCCTTTCATACCGGGATACATTTTTTGCATTTGGACCGCCGCTACCGGAGCCCAAATCAAATCTATAAAAGGTCCCAACACCGGAATAAAATGAGTAGCCATACCCACTGCATCCAACAAAAGACCCCAACGCAATAATTGATACTTATCCATGGACATTTTTTTTTCTACAACGCAAAAAATATTCCAAAAATTGTATCTATTTTTTTAAGCGGTTTTTAAACTTTTGCCGAAAGGCAGAAACCTTAGGAGAAATAACGGCCGCACAGTAAGGTTGGTCGGGATGCCGGGAAAAATAATTTTTGTGCTCGGGTTCGGCTGGGTAAAAAACACTGGCTGCTTCGAGACTGGTGACTATCGGATTTGGGTACACAGCTTCTTTTTCAAACCGATCAATTACACTCTGAGCTTGTTCCAGTTGGGTAGCATCGTGGTAGAATACCGCACTGCGGTATTGCTCCCCAATATCATTGCCTTGTCGGTTTAGGGTAGTCGGATCGTGAGTAGTGAAGAATACTTCCAGCAATTCGACATAGGTGATCACACGGGGATCAAAGGTAATTTGCACCGCTTCCGCATGGCCGGTACGACCGGTACATACCTCTTGGTACGACGGATTTTCCACAGTACCTCCGGTATATCCCGAAACTACTTGAATCACACCTTGAAGTTCTGAAAATATAGCTTCGGTACACCAAAAACACCCTCCGGCCAATGTAGCTGTGGAATTCATCACTATTGGGCTTTTCGAGCTACGGTATGTTTGGGAGTAGTTCCTTTTTTGGACGATGAGGCTTTGGGAGCCGCTTTAGTGACAGCTGCTTTGGGTGCAGTACTTTTTGTCGCGGCGGCTTTCAGAGCTTCAGCTTCTTTATCTTCTGCAACAGGCTCCTCAAAATTATCTATGTTGTTTTGCTGCAAAATATTGTACCACTGTATAATTTTTTTGATATCACTCACATACACACGATCTTCGTCGTAATCGGGGAGGATTTCAAAAAAGTATTCTTCTAATTTTTCTTTAGACTCTTTGTGGCTCAGTGCAGGTCCTCCGTTTTCTTTTTCTTTTATTTTCTTAAAAACTTCTCGTAGAGGTACTTCTTCCGTTAAAGTATATACCGCAATTTCAGAAAGCAAACTCACATTGTGTCGCAGATTTACCGAAATTTTTTTGTTATCCAACAAAGACTCCGCTACAAAACCGGTACGTGTTTGAGATAGCAAACGATACAAGCCTGGTTTTCCCGAAATCGATAATATTTTTTCTAAACTCATAATAACTATATAAGGATGATTATTGCATTTTTAATTTAGGGACTTCTAAACCGTCCAAAAGTAGGAAATATCCCGGTATTCTTCCAAACATCTTTTTGTTAAAAAAAAGAAGATTATTCGCCCGATAAAGTTCCTTATTCACTAATTGCTTTGTACCTTTGTAAACGTATAACTGGCGAAGAAATATGACTAAAAAAGGAGCTTTATTGGTTAACTTGGGCTCACCCGACAGTACGGATCCCAAAGATGTCAAGAAATATTTGGACGAGTTTTTAATGGACGAGCGAGTCATTGATGTTCCGTATTGGCTTCGGGCCTTTATTGTACGTGGTATCATTTTAAATACCCGTCCCAAACAATCGGCCGAGGCGTATGAAAAAATTTGGTGGAAAGAAGGCTCACCCCTGATTGTTTTATCCGAACGTTTTACTCAAAAAGTAGCTGCTCGCACCGGAATTCCGGTAGCTTTGGCCATGCGGTATGGCAGTATGTCTATACAAAAAGGACTTCAAGAGTTATACGATCAAGGAATACGTGAGGTATTACTAATCCCTTTGTATCCGCAGTTTGCAATGGCCACTACGGAAACCATATTGGTATTGGCGGAAGAATTACGTCAAAAGCATTTTCCCGACCTGAAAATCACCTCTATGCCGGCCTTTTATAACGAACCGGACTATTTGGAGGTGTTAGCAAAGAGCATTGACGAGAAACTCCAGCAAATAGAATACGACCACATTATTTTTAGTTACCACGGCTTACCGACCAGTCATATCCGTAAGAGTGATGTTACCCGCTCGCATTGTAAAATGAATGAACAGTGCTGTTCGACTCCCTCTGCGGCCCACGAGTTTTGTTACCGCCACCAGTGTTATGCCACTACCCAACATATGGTAGATCGGTTACAGCTATCGCCGGGTACTTACACGACCTCGTTTCAATCTCGCTTGGGAATTGATCCTTGGATTACCCCATTTACCGATCGTACCATTGAAAAATTGGGTCTGGAAGGCGTAAAAAAACTAGCCGTTGTAACCCCGGCTTTTGTCAGTGATTGTATTGAAACTCTGGAAGAAATCGCTATGCAAGGTGCCGAATTGTTTCAAGAAGTAGGAGGCGAACAACTCACTTTAATTCCCTGCTTAAACGACCGCGACGATTGGGCTTCGGTGATGAGCGATTGGATCAACCGCTGGGCGATTGTAGATTTGGAAACCGCCATTGCCTAATTTTTTAATCGAACCGGAAAATTGATTCCCTCCCTGCAAAGGGAAATCAGTTCGATTTTTTATATTTTATAGGACCCAGACCAATTCGATTTGGTCTTGCAGATTTTCCCTGAGATTCTCGTATCTTTACCCTGCAAAAAGACATTTTATATGCTCTACACCTACCTCAAAGCCCTGCATATCATATTTATGGTTACCTGGTTTGCCGGACTGTTTTATATAGTGAGGTTGTTTATATACCAAATTGAAGCCTTAGAAAAACCCGAACCGGAAAAGTCGATTTTGGGCAACCAACTTAAGTTGATGGCCCGGCGTTTGTGGAACATCATTACCATTCCCGGGGCGATATTGACCGTCATTTTTGGGGTAGGCATGCTTTGGCTTAACCCGAGTTTATTACAATCGCCGTGGATGCATGTCAAACTGACTTTGATTGTACTTTTGTTGGGCTATATGGTTAAGTGCCAACAAATTTATCGCCAACTACAACAAGGCCAGACCAAACACCATTCGCAGTATATGCGTTATTTTAACGAAGTAGCCACCCTCCTACTCTTTGCCATTGTTTTTTTAGCGGTATTGAAACACAGTCTTAACTGGATGTATGGAACTTTTGGATTGCTGGCGCTGGCCGTTTTACTGATGCTCGGTATTCGGTGGTATAAGAAAAAGAGACAATCTTAGGTTGTAGGTAAAATTTCAAGCTGTACTTGCTGGGAAGTAACTTCTAGTGTAACTTTTTTTCCAAAAATTAGCGGGTAATTACTGGAAATATGCCCTGCGGGGAAATCAAAACAGACTGGAAAATCATAATCCGAAACCGCTTCCCGAATAATTTGCTGAGGCGTTTTCCCGAAAGGGTTATCGGTTTTAAAACCAAAGGAACGGGTATTATCGCGCATATCGGTCATTCCACCCACCAGAAGTCCGGCTAGGTTTTTAAACACTCCACTGCGTTTTAAACCCAAGATCATGCGATCTATATGGTAGAGGTATTCATCTAAGTCTTCAATAAACAAAATTTTTCCGGTGTAATCTACTGCCGTAGCACTTCCCATCATAGCATAGAGAATCGACAGGTTTCCACCGGTAAGAATGCCCGTGGCTTGCCCCGGTTTGTTATGGGCGTGAACCGGAATGGGGTAGCTAATATCTTTTCCCGTAAGGGCATGAAATACTTGATTTTGAATCAAAGTAGGTTGTTTGTGTAAATCAAACACCAACGGCGCGTGTAGTGAAGCCCAGCCGATATTGTGCAAGGTATTGTGCAGTACAGTTACATCGCTATAGCCAATAATCCACTTGGGTTTTTGGAAGAAATGGGTAAAATCAAGCCGGTCTATAATACGCACCGTACCATACCCTCCACGAGCTACCCAAATGGCTTGAATGTGAGGATCGTCTAAAAATTGTTGTAAATCTGCTGCTCGACTGCTATCGTCACCCGCAAATTGGTTATCAGACGCCCCAATACTGGCTCCTAGTACCACATGAAATCCGTACGATTGAATGCAATTTATTCCTTCTTGCAGTTCTTCCCGCTGTACTTTTCTAGCCGTAGCGACAATAGCTATGGTATCTCCTTTTTTTAAATAATTAGGTACTAACATTAGGGCAAGTAAACGATGGCAGCAACACGAAGTTTTAAAGTTTTTAACTCATTTTCGGTAGGTTGAATAACCGTGTCACCATAAAATTTTTCATCAAAGTTCATATTTTCTGGAGCCATATACACCTGCAAACCCGAATTTTTAAGTCGTCCGCCTGACCAATCCACAGCACCGCCATAATCCCATCCAAAACCATATACCTGTATCGGCCCGCCATTGATTTCAACCAGTTGATCGTAAGTAGTACCGATTTGAATCCCCTTTTGAGAAGACCACTGCCCGGGATGAGCGATAGTAACGTCATAGACCCTGCCATTTTGCCAAGTGATCAGTACTTCATGAGGGGTGTTTTTATATAAAGTAGTATACGAGCGTTCTTCGGTTCCTTCTTCAAACCAAGCCGTTCCATTTTCGGGATTGGAATCGGGGAAAGCTGTTAAAAGAGCTTCTACTGATTTATAGGTAGCCAATTTTTCGAGAGTTAGAGAAGCTCCGGAATCGGAGGTGTTTTGGGTTTGTTTTTTTGCAGCACATGAAAATAACAAGGGGACCCACACGCTCAATAGAAACCATTTTTTTATCATTTTCAAAGTTTTAATGAAGATAACAACGTACTACTGAAGTGAAAGGTAAAATTATTTTTCAAAAAATGGGTCCGTAAAAATAAAATTTTGGGAATAATTTTGGTAAAATAGTGAATATCAACTATTCAAAGAGAGTATCCATTATTACTATGACTTAGTATTACCATGGATAAGATGGATGAAGATCAACATTGGGTTAACAAGCGAGTATATGATGTTACCCCAAAATCCTCTTACTATATAAAGAGAAAAAGCTGGAATGATTTCGGTTTTTCGGTTTTTTAGAATAAAGTTTTTCCAACCAAAATCGACTAATTTCTGTGTTCTTACGTACCTTTGCGACTAAAATTTTGAAGTCAACTTATGAACACACCCAAGCGATATACCATTACAGCCGCCTTACCCTACACCAACGGTCCGATACACATTGGCCATTTGGCCGGAGTTTATGTACCTTCAGATATTTATGCGAGGTATTTACGGTTGCAGGGACGGGATGTCGTTTTTATATGTGGTAGTGATGAGCACGGCGTGGCCATTTCCATGAAAGCTAAAAAAGAGGGTATCACCCCACAGCAAGTTATTGATCAATATCATGGAATGATTAAAAAATCGTTTGAAGACTTTGGGATTTCCTTTGACAACTACTCACGTACTTCGGCGGAAATTCATCATCAAACTGCTTCCGAATTTTTTAAAAAATTATACGATAAAAATAAATTCATCGAAGAAACCACCGAGCAATTGTATGACCCCGAGGCCGGTCAATTTTTAGCCGATCGGTTTGTTACCGGTACTTGCCCCAAATGTTCGTACGAAGAGGCTTATGGTGACCAGTGTGAACATTGTGGTACCTCATTAAATGCAACCGATTTAATCAACCCTAAATCCACCTTATCGGGAAGTAAACCGGTATTAAAAGAGACCAAGCACTGGTATTTACCCTTGCAGCAGTACGAAGATTTTATTAAAGAATGGATTATTGAGGGACATAAAAAAGACTGGAAACCCAATGTGTACGGTCAGGTAAAATCGTGGGTAGACGACGGCCTAAAGGCCCGGGCAGTTACCCGTGATTTGGATTGGGGAATTCCAGTTCCGGTACCGGGTGCAGCGGGGAAAGTGTTGTATGTATGGTTTGATGCACCCATCGGTTATATTTCTTCCACCAAGGAATGGGCTGCCCGCGAAGGCAAAGACTGGGAACCCTATTGGAAAGATAGCGAAACTCAATTGGTTCATTTTATTGGAAAGGACAATATCGTCTTTCACTGTATCATATTCCCGGCCATGTTGCAAGCCGAGGGCAGTTATATATTACCCACGCAGGTTCCGGCCAACGAATTTTTAAATTTAGAAGGTCATAAACTGTCCACTTCTCGCAATTGGGCTGTTTGGCTACACGAATATTTAGAAGCGTTTCCGAACCAACAAGATGTGTTGCGGTATGTTTTAACTGCTAATGCCCCGGAGACCAAAGACAACGATTTTACCTGGAAAGATTTTCAAGCCAGAAACAACAACGAGTTGGTCGCCATTTATGGAAATTTTATCAATCGTGTGGTGGTGCTTACGCAAAAATATTACGGCGGTTCTGTACCCACCCCGGGCGAATTACAAGAGGGAGACTTGCAGGTTTTGGAGCAAGTGAAACACTATCCGGCCGTATTGGCTCATTCGATTGAGAAGTATCGCTTTCGCGAAGCGCAAAATGAAATGATGAATTTAGCTCGCTTGGGGAATAAATACCTAGCCGATGAGGAGCCTTGGAAAACGTTTAAGACCGATCCAGAGCGTACCCAAACGGTGCTTTATGTGGCCTTACAAATAGCTACTGCCTTGGCCGTGGTCAGTGAACCCTTTTTACCTTTTACTTCGCAGAAGCTGAAAACCATATTGGCCTTAGCTACGCCTGTGACTTGGGACGCAATTTCGATCCACCCGATTCTATTATCTCCGGGACATGTACTGGGAGAAAGCCAGTTGCTCTTTTCAAAAATTGAAGATGAAGCCATCCAACAACAAATAGACCAATTACAAGCCACCAAAACGTCCAATCAAATGCAACAACAAGCCGCACCAGCCCTTCCCGCACCCAAAGAAACCATTACTTACGATGATTTTGCCAAAATGGATCTTCGGGTAGGCACCATCATGGAAGCCGAGAAAATGCCCAAAGCCGATAAATTGTTAGTTTTAAAAATCGATACCGGACTGGATGTACGGACTATTGTTTCGGGCATAGCCGAAAGTTTTTCGCCCGAGGAAATTATCGGCAAAAAAGTCACTGTTTTAATCAATCTAGCTCCTCGCAAATTACGAGGTGTTGAAAGTGAGGGTATGATATTGATGACCGAAAATACCGCAGGTAAACTTGTATTTGTCAATCCCGATGCTGACGAAGTAGCCAATGGTGCGGGTATTAGTTAGTTTATTAAGTTTAAGGTTAAATTAGTGACTTAGAAACAACCCTTTTTTTTCTGAAAAGAATAAAAAAAACCTGCCTGCGATTATTATACCACAGACAGGCATTAGGTAGTTAAATAATAAACTAGAAGAGAAAAATTGGATTAACAACCAAAACTAAACTACCCAACTAACTTACTTGAGTGTAGGCATTCGATTTTTCGTGAACGCTACACTTGTTACTACTCACCCACTTGATTTACTTTTTAATCACTTTCACTGTGTCGTAATTTCCCGAAAGGGTTTCTACTGTAATAAAATACAAACCGGCGGGCCATTGCGATACATCCAATTGCGTTTGAGAACCGTTGTATTCGGCCATCAATTGTCCGGTTACTGTAAATACCTGTATATTTTTAATGGATTGATTGGCACTTACTATCTTGATAAAATCAGAAGCGGGATTGGGATAGACCGTCAGATTATTAGGATCCTTTTCATTATGAGGTACATCAACCGTACCTAAATACAAGGTATGACGTACCAAGCCCAGCCCGGCACTTGCAATGTAGATATCGACGAAATCTGCGCCAAAATCAAATGCAGTGCTTCCCAGTGTTCCCATGGTACTTATGTAATATACTTCGGCGGGATCTACTATTTCCCAAGAGTTACCAAAATCGGTTGAGTAATGAATTTGTAAATGGGTAGATACCGAGTTGTGTGTAACCGCCACTAACTGTCCGTTAGCCTCTGTCGCGTGTGCCACATTATGAAAAAATCCGCTAGTTAGTAACTGCCAGGTAGCCCCACCATCTGTTGATGTATAGATTCCTTGGGAAGAAGCTAAAGTAAATTGAAGAGGATTCAATGGATTTTGAACATAGGTAAAAATCAAATCGCTATAAGGTACCAGATTTTCCAAACCATTACTGTTGTTAGTCCAACTCGCACCACCATCGGTAGATTTATAGACCCAAGTACCGATCACTAGGGTGATATGGTCTGAATTTTCGGGGTCAAATTCAATATCCATCACCAAATCATTTACAGGAAGTGGTAGTGGGGTGATTTGGATGTTGTTGAGATCGGAGAAATCAATTTTTACAAGTTCGGGGTTTTGACCAAAAGACGAAAAGGAAGCCCAAATCCAATGGGGATTGTCGGGGTGGGTGGCCACATCGTGCAGGTGGGTGGCAAAACTGGTATAAATAACTTGGGGATCGGCACCATGCTCGTCACTGACACTGAGGGTACTTCCCATAAAACTCCCTTTATACGTATAGACTCTCCCGGGAGTAAAAGTATCTGCGATCAAGGAAATTCCGGGTGAATTAGACACTTCGTTAAGTGCCATCAATTCGTATTCATTTTCGATACCGGTTGTAAGATCTCGGTGTACATACCCAAATTGAACTCCGTAATAGAGATGATCACCTTGGCCGGTGGAGGTGTAAAACAAATTATTTTCGGTATGGAAAAAGGGGGATTTGATACGTGTCAAGGATACACCTTGATCTTGGGAGTGAAAAGGAAAATAGTTTGCTGTAATGAGAAGCTTATTGTCATCAAAGGGATTAAATGCTAAGTGAGTGCCAAAAGAATAACTATCTACCACATCGTAAGCATTTTCATATTTGTGGTTTTGCCAGCTGGTTCCGCCGTCGTATGAAATGACGATTTCATCTTCTTCCAATACGACGATATGATTGGGATTGGTAGGATTAAACCCTATGGAAGTAATGCAATTAAGAATGTAGTCTGACCAATCAATAGGAACTTCGTTCCAGGTATCACCCCCATCAAAGGAGCGATATAAATTTTGCGGATGCGAACCAAATCCAATACTTGACCCCACATATATTTGGTTGGGATCGTTGGGGTGAAAAGCGATCGGATCTAGGGTAACCCCGGTAATTTTTTCATCCCATGTAGTACCACCATCAGATGAAATTAACAACCCGCCGAGGCTTCCCATATCACCATTTCCTAGTGCAATAAAGAGTTTTTGAGGATTATCGGGACTTATAGCTACGTTGTTTGTAAAAATATTGAGGTTGTTAACGGTATAGTACACCATCTCCCAGGTGTTTCCCCCATCGGTGGTGTAATACACTTTTTCGTAATTAGATAATAATATTTCATACCCTAAACTCACCAGCGCAAATTGGGAATCTTGTGAATAAATACTGTAGCTATTAATCCACTCTTTATCAGAATTTGGATCAGGCAGAGGCACCAAATATTCATGAACAATTTCATTGGTATTGGGATCTAATACATAAACGGTTCGGTTATCAGTACTCGTAGCTGAATTTTTAAGTACAAACGTCAACTTATCTTGTTGAAAGTTTTTGAGTTGTTCGATTTGCGTTGTCACTACCGGATGTGCATAGTGCACCTCCCATTCTTGGCCGTTATTAACCGATGTAACAATATGGTTACTCATAGTCGCTGCATACCAGCGATCGGGTTGGTTTTGATCATAAAGCACGTCGAAAATTCTTCCGTATTCTTCGGTCCCCAAGATTTCCGTTTGGGAATATATCTGATGGGCACACCACAGGGAAAGACATAAAGTAAAAGTAGCTATTTTCATATACAAAGGTTTTTTTGAGATTTCAGAGTGCAATTTTGCGATAAGCACACAACCCTCAAAAAAATTTGCCGGAAATAGTAAGACGGCCCTCAGAAAAAGTGTGACATGGGTAGTTAAATAGTTGACAAATAGGAATATAAATCAACGTTATCGGGCAGGTTCATTTTGGAAATAATTCTTTCTTTTCGTTTGCGACAAGCTTCTGTAGTAATATTAAAAAGGGAGGCTATTTCTTTGGTAGTCAAATTCATATACAAATAAGATAGAAACCGTATGTCATTGGCCGAAAGTACGGGATGTTTTTCTTTGAGAGAGGATAGAAAACCTTGATTCACCTCTTCAAAGTGTTTAAAAAACTCATTCCATTCGGTTTCATTATTCAGGTGTGATTTGAGTTGGCGAATCCTCATTTTAACGCTGTGAATATTGGCAACTTCGGGAAGATTTGTCAGTGTATTGATTAAATCTTGTACTAATTCGTTGCGATTGGAGAGATGTAAAGCTTTTACAGCCAACTGTCTGTTTTTGGATTCAATTTCGTTTTTTAAGCGCTCTTGTTCCAGTAAGGCGCGGGTTTCCTTTTCTTGTATACTATTTTGAAGTAGTAACTTTTGGTTTTTTTCTTTTTCGAGTTCCAGGGCCAGAATTTCCTGGGTGCGTTGGTGGATAATTTTACGCTGTTTATTTTTAATACGGCTGGTCCAGAGGGCCCAACTTATCAAAAATATTGCGCTCAAGGCGAAAGTTAAGAGGATGAAATATTTTTTTCGTTGCGCGGATAGTTTTTGCTGGTTTTCTTGGAGTTCTTTTTGATAATTTTGAATTTCAAACTTCACCCGATTGGTTTCAAAAAGTCTTCCGTTTTTCAGGGTATGTAGGGTTTGGGTGGTAGCCAAAATAGAATCTTTAATAGGTAGTGCTCGCAAATGCTGTCCGGAGTTTTGGTAAAGTTGATCCAGCAATTCTAAAGCATCTAGTTTGATATCTAAATCGGTTGTCCATGAAAGACATTGCCAGCCAAAATCGATCGCTGTTTTAAAATCGTTTTGGGCGGCATACGTTTTAGAGATGGCCAACATCAGGTTCGGCCAATATAGATTGGTACTATCGATGGTTTGTTGCAAGCTGCTTATCACTTGGTGAGCAGTGGTTAAATCGTTGCGTTGTACGGCATTTTCGATTAAAGCAATTTGGGCTTGGGTAAAACCCTCCGAATTTTCATCTAATAAAAGTAGGGCTTCGTGTAGGTATTTTTTAGCGTTTTCCGAATGGTTTTTGTAATTATTGAGAACCCCTAAATTGACGCCATACATACCCATTTTACGGGTTTCTCCCGCTTGTTTGGCTAGGTCGTAGGCTTTTTTAAAATATTCTTCGGCTTTGTTGTATTGTTTATCTTTAGAATAAAGGATAGCAATATTATTAAGCACAATCATTTCTTCGTCGGTGCTAAGGTTTTTGATTGCTAAGGTATAGGCTTCCAGATAATTATCCAGCGCCTCTCCATAATCCATCATGGTAAAATAATTGGCTCCCATATTATTAATGGCTAAGAACTGTTGTTTGTACCATTGGTTTTCTTCAGCCATTGTACGCGCTTCGACTAAGAGCGCAAGGGATTTTTCGTGTTGCTTTTGAAACATCAGTTCTACCCCCTGCACGATTAGGCTATCGCAGTGTTGAGGTGTTTTTTCATACACTGAAAAAAGCATTAGTAGTAACCATGTAGCCAACACTTTCAAAACAGAAGGAATAGGGATGATTACAAAAATCGAAAAATATTTTTGAATACTCTCTTTTCGTAAAAAAAAATCTTAACACTTGAAAAGTAAGATTCAAGTGTTAAGATTCAAAAAACTCTAAAAACTTAAATTAACCTCAGTTTTCTGAGTCTCCCCTCTACTTTCCTAACAGCAGTAATTCGTTACAGACTATTTCCGTGATGTAGCGTTTTTCTCCGTCCTTGGTTTCGTAGGATCGAGTGGTTAACTTGCCTTCAATGGCTATTTCTTTGCCTTTGTTGACATATTCTTCTACAATTTTTACTAGTGCGCCTTTGACTACTACGTTGTGCCAGTCGGTACGTTCTACTTTATCGCCATTTTTATCTTTGTAGCTATCGTCCGTAGCCATAGAGAATTTTGCGATTTTGTTTCCATCATCAAAAGTAATAATTTCGGGATCCTGCCCGAGTCTTCCAATCAATTGTACTTTGTTTCTAAGTGCGTTCATCATACTAAATTTAAGGTTAAACAATTGATACTATCGTGTGGTATCACAACGACAAAGCAAAGATGGATTGCTTCGAAAAAATTACTCGGTAACTAGTTGTTTACATCCGAATTTAGTCGTTTGTTGTTGGTTAATCCAACATGTTCACCCATTACAAGGATGAAATAGCCGTTAGGGGTGGAAAAAATTAGTATATTGCTTATTGTTTCTAAAGATGGAGAATGATGCAGGTGATTAGATTAGAAAGGCTCTTTCACAAAGGTCAGAATCAGACGGCCATTTTTTTTAAATACAACCCAGCAATCAAGCAGTATGTGCTTGGTATACCGGGAGTGAAGTGGAGTAAAACGTATGGTTGTTTTTATGTTCCTACCGAGAAGTACCCTTTGGGGTGGTTGTATGCGTATTTTAGAAAGAAAAAATGGCGGGTGGATTATTCAGATATTAGTCTATCGAATACTAGGTCGGTACTGCCCCTTCGTAAGGCCTTGGAATTGCCGGAAGCTACTGAAGCTATCGATAAATCAGTTGGTCGATTACAACAATGGATGTTTAGCAAGCGATATAGTTCCAACACTATTAAAACCTACAGCGAAGCCTTACGCCTATTTTTACGATTTCATGCGAACAAAACCCTAGACCAAATTGATCATCAGGACGTACTACAATTCAATACTGAGTATATTTTGCGGAACAAGCTGTCTGCATCGTATCAAAATCAGATCGTCAATGCCATTAAATTGTTTTTTAAAACGCTTGAAGGCAGAAATCTGGATCTCGAAAAAATACATCGTCCCAAAAGAGGTCGACCTTTACCTAACGTACTTAGTAAGGAGGAAGTAAAACTTATTTTGGAGGCTCATGGCAACCTCAAGCATCGGATGATGTTGATCTTGATATATGCTTGTGGATTACGTCGTAGCGAACTACTTCATCTTGTTCCGACTGATATAGACAGTACAAGAATGGTTTTAAAAATAAGAGGCGGTAAAGGCAACAAGGATCGTATCACTCCCCTTTCAGAAAAACTAATTAGCTTACTAAGAGACTATTATAAAGCCTATAAACCCCAGAAATGGCTGTTTGAAGGTCAACAAAAAGGGCAACCCTATTCTGCTCAAAGTTTGCAAAGTGTATTTAAGCAAGCGTTATTAAAAGCAAACATAAAAAAACCCATTACTTTGCATGGGCTACGACACAGTTATGCCACTCACCTACTAGAAAATGGTACTGATTTGCGATTTATTCAAGAATTATTAGGACATAAAAGTAGTAGAACTACAGAAATTTATACCCATGTGAGTACAAAAAGCATTCAAAATATCAAAAGTCCGTTTGATTCTTTATAATATTTTAATATTTTTATCAAAAAAAAAACAATTAATACCATACACCTACTAGGTATTTATGTTGTATTGGTATGAAAAAATTGTTTCTATAAAAAAGTTAGCAACAAGGCTACTTATAGCTACTCTTCACCATTGGGTTTTTGTAAGCCCTTTTTAATTCTTCTGAAATTTTCTCCGTTCTTATCCAATCACCGTGATTACTTGACCAATCCCAAAAATAATTTTCACACCTCATTTTATTTATGTGTACAGGTATAAGGTTTTTTATATTGCCCTTGTCTTTTTCTTCTGAAAATTTAATTAATTCACTCATTTTGTTCTCGTTTTAAAAACCGCCCAGTTGCTAACAATATGTATAGCAAATAAGCCAATTAAGTTATATGTTAATTCAAAGTTCGTGCGTGGCTTACTTGCCATACACTCGTCCGTTGTGCATCACCTAAAAACTGAATCAATTGAACAAAAATACCGAAGAATACT
>CAZQQU010000005.1:0-176776 GCA_964595625.1 uncultured Flavobacteriaceae bacterium | reverse complement strand
CTTGAAAGCCAACATTTGCTCTTTCAGCGTACTGTTTTCTTGGTTCTCTTCATCACTTGTCAAAGACTTCTCAATAATATCAGAAAGAAGGCGGGCTTTGCCTGCCATCATTTCTGCTAATTTTTTTGAGCTTTTTATCGTTTGTCCAACGTGAACACAAAAGTCTTTTATCAGATTTTCAAAGTTGCCAAAGTTCTCAGGTAAAGGTTTTATTCCTTTGTCCGTGATTTCTGCAATTGAAATTTTGGTAACAAATTCGCCTTCTCGGTACAGATGAAAGTTAATGTAGTCCGTGAAAATCAAATTGTTTAGAGAAGCTTTGTATCGGTCAAACTGCTCTTTGTTTCCTGTTTTCTTAGTGCCGTCAAGGTCTTTGTCGCCAATGTCTTTCGCTTCAATAAATCCAACAGGAATATCTTTTTTGGTCAAGATATAGTCAGGAGCTCCGCAAGATTGTCTTTTTGGTTCGTTGGTTGCTCTGATTTCAGGCACTAAACTTTCCAATAACTGTTGTAAGTCGCCTCTAAAAGTATGCTCCGTTGCGTTTCCTAGTTTGTATCTCTGATTTATGTTGTCGATGTATTTTTCTATTGTCATTTATTCATTCAATTTCTGTCAGAGCTTTGGCAAAAACCAAATGTGCTGTTTGTGCGGTGGGCTTTTTGTATGTTGCCCAACAAGTGTATTACTGCCCATTGACTAATTACTCTAATATAAATTTAGAATTCTGCTGAATAATATTAATATTATTAGACCTAGCAAAAATCAAGACATTCCAACCATTTTTAATATGTAATATTGTGTCTATAGATACTGTCCGCCCAACATCCCATTCTACATCTAAAGATGTATTAAAAATAGCTTTAATATTCAAACTTTTTTTATCAAAAGTATAATATCTACTTAAATCAATACCCAAACTTCTGTCAGTAATTATACTCTCACTTTTCATTATTGTATCTCCATCCACAATCAATGTGCAACGTTCATTTTCATAACCTGAAGCAAATAAAATATTGAACTTTTTTTGGAATAATGCCGTCCTACAAGATAGTAATGTCATTATAATGATGATAGAAAAAATTACTTTTTTTTGCATCTTATTTTTGTTTACCTATAATTCCCCCATAAAACAGACGGTTAAAAGAAATTCCGGGAAGAAGGTATGTTAAATTAATACTTAGTTACATACACTCAACTTTTTTCAGGTACAATATGCCATCTTTATTTTCCGCAATACCGGGCAGTATCTACTGGTACCCGATAAACAAATTAAAAAGGAAGCGTTTGCGGATTCTAAATCTTAAAGGTAATCACTGGCAATTGGGAGTGATTTACCATATCTTCGCTAATACTGCCGTTTAAAAAATGCGCCAAGCCCTTCCGGCCGTGTGTACCCATACCAATTAAATCGGCCTGGATAAAATGTGCAAAATTTAAAATGCCACTTTCTACCGACATATCATTATAAACATGAGTGCTAATATTCACTAATCGAGGTTTAACCGATTTTACAAAATCAGAAATCAAGCGGTGTGCGTTTTGAGTGGTGTAAAAATGGGAGGGGGTGTTTACGAGCAACAAATGTAAGTTTGCTTCGTTTTTTTTGGCAAAGGAAACCGCTTGCTTAAAAGCCCCGGTAATTTCGGAAGAAAAGTCAGAAGCAAAGACAAAATTTTTAATTCTAAAGGGGTCGTATTTTGTTTTAATCACCAATACCGGTACGCTGGAAGTCCGCACTACTTTTTCGGTGTTGCTTCCTATAAAAACCTCTTTAAACCCCGTTGCTCCGTGGGAACCCATTACGATTAAATCTACTTTGTACTTTTGAGCAGCTTGATTAATTCCTTCAAAAGTCTGCTGAAACTGAACCATCTCAATGACCTTAATTCCTTTCAGATAGGGTTTGTTTAAAGCTTCTTTAAAATGTTTGTTGGCCAATTTCATAAAATACAACGATTCAGGAAGATTTCCTCCTTTGCGGGCGGGATCAGCAAGTCCCATGGGCAACTCGAGCATGTGGAGTAAAAATATCTCGCTGCTGTGTTTTTTGGCTAATTGTGCGGCGACAATTAAAGCCTTTTCAGCTTGCTCTGAAAAGTCAGTGGGGACTAAAATTTTCTTCATAAATAAGGTTTTTTTAGATTGGTTTAGTTAAAATAATAAAAAAGGTTTAATAGTTAGTGTTTTTTTAAAAATAAAAATTACGTATATTTGCACCGCAGTATCTGAAAAAATATTGAGGGGACCTAAAGTCCCCTCTTTTTATAGAAAAAGATGTTAGAACAAAAAGTCGAAAACATACTCCAACAAGTATTTATTGACTATCCCGAGCTGTTTTTGATCGAATTAAATGTGGATAGCCAGCAGCGTATAAAAATTACGATTGATGGTGACCAAGGAGTACGAGTAGCCGATTGTGTGGCGATTAGTCGGGCCGTCGAGCAGCAGTTGGATCGGGAAGCCTACGATTTTTCTCTGGAGGTCAGTTCGGCAGGAGCCTTTTCGCCCCTGGTACAAATCAGACAATATCCCAAAAATATTGGAAGAACCCTAGAGTTGACCCCCTTAGACGATAAAAATATAGAAGGCGTACTCGAAAAAGTGGAACCGGATGCAATTGTAATTTCGTGGAAAGAAAGAGTCGCCAAAGAAAAAGGGAAAGGAAAAACAACCGTTCAAAAAACCGAAACAATTCCTTTTGACCACATAAAAAAAAGTAATGTAAAAATAATTTTTTAATCTGACAGATATATGGAAAATATCGCTTTGATTGAGTCTTTTTCAGAATTTAAAGACGATAAAATGATAGACAGAGTAACGCTTATGGCGATACTCGAAGATGTTTTTAGATCTACTTTGAAAAAGAAATTTGGTGATGATGATAATTTTGATATAATTATTAACCCCGACAAAGGAGACCTAGAAATATGGCGTAACCGGGTGGTGGTTGCAGACGACGAAGTGGTAGATTCCAATCGGGAAATATCACTCTCTGAAGCCCGAAAAATTGAACCTGATTTTGAAATCGGAGAGGATGTTTCGGAAGAAATCAAATTAAAAGATTTAGGAAGAAGAACCATTTTAGCCTTACGGCAAAACTTGGTTTCAAAAATACACGAACACGATAATACCAATACTTATAAACAATTTAAAGACCTCGAAGGCGAATTATACACGGCCGAAGTACATCATATTCGGCATAAAGCCATCATTTTATTGGACGATGAGGGCAACGAAATTATTTTGCCCAAAGAAAAACAAATCCCTTCCGATTTCTTTAGAAAAGGAGACAACGTACGCGGTATTATTGAAAGTGTCGAACTGAAAGGAAATAAGCCTACCATCACGATGTCTCGAACCAGTAATAAATTTTTAGAAAAACTTTTTGAACATGAAATTCCCGAGGTTTTTGACGGTTTAATTATGGTTAAAAACGTGGTGCGTATTCCGGGTGAAAAAGCCAAAGTTGCCGTTGATACCTACGACGATCGTATCGACCCGGTAGGAGCTTGTGTGGGGATGAAAGGTTCGAGAATTCACGGCATTGTACGGGAGTTAGGCAACGAAAACATTGATGTTATTAATTATACAAACAACATTAGTTTGTATATTTCCCGAGCCTTGAGTCCGGCTAAAATTTCTTCAATCTCCCTCAATGAAGAGAAAAAACACGCCGAAGTAACTCTTAAACTGGAAGAGGTATCCAAAGCAATTGGTCGTAACGGTCACAACATTCGATTGGCTGGTTTACTGACCGGATACGAAATCGACGTAATTCGCGAAGGGCTGGTAGAAGAAGAAGATATCGAACTTTCCGAGTTTGATGACGAAATCGAACCATGGATTATTGAAGAGTTTGCTAAAGCAGGATTAGATACTGCCAAGCAACTATTAGAATACGAAATTGAAGATTTAGTGAAACGAACTGATTTAGAAGAAGAAACTATCAGAGACGTGATAAACATTATCAAAGAAGAGTTTGAAGATTAATAAAAAACGTATCTTTAGAAACTTTTAGGAACCCCAAAATTATATGGCCGAAGTAAAAACAATGAGGTTAAACAAAGTATTGCGAGAGCTGAACATTTCGCTAGATCGTGCTGTTGATTTTTTAAAATCCAAAGGGCATGAGATAGAAGCCAGTCTTAATACCAAAATTTCGGGAGAAATTTCCGAATTGCTATTCGACGAATTTCAAACCGATAAATCCAAAAGAGCTGCCTCTTTAGAAGTTAGTGAGGAAAAGAAAAAAGAGAAAGAGGAAATTAGAATTGCTCGCGAAAAAGAACTGGAGAAAAAGCAAAAAGCGGAACAGAAGGAGAAAAAAATCATTACTGCAAAACCTAAATTAGAAGGGGTGACTACGGTGGGTAAAATTGATATTGAACCCAAAAAGCCGGTTAAAAAACAAACCCCGGAAGCTCCTATTGAAGAACCCAAAACTCCGGTGGTTGAAAAAACTCCCGAGCCCACTCCTCCCGAAGTAAAAGAAGAAAAAGAAGTAGTTTCTAAAGAACCTCAGCACTTAGAAACCCAGTACAAGAAACTGGAAGGGCCTAGTTTTACAGGTAAAACCGTTGATTTGGACCAGTTCAAAAAACCGGCCAAAACCACTGAGAAAAAACAAGCCGGCTCGGCGAAAGATAAAGAGAAAAGCAAACGTAAACGAATAAAAACCCATCGGGAAGTACCTGCAGACAACAATTCCAAAGCGGGGAAAACTTCCAAAGGCAAACACATCATACATCGGGAAGAACCCAGTGAAGAAGATGTACAAAGACAAATCAAAGAAACCTTGGAAAAACTTCAAGGGAAATCGTCTAAAGGCCGAGCGGCTAAGTACCGTAGAGACAAGCGGGATATTCACCGTCAAAAAACCGAAGAGGAGCTAGCCGAACAAAAAGCCATGAGCAAGGTGCTCCAAGTAACCGAATTTGTTACTGTAAACGAGTTGGCTACCTTAATGGATGTACCGGTGGTTAAAGTCATCTCTGCTTGTATGTCCCTCGGATTGATGGTGACCATGAACCAGCGTCTTGACGCTGAAACCCTTTCTATAGTTGCTGATGAATTTGGATTTGAAGTGAAATTTGTTTCTCCCGATATCGAAGAATTCATTACCGAAGAAGATGATGAGAAAGATTTAGTAGGTCGTGCTCCTATAGTAACTGTCATGGGACACGTGGATCACGGTAAAACTTCATTACTTGACTATATACGAAACGAAAATGTAATAGCGGGTGAATCAGGGGGTATTACCCAGCACATTGGTGCTTATGGAGTTCAACTTGAAAACGGCCAGCGCATTACTTTCTTAGATACACCGGGTCACGAGGCCTTTACCGCCATGCGTGCTCGGGGTGCTCAAGTAACCGATATTGCCGTAATTGTGGTAGCGGCAGACGACGATGTGATGCCTCAAACCAAGGAAGCCATTTCACACGCTCAAGCTGCAGGAGTTCCTATTGTTTTTGCAATTAACAAAATCGATAAACCCACCGCCAATCCGGATAAGATTAAAGAAAAATTAGCTGCCATGAATATGATGGTAGAAGAATGGGGCGGAAAAATACAATCGCAAGATATTTCGGCGAAGACCGGACTAGGTGTTAAAGATTTGTTGGAAAAAGTATTGCTTGAAGCGGAGTTACTCGACCTGAAGGCCAATCCCAACCGAATGGCTGTAGGAACCGTAGTGGAAGCTTATTTGGACAAGGGTAGAGGTTTTGTCTCTACGGTTTTAGTACAAACCGGTACATTGCGAATCGGAGATTATGTATTAGCCGGACAACACAGCGGTAAGGTAAAAGCGATGTTTGACGAACGCGGTAAAGCCGTAAAAGAAGCCGGTCCATCGACTCCGGTTTCCATACTTGGTTTGGACGGTGCTCCACAAGCCGGTGATAAGTTTACCGTGTTTGAAGACGAGAAAGAGGCCAAAGCCATTGCTACCAAGCGTATGCAATTACAAAGAGAACAGGCTGTAAGAACCCAACGCCATATTACGCTGGATGAAATCGGAAGACGTATAGCTCTGGGAGACTTTAAAGAATTAAACATCATCCTAAAAGCAGACGTGGACGGTTCGGTAGAAGCGTTGACCGACTCCTTCCAAAAACTATCAACCGATGAAATTCAAATTAATTTAATCCATCGAGGTGTAGGACCTATCACTGAAAGTGATGTATTGCTGGCTTCGGCTTCAGATGCGATTATTATCGGGTTTAATATCCGACCTATTGGAAATGCCCGACAATTGGCAGACAAGGAAGAGATAGACATCCGATTGTACTCCATCATCTACGACGCTATCAATGACCTGAAAGATGCCATGGAAGGGATGTTGTCTCCGGAATTAAAAGAAGAAATCACTGGAACTGCTGAAGTGCGTGAGTTATTTAAAATTTCAAAAGTTGGAACCGTTGCAGGTTGTATGGTAATTAGTGGTAAAATCATTAGAAACTCAGGTGTTCGACTTATTCGAGAAGGAGTAGTAGTACATACCGGTAGCATGGTTTCCTTAAAGCGATTTAAAGATGATGTCAAAGAGGTTTCTAAAGGGTATGATTGTGGAATCCAGCTGTTGAATTACAACGACTTAGAAATTAATGATATCATTGAAGGCTTCCAAGAAGTGGAAGTAAAGAAAAAGATAAAATAAATTCTTCCCATTAAAAAAGCCCCGAATTTCGGGGCTTTTTTTATAAGTAAACGATGTGAGTAACAGCTTACTCTACAATTTCTTCTACTTTTTGTTCTACGTCTTGAGCAGCGTCTTCAACAGTATCAACTGCATCTTGTATAGCCTGGTCTGTAGCATCAATTACATCTTCAGCTGTGTTTTCTACAGCTTGAGCAGCATCTTGTACAGCTTGTTCTGTTTCGTCAACGATTTGATCTTCTTTCTTAGCATCTCTACAAGAAGTTACAGCGACAGCTAAAGCTACTACTGCAACGGATAAAAATATTTTTTTCATCTTTTTAAAATTTAAAATGGTTATCAATAAGACAAATGTATTACTTTTTTTGTAAACTCCATAAATAGGTAAAATTTTTAAGAAATATTTTAATAAAATACAACGGCTATATAAAAAATCCAAGTCTATTAGGAATATTTCCAATATTTATTCTTATATTTACCAATCTTATTGAAAACTTATAAAATGCAAGATGTTCATCTATTAGTTGCAGCAAAATTTAAAGCATTGCGAAAAGAACTTCGATATACCCAAGCCGAGTTCGCTCAACTGCTTCAAATTCCTACTTCTACAGCGGATATTGAGCGCGGTAAAACTAAAATTCCCGGTCATGCAGTAGTCCTATTGATGAAAAATTTTGGGATTAATCCACTGTGGCTTTTTGACGAAAGTTCCGAAAAATACTTACAACCAACAACCGAAGTAAGTCCTAAAGTGATTACGCTAGATACTACCGGAACCGAAAATATACTTTTGGTACATCAAAAAGCCCAAGCCGGTTATGCGGCAAATATCCAAGACCAGCAGTATTATGAATCATTACCGGCCTTTTCTATGCCTTTGCCGCAGTTTAGAAATGCCACTTACCGGGGTTTTCAAATTGAAGGCGACAGCATGGAACCGCAGTTGTATAAAAATGATTGGGTAATAGGACGCGCGGTTTCCAAATCCCAAGAAATTATAAACCATCGGGTCTATGTAGTAGTTTTAAAAGACTCTGTGATGGTTAAGAAAGTTGAGATCGCATCTCCTAGCCAATGGATACTCAGTTCGTTTAATGAGGCTTACCCGCCCTTTTCGGTGAATCCCGAGGAGGTTCAAGAAGTGTGGTTGGTAATTAGCAAAATAAGTTTTGGTATTGAAGACACTAACAGCTTGCTTTTTAGACAATTGAAAGAGTCCATGGAAGAACTCAAATCCCAAATTATGAAATTGAAAAACTAAGGTTGAATAGGAAGCTTCTGGATAAATTGCATAATTTTTTGAGTAGCTCCTTGATGGTCGGTGATAAATTTTTTACAGAGGGCTCCGACAGTTGTATTAACAGAGGGCTCTAATAATCGGTTCATCAGTGGGCTTACTTCCTCAGGCTGAGACACCGTAAACAAACCGCCTGTTTCTTTTAAGGCTACTGCTTCAGGAAATTTTTGGTAATTTTTTCCAATAACAATGGGAACCCCAAAAGTAGCCGGCTCCAAAATGTTGTGTAAGCCCGCCGTACCCATACCGCCCCCTACATAGGCGACATCAGCATACGAATAGATTTTACTCAACCAGCCAATAGAATCAACGATGAGTACCGAATAGTCGGCTAAGTGCTGAGCTTCTTGATCTGAAAACAATACCGATTTTTTGGTAATGAGTTGTCGTAAATGCGCGATTTTATCGTCATGGATCTGATGCGGAGCGATAATAAATTTAATATCTGCAGGAGCGGTGTTGATGTACTCCAATAGCAAGTGGATGTCTTCGGGCCAGGAACTACCAATAACAATACAATGCTGTTGGTTTATAAACTGTTCAATCATGGCAATTTGATTGTCTAATTCCCGCTGCTGAAACACCCGGTCAAAACGGGTATCTCCACTAACAGTGACTTGATTAATACCCCAGGCTTGAAGAAGTTGTTGTGATTCGATATTTTGAACAAACAAGTGATGCATCGAGCCAACAACTTTTCGCATCCAGCCTCCCCAAGGTTTAAAATAGATTTGATTTTTACGAAATAAACCCGAAATTAATAGTACCGGAATTCCTTTTGCCTGCAGTTCTAATAAGTAATTGGGCCAAATTTCGTTTTTGACAAACAGCACTAATTCTGGGTGGACATAGCGCACCCATTTTTTAGCATGGGATCGACTATCTATGGGCAAATAATAAACCTGGTCCACCAGTGCAGAGTCTTTTTTTACTTCATAGCCTGACGGCGAAAAAAAACTGAGAATTAATTTATGGTTGGGAAAAGTAGTACGTAGTTCTTTGATAACCGGCACCCCTTGTTCGTATTCTCCTAAAGAAGCACAATGGATCCAAATGGTTCGGTCGTTGTCTGAAAGTTGTTGTTGTAATTGGGAAAAAACATTTTTTCTTCCTTGAACGAATAATTTAATTTTACTTGAAAATAAAGCAATTAGTTCAAGTATATAACGACTAAAAAAGGTTAATAGCTGATAAAGGATCCGCATAGTTAAAAAATCTACTGCTAAAATACGTTTCTTTGATTAATTTTGGGATATAAGTAAAGAGATAATAGCATTCTAACCAACGGGTAAAAATAGTATCTTTGCTCCTAAGCTTAATTGTATGAAAAAAATACAGATGGTAGACCTTAAAGGTCAATACCAACATATACAAGAACAAATCCAACAATCGCTTGCAGAGGTATTAGACAGTACCGCATTTATAAACGGCCCGGAAGTACATCAATTTCAGGCCGAATTAGAAAATTACTTAGGTGTTAAACACGTGATTCCGTGTGCGAACGGTACTGACGCCTTACAAATTGCTATGATGGGTTTGGGATTACAACCCGGCGACGAAGTTATTACCACCGATTTTACATTTGCAGCTACCGTAGAAGTGATTGCTTTATTAGGTTTAACGCCGGTATTGGTAGATGTTTATCCCGATAGCTTTAATATAGATGTGGAAGCGGTTCGAAAAGCAATTACTTCCAAAACCAAAGCTATAATTCCAGTACATTTATTTGGACAATGCGCCTCGATGGAACCTCTCTTGGAATTGGCTCATGAACATCAATTATACCTCATTGAAGATAACGCTCAGGCAATTGGTGCATCCTACCATTTTGAAAATGGGGTGTCCAAAAAAGCCGGTACCCTCGCAGATGTGGGGGCGACTTCTTTTTTTCCTTCTAAAAATTTAGGCTGCTATGGCGATGGGGGAGCCATTTTTACCAATAATGATGAGCTAGCTCATACCCTTCGAGGAATTGTTAATCACGGTATGTACCAGCGTTACTACCACGATGTGGTAGGTGTCAATTCACGTTTGGATTCCATACAAGCCGCTGTACTTCGTGCCAAGTTGCCACATTTAGATAGTTATAACCGAGCTCGTCAACAAGCTGCACAAAAATACAACCATGCCTTAGAGTCCCATCCGCATATAATTACTCCCAAGCTTTCCACCAACGCACAAGGAAACTTTGACCATGTGTACCACCAATACACCTTGCGCATAACGAATGGCCAACGAGATGCTCTGGCCCAACATTTAACGGAGCAGGGAATTCCTTTTGGCATCTATTACCCGGTTCCGTTGCATCTGCAAAAAGCATATCAAGATAGTCGCTATCGAGAAGAAGATTTTAAAGTAACCAATCAATTGGTTCAGGAAGTTATTTCGTTGCCGATGCACACCGAATTAGAAGATGATCAAATACAGTATATAACACAGACGATCTTAGATTTTTTATAAAACCTATTGCAACGGAAGTGTTTATGCAGCTACAGGGAAACCCTACTTAATACAGGGAGTTTATCAACAGCCAATTAATAACGGATTAAAAAAAGTATAGATGAAAATATTAGTTACTGGGGGATTAGGATACATTGGTTCACATACCGCAGTGGCCTTGCAACAAGCCGGATTTGAAGTCTTGATTGTAGATAATATGTCAAACGCATCTATTGAGGTTTTAGAGGGAATTGCAGCTATTACCGGATCACTCCCGGAATTTAAATTTTTAGACTTACGTCAAAAAAACGAGGTGGAAACCTATTTTAATAACCATTCCGACCTACAAGGGATTATCCATTTTGCTGCCTCCAAAGCAGTAGGGGAGAGCGTTTCCAACCCGCTGCTGTATTACGAAAATAATTTGCATTCATTAGTCTATTTATTACAAGCCTGTGTAAAACACCACATCCCTAATCTGATATTTAGTTCATCGTGTACTGTGTACGGAGAACCTGACGAACTTCCCATTACCGAATCGGCACCGATTAAACCCGCTAATTCTCCCTATGGGAACACCAAGCAAATCAGTGAAGAAATTATCCAGGATACTTGTAAAATTTCTGAACTACAATGTATTTCTTTAAGATATTTTAATCCCATTGGGGCGCATCAATCAGTATCCATAGGCGAATTACCCCTAGGAGTGCCTCAAAATTTGGTGCCTTTTATTACCCAAACCGCTATCGGTCTGAGAGAGCAACTTTCGGTATTCGGTGACGATTATCCCACTCCCGACGGAAGTTGTATACGCGACTACATCCATGTCATGGATTTGGCAGAAGCTCACGTGGTGGCTTTACAACGACTTTTCGAAAAGAAAAACTCCGAAGCATTTGAAGTTTATAATATTGGTACCGGTACTGGAAGTTCGGTATTTGAGGTGATTAAAACCTTTGAAAAAGTAACGGGCAAGCCCCTCAACTATCAAGTTACCAATCGTCGCCCCGGCGACGTAGCTGCTGTATATGCAGATACCACACGATCTCAGCAGGTATTGGGCTGGAAGCCCCGATTTTCTATGGAAGATGCTTTAGCATCGGCCTGGGAATGGGAACAGAAACTCCGAAGTAAAAACTAAAATGTAATCCTGGCCCCTATGAAATTACTTATCAAGATGGAAGAGGGTGCTCTTTTGCTAGTAGGAATCTACTTGTTTTTACAACTTCCCATTTCCGGATGGTGGTTTTTGGTATTCTTTTTAGCCCCCGACATTTCGATGCTGGGCTATCTTTGGGGACCCCGAATAGGAGCGTTTTGTTATAATTGGGCGCATCACCGAGCTCCGGCGGTCCTACTGCTGTTGTTGGGATTATACTTTCAGTGGGACCTGGGGGTGGCTATAGGAAGTATACTGTTCTCTCACATTGCCTTTGACCGTATGTTGGGGTATGGCCTGAAGTATCCCGATAGTTTTAAGAATACCCATTTGGGAACTATTGGTAAACCGGATAATTCATAATAGTATTGGATCACTAACAGGAAGGGTTGTTATGGATATAGAACAATTGTACACCTATTGCTTACGTAAAAAAGGAACCTCCACGGCCTTTCCTTTTGATGAAAAGGTGCTTGTTTTTAAGGTGTTAGATAAAGTTTTTGCCCTGACTGATCTTAGTAAATGGGAGGCGGGTGATCACTCGGTGAATTTAAAATGCGATCCCCAACAAGCGCTTGTTTTACGCGATCAATATCAAGCGGTACAACCCGCTTATCATATGAATAAAAAGCATTGGAATACAGTGACATGTAACCAAGACGTACCCGATAAGCTGATTCTAGAACTTATTGATCATTCCTATGCATGTGTCGTAAAAGGGATGACAAGGAAGCAGAAGGATTGGTTGCTATCTACTGAATTGGATTAAAAAATAGTATATTTAGCACTTTTAAAATAACTTGTATGAAATTTATTTACTCTTTATTAATCATTTCGCTACTCGGGGCGTGTAATTCGTCTGAAAAATCAGAGAGCAATCAGCAAATAGAATCAACTACCCCCCAAGAAGTTGTGGTAGATACCACGGCTGCTAAAAAGTTTTGGGACAAACTCACCGCCCTGTGTGGAAAATCTTTTGAAGGCACCCTCGTAACGGAAGACTACACCGGAGATTTTGCCGGAAAACAATTGGTCATGCACCTTTTGTCTTGCGACGAAAAGCAAATATTAATTCCCTTTAATGTAGGCGACAATCGGTCACGAACTTGGATTCTAACCTACGACCAAGCCCGTATCACTCTGAAACACGATCACCGCCTGGAAGATGGGTCGGATGACGAAATTACCATGTATGGCGGCACCAGCAATAACAGTGGTAGTGAGGAGATGATTACCTTTCCGGCCGATCAAGAAACGGTAGATATACTTCCATTAGCCTTTGCCAATATTTGGTGGATGACGGTTAATGATAGTGTTTTTTCGTATAATTTACGAAGAGTTTCTAACGATCGAAGATTTACAGTCGAATTTGATTTGACTCAGGAAATAGAAACTCCGGAGCCTTCATGGGGTTGGGAAAATTTTAAAAAATAAAAAATCCTAAAATCACTTAAAAAACAGCAAATTCTGTTTGAATTATTTGAAAATTAAGCTACTTTTGCACCGTTAAAAAGCGCGGTGCTTTTTTGGTTTAGAAAAAAAATATAAACTCCTAATAAACAGCTAACTATGTCAAAGGTTACAGGTAAAGTTGCTCAAATCATTGGTCCGGTAGTGGACGTTGAATTTTCAGTAGGTGTTGAATTACCTAAAATTTATGATTCCTTAGAGGTGGAAACACCCCAAGGAAAACTCGTATTAGAAGTACAATCTCATATCGGTGAAAGCGTGGTTAGAACCATATCGATGGATTCTACCGATGGATTAAGTAGAGGGGTAGAGGTAGTTGCTACCGGTGCTCCGATTCAAATGCCTATTGGAGATGAAATCTACGGTCGTTTGTTTAACGTAATTGGTGATGCCATCGACGGAATCGGTAACCTACCTAAAGAAGGTGATAAAGGTTTACCTATCCACCGACCTGCACCTAAGTTTGAAGATTTATCCACTTCTACCGAGGTTCTTTTTACCGGTATTAAAGTAATTGACCTGATTGAGCCCTATGCCAAGGGAGGTAAAATTGGATTGTTTGGTGGTGCTGGTGTAGGAAAAACGGTACTTATTCAGGAGTTAATTAACAACATTGCCAAAGGTCACGGTGGACTTTCGGTATTTGCCGGTGTTGGAGAGCGTACCCGAGAAGGTAACGACTTATTGCGTGAGATGTTAGAATCAGGCATTATCCGTTACGGTGAAGAATTTAAAAAATCTATGGAAGCCGGTGGTTGGGATCTTTCCAAAGTAGATAAAAACGCAATGAAAGAGTCCAAAGCAACCTTTGTGTTTGGACAGATGAACGAACCTCCCGGAGCACGTGCGCGAGTAGCGCTTTCGGGCTTGACCATTGCGGAATACTTCCGGGATGGATCTGGAGACGGTCAAGGAAAAGACGTACTTTTCTTCGTGGATAACATTTTCCGTTTTACACAAGCCGGTTCTGAGGTGTCTGCCCTTTTAGGACGAATGCCTTCTGCGGTGGGTTACCAGCCTACTCTAGCGACCGAGATGGGAGCGATGCAAGAGCGAATTACTTCTACAAAAAGAGGTTCGATTACTTCGGTACAAGCGGTTTACGTACCTGCGGACGACTTAACTGACCCGGCACCTGCAACCACTTTTGCCCACTTAGATGCTACTACGGTACTTTCACGTAAAATTGCTGAGTTAGGTATTTATCCTGCGGTGGACCCCTTAGATTCTACTTCGCGAATTCTAACCAAAGAAGTCTTAGGAGACGAACACTACAACTGTGCAACGCGAGTTAAAGAGTTATTACAACGATATAAAGAATTACAAGATATCATTGCCATCTTAGGGATGGAAGAGTTGTCAGAGGAAGATAAATTAGCCGTAAACCGAGCTAGACGAGTACAGCGTTTCTTGTCACAACCCTTCCACGTGGCCGAACAATTTACCGGTATTCCCGGTGTGTTAGTCGATATTAAAGACACGATCAAAGGGTTTAACATGATTATGGACGGTGAATTAGATCACTTACCTGAAGCGGCCTTTAACTTAAAAGGAACCATTGAAGACGTGATTGAAGCCGGAGAGAAAATGCTTGCTGAAGTATAATTTTAGGTCGAGTGGTAGCGGAACCTAATTGCAAAGATTACGGTTCCGAATCCTTTAACCGTTAACCAAAAAAAACATGTATTTAGAAATCATTTCACCCGAAGCTATTTTATTACAAGCCGAAGTCACTTCGGTAACCGTTCCGGGGATTAACGGAGAGTTTCAAATGCTTGAAAATCACGCGGCTATAATTTCTGTTTTAACAGAAGGCCTCGTAAAATTTGAAGGAAATCCCCAGATAGATGAAAGTGTTCGAGCTCATTTTTCAAAAGACGAAAAAGGGAAATGGGTACTACCAATTAAAAGTGGCACGGTAGAAATGAATAACAACCGTGTTGTGGTGTTGGCTGATTAATCATTAACTTGATCTACTCCTTTAGATTCTTTATCTTAGAATTATAAAATATCTGACCCTAGGCAATACACCTAGGGTTATTTTTTTGGTTTTTTCTAAGTGTTTTTCTGATTTTTTTCGCGAAAGCATAAAACCGCCGAAGGAATTTTTTGAGAGCCACGGATATTGTTTTAAAATGGCTCTGGATAGGCAAACACTACTGCTGTTAAATAATGTATTAATTTTTATCTAAATCTTAGAAAACCACTTATTTTCTCTTCTACGTTTTTCGGAATTACGTTATATTTGCTCAAACTGCATAAAGGGTATCTATGTTTGGAGCTATACTTGCTGGATTGTTACTTTCTATCTTTCTCGTCATTTTTGGACGTTTCTTTAAAAATCGCTTGTCTTTTGTATTATCTGCAGTTCCTTTAGGGGTTTTTCTCTATTTTTTACAATTTATTTCCGAAATATCTGCCAACAAAAGTGTTGTACAACAGATTGAGTGGATACCTTCCTTGGGCGTAAATCTAAATTTTCACTTAGACGGATTGTCTTTGATCTTTGCGCTGATGATTTCGGGGATTGGATTTTTGGTTTTTATTTACGCTTCGGCGTATTTAAAAGGGGACCGTTATTTAGATCGCTTTTTTGGGTATTTGGGATTGTTTATGGCAGCAATGTTGGGGGTAGTGTTGTCAGACAATGTGATTACCTTGTTTGTATTTTGGGAATTAACCAGTATTAGTTCCTTTTTCCTAATTGGCTACCACAACAAAGACAAAGAATCTCGAAAATCGGCTATTATTGCGCTTACCATTACCGGGTTAGGAGGGGTGCTTTTCTTAGCAGCCACTTTAATTTTAGGTAGCCAAGCAGGTACCTATAGCATTGCTGAAATGATTGGCTTACAAGCGCAGCTTGTTGAGAGTCCGTATTATGTACTTATCATTATCTTGCTGTTTGGCGCCGCTTTTACTAAATCAGCCCAATTTCCGTTTCATTTCTGGCTTCCTGGGGCCATGAAAGCGCCTACTCCGGTATCTACTTATTTGCATTCGGCAACTATGGTAAAAGCAGGGGTCTATTTACTATTACGGTTTACCCCCGTTTTAGGAACTACTGAAATATGGAAATACACCCTCATCATAGTTGGAGGAATTACCATGGTGTATGCCGCTATACACACCCTATTTAAAACAGATTTAAAATCGATACTTGCCTATTCTACTATTTCTGCCTTGGGGATTCTGGTGTTTTTAATCGGTTTGGGAACCCAACAAGCTTTGTTAGCTGCTTGTGTATTTATTTTAGTACATGCGTTGTATAAAGCTACTCTTTTCTTGGTAACGGGAATCATCGATCATCAAACTCATACTCGTAATATCACCCAGCTTTCCGGTTTGCGAAAGGTGCTCTTACCGGTGGCTGTCGCCGGTTTTTTAGCGGCAATTTCAAATGCCGGTATCCCGCCGACCTTTGGGTTTATCGGCAAAGATTTGATTTACGAAGCTACTTTGCACCATAATTTCGGAAACTGGATGCTTACTGGTTTTGCTTTAGCGACTAATGCCTTACTATTATACGCAGGATTTGTAGTTGGAATTAAACCTTTTAGTGGTAAATTACCCGAGTCGTTTACCGGAGTTACCATGCCCAGTGTTTTGCTTTGGGTACCTCCACTGATTTTAGCTATCCTCGGTATAGCGATTGGTTTGTTTCCAGGATGGGTTCAAAATGTATTATTACAACCCACTGTTTTGGCATTAGGTGTGGAGCAACAGGTGAGCCTTAAATTATGGCACGGATTCAATACGGTCTTATTGTTAAGTGGGATTACAATAGCATTGGGGTTGTTACTTTACTTTTGGTCCAAGCCTTCTGCTAAAAAGGAAGCTTATCTAGTTCGCTTTGAGTCGATTTCACCCAAAGGCATTCTTCTGGGTGGGGCTTCTGTTTTTCAAAATTTTTCAGACAAGTGGACCCATTTTTTTCAAAATGGGTACTTACGGAATTACCTCAATACGATTCTGCTTTTTGCCATCCTATTGTTAGGGTTCTTGATGTTTACACACATTCGTCTAACGATTGATTTCCAATCGCTTTCCCATGTTAGTTTGCTAGAGTTCGTTACTGTTGCAATCCTGATTATTAGTGTGATTTTTGCGGTAACTACCCAGTCGCGGTTAACCGCTGTGGTGGCCTTGGGAGTGGTGGGGCTGACTATAAGTATGATATTTTTGTATTACAGTGCGCCTGATTTGGCGATGACTCAATTTTCGATTGACACCCTTACGATGATACTGTTTGTATTGGTTTTATACAAACTACCCAAATACCTCAATTTAACCAACCTCAGAAAACGAACCAAAGATGCCTTTTTGGCCTTGTCTTTTGGAGGATTAATTATGTTGCTGGCCTTAGAGGTGCTGCAAGAGTATAATCCGACGGACGTGTCAGCTTATTACGCCCAAAATGCCTATCTCTTGGCCAAAGGTAAAAACGTGGTCAATGTGATTATAGTTGATTTTAGAGGGGTAGATACCTTTATGGAAACCATAGTGCTGACCATAGCCGCTATTGGTGTTTTTTCGTTGTTGAAATTACGTTTGCACAATAAAGATTAAGAAATGAATACGATAGTTTTAAAAACCGCATCCAATTATTTATTGCCTTTGCTATTGCTTTTTTCAGTATTTATGCTGTTTCGTGGGCATTACTTGCCCGGTGGAGGTTTTGTTGGCGGTTTAATTGCAGCCATTGCATTTGTATTACATGCTTTTGCCAACGGGCTTAACGAAACCAAAAAGTTACTTAAAATACACCCGGGATTTATTATGCCCTTTGGACTGGCCATCTCTTTGATGAGTGCTATGTTTCCTATTTTATTTGGCGAGCCCTTTTTAACCGGGGTATGGGCCGCTGAGCCTTTTCCGGTAATTGGTTATATAGGAACCGCTTTATTTTTTGATATTGGAGTGTATTTTACAGTTTTGGGAGTAACCTTAACCATTATTTTTACCATTTCAGAAGCAGCCTAAGTATGGAGTTATTGTTAGCATTAGTAGTCGGAGTTTTATATGCCTCAGGAATTTATATGATGCTGAGACGTAGCTTAGTAAAATTGATTATAGGTTTGATTTTACTGGGAAATGGAGCCAATTTACTTATATTTTTATTGGGAAGAATCACCAAAGGAGCTCCGGCGATCATTGATGATCAATCTCAGTTACTGGCCGACATCTACGCCGATCCTATTCCACAGGCCCTTATTTTAACGGCAATTGTAATTAGTTTTGGATTACAAGCCTTTGCAATTGTTTTAATTAAGCGAGCCTATCAAGTGGTTAAAACCGACGATTTATACCAAATGAACTCAACAGATCCGTATTCATGACACATAACATCATTTTATATCCGATTATCAATCAGTTGTTTTTTGCGATTGTTATGCTCTTTTTTTGGAGACATAGCGGTTGGCAAAAAATGATTAGTGTGGTGGGTAATCTGATTGGATTTGTCATTTCACTAATTGTCTTCCTCTCTATTTGGATGGATGGCATACTTATTTATAATACCGGAAACTGGGCAGCACCATTCGGAATTACCTTTGTGGGTGATATGCTCTCAGCTACCTTGGTATTGCTCACTTCCATATGTGGGATGGCCGTGTCTATGTATTCGGCGGGTAGTATTGACCAAAGCCGATTGAGTTTTGGGTATTTCCCCATTTTTCACTTTTTGTTATTAGGACTCAACGGGGCTTTTCTGACCGGAGATATATTTAATCTCTATGTATGGTTTGAAATGATTATCATCAGTTCTTTTGTTTTACTCACCTTGGGAGGCGAAAAAAGACAATTGGAAGGCGCCATTAAATATTTTACACTGAATGTTTTTGCCTCGATGATGTTTTTGACAGCCATTGCGGTACTTTATGGGCTGACAGGAACCCTCAATATGGCCGACCTCTCTCTCCAGGTTGCCCTGATAGAAAATCGAGGATTGGTAGAAATTTGTGCCTTTTTGTTTTTGTTGGGCTTTGGGATTAAAGCGGCTGTATTTCCAATGTATTTTTGGCTTCCAGCTTCTTATCATACACCCCCGGCCGCTATTTCAGCCATATTTGGCGGTTTGTTGACCAAATTGGGCGTGTACGCTTTAATACGAACCTTTACATTAATTTTTTATGACCTCCCTTTTTTAGATTCCATTTTATTGTGCTTGGGCGCCCTGACCCTTTTCAGTGGAGCTTTGGGTGCGTTGGTTCAAAACAATATGACCAAAATGTTTGCCTATTTAATAATCTGTCACATTGGTTTTATGATTATCGGAATCGGTATTCATACCGAACTGGCCATCGCTGGGGTTATTTTTTACTTGATACACGACATCGTGGTTAAATCGAATGTGTTTATGATTAGCGGTTTGATTTATAAATTAAAAGGCACTTATAGTATGCGCGAATTAGGGGGCATGTACGCAAAATTTCCCTTGTTGTCTTTGTTTATGGCTATTTCTTTCTTTTCCTTGGTAGGTATTCCTCCCCTGTCAGGCTTTTGGCCTAAAATCACCTTGATAACTGAAAGCCTACAAATAAAAGGTGGTATTTGGCTGATAGCTGCTATGATATTCGCTACCTTTATAACACTTTATGTAATCGCCAGAATGTGGGCTCAGGTTTTTTGGAAATCCGGAAAAATAAAAATTAGAAAGGATACCTTTTCGTATTTTAAAGATTTAAAACTTTTGCATAAAATTGAAATGATTGTACCGATTGTAGGCTTGGCTTTATTGTCGCTTGTGATCGGATTAGGAGCGGAGACCGTACAACAATTAGCGGCTGTAATTTCTGAACAACTCATCAATAATCACCAATACATCCAAGCAGTATTGAAAAACTAATAGAGCTATGCGAAGCACCATGTTTTTGAGTAATGTATTGTTAATGCTGATGTGGGTTATTTTAACCGGAGACTCCACTTTTTCCAATTTTGCTTTCGGTTTTATATTTAGCTTTTTGATATTACGTTTGATATCGGTGGATAAAAAAAATGGAGATTACTTTAAGTTAGTACCCAAACTCATCGCTTTTATTCTATTTTTTATATATGAATTGGTCGTAGCCAATGTTCAAGCCGGGTATTTTATAATTACTCCCAAGAGTAAATTACGCCCGGGAATAGTAGGGGTGCCTTTGGATGCCAAAACGGATGTAGAAATTACATTTTTGACCAACTTAGTTTCACTGACTCCCGGTACATTAAGTGTGGATGTGTCCAGTGATCGTAAAGTGTTGTACGTACATTCCATTCATATAGCAGACCGGGAAAAATTTATTAATAATATCAAAAACGGATTTGAAAAACGTTTGTTAGGAATTTTAAGATGACCTTAGAAAATTATATAACCTATGTATTGATTCCACTTTTGATTATTTCAATAGTGCTCATCTTCATCCGGTTTTTAAAGGGCCCGAGTATAGCTGACCGTGTCATTGCAATCGATCTACTGGTGATTTGCTCGATCGGGATCATCACTTTCGTCAGTATTACCACGGTGCAATCAACCTTCTTAGATATAGCTATGATTATTGCACTGATTGGATTTTTAAGTACCGTAGCATTTTCGTATTATTTAGAAAAAAGAAATAAAAATGAGTGATATTTTAACGGCTATTTCAGCCACCATCGGTGTTTTGTTTATACTTTTGGCAGCGGTAGGGTTTTTAAAAATGCCCGACTCCTACCTGCGTATGTGTGTAACCACAAAGGCCTCTACCTTGGGCTCGGGTTTAATTTTATTAGCCTCAGCTATCTTTTTTGCCGATAGCGGAGTAACCTCTCGCGTAATCGCCATTATCCTATTTCTGTTTTTAACCGTGCCGGTAGGCGCCCATTTAATTGCTAGAGCATCTTATTTTATTGGGGTAAAGTTGTGGGAAGGAACCATCATTGATGAAATGAAAGGCAAATACGACAAACATTCTCACGAGTTACATAGTGAAGAACAACCCGAAGAATAATTTTAGTTGACAAAGTGTTAATCTGTTTGTATTAGTATCCGTAATTGGTCTAATTTTGTTTTTTTAATTTGTTGCAGGCTATGAATTTAATAGAAATTAAACGAGAGAAAACACTAACTTCCAAAGAGTTTTTAAACAACTATTACAAACCACAAAAGCCCGTAGTCATTGAACGCTTCATTGAAGATTGGCCCGCATATACCAAATGGAATTTGGATTATATAGCGCAAGTGGCAGGCGATAAAACCGTACCGCTTTATGACGATCGCCCCGTGAGCTATAAAGACAAATTTAACGAAGCTCACGCCGAAATGAAAATGAGTGAGTACATCGAATTACTTAAAAAAGAACCTACTCGATATCGAATATTTTTGTGGAATATCCTTAAAGAAGTCCCCGAACTACAAAAGGATTTTACCTATCCTGATTTTGGACTGCGTTTGTTAAAAGGCTTGCCGATGCTCTTTTTTGGTGGGGAAGATTCCTATACCTTTATGCATTATGATATTGATTTAGCCAATATTTTTCATTTCCATTTTCATGGAAAAAAAGAAATCATTCTCTTTGACCAAAGTCAAACCAAATACCTTTACAAAGTACCGCATTCCCTTATTACCCGTGAAGATATAGATTTCTCCAATCCGGATTTTACGAAATTTCCGGCACTACAAAAAGCCCAAGGTTATATCACCCACCTCAATCATGGGGAAGTGCTTTATATGCCGGAAGGTTATTGGCATTATATGAAATATATTACACCGGGTTTTAGTATGAGTTTACGTGCATTGGCTCGTAGGCCAAAAAACCTCTCAAAAGCGCTGTATAATATTTTTATTATGCGTCATTACGACAACTGGATGCGTAAACGCAAAGGCCAAAGCTGGATAGATTATAAAAATCAAAAAGCTATCACCGATACCCATAAAAATATAGGATTGGTGTAGCTTTTTAAGTGTTAGAGTCTTTGTATCTTTAGTTGATTGGGCCTCCTGCAAGTATTTCTGCATTAGCAAATTCTTCAAACCGTTTAAAGTTTTCTTTAAAAGAATTGGCTAATTCGGTTACTTGAACGTCATAAGCTTTGGCATTTTCCCATGTGTTTTTTGGGTTTAACACTTCGGTAGGTACATTCGGACATTCGGTAGGCATAGCTATACCAAATACGGGATGGGTTTCGTAAGGTACGTTGTCTAACTCTCCTTTTAAGGCCGCCGTAATCATAGCACGCGTGTACTTTAACTTCATGCGACTACCGGTACCATAGGGTCCTCCAGTCCATCCGGTATTTACTAACCAGACATTAACACCCGATTCTTTCATTTTTTTGCTAAGCATTTCTGCATAAATGGTGGGGTGTAAAGGCATAAAAGGAGCTCCAAAACAGGCTGAAAAGTTAGGAACCGGCTCGTTTATACCTTCTTCTGTACCAGCTACCTTGGCGGTATAACCACTGATAAAATGATAAGCCGCTTGACCGGGGGTTAACTTAGAAATAGGAGGCAGTACTCCAAAAGCGTCGGCTGTTAAAAAGAAAATATTTTTCGGGTTTTGACCCACCGAGCCCGGTTGGGTATTGGCAATATGATATAAAGGATAACTCACACGAGTATTTTGTGTAATGGAAGTGTCGGTATAATCTACATCACCGTTTTGGTCAACAATCACATTTTCGAGTATAGCTCCTTTTTTAATGGCACGATAGATATCGGGTTCGTTTTCTTCCGTCAGGTTGATCACTTTGGCGTAGCATCCTCCTTCAAAATTAAAGATGGTGTTTTCAGCAGTCCATCCATGTTCGTCGTCTCCTATAAGTTTCCGATTGGGATCTGCCGAAAGAGTAGTTTTCCCTGTTCCCGATAAACCAAAGAATATAGCTGTTTCTCCATTTTCACCCACATTCGCAGAACAGTGCATGGGTAAGGTGTTTTCAAAAACAGGTAAGGTAAAGTTAAGGGCAGAAAATATACTTTTCTTAATTTCTCCGGTGTACGAAGTACCGCCGATAAGAATTATTTTTTTTGTAAAGTTTAGGATAGCAAAATTGTGTTGACGAGTTCCATCTTCACTGGGAATGGCGTGAAACTCTGGTGCGTTAATCAACAACCAATCTTCTTGGAAGTTTTCTAAAGCACTTGCATCCGGTCTCAAAAACATATTGTAAGCAAAGAGATTCATCCAAGGATGCTCGTTGATTACACGAATATTAGCCGTGTATTTTTTTTCGGAACACACTTGACAGTCTCTGACAAACAATTCCTTGCCTGAGAGATACTGCGTCATTTTATCATAAAGTTTATCAAACTTATCTTGAGGAAATGGAATGTTGATGTTACCCCACCAAACCCGGTCGCGGGTGATGTCGTCTTTTACAATAAATTTGTCTTTGGGAGAACGACCCGTAAATTCACCGGTATTGACTGCCAGTGCCCCCGAGGATACCTCGATACCTTGCTTTTTGTCTAAAGTAATTTGGTGAAGTTGGTCAGGGATAAGTTGATAGTTAATTTTAGCGTTTTGGATTCCGTACTTATCTAACGAAATCAAATTCGTAGCGTGGTTGCCATTGACCATCATTGTAGTAAAAGTTTAGTGTTGTATTGTAGGAGCAAAGGTAAAAATATTTACTAAGTACACACCTAATTTTTAACTTTTAAATGCTTTAAGTTAACAACTTTATAAACTAGTAGAAACCAGCCGACAATTAAAAACACACCCCCTATAGGAGTGATTAAGCCCCATAAACCGGGCTCTAAATCGAGTGGTTCTTTAAACGTAAGTAGATAAATGGATCCGCTGAAAAGGAAAACCCCCATGACAAACAAACGTGCTACCCATTTTTTAACGCTATTGGGAAGTGAAGTGGATAAACCGAGTACAAGCAAGCTCAGGGCATGGTACATTTGGTACCTTACTCCGGTTTCAAAAGAATTAACTAGCTCGGGGCTTACAATTTTTTTTAATCCGTGAGCGCCAAAAGCACCCAAAAGCACCGCCGTACCTGCCAATAGGGCTGCAGTAATAACTATACTTTTATTCATTTTTTCTTTTTCGGATAAAGTTACTATTTACTACTTTAGCCTACCAATAAAACCTCCATTTTTTAAAATATTTTATGAGAAAAATTTTGCTTATCGGTGCCGGACGTTCTGCCAGTAACCTTATCCAGTATCTGCTGGAAAAATCATACGACGAATCCCTTTTTTTAACTGTAGGAGATCTTCATCTTTCTGCAGCATCTGCATTGCTGAACAACCATCCCAATGCCGAGGCAATTTTTTTAGATATTAATGATACCCAACAACGGCGACAAGCTATTTCCCAAGCCGATATTGTTATTTCGATGTTGCCGGCGCACTTACATATGGAAGTTGCCAAAGATTGTTTGCATTACAAAAAAAACATGGTTACCGCCTCGTACATTAGTCCTGACATGCAGGCTTTGGATGCTGAAGTACGTAAGGCTGGGCTCATTTTTATGAACGAAACCGGCGTGGATCCGGGGATTGACCATATGAGTGCCATGGAAGTTATCGATCGGATTCAAGGGCAAGGTGGGAAAATTATATTGTTTGAGTCCTTTTGTGGTGGGTTAATAGCTCCTGAAAGTGATACCAATTTATGGAATTATAAGTTTACTTGGAATCCACGCAATGTGGTCTTGGCGGGCCAAGGCGGGGCTGCTGAATTTATTCAAGAAGGTAGGTATAAATACATACCGTATCACCGTTTGTTTCGCCGTACCGAATTTCTGGATGTAGAAGGGTATGGTAGATTTGAAGGTTATGCAAACCGAAATTCTCTAAAATACCGAGAAATTTACGGGTTGGAAGATGTCTTAACTTTATATCGAGGTACTTTAAGACGAGTAGGATTCAGTCGCGCGTGGAATATGTTTGTCTCTTTAGGGATGACCGACGATTCGTATCAACTACGCGATACGGAAACCATGAGTTATCGTGAGTTTGTCAATTTGTTTTTACCCTATTCGCCAACTGACTCGGTGGAGTTAAAGATGAGACACAATCTCAAAATCGATCAAGATGATTTGATGTGGGACAAATTGGTCGAACTCGATATTTTCAATCCCGATAAAATCATCGGAATACCTCATGCCACACCTGCTCAATGCTTGCAAAAGATTTTGATGGATCAGTGGACCTTACAATCCGAAGATAAAGATATGGTGGTGATGTACCACAAGTTTGGATACCAACTCGACGGAGAAAAAAAACAAATTGACTCAAAAATGGTGGTGGTTGGAGACAACCAAACCTATACAGCTATGTCTAAAACGGTAGGATTACCGGTGGCAATTATCACCTTGTTAATTTTGAATCAAAAAATTACTACCCCCGGCGTGCAGTTGCCTATCAAAAAAGAAGTATACCAACCGGTTTTAGAAGAGTTGAAGACTTTTGGTATCTATTTTAACGAATATGCTACCAAATACACAGGTTATAATCCTAACAATGTCTACTAAACTACCACCCATATTACTGCTTCATGGTGCTCTGGGAAGCCAAGAGCAGTTAATGCCTCTGCACCGGGAGTTGGAAGATAGTTTTCAGGTACATTGCATTAATTTTTCAGGTCACGGGGGGTTGGACTTTACCCAACCTTTTTCTCCCGATTTATTTGTTAATGAAATCATTCAATATGCCGATCAGAATCACTGGTCGCAATTTTATATTTTCGGGTATAGTATGGGAGGCTATATGGCACTTTACAGTGCGTTACTTTTTCCCGAAAGGGTAAAAAAAATAGTGACTTTAGGAACGAAATGCATTTGGAATCCGACAGTGGCCCAACAAGAAATTCAAAAGGTCAATGCAGACAAAATAATTGAAAAAGTACCGGCTTTCGCCGAAATGCTGAAACAGCGTCATGCCCCGAACGATTGGAGGCTACTGTTGCAACATACCGCCCAATTATTGGAGTTGTTAGGTCAGAATCCACCCCTGACAGACACTACTTTTTCTCAAATTGCAGTGCCGGTAACCCTTTTATCGGGGGATAATGACGAAATGGTCTCCGCTGTAGAAACCCAACAGGTAGCTCACTGGATACCCCATGGAACTGCTCAAATTTTACCCGCTACCCGGCATGCGATAGAAAAAATAGATCCTCATTTTCTAGCTTCGTATATTAAAAATTTACTACCGTAAAGTTACCTAATAGTTAAGATTTGGGTCTGATTACTAGGGATGTATAATTAAAGTTATCTTTGTAAAAGTTTTGAAAATGTTATATTTAGCTTATGAAAAATAAAGAAATGTTAATCCTGTTAGTGGATGACGATGAAGATATATTAGAGTTTATCAGTTACAATCTTCGGTCGGAAGGTTATAAGGTAGTTACGGCTCAAAACGGAGTAGAAGCTATTAAAAAGGCCAAAAAGTATTTGCCTCATTTGATAATACTGGATGTGATGATGCCCGAAATGGATGGGATTGAAGCCTGTGAAAAAATGCGAACCCTCCCCGAACTTTCAAAAACACTCATTACCTTCCTAACGGCTCGAGGAGAAGATTATTCTCAGTTAGCCGGATTTGATGCCGGAGCAGACGATTATATTACTAAGCCCATTAAGCCCAAAGTTTTAGTGAGTAAAGTAAAAGCTCTTTTGAGAAGGCTTGAAAGCCCAGAGGAAACAATAGAACAGGTTCAAGTGGGTAATTTGATTATTGACCGAGAGGAATACAAAGTCATTAAAAATAAAAAAGAAATTATACTACCTCGAAAAGAATTTGAATTACTTTCTCTATTAGCTTCTAAGCCCGGAAAAGTGTTTAAACGAGAAGACATCCTAGATCGGGTTTGGGGTAATGAAGTGGTTGTAGGTGGTCGTACCATCGATGTACATATTCGAAAACTGCGAGAGAAAATAGGAGAGAATAGTTTTAAAACAGTCAAAGGAGTGGGCTATAAATTTGTGGAATAAGGATTTTGAGACTAAAAAACACATACCGCTTCTCGTTAATTACTTCTTGCTATATCACTCTCATTGTGGGTATCTGTTTACTTCCATTTTATCTTACTGCTCAATTCTCGCCATTTTGGATACCTCTTCTTTTGGTCGTGGTTTTAATAACTACTTTTTTGATTATTCAATACCGAGTTCGTAAGTACATTTATCGACGGATAAAAAAAATGTTTCAAGATGTGAATTTAGGTGACGATGAGGCATTTAATACTTTTCCCATGACAACAGATTTGGAAGTGCTTTCTAGAGAAGTAGAACGTTTTGCTCAAAATAAGAACATAGAAATCAATGAGTTAAAAATAAGAGAGGCTTACCGAAAGGAATTTATAGGAAATATTTCCCACGAACTTAAAACTCCTTTATTTACTGTACAAGGCTATATTCTAACCTTGCTTGACGGGGCTATGAAAGACAAATCAGTTCGGAAAAAATATTTACAACGCGCCGAAAAAGGAGTAGAAAGGTTAATTAATATCGTTAAGGAACTCGATATGATTACCAAACTCGAGACCGGAAATATAGTATTACAAAAGAGTAGAGTGAATTTAATAGAATTGATAGAGCATGTGGTAGATATGTTTGAAATTCAAGCCCAAAAGAAAAACATCACTCTTTTGATAGATAAAAAACAGTTAGAAACGGTCATTGTTTTAGCCGATCAAGAGCGTATTCAACAAGTGTTGACCAATTTGATTCACAATTCCATCAAATACGGAAAAAAAGGTGGATCGACCGAGGTAGGGGTACAGCTGTTTTCAAAAACTAAAGTTTTGGTACGTGTAAAAGACAACGGTGAAGGCATGGAAGAAAAACATTTAACTCGAATTTTTGAGCGTTTTTACCGCATTGATACCAGCGGTTCTCGTCACGAAGGCGGCAGCGGATTAGGCCTTTCCATAGTAAAACACATTATCGAGGCTCATAAAGAAAAAGTTTTTGTACAAAGTACCTACGGCAAAGGATCAGAATTTTCTTTTACCCTCGAAAAGTATAAACCTTGATTTCCATAGGTTGCCCACTTCTATAGGTTGCAATCCACTATACTGAGAAGCTTTTTCTAGGTCTGTTGCTTTAAAATTAGCTTGCGTACTGTACGGTACGATACCTTGATAGTCCAGCCTTTGGGCTAAATATTCTTGTTCATATTGCCCGGGGGTTGGTATAAAAAAGGCTTTTTTGCCCATAGCTGCTAAATCCATCAACGTAGTATAACCCGATCGGGAGATAATTAAGGAACTTCGATTAATGATTTCTTCTAAATCTTTTGTTGTTAAGTAATTGTATAAGGTAAAGTTTTTCTCTTGAACACGACTTTGTGTTTTTTCCATTTTTCCTAACACAAAAGCAATTTTTTTGTCCAAGCCCGAAAGTTCTTTTTTTAACTTTTCTTCGAGTAAAGTTCGTTGTGGTTCAGGCCCTGATAGCAATACCAATAGATCGTATTGAGGCGGCATTACCTTTTTTTTCATTCTGCTTAAAACTCCGATATAACTCACGTGGGGAGGGAGGTTGCGAGGATGCCCTAATTGACCGCTTAAATTATCTTCGCCCGCCGTATCCGGAACCCAACAGGCATCAAACTTTTGAATAATTTGGGTGTGAATTAGGGTGGTGAGCCAGGTGGTTTTTCCCGACAGCACCCGCAATTGGTGGGTGATATAAACGGAGGGGACTTTTTTATGTCTTACTCCCCATCGGTTGTCAGAAATAATCCCTTGTATTTGACCAGTGGTTACTAATTTATGGATGATTTTTTTTTCTTTTTGGACTGCCGACCATATTTTTACAGAACCAGCAAAAAGCTTCCATTTTAATGTCGTCCCTTTTTTGGAGTACCTTATTTGATACGAAGGAAGCTCTACAAAAGGCAATTGCGGAAATTCTTTCCGAAGCAGTTCCAAAGCGGCCCCGTCAGACCCCAAAAGCACCTGATATCCCTGGTTTAACAACTCCCGGACAATCGGCACACATCGGGTGGCGTGACCCAATCCCCAATGCAAGGGTGCGACCAATATGGTTTTTTTATTTGGCATATTCAAAAGTACTGAATATTGACGGCAAATATATTTCCTTAATTTTGCTAATATTTTTATAAAGAAAACTGTGGGTAGTAAAAATAAACGTAAGCGATTTAAAGAAAACGAAACCTTTCGGAATGTCATACAACCCTCCCGGGAAGAATTAGTGGCTGATCAATTTCCCTTACGGGGAAAATGGGGAGCGGAATTTTTTAAAAATACCCATCCCATTGTTTTAGAACTGGGCTGTGGTAAAGGGGAGTATTCGGTGAATTTAGCGAAAGCACACCCCGATAAAAACTTTATCGGTATTGATATTAAAGGAGCTCGATTTTGGCGAGGTGCCAAAACCGCTCTAGAAGACAACTTACTGAATGTGGCTTTTGTAAGAATGCAAATAGAGCTAATCGAAAAAGCATTTGCTCCGGGGGAAGTTTCGGAAATATGGATCACTTTTCCCGATCCGCAAATCAAATACAAACGCACCAAACACCGACTCACCAACGCCGATTTTTTACAACGCTACAAAAATATTTTAACTCCCGAGGGATTGATTCATCTGAAAACCGATAGTGAGTTTATGCATGGGTATACTTTGGGCTTGTTGCATGGATTGGGATTCAAAATTTTATATGCCCACCACGATGTGTATGGTACGGACTATTCTCCTAAGGAAGTTCGTGAGATTCAAACCTTTTACGAAAAACAATTTTTAGCAGAAGGCAAAAAAATAACGTATATTAGGTTTCAATTAAAACCCTAAATCTATGGAGCTACTCTACTATTTTGTATTTGGATTAGTAGTAGCTGCTATAGGAACCATTCCTCCGGGTTTACTGAATATGACCGCCGCAAAGATCAGTTTGCGGGAGGGAAATAAAAACGCGTCTTACTTTTCGTTGGGTGTGGTGGTGGTGGTTATGCTGCAAGTTTGGATTTCGTTGTTGTTTGCTCGTTTTTTAGAACGCAATCCCGATATCATCGCAATGCTGCAATTGGTGGGCTTGGGAGTTTTTATTTGCTTGACAATTTATTTTTTGTTTTTAGCAAACGACTCTCGAAAGTTTACTAAAAGAAATAAATTTCGTTCCCACCAAAGTCGGTTTTACCAAGGACTTTTTCTGTCGGGGATTAATTTTTTTCCGTTTCCGTACTGGGTTTTTATGAGTATTACTTTTTCGAGTTTTGGGTGGTTTGAAATTGAAAAACACTTTATTCTCTTTTGTACCCTGGGAGCCGCGGTGGGTACCTATTTTTTGTTGCGGATGTATGTGGTTTCCATACATCGCTGGTTAAAATTTTCTTCATTGAATATGAACTATGTGATCGGACTGATTACCGGTATTATCTCGGTAATTGCATTGTTTAAAATCATCAATGAGAATTTTTGATAGCTGGCTGTTTTTTGAACCCGTACATTCCAAGACCTAAATAATTTGACCTGTTTGGTAAAGGGTTCTTATTAAAATGGATAAGTACTTTAGTTATCGCTCAGTGTAGAAATCCAGCCGCACATTCAAGCACATTTGGTTTTTTTGCCGACACGCAAAGCCCAAATTAAAAAACCAAAAGAGCTTGAATTTTTTCCAACGCAAGGACAACAGAAATAAAAATAAAATGTACTTTTGACAAATTAGTCCAAACAAATACGACAAGATGAATTCTTTTGGAGAATATTTACGAAACAGACGAGAACAACTGGGACTTCCTCTTAGAAAGGTTGCAGCCGAACTCGACATTGACACTTCTATTTTGAGTAAAATTGAGAGAAGCGAACGAGTGGCAACAAAAGAAATGCTACCAACTTTGGCAAAGACTCTGGAAATTCAAGACAGAGAAATACAAATAGAATTTATTCAATCGACAGTTTTAAGTGAACTTGGTGACTTAGAATTTTTGGCTGATGGACTTAAAAACGTATTGAAGAAAATATGAGTACACAGTTTTTTACAAATAGAGACAACAATAACCTTTTAACAAAATTCCAAGGAGTTCTTGAACACATTCCTAATCTTCATTCATTTGACGCTTTAGTGGGTTATTTCCGTTCAACAGGCTATTTTAAACTAAGACCTTTTTTAGAAAATATCCAGCATATTAGAATTTTGGTTGGAATCAATGTTGACCAGATAGCAGCACAATACACAGCACTCGGACAACAATATCTCAAAGAACCTATAGAAACAAAAGAAGCATTTTTAGAACGACTCAAAACAGATATTGAAGAAGCGGAATATAACAAGGATATTGAAAATGGCATTTTCCTTTTTATTGAAGATATAGTAACAGGTAAAATTCAAATCAAAGCACACCCTGAAAAAAATCTACACGCCAAAATTTACATATTCAAGCCCGAAAACTTCAATCCAAATTCAACAGGAACGGTAATAACAGGTTCATCCAACTTTACTGATAACGGATTAGGAACATCTGAAAAATCAAACTATGAATTTAATGTTGAATTGAGAAGGTACGATGACATAAAGTTTGCTTCTGATGAATTTGAAGCTTTGTGGCTTGAGGCAATTGACATTTTACCCATTGATGTGCAGGGTCTTAAAAAGGTAACTTATCTGAATGATGAGTTCACTCCATTTGAATTATATATCAAATTACTAATTGAATATTTTGGTCGCAGAATTGATTATGACCCCGCTAATGTTGATTTGTTATTGCCCGACAATTATAAGCGATTAACTTATCAAGCAGAAGCAGCCATAGAGGGTTATGAAAAACTGACGAAATACAACGGTGTTTTTCTTGCTGATGTTGTAGGGCTTGGAAAAACTATTATCGCTTCAATAATTGCTAAAAAGTTTGTTTTTGAAAATGGTTACCATTCAAAAATTTTGATTGTTTATCCACCAGCACTTGAAGCCAACTGGAAAAAGACAATTAAAGATTTTCATATTTGGAACAACTGTTCATTTATTTCAACAGGTAGCTTACATAAGGTTATTGATAACGAAATTCTCGACTATCCTAATGCTGATGAATACGATTTAATCATCATTGACGAAGCCCACAAATTCAGAAACGACACTTCGCAGATGTATGAGAAGTTGCAAACCATTACGAAAACGGATAGGAGAATTCCCGGAGTTGACGGAGATGTAAAGAAGAAAGTGATGTTGCTTACAGCAACACCACTTAACAATCATCCTGCGGATATTGAAAACCAAGTTTATTTGTTTCAAGATAAACGAAATTCCAATTTACCAGCAGTTAAAGACTTGCAACAATTCTTCACGCCTCTAAAAGAGGAATACGATAAACTTAAAAAAGATCGAGTTTTAAATGTTAGAAAAGTCAAAGCAATCTTCGATAAAATTCGTGACAAAGTTGTTGAGCCTTTGGTGATAAGAAGAACTCGAACCGATATTCTAAACAACCCTGAATATCTAAAAGATATTAAAGAGCAAGGTATCGAATTTCCAGAAATCAATCCACCGAACGAAGTAAATTATGAATTTGACGACAATCTCTCTCAACTGTTTGATAAAACTATAACCCTTTTAACGGGATTAGATGAAAACGGTAAAGAAGTCGGAGGTTTGGGATATTACAGATATAGAGCCATTGAATACTTAATAAACGAAGAAGACAGAAAACGATATGGAGATGTAGAATCTATTTCGGGCAGACTTTCTGCCATTATGAAAACTTTATTAGTGAAAAGATTAGAAAGCAGTTTTCACGCTTTCAAAATGTCATTAGGTCGTTTATTGAAAAACACTGACCATATGATCAAGATGTTTGAAGATGATAAAGTGTTTGTGGCTCCTGATATTGATGTGAATAAATACTTAGACGAGGGCGATGAGGAAGGATTAGAAGCAAAAATCAACTCAAAGGGTGGCAATAATCAAATTTATCAGTCCAAAGATTTTAAAGAAACTTTTATCCCTTTGCTGAAACTAGACAGAAAAATGGTAGCTGATTTAGTGGAAGCTTGGAAAGAAATAAACTATGACCCTAAATTAGATAAGTTTTTGACAGAACTAAAAAATTCGTTTTTAAAAAAATCTGTCAATCATTCAGGTAAATTGGTAATTTTCACAGAGTCTAAGGAAACAATGGACTACATCGAAAAGGCAACAAATGAAGCGGGATATACTAAAACAATTGGAATTAGTGCAAACAACAGGAAAGAAAAGGAGAAAACCATTCGGTTGAATTTTGATGCTAATCAAGATAAGGCAGATTGGCAAAACGATTTAGATTTTATTTTTACTACGGAAGTATTAGCTGAAGGTATCAACTTGCATCGTTCAAATGTCATTATCAACTATGATGTACCTTGGAACTCTACACGATTAATGCAAAGAATTGGTCGTGTCAATCGTATTGGAACAGAGGCAAAAGAAATCAATGTTTTCAACTTCTACCCTTCTGACAAATCAGAAAACCAAATAAAATTGACTCAAACTGCCATTAAAAAGCTACAAGCCTTTCATTCTGCCTTTGGTGAGGATTCTCAAATCTACTCGCAATTAGAAGAAGTTGGAGAAGCAGGTTTGTACGGTTCAAAGTTGAAAGAAGAAATCAACGAAACGCTACTCTTCTTACAAGAACTTAGAACATTTAAAAAAGAACATAAAAAGGAATTTGATATTATATCAAAAATTCCACAAAAGGCAAGATTGGGCAGAAATGCTGAAAATGTAAAAACTCATCCAGTTGAAAAATGCTCTGTTACCTACCTCAAAAGTGAAGGTCATCCTGGGGTATTTTACAAAATTGATGATAGTGGGATTGTGCACGAGCTTAATTTTGTTGAAGCAGCTAAGATTTTTAGAGCTTCTGAAAAAGAGGAAGCTATAAAACCACTACCTGAGTTTCACCACGACCAAGTAAACAAGGCAACAGAACATTTCAAAACGGTTGTTAAAGTTACGGAAAATCAAAAAGTAACCAAGTCGCAGTTGTCCGCCATAGAAAAACGTGTGTTAAGTGTTTTACCAACGTATGCCGCTCAAGTTAAAGATCCATTTTACAAACAGATTTTAAAACGTACAATGGATGAACTTTACAAAGGGTCGCATAGAAAACTACCCAATAACATTGATGCTTTCATTAAAAAGGCAAAACAAGAAAAAATAAACGATTTGGAGATTTGGGTGGATAGACTTTATAAGGAAGTATTAGCGGAATATAAATTCAGCGATACAGAACCTGACACCAATAACGCAAAAGTGAAAAGGATTTTTGCTAAACCTCAAATTGTAATTTCAGAATCATTTAATTGATCAAGATGAATAAAGAAACTTTAATACAACTCTTCAAAGCACCCTACAAACGTCAAGCGTTTATAGACAATGCTTTATTGCCTACTTTTCAAGGTAAAGTGGCTAATCTTACCATTTATGACCAACAAGGTGTTCAAGAAATAGATTTAACCGCATCAGAACAGAATTATGCCGTTTCAGTAGTGAAATATGGCGAGTTTCAAACCTTAGATGAACTGCCAAGAACGGTAGAACTTTATGAAGTGATTGTAAACGATAACAAGCAAATCGAAAGAAGCCGTGTGGGTTTGGGGGCATTGGTAAAAAAACACATCATTGGTAACAATGCTGTGCTAGTCAATTTTGCCTATCAAAGTCCTGAAAAAAGAACCTGGCGTTTTTCGTTTATCGCTCGTGATGGCGTTTTTCAAGATGGAGAAATGCAAATCACCGATACACACCCTAAACGATACACCTATGTTTTTGGAGAACCCGAAGAAACCTACAAAACAGCTCTCGACCGATTTTTTATTCTGGGGAATGAATTGGAAATAACCATCAATAAAATCAAAGATGCTTTTGGTGTAGAGGCAATGTCCAAAGCCTTCTTTGATGAATACCGTGATGTACACTATGCAGGTTTTGTGGATTATTTGATGCGTTCCAATTTCAAAAAATCGGCTTTCAACGGAAACGACAAAGATGTTCGTGACTTTGTTAAAAAGCTATTAGGTCGTATTGTGTTTTTGTACTTCCTACAAAAGAAAGGCTGGTTAGGTGCAAAAGACACTTCATATAAAAACGGTGACAAAAACTTTATGACCAATTTCTTTAAAAAAGCAGGTGCAAACGATGCTTTTTATGCCAATTGGTTGTCCAAACTGTTCTTTGATGCCTTGAATAACGAACGACCCAATGATGATTTCACAATGCCTGATGGCGAAGTGGTGAAAATCCCTTACCTGAATGGTGGTTTGTTTGAAAAAGAGACAGAGAAATATGATTTCTTGACTTTCCCTGCCGATTTATTCACCAATCTTTTTGAATTTTTCGACCAATACAACTTTACTATTTTTGAAGATAGTCCCGAAGAGCATACCGTGGCAGTTGACCCTGAAATGCTCGGGCATATTTTTGAAAACTTGCTGGAAGACAACAAAGACAAAGGAGCATTTTACACCCCCAAAGAGATTGTGCATTATATGACACAAGAATCTTTGATTGAATACCTGCATACCCAATTAACTGATGCAGACAGAACAGAACTCGAAAACTTTGTAAAAAACAAAGACAATAAACTTAGCAAGGAACACAAGGCAGCAATAGACCAAAAATTGGATACGGTTAAAATTTGCGACCCTGCCATTGGTTCGGGAGCTTTCCCGATGGGATTGCTACAAGAGATTTTCGGTTTAAAAGAGCGTATCGCATACGATTTGGGATACAAAGTATGGAGTCCTGCCACGGTGAAGGAAAACATCATCCAAAAATCTATCTATGGGGTGGACATTGAGCGTGGTGCGGTGGACATTGCCCGTTTGCGTTTTTGGCTATCGCTGATTGTAGATGAAGAAATGCCTAAGGCTTTGCCTAACCTCGATTATAAAATTGTGGTAGGTAATAGCTTGGTAAGCAAGTTTGATGACACCGTGATAGAGATAGATTGGAGTGAAGATACTGCAAAAGAGGGATTGTTTGGGCAAGAAATAGCCGAAGACAAAAAGAGACTTTTAAAGGAAATTTCTAGCAAACAAGCCAAATACTTTACAGCTGATAATGCGCTGAAAGAAAAGCTCAATCGTGAGATTAGAAACTTGAAATTGGATATTTTAACCAAGCAATTGGAGCTAATGATAGAGAATAAAGGCTTCAAAAGTGATTCAATGCAAGGCTTGAACAAAAAGCAAATTGAGACTTGGCAGCAAACTCAAGACTGGAAAAAAGCTCTGAACGACATTAAAGCACTAAAAAAGAACCCCGAACAAGACTTTAACCACTTTGACTGGAAATTGGATTTCCCTGAGGTATTGAATCCTTTGGTAAATGAAATTACTGGGTTTGATATTGTAATTGGGAATCCGCCTTACATAAAAGAATACACTAGCAGAGAAGCATTTGATGGTTTTAGGTCTTCACCTTATTACCAAGGCAAAATGGATATTTGGTATGGGTTTGCTTGTAAAGCCCTCGATTTATTAAAAGATAATGGTGTAGAATGTTTTATTGCACAAAACAATTGGATAACTAGTGCAGGTGCATCAATTCTGAGAGAAAAAGTTTCTAAAGAGTCTGAAATAATATTATTCACAGATTTTGGAAATTATAAAGTTTTCAAATCGGCAGGAATTCAGACAATGGTATACCTTCTTAGAAAGAGGGAACCAAGAAATATATATGATGTGAAATTTTCTCTTTTGAAAATTGATAACATTACAGAAAATGAGTTAGCTGAATTTCTTTCATTTAATGAATGGGAGAATTCAGAATATGAAAAATTTATCTACAATTTTGATTCAAATAAAGATTACACAAAAAGCATCTCATTTTCAAATACAGGCACTTTTTCAATCATTGAAAAGTTATTAGCTAAACGAAACTTTACTCTATCTGAAAAAGAAGTTATTCAAGGTATTGTTGGTGCACCTGATAACGCTTTTATAATTGATGAATCTCAAATAAATAATTTTGATAATACTGAAAAGGCTTTTATAAAGAAGTATTATACAAATTCATCAGGCATTTCTAATCAATACTTAATTTATTTGTCCGATAAAAATTTCGGTAATAACAAATTGAAAGATTTCCCAAATCTTTTTAAACATTTCGAACCTTTTAAAATTGAATTAGAAAGGGCAAAAATTCAATACAAAACACCATCAAAACCATATTATTTTCTTCATAGAGAAAGAGATGAAAATTTTTTTAAAAAAGGAGCGAAAATAATATGTCAAATACGCTGTGCAAAGCCTAGTTTTTTTTATACAGATAAGGAGTATTATGTTTCTAGAGCTGCAAATGTCATTAAATCAGAGAGAATTGATTTAAAGTATCTCACTGCATTGTTAAATTCTAAGCTGTTATACTTCTATTATAAAAATAACGGTGCAACCCAAGGTAATTTACTGAAGTATGATAAAGGACCTTTATTGAACATCCCTATAAATCATAATCCTAAAAGTACACTTATTATTTCCAAAGCATTTGATTTTCATAGAGTTGTAAATAATTCTGAAACAACATTTCAAATTGAAATACCAAAAAATCACATTGCCGAAGCCTTCGAAGAAGTGATAGACGCTTTAGTTTTTGAATTGTATTTCCCTGAAGAATTTGCAGAAAAAGGCATTGCCATAGAAAAATATGCCAAAGACATTTTTAAGTCCATCGATGGTTTATCGGAAGAGGAGCAGATAAAAGCGATACGAGAGGCGTACGAAACTTTGCGTGAAAAGAAAAATCCGTTACGTAATCAAATCCTTTTGATGCAAATTGAACTAAAGGAGTTACTTAATCCTATTTTAAGTCTTTAAGTATGCAACGGATTCAATCAATTACACTGAAAAACTTCAAGTTCTTTTACGGGACAGAAACTGATTTTCCACATAATAAATTAGTTCTTAATCAAAATAATTTATTGCTATACGGTGAAAATGGCAGTGGCAAAAGCTCCATATATTGGGCATTTTATACCTTTTTGCAGTCTTGCTTAAAAGATGATAAGGATATCATAAAATACTTTGACCCTAATGACAACCAAAATCTGAGAAATCGATTTGCTGAGGATAATGCCGTTTCTGCAATTGTTTTGGAAATTATTAATGAGGCAGGCACCATAACCAAGGAAATTAGTAACAACAAATTAGAAACAAACAAGAAAAATGACACTACCATAAACAAAATTATTGCTGGTAGTGATTTTATCAATTACAAATATCTTTCTAAACTATACGATTTTAGGAATAGTGAAGAAATCAACTTGTTTGATTTGTTTGAACGTGAAATATTGATGTTCATTGATTTTAAGGTCTCTTACACAGACAATAAAGGCAACTTGTCAAAAAGTACATTGGCTAGTGATTGGTGGAAATTTATTTGCGAAGCTCCAAAAACACTTTCGCCAAACAAGAAAAATAAAAATACAGCAAATCGAAGTACAGAAGAGTATCTGAGATATGTCAATACTACCATTCCTAAGTTTGTAGAACTTTTAAAATCCTTTCTTGGTAAAATAACCACAAAAACGAATAAATACCTCAAAGACGATTTCAAAGAGGACTTTCAAATCAAGTTTGAAACAGATTTAATTACTTGTAATTATAACAATTGGATAGATAAAAATGCAGAAGTATCAAAACCAGATATACGCTTAACCGTTTTATTTGACCACGATAAATTACCTGAAAATAAAAAGTCAATTTTAAGACCTCATACATTTTTAAATGAAGCTCGGTTGACAGCTATTGCCCTAGCAATGAGATTGGCAATGTTAGACGAAAGGCTTTATGATGTTAATTCAGCAAGTCTTTTAGTGCTTGATGATTTATTATTAAGTCTCGATATGAGTCATAGAGACAGGGTACTTGAAATCATTTTGAAAAAGGTTGACGAGTATCAAATTTTAATCCTCACACACGACAGAGCCTTTTACAATCTTTGCAAACGCAGAATAGATAACCTTTTGAAAAAAGATGATACCTACAAATGGGAATTCAAAGAAATGTATCAGGATTGCACGGATGACAATGATAAAATTCCAATTCCATTTGTTACAGATTATGAGAGTTATTTTTCATTAGCAAAAAAGTATTTTAAAAAGTTTGATTATCAAGCTTGTGTCAATTATTTGAGAAAAGAAACGGAAAGATTACTCCGTGAACTTCTACCACACAATAAAACTGTTGCCCAAAGTAGTGAACCTGAAGGTAGCGTGCCTTTACTTCTGAACAAGCTTATTAATAATTTTGAAGATTATTATAAGTCTATAGGAGGTGATTTTGAGCCATTTGAAAAATTAGTCGAGTATAAAGACCTTTTAATGAACCCATTATCTCATCACAATTTCGAAGCTCCTATTTACAAGCAAGAAATTGTAAACACCTTTGAGATTTTGAAAAACCTTAATCAAATAAAGATTCTATCATTTGAAACTGACCCTAAAAATGAATATCAATTTTTATTGACCGAGACCGACTCAAACGGTGAAGAGTTTGAATATTCTTTTTACCTAAAAGAGCAATTATTAATCAGAAAAGATTTAGACGGAAAAATTATCGTATTGACTAATCCAAAATGCTGGTTTGAAACAAAACGAAACGTAACAACTAACTCAGATTTTGAACCTGTTTATAATGGTGGCGGAGTAGAATTTAAGTTTAATGAGGGCTATGACAAAATAATGCACCGATTAGGAACTAAAGGAAAACAACAACCAAAAGAATTAGTAGATATAGTTTCTAAAGATGGACAAAAACTAATCGACAAACTGAATGCATAAGCCAACGCCACACAGCCACACAATTACTCACGGCTTGTTTATTTTCTAATGGTGTTCGTGAATGCTTCGCATTTGCCAAGCCGCACAAGCCAACGCTACAACCCAAGCTTGGCGGCAGCGTGTGTCTGTCCAACCGCACGACCAAAACGACCGACAAACCAACGGACAAAGAAGAACACCGAACCGATAACATCACCTATACGCAAGCAGGGGTTTCGTGCTTCGTAGGACAGGAAAGTGATAAATTTAAAGTTCAGTTCTTCGTAGGAAGTTCAGTTGTAAAAGCCCTGCCTGCGTATAGCTGAGAACCGATAAAAAGTATTTATTTTTATAATCAAAAACCATTAATCACTTTGCATCCAGAAAAGCTTTCTTTTTTTGAAAAAGTATATGAAGTAGCTCGGGAGATTCCCTATGGACGGGTAACCTCCTACGGAGCTATCGCTGAGTTTCTCGGTTCCAAAGGTAGTGCTCGTATGGTGGGTTGGGCGATGAACGCATGCCACAACCGACCCGATGTGCCTGCGCATCGAGTGGTTAATCGTAATGGATTACTTACCGGAAAACATCACTTTCCGGGAACTAACCTGATGCAGCAATTGTTAGAAAGTGAAGGCATTACCATACAAAATAACCAAATTCAAGATTTTAGCCTTGTGTTTTGGCATCCTAACTCTTTGTTGAAATAGCGGGAGGTATTTGAATGTGTTTCCAGTTTTCACCGCTTTTAATACGCCATATTTGCATTTCTGATACTTTAAACTGCTTGGCCAACTGTTTGGCAGGTATTCCTCGCTGTAATTTCAATTTAATGTGTATCACCTGAGTGGAAGTGAGTTTGTTGCCATTAATACGTCCTCGATAGGTATTCTTACGACGTCGTTTATCAGCTATAACGTTGGGACTTTTACGCTGATGTGCATAATTCTCTTCAGGAGTCATCCACTTTAGGTTTTCTACCCGGTTATTCCGTTTGTTAAAGTCTAAATGAGCCACCACTGTTTGATCAGGAGTTTTGTCGGTTAGAAAATAAGTAGCAACTTCCCGGTGTATTAAAAAATGGTGGTTGATGGTTCTTTTCTTTAAATCGCGCTTTAATAACTTACTTAGTTTTTGCTTTTCAGAATCAATTTTTTTAGTAATACGCTGGATGTCAATCGGTAACTTTTTTTGTTGAATCATCCTGCGACGCAATTGATAAAGTGCAGAAATTTCTTTTTTTAGTTCGTTATATTGAGCTTGTTTTTTCTCGGAGCGAGGTTTATAAAATTTCGTTCGTACCACTTCATAGCCCTCTGTTAGTGAGGGTTTTAAAATTCTACCGTCGGAAATTTTATTAAACGAACGAATCCGTCCATGGTTAGAGATCTCATATCGGCAATTATTAGTATAGTCAAAGCCGATTTGGATGGGTTTCCAAATTTCTTTCATAGCAATTACTTTAGGGGATGTTAAAGTACTGCAAATTTACCATTTTTCTGGTATCGCAGCAATTAACTTCTGGGTGTAATTGCTTTGAGGGTTGGCATAGATTTCATCCGCTTCCCCAATTTCTTCCAATTTACCCGATTTCATGACCATGAGCTGATCGGCCATATATTTCACTACAGCTAAATCATGGGAAATAAAAAGGTAAGAAAAACCAAATTGGTCCTTTAAACGATTCAAAAGATTGAGGACTTGCGCTTGTACAGAGATGTCTAAAGCAGACACCGACTCATCGCAAACTATTAGGCGGGGGGATAAAGCAATGGTACGGGCTATACCTACACGTTGACGTTGTCCGCCAGAGAGTTCGTGGGGATAGCGGTGGTAAAATGCCTCATTTAACCCGACTTTGGTAAGTAACTGATGTACCTGCTTGATACGTTCTTTTCGGTTTTTAAAGAGTTGATGTACCGTCATCGTTTCTAAAATCGCTTCACCGATTAACATACGGGGATGTAGGGAGGAATAGGGGTCTTGAAAAATAATTTGTATTTCTTTTCGCAGCTGTCTCCAATCTTTGGCCGGCAAAGAGCTAATGTCCTTGCCTCGGTATAAAACGGTCCCGGAAGTGGGTGGGTCTAATTGTAACAAGGTTTTCGCTAGGGTCGATTTTCCACAACCCGATTCACCAACTAACCCCAGTGTTTCTCCTTCGTAAAGTTGGAAAGAAACTCCGTCTACCGCTGTAAACACCTGTTTTTTTTGAAACCATCCTACTTTTGAAAAGTATTGTTTTTTTAAATTAAAAACTTCCAATAACGGAGGTTGGGAATAGATTTTTTTATGTCGTAAGGCTCTTTGTTGAGAAGTAATTTCGGTGGCAAGTGGTTGCTTTTCCAAAAAATTGGCGATGGTCGGAAGTCGTTCGAGACGCTGATCCAATTTGGGTCGTGCAAAAAGCAAAGCTTTAGTATAGTCTTGTTGGGGATGGTTAAAAATGTCCATGGTACGGCCTTGCTCTATGATTTTTCCTTGGTACATCACGATAACTCGGTCAGCGATTTGGGAGATTAAAGCCAAATCGTGAGTGATAAAAATCACACTCATTCCGGTTTCTTGCTGTAGCTCACGGAGTAGGAGAATGATTTCTTTTTGCACGGTTACATCCAAAGCAGTGGTGGGTTCGTCGGCTATCAATACTTGAGGTTTGCACCCAATGGCCATTGCAATCATCACCCGCTGCATTTGTCCGCCACTAATTTGGTGCGGGTATTTTCGATACAAGATTTCCGGTTGAGGAAGTTTTACCTTGTCAAATAAGGATATTACTTGTTTTTTAGCTTCCGATTTGGAGAGGTTTTGGTGTTTTAATAACACTTCTGCTACTTGTTGTCCCAAACGCATCGAAGGGTTTAAAGCGCTCATGGGCTCTTGAAATATCATGGCAATTTTGTTGCCTCTCCATTTTTGCCACTCTTTTTCGGTGTGGTTAAGTAAGTTTATAGATTGGTAGGTGATTTGACCTTCCACCTTAGCTGTCTTGCGTGGTAAAAGCCCCATTAAAGCCGAGGATGAAACCGATTTTCCGGAACCCGATTCACCGACTATACCCAGTATTTCATTTTGGTGTAAAGCAAACGAAATATCGTGTACCACAGTATGTTTTTCTTTCTCCGTAAGGAAAGAAATACGTAGGTTTTGAATGTCTAGTAGTGGCGTTGACACCGGGTCCAATTTAAATTTGTTAAGCAGGTCTAAAGATACTAAAACCCCTTAAACCGAAAGCACCTCTTCTTCCTCGAGTAACTGATCATTGCGCAAGCGCAAAAATATTTGAGCCACTGCCAAGGTGTCTTTTTCACAATACCGAATAATACGGTCGATATCTTTCTCTACATAATAAACCTCACGCACTTGACTGCCGTCGATATCGTCTTTGGGAGAGGGAATTCCTAAAATATGTGTCAGTAACTTAAGAGAAGTAAAGTGTTTGTAATCTCCAAACCGCCACAATTCCATAGTATCTAAATGAGGAACTTCCCACGGTTTTTTTCCAAACAGATTGAGTTTATCAGGCAGTGGAATTTGGTTGATAATCATTCTTCGGGCGATATAGGGAAAATCAAACTCTTTGCCGTTATGGGCACAGAGCAGATGATTGGGTTTATTAAAATGAAGATCTAATAGGTTTTTAAAATCTTGGAGTAAGGAAGGTTCTTCTCCATAAAACGACGTGACTCGAAACTGCCGATGACTCCCTTTCATTACAAAATATCCCGCGGATATACAGATAATTTTGCCAAATTCCGCCCAAATTCCTGCTCGGGTATAAAATTCTTCTGCGGTATAATCCTCCTTGCGTTGGTATTCGGTTTTTTGCTCCCACAGCTCTTGTACATGCGTTTCTACCATATCAAAACTCGGGTGCAGGGGAACCGTTTCTATATCCAAAAAAAGGATGTTTTCTAAATGTATTTTATGAAGCATATAGAAAATCTTAGTGTTTAGTAGCGTTGAAGTTATTGATTTTCTGAAAAATAAACAATGAAAAATTCGATTTTTCAGAACTCTTTTTCCTTCGGATTATCTACAATTGGCAAGTGGCTTAAAACCCGTTAACGTTCCATCATCGAATACGCTTCTTCAATAAAGGTCCAAAAATGAGGTGAAAACCTATTTTCTTGGGTTTTATCGATTTTATGCCCCAAGCGAACAATGATTACGTTGTCTTCGGGAATGACAATCACTAACTGGCCCAAATGCCCTCGCATGGCAAAGAGATTTTTTCCTTGATAGTGGTCCAGCCAAAATCCATACCCATAGGGCGCCCCGTCAAAGCGTGGCGTAATCGATTTCACAACAAAAGTAGAATCCAGTAGTTGTTGACCGTTAAATTTTCCGAAATCTTTGTACAGTTTTCCGAAACGAGCAAAATCTCGAGCGTTGGAAGCAAAACAGCAATAGGCTTTGACCAAGCCGTGTTCTTTACTGTCTAACTGCCACAAGGCTTCGTTTTTGGCACCTAAAGGTTGCCAAAAGCTTTCTGAAAAATAATCGGCTAATTTTTTTCCACTGGCTTTTTCAATCACCATCGCTAACAACTGAGTGCTGCCGCTTAAATACTTAAATGCTACTCCGGGTTCTTCTACGATGTCTAGCTGAAGCATCACTTTTGCCAAATCATCGTCAAAATAGGCACGGGTGGTAATGGAAAACGGACTGTAATAACTTTCGTCCCAATCCAGTCCGGAGGACATGGACGAAAGATCACCTACCGTAGTCTTTGCTCCCAGTCCGGTGGCATATTGTGGGAAAAAATCACTCAAGGGTTGGTCTAAACTCTCGATATAGCCGTCCATGATGGCTTTGCCTAACAATCCGGATACCATGCTTTTGGCCATTGAAAAGGAATTGGTTTTGCTGTTGGCATCAAAACCATCATAATACTGCTCGTACCAAATACTGTCGTTTTGGATTATTAGGTAGGCTACGGTTTGATATTCGGAATGGGCTTGAAGTAGTTTTTGGGTAGGAGCCACTGAATTGTATTGGGAGTGAATGGGCCACGGTATTTCTTTTGAAACCCGTACCGTATCGTTGTCAAATGCTTGGTAATCTTCTAAAAAAGCAGTGGTATGCCCTTTTAAATAAATCGTGCGAATACCTTTCAGCAGATAGTCTACATCAAAGATATAGGCCAATGCAATGGAGATAGCTATAAAAAAGAGTAAAAATCGAATAATGTGACGGATAAATTTCATTCCCAAACAGATTTAATACAACAGATAAATGTATTAAAAAAAGTCTAGGTGTAGGGAGGGAAATTTATTTACTGAGAATCCTTCCGTAATTGGGCCATTTTAATGGCGGTAATAGCGGCTTCGTCGCCTTTATTCCCGTGTTTGCCACCACTTCGGTCGATGGATTGTTGTTTGGTTTGATCTGTCAGTAAACAAAAAATTACCGGAGTATCACTTTGAAGATTTAGCTGTTGAATACCGTAAGTGACTCCTTGACAAACAAAATCAAAATGTCGGGTTTCCCCTTGAATTACGCACCCAATTGCAATAACTCCGTCTAGGTTGGGGTGGTGTTGGAGCATTCGTTTGCAACCATAGACCAGTTCAAAACTTCCGGGTACATTCCACCGAAAAATATTTTCCGGGTCCACACCATGTTTGGTCAAGGTGGCAAAAGCCCCTTGAAATAAATTTTCGGTAATATCTGCATTCCATTCCGCGACTACTATGCCAAAGCGAAAATTGTCTGCTGCTGGCACTTGGTCGGCATCGTATTGAGAGAGATTGTTGTGTATTGTAGCCATAGGTGCTCAAAAGTACATAAAAAACAAATGCCGGACAATATAGCAATATGTATCCGGCATTTAATATTAAAATGAAAGGTAATATTATGGCGTGCCTGCTTCTGCTTGTGCAATTAAAGAGGCTACCTGATTGGCTTCTGTAGAAGCAGGAAAATCATTTTGAATTTTATTTAAATGCTGTAGTGCTTCCGGGTAATTTTTAGTTAAAAGAGCCAGTTTAGCAGCTTTTAAAAGATAAAGGGGTGTGGTAAATTCATTTTCATTAAAAGAAGCCGCTTTCTTGTAGTATTTTAATGCTTCCTCTTTTTGACCCAGACTGGCATAAGCGTCTCCCATATTCCCTAAGGCCAAGGCACCTGTGATCGCTTCTTTGGTTTTATAGCCTTGTAGGTATTTAATGGCTTCTTGGGGCTGGTTGGTATTCATATAAGCCATACCTGCATAATATTTGGCGATATTTCCGGTGGCGGTGCTGCCGTAATCTTCTACGATACGCAACAGACCAAATTTCCCATCTCCACCATGCAATGCCAATTGGTAGAGTGAATCTTTAGCAGGCGAATTTTGAGCGGCTAAAAAATAGCTTTCCGCTTGATAAAATTCAGCAGCCGCTTCTTTATCCTTAGGACCTAATATAAAGTGTTGATAACTCACATAAACCAATGCGATTAAGGCAACCACTCCAATAAAGGTGAAAATGTGCTTTTGGTTTTTTGCAACCCATTGTTCGGTTTTCGAGGCGCTTTCATCTAAAGTATTAAATACACCGGCTGTAGTACTCTGCTCTTCAATAGCTTTGTCTCGCTCTTTTTTAGAGGCCGGTTTGTACCCTCTTTTCTTATATGTGGCCATTATTCTCTATTTTTTAAAGTGGAGCAAAAATATAATTTTTATTACAATTTAAAAGCCTATCATTTGATATTTTTCAATAATTTGCACTTTTCAGTATCCTACGAAGTGTTTGTCGATTGATTTTTTCATTTTATTGGTTTTAAATACGTTATGATTCTAACTTCCTTGTCCCTTCTGAACTACAAAAATTTTGAAAGCATCTCATTTGATTTTGATGACAAAATCAATTGTCTTGTAGGAGATAATGGGGTGGGTAAGACCAACGTACTCGATGCCATTTACCAACTTTCGTTTGGTAAAAGTTATTTTAATCCGGTAACTACCCAAAACATTCGTCATGGAGCCGATTTCTTTGTGATTGACGGACACTATACCCAGGACCAACAAACCGAACGAGTAATCGTAAGCTACAAACGCAACCAAAAAAAAATCATAAAACGAAACGGTAAGGAATACGAGAAAATCTCGGAGCACATCGGTCATATTCCCTTGGTAATGATTTCACCGGCCGATCGCGACTTGATTACCGAAGGGAGCGAAACCCGCCGCCGTTTTATGGATGGTGTGATTTGTCAAAGTGATAAACAGTACCTACAACATCTCATCGCCTATAACAAAGTGCTGGCTCAACGTAATGCCCTTCTGAAGTATTTTGCAGCCAATCATACTTTTCAAGCCGATACCTTACAAATTTACAATACCCAACTTCAACAATACGGAACTTTAATTTATGAAAAAAGAAAGCAGTTTGTAGAAGAATTTATACCGATATTTAGTCAACGACACCAATCGGTATCCCAAGGAAAAGAAACGGTGCGATTGGTCTATAAAAGTGATTTGGAAGAAGAAACCTTAGATCGGTTGTTGGAAAAATCTTTGGCCAAAGATCGAGCTTTTCAATACACCACGGCAGGTATTCATAAAGACGATTTGTTTTTTGAAATTGATACCTATCCAATCAAAAAATTTGGCTCGCAGGGCCAACAAAAATCGTATTTGATTGCTTTAAAATTAGCGCAATTTGATTTTTTAAAATCCCTGAGTAAGGTTAATCCGGTATTGTTATTGGACGATGTTTTTGATAAGTTAGACGAAAACCGGGTAGCCCAAATTATTGCTTTGGTAAAGAACGATAACTTTGGGCAATTATTTATCAGTGATACCCATCCCGAGCGTACGGAAAATGTGGTGAGAAAAGTCCACCAGAGCTATAAAATATTTAACTTGTCAGCAGAGAATAAATCATGAAAAATATCGCTATTGTATTGCTAAGTCTCACCCTGTGGAGCTGTCAACAAAAACCCGCCGATATGACCCAACACCTAAGCGGTTACTGGGAAATAGATAAAGTGGTTTTTGCCGATGGTCAGCAAAAAGAGTTTGCTATCAACACCTGGATAGACTATATCGAAATAGTAGATTCACAAGGCTATCGAACCAAGGTGCAACCTACTTTAGAGGGTACCTATATTTCGAATGATGTAGTCGAAAAAATAGAAATCAAAATTGAAAACGACAGTTTGCATTTATATTGTTCCACCGAATTCGACCGCTGGAAAGAAACCGTTATATCTGCTGATGACGAGCAACTGGTGATAGTGACTGCGGATAACAAAAAATTTTACTATAAAAAATACAAACCTTTGGATCTTGATTTTCCTTAAGTTATGAAAAAAAGATTTGCCGAACATCAAAGTCTTAAAAGCGTGCTCCAGGAGTTTGTGAGTACTCACCAGTTGCAAGAAGGTCTTGATAAAGCCCAAGTATCTCGCTTGTGGAAAATGCTTATGGGGCCGGCCATATCTAAATATACCACGCGTATCTATTTGGATAAATCGACGCTTTATGTCCAGCTGAGCTCTTCGGTTTTACGAGAGGAATTGAGTTACGGAAGGCAAAAAATAATTCAAATGATTAATCAAGAATTAGGAAAAGATTTAATACAAGATTTAGTGCTTACCTAAGTTATTTCCCTATTCTTCAGACTTTTTTACAGTAGGCTGAATGGGTTTTGGATTTAAAAAATGGCTTTTCGATAAAACTCAACACTAGAAATCGCTATTTTTTTACGACATCTATTTTTTTTAGATAATATTTTATATTTAACTAAAATTTCATAAAATATCCGTGTTTAAAATTTTACCTTCGCACTTACTTTTAGTATGTCACAAAAACAACACAAATACGATGTAGCTTATATGCGGATGGCTATGGAGTGGGGAAAACTCTCCCATTGTCACCGAAAAAAAGTGGGGGCTTTAATTGTAAAAGATAAAATGATTATATCCGATGGGTATAATGGAACCCCTTCTGGATTTGAGAACCCTTGTGAAGACGAAAACGGTTATACCAAATGGTATGTGTTACACGCCGAGGCCAATGCAATTTCAAAAGTAGCTTCTTCTACTCAGTCCTGTCAAGGAGCTACCCTGTATATTACTTTGTCACCTTGTAAAGAATGCAGTAAGTTAATTCATCAAGCGGGTATTAAACGAGTAGTTTATCACGTGGTATATAAAGATACTAGCGGATTAGATTTTTTAAAAAGAGCCGGAGTAGAACTAAAAGAATTATCATCATTAGACGGTTAACTTCACCATGGAAAAATTACGAGTACTAACTCCTCTTTTAATTGGAATCGCAGTGGCTTTTGGAATTTTTATAGGTTCTCGGCTTAATTTTGGCGATTCCACCGAAAAAATTTTTTCCGTTAATTCTAAAAAAGATAAACTCAACCGACTCATCGATTATATCGATTTTGAATATGTAGATAAAATCAATACGGATAGTATCGTTGATGTCACGGTCAATGGGATTTTAAGCAATTTAGATCCTCATTCGGTGTATATTCCTATCAAAAATTACGAATCGGTTGCCGAAGATATGCGGGGAAAATTTGTAGGCATTGGGGTGAGTTTTTATATCTATAACGACACGGTTTCAGTAATTTATGCTTCCCAAGGCGGTCCGGCACAACGAGCCGGAATCACAGGAGGAGATCGTATTTTATACGCAGACGGTATCCCTTTATTCGGAAAAGATATTCAAAGAGATTCGATTACTTCTGTGCTCAAAGGCGAAATTAATACGCGTGTTAACCTGCAAATTCTCCGCCCCGGACAAAAGCAGTTGCTGGAAGTGGCCGTGGTTCGCAACGAAATTCCCATCAAAAGCGTGGATGCAGCCTATATGTTAGATGCAAATACCGGGTATATCAAAATCAATCGGTTTGCGGAGAGTACTGAAGAAGAGTTTGACGATGCTCTTAAATATCTTCTAAAACAATCGGCTACCTCGGTGGTGCTCGATTTTAGGGACAATCCTGGTGGTTATGTACACGTAGCCGAACACATTGCTAATCAGTTTCTCTCTAAAGGGAAATTAATCATGATGACCAAAAATAAATCGGGGGTTATAAAAAATACCTTTGCTAAAAAGAAAGCGCTTTTTGAAAAAGGCAATGTCTATATTTTGGTCAACGAAATGTCGGCCTCGGCCAGTGAAATTGTGGCCGGTGCCATTCAAGATAACGACCGAGGGGTGATTATCGGTCGTCGAACCTATGGAAAAGGGTTGGTACAACGCGAAATGTCCTTAGGCGACGGCAGTGCGGTCCGTTTGACCGTGGCCCGGTACTATACCCCTACCGGAAGATCCATCCAACGACCATACGACTCCGGAGAGAGGGAATATTTTAATGAGTACCAAAAGCGGTATGAAAACGGAGAATTGGTAGATGAACAACAGATTAAAATAGAAGATTCGCTGCGATTTGTTACCCCGGGTGGAAAAGTAGTTTATGGTGGTGGAGGAATTATACCCGATTATTTTATTCCCAAAGATTTTACCGACGAAAGTGAAGCATTAACGTATATCATAAGGTCGGGGCATTTGAGTTATTTTGTGTTTGAATACCTCGAAAGAAACCGAGCGGCTTACCAGACTATGTCCGCCGAAACATTTTTTAACGAATTTGAAGTCACCGAAGAAATTCTAAACGAATTTGCCGTTTATTCTGATCTAAGACAAAATTCTTCGGATGTCAAAAAGCTTCAAGAAAAGCTAAAAAAGTACATTAAAGCGACTTTAGCACAGCAACTCTTTGGGGAAGATTACTACGAAAAAATTGTCAATGCTGACGACCAAATGATTCTCAAAGCACTGGAACTGGAAGAAGAGTTTAGAGCTGCGAATTAGAAATTTTCGGAATACAAGGCCTGCTATTTTTTGATAAACTTTCGGTTTACCAGTTGACCATTTATATCTATTTGTAGCCAGTACATACCGGGTTTCAACGACGAAATATCTATTGATTTTGCTGTTGTCAATACACTATACATTATCACCCGACCCGATAAATCATAAAGGGTGGTTTTTGAACCGGCGAGGTCTTCAGTGTAATTTATATAAAGAGTTTCTTGTGCTGGATTCGGAAAAATACTCAACGCATCTCGGTCAAACTCAGGAATTGAAACTACCGTACTGCCTTCGATAATTAAATGACTTTGATTAAGAGCTGGATTATCTACTTGATCAACAATGCCCGAAGGCCACCGGATGATTATTTTGTCAATCTCAGTATCACTTCCCAATCCAAAGTGCACATTGATGGTACTCATAAATCGAAATCCTTCCCCACTCCGTACATCTCGGATTTGTTTTCCTAAAGCACTATATACCTCAACTCGAGCTCCAATACCATCGCGGTTACTTTCCTCTCCTTGTGTGTAAACGACCACCCAGTTGTTGTCATTACCGTCGTTGTAATAGATATTTTGATTAATCATGGCATCGATAAAACCATCGTTGTTTAAATCACCAAATGCCGCTCCCGAAAACGGTACGTCAACAGGCGTAAAAGTCATATCGCCCTGGTTAATAAAAATCTTATGAGAATTTCCAGCGATGTCTAAATAGCCGTCATTATTAAAGTCATAGGTTACATGTTCTCGACTGGTGCCCGAAAAAATGTCAAAACCAGAACCGGCAGTTACATCAGAAAAAGTACCGTCTCCATTGTTTCGCATCAATTTGTGGCCTCCATCTGAAAAGGAATTAGCTCCTACCAGTACATCCATATAACCATCGTTGTCAAAATCCCCCCAAGCGGAAGACCAAGTTTGAACCGGGTCTCGGAGTCCTGCAGCCTCTCCTACTTCGGTATAGGTGCCGTCGCCATTGTTACGATGAAGTTCGTTGTATTTAGCACCCGAACCCTGTCCGCCGCCACTGCATTTGGCAATAAATAAATCGATATGACCATCGTTGTTGTAATCAATCCATATCGAACCATAATGCCCACCTAAAGGATAATCGCCCAAGCCCCCTTGATGGTATTCCAAAATACCTTCCCCATCGTTGATATAATACACATTGGGCGCCACATCATGACAAACAAATCCGTCTAAATGACCGTCATTATTTATATCTACAAAGTTAGAACGCTGTGAAAAAATAAATTCTGGTCCTGCTTGTTCGGTAAAACCAGTTCCGTCTTCATTAGCCATCATAAAACCGGCTCCATTACTACTTCCAAACAATAAATCTCGATACCCGGTTCCGGTGAGGTCTCCGGCAGCAATGCTCCAAGAAGGCAAGTAAGTAATAGGAGCCACATCGAAGATTTGTTCAGTAAAAGTGCCATCCGGATTTTGATAAAAAATTTGTATAAAGGTATTGTGTACCGAAACGATATCATCCAAATAGTCCCCATTCATATCAACGGTGCAAATGGTATAATTTCCTAAGGGATTAAAGGTTTCATGGGAAAAGTTAATTTGACCAAAAATATGGGAAGCCCCGATGAGTAAAAAACCGAAAATAAAATTTTTCATAATGTTTTAATTTAATTACTGACAATCCGAAGACAAGGAATTAATCCATGCTTCCAAAACATCTACAAACTCTGTATGTATCATATTGCGGCCCAACATAGGCATCTTAATAGCCTCTTCAGTAGTGTTAGCACGCAAGTACAAGGTAGAGTTAGCAATGTCCTGTGGCTTAATTATGTGAGAAGGCATATAACCTATCCAATCTGAAATGTCTTCTTGAGGTGTTTCACAAATTCCGAGGTTTTGATCGGAATCGCTCAAGTGAAAGTTAAATACTAAGGAACGATAATCGCAGTGCCCTCCTTCTGAATGACAGGAGGCACAATTAGCATCTAAATACGACCGGACGCGGGTTTGGAGATCTAACGAACTGTCGGTCCAATCAGCCACTGTGTTAATTTGCAATGAATACCCATTGTCTAAATAGCCCATTTCATGCCACTTGTCCATTTGATTTTTAACGCCGTCGGGATAATTGAGTAAGGAATTGATATTTTGAGGTTTGGGACCTATAGGGATGGGATCTCCATAATGTTTATGGCACATTAGACATTCCGCTTCTGAAGGAATACGGTAAATATTTGACATGGGAGTCCCATTATGTTTCCATTCCAAAAATACCATAGAGCCATTTAAATCGAGTGTGGCTTCGGTTTGTTGGTCATTCCAAACATAATTGGCAAAAATCCAAGTATCCGGTTTTTTTATCATCAAACGTGTTTCGATAATTTTTCGAAGGTTATCCGGCGCCACTTGGTCGTAATAAAAGTTTTTAATCAATACAGTACCCGTCGGAAAATCAAATATTTGTTCGGCGGAAAGAAACTGTGCTTGCACTCCTTGAGGCATCCAAATAAAACGCGCCTTTTTAGCGTAATCGGTAAATAGTGGAGTTATTAAATCGTAGGGCAATACACCCGTTACGGGTTTTAAATCAGCCATATCACCTTCAAAAAAATGATATTCTGAAAGAACAGGATAGGGTACTTGGTCTAAGTCAAAATTTACGGGAGATTCTATTTGTTGGTCGTCGTCTGTTTGGGGTTCGGCTATATAATCGTCGTCTGATTTACACGAAAAGAGAATGAGACAAAAACAGTTAATCCAAATAAGGTTTTTGATATAAAAAGGCATGATTAAATGACAGAGTTTTGCATAGTCATATAAAAGTATAAAAATATTTGAATTATTTATAAATTATTATGCAAATTCTGCGAGCTGGTTACCTATTTGTGTGCCAATTGCCACGCCCATTCCAGAAAGTCGAATACCGCAGAAAACCCGATTGGATATTGCTTTAATAATGGGAGTTTTGGTATTGCCTACACCCATAATGCCACTCCATCGGTGTTCTATTTCAAAAGGGGTGTTGGGTAAAATGATGTTTTTTAAAAAATTCTCCAATTGGTTTTGCACCAAAGGAGTGAGGTCTAACTGGGTTGTTTCCTCGGTTTTAAAGTCCAAATTCCTTCCACCACCCAAGAGTAGCCGATTGTCGATATTACGAAAATAGTAGTATCCTCGGTCCAAATGAAAAGTTCCTTGAATAGGTAAGTTTTTTATAGGTTTGGTGATGAGAACTTGGGCCCGAGCGGGACGGATGTCTTCTTGTAGTAGTGTGGCCGAAAACCCGTTGGTAGCAATCCATAATTTTTGTGTAGAAAAGGAAAGGTTATTGGCCAAAGCTACCTCCACGTGGTTTGGGGTTTCTTCGAAAGAAGTGACGGTGATACCGTTGAGAATCAAAATTCTTTTTTGGTGGGCAATGCGCAACAGGGCCTGCATCATTTTGCCGGTATCAATTTGGGCTTCCAGCGGATTAAAAATCAATTGCGGATAGGTGTTTTGAAAGCCAAAGTGATCTTTTTGTTCAATGAACACCGGACTTTTAAAGAAGGGTTGGAGGAGTTGATTCACCTGCTGGAGTCCGGCGATACAGGCTTCCAATAATTCGGGATCCGATTTTAAAAAAAGTTCATAACCACCCCAATTTTTATAACCGATGGTGCGATCGCCTAAGTTTTTCCGTAGCAATTGCAGGCCGTTATACCGCTGTTGAATAAGTGAAAAAACCTGTTCCTCGGAATGATGTTTGAGGTCTTCCAGTATTTCAGAAAGACTCCCAAAACAGGCAAATCCGGCATTTTTAGTACTTGCCCCAGTGGGCAAAAACCCTCTTTCGAGAACCACTATTTTACTCTTGGGGTATTTTTCGCGTAAGCGTAAAGCACAATTTAATCCTACAATACCACTACCAATAATGGTAAAATCTACATCTTGAAACCAAGTTTTACGTTCCCAATAGCTGAGGTGCATGGTCTAGGGATTAAAAAAGCTGTCTAAAACGTATACTGATTAGTATTTGGCTAATAAAAAGAATTTTATTGAACAGCCAACACCCTTTCTTTGGGTTTTAATACCTACAATACCTTTTAGACAGCCTGGTTTTTTATTCTTCTTCTGGTTCCCCCATTTGAAAGGTCTCCATAAATTTAGTGGTATAATTTCCCGAAATATAATCGGGATCGTCCATCAGTTTTCGGTGAAACGGGATGGTGGTTTTAATTCCTTCAATGACAAATTCATCCAGTGCACGTTTCATTTTGCTAATAGCTTCTTCCCGAGTTTGTGCGGTTGTGATGAGTTTAGCAATCATCGAATCATAATTGGGCGGGATCGTATATCCGGCATACACATGGGTGTCCAGTCTCACCCCGTGACCTCCCGGTGCATGGAGCACGGTAATTTTCCCGGGGGAAGGTCTAAAATCGTTATACGGATCCTCGGCATTAATACGGCACTCGATGGAATGTAGATTGGGTAAGTAATTTTTACCTGAAATAGGTACCCCCGCCGCAACTAATATCTGTTCTCTAATAAGATCAAAATCAATTACTTGCTCTGTAATGGGATGCTCCACTTGGATTCGAGTATTCATTTCCATAAAATAGAAATTGCGGTGTTTGTCCACTAAAAATTCGATGGTTCCCGCGCCTTCGTATTTGATTGATTTAGCTGCTTTGACTGCCGCATCCCCCATTTCTTTTCGCAATTTAGGGGTCATAAACGGCGATGGAGTTTCTTCGGTAAGCTTTTGATGTCTACGTTGTATAGAGCAATCTCTTTCAGAGAGATGGCAGGCTTTACCGGTAGAATCTCCTACTATTTGTATTTCGATATGACGAGGCTCTTCGATGAGTTTTTCCATATACATGCCGTCATTGCCAAAGGCAGCTGCGGCTTCTTGTTTGGCAGACTCCCATGCAGCTTTTAAATTTTCTTTTTTCCAAATGGCACGCATCCCTTTTCCACCTCCTCCGGCGGTGGCTTTAAGCATCACCGGATAGCCAATTTTTTCGGCTGCTTTTTCGGCCTCTTCATAGGTTTCTAATAAACCGTCAGAGCCCGGAATACAAGGTACTCCTGCAGCCAACATGGTGGCTCGAGCGGAGGCTTTATCGCCCATTTTTTCAATCATTTCCGGAGAAGCTCCAATAAATTTAATACCGTGTTCTCGACAGATGTTTGAAAATTTGGCATTTTCGGCTAAAAAGCCATAACCGGGATGTATTGCATCGGCATTGGTAATTTCTGCGGCAGCAATGATATTTGAAATTTTTAGATAGGAAAGATTACTGGGAGGAGGTCCGATACAGACGGCTTCGTCTGCAAAACGTACGTGTAAACTATCGGCATCTGCGGTAGAATACACGGCTACGGTTTTAATACCCATTTCTTTGCAAGTCCGTATAATACGAAGTGCAATTTCTCCTCGATTGGCAATTAAAATTTTTTTAAACATAGAAAGCTAAGTTACAATGTTTTTAATTTCTTTAAGAAGCCGGTTCTATTAAGAATAGGGGTTGATCAAATTCTACCGGAGAAGCGTCGTCCACTAATATTTTAACTACTTTACCGGTTACTTCACTTTCTATTTCATTAAACAGTTTCATTGCTTCTATGACACACAAAGGTGTTCCTACCTTAATATCGCTACCTACTTCAACAAAAGGAGGTTTGTCGGGTGAGGGTTTGCGATAAAAAGTACCTATCATAGGAGATTTTATGGTAATATATTTTGAATCGTCGCTTTCTGTGCTAGCGGGAGAGTTAGGTGTTTCAGGGGTAGTTTGTGGTGCCACATGAGTGGGTGTAACGGCCGTTTGTACCGGAATGTGCTGTACCACGGGTATGGTTTCATGAGATGCGGTGTCTGATGTAGTTTTAATGGTAATTTTGAAATCGCCAGTTTCTAATTTTACTTCACTGGCGCCCGATTTTGCTACAAACTTTATCAGGTTTTGAATTTCTTTAAGATCCATATGTGCAAATTTTAGTAGTTTGTTCGTTTATTTTAGCTATTGTAGGCCCATTTTAGATAAATTGAGCCCCAAGTAAATCCTCCTCCAAAGGAGGCAAAAACCAAATTATCCCCTTTTTTAAGTTGTTGTTCATAATCTCCGAGTAAGAGTGGTAGGGTTGCTGAGGTGGTATTTCCATAGCGTTCTATATTCATCATTACTCGCTCGTCGGGTAGGTTCATGCGCCTAGCAGTAGCATCGATGATACGTTTATTGGCTTGGTGGGGTACCAGCCATTGTACGGTTTCTTTGGTCAAATGATTTCGCAGCATGATTTTTTCACTCACATCTGCCATATTAGATACTGCGAACTTAAAAACGGTTTGTCCGTCTTGAAAAACATAGTGTTGTTTGTTGGTAACCGTTTCGATGGAGGCAGGTAACAGCGAACCGCCGGCTTCTATTTTAAGTGACTGTCTTCCGATGCCATCGGTTCGTAAGTACTCGTCTAGAAGCCCCAAACCTTCGGTGTTGGGTTCAAAAAGTACAGCACCTGCACCATCTCCAAAAATGATACAGGTAGTGCGATCTTGGTAATTGATAATCGAAGACATTTTATCGGCACCAATGAGTAAAACTTTTTTGTATTTGCCTGATTCGATGTAGCGTGCAGCCGTAGACATCCCAAATAAAAAGCTGGAACAAGCGGCGGTTAGGTCATACGAAAAGGCATTGGTAGCGCCTATTTGTGTGGCCACAAAAGCCGAAGTGATGGCGACAGGCATATCGGGTGTGGCGGTAGCCACGATAACTAAATCTATGTCTAACGGGTTGGTACCACTTTTTTTAAACAGGTCTTTAGCTGCTTCTATGGCTAAAAAAGAGGTTCCTTTGGCAGGATCTTTAAGGATTCGGCGTTCTTTGATGCCCGTGCGGGTAGTAATCCACTCATCGCTTGTGTCAACCATAGTTTCTAAAATTTGATTGGTTAAGACAAAATCCGGGACATAAGTTCCAACAGCGGTGATTGCAGCGGTGATTTTACTCATAGATAAAAATTAATGGTCTCAAACAGCCGATTGGTTAAAAAGAGGATGAAAAGTACAAAATATTCATCAAAGTTGACACATAAACAATGTTTTTTTGGCTAAAAACGACCCGCAATAAAAAACTCTCACAATTTTGTTGTGAGAGTCCCTTGGTGGTATTTTATCAATTAGGCCTCTGTGGTTTCAGTAGCATCAATAACTACTTGACCTCGATAATAGAGTTTGCCTTCATGCCAATGTGCTCGGTGATACAGATGCGCTTCTCCGGTTACTGGATCTTTGGCAATCTGGGGCATAGTGGCCTTGTAATGCGTTCTTCTTTTGTCTCTTCTGGTCTTCGAAGTTTTTCTCTTAGGATGTGCCATTTTTTCTTATTGTTTGTCTGTTAATAGTTTTTTTAATTGATCCCATCGAGGGTCCGTACTTTCTTTTGCCTGGTCTTCATCGGGAAGTTGAGGCGATAGTTCTTTTAATTTGTCTAATATATCTGAATGTAACGTGCCGTCTAGCACTCCTGGATGAACTCGTTTTATCGGTACTGAAAGTATGATTAACTCGTAGAAGTACTGTTGGATGTTCACTTCGTAGGCTTGGTGGGGCAACACTAACAAACTATCGTCTTCGTCGTTGTAAGCTTCTCCAAAATTAACCACTAAGTGATGGGTCCCGGTAATGTGCTGGTCGTAAGGCTCGTTGGTTAAGTCACACTGTACATTCACAGTGCCTTGGATATTAAATTCAAACTCCAGTCCGTTGCTTTTTTTTAGCATCTTCGCCACTCCCTGAACCCTTACGGCGTTAAATTCTTCATATTCAAAATGCTGAAAGAACTTATCATCTATTTCAAATTCAAATAGATGTTCTCCTTGTTTCAATCCTACAAAGGGGATTGTAAACGCTGCTAATTGTTTCATTTTTAGAACATTTTGCAGGTTTTATAGGTGCTGTGAAGCAGCTAAAAACTTGCGAGGGGCAAAGATATAAAAATTTAATTGATTACATACTCAATTTTCGCTTGTTTTTATGGACCTGTTTTTTTGACTAGTAAGTTGATTTTGGAGGAGTAAATCGTATTCTTGACGAGTTCGGTAAATGGTGATGGCCGTATAGATCGCTTCAGAGAATGAAGAGTAATCGGCTTTGTTTTTACCGGCTATTTCAAAACCGGTTCCGTGGTCGGGAGAGGTGCGAACAAAGTTTAATCCCGCAGTAAAATTCACCCCATTTCCAAACGAAAGCGTTTTAAATGGAACCAGACCTTGGTCGTGGTACGCAGCTAAAACTGCATCGAAATGCAGGTAGTTTCTGGAGCCAAAAAAACTATCAGCCGCATAAGGGCCATATACTAATAAACCGGCATCGTTGAGCTTTTGAATAGTTGGTCGTAAAATCACATCATCCTCGGTTCCGATAACCCCTTTATCACCGCTATGGGGATTGATTCCTAATACAGCAATTTTAGGTTTTGTAATACCAAAATCCCGACGAAGAGATTGCATCATTAAGCTAACCTTTTTTTCGATTAAGGCCTCCGTAATGTGCTTACTTACATCTTTGACAGGTACATGTCCGGTAAGTAGACCGACTTTTAAATTATCAGAAACCATAAACATCAAACTTTCTCCTCCCAGTTCCTGGGCTAAATATTCGGTATGCCCTTGAAAGGGAAATTCTTCCGAATGAATGGTGTGTTTGTTTATGGGGGCCGTAACCAATACATCTATATTGTTGTTTTTTAATGCTTTTACCGCTGTTTTTAATGATAAGTAGGCATATTTTCCAATTTTTTTGTCTTCTTTCCCGGGATTTATCTCCACGTGTTCTTTCCAGACGTTAAAAACATTGATTTTTCCGGGCAAAATTTTATCGGTATGGTCTATGCCGTAAAAATTTAAAGAGAGTTGGAGTTCTTTTTTAAGGTGCGATAGTGTTTTTGCGGAAGCAAATATAACCGGGGTACACAACTCCAATATTCGATGGTCTTCAAACGTTTTTAAAACCACTTCCGGTCCGATACCGTTGAGGTCACCAATTGAAATACCGACTATAATATTTTGATTTTTTTCCATAGCTGTACTAATCTAGAGGGAAATGGTGCGGGTTCAAATTTTAGTGTAATTTTGTAGTTCCATTACCCGAAACAAAATTAAGTATTTCTCAGCAATATGTTTACCGGAATCATAGAAAACATAGGAAAGGTGATTTCCACACAGCCCGACGGTGGAAATGTCCATCTGACAGTGATTTGTGACTTTGCTCACGAATTAAAACCCGACCAAAGCGTGTCTCATAACGGGGTGTGTTTGACAGTTGTAGCAGTAGATGCCAACCAATATACGGTCACAGCCATACAAGAGACTTTGCGCAAAAGTAATTTAGGTCAACTTCAAGTGGGTGATTTTGTAAACCTAGAACGTGGGATGCGTTTGGGCAATCGGTTGGATGGGCATCTGGTGCAGGGGCATGTGGATCAAACAGGGGTCTGTGTGTCGGTAGAACCGGAAGCAGGAAGTACCCTGTTTACTTTTGAATACGATGCTTCCCAGCATAATGTTACCATCGAAAAAGGGTCGATAACAGTAAATGGCGTGAGTTTGACCGTGATTAACTCCCAGAAAAACCAATTTAGTGTGGCGGTGATTCCTTATACCTGGCAGCATACCACATTTCAATACCTACAAGTGGGAGATACCGTCAACTTAGAATTTGACTTGATTGGTAAGTATGTAAAACGATTGTTGGAAAACTAACTGTGTACTTTTTTACGGTTGCGCAGATAGTATGCACCCAATACCAAACCGGCCAGCAATAAAAAAAGAATTTGGCTGTCTATAGATCCTTCGGGCATAGGAAAATCATTGGGTGGTGGTGGAGGAGGCGTGTCTGAGCCTTGGGTAAAGGAAATACCGTAACTCAATAAAAGTAGATATAAGGGGAGTCTTTTCACTTTTATGTTCAATTAGTTCTGCAAAATTAGTCTGCTAAGATATTATTTTTTTTAGTATTTATAGTTTATCGAATAAAATTACCCCTAAAAATTTTAACTTTAAGAGCGTATTGTTGTGATAAATGTAATTGTTAAGAGACTGCATTATTATGTAGGCGTCTTACTGTCAATTGTTTGTGTTTTTAGAGTTTCACATAAATTTCTTTTAAAAAAATATAGTTACATTTGTGTTAATTTTTATATTTTGATTTGTTGATACTATGAAAAATGTAGGATATATACTTTGGGTGGTAGCTTTTTTTGTTGCATGTCAGTCTAAAAATGAAGAGAAATCCAGTAATTCCATAGTGGAAGACGGAGTCGAATTAGTTCAAAAAGCCAACTATAGCCGTTTGTTTTCAACCACTAAAAATGACTGTCCGTTGCTGACGGCTGCTGAAATAGCGGATTTATTAGAACTTCCTGCTAAAAATGTATCCCAAGGCGACTCGTCCAATGCTTGTTTTACCGAAATACGTTTGCAAGACGGAACAAAATATTCTGTAGTGATTAATAGCGGTTCGATGAGTCAGGAAGCTATTATAAGTGAAATTAAACGATACCGAGAGGCACACACCCCAGAAAGTCCGGTATATCAAATCAGTGAAACCGGAGATAATTACATTTGTCACCAGCGTATGTTATATCGCATGTTTATCTACAACCCGCAATACGAAGGTTTTATTGTTTTAAATTTTAACTCGGTCAATTATTTGAAAAAAGAAGTAAGTCCGTTACAGCAACGTGTAGAACACACCTATCGATTAGCGAATGCTCTCATAGATAAATACGGCGAGTAATACCAGGGTCTACACCTGGGAAACCCGCAGGGTATTCACCATGCCTTTATCTTGTATAGGCATCGAAGCCAGATTTATTAAGTAATCCCCTTCTTTTACCAAGCCTTTTTCTAAGGCAATTTGATTAACATCGGTTATGGTGTCGTCGGTACTCACATACTTGTTGTAATAAAATGCACGAACGCCCCACAGTAAATTCATACGGCCAATTATTTTTTCGTTAGAACTAAAAACCAAAATATGGGCATTGGGTCTCCACGCCGATATTTGAAATGCTGTGTACCCACTATTGGTTAAAGTACAAATGGCTTTGGCTTCTATTTCATTGGCCATTAGGGCAGCATGATAACAAACCGATTTGGTGATATACCGAGGGGTTTTTATCTGGGGAGGTGACTGCGGAACGCGAATCAAAGGAGAATTTTCTACAGAAAGTAAAATTTTAGACATGGTTTTGACTACTTCAACAGGATAATTACCTACGGAGGTTTCCCCGGAAAGCATCACCGCATCGGCCCCATCCATTACCGAATTGGCCACGTCGTTTACCTCTGCTCGTGTAGGAGTTAAACCAGTTATCATAGATTCCATCATTTGAGTGGCAATAATCACCGGAATGCGGTGATTTTTGGCCAATAAAACCAATTCTTTTTGAATCAAGGGAACTTCATTGGCAGGAATTTCAACACCTAAATCTCCACGAGCAACCATCAAACCGTCGCAATATTTGATCACTTCCGAGATGTTTTTTACCGCTTCGGGTTTTTCGATTTTGGCAATTACTGGAATTTTGTAGTCCGAATGGTTTTTAATGAGTTGGTGTAAATCTTTTAAATCTTGGGCATTGCGTACGAAGGAAAGGGCAATCCAGTCCACTTGTTGTTTAATGGCAAACAATACGTCTTTTTTATCTTTTTCGGTCAGAGCCGGAAGGGAAACGTGGGTATCGGGGAGGTTGACTCCTTTTTTGGAGCGTAAAGGCCCTCCTTGAATCACCTCAGCAATAACTTCTTGGACATGGTCGGTTTGAGTTACCTTAAAAATGAGTTTTCCATCATCTAGTAGGATGTGCTCTCCTACTTTTACATCCTGGGGGAATTGTTGGTAATTTAAATAGACTTGTTGGGCGGTTCCTTCAAACTCAGCCCCGGTTACAAATTTGATTTGGTCGCCTTTTTTTAAGACGACCTCTTCTTTCATATTTCCAATACGAAGTTTAGGGCCTTGCAAATCGGCTAAAATAGCCGGTACTCGATCAATGGATTTTCCAATTTTTCGGATGGTGGCAATCCGTTCTTTCACATCCGAGTACTGTGCGTGAGAAAAATTAACTCGAAACACATCTACACCGGCTAAAAGCATTTGTTTGAGAGTTTCTTCACTGGCCGTAGCCGGACCAATCGTTGCTACAATTTTAGTTTTTTTAATTTCTGGTGTCATTCAAATAATAAGTTGTTTTTTGATTTCAGCGATTCATAATCGGTTTCATAGGCGGTGATTACGCCGGGTATGGATTGAATCTTGGTTAAAAAGCTATCGCGGTAGTATTCCGAATCTTCCGTGAGGATTTTAAAGAAATAGTCAGCTTTTTTTAATTCGTTTACTAAGTATATTTTTCCCAAGGCTCCGGATTCAAAAATAGCTCCTTGGGGAGCAGTTTGAATATCGGTAGCATTATTGACTAAATAAAATTTATCTTGGGTGTTGGAGTCTTTGTATTTGTAAAGTATGAAGTTAGATTCATATGCTGCCTGCTTAATGATATGAGGTTCTTCTTGCTGTGCTAAAAAAACGGGTAGATGTTTGTTGAGGAAATAAGCCATTCGGTAATTTTCCAAGGTAGCATGGATAACGAATAACAATACATCTTCCTCATCAGCTACCGAATCTAATATGTATTTTTTTACAGCCATAGGTTAAGAACAGCCGTAAAGGTATAATACTTCTACGAAAGTAAGGTTACCAAGAGGTTAATTTTTCGGGTTTAATGGGGCTCTTTACCGATAATGTTTTGCATTTTGTAGTAGGCTCTTTTGGCAGCTCTTTCCTCGGCTTTTTTCTTAGAAGTTTCTCGAGCTTTAGCTACAATTTCGTTATTAATTTTTAGCTTGACAGCAAAGTGTTTTACATTTTCTTTACCGGTATCTTCATAAACCACAAATTCGAAAAACAGTTTGTTTTTTTGGCACCATTCGATTACTAAACTTTTATAACTGGTAATTTTGCCCTCTAATTTGGCAATATCCACATAGGGTTTAATGACTCGTTTGTGGATAAATTTTTGGCAATAGGCGTATCCTCGGTCTTCGTAGATGGCACCGATTAGAGCTTCAAATAGGTTGCCATGTATGTTACTGCCAAAGTGTTCCGAAGGCACATTGGTCTTTACAAAACGAATTAAATCCAGGTCTCTTCCTAATTCGTTCAGGTGTTCTCGGCTCACCACTTTAGAACGCATTTTAGTAAGGTAGCCTTCGTCTCCAGAAGGTACTTTTTCAAACAAGTGAGCGGCAATCACCGCACCCAGCATTGCATCGCCTAAAAACTCGAGTCGCTCGTAGTTAATTAATTGGCCATTTTCACCTTTCAAATTGGCCGAGCGGTGAATAAAGGCCATTTCGTAAATTTTTATGTCTTTGGGGTTAAACCCCAATAATTTTTTTAATTCTTTAAAAAAAATCCCGTGCGTGGAAGCACGGGAATGAAATATGTTTCTAAATGTACTCATTTAGGTTTAGGTCATCTTTTTGAAAAGCAAACTGGCGTTATGTCCACCAAATCCAAAGGTATTACTCAAAGCAACAGTTACTTCTCTCTGCTGCGCCACGTTAAGGGTTAAGTTCAGAGAGGGATCAATATTTTCATCTACCGTGGTATGATTGATAGTCGGTGGAATTAAGCTGTGTTGAATAGCCAAAATGGAGGCTATAGCTTCAATCGCACCAGCTGCACCTAAGAGGTGTCCGGTCATTGACTTGGTAGAATTGATATTGATGTTTTTGGCGTGGTCGCCAAAAACTTTGGTAATAGCTTTTAACTCGGCAACATCACCTAAAGGGGTGGAGGTTCCGTGGGTATTAATGGCATCCACCTCGGTAGGTTGAATACCGGCGTCGTTTAAGCAATTCAGCATCACACGTTCTACCCCAATACCTTCCGGGTGTGGGGCAGTTAGGTGATAAGCATCGCTTGACATACCTCCTCCTATTACTTCAGCGTAAATTTTAGCTCCTCGTTTAACAGCGTGTTCGTACTCCTCCAAAATCAAAGCGCCGGCACCTTCTCCTAAAACAAACCCATCTCGGGTTGCATCAAAAGGTCGTGAAGCGGTTTCAGGGCTTTCATTTCGAGTTGAGAGAGCGTGCATCGCATTAAAACCTCCCATACCAGCAATGGTTACCGCCGCTTCTGAACCTCCGGTTACGATGATATCGCAGTAGCCCAATCGGATGTAATTCAAAGCATCGATCAGCGCATTGGCCGAGGAGGCACAAGCAGACACGGTGGTGTAATTGGGTCCCATAAATCCGTGTTTCATGGAGATATGCCCGGGGGCTATATCCGCAATCATTTTGGGGATAAAAAAGGGATTAAAGCGAGGAGTTCCGTCGCCTGCAGCAAAGTTGAGTACTTCGTCTTGGAAGGTTTCTAACCCACCAATACCGGCCCCCCAAATGACACCTATACGGAACTTGTCTAACTGATCGATAACCATTCCTGAATCAGTGATGGCCTCGTCTGAAGCTACTAAGGCGTATTGGGCAAACCGATCTAACTTGCGAACTTCTTTGCGGTCAAAATAATCCAGCGGATCAAAATTTTTGACTTCACAGGCAAACTTGGTCTTAAACTTTTCGGTGTCAAAATAAGTGATAGGAGCAGAACCGCTACGTCCACTCTTAAGCCCTTCCCAATATTCGGGAATGTTATTGCCTATGGGAGTAAGCGCACCCAATCCGGTTACTACAACTCTCCTTATTTTCATGTAAATGAAATTCTTATTTTGCGTTTTCTATATATGCGATGGCCTGACCTACAGTAGCGATGTTTTCTGCTTGGTCATCAGGGATTTGGATATCAAATTCTTTTTCAAACTCCATAATTAGTTCTACTGTGTCTAAAGAATCTGCTCCTAGATCGTTAGTGAAGCTTGCTTCGTTAACAACTTCGTTTTCGTCAACGCCTAATTTGTCAACGATAATGGCTTTTACTCTTGATGCAATGTCTGACATGATATAAATATTTAAAATTAATCAAGTGGCAAAATTAAAATATTTTAGAATAAAACAATGTTTTAGATTTAAAATGTGGTCTAAGATAGGAAATTAAAAATTAACTACGATAAATTCTTTTAAATTTGCAGTGTATATTTTAACCCTTAATTTGTTTCCTTGTGACGGTACAACTGGCTATATTTGCTTCAGGTAATGGTACTAATGCTGAGAATATTATCCGTTATTTTACCTCTCATCCCTCCATTGCTGTTGCCGCCGTTTTTTGTAATAAACCTGATGCCGTTGTTCTTCAGCGCGCACTAAAATATAATATACCCACGGTGGTCTTTTCTAATGAAGATTTGAATGATAATGGACGGGTTTTGGAGATTTTACAGCACTATAAAGTGGATTGGATCATCCTTGCCGGCTTTTTATGGAAATTTCCAGAGTCTATTTTAAAAAATTTCCCCGAAAGGGTACTCAACATCCACCCGGCTTTATTACCCCTGTTTGGAGGTAAAGGCATGTACGGGATGCATATTCATCGAGCTGTTGTAGCGGCTGGAGTTTCAGAAACCGGGATTACGATACACAAAGTGAATCAGAATTATGACGAAGGAGCCATCGTTTTCCAGCAATCAGTAGCTGTTTTGCCGGAAGACAGTCCAGAAACGGTGGCTCAAAAGATTGCCGAATTGGAACAAAAGTATTTTCCCGTTATCATTGAAAAAACTATTTTAGAAAATGTAAAAACTGTGCGGTAATTCATGCTATGGGACATCATCATCATTCTCATTCCACTAACGTAAATAGCTCCAAAGTGCTGTTTACCATTATGCTGAACCTACTGCTTACGGTGGCTCAGCTAATCGGGGGTATAATTTCTGGAAGTTTGGCGTTGATCTCCGATACACTTCACAATTTTAGTGATGTAATCTCCCTGCTAATTACCTATATCGCTAACCGAGCCGTACGAAAAAAAGCGTCGTACAAACGGACTTTCGGGTTTAAACGTGCCGAAATTATGGCGGCCTTTATCAATTCGGCTAGTTTGGTGGGAATTGCCCTTTATTTGATTTATGAAGCCATTAATCGCTTTTATGAACCTCAAGAAATAAGCAGTAATATTGTTATTTGGATGGCTTTATTAGGAATTGCGATTGATGGGTTTAGCATGTTGTTGCTTCGCAAAGATTCTGATAAGAATATGAATATGAAGTCGGCTTATCTTCATATGTTTTCTGATTTAGCTTCTTCTTTTGCGGTATTAGTGGGTGGTTTGCTAATGAAATGGTACCAAATGTGGTGGGTAGATGGAGTGTTAACTTTAATAATTGGGGTGTACCTGATTTATTTGGGTTATGGGTTACTTCGCAAATCGTTTCACGTATTGATGCTTTTTACTCCTGAAGAACTAAAAGTAGAAGAAATAGCAAAAACTATAAATGCTTTAGACGGTATTAAAAGTATCCACCATATACATATTTGGCAAGTCAATGAAGATGAAATTCACTTAGAAGCGCATTTGGAATTTGAAAATGACATTACTCTAAGCGTGTTTGACTTGCATTTAGAAAAAGTAAAAGAAATTTTACTCCAAGATTTTGGAATTAACCACATAAACATCCAACCCGAATACGATAAAATAGAAAAGAGCAAGGATTTAATAGTACAAGACTGATGGAATTTTATACAAAGAACTTTGACCAGCTCACGCGAAACGAACTGTATGCACTGTTGCAGTTGCGAAGCGAAGTATTTGTGGTAGAGCAAGATTGTGTCTATCAAGACGTGGATGGGAAAGATTCAAAAGCGTTACATCTGCTGGGTTTTCAGGATGGTCAACTCCTTGCTTATGCCCGTCTTTTTCGCCCGGGCGATTATTTCGCGGAAGCAAGTATAGGAAGGGTGGTTGTAAAACAAAGCGCTCGACAATTTGGTTACGGACACCAATTGATGAAAGCAGCCGTGGAGGTGGTAGAAAAAGAATTTAATACACCCACCATTCAAATATCTGCCCAGCGGTACCTAGAAAAATTTTACACCGCGCATGGGTTTATCACTTTTGGAGAACCCTATCTCGAAGATGGAATTCCTCATATAGCCATGCTTAGGAAGTAGAATCCTTAGAAGGATAAACGGGTTTGTTGGAGTCAATTTCTTTTCGAAAAGGGAGAGATAGTTGATAGCCTAAATTTTGGTCTTTATCGGGGTCAACAATATCTAATCCGTAAACCACCTGGTTGGGATCTTGATAGACCCATGTACCAAATAAGCGATCCCAAAACGAAAATATATTTCCAAAATTAGTATCGGTCCAGGGCATTTGATAATGGTGGTGAAACTTATGCATATCGGGTGTGACGATGACATAAGCCAGGATTTTGTCGATTTTACCCAACGAAATATTGGCATGATTGAAGTAGGTGAAAAACACACTGAGCAACCGATAAATGAGGTAATAAGCTACCGGCATACCACTCAATACAATGGCAATCAGGGCAAAGGTTTCACGAACAGTATAATCTAAGGGGTGGTGTCTCGTACCCGTGCTTACGTCTACCTGGGTATCGCTATGATGAACGAGGTGTAATTTCCACAACCACTTAACTTTGTGTAATAAATAATGCGCTACATATTGAGCTATGAGGTCTAACCACATAACGGCCAGTAACAAACCCAGCCAAGTAGGTAGTTCTATGAAATTTAAAAATCCAAATTGGGATTGGTCCAACCAAATAAATACACTGGCGGTGGCTATCCCGAAGAGTATATTAATTAGGATGGTAAATAATAAAAATACAAAGTTGGTTCCGGCGTGCTTCCAACGGTTGTACGGGGTTTTTACAAAAGAATAATAGCCTTCTAAAATCCAAAAAAGGCTGACTACAGCTACAATCCACACAAATCTTCCCCACAGGGGCATAGTTTCAATATAGCTTAGAAAAGAATCCATAGCCTATGATCTAAATTACTTAAACAATCGAATTTGTCCATCTCTTAAATCTACTATAAACCGGATTTCGGTTTTTTGCTTGCCCAACCGGTCAAAACTGTAAATCATAAAACGGTATTCAGTATAGGTCATTTTTTGAATCACTGTTTGTGATAGGCGTCCTTGGCGCTTTAATTTTCCGTATATACCGTTAATAAATTCATGGTTTTCACTAAGTTGAGCGGCTTGTTGTATTTGCTTCTTCTCTTTTTCAAACTCTTGGTAGTATTTTTTTTCTGCCTCTGCTATCCCTTTGCTTTCTAGGGAAGCCCATAGCTGTTGGTTATGAGTCTCTATACTGTCTTGGTAGATTTGTGATTCTACCCGGTCAAGTACCCGAACTTCAAAATCCCAATCGCGTGCCGTGATTTGGTGGGTGTTTTCCGTTACATAATCTTCGGAAGGCATCAACCACAATTCCTGGGTGGTATAGGTTTGCGCAAGCGATGTACCTCCCCATAAAATTCCCAAGATTAGCCCTATGCTCTTTGATTTACTTACCATTTAAGATACGTTGGTAACGATTTTTATCTTTTAAAACCGCAACAGCTTCTTTAATTTCAGGACTGTTTTTTACTTGGTATTCGTATAAACCTTCCCGATAGGCATAGCGCTTGACAATTTCGTCGGTAAGTAAGGTTTTGATTTCTACTTTTTTATCTTGTAACTCTTTGTCTTTTACCTGACTTAAATCGGTCATCAAATTTTGATAGTTTTTTTGAATTTCTGTATTAATGCCTTCGGCTTCCGCTTTTTTAATTACTTCTTTTAAAGCGATTTCGGTTTCAGTTTCGAAAGAAAAATTTTCCTGTCGGAGAAAGGCCATAAAATCGTTGTAATCTTTTTCACTTAAAGTGAAAGAATTCACGTCTACCTGTGGGTTTTTGTAGTAATAGTGAGTGGCGAAATTAAACAAGGCATTGGCTTTTAATAGGGAGGTGGTAATAGGACTAAACTTAGCCGATGGCAGTTCGATATCGGGTTGAATTCCCCCTCCGTCATAGACGATACGTCCTTTTTTGGTCTTAAAAGGAGTGTACTTGTCGGCTGTCGCTCGAATGGGATTACCATTTTCATCCCGATTGAAATAATCTTCGGCTTGGATACAGCGCCCGCTGGGCGTATAGTATTTAGAAATAGTCACTTTTAGTTGGGTGCCATAGGTTAGTTGTTTCGGGCGTTGTACCAACCCTTTTCCGAAACTTCGCGCACCGATAACCACGCCTCGGTCTAAATCCTGAAAAGCACCGGCTACAATTTCACTGGCAGAAGCACTGCGTCCGTTAATCAATACGGCCACCGGTATTTCGGTATCAATCGGATTGGTAGAGGTGCGATATACTTGGTTGTATTTTTCGATCGCCGACTGCGTAGTGGTGATGATTTCATTTTTGGGAACAAATAAATTCATTACGTTGATAGCCTCACGCATCAATCCCCCTCCATTACCCCGTAAATCGATAATGATACTGGTAGCTCCTTGTTTTTTTAAATCGTTTAAAGCTGCTCGCGTTTCCAAGGTGGTTTTTTGATTAAACGTACTTAAAACTATATACCCCACTTCACCTTCAATCAGGGTGTAGTAGGGCACTGCTTTGATTTCCACCGATTCGCGGGTGATGGTTGTTTTCTCGGTTTTCCCTTGTCGGATGTAAGTTACTTCCACGGTGGAGCCGGGAGCACCTTTTAACAATTCTCCTGCATTGTCGTTAAATTGGGCTACTTGGACATCGCCTATTTGGATAATCTCATCTGCGGCTTTCAGACCGGCTTTGTCTGCCGGACCGTCTTTCCATGGCTCAATTACCACCAGTCGGTTTTCCATTGTTCTGATGTAGGCACCGATACCACTAAACGAACCGGTTTGATTTATTCTGGCTTGCTCTACATCTTGTTCGTTGTAATACACCGTGTAGGGGTCTAGTCCTTCGAGCATCCCTTGGATCGCTTTATCCATCAATTCGGCAGGAATGGTTTCATCTACATAATTCATATTGAGTTCTTTGAAAAGAGTTGTAAAAATTTCAATCTGCTTGGCAATTTCAAAGAAATCATTTTTATACCGAATGGCTCCGATGCTAATAGTGGCAGCGAGTACTACAAGAAGAATGTTCTTTCTCATGATTGGGATGTTGTTTTTTTATTCTTTTTTGAAAAATAACGCTTTATAAACAAAAAAATAAGGATTAAAATTACAAAAAACGGCCAGATATGAAGCAGTCCTAAGAAAAAATAGGACAATCCGCTCCATCCCGATTGGATGGCATTCCACATTTTGGATCCGTACGATACGGTTACACCGGTTTCGACGCTGGTTTTGTAAAAGTACAAATTAATGGTGCTATACGAAACCCGATCCTGTAAATATTGTAAACGGCCTTCTCGGACTTCTATTTCTTCGCGGATTTTAGAAAGCTCTCTTTCAATATCCAAAACTTCCGAAACATTTTTGGCCATACGGAGTAATTCGAGATAACGCGCTTCTAATTGTCTTTTGGCTTTCAGTCGCGCTTGTAAATCCACAAATTCTTCGGATACATCCTGCTGGGACACTTCGTGGGTATCAAAGTAACTAACTCCGTTAGAAATAGAGTCTAACACCGTATGGAAGTGCTTCGAAGGAACCCGAATAACCATTTCTCGGTACCATTCGTTATAGCCTTTCCCGCTACGGTCGTTTTGGATTATTCCGTTGTAAGAACCCACCGCTGCTCGGATGCGTTGGCGCGTTTTTTCGAGATCATCCGTGGGAAATCTTAAGGTAGCAGTTTTAATGATTTTCAGGTCTTCAATATCCTTTTCAGCCTGAAGTTGAATCGTATTAGCACCTGTGGCATCAGCCATGTCAGCGATTAAAATTTCTTCAAAATTTTCATAAGTTGCTTCGGAAGAAGGAGAGTTAGAGCAAGCCCAAATCAATCCCAATAGTAGTAAACTAACATTTTTCATCTTTTAAATTTTTTAGAAGTTTTAGAAAAAAATCCCGTTGGTGTCAGTACTGGGACTGGAAACCTGGCACATTTCTAAAACTTGTTGGTTGTGAATGTTAGCAGCTTCACAAGGAATATACCAAAATTTAAATCCAACTGGATTTTTATGGAGTGTTGGGAGTTTCAGTCTTTACGAAAAGAGCGATAAGTTTGCGATAGGAACGTTGTAGCGTAGTAAAATCGGGTATTTCTTTACCAGTATAGACCAACATCAGCCCGTAGGAAGGTGCGGGAAGATTTTCAAGTAGATTTTTGTTGAGGCGGTAATTTTCGCGAAGAAGGCGCTTGATATAATTACGGTCAACTGCTTTTTTAAAATGGCGTTTGGGAACTGAAAATCCCACTTCAAATCGAGTTTTAAGAGGGGTGTCGATGGGGGAGTAGTACAATTTTAACGGATAGGCAGAAACCGATTTCCCGGTTTGGAAAATCTGCTCGATGCGTTTTTGACTTTTTAGTTTTTCGTATTTCCGAAATCGAAAGGACATGGTGGAGCGTTTATATCGAAAAAACTTCTTTCGAATTTTGAGTGGTTATGGCAGCTACTTCTTCCACCGAAAGTTGGTACAAATCAGCAACTTTTTCTACCACATAAGTCAAATAACTACTTTCATTTCGTTTGCCTCGGAATGGAGCTGGGGTTAAATAAGGTGCATCCGTTTCTAAAACAATATGCTCTATGGGAATTTGGTGTAAAAATTGGTCGATTTTTCCATTTGCAAAAGTAACTACCCCACCGATACCGAGTTTCATTCCGTACGAAATAGCCCGAAAAGCGTGTTCTTTGGTACCTGTGAAGCAGTGAAATATACCGAATAAATCGTCGCTTTTTTCGTCCTCTAAAATTTCGAAAATTTCGTCAAACGAATTACGGCAGTGAATCACAATGGGTAATTGGAATTTTTTGGCTAATTGAATTTGCTTTTTAAAAGCATCTTGCTGGAGTTGTAAAGTAGAGGTGTCCCAGTATAGGTCAATACCAATTTCGCCAACAGCGTAAAAAGAACGCTGCTGAAATTGTTCGTACACAAAATCGAGTTCTTCCAAATAATTTTCTCGAACAGAAGTGGGATGCAATCCCATCATCAAAAAAACCTGCTCGGGATAATTTTTTTCCAGTTCGTACATGGCCGGTGCATACGAGGAGTCAATCGCCGGAATAAAAAAACGTGTTACACCAACTTGGATTGCTCGTTGTATCATGGCGTCGCGATCGGTATTAAAGGCTTCGCTATACAGATGGGTATGTGTATCCGTTAAAATCATGAATACAAAACTAACTATTTTTTGTTGTGTATCTTTGTGGTTCAAAATTAATTGCCTGTGAAAACACTGAGGGCTTTCTTAGAAGCCAAACACTATATTCGGATTCCTTTGCAAAAAGTAGCCAGTAATCACTTCAAAATCAAAGCTCGTATTAATGGTATTTCGGGCGTTTTTATATTAGACACGGGAGCATCGAATAGTTGTTTGGGATTGCATTGTGTACATGACTTTGGGTTGACGCCCGAGCGAAGTGAAATCAAAGCATCAGGTGCGGGTATTACAGGTATTGAAACCTATCTCGCCAAAGCGAAACAAGTGACTATCCAACAATGGAAGGTCAGTAATTTGGAATTTGTGGTTTTTGATCTTCAGCATGTCAATGAAGCCCTAATCGGAGCTGAGATTGAACCGGTGGCGGGAATTATCGGTGCCGACGTATTAAAAAAAGCACGTGCCATCATTGATTACGGTAGAAATTGCGTATACTTTAAATAGTTTTTTTAATTTTGTGTACTCCCATTAAACTTCTTCCTATGAGATTATGCTCCACGTTTGTGCTCATTCTCGTGTTGACTCATTTCTGCTATTCACAGGAAAAAAATAATGTGGCCAAAAGTAAAACAAGTGAGACTATTGAAAATCGGCTGTATAAGTTAGATAGTTTGATTACAGACGCCTTGGATAAGAAGGAGTTTGACCAGTTTATTGACTATACAGGCCAATATGTAGAAGTGGCATTGGCGAATAAAAAGTATAGTGAGGCAGCACAAAAGGCCATGTCACTGTCGTATCCGGTTTCGGTATTTCCTTCCAAACAACCCCTGGTAATTGAGATTATTGATAAGGTGATCGCCCATATGGATCAAATTGAGGATAGTTATTATCGGGGCGGATTGTACCTGAAGCGAGGAGGAGCCAATTATTTGATTTCATTAGAGGATGCCATCAAAGATTACTCCCAAGCCATTGAAAACTACCAAACAAAAGACACTGTTTTTATAGCAGACGCTTATCTTTATCGAGCTCAATCCTTTAACAATATTGGTAAATATGCCGAAGCCGGAAAAGATTATAAAGAGGCCTACGCCTTATACGAGCAAGTAGGAGATATTGAGTATATGATTCACGCTCGAAATGGAGAAATAATACTCTACAGCGAAAATGGCTTACTGGATCAGGCTATTGAGGAGCGAGAAAAACTAATTCAGTTTATGCTGGAGAACAATCAGTTAGCTTCCTTAGCCATTTTTTATTATAACAATTCGTTAGATTACAATAAAAAAAACGATCAAATACGACGCGAAGAGTCTCTTAAAAAAGCGATAGAATACACAGCTAATGCCGAGTATCAAGCTCATATATACGTAGTGGCGCATGCGGCTCTTTCAGAAATATATATCAATCAAGGAGCCGTTGAAAAATCAAGGCATGAAATGGAAATCGCCCGATCTTATGTAAATCAAAACCCTGAAAATGAATTCCTAAGAATGAACTTTTTAGGCCCGTTTATTCGGATATTAATTTTTGAGAAAAATTGGGAAGAAGCTGAAAAGTCGGCCCTTGAGCGTTTGGAAATCACCAAAAAGCTCAGTTATAAAAACGAAACACTTAAAACCCACCAATACCTTTCAGAAATATACGAACAAGTGGGGGAATTTGAAAAATCGTTATACCACCACAAGTTGTATGTACAGCTAAAAGATTCCATCTTTGATGAAGAAAAAGTAAAAAGCGTACTTTATTACCAAACCCTCTATGATAGTGAGAGAAAGGAAAAAGAACTTATTGAAAAAACAGGCAGTATAGCTCTACTAAAGGAAAAAAACTCAAACCTCACCAAGCAATATATTTTAGGAGGCAGTTTACTCACCTTGGCTTTTATTCTTTTGTTTTTATACAAAAACCAACAAAACCTGAAAGCCAAAAAAAATATGCAGGAAAAATTTACTCAAGACCTGCTAAAAGCACAAGAAGAAGAGCGCAAACGAATGTCAAAAGATTTGCACGATGGTTTGGGCCAGAGTCTTTTACTTATCAAAAATAAGGTTGTGCTCAGTAAAGACGATTCTACCAAAAGTTTGATAGAAAACGCCATTGAAGAAGTTCGAGGTATTTCACGGGCACTACATCCCTATCAACTACAAGAATTAGGGATTACTCAAGCTATTAAAAATACCCTCCATCAGGTGGAAGAAACCAGCGACATCTTTTTTACATCGGAGATAGAAAACATTGATAAAATCCTTTCTTCCGAAAAGGAAATACATGTTTTTAGAATTGTGCAAGAGACTCTAAACAATATACTTAAACATTCTCAAGCTACCGCAGTTCAGGTTTTGATTGATAAACAAAAATCCACCATCCGAATTAGCCTCAAAGATAACGGCGTGGGGTTTGATTTTTCAGAAAAGTTTAATGATTTTAAATCTTTGGGTCTCAAAACACTTAAAGAGCGTACGCGTTACCTCAATGGAATCATGAAAGTGAATTCGGAATTTGGAAAGGGAACCACCATAGAATATATAATTCCATATCCTCATGCATAGTCTGACTTTTTTTATAGCCGATGATCATGATCTGATGCTCAAAACTATTAGTCGCTTTGTACAACAAAAAGGTGGTACCGTGTTGGGTACGGCTGACAATGGTATAACGGCCTATGAGCGTATCGTGGAGCTAATGCCTGATATAGCGTTGATAGACAATATGATGCCCGGATATTCGGGTATGGAGGTGGCTAAGCTTTGTGCTCAAGCCGGGAGTTCTACTCAAATTGTTTTGCTAACTTTTGATTCTAAAATAAATACAGAAGAACAACTGAAAGACCTACATCTGTCGGGCTATTTACTTAAAGAAACTTTGTTGGAAGAATTTGACAACTGTCTGGAGGTAATTCGTCAGCAGGGTTATTACTTGCCTCAAAAAATAAGAGATCAAAACCAACAACAACATACCGGACTCACGACTTCTGAAAAAAAAATACTCAAGTTGATTGCTCAACACGATTCCATTACTAGTTGGCATCAAAATCTTTTTATAAGTGAGCAACAAAGAGACGATCTTTTAAAAGGACTGGTGTCTAAATTGCAATTACCCTCCGCCAGTGCTCTTTTAGATTGGGTTAGAACAAACCCAGACATAGGTTAGTTTGAAAATAATTAATGTTGTAGCTTTGTTCTCTAGTACCGGAAATTATGAGTCAATCCGAAAACAAACCCCCGAAAACAATAGCTTCCTTAGGCGAATTTGGTTTGATAGACCATCTCACGCGCTCTATTAAAATACACCACAGCTCCACTATCAAAGGCGTGGGCGATGATGCTGCGGTTCTATACGATCCCAATAGGCAGTTGTTAGTAACTACAGATATGTTGATAGAGGGAGTTCATTTTGATTTGAGCTACATGCCGCTCAAGCATTTAGGCTACAAGTCGGTGATGGCCAATCTTTCGGATATCTATGCCATGAATGGCGAAGCCACTCAAATTACTGTTTCTTTTGCCATCTCAAACCGCTTTCCTTTGGAAGCCGTCGAAGAACTTTATCAAGGAATTAAAACTGCAGCCGATTTGTACCAAGTGGATGTGGTGGGAGGAGACACCACCTCTTCTACCCGGGGATTAATCATCAGTATCACGGCTTTGGGTTGGGCAATGCCTGAAAAAATCACCTATCGAAACGGAGCCAATCCCAACGATTTATTGGTGTTAACCGGAGATATTGGTGCTGCTTATTTGGGATTACAAGTTTTAGAACGAGAAAAACAAGTGTTTCAAGCCAATCCCAATAACCAACCCGATTTGAGCGATTATACCTACTTGATTGAGCGTCAACTCAAACCCGAGGCGCGCAAAGACATAGTCAAGCTCTTGGCCGATTTGGAGGTGGTGCCCACCGCTATGATCGATGTCAGCGACGGACTATCCTCAGAAATTATGCATTTGTGTAAACATTCTAAAGTGGGGTGTAATTTGTACGAAGATAAAATTCCCTTAGATCCTCAAGTAATTCGTACCTGTGAAGAATTTAACCTAGACAGTACCACCATTGCCCTCAGTGGGGGTGAAGATTATGAACTGCTATTTGCGCTTTCGCAAAAGGATTACGCCAAGATTAAAGGAAATCCCCACCTTACGGTTATTGGTCACTTTACGGAAGCACGCGAAGGTATCCATATTATCACCCGAGAGCACACTAAAATTCCTCTAAAAGCTATGGGATGGAATTCTTTTATTGAATAAGGTGCTTAATCTTCCTATCAACCTAGCCTTTCGTAGAAGTAATTATTGGAAGTTAAAAATGCCTTCAGAATTTTAATACTGCATCAGCAATTTTTCGGTCGTTTGAAAGTCGAGGAAGTTTATTTTGACCTCCTAATTTACCCTCCGATTTCATATAGGCCGTAAAACTCCCTTTCGGTAAAACCGAAATTTTTAAAGGTTGTAATACTTTTCCTTGGATCAAATCCAAATAATACGGGTTGAGATTTTGTAAAGCCTGGTCGATAGTTTGAGAAAAAGCAGCTAGATCATGCGGCGGATTTTCAAATTCAATCAGCCATTGGTGATAGGGCAGTCCTCCTTCGGAAGGGGTGACATTGGGTGCTACGGTAAATTCATAAACCGATACTTCGGGGAAATTCTCTATGCCTTTTTTCAGCGCTTGCTCTACTTCACTACCGATTACGTGCTCTCCAAAGGCTGAAATAAAGTGTTTGATTCTTCCGGTTACCACCACTCGGTAGGGGTCTAAGGAGGTAAATTGTACCGTATCGCCGGTGTTGTAGGCCCACAAACCGGCATTGGTAGATATAATCAGTACGTAGTTGACTCCCAAATCAACTTCCGCTAAGCTAAGTCGCGGAGGATTTTCAGAAAAAAATTCCGCGGCAGGAATAAATTCATAGAATATACCCGACTGTAGCAATAATAGCATGCCTTTTTCTTTTTGGGTATCTTGATACGCAAAAAAACCTTCCGATGCCGGATACATTTCGATGCTATGAACTGGGCGGCCGATTAGTTTTTCGAAAGTATTTCGGTAAGGTTCGTAATTAACTCCGCCATACACAAACAAAGAGAAATTAGGGAAAATTTCACCGATAGGCCGTCCGGTTTTTTCTATTAGTTTTTCAAAATACATCTGTACCCAAGGGGGGATTCCACTGATGAGTGTCAGGTTTTGTTGGTATGTTTCTTCAACGATCCGGTTGACTTTGGTTTCCCAATCTTCTATACAATTGGTTTTCCAAGAAGGCAAGCGGTTTTTTTGTAAGTATTTGGGGACATAATGAGCTACGATTCCTGACAAGCGTCCTATCTGAATACCGTGGTGGTCTTGTAATACCGGGCTGCCTTGTAAAAAAATCATTTTACCATCGACAAACGATTTGTTCCCGGTTTCGGCCAAGTAATGTAACAGTGCATTTCGTGCAGACTGTATATGGTGGGGCATGGATTCGCGAGTCAGCGGGATGTATTTGGCCCCGGAAGTGGTTCCTGAGGTCTTGGCAAAATAGAGGGGCACACCTTTCCACAACACATTTTTCTCTCCTTGTAAAATTCGTTCGATATAAGGTTTTAACGCTTCATAATCGCGTACGGGAACACGATGTTTAAAATCTTCGTAAGACTGTATAGCCTCAAATTGATGGTCTTTACCAAAAGCAGTTTGTCGGCCCCCATCGATTAGTTTTTTAAAAACTTTTTGTTGGGTTGCTATAGGTTTGGAGGCCCAGCGTTGCGTTTGGGCCTTTATGAGTTTACTCAAAGCGACTGCTGTAGAAGACTTAATCGACATACTCTTTACTTATTCAAAATCAATAAAAAGTTCTGGATTTACCGGATATCCATTGCTCCACAGTTCGAAGTGGAGGTGTACGCCGGTAGCTAACTCGCCGGTTTCGCCTGCTGTAGCGATGACTTCACCGGTTTTTACCAAATCACCTTGTTTTTTAATCAAAGAGGCATTGTGTTTATATACCGATAACAGGTTGTTTTGATGTTCTATAACAATCACATACCCGGTTTGCAGGGTCCATTCTGCAAAAATAACAGTGCCCTCTGCGGTGGCTTTTACCGGTGTGTTTTCTGAAACGGCTATATCTACGGCATAATGTTCGTTGGCTAAGTCAAATCCTGCTGTTACCGTACCATTTACCGGAGCGAATAAGGCATTAGAAATACCAATGGAGGTTTCAAAAATATTGTATTTATCCTCTTCTGCCACCCGTTCACGTAAGAGTGAATCCTGTTGGGAAGGAGGAGGTACAGTCATATCCGAGGTGTTTATTTCATTAAAAATAGAATCTCGGTTGATTTGTTGGAATTCAATATCGCCAATCAGTGCTTTTTTAATCGAATTGAGGTATTGTTCGTTGAGATATAACACCCGTTGGATAGAATCCGATTGGTAAGCCAACTCGGTAGCTCGTTGTTTTAATTCGGTAGAAGAATAGCCGGGTATGTATTCACGCAAGGGAGTAAAAGCGATGATAACGGTGGTGATACCTACCAAAAACAAAGCAAACAATCCTGAATAGACAAATACATTCAATCGGTTGAGCTTCAATGAGAATCGCTCTTCAAAAGTGTCTTCATTGAGGATCACCAAACGGTATTTGTACAACAGTTTTTTTAAAAGTCGCTTTCGCTTTTTTCTTGCCATTGTTTGAAATGTTTCCAACAAATATAAAACAATCAAACACTATCGGAATATTTTAGTTTAATAAAATCGGGCTTTTAACGAAGCATTAGAATTTTCTTTTTATCTTTGCACTTTAAAATTTAATTAAAAATGAGCACTTTGTACCTTCCTTTAGCCTTAGCCCCTTGGAATGTTGTTTTAATAGTGGTGGTGGTATTACTTTTGTTTGGAGGAAGAAAAATTCCGGAGTTGATGCGTGGATTAGGAAAAGGAATTAAAGAGTTTAAAGACGCTACCAAAGAGGATGGCTCTGAAGAAAAAGATAAAATCGAGAAATAGTTTAAAAAACCCGCCAGCTGGCGGGTTTTTTTATCGATTGGGAATGTGATCGGTTGAAAATTCATAAAGTCGGTTGGCTTCTTCTTCTTTTAGTTTCTGCACCAACTCTAAGGCATCCGGAATTACATCACTACAGATAACGATCAAGGCTCCAGGAGCCGCATTTTTAATGGCAAAAGTGGCCGCTTCGCGTTCGTTGGGAATCACAGTGATTTTTTTAGTTGGATTTTTCATTTTGATTCCATCTTCCAGCATTTTAATGATTTCGACATCGGTTTTTCCCCGGAGGTTCTTATCCTGTCGGATAATAATTTCATCAAACATTTCCGCTGCAATTGCTCCTATTTCTTGGGTGTCTTCATCTCTTCGATCGCCGACCCCTGCAATGATTCCCACTTTTATGGTGGCATCCAGATTTTCAATAAATCGTTGTAAAGCTCGCATACCAGCAGGATTGTGTGCATAGTCAAGTAGAACTTGGAAATCCTTAAATTGGAACAAATTGAGTCGTCCGGGTGTTTGCGCTGGTGAGGGAATAAAGGTTTCTAAAGCAACTTTGATTTCATCAATGGTCGCTCCACGGGTATAAGCTGTGACAACCGCAGGGAGTATATTTTGAATCATAAAGGTAGCTTTTCCACCGTAAGTAAGAGGAACATTGACGGCCTTAATAACTCGTAATTTCCATTCGCCTCGACAAATGGTGATGTATCCATTTTCGTAAATAGCACAAATACCCCCTAATTTTTGCATCGCCTTGATTCGGGGATTATCTTCATCCATGGAAAAAAGAGCAACGTTACAATTTACATTTTTTCGCATTTCATACACCAAATCATCGTCGGCATTCAGTATTGCATAGCCATGGGGTAATACTGTTTCGGGAATAACCCCTTTGACTTTAGCTAATTGCTCAATGGTATGAATTCCTTTTAATCCTAAGTGATCTTCGGCTACATTGGTAACAATTCCTACATCACAGCGGTGAAAGCCCAATCCGGCACGCAGCAACCCGCCGCGGGCACATTCTAAGACGGCAAAATCAACCGTAGGATCTTTCAGTACGAATTCGGCACTCATAGGGCCCGTACAGTCTCCTTTCATTAGTAAGCGGTTTTGAATATACACACCGTCGCTGGTGGTGTATCCTACTTTATAACCTTTCATTTTTGCCATATGGGCTATTAGTCGGGTGGTGGTAGTCTTACCATTGGTACCGGTAACGGCTATAATGGGAATTCGCCCGTTTTGACCGTGAGGAAATAACTTATCAATCACGTAACTGGCTACATTACGGGGCAACCCCACCGTGGGTGCTAAGTGCATTCTAAAGCCGGGGCCAGCATTCACTTCTAACACTGCTCCTCCGGTTTCTTCCAAGGGAACACTGATATCGGAGGTCATAATATCTATACCGCAAATATCCAGACCGATGACTTTTGAAATTCGCTCGGCCAAAAAGATATTCGCCGGATGAACGATGTCTGTCACATCTTCAGAAGTACCACCGGTACTTAAATTGGCTGTGTCTTTTAAAATCAGCATTTCTCCTTCGGGAAGTATGCTATTAAGACTATAACCTTTGGATTTTATGATGTTCATGGTTAGTTCGTTGACCGTGATTTGCGTCAGAACTTTTTCATGACCGTAACCGCGACGAGGGTCTTTATTCACTTCATCTATGAGTTCTTGTACGGTTGATTTTCCATCTCCTATAACGTGGGCCGGTGTCCTTTTAGCGGCAGCTACTAATTTGTGATCAATAACTAATAACCGATAGTCGAATCCAGAAATATACTTTTCGACAATAACTGTATTTGATACTTCTTTGGCAGCTCGAAAACCCGTTAAAGCTTCTTCATATGTTTGAATGTTTACGGTGATGCCACGGCCATGGTTTCCTCCAATGGGTTTAGTAACTAAAGGAAAGCCCACATAGCGAATGGCTTCCTCCAAACTACTTTCCCGACGAATGATTTCACCTTTGGGAACCGGTACTTCAGCTTGTTCTAATAAGAATTTGGTGTCTTCTTTATCACAGGCCAATTCGACCGCAATATTGCTGGTATCGCTAGTTACTGTTGCTTGAATACGCTTTTGATTGGCCCCATAGCCCAATTGGCAGAGAGAGTATTTGTTGAGACGAATCCAAGGGATACCCCTCGAAGCAGCTTCTTCTACAATTGATCCAGTACTGGGACCCAACCGCACTTCTTCACGTAGTACCCGCATTTCGTGAATGTCTGCCGATATATCGTAATCTTCATCAGCAATAAGTGCTTCACAAACACGAACGGCCGCTTTAGCAACATATCGGCCCACAGCTTCTTCCATATATGCAAATACCACGTTGTAAACACCTTTTTCACCATAACTCCGTGTTCTTCCAAAACCTACATCCATACCGGCTAAAGTCTGTAATTCCAGGGCTATATGCTCGATAATATGACCCATCCAAGTGCCTTCTTCCACCCGTTGGAAAAAACCGCCCGGCGTACCTACCGAACACCGATGTTCGTACATACTTGGAAACATGGTTTCCAATCGTTCTTTAAATCCCTCGATGGTATTAGAAGGACGCTCTTCCATTTCTTCTATATCTAATACCATCACTATAAGTTTGTGTCGGTTAACAGACCAATAATTTGGCCCTCGCATAGCGTTAATTTCTCGAATTTTCATAAAATCAAGGTTGGTTTTGGTTTTTAAAAATTGGGGTGAATCTTTGGCAAGTACTACTTGCAAGCCACTAAATATAATTGTTTTTTGTAATAAAACAGGAAAAATGTTATTTATCTTAATAAAAAATAACAAACTTAAAAAGCCACGTATATAATGGGAATAAAAAACAACTGGCTAAGGGTGTTTCAACTTTAATTTAGGGTTGTGAAAAGGACTTTATTGTTTATAAAAAAATATAATTATCAAAGAGCCGACTTTTGGTAGCACCATAAATAACTGTTACTTTTGTCCATAAAATAGAATGTCTTTTTATGATAAAAGGAACGCTAATTCCGATTGGAGGCAACGAAGATAAAGGCTATCACCAAGAGAGCCGCTTTCGGATGGATTATATCAGCGAAGGAATTCTTTCTAGAGTACTGGCTGAGAGTGGAGGATCTTCGGCACGGGTGTTAGTTATTACTACTGCTTCGGGTATACCGGAAGAAGTGGGTGCCAGTTATATTGATGCCTTCGGTAAATTGGGTTGTAAGCAAGTTGTGACCCTCTACATTGACTCCAAAGAAAAAGCCGACCATGAAGACACCATCCAACGACTTCAAAATTGTGATTGTGTATTATTTTCTGGTGGCAACCAATCCAAAATCACTAAGAATTTAAAAAACACACGATTCCACCAACTTTTAAAAGAAAGATATCACCACGAAGAATTTGTGGTGGCCGGTACCAGTGCCGGAGCTATGTGTATGTCTCAAGAGATGATAGCGGGGGGTAGTAGTATACAATCGTTTGTCAAAGGAGCAGTTAAAATGAAAAAAGGTATGAAACTGATTCCTCAACTTATCATAGATACGCATTTTATTCAACGCGGCCGCTTTGGTCGTATTGCCGAAGCAGTTGCTCGATTTCCTGATAAAATAGGAATTGGATTGGCTGAGGACACTGGTTTAATTATAAAAAAGGGCATTAATTGTGATGTAATTGGTTCCGGAATGGTCATCGTGTTTGATCCGGGTCAATTAACTCACAATATGTTTTATCAGCTCAAAGAAAATACCCCGCTTACCATGACTCATTTAATTACTCATGTATTGTCCGCGGGTGATAGTTTTAATATATCCGAAAGGAAAGTTACCGTGATGCCCGCTGTAAAAGATTTATTACCCGAAAGCGTTAAACAATCATGAGAGAAAATTTAAATCAGCAACGAGTTCGAGTGCGATTTGCACCCAGTCCTACAGGACCGTTGCATATAGGCGGAGTACGTACAGCCTTGTATAATTATCTGTTTGCTAAACAACAAGGGGGAGATTTTATTTTACGTATAGAAGATACCGATCAAAACCGCTATGTACCCGGAGCGGAAGAGTATATCATAGAAGCTTTGGAATGGTGTGGAATTCCTTATAACGAAGGACCGGGAAAAGAAGGCGATTGCGGTCCGTATCGGCAGAGTGAACGCCGGGAGATCTACCAGCAATACGCCCTACAACTGATTAATTCAGGTCATGCTTATTACGCTTTTGATACTACTGAAGAATTGGAAAACTACCGTTCTCAATACGAAAAGAACGGTGAAACCTTTATTTATAACCACCACAACCGGATAAAGTTAAACAACTCGTTGTCTTTATCAGAAGAAGAAACGGCGCAGCAATTAGCAGCCGGTGTAGCGTATGTAGTTCGGTTTAAGACCCCGGAGAATCGGGAGTTAGTTTTACAGGATTTGGTCCGGGGTGAAATTCGCATTGACACCTCTTTATTAGATGATAAGGTACTTTTTAAAAGTGATGGTATGCCCACTTACCATTTAGCGAATATTGTAGATGATCATTTGATGCGCATCACCCATGTGATTCGCGGTGAAGAATGGTTACCTTCGTTGGCATTACACGAATTACTGTATGAAGCTTTGGGCTGGCAAGCGCCCCAATTTGCGCATTTGCCTTTAATTCTAAAACCTGAGGGTAAAGGTAAACTCAGCAAAAGGGACGGAGATAAGATGGGATTTCCGGTTTTTCCACTTACGTGGAAAGACCCACAGACCGGAGAAATCTCTTCCGGTTATCGCGAAGCGGGCTATTTGCCCCAAGCAGTTATTAATATGTTGGCTCTTTTAGGCTGGAACCCGGGTACAGAACAAGAAATTTTTAGTTTGGACGAATTAATCCAGGCATTTAGCTTAGAAAGAATTAATAAAAGTGGTGCCAAATTTGACCCAGACAAAACCAAGTGGTTTCAAAATAAATTCTTTCAACAAGTAGAAGACCAGGAGTTGACGCGCCAGCTCGAACAATTTTTGTTACAACAAAATAAACCACTTCCCAAAAACTTACCTCAAATTGTATCGCTGCTCAAAGAACGAGCTGTTTTTACGAGCGACTTATACGAACAAGGGCAGTTTTTCTTTGAAGCACCAAAACAGTACGACGAGAAGGCTCTTCAAAAAATTTGGAATAACGAAACCCCTCAGTATTTACAACAGCTAATCCAACTTATCCAATCGGTGGAAGAGTTTAAAGCGCCTGTTTTGACGGATGTGGTAAAAGGATGGATTTCGGAGAATCAAATTGGTTTTGGTAAAGTCATGCAACCCTTACGACTGGCTTTAGTGGGAGAAATGAAAGGTCCGGATGTATTCGATATCATGGAAATTCTTCAGCGGGAAGAGACTGTTGCAAGAATAGAAAAACTCGGAGCTACCCTCCATTAAATCTATAAAAATCCCCTTTTTTTAGTCAGAGTTCACTAAATCGTGGGTTGTAATTTTTATTTCATCTATAAAAATCCATGCCTTCCCTTGATACGGATAGCCCAAATGCCATTCAGGTAGGTCACCCAAGTTTTTGGCCACGATCTTAACATATTGCGCCGAGGTTTTAGGTTCAAAACTTAGGGTGATAATATCGGTAATATCTGAGGGTAAATGTGATTTAATAGATTGTGGAGGTAATTCGGTAAAAGTAGTACCATCGGTAGATATGAAACAACGCACTTCAGTGGGGTAAAATATCCAACTCCGTTGGTCTTGTAAAAAATTCATTTCCACATTTTCAACCATTTGAAGTCTTCCTAAGTCAACAGTTGCTACTACATCGGTATTTTGATATCCTTGCCAGGCTCCGGTTCTAAAGTCTTTAGCGCCTTGTATTCCATCAATGAGTGCGTTATCACCCCCAGCGCTGTATTGATTGGCATAGGGTGTTTCGATAACCACACTTAATTGGGGGTCAATTTTAAAAAACCGAGTGGTAAGTTCTTCACTTTGCAAAGTGCCTTTTTTACTATAAAGGTGCAAAACACTTGCTGCAGTAATTACAAAAGGTTGTTGGTACAACTGATACTCTGAGTCATCAATGCGGTAATAAATTTGGGCTTCTGGATCGACGTGGCCCAGCGTAATGGTAGTTTGTTCTTTAAAAGCAACATCTCCAGAAGCGATAAAAGGAGCCGGTAAGTAGGGGGTATTTTTGATGGCAGTCACAGGTACAGCTACATCACTTTGTCCCCAATCTTGTGGGGAGTCGGTCATTTCAAAAAACAAGGTCCCGCCCGCAACGATGTCTTGGTGGTTGAGATAACTGTACGAATAAGGTTTTCCGTTGAGGAAAACAGCTTTGATATATTTATTAGTATCTGAAACTTCGGGAGCAGCAATAGTAAAATGTTTACCGTTTTCTATAGTAATTGTGGCTTTGGGAAACAATGGCGTACCGATAATGTATTGATTGCTTCCGGGGGTCATCGAATAAAAACCCATGGCACTCAGTACATACCAAGCACTCATTTGTCCGCAGTCTTCATTACCCGATATACCCTCGGGGGTATTACTGTATTGTTGGGTCAGTATTTGATGCACTCGCTCTTGGGTTTTATCAGGTCGATTCACAAAATTATACAGATAGGCCATGTGGTGACTGGGCTCGTTTCCATGGGCGTACTGCCCGATAAGTCCGGTAATATCTGCTTGATCACGACCAGTGGTTTGGGTATGGGCCGTAAATAATCGGTCTAAGTGATTTTCCAAAAAGTTTTTGCCTCCCATTAACTCCATAAGTCCACTGACATCATGCGGTACAAACAAGCTGTATTGCCAGGCATTGGCTTCAGTATAATTAAAATTAACCTCATACGGGTCAAAAGGCGAAAACCAAGTGTTTTGAAAACGGCCTCTCATAAATCCAGTTTCGGGATCAAAAACGTTCTTATAGTACTGAGCTCGTTCATAAAACTTTTTTGCCTCTTCCGTTTTTCCCAAGGCCTCTGCCATGGTGGCTATGGTCCAATCGTCGTACGCGTATTCCAGGGTTTTAGAAACCGACTCGCTTTCTTCTTCTACGGGCACATAGCCTATTTTTTTATATGCCGCTAAACCCAAATGGTCTTGCATAGCACTGTTTGTAATAGCTTCAAACGCATGGTTTATATCGTAATCACGAATGCCTTTCATGTAGGCATCTACAATGACCGATACTCCGTGATAGCCAATCATGCATCCCGTTTCGTTAGCCCATAAGTCCCAAATGGGTAAAACACCGTATTCATCGTATTTGGCTAAAAGAGTTTTGACAAAATCGTTGGTTCTAGATTGCTCTATCAAGGTATATAGAGGATGGGTCGCCCGGAAGGTGTCCCAGAGCGAAAATACCGTATAATAATCAAAATCGGCCGAGTGTATCTTTTGATCCAATCCGCGGTAGCGGCCATCTACATCTGTGAATAAATTGGGAGCTAGCATAGTGTGATAAAGAGCAGTATAAAAAATAGTTTTGCGATCATTATTTTCGGTTTCAATCACTATTTTTTCCAACTGTTTTTCCCAAATATCAGTTGCTTCTTGACGTATTTGCTCAAACGATTTATCCGCGAGTTCGGTATCTCGATTTAAACGAGCTCCAGCTTCATCGACTGGTGAGATACCTACTTTAATTTCCAGTAGGGGCGAATCATTTTCATCAAATTCAAATATAGCCTTGACATTTTTGCCTTCGGAGCGCTGGTCTAAAAAGGTGACATTTTGGTAAGGCTTTGAAAATTCTATATTAAAAAACAACCGTTGGTCTTCCGCCCAGGCTTTCGAATGTCTATAGCCTGAGATTTCGGTGTCCGAAACCAGTTGTAATTGAGAATCCAAAACTTGATCTCGGTGTTCTAAGTCGATGATAATCATTTGTTTTTGCCCTTTCGGGAAATGGTATCTATGCATACCACTTCGGTAGGAAACGGTTAGTTCTACTTGGACATTAATTTCGTCGAGGAATACGGCATAATAGCCCGGAGAAGCGGTTTCTTTATCGTGAGAAAAAGGGGCTTTATAACCCGGCTGATCATCAGCACCATTGTTAAAAACAACTTCTTTTAAAGGCATGATAAGCACATCAGCATAGTCACTCACCCCCGTACCGCTCAGGTGGGTGTGTGAAAATCCATAGATATAAGAATCGCTGTAGTGGTAACCGCTACAACCATCCCACCCCTCTAAGCGGGTGTCAGGGCTAAGTTGCATCATTCCAAAAGGCAGGGTTGCACCGGGATAGGTGTGTCCGTGAGCATCGGTTCCAATAAAAGGATTGACATATTGAACCAAAGCATCGGTTTTAGTAGCCGGTAGTATCGTTTTTGGAGAGGGATTCTTTTGGCAGGCTACCACGACCAACAAAAATATATAAAGTGCGTATTTCATCTAAAAAATTTTCTAGTGTAAAAAGCTAATATAAATAAAATGAAAAGTTTTCAAATTAGCTCCCCCAGACTTAATTTTTCAGAAAATAAAAAAACCGCCTGTTAGAGGCGGTTAAAATTGAATATAGTTGTAGGAGATTATTTTAATTCTAAGGACGAGTTGGCTACTAATCTGGGGCCATCAAATACATTGATTTGGTAGATTCCAGATACTAAATCTTCTTCAGCAGCATTAACCAACACACAAACATCGAGTTCTTCGTTTTCATAAAACACATTGGAAGTAGCACTATAAGTTAATACTTTGTCTTCAAAGGAAACCGTGGATTTTTCGCCCAATACATTATTTCTGGGGTTAATAACTTGAATAAACAATAATTTATCCCCTTTTTCGGCGATTTCATTGGCATTTATAGTAAAACAAGTACGTAGTTTGTCGATTTGTGAAGCACGATTTCTAGAAACAATTTTACCGTTGTTTCGCACTTTTACGCCTTCACCGCTAAGTTTAGAGAGTTTAAGTGCTTGTCCTTTGGTCACGATGGTTTCTAAAGCTTCGTTTTGAATTTTTATCGAATCTACTTCCCGGATAGTTTCTTCTAGAACTACACTGGTGCTGTCGCGTTCGTATTCAAAACGTTGAGCCACATATTGTAAGCTGTCTACTCGTTTTACTAAATAATCCCGCTCTGTTTTTAACTTACCCAACTCTGATTTGTAACGGCGTAGTAAGTCTCGGTCTGCATCAGCAGACTTGAGCGAGTCTAACAAGCCTTGAATGCGTTGTCGTGCAGCGATAAGTTCGTTGTCTTTCACACTGCTCTCCTCAATAGCTTGATTGTAACTCACTAGTAATTCTTGTAAGTCCTCTTCCACCTCCAATTTCTCAATGGTGAGTCTTTCTTGTGCTTTTTGACTGTCAGTCACTAAAGTAGCTGTGTAAATACCTAGAGATAACAATAAGACGGCCAATATTCCTATCAACCATTTTAGTTTGTTGTTAATTGAATTGTTTTCAGTTTTTTTTGGATCATTTGTTTCCATGTGGTTAGTGTTTTTTTCCTAAATTTAAGGATTATTATTAGGGCACTAATTTAATTGTCAGTTTCATCACAAACTGTTTACAAAATGATAAATGTTTAATAAACAATGTTAAATCTTTTTTTTCCGAAATTGTGCGCCGGATGTGACAATGAGTTGGTTAGCGGAGAAGAAGTAATTTGTAGCCTTTGCCGACACCACTTGCCATTGGCTTGTTTTCATCTATATGGAAGTCCCGCTTTAAGAAATAAATTTTACGGACGTATTCGAGTTCAACAAGCTACGGCTTTATTATATTTTAACAAAAAAAATCTCACCCAACACATCTTACACCGTTTAAAATATAAATCCCAACCAGATATTGGAAAGGTTTTGGGAGACTGGTTGGGCAGTGAATTGGCAATTCTTCCTGAATTTCGTACTGTCGATGTGGTTATTCCGGTGCCTTTACACCCCAAGAAACTAAAAAAAAGAGGTTACAATCAAGTGGCTGGTTTTGCTCAAGTGCTAGCCCGCCATCTGGAGGCAGATTATCTCGATGAGGTACTTATAAAGATTACCCCTACGCGATCCCAAGTTTTTTCTGAAAGAATCACCCGTATTTTTAGTCAGGAAGAGGTGTTTAGTGTCAAAAACCTGGATTTATTACAAGGTAAGCATCTGTTATTAGTCGATGATATCATAACTACCGGGGCAACTTTAGAGAGTTGTGCACAGCAATTGTTTAAAGCCCCCCAAGTAACTTTGAGTATTGCCGCTATGGCTGTAACCGAGTGATTTAGGGACTTTATTTCATTTTAATAAAAATTAATGAGTGTCTTTTTGCATCTTTGCATTATGAAATACCGGGTGGTTGTACTTTTGGTTGTCATTATAGTTGCGCTTTCGCTGACTGATTGTGCTAAAAAAGGCAGTATCAGTGGAGGATGGAAAGATACTATACCTCCGGTACCCTTGCGTTATTTTCCCGAAAATTATAGCACTCAATTTCAGGGAAATGAAATTAGAATCAATTTTGACGAATACATTCGGTTAAAAGATTTATCTAAACAATTGGTGATTTCACCCCCTTTGAAGTACCCACCCCAAATCACACCGATGAATGTATCCAAACAGCTTCGGATTATTTTTTCAGATACTTTAAAAGAAAATACTACTTATACCCTCAATTTTGGCAACAGTATTGTCGATAACAACGAAGACAATCCGTTGCCGTATTTTAAGTATGCGTTTTCGACGGGCGCATACATAGATAGTTTGACGGTTTCGGGTACGGTGGCCGATGCTCGTTGGGTAGAACCCGACGAAAACATAGTCGTTATGCTGTATGAAGTTAACGAAACCTATACCGATTCCTTGATTTATTTACAAAAGCCCCTTTATCTGACAACTACACTGGCCGATCCCAAAAACTTTACCATAGAAAATATTAAACCGGGTACCTACCAACTGGTTGCTTTAAAAAGCAAAAACGACACCTATCTCTACCAACCAATGAACGACAAAATTGGTTTTGTGAAAGACTTTATTCGAGTGCCCGCAGATACTACCTACCAAGTCACACTTTTTAAAGAACTGCCTTCCTACCAGCTGGAACGTGCGGGAGCTCCTAATGCGCAACACATTCAATGGGGTTACCACGGAAAAATTGAAAACCTTTCGGTAGAAGTTTTAGACCCCCTACCCACCGAATTTGAAGACACTTATTATTTTGATGCTAACAAAGACACGGTTTATTATTGGTATCGACCGGCCCTGGAGCGAGATACCCTGCAATTAGCTATTACAGCAAATGGTATTACGGATACCGCACGGGTGCGCTTGCCGCAAGATATACCTTTGGATAGTCTTAAAATCCAGCCCATAACCGGAGGGGTCATGACTTTTGAAGAGGAATTTGTGTTTACCGCCAACCTTCCTATTCGTGAAATTCGGGACGAAAATATTCAAATTATCAATCAAGATTCGTTACCGATCGTTTTTACTTCCCAATGGGACAAGCGGTATAACCAAGTCGCTCTTTCTTTTGAGAAAGAAGAAAAACAATCCTATACTATTCAATTGTTACCCCAGGCGATTACTGATTTTTTTGGTCAACACAACGATTCGATTAAATACCGCATCAGTACTCGTTCCAAATCAGACTACGGCTACTTATCGGTGCAATTAATTCATCAAAAGGAAGTGCCTTTACTTGTAGAGTTAGTCACTGATAAAGGTGTTTTGGTACAGTCTTTAGCACCCGGAAAAGTGAAAGATATCTACGAGTTCAAGGATATTACGCCGGGCAAGTATTTTGTTCGGGTACTGGTTGATGAAAACCAGAATGGCGAATGGGATAGCGGTTCTTTTTTACAGAAAAAACAACCTGAACCCGTGATTTATTTCCCCAAACTCCTTGAAATTCGCCCCAATTGGACCATTCAGGAAACTTTTGTTTTGGAGCCTTAGTATTTTCGCGTAAGCAATAGTCCATGAAATTGCCAATTTTTTAAAATTTCTAACACTATTATTGGGAAGTGTTAAAAAATTTTTAACTTTATAAGGCGATTAATGATGTTTGACTAATGTGTGTGAAGATGAAGCAGGTTCTTTTGATGGTATGTTGGGCCACCCTATTAGCCCATCCTTTAGTAGCCCAAGTTACCCGATTGCAAGGGCGTGTGGTAGAAATGTATAGCCGCAACGGCGTTGCAGATGTACAGGTAGAGTTGGTTGGTAGTACCTTAATTACTTACACTAACGAGGCCGGTTTTTTTGAGTTTTCCGGAGATTCCTTTCCTTGGGGAGAACAAGTTTTACGTATTGAAAAACAAGGGTATTCTTCTAAAAATTATCCCATAATTATTAGTGCAGGTGACTTGCTCACGCTGGGTGAGATTTTTATTGAAACCGATTGGGTTTCGGAGGTATCGGTTGGAAGCGTAATCAGTTTGTCAGAAGAAGAATTGGACGAAGAACAAGGCAGTGTTGCAACTATTTCAGGCTTGTTATATGCTTCGCGAGATGTGTTACATCAAGCAGCCGCTTATGATTTTAGTGCCTTGTTTTTTCGACCTAGAGGACTGGATTCTGAGTATGGAAAAGTCTATATTAATGGTTTGGAGATGAACAAGCTACTTACCGGTAGGCCGCAATGGAGCAATTGGGGAGGCCTTAACGATGTTCAGCGAAACCAAGTAGTGAGCTCCGGACAGTCTCCGACTGAGGTGGGTTTTGGTGGAATCGCCGGAAACTCAAACATCCAAATGCGTGCTTCTGAATATCGCGCCGGAGGGAGGGTTTCGTATGCTTTTTCTAATAAAACCTATACCGGTAGAGTGATGGGAACCTACCATACCGGAAACTTACCCAGTGGCTGGGCCTTTTCTCTGGCAGCCTCCCGACGGTTTGCCACCTCCGGAATTATTGAAGGAACTCCCTATGATGCCAATGGATTTTTTGCAGCCTTAGAGAAAAAGATTACCGACCGCCACAGTCTGCATCTCCTTGGAATTTATACGCCCAATCGACGAGGCCGATCAGCGCCCTTGACACAAGAAGCTTTTGATATAAAAGGAGCCACCTACAATCCGTATTGGGGTAGCCAGGATGGAAAAATTAGAAATTCACGCTTACGCGAAATTGATGAGCCCCTGGTAATTCTAAGTTACTACGGCCAACTCTCCGAAAAATCCCAATTGAATGTCAATTTAGGTTATCAATTTGGAAAAACTACCAACAGCCGATTGGGTTATGATAAAGTTCCCAGCCCGGATCCGGTGTATTATCGGTATATGCCCAGTTATTTTTTAACCGAAAATAGTGGCCCCGATTACGAAAGTGCTTACCGCCGGTTGGTGCAATTACAACAAAATGGGCAAATCGATTGGAACCACTTGTACGAAACCAATTGGGCCTACGGCGGAACCTCTAGATATTATCTTTATGACGATCGAAATGACGATCGGCTTTTACATGCCAATATGTTATTAAATACCACTTGGGCTAAGAAAGTTCAATTTCAAGCCGGTGTCAATTACAAAAAACTTACTTCTGACAATTATGCTCAAATGAAAGACCTCTTGGGGGGAAAGGGCTATTTGGATATCAATACCTTTAGTACTGGTGAACAAGCACAACCCGATTTGCAAAATCCCAATCGCATTGTAACTGACGGCCAAAAGTTTAAGTACCACTACCAATTTTTGGCCACCACCTACGATGCTTTTGCTCAAGCGGTATTTCGATATCGTACCGTAGATTTTTATGTGGCTGCAACGGCCTCGCATACTTCTTACCAAAGAAATGGATTCTACCAAAACGGAAGTTTTCCAGACCATTCTTTGGGGAAGAGTCCCCAAGCGTCTTTCACCAATTTCGGATTCAAAGGAGGAGGGACTTATAAAATATCCGGGAGGCATTTGGTGGAACTAAATGTTGCCACCTTATCCAAACCTCCGGCCTTGCGCTATGCTTTTTCCAATGCGCGGCAAAACAATCAATTAGTGCGCGAATTGGATAGTGAGAAGGTTAGAAATCTGGATTTGAGTTATATGTATCGTTCATCCAGATTTAGTGTTCGGCTCTCGGGAGCCTATACCGCCAGTCAGGATGCTACTCAGATAGCTTTTTATTACGCCGACGGCATTAGTGGCATTTCTCAAACCAACGACAACTTTTTTATTCAAGAAGTGATGACCGGAGTGGATAAAAGATACTATACGGCAGAGTTGGGTTGGGATTGGCAAATTTTATCCAGTCTTAAGTTAAAAGGGGTGGCCTCAGTGGGCGATTATATTTACAGTGATCACGCTCGTTTGTACCTTACTTCCGACGATTTTAAAGAACCGGTAGAAATGGGTAAAACCTATATTAAAAACTATCATTTGCCGGGAGGTCCTCAAAGAGCTTATCAATTGGGGGTAGAATATCGGGATCCCGATTTTTGGTGGGTAGGTGTAACGGCCAATCTGATGACTCATGCCTATCTGAATATTAGTCCGTTGCTGCGAACCCAGAATTTTTATAAAGACACCGACGGACAGCCTTTTAATGAGTACGACGCCACCTTAGCACGAGAGTTATTAAAGCAAGAGGTCTTAGATGATGTGTTTTTAGTGAATGTAATCGGAGGGAAATCGTGGAAAGTCCGATCCTATTCTATTGGCTTTTTTGCCAGTATCAACAATGTGTTGAATGTGACCTATAAAACGGGTGGCTATGAACAAGGGAGAAACGCTAATTATAGAAACTTATTAGAAGATAAATCGAGAACTTATCCGGTCTTTGCTTCCAAATATTGGTTTGGAGGTGGAACTACCTATTTTATAAATTTTTACATAAGATATTAATGCTAAACTGTTGAACTATGAAAACGAATAAATGGAGATATGTAGGGTTAAGCCTTTTAGCTCTTTCGTGTGTGTTGGAAGATGATTTTGATTTGCCAGAATGGGTGTTTGAAGAACCTCAAATTGAGGTAAATACTTCTATTGCGGCAGTCAAAGGTATGTATAACGGCTACGAGCCCATTTTAATAGGTGGTGGAAACTCTACCGCCATGTATATGGAAGCTTATGTAGTTTCGAGTGACGAATCAGGAAATTATTACAAACAGTTAATACTTCAAGATCGACCCGAAAATCCTACGGCTGGAATTTCAGTCTCCACTGAAGTAACTGCTTTGTACACTTTTTTACAACCCGGTAGGAAAATTTACATGCGCGTGGATGGTTTGTACAGTGGTCATTACGCCGGTTTACCCACCTTGGGTGTTTTGGAAGGAACCGAAGTCGGTCGAATGAGTGTAGAGGAATTTCAAGATCGGGTGTTTCGCTCTACGGTGCAAGATACACTAATTCCTGTGGTTCGCACTTTTGAGAACGTCACTGACGACGATTTAAATACCTTAATGGTGTTTGAAAATGTACAAGTTTCTGATGAGGATCTCGGGAAATCGTATGCCAATCCGACGAACAATTATGCGGCCAATCGCAAGTTTATAAATTGCGAGAAAACCCATACGATGATTTTGCGAACCAGTGGTTATGCTGATTTTAAAAGCGAGCTAATTCCGGAGGGCAGTGGTAGTTTGACCGCTGTTTTTGCAGTTTATAATAACACCTATCAATTGTTTATCCGCGATACCGAGGATGTGATTTTTAATCAAGCTCGTTGTGAGTAAGTAGTAGAATTCTAAAGTTTTAAAATATCAGATTACAAACTAATTTTATTCAGGTGGATTAAATCTAGCGAGTTCTCGGGGTCCTTCCAGTACGGTTCGAACAATTTGTAGCAAACCCTCTGGGGTCGTTTGCGTGTCCCATTTAATCAGAGTGATTTGACCATTTTCAATTTCTAAGCCAGTAATCGAGCGCGGGTGAACACAGCTCCCGGTATTAAAAAAGGGAATAGAATCGTAATTGGGAAATCGAGGCCGGTGAGTGTGTCCGGCAATGATCGGAATTCGGTTGTTCTCAGAAATCCATCTTTTTATACGCCTCTCAATTCGGATGAGTTCTTGGTAGTTTTTAGCGGGACTCGTTGGGTCAGATATTCCTATGATATTCAGTGGTTTCCATAATATTCGAACCAAAAAACGACTCCATTTCCAAAACACATAATTCCATGTGTCTGCTTGATGGCCGTGTATTAAAAGAATTTTAGTATGTGTTTCTGGGTTGTATAAAATCAAAGATTCTGTGACAGTCAACCCTGGGAATAAGGGTAAATTTATTTCCTCAACAGGTTCAAAATACGTACTTAGGTATTTTTTTACATAGCGCGGGTTGCTGTAGACCATATCGTGATTTCCCCATACTATGTGTAAACGATTCGCATCAAAAAATTTTTTCATCAATAAGAAAACATTTTTGTGTGCTTCAAAAATGGATTTGAAATGGACATTTTCCCATAATTCATCACCATCTCCAAGTTCAATGTAGGTAAAGTCCTCTTCGTAATAGTGTTTTAATGCGTGGTAGTAGATGTTGCGATTATTTGCAAAATCGTCTGCATAACTGTTGTCTCCTCGGTGACAATCACTAAAAAGAATGATTTTATCATCATTGCTAAACCAAACTACAGAGGCCTCTTGATAAACCCGGTCTAATCTTTTTCGATACGAAATCATCTTCATCAATAATTACCAAATGTATTGTATTTTTTATAAAAAAACACAAAATTTCGCTCTGCCAAACTGGCAGTGGTGTTTTAAAAAAACCTATCTTTGCCAATTCATAGAGGAATTAATCGTATGGAAAAAATAATCGAAGAGCATAAACAAGGAACGGCCTTGTCTTTAAAGGGAATGGATTCCAATTCCAAAAAACTGTTTATTGAAAGCTATGGTTGCCAGATGAATTTTAGCGACAGCGAAGTAGTGGCATCCATATTAGCTGAAAGTGGTTACAATACCACCACAGTTTTAGAAGATGCCGATTTGGTGTTAGTTAATACCTGTTCCATTCGCGACAAAGCCGAACAGACCGTTCGCAAGCGATTGGAGGTGTATAATGCGGTCAAAAAGAATAATCCATCGATGAAAATTGGGGTGCTGGGTTGTATGGCCGAACGTTTAAAAAGCAAATTTCTCGAAGAAGAAAAAATGGTTGATTTGGTAGTGGGTCCGGATGCTTATAAAGACCTACCCAATTTACTTGAAGAAGTCGAAGAAGGTCGTAGTGCCGTCAATGTTCTTTTGTCGAAAGACGAAACCTATGCCGATATATCTCCGGTTCGACTTCAAAGTAATGGAGTGACGGCTTTTGTAACCATAACCCGGGGCTGCGATAATATGTGTACTTTTTGTGTAGTGCCTTTTACCCGAGGACGCGAACGCAGTAGAGATCCGCAGAGTATCATGGAAGAAATCAATGATTTGGCACATCAGGGATACAAAGAAGTGACTTTGTTAGGTCAGAATGTTGATAGTTATTTGTGGTATGGCGGGGGGTTAAAAAAAGATTTTGACAAAGCAACTGAAATGCAACGAGCTACTGCCACTAACTTTGCTCAACTACTCGCTATGGTTGCCGAAGCGCAGCCACAAATGCGCATCCGATTTTCTACCTCTAATCCTCAAGACATGACTTTGGATGTGATAGAGACCATGGCCAAATACGACAATATTTGTAACTATATCCATCTGCCATTTCAAAGTGGGAGTAACCGGATTTTAGAGGCGATGAATCGTCAACACACCCGGAAAGAATATATGCAGCTCATTGACAATATTCGTAGTTTAATTCCTGATTGTGGACTATCACACGATATTATAGCCGGTTTCCCGACCGAAACAGAAGCCGATCACCAAGACACATTGAGCTTAATGGAGTATGTTAAGTACGATTTCGGGTTTATGTTTATGTATTCAGAAAGGCCGGGAACATGGGCAGCCCGTAAAATGGAAGATGATGTTCCGGAGGAAATCAAAAAACGCCGACTACAAGAAATCGTCGATCTACAACAAAAGCACAGCGCGTATCGTACTCAGCAATTTGTTGGAAAAACGGTTGAAGTATTGGTGGAAAAAACCTCTAAAAAAAGCGAGGCAGAGTGGAGTGGCCGTATTCCGCAAAACACAGTTGTAGTTTTCCCGAAAGGGAACTATCAAATAGGGGATTTTGTCAACGTAAAAATAACCGATTGTACCAGTACTACTTTAATTGGAGAAGCAGTAGGATATTCGAAGGTTTGAGAATATTTTTTTGAATAAACAACTATAAAAATTTATGCTTTTAATCTGAGAAGGCGATTTATAGTTTCTTTGGATTTTGTATGTCTCTACTATGGTTACTAGTCAAAAAGTTTGTAGATTCTATTGAAGGTAAGGAATTAGTTTTATATAATTTTCTCTAAAATTAGAGAAGTAGTTAAAAAAGTGAATAAAGAAACTAAGATATATAAAATTATGGCCTTCTTTTTGGTGAATTCAAACAATTTTAACTAACTTGCTAGAACCTTTTAGGTGCTTGATTGAATTATTTACTGAAAGATTTAGAATTGAAGTAAAATTCTAACCAAAAATCTAGTATATCATGAAAACAAAAGCATTATTATTCAGTTTACTAGTATTAGTAGTCTTCTCTTGTTCTAAGGACGATAACGGCCCCGTAGAGGAACTGGAGACAATAAATTTAGTTATTAAAAAAGCCCATTTTAACTATCTAAACACAAATCAAGCAACGGATATATTTTTTGATACTAATGGACGGATTACCCACATAGATAATCATGTTGGTACTGATATATATACGTATGAGTATGATTTCAATAGCAATAATACCATCGATACCAAAAAGTTATTTCTTAATGGGTCACAGCAATATACAATTCATTTTGCTTATGATGCTAGTGGAAAAGTTATGGAAATATCAAAAGAAGACTCGAATGGAACAAATATTATTATGGAATTTAATCACAATGGAAATACCGTAGAAGTGACCTACCCATTGAATCCGGCTCAAGAACCCAGTTACTATACATTTGATGCCCACAAGAGGCTGATAAAAAGTGAAGTAAAAGATTGGGAATATAATACCCATATTATCAAAGATTATATCTATACCGAAGATAATTTAACTCAAATAAATACCACCTACGAGAATTGTGATGCCTGTGAAGACGAAGTAGCCGTATTTTCATACGATAACAACCCCAATCCCTTGGCCAATGATTTTGGAAATAAATTTTTCTATTTTGAAGATGTTGAACCGTATTCAGCTATAGGTAGATTTCATTTCTCTTCTAACAATTATCTGACTTATACACCAGACAATGGTACTTATCAGTTGCAAACTGATATCGAATACAACCAAAATGAATTTCCGGTAACCATTCAAGAGTTTAATAACCAAAATCTCTCTTGTGAGATTACATTTGAATATTATTAGTTAAAGGTTTTTAATAAAATTTGAAAAAGAAAAAAAGAGATAGAATGAATAGCACCAATAAAGGTTTTAATAGGTTTTTAAAACAAAACTGGTTTCAAGTGGTAAATTGCAAGTTATGGAGTTATTTGAGTTGAGAAGAATTAGAAATAGGGTAAAAAATTCTAATAATGGGCTCAAACCACTATTTAATATCCTGAAACTGAAATTAAAATCCTAAAAGTGAACCTGAAATAAAAAATGGAAAATATTCAAACCATTAAACAACGATTTGGAATCATTGGAAATAACTCAAAACTTAACCGTGCTATAGAAAAAGCCATTCAAGTAGCTCCTACAGACATATCGGTCTTAGTAACCGGCGAAAGTGGGGTAGGTAAGGAGGTCATCCCTAAAATTATCCATGCCTTATCCCATCGTAAACACGGTAAATACATTGCCGTAAACTGTGGTGCCATTCCGGAAGGGACCATAGATAGCGAATTATTTGGTCATGAAAAAGGAGCTTTTACCGGAGCTACACAAACCCGTAGCGGCTATTTTGAAGTGGCTGACGGCGGAACTATTTTTCTCGATGAGGTCGGCGAACTGCCCCTTCCCACTCAGGTTCGACTGCTGCGAGTACTTGAAAATGGAGAGTTTTTAAAAGTGGGTTCTTCTCAAATTCAGAAAACCAATGTGCGTATCGTAGCTGCGACCAACGTAAATATGGGTGATGCTATTCAAAAAGGGAAGTTTAGAGAAGATTTATATTACCGACTAAGTACCGTCGAAATTAATTTACCTCCCTTGCGGGAAAGAAATGAAGACATTCATTTGCTTTTTAGAAAATTTGCCGCCGATTTTGCACAAAAATATAAAATGCCGACCATCCGATTGACCGATGATGCTTTACAAGCACTGTTAAAATATAGATGGAGTGGAAATATACGACAATTGCGAAATGTAGCAGAGCAAATTTCTGTTTTGGAACAAAATCGTGAAATCAATGCACGTACTCTCCAAGGGTATTTGCCCGATATAGGTAATAATCTACCTGCCGTTATTGGCAATCACAAAACGGAAAGCGATTTTTCGACGGAAAGAGAAATTCTCTACAAAGTACTCTTTGACATGCAGCGGGATGTCAATGATTTAAAAAAACTGACCCTAGAGCTGCTCAAAAGCGGAAATGTAGAAAGTGTACAAAAAGAACATTCGGGTTTAATTAATAAAATTTATCACCCCAAAGAAAGTGATTACGAAGAGATGTTAGACATCATTGAACCCGAAGTAGAAGTTGATAAGGCAGCGGATGTAGAGGTTATTAATGTACCGGTACACCGGCCTACACCAACTTCAGACAAATATCATTTTGCAGAAGAAATTGAAGAAGAGGAAACCTTATCTCTTAAAGAAAAAGAGTTAGAGCTAATTAAAAAAGCCCTTGAAAAAAATCACGGCCGTCGGAAAGCTGCAGCTGATGAGCTGGGACTTTCCGAGCGAACGCTCTATCGTAAGATCAAACAATATAATTTATAGAAAATTTACCCTACAGTAGATTATCAAAAAGAGGTAACCTTGACGTTTTACAGAATACACAAAATGATAAAGCAAAAAATATTAGTAGTAGTTTGGTTGATTTTATGGGTCGCCCAAGGGTGCGGTTATTACTCGTTTACAGGTGCTTCTGTAGCTCCGAATATCAACACCTTTCAGGTGAATTTTTTTAGAAACAATGCCCCGATTATAGAGCCTGGCATCGACCGGGAATTTACCCAACGATTGCAAGATTTAATAAGTTCACAAACCCGACTCAACCTGACAAACAATAACGGAGATTTGATATATGAAGGTGAAATTGTCGATTTTTACATCTCTCCCATGACTGCTACGGCCCAAAATACCGCTGCTCAAAACCGCTTGACCATAGTTGTAAATGTGCGCTTTTACGACACAAAAAATCCGGAGAATGACTTAGAACAACGCTTTTCATTTTACAGTGATTACCCCGCTCAGTCACAGTTAGTTGGGGCTGTTAAAGAAAATGCCTTGGATGAAATTTTTGAACGTTTAACACAAGATATATTTTCTGCCACTTTGGCCAAATGGTAATGGGTTTGGATAAACAACAATTTACATACTTGCTTGAACATCCGGACACTGTACGCGAAAGTACCAGTGGAGCACTTCAAGATATATTAGCTGATTATCCATGGTTCCAAGCAGCTCGGGTAGTGCACACACGAGCTTTAAAAAAAAGCGGTCATTTTTCGTACAATAACCAGTTAAAAATAACGGCTGCCTATACCGCCGACCGCGAAGTGTTGTTTGACTTTATTACAACGCCAGTATCTACTCCTCCTAAAATCGAACAAGTAGTTGACGAAGCCTTTAGCAAGGAGTTGGAGTTGGCCAAAAAAACACTTCATCCCAACTTGTTTGAACCTAAAGAAAAATCTACTACACTCGCAGAAGAAGAATTACAGATTGATTCGCCCTTAGCCTTTACCTCGGAGGATCGGCATTCGTTTGACGAATGGTTGAAGCTCACCACAGCCCAACCCATTGTACGAACAAAGGAAATGAATCAAGAGCATTTCCCGGAAGGGAAACAAAAGAAATTTGCTTTAATTGATCGCTTTATCCAAAGCCAAGCCAAACTTTCTCCCGATCGAAATTACGTGGCCGACAAGAAAGATTTAGCCGAGCCTTTTACACAAACCAATGAAAATTTAATGACTGAAACCTTAGCTCGGGTTTATGTTCAACAAAAGAATTTTCAAAAAGCAATTCAAGCTTATAAAATATTAATTTTGAAATATCCCGAAAAAAGTGGTTTCTTTGCAGACCAAATTAGAGCGATTGAAAAATTATTAGATAAAAACACCTAAACCATGAGCACAACTTTAACTGTATTTTTTATACTCATAGCCATTGTAGCTTTCTTGCTCGTGATGGTAATTATGGTTCAAAATCCAAAAGGTGGAGGCTTATCGTCTTCTTTTGGCGGAAGCGGTACCCAACAATTAGGAGGAGTTAAAAAAACAACTGACTTTTTAGATAAAAGTACTTGGACCCTTGCTATCATATTATTAGCGCTAATTTTGCTATCTAATTTTGCTATTTTTTAATAGGTATAAATTAGAAATATAAACGATTTAATGCCAGTTGCTGACAAGCTGGCATTTTTTATTTCCAAAAATGACAAAACTACACCGTGGCATAATTTCTGCTAAATAGGATAATGTCTAACCTTAAATAAATATATTGTATATGGCACTAAAAATTCAACCTTTATCAGACAGGGTTTTGGTAGAACCTAAAGAAGCAGAAACCAAAACCGCTTCAGGCATTTACATTCCAGACTCTGCTAAAGAGAAACCTTTAGAAGGAACCGTAATCGCTGTGGGACCTGGTAAAAAGGATCACACTATGACTCTGAAGGCTGGAGATACAGTTCTTTATGGTAAATATGCCGGTACAGAACTAAAACTGGATGGTAAGGATTACTTAATTATGCGGGAAGACGACATACTCGCAATTATCTAAACAAAAGCACACAAAAAATTTCAATCTATTTGTCAAATAAACAAATAATATAAAGTATAATTTAATAATTAAAAATATGGCTAAAGATATAAAATTTGATATTGAAGCACGCGAAGGCTTAAAACGCGGCGTGGACGCCTTAGCAAATGCAGTTAAGGTAACTTTAGGTCCCAAAGGACGAAACGTTATTATCAGCAAATCATTCGGAGCACCTCAAGTAACCAAAGATGGGGTTTCTGTTGCCAAAGAAATTGAGTTAAAAGATGCTCTAGAAAATATGGGAGCTCAAATGGTTAAAGAAGTAGCTTCAAAAACGAATGATTTAGCCGGTGACGGTACTACTACAGCAACCGTATTAGCACAAGCTATTGTAAAAGAAGGTCTCAAAAACGTAGCAGCCGGTGCTAACCCCATGGATTTAAAACGTGGTATTGACAAGGCAGTTGCTGCCGTGGTAGCTGATCTCGAAAAACAAACTACCCAAGTGGGTAACTCTTCTGAAAAAATCAAACAAGTAGCTTCCATTTCAGCTAACAACGACGATTTAATCGGTGAATTGATTGCCGATGCTTTTAAACGTGTTGGTAAAGAAGGAGTCATCACTGTAGAAGAAGCCAAAGGGACTGATACTTATGTAGATGTGGTAGAAGGTATGCAGTTTGACAGAGGATATTTGTCACCTTATTTTATTACCAACTCTGAAAAAATGATTGCTGAGTTGGAGAATCCGTACATTCTTTTGTACGATAAAAAAATATCTAACATGAAAGAGTTGCTACCTATCCTTGAACCGGTAGCACAACAAGGCAAACAATTGTTAATCATAGCCGAAGATGTTGATGGAGAAGCTCTTGCTACTTTAGTTGTTAACAAACTTCGAGGCGCTTTAAAAATTGCAGCTGTTAAAGCACCTGGATTTGGTGATCGTAGAAAAGCCATGTTAGAAGATATTGCTGTTCTAACTGGAGGTACTGTTATTGCTGAAGAGCGTGGATTTACCTTGGAAAACGCAACCATTGATATGCTGGGTACCGCGGAAACTATCACCATTGATAAAGACAATACAACCATTGTTAATGGTGCCGGTGATAAAGAGGCTATCCAAATGCGTGTCAACGAGATTAAGGTTCAGATGGAAAATACGACCAGTGACTATGACCGTGAAAAATTACAAGAGCGTTTGGCTAAGTTAGCTGGTGGGGTTGCAGTCTTGTATGTAGGTGCAGCTAGCGAAGTAGAAATGAAAGAGAAAAAAGATCGTGTTGACGATGCCCTACATGCGACTCGAGCAGCTGTTGAAGAGGGAATTGTTGCCGGCGGTGGTGTGGCATTGGTAAGAAGTATTGCAGCTTTGGAAAATCTCCCTACCGATTCCTTAGACGAAACAACTGGGGTACAAATCGTAGCTAAAGCTATCGAATCACCCTTAAGAACTATTGTCGAAAATGCCGGAGGTGAAGGCTCAGTAGTTATCGCCAAGGTATTAGAAGGTAAAAAAGATTATGGTTATGATGCTAAATCTGAAACCTTTGTTGATATGATTAAAGCCGGAATTATTGACCCAAAGAAAGTTACTCGAGTAGCGTTAGAAAACGCAGCTTCTGTAGCAGGTATGATCTTAACGACCGAGTGTGCTTTAACTGAAATTAAAGAGGAAAATAGTCCAGCTATGCCTCCAATGGGTGGTGGCATGCCCGGTATGATGTAAGCCCAGTGCTTATTGATAAAAAATAAACCCGACATTGTCGGGTTTATTTTTTAAATATTATCCATCTCTACTGTGGCCTGTTCCCATTCGGCCATTTTATCTTCCAGGGTTGCTTTTAACCGATTATATACTTCAAAAAACCGGGTATCTTGTGAAAGTTTGGAGTCATTATTTGCTAATTGAAGTTCCATATCACTGATCTCCCGCTCTACCTGTTGGATGTTGCTTTCCAATTTAGAGATTTTATTTTTAAGGGCTTTTTCTTTTTTAAGGTCTTTCGGTGGGGAAGTTGTTGTTTTTTCTTGTTTATATTTTATAGTTTTAGCCTCTGCTTCTCGAAGATTGGAAAGGTCTCGTTGCTCTAAATAAAAATCAATATCCCCAATAAATTCTTTGATTTGGTGATCTTTAAATTCAAATACTTGGGAACATAATCCTTGTAAAAATTCCCGGTCGTGTGAAACTAAAATTAAGGTTCCCTCAAATTGTTGTAAAGCCTTTTTAAGTACATTTTTTGATTGGATGTCTAAATGGTTTGTGGGTTCATCCATTATCAAAACATTGAGAGGTTGTAATAATAACTTGGCTAATGCAAGGCGATTGCGTTCCCCGCCCGAAAGTACTCGGACGAATTTATCCACCTCTTCTCCCCGAAATAAAAAGGCTCCCAATATATCTCGTACTTTAGATCGGTTGGTCTCGTTGGCCGCTTCAATCATAGTGTCCAGGACGGTCAAATTTCCATTTAAGTATTCGGCTTGGTTTTGAGCAAAATACCCTATTTTGACATTGTGTCCCAAAGTTACTTTGCCTTCAAAAGGAATTTCACCCACTATAATTTTAGCCAAGGTTGATTTTCCTTGTCCGTTTTGACCCACAAAAGCCACTTTTGAACCTCGTTCTATCAGTAGATTGACATCTTGTAAAACTTGTTTTTCACCGTAACTCTTGGAAACGTGTTCGATAGTTGCAATCACTTTTCCGGGTTGGATATGTACCGGGAAATGGACATGCATAACCGCATGGTCTTCTTCATCTACTTCGATTCGTTCTATTTTGTCTAATTTTTTTATTAAAGATTGTGCCATAGAAGCTTTAGAGGCCTTGGCACGAAATTTTTCAATTAGTTTTTCGGTATGGGCTATTTGTTTTTTTTGATTTTTTTGCGAGGCTTTTTGTAATTCACGTAACTCCTGACGCATGACGGTATATTGCGTATAGGGCTTGTTATAATCATATATTTTACCCAACGAAATTTCAATGGTACGGTTAGTGACATTATCCAAAAACATTTTGTCGTGCGAAACAATGACAACGGCGCCTGAGAAGTTGTTTAAAAAACTTTCCAACCATATTATGGATTCGATATCTAAGTGGTTGGTCGGTTCGTCAAGCAAAAGTAAATCGTTATTTTGTAGTAAAATTTTTGCCAATTCAATACGCATGCGCCACCCTCCAGAAAGCGTACTCGTTTGCTTGTCAAAATGATCCCTTTCAAAACCCAACCCCAGAAGTACCTTTTCAGCTTCTCCGGGATAATAATAACCACCCAGTAAATCGTAGCGTTGGGTTAAATCACTTAAATCAATAAGTAACTTGCTGTATTCATCAGATTCATAATCCGTGCGTGTGGTGAGCTGTTGATTTATTAGCTCCATTTTGGATTCAATTTCTTTAATTTCAGTAAAGGCCTGATAGGTTTCCTCGAGGATGGTACGACCCTGTTCAAATTCAATATCTTGTTTTAAGAAACCTATTTTTACTTCTTTATCAGTGGCCATAACTCCCATATCGGGGGTCATTTCTTTGGCTAAAATTTTGAGTAAAGTTGATTTTCCGGCTCCGTTTTTACCAACCAAACCAATTCGATCTCCCGCTTTTATCATAAAGGATACTTGTTCATAAATGAACTGACCCCCGAATGAAACCGATAAATTATGTACATTGAGCATTTAAGATATATTTTACTCTTTTATTGTGCAAAGATGCTTAATTTTGCCTGTAAATAAAAGGTTTTATTTTATGTTTAAAGGAACCAAACTTCACACTATTTTTACCGGTTCTTGTCCTGTTTGCCAACATGAATCGATGTATAAAGAAAATAACCCCTATAAGATTTCTAAACTTTTTGACATGCATACAAAGTGCAGCCATTGTGGGACAAAATATAAGATAGAGCCCTCATTTTTCTATGGCGCTATGTATGTAAGTTACCCGGTGGGTATTGCCTTTGCTACTGCAGCATTTGTGATTTCTTTTTTGTTTTTTGGAGTCTCTTTATTGACCTCTTTTTTTATTATACTGGCAACTTTAGTGGTATTTCTTCCTGTAATTGTTCGTATTTCCCGGAACATCTGGGTGAGTTTTTTCTTTAAAATAGATCCAGAAAAAGTTAAGCGTTAACCGTTTACCATACGATTTTTTTAAACCTACTAATTGTAGCCTGCGGGTGAAGGGAATGGTTGTGCTCCAAATGTGCATAAAGCATTTTAGCTAAATAAGGTGCTAACATCACTCCACGTGTTCCCAAACCATTTAAAATAGCCATGGGGTTAAAATGTGGATGCCTTCCAACCAACGGGTGTCTATCTCTTACAGTGGGTCGAATTCCGGCCCAATGATCGATGACTTCTATTTTTCCAGAATATATCTTTTTTAAAGTAGTAAGTAATTGTTTTTTAGCACTTTGTGTAGGTTCGGACGATTTGTCGTCAAAATCATTGGTAGCTCCCACGATAAATTGCTGGTTGCCTAATGGGACTACAAATATATCTGATTTAACTATTACCTCTGCCTCCCAATCGGGTAAGTGGAGAATTAATTGTTCACCTTTGCTTCCATCCAGAGGCAGTTTCTTAAAAAAGGGATTTTGGCGTAAGCCAAAACCTTCTGCAAATACAATTTTATGTGCAGTATAATTTTTATAAACTACTGCTGATCCTACTTGTAAGGCATCAAAATTAAATTCTTCTTCAATTAAAGTGTCTTTGGAAGAAAGGTAATGGGTATATACCTTTAATAAGGTATTTAAATCTATACGTCCGGTTTGCATGATTTTCCCGAATCCAAAGGGTGCTTTAATGGAATTAAACGAATTTTTAATAACGGCATCCGAAATATATGGCTGTAACCAAGGTTTATCAGAAGCTTCAAACCAGAGGTTTTGTTCAGCTACCGAGTGAAATATTCGGTAGAATGGAAGTGGATGCACCAATTTTGTGTCGAATTTTCGTTCTAGATCTGAGTAGAAATCTTGGAGTATTGGAAGTTGTGTAGGAGCTTCCCACGCTAAAGTAAAACGCTTTAAAATTACTGCATTATAAGTCCCTGCTGATACTGCAGTTGCTCCACGATGTTGATTGATGACTACATAGGATTTGTTATGCTTTTCGAGCTCCTCACAAAAAGCAATTCCGGCAAGTCCTAAACCAACTACTATATAATCTAACATAGTGTAATTGTATAAAAAAACTCTCGCTGTTTAAGCGAGAGTTTTCATTATTTTATTTAAACATACATGAGTTTAATAATTCCAAAGGTCTATTTCTATATTTCGAATTACGTCTTTGATGCGATCTGATTCTAAGAGTTGCATCAGCGCATTTTCGGCAATATAGTCCTTGACAGCTCGGTCGCCATATTCGTTATCTTCCTTGTATATAACTGCACTAAACATCCTTGAATTGAGCAAGTGGTCAAAAGAGAAATGCGTCGCGGAATTATGTCGATTAAAGGCTTTAGCTTCGTGTAGTACTTCTCTGATTTCTGGCACAAAAACCCAGAAAAGTTCTACTAACACCGAATTTTCATCATCGATAAAGTTCACGTCTGGAGCCACCGGAGCAATTCCTAATAGGCGGTATTTTAATTCACCTAAACGTTTGTCGATATACCAATAACCACGAATTCTAAATTGTTGAATATCTGCGGCACCTAGGTCACGTCGATTCACGTATTGTGGGTCCAGTTCTTCACCGGCGTTAAGTTGCTGTCTACCTAAATCTGTGGTATCAATTTTAGATAGAGTAGCTTCGATGTCTTTTAGCGATCTTTTCTCGTTAAAGTACGAATCGGCATAAATATTCTCGATTCTTCCATTTTTAATGTTGGTAAGTAACACGTCATAGAGAGAGCGTCTGTCATTCGAGATATTTACTGTATCAATTGGAAAGAACATTGGAAAATTCATTCTCTCACTTAAATCAATAATTTCCCATACATTTTTACCCCATAATACGTCTCTTTCATCTACATAACCGTAGGGCAAGAAACTACTTGCCGAATCGGCAGCTATCTGAGCTTCGGTTTTAGTATATAACTCTTCCGCTTTTTTGGCATTCAACAATTGGCTTTGTGCAAGACAGGCTGTTGAAATCAGTAGAGAAAATACCAATATTAGGTTTGATTTAAGTTTCATCTGGTATGCGTTTTTAATTCGTAAGTTCTATAAATACCGGTGATATTTTGGGTAGGATGTATCCGGAAGACCCTACCAAGTTAGCTTTAATATCAAAAATTTGAACGGTAGAACGTGGAGTAGCTCTTTTCAGTGCATTAATAGCTGCTGAGTTAAGCTTGTTTCCACTAACTACAACGGTGGGTTGTCCGGGCACATTAAACTTAAACTCGGTAACGTTTAGGTTAACATCAAAGTCAAAGTCAATAAGTGCAGCACCAACCGTAGAAATTTCTAGGTTACTTCGTTGCATTTTTACAATACCGTCTTCCCCTCGAATAGTTCCTACAGGTCTTGGAATATCTTTGATACGGAAAACTTTACTATCACTTACTCGTTCTCCACCGGGTAAGGTACCACTTACATTAATGGTCACCTCACGGCCTTGTACTTGAGTAACATTCATGACGTATTTACCGGCACCCCCTGCTGAACGTAAACCTGGGGCATTAGCTACAGCGTCTCCAACACCGGGAATAGATACCGTCATGGGGTTGTCCACACCTCGATATACTACGTTCATTTTATCAGCTGATATAACCGCTGCATTGGGTTTTGGAATTACAGCATAAGAACTTGTAATAGGAATAGTAACAATGGAGTCACCTTCTTTAAACTGTAATTCACCGGTAATTTCTTGTTCTCCTACATTTCCAGCAGGAAAATCAAGTTTTACTTGCCCACCAACTTGCTCAATTTCTTGTCCGTTGATAATGATTTTTTCAAAGTTTAAGTTTTTGTCAATTCTTCCTAAGTATACTGTCCCCGTAAAATTCTCTCCATTGAAGAAAGCGGTTTTGTCTGCTAATACCACAGCCTCATAGTTGCTTAAGGATACTTGTGATTGTAACTCGCCTTCTAACATAGCTGTTAGTATTTGGCTATTGGTAGTTTTTACATCATTTTGAAGTTGAGTTAACTTAGTTAATGATGCTACCATCGGGAATCCTTGGTAGTGGTAGTTTAAGTAAGGTACTACCGCACCATCTCCTCGTGTAACATCGTCTGTATTAAATTTTTTGTTTACTTCCTCAACAATATTTGCAAAACGAGGATCACTACCTAAAAGTTCGTTGATTTGAGTTCTATAATTGGTAATCTGGTCGATAAATTCCTGACCCGCTTCTGAGTAACCGTTTCCTCTAAAAAAGGTAAGGTCAAAATAGTCAGTTTTATCCATTGCCTCGTAGAACTTTTGATCCATGGTTTCTGGATTCACAGAAGATTCTAACCCAGACTTGACACTCGCTAAATAAGTATCAAATTCTGCAGATAGTGTGTGGACTGTATTGGCTTTTTCACGCAATGGGCCATAAATATCCGGTTGTTCTTCTACTTTTTTATCTAACCCGGCAAGAAAAGCGACGTTTCGCTCATCCGCAGAGAGGTTAGCTTCTGCCAGTCTTTCGTTTAATAGCCCAAACGCTGATAGTACCTCCTTAGACATATTCATCGCCATCATAGCGATAAACACAAGGTACATCAGGTTAATCATTCGCTGTCGTGGTGATAATTTTGATGCCGCCATAGTTTAATTTTTCAGTTTTTGAAGATTAATAATTTACTTAGAAATTAATTTCTATTGGCCATTGCAGATAGCATACCACCATAAATTCCGTTTAGAGAAGAAAGGTTTGAAGCCATGGCTTGCATTTGTTGTTTTAATTTATCGGCGTTTTCTGCAACTTGCTGATTGATCTCCGCTTGACGGCTTGTAGATTCTACTTGAACTTTGTACAAGCTATTAAGAGATTCCAACTGAGAAGCAGCTAAAGACATTTCTTGGCTGTATTTTTGTGTAGCATTCATAGCATCGGTGGTAGGTGCAATATTTTTTGCAGCTCCTTCAAATGAGCGGATGCTTTCGCTTAAGCTAGACATGAGATTAGCATCGATACGTGCTTCTTTAAGCATTTCGTCTAATTTTTTAGAAAGGATACCTTGTGCATCTTCTGGTTGTTTTTCTTTGGCTTTTCTTCCTTTAGATTCACCTCCAGCTAATTCAGGATATACAAGTGACCAGTCTAGATCGTCTTGAACAGGCTCAAATGCAGAAATAGCGAAAATAATGGCTTCGGTGATAAGACCGATAGCTAAAAGGATACTACCATTAAGGGGACCTAATTCCCAGTGATTAATTTTGAATAATGCACCTAAGATTACAATTGACGCACCTAGGCCGTACGCCATGTTAAAAAGTTTTTTGGATGATTTTGATTGTGCCATAATAATAAAAAATTAAGGTTTAGAAAATTGATATTAGTTATAAGTTGTAGGTTGATTTCAGGTTATCTGCCGTCGCCGTATTGTTGGTTGAGAACCACATCGGTACCCATATAGTCTTGAACGGTACGGAATCCGATATAACTACGTGCGGTATCGGCGTATTCGTAGTCACGAGTTCCTACTTGAAGGAAGTAGGCTACGTCTTTCCATGAACCACCACGTACGACCTTTCTTGGGTTATTGGGATCGTTGACCGAAGGGTTCATAGTGGACATATATTCATACGAGTCGGGGCTGTAAGAAGAGTCTACCCATTCGGAAACGTTTCCGGCCATGTTGTACAAGTTATAGTCGTTTGGCTCGTAGGATTTAGCTTCTACAGTATAGAGTGCTTGGTCAGCGGCATAATCTCCTCTAAGAGGTTTGAAATTAGCCATAAAACAACCCCGGTCATTGATGGTATAAGGACCACCCCAAGGATAGTTTCCAGATGCTAAGCCTCCACGAGCGGCATATTCCCATTCTCCTTCCATAGGAAGTCTAAAAGAAGGTACAAGTCGCTTGCCTTTTTCTTTTTGATAGGCATTTTTGTATAGAGTTCTCCATGCAGCGAAGGCTTTAGCTTGTTTCCAAGTAACACCTACTACCGGATAATCATTATAGGCAGGGTGCCAAAAATAATCATTGTGCATGGGTTCATTGTACGAATAATTAAAATCTCTAATCCATACGGTAGTATCGGGATAGATTTCAAGGCTTTCTCGTTTTATAAATTCACTTCTCTTGGTGCCTTTGTTTTTAGCAGCAGCCTCAATGTCCATGTAGCTGTACTGAAACTTTAGTTTGGTGACATCAATGGTACGAAGCCCGTTGTAAGATTCTGAGGGAGGTAAATACATAGTATCCATCACCTCTGCGTAATACACATCCGGATAGGCACCGGTATCCCAAATTAGTTCTACATTTTTATTAATTCTACGGCCTTCAAATTCATCATCTCCAAAACCGTAATAATTGTCATACATATACTGGTCATAAGGAGTCATTTCTTCTTGCTGTTGATCAACGAAAGCAAATTCGCCGATACCGCCATCTCCGGGAGTAGCTCCCACTTCTTCGGCAAGAATAGCTAATTTAAGGCGGACAATAGAGTCTCTCACCCAATGTACAAATTGCTTGTACTCTGAATTGGTGATTTCGGTTTCGTCCATGTAAAAAGAACGTACTGTTACGGTTTTCGTAGGAGCATCTTTAACCCCTACAAAATCATCATCAGATTTCCCCATGATGAATGAACCGCCCGGAATAAGCGTCATCCCATAGGGCTTTTCGGGATGCCATTTTTTTCCTTTTACACCTACCAATTCACCTCTATCTCCGGAATTACAACTGACCAGAAATGCTACTGCGGCTACTAATGCAAAAAGTTTTTTCATATAATTATTTGGTTGTTTTTTGAAATTTTAAGGGCGTAAACCTATCTATAAATTTTTTAAAAAACAAAAAAACTTAATCGGTTTCTGTAAAATAATGTGCCTTTAACAGTTTTAACTTTCGTTTTTTTGTCTCGCTCGTAACCAACGCTCAGGTATTTTTTGATCGCAGGCTGCTTGATAATCACTATACGTGCAAGGTAATAACGTATATGTTTTATTTTTATTATTAGGAGTGATGTTAAATGGTATTTCTACCCACCAGCGTTGTGATTTATTACTTTTTTTAAATACTAATATCTCATCTTCTACGGGCACCTGATAGGTGAAGAAGTCTTTTTCCGAATCAAAGTGGCCGTCTTCTATTCTAAAATTTACTCCTTCTATAAAGTACCACAACATTTGTGCGATGAGCATAGAGGCGGCGTTTTCGCGCTCTATATTTTCCAATTCAAAAATCCCAAAACTACTCACCTGATTGCTAATTCCGCTATAGCGAGCTAGGGCACAGGCTTCTCTTCCGTCGAATCCATTGGGAGATATATATCCACTATAACTCATTTCTGAGGCTTTTATTGCCGTGATATCAAAACTAACAATATCTGCTTCTCGCAATACAGGCTCGGCTAAAGTGATATCTCCCGTAAGTTCACCCAGACGGTAACTTTCAAAATAGAGGCGCTCCACTAAATCAATCTCCTCGGGGCTGTTGAAGTAGGTTTGGTAGCCCAAATTGGTATAATTTTGAAGATTAAAAGGTTTGTCGACCACCATTTTTCCTACATAAGATTTGGAAGAAATAGGATTTTCAGTATTTCCAATATCAAAGCGACTATCAATATTGACCAGGTTAACCATTCTGGGAAACTGATCATACCCACGGTAAATGGCGTAGGTTAAATCCTGACTTCCTCCTAAAATAATAGGAATAATATTGTGTGAGATTAGTTTGGCAATGGTTTGTTTTACCGCAAAATACGTATCGGCCACACTTTCGCCGGCCAAAATATTCCCCAAATCGGCCAGGGGATATTGCCAGTTTCCTTCATATAAAGAATACAGCGACATTCGAATGGCATCAAAGGTAGGTTGTTTTCCGAGGTAGTTTTCTGAATTTCGAGATTCGCACACACCAAACAAAACCATTTTACATTGACTTAAATCGGGAAAGTCACCTTCCGTAGAATATATGGACATGCGTTTGCCCAGCACATTATCTTTGAGTATTTCACGATGGGCCAATACTTGTTTTGAAACCGGAGTAAAAAATGTCTCCATTATTTTTTTGTCGATTTAGCTTTTGATTTACTGGTCGATTTTTCTAATAAAGCAATAGCCTCTTCTAAGGAAATCGTTTTGGGGTCTTGACCTTTAGGAAGTTCTACCTTTTGTTTTCCTTTACTGATTTCTAACCTTCCCCAACGACCTTTTTCAATTTTAATACCTTCTTCTTTCCATTCCCGAATAAGTTTCTCTTGGTCTTTTTTGAGTTTTTCTTCAATCAGTGTTTCTATGTCTTTTTGGGAAAGGTTATTAAAATCGTATTTTTTATTCACATTAATAAATAGGTTATTCCATTTGATAAAAGGCCCAAACCGACCCACCCCTTTTTGTACCGGTTGGCCCTGAAAGGTGCCGATAGGGGCATCTGCTTTTTTCTTTTCTTCGATGAGTTCAATAGCCATATCCATACTCACATCTAGAGGCTGTACTCCTTTAGGAAGTGAAATAAACTGTTTTCCGTATCTTAAATACGGGCCAAAACGCCCGTTGTTAGTTTCTAATTCTTGTCCTTCGTAAACCCCCAGTTTTTTGGGTAATTTAAATAAGTCTAAGGCCTCTTCTAAAGTAATAGTATTGAGCTGTTGGTCTGGACCCAAGCTGGCGAATAGTTTGTCCGGATCGTCTTGATTCCCTATTTGAGCCATAGCACCAAATTTTCCCAAACGTACTAATACGGTTTTACCACTTTCGGGGTGGGTGCCTAAAATACGTTCTCCACTTTCGCGTTCAGCATTTTTCTCAACGTCCTTGACTTGGGGGTGAAACTGATTGTAGAAGTCTCGCATCAAATCGGTCCATTGTTCATTACCAGCTGCAATATCGTCAAAATTCTCCTCCATTTTAGCCGTAAAGTTATAATCGAGTATGGTCGAAAAGTTTTCCACCAAAAAATCATTAACAATCATTCCGATATCGGTAGGAACCAATTTTCCTTTGTCGGAACCGACGTTTTCAGTAAGTTGTTTGGACTGGATAATACCGTCTTTAAAATGCAGTTGTATATATTTTCTTTTTTCACCATCTATGGTTCCTTTGACCACGTAATCGCGTTGTTGAATAGTCGAAATGGTAGGTGCATAGGTCGAGGGACGACCAATACCTAAATCTTCTAATTTTTTAACTAAGGAGGCTTCGGTATATCGGTACGGAGGACGAGTAAAACGTTCGGTCGCCGTGATGTAATTGTGGGTTAGGGGTTCGTCTTTTCGAAGTAAAGGAAGCATACCCTCTTGTTCTTCGTCCTCACTATCGTGGCTCTCTAAGTACACTTTTAAGAAACCATCAAACTTGATCATTTCTCCGGTAGCCACAAAAAATTCTGAATGGGTAGAAGCACTAATTTGTGCTTGCGTTCTTTCTAACATCGCATCGCTCATTTGGGAAGCTATGGTGCGCTTCCAAATGAGGTCGTATAATTTGCTTTGATCGCGGTCTAAGGCAATTTGATGTACAGAAATATCCGTGGGTCGTATCGCTTCGTGCGCTTCTTGAGCACCTTTAGTTTTGGAAGTGAAATTTCTAGATTGACTGTACTTTTCTCCATACTCGCGAACAATTTCTTGTTTGGCGGCAGCCATGGCTTCTTGTGAAAGATTAACACTGTCGGTACGCATATACGTGATTAATCCGGCTTCGTAGAGTCGTTGAGCCACCATCATGGTTTTAGCAACGGGGAAGGATAATTTACGAGCGGCTTCTTGTTGGAGGGTAGAAGTGGTAAAAGGAGCAGCCGGGTATTTTTTAGCGGGTTTGGTTTCTAAATGGGCAATCCGGAAGCTAGCCTCTTTGTTTTTTTCTAAAAACTGTTGGGCTTCTTCTCGGGTAGCGAGGTTTCGATTTAGTTTGGCTTTGAAAGCTTTCCCTCCCTCATTGACAAATTCGGCATCGACCCGAAAAAAGGGTTCGGCAGTAAAGTTTTGTATTTCACGTTCGCGTTCTACAATTAATCGTACAGCGACTGACTGTACTCGGCCAGCTGAAAGTCCGCCTTTAATTTTTTTCCACAAAACGGGGGATAGTTCATAGCCCACGAGTCGGTCTAATACGCGGCGGGCTTGTTGGGCATTAACCAGGTTGTAATTAATTCCTCGGGGATTTTCAATGGCTTTAAGTATCGCCGATTTCGTAATTTCGTGAAAAACAATACGTTTTATTTTCTGATCGTCAATCTTAAGTGTCTCTGCCAAATGCCAAGCGATGGCCTCTCCTTCTCGGTCTTCATCGCTGGCCAGCCAGACGATTTCTGCTTTGTCGGCTAAGGATTTCAAATTTTTAACTAACGCCTTTTTATCACTAGGTACGGTATATTTGGGTTTAAAATCGCCCTCCACATCTACCCCTAATTCACGGGAGGGTAAGTCTGCGATGTGTCCAAAACTGGAAGTAACATGAAAGTCGTTACCCAAAAATTTTTCGATGGTTTTGGCTTTGGCCGGAGATTCTACTATTACTAAATTTTTTGCCATTTTTAAATGCTTTCTCCAACGGGAGGGATTTATTTGTTAAAATTATAGAAAGCTTGTAATCAACGCTTTCTGTTTTGCGTATTTATTAATTTCGCGAAAGCTGGAAATGCAAAAGTATAGGATTTTTTTTATACCCGTGTTTTTGTTTAAAAAATGGGTCTAAAAATTATCTCGCGAAATTGCGAATAAGTAGTCGAGTTAGGCCACTTCATTTTGCTATAAAATTTATCTTTGCACAAAAAATCAGAAAAATGGCCAAAAATTTTGTCGAAGAATTGCAGTGGCGTGGCATGATTCACGATATCATGCCGGGTACTGAAGAACATCTGTTAGAGCAAATGCGCACTGCGTATGTGGGTTTTGATCCCACCGCGGAATCGCTGCATGTGGGGCATTTGGTGAGCATCATGATCTTAAAGCATTTTCAAAATTGTGGTCATAAACCGATTGCCTTAGTGGGCGGTGCGACAGGTATGATTGGCGACCCTTCGGGAAAGTCGCAGGAGCGTAATTTGTTAGACGAAGCCACGTTACGACACAATCAAGCACGTTTGCAAAAGCAATTGTCCCATTTTTTGGATTTTGAGAGTTCGGCACCCAATACTGCGGAGTTGGTCAATAATTATGACTGGATGAAAGAGATCTCGTTTTTGAGTTTTATACGAGACGTGGGAAAACATCTGACAGTCAATTATATGATGGCCAAAGACTCTGTTACCAAACGGCTCACAGCTGAGGATGCCGAAGGCATGTCTTTTACCGAATTTACCTACCAATTGGTTCAAGGATACGATTTTTTACATCTGTACCAACACTATAATTGCACCCTGCAAATGGGCGGGAGTGACCAATGGGGAAATATCACTACCGGTACAGAACTCATTCGCAGAATGGCGTCCGGGAAGGCCTTTGCTTTGACTTGCCCGCTAATTACCAAAGCAGACGGTACGAAATTTGGCAAGAGTGAGTCCGGAAATATTTGGTTGGATCGCCAACTTACTTCACCTTATAAATTTTATCAATACTGGATTAACACTAGTGATGAGGATGCGGAGAGGTATATCAAGATTTTTACCTTTTTGTCCAAAGAAGAAATCACCCATTTGGTAGCACAACACCGAGAAACACCTCATTTACGCATTTTACAAAAGAAGTTGGCCGAAGAAATAACCGTCTTGGTTCATTCCCGAGAAGATTTGGATAAAGCGGTACAAGCATCGGGAATTTTGTTTGGTCAATCGACCTCGGAGGACTTAAAATCGTTAGATGTGATTACTTTTTTAGAGGTGTTTGAAGGGGTGCCGCAGCGGGAAATAGCCAAATCCCTTTTGGCCGACGGTTTGGATATCGTTTCAACCCTTTCGGAAGTATCCGGATTTTTACCTTCCAACAGTGAAGCTCGTCGGGCGTTAAAAGAAAACTCGATTTCAATAAACCGCGAAAAAGTAGATGAAAACTACCAACTTACCGAAGTTGATTTAATTAATGACACCTTTATCTTACTGCAACGCGGCAAAAAGAATTACTTCATACTTCGGGTAGTCTAAAACAATTGAGCCACTTGTTGGTTGACCCATTCTAGGAATTGTTCGTCTTTTTCAGTAAAAGCATTGAGCGTGTGGGAGTCAATATCCAGCTGTCCTATATTAATGTCTTGGACATATAGCGGGACAACGATTTCGGATTTCACGTGGATACTACACGCAATATAATTGTCTTGCGCCTGAACATCAGGAACGACAAAATTTTTTCCAGAGACGGCTACTTGTCCGCATATTCCTTTCCCGAAAGGGATAATGGTATGATCGGTGGGTTCTCCGGCAAAAGGACCTAACTGTAACTGCCGGCTGGGGTGAACAGCAAAATAAAAACCCACCCAATCGTAGTAATCTACTTCGTTGTGTAAAAATTGACACAGGAGTGTTAGCTTTTGATCGCGACTGGTATCCGGCGTTTCTATAATTTGTAGTATTTGGTGTTTAAGCTGATTTAAATCCATCGTGTGGGTGATTATACAGCAAAAATAACTAAAAACAGGGACTTTATTGTAGAAATAAATAGTTAGTTGCTGGGTTTACATCCTTAATTTTTACGTTGTTAAGTCTTGTTAAAATTATAAGGCGTATGTTTTTTTTTGTAATTTTGTAGCAATGATGAGAAAATTTTGGGCCATAGCGCTATCCTTATTTCTACTTTTGGGAAGTAGTGGTATTACCTATGGGCAACATTTTTGTGGTGGCCATGTGGTTACTAAAGCCCTGATGGTTGGCGAAAGAATGCTAGGCTGTGTGGAAGATGACGGCGAGTTGGAGATTTACTTATCACACAAATCTGAAAAACCCGGTTGTTGTGAGGATTTGTTCTTGCAAGTAGATACCGACGAGCAATACACCTTTCCAACAGATAAATTTTCAACAGATTTCGATTATTCTGTTCAAGGAATCATAAATTCGTATTCCTATCAATTAGTTACCTTTCGTTCTTACGACGAAATTGTTTTTCAACATTATACTCCACCCCCTTTAAGCCTCAATTTATTGGTGCTTTATCAGACCTTCCTGATTTGATTGTATTTATTAAGGTACCCGTTGTACCGATAGCTATTTATTGTGCGTGTAATAACGCCGATTTTTCAGTTTTAAATAAATACAATTATGATTTTCAATAAAAAAAATCCTAACAAACAGGGAGTTACCCTGTTAGATATACCTCATATCGATGAGTTATTTCGAAGTGAGGAAATCAAAAAATTAATATTAACCATAATCGGGTTGCTTACAACCCTGATCTTTTCAGCTCAATCGGTGGTAAAAGGAACGGTTTACGATAATGAGGATGTACCACTGAGCGGGGTAAACGTGTACTGGGAAGGAACTTCAATAGGAACCATTACGACCATGGATGGTACTTTTGAATTGGATTATAACGCCAATTATAACCAACTAATTTTGAGTTATGTAGGCTTTAAAACAGATACATTACATATTCATCAACCTACGGAATTAACCCATTGGATGGTGGAGGATAATGCCTTGGACGCCGTAGTTTTATCGCGCAGAAAAAAAACCGCCTTTCGTTCGTTAGTTCAAGCACAAAATATTACCCACATTACCAGTGCCGAACTTTTAAAAGCGGCATGTTGTAATTTAGGTGAGAGTTTTGAAACGAACCCCGCAATTGATACCCATTTTCCAGATGCTTTAACCGGTACACGTCAAATTAAAATGTTGGGACTCACCAGCCCCTATACTTTAATGACCTTTGAAAGTATTCCATCATTACGAGGGGCAGCTCAATCCTTTGGTTTGGGTTTTATACCAGGCACTTGGGTTGAAAGTATCCAAATTGGTAAAGGTGCCGGAAGTGTTATTCATGGCTTTGAAAGTATCGCCGGACATATAAATGCAGAATTAAAAAAACCGCAAACCGATGCAAAAGTTTTTATCAATGCCTATGCGAGTACCGATCAACGTTATGAACTAAACAACCATCTCAATTTTAAAGTCAACGATCGTTGGTATACCGGTTTGTACTTGCATGGCAACCTACGTACCCATGCAGAGGATACAAACGATGATGGTTTTATGGATATGCCTCTGGGCAAACAACTCAATATCATGAATCGTTGGCAATATATCAACAACGAAAAAGGTTGGATGGGGATGCTCAATGTTCAGTTTTTAACCGATGAAAAAGAAATAGGTCAAACTGCAGTTGCACATCAAGGCCATGGCGATGGTCATAATCACGGTTTTAGTGATACTTGGGGAGGGCGAATTGAAACAACCCGTGCCGACGCTTCCTTAAAAATGGGCTATGTCTTTCCCAATCGACCTTATGAATCTTTAGGATTACAGACAGCATTTAGTTATCATGATCAAAAATCACATTACGGAGTGCAGGTGTACAATATTAATCACTTGAGTTTTTTCTCTAATTTGCTTTTTAATTCCATTATATCCGACACCCGACACAAATTTATTGCAGGGTGGAGTTATGGCTATGATTTATACCAAGAACAATTGTTGTTGAATCAATTCAATCGAAATGATATTTCTACGGGTTTGTTTTTTGAATATTCCTATGATAATTTGGACAAACTTTTGCTGACTGCCGGGATCCGAGCCGATTACCACAATCGTATAGGATTTTTTGTGAGTCCCCGGCTGCATGCCCAATACACGCTGTGGGAAGGTGCTGCAATAAAAGGTTCGGTTGGAAGAGGGGTTAGAGCGGCTTCTATTTATGCCGAAAACCAATTGTATTTTGCTTCTTCTAGAAAATGGGTGGTCGAAGAAGCGGGTGGCGATATTTATGGGCTAGATGCTGAAGATGCGTGGAATTATGGATTGTCTTTTACCCAAGGATTTTCTCTATTTGGACGTTCGGCGGACATAGCGCTGGATTTTTATCGAACAGATTTTGTGAATCAAGTAGTGGTAGATTTAGAAAACCCGAGGGAAGTACGATTTTACAACCTTCGCGGAAAAAGTTTTGCGAACAGCTTTCAAGCCGAATTTAATTCGGCACCGCTGCAGCGAACTAACTTACGACTTTCTTACCGCTTGGCTGATGTAAAGACCGATTACAGTACAGGAAAGCTTCAAAAAGCACTTGTGCCCTTACATCGGTTTTTTGCCAATCTATCTTATGAAACTACTTTGAATTCCAAACACGCACAATGGCGTTTTGACGCTACTTACAATTGGTTAAGCAAACAACGTTTTCCAAATACAACGGCCAATTTACCGAGTTATCAACGTCCGGAATGGTCCTCAGAATTAAATACCCTCAATGCTCAAATTACCCGAGTCTTTAACCATAAGTTGGAAGTCTATGTGGGAGGTGAAAACATTACCAATGTGAAACAAAATAACCCCATTATTGCGGCCGATGATCCCTATGGAATGTATTTTGATTCTACTTTGGTGTATGGTCCCATTTTTGGAAGTATGTATTACGCCGGAATCCGTTGGAATTTATAAAGAATGTGTTTAATTTTTAAATAATAATCTAAATCACCCCTGCCAATGCCGAAGTTTTAGGTAACATGACTGGGGTGTTTAAATCAATAAATCAAAGAGTTATGAAAAAACAAGTTTTAATGATCAGTCTTTTTTTGTTTTCGAGTATGGCCCTTTTTTCTCAAAACAAAAATCAAACAGCGGTAGTTGAAGTAGATGGGATCTGCATGATGTGTAAAGATCGAATCGAAAAAGCAGCCATAAAAAACAAAGGGGTTAAATCGGCAATTTGGGATGTAAATTCCCACCAATTGAGTTTGGTTTATGACGAGCGAAAAATTACTTTGGATGAAATTGAAAAAAGCGTTGCTAATGTGGGGCATGATACCGAAAATCACGAAGCCACTGCTGAGGTATACGAAAACTTACATCCATGTTGTAAATACCGAGATGAAGAAGTAATCAATCAGCATTAAAAAACAAATTCCCACCAGCTACCAAACATGGTACACTGGTGGGAATTTAAGTAAATACTTTTACCAGAGTTTAGGAAGAAAGATTCTATTATTCAGCTCCGATTATTCTGAGGGCAGCTGATTGCCATTCCAAGAAATTACTTGGTACGTATTTCCAGTCTGTTTTACGGAATTTATAAACGTAGTTTGATCAGCCATGGCTTGGTCATAAACTACGGTGGCGGTTTTGGTTTCAAAATCGACTCGCGCTTCTTTTACTCCGTCGAGTTTGGCTAAGTTTTTTTCAATGGGTTTAGCACACCCCATAGGACAAGCCATTCCTTCTATTTCAAAAGAAGCGGTCACGTATTCTGCATCGGGATTTAATTGTTTCTCTACTACTTCGGTGGGAACCGTTTTCACTTCGGGCTCAGTTTGATTTTTGCACCCCACTCCGGTAGTAATAAGTGCAAGAAGAATCGATATTTTTACAATTGTTTTCATGGGATATTTTTTTTAGGGAAATACCTTGCAAAAATATACAATATATTTGGGAATTGTTCCTATTTAATTCTCATTTTTGTACGTGAAACAATAATGAACGCAAAAACCTCCAAATGGCTTTATTTAGCAGTACTCGCTTTGATCTGGGGGAGCTCTTTTATACTGATTAAAAAATCCTTAATCGGTTTGACACCGATTCAATTAGGAGCTTTGCGAGTTTTGGTTGCCGGGATATTTTTACTATTGATCTGGCATAAGCACCTGCGTTATATTCAAAGACACCATTGGAAATGGGTTGCATTAGCCGGATTTATCGGTACCTTTTTTCCGGCCTTTTGCTTTGCTATTGCCCAAACAGAAATTGATAGTACCATCTCTTCGGTTCTCAATACTACCACACCAATTATGACCCTATTGTTTGGGTATGTGTTGTTCAAAATTACCTTCACTCTCAAACAATTTGTGGGTGTAATTATAGGACTGTTGGGTTGTTTTTTATTGATTTGGGTGGGAGCCGAGGTGAATCCCAATCAAAACTACCAATACGTGTTGTATGTATTTTTAGCAACTTTTGGGTATGCCATGAATGTCAACATACTCAAATCCAAATTACCTGATTTAACCCCTACGGCTATCACTGTAGGTAGTTTTGCCGCAATTACCCCGATTTCTTTAGTGGTTTTAGTGTGTAGTGGCTTTTGGAATCGCTCCGATTTAGCCACTCCGGTTGTGATGCAATCGTTAGGCGCGCTTGTGGTGTTGGCTATTTTTAGTTCCGCTTTAGCATTGCTTTTATTTAACAAACTCATTAAAATGACCACTGCTGTATTTTCTTCTTCGGTTACATATTTAATACCTGTGGTGGCTATTTTTTGGGGAATTATAGACGGTGAATCACTTTCTTTTTTTCAAGTAGTTGCTATTGGAGTAATACTTTCTGGGGTATTATTGGCTAATTCCACAAAAAAAACACCGCCAGAATTTTCTGGCGGTGTGTAAGGGCTTTATTATTTAAAATCCTCATCGCTTACTCCTTCGTTGATCAGTACCTGCGATAGGTTAAATTCAATTTCTTGTGGTCCTATAAAATCGGTTCGTTTGTGGGGAATATTAATACCATTAACTACTTTGTAGTCGGAGTAGTAACTTTCTGATTGTACTTCCATTCCGGCTTGTTTAATGGTGTTAATTTCTTTAATTTTTAAGCCAGTAGCCGCATCGTAATAGCATACCTTGTCGGGACCGTAAGACACGGCATAAGCTTGATTACCTCCTACATTTTCCATGCCGGTAAGTTGTGCATTTTTAGGATTTAGTTCGATAAATGTGGTGGTTGATTCTTGGTGACTTCTATTGGTTGGCTCATCATTTTCAATACGCTGCCCCTGAACGATCATATATCCTTTTTCACCATCAAAAACAGATTTCTGTATTTCCATGCCCATAGCAGAAACCTTTAAAAGTGATTTACCTGATTTGGTAATTTTCGTTTCTAACTGTATGGGCGTTCCCTGTATTTGTCCGGTTGAAATTTGGTATATAGAATTTACATTCTCTAGGGCTTTTCGTCCTCCCATGGCGTTGATATATTTTTCCAAAACGCTTTCCAACGTCACCGTAGGATCGAGTTCTATATGGTAATTGGGCTCATCGGTTGGGTTTCCGTACACATCATAATAAGCAATAGTAACTGGTTTACCATTGATGGTAATTTTTTTGATGTTTTCTAAAATTTCGCTACCCTTTCCGGTGACTACAATTCTCATGTTATCCGCCTTGAAGTAGGTATTTGCCACCCGTTGAATATCTTGGGCAGTTACGGCGTTTATTTTTTTGAGATAATCTTCATAAAAGTTTTTAGGAAGATTTTGAGTTTCGATATTTAGGGCATAATTAGCAATGGTTTCAGGGCGTTCTAACGCTCTTACAAAATCACCTGTAAATTTGGCTTTCGCCAAAATTAATTGGTCATTAGAAACTAAATTTTCACGAATGTTTTTAATTTCTTTAATAAACTCTACCACAGCACTATCCGTTACCGCATTACGCACACTCGCAGTGGCATAAAAACGGGAGACGTATTTGTCGGCACCGATTACAGAACGGGCTCCATAGGTATATCCTTTGTCTTCACGTAGGTTCATATTGAGTAAGCTGTTAAAGTCACCACCTAAAATATTGTTAGCTACCAATACCGGAAAGTAATCGGGGTGGTTCATTTTCAGGTGAACCACATTTTGCACCACAATATTAGACTGGACAGCATTGGGCATATCCACAAAATTAATTTGAGTAACTGGTACATCAACCGGATCTGAATAACTGATGTTAGGTACTTTTTTATGCGTCCAATTGCTAAAGAACACCTTGGTCAAGGCTTCAACTTTTGATTTTTCTACGTCACCGACCACCACTAAATAGGCGTTTTCCGGGGAGAAAAAAGTTTGATAATACTCCACCGCGTCCCGGTAGCTGATAGAAGCAGCGCTTTCTTCGGTAGCAAATTCCCCGAAAGGGTGTTTCAATCCGTATAGCAATCCGGAGGAAACTTGTCGAGATACAGTTGCTACGTCTCTTTTATTGTTTTTTAAGGCTTCTAAGTATCTTTCTTTTTGGGTAGCAAACTCTTCTTCAGTAATTAACGGGTTGGTAATTGCGTCGGCAAACATCTCAAATACTCGGTCAAAATATTTAGATAATGTTTGCGCATAGGCGCTTTGCGAGCCAAAATTGATTTGAGCACCCATAAAGTCAATTTCTTCGTTAAAGTCTTCTTTGGAAATGGTTGAGGTTCCATTACCTAATATGAAAGAGAGAAGTTCGTCGGTTCCAACTTTACTTTCTAGGGCTACGGGTGGGTTATCTAAAAGCAATTGCATTCTAACCCGGGGTAGTTTGGCATTTTTTACCACTAAAACCCGTAATCCGTTTTCGAGTTGGAAGGTTTCTGGGGTTTGCATATAAATGGTGGGCGCTGCTCCAGGTATCGGTTGCTTAGAGCGATCGATTTGTGCCATTGCAGTGACCCCAATACATAATAATAATAGTATAAGAATATGTTTTTTCATGATGTGTACTTAGAGAATTTATTGTTTATCGTTTTCAGGAAGGTATTCCAACCGCAAGCGTTGGTTGGGGTTTAAATACTTTCGGGCAACCTCACGAATTTCTTCACGAGTAATCGAGCGATAGATATCAATTTCAGTATTGATTAAATGGGTATCTCCATAAAACATTTGATAGGTTACCAGTGAATGCGCAATACCTTCAATGGACGCATTAGCATTTATAAAATTGTTTTCAAAAACATTCAATAGTTTTTCAAATTCTCTTTCCGAAATAAGTTCGGTTTGAATTCGGGTTATTTCTTCGTCCATTTCACGTGTTAAGTCGCCCAGCGAAGTACCTCCGATGGGAAGCGCAAAGGTGATATACATACCGTAATCTTCTTGCGAAAAATTGAGCGACATCACTTCTAAGGCCATCTTTTTTTCGTCGACTAATTTTTTATAAAACCGCGAACTTTTTCCGGTGCTTAAAAGGGTTGAAATCATGTCTAAAACTCGGGCTTCACGAGTGGACATGCCGGGCGTGCGATACACGTGCAACAGGGCAGGAATCTGAATATTGGGGTCGTACGCCACTACATCCATTTGTTGGGTAATGGGATCTTCAATTATTTTGGTGCGGTTTATTTCCTTTCCCCGTGGGATGGGCCCAAAGTAGTCTTGGATCATTTTTTTAACCTGCGGAATATCAATGTCGCCGGCCACTACCAAGGTTGCGTTATTAGGCACATAATAGGTGTTTTTAAATTGTAAAAACTCCTCTAAGGTTGCTGCGTCTAAATGCTCCATTTCACCAATAGTGCTCCAGCGGTACGGGTGTTTCTTAAAGAGATTTTTCTTGACCTCATACACCAGTCTTCCGTAGGGTTGGTTATCCACACGCAAGCGTTTTTCTTCTTTAACTACTTCGTTCTGGGTATCTACACCAATTTGGTTAATCAGCGGGTGAAGCAGTCTTTCACTTTCCATCCACAATCCTACTTCGACCGCATTGGAAGGAAAAACTTCATAATAATAAGTTCTGTCGTCTGAAGTATTGGCGTTGTTGGTACCTCCATGGGCAGAAACAATTTTAAACCATTCGCCTCGCCCTATGTTTTCAGTACCTTCAAATAATAAATGCTCAAAAAAATGCGCAAACCCAGTTCGGTCGGGTTGTTCATCTTTAGCACCTACTTTGTACATCACCGAGGTCACCACCACCGGTGCTGTTTGGTCTTTGTGCAAAATCACATGCATCCCATTGTCTAATGTGTACTCTTCAAAATCTATTTGTTGGGAAAAAAGAGATCCTGACAACAAAAAGAAAAACACCCCTAAGGGTAAAAATCTGTTCATAACGTTTAAAATTGTAGGGTTTCTGTTTATTATATGTATGTGTTTAAGAAAAAATGTTACACTTTACAAATGTAAATAAATTACTGTTTATCTAGTTTAACAGCTTGTTATATCTATGCTAAAAATGTGGTCTGTCGCAATCATTCAAAAATGTATTATTTTCTTAATAAAAGAAGGATTGATATTTTAACATCAACAATACATAGGGAAACAGACAAAATTTGTACTATTGTTGTCTTAATTTTAAATAAAGCTTATGAGATTAGTAGTTACTATTGCATTACTTGTAGTGTTTTTTTCAAAAATGGAAGCACAAACTCCTTGTGAAAATGGATTTGCTGGAATATATCCCTGTCAGGGTTATGACTTGTTAGCTCATTTTAGTTTGTCTGAACTTAATGCGTCTTCCGGGAATGATTCTTGGGGATGGACGGATCCCGAAGACGGGAAAGAATATGCGATTGTCTGTTTGGATAATGGAACCGCTTTTTTTGATATTTCTGATCCCGTAAATACTGTTTATTTAGGAAAATTACCTACTCAAGACGGTAGTAGTATCTGGCGAGATGCGAAAGTGTATAACAATTATGCGTTTATTGTCAGTGATGCAAACTCCAATCATGGTATGCAGGTTTTTGATTTGACAAAATTGAGAAATGTGGTCAACCCGCCGGTAACTTTTTCTATTGATGCTCATTATGACGAGTTTGGTAGTGCTCACAATATTGCGATTAACGAAGAAAGTGGATATGCATATGTTATTGGTACAGCTACTTTTAATGGTGGACCTCACATTGTTAATATTCAAGACCCGTTAAACCCTACTTTTGCGGGAGGTTATGCTGCACTCGATTATACTCACGACGCTCAGATTGTCAATTATATCGGACCGGATACCGATTATCACGGGCGCGAATTATTTTTCGGAAGTAATGTTTATCAAGTAGTGGTGTTGGATGTGACCGAGAAAAATAACATTCAAGTGGTCAGTACTATCGACTATAGCAATGTGGCGTATACGCACCAAGGGTGGCTTACTGAAGACCAACGCTATTTTTTGATGGGCGATGAGATTGATGAAATTGACTTTGGCTTTAACACCCGAACCTTGGTATTTGATTTTACCGATTTGGACAATCCGGTATTAAAATTTGATTATTCAGGTCCCACCGGAGCTATTGACCACAACGGATATGTAAAGGGTGATAAGTTTTATTTAGCCAATTATTCAGCGGGTGTCCGAGTTATCGATATATCTAATATCGGTTCCAATACTATGACAGAAGTGGGATATTTTGATACCTATCCTCAAAACAACTCCACCGATTTTAACGGTGCTTGGAATGTGTATCCGTTTTTTGAAAGCGAATGTCTCGTAATCGGTGATATGGATAGAGGGTTCTTTTTAATTAGAGATTCTAATTATGTAGCCGTGGAAGATCATATTATGAATGAATTTACCGTATTCCCTAACCCGGTAGTAGATTATGTGACCGTTCGATCGGATAAACAAAACTTAGAATCGGTACGTATTTATAACACCCTCGGCCAATTGATTGATCAGCAAGAAGGATTGAATTTACCCGGAATAACATTGGATGTTTCCACATATCCTGCTGGAATCTATATATTAGTTCTTAACGAAACCACCTCTCAGAAGTTTATAAAAAAATAGCTGTGAATTTTTACCAACTTATCCCCAAAATACTTTTATGCTGGTCTTTATTAGTCATCGGTTACGGCTGCTCGAAGGATGAAAATGGAGGAGAAACCGACGATGTAGTGACTGATGACGAACCCGGTGAAGATCTTTTTACCGGAACTATTGATTGGGTAAAAAATTTTGGTGGCTCTTCTGAAGATGACGTTAGTGCTATGATTGAAGTTCCAGGCGGTTATGTCATGGCTGGTTATACCTCCAGTACCGATGGCGATATTACCGACAAAACCACTTCAGATGCCGATTATTGGGTATTTAAAACCGATATTAATGGCCATTTATTGTGGAGTAAAACCTACGGCGGGTCGTTAGACGACCGAGCTACTAAAATTATAGCTACTACCGATGGGGGTTTGGCTGTGCTGGGTTATGCTCGAAGTACTGATGGGGAGGTGACGGGCAATCACGGCTTCTATGATTATTGGTTAACAAAACTCGATACCTCGGGAAATTTGCTGTGGCAAAAATGTTACGGTTACTCCGGTCATGACCAAGGTCATTCACTAGTGCAAACCTCAGACGGAGGTTATCTTTTGGTGGGATTTATAGATTACGACGGACGTTCGTCAGGAGAAACCTATTCTTATCAACCCAACCATGGGGTGGGGGAATTTTGGGCCATCAGAATCGATGCAGACGGAAACGAAATTTGGAACCAATACTACGGAGGGACCAACAACGACCGAGCCTACGATGTAGTAGAAACAGCGGATGGCGGATTTTTGATGGTTGGTAATTCAGAAAGTGATGATTTTGATATTACGGATCCCAAAGGCAGTTACGATTTTTGGGCCGTACGAATCAATGCCCAAGGCAGTATGCTTTGGCAAAAAAATTACGGTGGAAGCGGTATCGAAATTGCCTATGGCCTTCGTAAAACAGATGGAGGTAACTATTACGTGATTGGCGACAGCCGAAGTAGTGATGGACAAGTTACCCACCCCCGTGGAAATGCAGACATCTGGTTGATTAAAATTAGTGATTCTGGGAATTTGCTGTGGCAAAAAAATTATGGTGGAAGCCAGTTTGATACCTCGCGAACACTACTCGAAAAAAACGATAAGGGCTTGGTAATTATAGGTTCTTCTAGAAGTTCTGATGGGGATGTAAATCACAATTTTGGCGAAAGCGATTTCTGGTTGGTAATTACCGATGCTAATGGTTCAATTACTTTTGAAAAAAATTACGGCGGTAGCCAGTTGGATTTTGCCTATACCGGTTTGATTTCCTCTGAAGGAAACATTCTCTTGGGGGGCAGTTCACAAAGTAATGATGGTGATATACAAAATAATAAGGGCGGAAAAGACGTTGTAATTATTAAATTAAAAAAATAGTTATGAAAAAAATTTTGTTTATAATCACAACCACTCTACTTGTGGTAAGTTGCAGTAAAGACAATGATGACACGGGCACTAATCAAGCCTTAGTTACTTTTGATTTTTACCACCATTGGGACGGAACAGAGGTCACTAAAAATCAGTTTGACCTATTTGAATACACGAATGCTAACGGAGATTTACTTTCGATCAACCATCTGCGATACTTAATTTCGGATATTCGATTTATTCGAGAAGACGGTAGTTACTTAACATATACTGGCTTTTCTCATGCTTTAATCAATATTGAAAAAGAGTTTGTAAATGGGCAAACACCCTCCCATCACATTCCTCAGGGAACGTATAAGGGGGTGGTTTTTACCTTTGGTTTTGACGAGGAAAACAATATCAGCGGCGCCTACCCCGATTTAAATTCAGAATCCTGGAATTGGCCCGAAAATATTGGAGGCGGGTACCACTATCTTCAATTGGAAGGAAAATACATCAACGATATAGGAGTAGATATGCCATATGCCTATCATATGGGGCCCACCATGGATGATAATGAGGTTCGAGATAATAATCATTTTGTAGTTACTCATATGCAAGAATTTGTTGTCACTGACGACTTTCAGCTTACATTTAAAATGAATTTGGCAGAATGGTTTAAAAACCCACATACTTGGAATTTAAATACTTACGATGTCAACTTGATGATGAATTTTGAGGCACAAAAGATGATGCAAGCTAATGGTCAAGACGTTTTTGAGATAAGTATAAATTAAAGGAGTAATGAAAGCTAATTGGCTTTGGGGGGCAGTTATTTTTTTATGCATGGCCTGTTCGTCTTCAGACGATGGCTATGTCCCTGTTACGGTGACACCGGCACCCTTACAGATACCTGAAATTTTTCAGATGTATTTGGCAGAACCTGTAATACCTGCCGATAATCCACAGACTGTGGAAGGTATTTCCTTGGGAAGAAAATTATTTTTTGATCCCATCTTGTCCCTCGATCAAACCCAGTCTTGTGCCAGTTGTCATCAACCTCAAAAGGCCTTTACCGATGGGTTGCCCTTGAGTATTGGAATTGCGGGACAAGAAGGCACCCGAAATAGTATGCCCTTACACAATCTAGCTTGGAATTACAGTCAGAAACTTAATTGGGACGGCAGTGCAATTAGTTTAGAACAACAACTTTCCGGACCTATAACCAATCCTTTTGAACTCAATAATACTTGGAGTCAAGTGATTAGCTCCTTGCAAAACCACGATCAATATCCCGAACTTTTTGAGCAAGCGTTTGGTACACCAGCCATTGATTCGGTACTGGTTTCTCGAGCCATTGCTCAATTTCTTCGAACTTTAATTTCAGCTGATTCTCCCTTTGATAGGTACTTGTTGGGTGACGAAAACGCTATTTCGGCGGAAGCCAAAGAGGGATTTCAAGTCTTTATGGCGGAGGATCGAGGGGATTGCTTTCACTGTCACGGCAATTCCTTTAATCCTTTATGGACGGATAATACCTTTCATAATAATGGTTTGGATGAGTTTTTTACCGATTTAGGTTTGGGTGGCGTTTCTGGAGATCCATTCGATAACGGCAAATTTCGAGCCCCGTCGCTACGCAATTTAGCCTATACCGGTCCATATATGCATGACGGCCGATTTGAGACTCTGGACGAGGTAATTAATCACTACAGCGAAGGCTTAGTCTATTCTGAAACTATAGATCCATTGATGAAATATATTGCTCAAGGAGGTGTACAACTTTCTGAAGAAGATAAGATGTATTTAAAAGCCTTTTTGCTTTCTTTGTCTGACCCTAATTTTATCAATAATCCCGATTTTCAAAATCCATTTTAATGGAGTGGTTATTGATGGATAAAGATTTTTTTTCTACAAGTTAAAATTTGGGAGGAATGAATGGTTCTCTCCAGGGATATTATAGATAAGAAATCGCTAATCCTTTCAAACTCTTCATGTCAGACTCTAAAAACCAAAATTCCAAGAGTTTGTTTTTTAATTTTCAGGCACTTTAATTGAAAAAAGCGTTTAAAAAATCGTATATTTGCAGGCAACTTTTTTATACTTTTTGCATTTAGTACATAGGACTATGATTAAAGTAAGTGATTCAGCACGTTTAAAGATTGCCCAACTCATGTCAGAGGATGGGTATAATACTGAAAATGATTACGTACGAGTGGGTGTGAAAAGTGGCGGTTGTTCCGGACTTTCGTATGAACTGAAGTTTGATAAATCGCTGCAAGAAGATGACAAAGTCTTTGAAGATAATGCCGTTAAGATTGCTGTTGATAAACGTAGTTTTTTGTACTTAGTCGGTACTACCCTAGAGTATTCGGGAGGGCTTAACGGTAAAGGCTTTGTATTTAACAATCCCAATGCCAATCGTACTTGTGGATGTGGCGAGAGTTTTTCGTTATAAACCGATTAACTCCTTGAGCCTATACAGAACGATACTGTTCTGGTAAGTTTTTAAAATTTTAAGATTACAACATTATGTCAAAATACACTGAAGACGATTTACAAAAGGAGCTCGAGACACAGGAGTATAAATACGGGTTTTATACCGATATTGAGTCGGATACCCTTCCTGTAGGTCTAAATGAAGAGGTAATTCGAACCATATCAGCCAAAAAAGAAGAGCCTGAGTGGATGACCGAATGGCGGTTAGAGGCGTTTCGACATTGGCAAAAGATGGAAGAGCCTGAATGGGCTAACATCCACTATAAAAAACCCAATTTTCAGGCCATTTCTTATTATTCTGCCCCGGTAAAAGCTCCTAAATACAACAGTTTGGATGAGGTTGATCCGGAATTACTCGACACTTTTAAAAAACTCGGTATTTCTATAGAAGAACAAAAGCGATTAACTGGTGTCGCAGTAGATATAGTGATGGACTCCGTGTCTGTGGCTACTACTTTTAAGAAAACCTTGGCCGAAAAAGGTATTATTTTCTGTTCTATTTCGGAGGCCATTCGTGAGTACCCCGATTTGGTTCAGAAATATTTAGGAACGGTAGTTCCACAACGGGATAATTTTTACGCAGCTCTCAATTCCGCTGTGTTTAGCGATGGTTCTTTCTGTTATATTCCCAAAGGGGTTCGTTGCCCTATGGAGTTGTCAACTTATTTTAGAATTAACCAGGCGGGTACCGGACAGTTTGAACGTACCCTGGTGATTGCTGATCAAGACAGCTACGTAAGTTACTTAGAAGGTTGTACGGCTCCGATGCGTGACGAGAATCAGTTACACGCTGCTGTGGTAGAATTAATTGCGCTTGAAGGGGCTGAGATCAAGTATTCTACGGTTCAAAACTGGTACCCCGGAAGTAAAGAAGGAGACGGAGGGGTGTTTAATTTTGTAACCAAAAGAGGGCTTTGCGAAAAGAACGCAAAGATTTCTTGGACACAGGTAGAAACCGGTAGTGCCATAACTTGGAAATACCCCAGTTGTATACTCAAAGGAGATAATTCAATCGGAGAATTTTATTCGATTGCAGTAACCAATAATTTTCAACAAGCAGATACCGGTACCAAAATGATTCATTTGGGTAAAAACACCCGAAGCACCATTATTTCTAAAGGAATCTCTGCCGGCAAATCGCAAAACTCCTACCGAGGTTTGGTGAAAATTCACCCTCAGGCTGAGAATGCGCGGAATTTTTCTCAATGTGACTCGTTGTTAATGGGCAACCAATGTGGGGCTCATACGTTTCCGTATATCGAAGCCAACAATAAAACTGCTCAGGTAGAACACGAAGCCACCACCTCTAAAATTGGGGAGGACCAAATTTTTTATTGCAATCAAAGAGGAATTGATACCGAAAAAGCCATTGCGCTGATTGTAAATGGGTTTAGTAAGGAAGTGTTGAACAAATTACCCATGGAATTTGCTATCGAAGCACAAAAATTATTAGAAATTAGTTTAGAAGGATCAGTAGGATAATTTAAAAACATATGAAAAAGTATTTTCTATTATTGACCATTGCCTTAGGTGTAATCGCCTGTAAAAACCAAACCCAAGAAGAACCAGTTATCGATGAGGCATCACTGCAAGTTATTAGTGCCGACTACTATTATGACGGTCAAGCCGGTGTGCTTTTAGGTAAAAATTTTATTTACGGCGTTCAAATTAACGACAAAGCGAAAACTTTAGGAAAAGAAATCGAACGAATCAAAAAAGAACCCACTGATATGGTTCCAGTTGTGGTGAAGGCCGTTATCCAAAAAAATGAAAATCCCGAAGAGATTGCTTGGGAAGAAATTGCGACCATTGCTGAAATTGTAAGTGTAGGAACCAAACCTTCCACACCGGATGTTAAATTAGAATAAAACGAACTATGTTACAGATTAAAAATTTACACGCAAGTGTAGAAGAAAATGAAATATTAAAAGGGATTGACTTGCTTGTACAGGCAGGTGAGGTCCACGCTATTATGGGACCTAATGGTTCTGGTAAAAGTACTTTGGCTTCCGTTATAGCCGGAAAGGAAGAATTTGACATTACCGAAGGAGAAATATTATTTGAAAATCAAGATATCTCTGAATTAGCTCCGGAAGAACGCGCCCATCAAGGTATTTTTCTTTCGTTTCAATACCCGGTAGAAATACCCGGTGTTTCGGTGACAAATTTTATCAAAACAGCTATCAACGAGACCCGCAAATCACAAGGATTGGATGAAATGCCTGCCCCTGAGATGTTGAAGAAAATTCGGGAGAAAGCCGATTTATTAGAAATAGACAGAAAGTTTTTATCTCGTTCCCTCAATGAAGGTTTCTCCGGAGGAGAGAAAAAGAGGAATGAAATTTTCCAAATGGCTATTCTGGAACCCAAACTGGCAATTCTTGACGAAACCGACTCCGGTTTAGATATTGATGCCTTGAGAGTGGTGGCCAACGGAGTGAATAAACTGCGTTCTTCTAATAATGCCATAGTAGTAATCACTCACTACCAGCGTTTGCTTGAATATATAGTTCCTGATTTTGTCCACGTATTGATGGATGGTAAAATTGTAAAATCAGGCACCAAAGAGCTCGCTTTGGAACTTGAGAAACGTGGATATGATTGGATAAAAGAAGAGATGACAACATCCTAAATCTAACCGATTGTCGAATTTTTTTAAGGAACACCGCCTCTTTACGTAGTTTTTTTAAAACCTGACATTAATATTTTATGAGTTCAAAAACCAACCAAACTGAAGAAATTGATTTAGGGTATTTGTTTAAAAAAATAGGAAACTTCTTCAAAAGCTGTGTTAAAATAGCTTTTGAAGTTTTATACTTTTTTTTAAAGTTCAAGTTTATCGTATTATTTCTACTTATCCTAGGTGTAATATATGGGTACTACAAAGATTCCAAACAGTCAGTCACCTATGACAACAAAGTAATTGTTATTCCTAATTTTGAAAGTACCGATTATTTATATAATACTGTTGAGGCGATTAACTTTAAAGTAAGAAATAAGGATACTGTGTTTCTGAAGCAAATAGCTGGAAATCAGTACAGAAATCTTCGGGGCATTCAAGTTGAACCCATCACTGATATTTATAATTTTATCTCTGAAACGCGTGAAAAAATAGATGTTTTTAGAATTTTATTTCAAAACCAGGATTTAACAAGTTTTGTTGAAGATATTGTTACCAGTAAACACTACAAGTACCATGTTATGAATTTTCGAGTGGTTGGTGAGCATTCGGAAACTATTATTTCTAACGTTCTGGATTATTTAAATGCTAACGAACATTATTTAGAATATGCAGAAGTAGTTCGTAAGAATACAGCATTACAAATCGAGCAACACGAAATGATGATATCTCGCGTAGATAGTATTTTATCAATAGCCAATGAAGTTTCCGATATCAGCTCTACTTCTTTTTATTATGTAAACCAAAATATTTCTTATCACCAGCTGATTGAAATCAATCAAAAAGTGCTTGATAATCACCATAAATTAGTTAAAAAACAAAAAGACGAATCGCATATTATTAAACTCGTTAGTGCGCAGTACAATCTCATCGGAGATGGAATAATCATTTCCAACAAAGTTAAATACCCCTTGCTCTTTGTGTTTTTGTTCTCTATGATCTTTTTTGTCAGATATTCTTATAACAGGTTAAAAAAAATAGCCGAAAGTAATTAATAGGGTTACTTTTAAATGGAGGTGATGAAAAAGAAAAATCTGATTGTTTTTGGTACGCGTCCCGAAGCCATAAAAATGGCACCTTTGGTAAAAGAGTTTGAAAAGCACCATTCGCATTTTGAAACTCGTGTTTGTATTACTGCACAACATCGAGAAATGCTTGATCAGGTATTAGATTTTTTTGAAATCAAACCGCATTATGATCTCAACTTGATGCGCCCCAATCAAAATCTATACTCCTTAACCGCCTTAATTATTGAATCTTTAAAACCGGTGTTGGAAGATTTTCAACCCGATTATGTATATGTTCACGGAGATACTACTACTACGATGGCGGCAGCCATAGCGGGGTTTTACAGCGGGGCTGAAATTTGTCATATAGAAGCCGGATTGAGAACGTTTAACAAGCGAAACCCTTTCCCGGAAGAGATGAATAGAAATATTACCGGGCGTTTGACGGATTTTCATTTTGCACCCACCCAAGCAGCACAGGAAAATTTACGTTTGGAAAATATAGCTGAAAATCAAATTACTGTAACCGGGAATACAGTAATTGATGCTTTGTATTTTAGTATCAAAAAATTACATTCCGCAAATTATTCGGATGTAGAGATTGAAAAAATAAAAGGGTGGCTGGATACTACCAAAAAAATTATTTTAGTGACTGGCCATCGACGAGAAAACCATGGTCAAGGTTTTGTTGAGATATGTAAGGCCTTAAAAGAATTGGCTGAAAATCATTCAAATATTCAGGTGGTATATCCGGTACATCTTAATCCCAACGTACAAAAACCTGTATATGATTTACTAGCCCATGTGCCGAATATTACTTTGATAGATCCTTTGAGCTATCCAGCCTTTGTGTGGTTGATGGAAAAATCCTACCTAATCATTACAGATAGTGGCGGAATTCAGGAAGAAGCCCCGAGCTTGGGAAAACCTGTATTGGTAATGCGTGAAACGACGGAAAGACCGGAGGCCGTGGATGCTGGAACAGTGATTTTGGTTGGGACAAATTTTGAAAAAATTGTTCGCCAAACGCAAGAATTGCTATCGGATACAGTTAAATATAATACCATGGCCCAACTTCACAACCCGTATGGAGATGGAAAAGCCTGTGAGAGAATTGTGGAGTTTATGAAAAATAAGGTGTAGAAATAGTGATTGGTTCAAACAATGGATTTGAACAGCTATTTTTCACACCCTTTCAACACGACGTAATAATATCTTTAGGTTCCCTTTGGTTTTTGAATTTTAGAAGATGAGGAACCAAGCTCTAAAAAAAATATAATGAATAACAATACTCCAAATGTAGTGATGGTTGGGTTGGGATACATTGGACTTCCCACAGCAGCGCTCATTGCTTCAAAAAAAATATACGTAGTGGGTGTGGATGTCAGCCAAAACGTAGTGGATACTATTAATAAAGGTGAAATTCACATAGTAGAACCCGATTTAGCCGGACTGGTACATCACGTTGTTAAAAAAAGCTATCTCAAGGCCACTACAACTCCGGTTTCCTCAGATGTGTATTTAATTGCAGTACCCACTCCTTTTAAAGAAAATTTTCAACCCGATATTTCTTATGTTGAAAATGCCATACGAGCCATTATTCCGGTGATTGGACCCGGTGCTTTGGTGATTATTGAATCGACCAGCCCTGTAGGTACTACCGAAAAAATGCAGCAAATCATACTCCAAGAAAGACCCGAATTAAAAGGTAAGCTTTTTATGGCTTACTGTCCCGAACGAGTATTGCCTGGAAATGTGATTTATGAATTGGAACATAACGATCGAGCTATTGGAGGCATAGACAATGCATCCACCGAAAAAGCAGTGGCTTTTTATAAACTTTTTGTAAAAGGAACCCTTCATAAAACCAATGCTCGAACCGCCGAGATGTGTAAATTAGTCGAAAATGCCTCACGTGATAACCAAATTGCATTCGCCAATGAATTGTCCATGATTTGTGATCGAGCCCAAATCAATGTTTGGGAGCTCATTAATTTGGCTAACAAGCACCCACGAGTTAATATCCTGCAACCCGGTACCGGGGTAGGTGGGCATTGTATAGCCGTAGATCCTTGGTTTATTGTGTCTGAATTTCCCGAAGAGAGTAAAATAATTCGTTCCGCACGGGAAATTAATAATTACAAAACTCAATGGGTGATTGAAAAAATAAAAAACAAAGCGCTTGCTTTTGAAATTGAAAATAAGCGAAAACCTGTGATTGCCTGTATGGGATTGGCGTTTAAACCCAATATTGATGATTTGAGAGAATCGCCGGCTGTGATGGTTGTTAAGGCGTTAGAAGAAGAAAATCTAGCATTGCTAAAAGTAGAACCCAACCTAAGCAATGGAAAATCGGAAGGACTCACCGAAATGCATGACGCCGTTAAACAAGCAGATATAGTAGTATTTTTGGTGGCGCATAAGGAGTTTTTTAATTTACAAACCAATAAACCGGTACTCGATTTTTGTGGGGTAAAAAATGCTTAAACGATTAATAGTAGTTGGAGGATTAACGGGGTCTGCACATCTTATCAATATAGCGGTCCTTAAGGTCCTTGCGGTGTACCTTCCAGCGACTTCCATTTCTATTATTGGTGAAATAGACAGCTTGGTATTACTCATCATATCCATAGTTAATTTTGGTATACAACTTTCAGCTACACGTAAATTAGCCTTGTTAGATCATTGGCAACAAGAGTACTACCATACCCAGTCGGCACGAATTACATTGGCATTACTACTGTGGATAGTCAGTATCAGTGGGTTTTTAATTTTCAAAAATTTTTTGTTTTTAATGGCTCCGGTGTTTGCACTGAATGGGGATTATGCCCTATATGGGAGGGGTATGCCCAAAACCGGCGCTTTAATTTCGTTCCTCCGGGTTTTAATTCCTTCGCTAGCCCTGTTGGTAGCTGTTTTTTATTTTCCCGAAGACTATATTTGGATATATATATCAAGTGTAGTTGTAGCCTATATTTTTGCAGGTATTACCGTTTCTCGGGTACTGGGAGTTTCTTATTTCGTAAAGCCAAATCTTAGATTTCTTAAAAAATATTACGAGCATCTCAATATAGGTATTTGTAATGTCTTCTATTCGTTTGTGGGAGTCGGATTAATCAACGTGATTGCCTTCTTTTATAATAATGAAAGTATAGCCGCTTTGTATTTGTTTCTAAAAATTTATATTCTCTTTAGAGGGGTCAAACAAATTATTGTTCAAAGTTTTTTCAAAGATTTAAATGAATTTCAGGTAGCCGTACGAGTTGATTATTATTCTCTTTTGGCCGGTTTTGTGTTTTTTGCTACGCTTGCTTTTTTTACTGATTTGTTTACTCTCGTCTTTTTAACCCCGGAGATGTCTGTATACCATCATGCATTATTTTTATTAGGCTTAGCAGCTTTTGTTTCTACCTTTTCGACCGGGTTGGGTGCTCGACTTTTGTTGGCTGAAAAAGACAAGGTATATTCGAGAAATATGTCTTTAGGAGGGATAGTTACGATACTGAGTAGTGTGGTTTTTTATTATCTCTTTGGTGACAATCCTCTATGGCCCGCCTTGAGTATTTTGACGGGTGAGTTGATAATAACTGTACTTGACTCCATAGCAATTCAAGAACAGAATTTTTGGAAAAAAAGACTACAGTTTATCTTACCTGCCATAAGTACCCTTGGGGTGCCTTTACTGTTAAAAAATACTATTAGCAATGAGTGGATTTTGTATCTATTGTTTTTAATTGCACTAACTTTGATAACTTTCGTTTTTCGAAAAAAATGGATTGACCTCTAAAATGAGTGCCAAAAAAATTCATATAAGTTTTATTTTACTTCTGGTATTGTTTTTACTGGTGGGCAGTCCTATTTTACAATTGGGTTATATTGCCACACTCGGAATTCTTTTTATGGTCCTCAAAAATCGTTTTTATAGCGATGAGAGAACTTTCTTTTATTTGGCTTTGATTATAATTTCTTTGTCTCAGGTACTTTATTTATGGCATCCTGAATATTCACGCAATTATATCGTTAATACCTTGGTGGCTACTGTTTTTTGGGGAATCTGTTTGCTGACGCATGTGATGTTAAAAACAGCCGCCCATACTTTTACCAAACAAGGCCTCTACAAGCTGCTCAATGTGATATTTTATCTAAACATTGCACTTATTGGTATTCAATACCTGATTAGTTGTTATGTCACCAAATCACTGATTCCTTTTATGAGTGGTGTCAAGGGTTATGGTATGTCTACTGGAGATCATTTGATGGGATTCTTTTCTAATTCTTCGGTTTCCATGACGGTGATGGCATTTTATACCATCTATTATTTATACCAAAAAGACAAAAAATATATTTTGGCGGGTCTGGCGATGCTGGCTTCTACTTATATGAGCGGAATATTGCTTTTCCTTATAATATCCGCTTTGTATGCATTTTTTGTATTACCCACAGCTTTAAAAATACGTGTATTGCTGGTGGTAATACTTTTACCGTTTATATTTTTAGTATCCACTCCTGAGAATGTAGAATATGTCAAAGAAATTACCACCGAAAAAATTCACAGCAAAGCCGATCCTCCCCGAAAGTTAGTCTCGTTTAAACATACGGCTTTAAACTTTGTGAGTAGTCCTAAAAGCTTTCTAATAGGCGAAGGAGCCGGAAAATTTTCATCCCGGGCCTCCTTTTTAACCGGAGGAGATTATGTAGATTGGTTTCCTAAAGAATTTGTTTTTAGATCTGAGAAGTTTCAAGACAACCATTTTTCCCTTTGGAATAAAAAGGTTTTGTCTATTCCGTTTAGAGATGGCACTCACAATCAGCCCTTTTCTTTTTATAACCAAATCATTGGAGAATTTGGGTTGTTAGGGATTATTTTGTTTGGTGTATATATCGGATTTGTGGTCAGAAGGTGGCATCTACTTACCTACGGAAAATTAATTAGTTTGTTATTGCTTGCGTTCCTCTTTTTAGATTATTGGTTTGATTATTTTTCCATCATTTTGTTTTTCGAACTTTTTATCAATCTAAACCTCAAAGAAAGTGCTGCTGAGCAAGAGTAATATCGATACATTTCAAGCCTACAGTTTTGGCCTGGTAATCTTGACGTTACCCTTTCCGATGTTAGTTAATAATTTGGCCATTCTGCTATTTGTTTTTGTGAGTTTGTTCAAACTTAAAGAAGTCCGATTAGTCAAACCTTTCCAATTTCTTTTTTTTCCTCTTATTTTTTTGCTGTCTGCCCTGTCTTTGATTTATAGTTGTGATTTTACGGCAGGTTTTAAAAGTCTGGAGAAAATAGTGGTTTTTGCCGCCTTTTTTCTGTTTGTACCTACCATTTCATTAAAAACAACGACTGTTAAAAAACTCCTGCTGGCCTTCGCAAACTTGCAAGTAGTCTTATTGCTCTATTTATTGATTACAGCTAGTTATCTAGTGTTGAAACATGATTCCTTCTTTATATTTAACCCAGTGAATCTGGTGAACGAAAATTTCTTTTTCTACCACCGATTTGCCATGCCCCTAGAATTTCATGCTGTTTATTTAGCGGTCTATTTTACCTTTGCTGCATTTATTTTTTTGCATAATCTCCAGGAGCAATTGTCTCTCAAGAAAAAGATTTTTACGTGGATAAAAATCCTTTTTTTGTTGTTGGGAGTCTTGCTTTTACAATCGTTTGCGGTTTTGGCAGCGGGTTTTGTGATATTGATTTATGCGGTTTGGAATTCAAAAGTTAAAATAAACTTCCTTCAAAAATCACTGGTTTTAGTACTACTATTAGCCTTACCAATAACTGTTTTTATAAAAAAAGCGAAGCAAATGAGTACTGACGTTTTTTCCTATCAGTTGGAAGATGATATTCATAACAAAAACTGGAATTCACTCAATATTCGCTTGGCAAAATGGGAGTGTGCCTGGGCAGTTATTCAACAACAACCTGTTTTAGGAACGAGTACCGGTTGTGGAAGAAAACATTTAGACGAGATGTACCGTAGTAAGAATTTTCAAATCGGTTACGAAAAAAGTTTTTCAACCCACAACCAATATTTGCATTATTGGGTCGAACTCGGGATATTTAGTTTTTTACTTTTTGTAGCCTTTTTAATATCGGGTTTGTATTATAGTGCTAAAAAGAATAACTTTTTGTTGTTTGTATTATTGATGTTGATAGCCATTTGCAGCTTAACCGAAAATATTTTGACACTCAATAAAGGAATCGTGTTTTTTGCGGCGTTTTACTATTTGATTTTATGCTTTAATCCCAATGAAAAGACCTGAGATACTTTTTTTAGTTCAATTGCCTCCACCGGTACATGGCTCTTCCTTAGCCAACCAGCTGCTGGTAGAAGACCCGGTTATTCAAAGCCATTTTCAACTGGATGTGTTTCCTATACAAATGGCTGATAACAATACCGATATGGGCAAGTTTTCCTGGAAAAAAATTGTAAAAACTTTCAGGCAAATTTTCCGGTTGATGGGGTTGCTTTCTAAAAAAAAAAATGATTTGGCCTACATCACACTGTCGCCATTTAGTTTTGCCTTTTATAAAGATGCCTTACTCGTGTTGGTTTTAAAATTATTCCGACAAAAAATAGTGTTTCACTTGCACGGAAGAGGTATCAAATCACAGACTCAAAATTTTTTTAAAAGACAAATTTACAAGCAGGTCTTTAAAGGAGTGGAGGTAATTATGCTCGACGAATTACTCTATGAGGATATTCAATTGATTTATCCCAAAACGCCTTATTTTCTTCCCAACGGCATTCAGGCCAGTCCGCGCCAACCACGTTTTACCGAAAATTCTATTCCTACTTTTATCTATCTTTCTAACCTTACACTGAGTAAGGGGATATTAGATTTGGTAGCAGCTATTAAAATATTACAACAGCAACAACTGGAGTTTAAAACATATATAGTGGGCAACTCTACTACCAGCTTGAGTACCGAAGATCTTCAAGCCCGAATTGAATTGGACAATCTTAAAAATGTAGTGGTTACCGGCCCGATTTATGGTGAGAAAAAATACGATTATTTGGTAGAATCGGACGTTTTTGTACTTCCTTCTAAACTCACTAATGAAAGTTTTCCGCTATCTATACTAGAAGCTTTTCAAGCTGGATTAGCGGTTATTTCCACCCACATTGGAGCCATACCGGCCATCGTTGAAAACAACGTCAATGGTTTTACTGTCGAACCTGAAAATGTCGAACAACTAGCTGAAAAAATGAAGTACTTGATAGAGAATCCGGAGGTTTTACAAGACATGAAGCAAAAGAATATAAAAAAATATCAGACCCATTACACCCGGGAAATTTTCACCCAAAATTTTATAAGTATCATCAACAATATTTTAAGTAAATGAATAATTGGCGAGAAATATTACTCGGGTATGCCTACTTCAAACACAAGCGATTGATTTCTCGATCTAGAAAGTGGACTTTTGAACAAGTGGTTGCCTTTCAAGCGTCACAATTAAAAAAACGTACTTCGTCATTTCCGGTTTCCACAAAAAAAGAATATCTCACTTACCCACAAAAATACGAACGAACCTGGTTGCGCTTTTTAACAAAAAAAGTAAGTACGGGCGGTACTACCGGAAAACCTTTTGTATTTCGTAGGGATCTATTGTTTACCAGTCAAAAAGAAAGGGCTTATCTATTTGATATTTGGAAAGAAATAGGTTATAAACCCTATGATTTACGAGTGATTTTTCGAGGGAATATATCTTCCAACGGAAAATTACTTTCTTACCACTTTCTTGAAAATGCCTATATAGTAGATCCGCGATTGTTGAATTCTGAAGTTAAAGAGGAACTATTTAAGCAATTATCTCAATTGCCTCCGTTTTATCTGCATGTGTATCCGAGTTCGTTGTTTACTTTGATTAATTTTTTAGGAAATGAAAATTTTAAAAAACTCAAAATCAAAGGAGTTTTAGCGGGTTCTGAATCTTTTCCAAAAGGGCAACTTGACCATTTTATAAATGAATTTCATATTCCGGTTGCACATTGGTACGGACACTCCGAATATGCGGTACTGGCTAAATACAACCTTTCGAAAGACTGTTTTGAATTTTATCCAACCTACGGTGCCGTCGAATTTATACCTACTGAAGAGCCTGACATCTTTTCAATTGTTGCTACTTCTTATAATCAACTAGGTACCCGCTTTTTACGTTATGATACACAAGATTTATGTGTATTAGAAAAGCCCTCTGAAACCGTATCCAATTTTTTGTCTGTAAAAAAAATTATCGGAAGATCGCAAGACTTTTTTTATGACCGAGAAGATCAGCCCAATGCCTTTGGACCTTTTCTCTTTGGAAGGCATGGTGAATTTTGGGAGAGTTTTGACGACATACAGTTTCAACAAAAACAAAAAGGCCAGCTGGAAGTACTCATAGTTGGTGAGAAAAACCCCCAGCTTAGAAACTTTTTATCGGAAATTTTTAGTGAAAAGGTGGATTTAGTATTTATTCCTACTACACAGATTGAAAAAACCGCTTCTGGTAAGAGAAAATATTTCGTACAACTATATAAAAAGGACTAATCGTAAGTTCTTTTTATATCCTGCCAACGAGCAAGCTGCTCAAAAAAATGTACCTTTGCAAAAATTGAATTGAGACCCATAAAAATCTTCTGAATCAATTTTTTATTCAACATTACATCCCAAGGATCAAGAAATTAAAATTAAATTCGTGATTTTACGTTTTTTATCTGACCAATAAGCAAACATAATATGAAGCAAGTTATCCAAAACTTTAAAACTGGAGATTTATATGTAGATGAAGTTCCTCCACCGGCTCTTTCCGATAAAATGGTGTTGGTAGAAAATAAATTTTCATTAATCAGTGCCGGTACGGAACGAGGTACGGTTAAAGTGGGTCAGGCCAGTTTGTTGGGTAAAGCCAAACAACGTCCTGATTTGGTTGCTCAAGTAATACAAAATGTAAAAAAAGAAGGCATTAAAGCCACTATTGAAAAAGTAAAGACAAAATTAGACTCACTTAAGGCACTGGGATACAGTACTTCGGGGGTGGTACGAGCTTCCTTAGATAGTTCCGGTAAATTCAAGCCCGGCGATCGGGTGGCCTGTGCCGGACAAGATTATGCATCACACGCCGAGTTAGTGGCTATACCACAAAATTTAGTAGCTAAAATCCCCGATACGGTTAGTTTTGAAGAAGCGAGTTTTACTACCTTGGGAGCTATTGCGCTTCAAGGAGTTCGTCAGGCAGAACCTCGGTTGGGCGATAAAGTTTGTGTGATCGGCTTAGGTCTTTTAGGCCAACTTACCGTTCAGTTGCTTAAAGCCAACGGTTGTCAAGTTTTTGGGGTGGATTTGTCGGCACATTTAATCGATTTGGCTTTTCAAAGTGGAGTGGATAAAGCGATGTTACGAAATGATGCCAATCTTCAAACAGCAATTAGTAATTTTACCAACGGTCAAGGTTTTGATAGTGTTATTATTACAGCTGCCGCACCGACCAACGATCCCATCGAACTGTCAGCCGTAATTAGTAGAAAAAAAGGGAAGGTAATTGTTGTGGGTGCAGTAAAAATGGATGTACCTCGGGATCCGGATTTTTATCGTAAAGAATTAGAACTCAGAATGTCTTGTTCGTATGGGCCCGGGAGGTATGACACTACCTACGAAGAAGATGGCCATGACTATCCCTATGCTTATGTGCGCTATACAGAACAGCGAAATATGGAAACCTTTCTTCAACTTATTGCTCAAGGTTCCATTCAACTAAACCATTTAATCACCCATACTTTTGATATAGATGATGCGATAAAGGCGTATGATATAGTGTTGGGAAAAACGCCCGAACCGCATATAGGTATTTTACTTGCTTATCCTGAAAGCGCTGTATATAAGCCTCATAGCGTACAATTAAAATCCGACCCCGTCAATCAAATCAATGTGGGTTTTATCGGAGCGGGTAGTTTTGCTCAAAGCTATTTGATTCCGAATGTCAAAACGGAAGGGGTTTCCTTAGATACTGTGGTGACAACCAAAGGAATCAGTGCCAAAAATGTGGCTCAAAAGTTTGGCTTTAACAAAGCCTCATCAGAAGCCGATGAAATTTTTAATAATCCCGAAATCAATACCGTTTTTATAGCTACTCCCCACAATACGCACGCTTTATACACTATGCAAGCCCTTGATGCGGGAAAACATGTGTTTGTGGAAAAACCCTTGGCGATGAATTATGAAGAATTGCAAGCGGTTAAAGAGTGTTATAATCGTAATAACTCCCAATTGATGGTCGGTTTTAATCGAAGGTTTTCACCTTTATCGATTAAAATCAAAGAAGCTTTTCAAAATAATGACGAACCCAAAGTGGTGCATATCCGAGTGAACGCGGGATTTATTTCCAAGGATCACTGGATCCAAAATCCGCAAATTGGCGGCGGCCGAATTATCGGCGAAATGTGTCATTTTATTGACTTGATGCAGTATTTTACCGATGCTCGTCCTACACAAGTGTATGCCCAAGCCATCAAAACTTCTAATCAAGCCCTGACTCCCGAAGATAATATTTCTATTACTGTAACCTTTGATGATGGATCGATAGGAAATTTGGTCTATTTAGCCAATGGTGATAAATCCTTACCTAAAGAATTGATAGAAGTGTTCTCCGGAGGTATAACCGGCCGTATTCACGATTTTAGAAAAGGAGATTTACATATAAAAAATAAACAACAGCCTATAAAATTGGATGGTAAAGGGCATAAGCAAGAGGTGTTGTCTTTTTTAAATTCAGTTAAAAATGGCCAGCCCAATGCTTTGTCTTTTGAGTCTATTTATTATACTACACTAACTACTTTCAAAATAATAGATGCCCTGCAAACGGGGTTACCCCAATCTATAGAAGATGCTTAGTAAAAGTTGGTCAACTACCTGGGGAATGATTAAACCACTTTCTGGTGTAGAAAGAATGTTGGTGCTTGGCCTACTTACCCATTTTGTTTTGTTGCTGTTGTTAGGGAAAACCTACACCAAAACAGCGGTTTATTCACATATTTATCTACACGATTTACTACTAGTGGGTCTTTCTGGATTCAGTATGTTTTTCAAATCGACGGGGAGAATAAAATCGATTGAAATACTTATCGGAGCTTCAGTGTTTTACTTAATACTGTCCTTTGTGTTTCAGGTAAATGAGTTGCAAATGAATCATTTGTACCTGAGGCAGTTTATGGTTTTTGGTTATTTGATGTTGACTTATTTTGTAATCAAAGCTTTTATGACATTGCCAAATGCTCCCGTTCTTCTGGTTCGTATTCTGCTGGTAATTGCTCTTTTATCTCTTGTATTCCAACTGGTTCATGTTTTCGATATCTTTTCGAGATCGGGTAGTATTCCTTTTTTTAAACGGCGTTATTTTACCCCCTTGACCGTGGTAGGAGTGCTCACATTAGGGGCTTATTGTTTGGTGTATATTAAAAGGTGGTACAGGTATCTCTTATTTGCTTTCTTATTAGTAGTCTCGTTCACCTTCGGACATGATTCGGCCTATTTGGGAATGGTACTCATATTTTTAGCCTACTTATTTTTAAAGGCTTCCAAAGGAATTAAAATTTTTCTGGTTTTATTAGCAGGAATTACTCTGGTATTGTTGTTTCTCTTCGTGGACACCTTTACCGATGTAAATATGTATTGGAGAATTATTTGCTGGCGCGAAATTTTATTGGAAATGTGTTCTAATGGAAGTATTTTGTATGGAAAAGGTTTTGGAGTTCCTTATATTGAACCTGAAACGGTGGAAAAATTAAATCAAATAGTAGTCAATGGTCAACAAGGCGTACAGATCTCCAGTGACCCGCTTAGGGGCTATGTGGTGGCACCCCATAATTCATTTCTAACTATGATTATACATTTGGGCTTAGGAAGTTTGGTGTTGTTATTTTGGCCTATAAAAAAACTTTTTTCTAAAAATGTTAGAAGTACCCAACCCGAAATTTTTTTCCTTGTCTTGGCTTTGATTGGTAGTGGTGTATGGGCCTTTTTTAATGTGATTCTAGAATTGCCCCATTCATCAACTTATATTTGGGTGATTTATTTTACTCTGATTTTTATTATCAGTAACGATACAAATAAATAATTACTGTGGATATACATCTTTCCTTTCATAAATTAAAAACCTATTGTGAAAAAGAAAACTTTAAAGGGTGGGATCCTTATGATGGTCTGAATAGTTGGGTAATCCAAAAAACGTTTTTAGGAAAATGGCCTTTTTTTAGACTGGCCTGGATACAATTGTTTAAAAGAAATCCAATAAATCTTAGACCGCTTTTTGGTGTTAAAAAAGAATATAACGCAAAAGGATTAGGCCTTTTCCTCTTAGGTTATTGCAAATTGTATACTGCTGAACCTTTGCAAGAATACTACGATAAAATTGTTTACTTGTCTGACTTACTGGTCTCAATGAAAAATATTCAATTTTCCGGTGCTTGTTGGGGATATAATTTTGATTGGCAGGCAAGAGCTTTTTTTCAACCTAAAGGAACTCCGACCGTTGTCGCTACTTCTTTTATTTTTGAAGCTTTGATTCAGTCGTATGAAATCACAAAAAATGAGGTCTATCTTCAAACGGCCCTTTCTTCCGTCAATTTTGTTTTAAAAGATTTACACCGCACGTATGATTCTGAGGGAAATTATACTCTTTCTTACTCACCACTAGACACCACCGCGGTATTTAACGCAGGTCTGCTTGGAGCAAAATTACTATGTATTGCGTATCGTTATACTCAAGAACAGGAGCTGTTGGAGGAAGCCCAAAAAATAGCACGTTATGTTTGTAATAAGCAGCTTCCCGACGGTTCATGGCCATACGGAACTTTATCTTTTCACCAGTGGATCGATAATTTTCATACCGGTTTTAATTTGGAATGCCTGGGGACGATTCAACATATTTCCCGAAGCACCGAGTTTTCAATTCCCATTGAAAAGGGATTTGATTTTTATCTGAAAAACTTTTTTTCTTCGGAAGGTATCTCTAAATACTACAACAATAAGACCTATCCCATTGATATTCATGCACCAGCTCAGTTAGTAATTACATTAGAAAAAGCAAATTTATTAGTCGAAAATATAGACCTTACCCGAAAGGTCTTGAATTGGACTATTACCCATATGCAATCGGAGGCTGGGTTTTTTTATTACCAAAAAAAACGTATTATCACTACTAAAATACCTTATATGAGATGGGCTCAGGCGTGGATGTTTTACGCCCTAGCCTATTATGTTACAACTATTTCAGTGGAGGATTCTCAGTAAGTTGTAGTTGCTTTTTTCTATGCTAATGTTCCTGTCTTACTATCAAAGGAAGAGGATTTCTTATTAACCAACTGTTTTTTGCTACTCCAGTTGCTTTACTAAAAAAACCATACCAAGTAAAAATGGAACCTACCCAATTTTCTTCTAGGGTGAAAAACTTGTATGTTTTGTTAAGCCTATTTTTCCTCCAGCTTATCTGTATTCTACATCCCATAATAAACCAGGAACTATTAAGTAGATAGGTCGCTACTATTTTGTATACCCCTACCTCTGTTGGTCTGCAAGTAATTGCTTTCGGGACTACTTTAAGCTTTGTACCAGAAATTACCAGGTCTAAAGTCACCTTGAATGTTGTAACGATTGCCCATTAATTATTAGTTATCAAAACTTTATTTTTCAATTCAGAACACCCCCTTTTTATTTTTTTCATTTTCCCTACCTTTGCAGCAATTTTTTTACAGCTATGTGCCCAAAAATTAGTTTACTTCAGGTTTCTATTGACAATCTATCTATGCGGGAGACCTTAGATTTGGTAGAACAGGCCATAGCCGAACGTAAACAAATCCACCACACTGTTGTTAACGCGGGTAAAATTGTCGCCCTTCAAAAAGACACCCAACTACGTAAAAGTGTCAATGAAGCCGATATCATCAATGCAGACGGTCAGGCCGTGGTATGGGCCTCTCAATTTTTAGGATCTCCACTCAAAGAGCGGGTGGCCGGTATAGATTTAATGGATGCATTGGTCAAATTGGCCGCAGTAAAGAATTATAAAATTTACCTCTTTGGAGCCCGAGAAGAAATTGTTAAAAAACTAGCTGATATATATACCGAAAGCTATGGATCTCATATTATTGCGGGCTATCGAAATGGGTATTTTTCGGCCGCAGATGAACCCCAAATTGTCAATGATATCGCCCAATCAGGAGCCCAAATGTTGTTTGTAGCGATTACTTCTCCCAAGAAAGAAAACTTTTTGTACCAATACCGAAACGAACTCCAAGATATCAATTTTATCATGGGGGTAGGTGGAAGTTTTGATGTCTTTGCCGGAAAAACCAAAAGAGCTCCGCTGTGGATGCAAAAAATGGGTATGGAATGGTTTTACCGTTTCTTACAAGAACCACAAAGAATGTGGAAAAGATACCTCGTAGGCAATACAAAATTCTTATTTTTGGTGCTGAAAGAAAAATTCAAAAAATAAATTTTTCTATTGGTAGCAGAAGATCACCGGTGAAGGGAAATTCAAATACTTTCCCAAACCGGAACTTCATCACAATATTAATCCTTATTTCCCACGCGAGCGGGTAAAGAAAAATATGAAAATAACAGTAGTAGGCACCGGATACGTGGGTTTGGTGACAGGAACCTGCCTGGCGGAGACTGGTAACGAAGTAATCTGCGTTGATATTGATACCGAAAAAGTGCAGCGCATGCAACAAGGGGAGGTACCTATATACGAACCTCAATTAGATGTGCTTTTTGAACGTAATATACAGGCGGGTCGGTTGAGTTTTACGACTTCTTTAGACCTAGGATTACAACACGGAGAAATTGTTTTCCTTGCATTACCCACACCCGAAGATCAAGACGGCTCTGCCGATTTGAGCTACGTATTGGGGGTAGCTGAAGAAATTGGAAAAAAAATAACTTCTTACAAAGTCATTGTCGATAAAAGTACCGTTCCGGTGGGAACGGCAGATCAAGTGCGAGCAGTAATTGCCAAAAACGCACGCTCTGAATTTGATGTTGTTTCTAACCCTGAGTTTCTTAGAGAAGGTTTTGCGGTAGAAGATTTTTTAAAACCTGAGCGTATCATTATTGGCTCCAATAGTGAGCGGGCTACCGAATGGATGAAAAAACTGTATAACCCGTTTGTTCGCTCCGGAAATCCGATATTGGTCATGGACGAACGTTCGGCGGAGTTGACCAAATATGCGGCCAATGCATTTCTCGCCACTAAAATTACTTTTATGAACGAGATAGCCAACTATTGCGAGCGAGTGGGTGCCGACGTGGATAAAGTTCGACTGGGTATGGGGTCGGATAGCCGAATTGGAAAGCGGTTTTTGTTCCCGGGTATAGGCTATGGGGGCTCTTGTTTTCCCAAAGATGTCAAGGCTCTCTATAAATCAGGCCGGGAGGAAGATTATAACTTTCGGATTCTAGAAGCAGTTATGCAGGTGAATCAAGAACAAAAAACAATTTTAATTCCCAAAATCGAACAGTATTTCCAAGGAGATATACTGGGTAAAAAAATTGCTGTATGGGGACTGTCTTTTAAGCCAGAAACCGATGATATACGCGAGGCGCCTTCCCTTGAAATTATCCAAAGTTTACTTGAAAAAGGAGCTGATATCTCTGCTTTTGACCCCGAGGCAATGCCCCATGTGCAACGAAAAATAGGCAACCAAATAACTTATGCCACATCTATGTATGAGGCTATAACCGATGCAGATGCGCTGGTTATTTGTACCGAATGGAGTATATTTAGAACCCCCGATTTTGCTAAAATGAAACAATTGCTTAAACAACCAGCTATTTTTGATGGAAGGAATGTGTATGATATAGCGGATGTTCAAGAAGCTGGGTTTGATTATTTTTCAATCGGAAGGTCTTAATAGAGAGCCTGAAAACACCAGGTTTTCTGGGTGCTATTAGAAAATCGGCTACCCAATTTACGAAATTGACTTGAAGTTACAACCCAAACTAGAGATGATCAGCAGTTAACAGCATGATTCAACAAAAAAATAACAACCATCAAAAAACCGTGTTAATTACCGGAGCAGCCGGATTTATTGGTTCGCACTTATGTGACCGGTTTATTCGCGAAGGTTTCCGAGTAATTGGTATGGACAACTTGATTACCGGCGATATCAAAAATATTGAGCACTTATTTAAATTACCCCAATTTGAATTTTACCAGCATGATGTAACTAAGTTTGTGCACGTTCCGGGTACTCTCGATTATATTTTACATTTTGCCTCGCCTGCCAGTCCCATTGACTATCTTAAAATTCCTATACAGACCCTGAAAGTAGGCTCGTTGGGAACTCATAATTTATTAGGTTTAGCCAAAGAAAAAAAGGCACGAATACTAATAGCCTCTACATCAGAGGTCTATGGTGATCCTTTGGAGCACCCTCAAAAAGAAACGTATTACGGCAATGTAAATTCGATCGGTCCCCGTGGAGTGTATGACGAAGCTAAAAGATTTCAAGAGTCCATTACCATGGCGTATCATCGATTCCACGGATTGGAAACCCGAATCGCTCGTATTTTCAATACTTACGGACCCCGTATGCGTCTTAACGACGGACGAGTGATACCCGCTTTTTTGGGGCAAGCGTTGCGCGGTGAGGATATTACTGTTTTTGGCGATGGTAGTCAAACGCGTTCCTTTTGTTATATCGACGATCAGGTAGAAGGGCTGTATCGATTATTGATGAGTGATTATGCCTATCCGGTCAATATTGGTAATCCCGATGAAATTAGTATTTTAGACTTTGCCTCAGAGATTATCGCTCTGACAAACACCCATCAGAAGATAGTCTTTAAGCCCCTGCCCCAAGACGACCCCTTGCAAAGGCGACCCGATATCGGACTCGCAAAAAAAATATTAAATTGGGAACCCCAAGTAACTCGGGAGGAGGGAATGAAAAAAACCTATGACTATTTTAAAAGCCTCCCCCTAGAAGAATTAGAAAAAAGAGAACATAAAGATTTTTCGAGTCACAACCGTAAATGATGTTTAACAGAAGAGGGAGATATTCCGGGTTACTCCGCCCCATTACCTATTTCATAGACCTGTCGATCATAGGTCTGTTGGCCTATATTTTCTTTGAAAACAAATACCAGCTCTCCATATTTATTTCCTATTCTTACTTGGCCTGGATTATCCTGTCGTTGTTGAATAATTTTTACGAAGTATATCGGTTTACCCATGTGGTAAGAATTGTTTCTTTACTTTTTAAACAAGCCATTTTATTTACGCTGATTGTCTTCGCTTATTTTGGATTTTTAAACATACAGGTCAGTGAAAATTACTTGATTATCAAATACATACTTTCTGTTTTTACACTTATTAGTATGGCAAAATTTACCATCCATTTTTTACTAAAAAGATACCGCCTTCACTTGAGTGGAAATAAACGGAATACGGTTATTTTAGGGAAAAACAAAAAAACCGAAACCCTAGTTAGATTTTTTCAAGACAATCCCGAATACGGTTACCGTCTTCAAAAGGTGTTTGATTTGCGAAATGAGGATATTGATTTGGAAGATTGTATCGAGTATGTGATGAAAAATAATATAGACGAAATTTATTTTTCCACTGCAGAACTCAACAATGAGCAAATTGCTAAACTGATTGATTTTGCCGATAACAACCTGAAGGTTTTAAAGTTTTTACCCGATAATAAAGAAATTTACAGTAAAAAACTGGAGTTTGATTATTACGGAGTGATTCCTATTTTGTCTTTGCGAAAAATTCCCATCGACGAACCTTTTAATCAATTTGTCAAAAGAGCCTTTGATATAGTTTTGTCCTTGTTTGTGCTTATAGGAATTCTTTCTTGGCTCACGCCCATTATGGCTATAGTGATTCGGCTGGACTCCAAAGGTCCTACTTTCTTTAAACAAATGCGTAACGGATTGGATTACAAAGAGTTTTTGTGTTATAAGTTTCGTTCTATGCGACCCAATCCCGTAGCCGACTTATATCAGGTAACCAAAGGAGACGAACGGGTAACCCGGGTGGGAAAATTTTTACGTAAAACCAGTATTGACGAGTTGCCTCAGTTCTTTAATGTACTCAAAGGGGATATGTCGGTCGTGGGACCTCGTCCACATATGGTGAGTCATACGCATATGTATGCCGAAAAAATTGATAAGTTTATGGTGCGCCATTTTGTAAAACCCGGTATTACCGGATTAGCACAAATCAGTGGCTATCGGGGTGAAGTTGAAACCGAAGAAGATATTATCAACCGGGTCCGACTCGATATTTTTTACTTAGAGAATTGGTCGATTTTACTGGACATTAAAATCTGTATTCAAACGGTTTTGAATGCCATTCGTGGAGAAGAAAAAGCGTATTGATGAACGAATTAGTTTCAATAGTCACACCTGTTTACAATTCAGAGTCCTATCTCAAAGAAACATTTGAATCTATTAAAAAACAGACCTATTCCAATTGGGAGTGGCTACTGATTGACGATTGCTCTCAGGATAACTCCCGAGACTTAATGAAAGAACTAGCTCTTCGAGACCAACGTATTAAAACCTTTTATCTTCAGGAAAATGCGGGACCCGCGGTTGCTCGAAATATAGGTATATCTAATGCCCAAGGGAAATATTTAACGTTTATAGACTCTGACGATTTATGGTTTGAAGATTTTATAGAAAAAAGTGTTTGCACCATTACTAAAACTCATATTCCTTTTGTTTTTTCTTCTTACCAAAGAAAAAATGAAGATTTAAGCATCTCTTTTAAAGACTTTATTGTTCCTAACCAAGTTTCTTATACCGATATTCTTAAAACAAACTCTATTAGTTGTTTAACTGCGTTTATAGATATCGAGGTATTGGGAAAACTAAAAATGCCTGAAGTCCGTAAGCGTCAAGATATGGGATTGTGGTTAAAATATTTAAAAAAAATTCCTTTTGCTTATGGAATTAAGGAACCGAAGGCTATTTACCGAATTCGAGAAAATTCTTTATCTCGGAAAAAAAAGGATTTGATTAAACACCAGTGGTATTTCTATAGGAAAGTGGAAAATTTATCTTTTATAGACTCTTTATATTATATGATTCATTGGGCTATCCATGGTGTGAAAAAGTACCGGTTATAATTTTATCTCAATAATCTGAGGTTTCCCTGAAGGGGAAGGTAAAATTTCTTTTACCAGTTTAAACGAAATTTGCATAGAACCCGCCGTGAGTGTCGTCAATCTTTGTAAAATTTCTAGTTTAACATTTTCTTCCAAATGTTCTCCATTTGCTGTGATATATTCAATCACCAACTCATCAGGCTGGGTTTGTACAACTTTGTATTGTTTGATTTCTTGATAATATTCCAGTATTCCGGTAAAGCTATGTACTATTAAAGAGTTGCCGTTGGGCGCATGAATTACATCGGTTTCGCGCCCGGTGATTTCTTGTAGTAATGGATAGTTTAACTTTCGGTTTTCGGGGTATTTATCTTTGGGAAGTAAGATTCCTAAATCTCCTAATCGATACCGAATCAACGGCATGGCATAATTGGTCAAACAGGTTACCAAAATATGGCCGCGCTGACCATCCGCTACTGGCTGGTGATGATCGTCCACAATTTCAATAAACACATGAGGGGACATCAAATAATAGTAGGGTAAATCGTAGGTGCTTCCTATCATTAGTCCCTCGGCACAACCATAGGTGTTAATGAGGGTCGGATTGTTAAAAGCAAGGTTAAAATGATCGCGGTAGTGATCAAAGAGTTTATCTCCTAAGGAGATTAAACTCGTAAAAGAGGTGATCTGATTGTGCTTGAGAGCCGTTAGGGCAATTTCATTCAAGGCCGAAGGATAGCCAATCAAATGCTTGGGTTGGGAGTGTTTGATTTTTTTTAAATAATACAAGGTGTTCTGTTCCTGAAGTTGAAATGCATTGAGATAACTAACCCTAAAAAAAAGATCTTTGACTTTTTTGATAAATGTTCGTTGCGGAGATATACCCGTTTGAAGGGTTCTTTCTCCGGGTCGAAATCCACCCCATTGCCACCAATGGGTTTGCAAAGCTCGCACATAGGCTTTGTGTTGGGGCGTCATATAGGTTACAGATTGGATTCCGCTACTGCCGCTACTATGGTTTTTTTCTAATTTGGAAATCGAGTATCCTTGTGCAATCAATCGGTCGGACTGACTTCTTAAAATATCTTTGGTAAGTACCGGAAAATCTTGTAATGACGTCGATTCCGGAAGGTTCAAGTCTTGGTAATAAGGAACTTTTTTACGAGTGTAGTCCAGTATTTTTGTCAATCGTTGTTGTTGAAGCTGTTCCAATGCTTCGGCCGACATCCGGTCGTATTTTTCCCACTCTTTTAAATACTTGGAAAAATGACCACTAAAGAAAAAGGAACCAATGGGCAATAGGATTTTCTTTAGTACTACCGGATACATTATAAATTTCTTAAAATGGTTGTTCAAAAATTAGTATGCCAAATTACAAACAATTATTTTTGAAGTGCTAAAACCTTAAGAAAAAATATTGAAATGAATGTATTAGTACTCGGTTCGGGTGGAAGAGAACACGCCTTTGCTTATAAACTTGCACAAAGTCCCCATTGTAAACGACTTTTTGTAGCTCCTGGCAATGCCGGTACCGCAGCTATTGCTGAAAATGTTCCGGTAGCGGTCAACGATTTTGAACAAATTAAAAATGTGGTACTCAATAACCACATATCTCTAGTGGTGGTCGGTCCGGAAGATCCTTTGGTAAACGGAATAGTCGATTTTTTTGCCACCGATGCATACCTTCAAAATGTACTGATTGTAGGACCTGATAAAGCCGGAGCTCGATTGGAAGGGAGTAAAGAGTTTGCAAAAGAGTTTATGCAGGAATTTCAAATCCCAACGGCTAGTTACCGAAGTTTTACACCAGATACTCTGGCCGATGGCTTAGAATACATCCAAAATACCCCGCCTCCGTATGTCTTAAAAGCCGATGGATTAGCAGCCGGTAAAGGGGTCGTAATACTCGATCAAGCGGAAGCTGCCCAAGCCGAATTAAAGCAAATGCTGGTGGAGCAAAAATTTGGTCAAGCCGGAAATAGAGTGGTTATCGAGCAGTTTTTGAGTGGAATAGAACTCAGTGTTTTTGTATTAACCGATGGTAAAAACTATAAAATACTTCCGACGGCGAAAGATTACAAACGAATCGGGGAAGGGGATACGGGACTCAATACAGGCGGTATGGGGGCAATCTCTCCGGTACCTTTTGCCGATTGCACGTTCATGAAAAAAATTGAAGAAAAAATTGTGATTCCAACTATTCAAGGTATTCAACAACGAAAAATGAATTACAAAGGTTTCTTGTTTATTGGCTTAATAAAAGTAGGCGACGAGCCCTATGTTATTGAGTACAATGTGCGTATGGGCGATCCGGAAACCGAAGTAGTGTTGCCTCGCATTAATACTGATATGGTCACGCTATTAAAAGCTACCGCCGAACAAAAATTAGATACTCTTTCGCTTGAAATTGATCCCCGAGCGGCTACTACTGTTATGGTGGTATCCGGAGGGTATCCCGAAGCATATGAAAAAGGGAAAGTCATCCGGGGATTGGATGCCGTTACCGATGCGCTGGTTTTTCACGCAGGTACAACACGTAAAGAAGAACAGGTTATTACCCAAGGAGGGAGGGTGTTAGCATTTACAGCCTTGGACGAAGACTGGCGTGAGGCCATAAAAAAATCTTACCAAAATATACAACAAGTACATTTTGATAAGATGTATTATCGTTCGGATATCGGATTTGATTTGTAAATCAAATCCGATAGCTGATTAGTCTAAAAACGAATGGGAAGTGATTGAACGGTCTTCGGTACCTTCTTGATTGTATTTCTTGATTTGTTTCATCCAGTAAACGAAAGCGACAAAACCAATCAAAACAAAGATCCAGTTTAAGGCGTTAGCACCCCACCAACTGCTTAATTCTAATTCTCTTAAAGCGTCTAATGGAATAAACAATACATTTTCGAATATGTTGGCTATTCCTTCAAAAAAACCTCTCCAAGTCATAGTTATAAATTTTTCTGTTACAAAATTAGAATTTTTATTGGGTAATCAAACTCATTTATAAAAAATAAACCGCTGTACCGTGGTTTATTAGGGGGGCTGCATATTTCGTGAAAGCGCAATTTGCCTATTTACAGTGGGTTGGTTGATTACATCAGAATGAATAATTAATTTTTTTCGTGGTGTAATGTAGACTGATTTTGGTGGGAGAAAATTTTTGTACCTTTGATTCAGTCCGAGGAGGTCGTTCGAAACCCAACCAATGTTACCACACATTTGAAAACTCAACAACATGGAAATCAAAAAAGACATAATAGAAAAAATTGACTTGTTGTTACAAATGGCTTTTGATGATGGACAAATATTTTTCTCAAAACAAACAGACGATAATACCGAAAAGGCATTTAGAATTTGTAAATCCTTAAACCTAATTAGACAAAAACAATCTGGTCTTTTTGAATTAGATGAAAAAGGTGTTTTTGTTATCCAAGATGGTGGAATTGAAAAATATCTAACAAACATTCGAGAAGAAAAATTTTTAGACACACAGATAAAACGACTGACTAAAAAACGCCTCGAATGGGAATATTTAATTAATTTTTTATTTCTCATAACTGGTGCTATTTTGACTTTTATTTTTACAAATATTTCGGAATCAAACAACCAAAAACAATCCACAGAAAAATTACATAATTTAAAAACTGAAATAAACGATTCAATATCCAAGATTCAAAAACGCCTGAACGAACAGAACACATTAATACTCGATATAAAAAACGTAACAGATTCATTAAAAATTAATAATTGATTAAAAAAACGTGTGGTAACACCGGCTATAGTTCATTGCTTCTGACTTTCCTCTCGGAAAGTCCTCGCAAATTTGCTATCTTCGGTTTACGGCGGAAAATCCTCGCGGATTTTCACGCAACGAAACCATAGCCAAACACGATTTAAGAAACGTCTATGATAGCCAGATTATTTAACCAAACTAAACCGGTACTCTATCTGGCTACCGCTGTGTTTATGGCGGTATTTTTTGGGTATTACGCCTGGATGGTGGCTCCTTTTCCGGATTCACTAGGAAGCTTTGTGCTCTCGTTGGGTCATCTGGGTTTGTATTTATTTGTCCTTTTGGTGTTGGATTTTATTGGGCGAAAAAACGACCTGTCCAAAAACAATAGTTATAAAATGCTATTGTACGCCTTGTTTACAGTCACCCTGCCCGAAACTTTTTTATACGAAAAAACCTTGCTGGGGTTGTTTTTCGTTCTATTGGCCATGCGCCGGATCATCAGTTTGCGTACCGGGAAAGAGCTCCAAAAAAAAATATTCGATGCCGCTCTGTGGATTTCATTAGCTTCTTGTTTTTATTTTTGGTCGGCCTTGTTTTTTGTCGTACTCTACCTCGCAATTTTTATTTTTTGTAGAGAAAATTACCGCCATTGGTTTTTACCATTTTTAGGGATGGCAACCGTCATTATCTTTGCCAATATTTTTACACTTTTGTTTCAAAATGCATTTTATACGCCCTTGGATTGGGTGCGTTCTCCCGCTTTTGATTTTGCCATTTACCATCATTTTTATATACTGATACCGCTGTCGATTTACGGAGCGTTATTGCTTTGGTGTATTGTGGATTTGGTGCTTTATTGGAAACAAAAAAAATTAAAAAGCAGGCAGGTTACGGTTTTGATGCTGATGGTATTGTTGGTTTCCTTTGCCATAGTGGCCTTGGTAGATATCAAGAACGGCTCCGAATTACTATTTGTCGTTTTTCCCTTTGCCGTTTTATTTGGAAATTACCTCTCCTTTGCCAAAGATTTTGTTTTTAAAGAAATAATCCTTTGGATATTGTTAATTTTGCCATTGCTAATGCCTTTTATTAGAGGATGATTTTATTCGGAATCGAATCAAAAATTACAGATCGGGTCAAAGGCAGCTATTAATTTTTAAATGTCAACTAGTATGTTTTCACAAAAAGCCAATGCTATTTTTAACGAAGTAATCGAAACCTATCATTTGTTGGATGATGTGTACCAACCTTTTGAAAATCGCTATTCCGCACAAGACGATATTTTGGCGCACTTACTCTATCGAAAATGCTGGATAGACACCGTTCAATGGCATTATGAAGATATTATCCGGGATCCGCAAATAGACCCGGTTCAAGCCTTGGATCTCAAGCGAAAAATCGATGCATCCAACCAAGATCGTACCGATATGGTTGAGTTTATAGATAGTTATTTTTTAGAAACTTACAAAAATATCACTCCTAAATTTGATGCCGTTATCAATACGGAAAGTCCAGCTTGGGCTATCGATCGCTTATCGATATTAGCGCTCAAAATTTACCATATGCATCAAGAAAGCATTCGCCCGGATGCTACACCCGAACACCGACAAAAATGCCAAGAGAAACTGGATGTTTTACGTGAGCAACAACGGGATTTGTCCAGTGCCATTGATCGACTGCTCGAAGATATCCAAAACGGTGATAAATATATGAAGGTGTATAAGCAGATGAAAATGTATAACGACCAGGAACTTAACCCGGTACTGCGGGAAAGAAAATAATACTTTTGGATGACTCGGGTTTCGCCTACATCGCCGCACCTGTTAGTGATACGCTTGTCTGCGCTAGGCGATGTAGCTATGATGGTACCGGTATTGCGGGCCTTAGTGGCTAATTATCCGGAAGTAAAAATCACTGTGCTTTCGCGAAATTTTTTTCGACCCTTATTTGAAGAGTTCCCCCAAGTGCAATTTTTTGAAGCCGATGTACAAGGTAAACATCGGGGATTATTTGGGTTGTTTCGATTGGCTTCCGAGCTATCTCAACTCCAAATCACGCATATAGCGGATGTACACAACGTGCTGCGCAGTCAAATACTTCGTAAATTAATTCGCTGCCCGAAAGGGGGCGTTCGGTATATCGACAAAGGCCGGAAAGAAAAGAAAACCTTGACCCGATGGGCTCAAAAAGAAATTTTTCCGTTAAAAACGACCTTGGAACGCTATGTTGAGGTGTTTCAAAAGTTGGGTTTCCCCATATCGTTGCAACAACCGGTTTTCCCGACGAAAAAAGAGTTGCCCACCTTAATTCAACCCGAGATTTTACCGGCTAAAAAAATAGTGGGCATGGCTCCTTTTGCGGCGCATTCCGGTAAAATGTATCCGTTGGATTTGATGGAAGAAGTGGTTCAGCAATTACACCAACACCCTCAGATACAATTGTTGTTTTTTGGGGGAGGAGCTCAGGAAGTGGCCGTTTTACAAAACTGGGCAAATAAATATACTACGACGATCAACGTAGCCGGAAGACTTTCTTTTGCAGATGAACTTGCTGTTATATCTCACTTAGATGCCATGCTGGCCATGGATAGTGGTAATGCCCATTTAGCAGCTATTTACGGAGTGCCTACCATAACCCTTTGGGGCGTCACTCACCCGTTTGCAGGCTTTTACCCTCATAACCAACCTTTAGACAATGCCTTGCTGGCCGACCGAGAAGCGTACCCGTACATTCCTACTTCGGTCTATGGAAATAAATTTCCTACCGGTTATGAATCAGCTATGCGCACCATTGCGGTAGAATCGGTGGTACAGAAAGTACTTCAGGTAGTTACTGCGCCAAAATGATTGATGCAGACGGGCTTAAATATCGTCGTAATCTACTTTTAATACGTCCGTAGTGGGTTGGGCTTGGCAAGTGAGTATCAATCCTTCGGCGACCTCTCCATCGGTGAGTATTTGGTTTTTACGCATTTCGGCTTGACCGACAACCACTCGAGCAATACACGAACTACATATACCACCCTGGCAAGAATACGGCGGATCAATGCCTTGGTCTAAAGCAGCATCTAAGACTACTTGCGACCGCGACATCTCAAAAGTAGTTTCTTCATCATCTAATAGGATGGTGATACGGGTGCTGTCTCCCGATTTCACGGTTGCTATCGGGCTGCCCTGATCGATGGTGCTGAATAATTCATGTGAGATTTGGTCCTTGGAGATGCCGTGATTTGATAAGGTGTTTTCAACAGTCAGGAGCAATCCTTCCGGTCCACAAACAAAATAGCGTTCCGCCTTAAAATCTCGGTATTTGTTTTTAACAAAATAATTTATAATCGAAGCATCAATCCGACCAAACTGCGCCTGAGGCTCGTTCACCCGGCTAAAAACATACTCCACAAACAGTCGGTTGGGGTAGGTGTTTTTTAACTGTTCTAACGACTTGTAAAAGATGGTTTCTTCAGGTGATTTGTTTCCGTAAATCAACAAAAACTGACTATTGGGTTCTTTTTCCAACACCGATTGGATAATTGAGAAAACCGGTGTTATACCACTCCCGGCGACAATTCCTACATATTGAGCCGTTTTATAGGCATCGGGAACAAAGGTAAATCGGCCTTCAGGTGGGAACACTCGCAAACTGTCTCCTACTTGCAATTGCCGGTTGGCGAACTTTGAAAAATAACCGTCAACAACTTCTTTAACAACCACGGCTAAAGTGCCACTATAGGGAGTAGAACACAGCGAATAGGAACGTCTAACAGGCGTCCCATCGATGTCTGCTTCTAAGGTGAGGTACTGACCGGCAGTAAAGGTAAACTCCGAATGTAGCGATTCAGGTAGGGCAAAATGCAAGGATACGGCTTCCGGAGTTTCTCGAATAATAGAATTAATAGTAAGTAAATGCGATTTCGCCATTTTTAAAAAATTTGTGCAAAAATACAATCTTAATTGGTATTGCGAAAGGAATAAAAGGGGCTTTCGACAGTAATTTTTTGGGGAAGATGACTGCTATTTAAAAAAACAAATGTATTTTTACACCTTGCAAAAAATTGCGTATTAGTAAGATACTAAAAATTTTGGTTTTTAGTTATGGTAAAACAAACCCCTTTTGAGTTTTGATGAATTGTATGAGACTTTTAGTTTTATTGGTAGTTTTTTTACTGATTGCTTCTTCCTGTTCTAGGAAAAAGAGTACGTTTATGACCCGAAACTATCGGGCTATTGCCACCGAATACAATATTTTGTACAATGGAGAGTTGGCTTTGTACCAAGGCAATCAGAACTTGGCACAGAATTATAACGACGATTTTTTTGAAATTCTTCACCTAGAGCGTATTAAGTTGCCGGATGAATCACAGGGACTTAGTCAACAAAGAAATTCAGACTTTGAGAGAGCCGAACAAAAAGCGGTTAAAGCCATTCAAAAACACTCCATTTTTATCAATGGGAAAGAACACAATCCTCAAATAGACGAAGCATATATGATGTTGGGCAAGGCTCGATACTACGAAGCCCGGTTTATACCGGCTATTGAGGCTTTCAATTTTATCTTACACCGTTATCCCACCAGCAACAATGTAAATGCGGCTAAAATATGGCGGGAGAAGACGAATATCCGACTCAAAAACGAAGAATTGGCTATCAAAAACCTCAAAGAGCTTTTTGAAGACCGTACCAAGATTTCGGAAGAAGACTTTGCCGATGCTTCGGCTATGCTAGCGCAAGCTTACATTCAGTTAGAATCCTTAGACAGTTCGTTAGTGCATATCAAAAATGCGGCTCAATATACTAAAGACAACGAGTTGAAAGGGCGGTATCTTTTTGTTAAAGGGCAAGTGTACAATCGCTTGCAGCTTCGGGATAGTGCTCAAATGGCATTTGATGAAGTTATTGCCATGAATCGGAAAATTCCTCGAGAATACCTGATAAATGCCCATATCGAAAAGGCTCGGAATTTTGACTACGAAAATGCTCAGGATGGTGGTGAACACCTGTTGTGTGAGCATTTGCTCAATTTGGCTGAAGACCGGGAAAACAGACCTTTTTTAGATATTATTCACCACCAATTGGGAATGCATTACAAAGAGGTTGGTGATATCGATAATTCGGTGGCCCATTTTAATAAATCATTGCGATTATTTACTCGAAATAATAAGCTACAAGCACTGAATTACAGTACCTTAGGAGATATGTCTTTTGATCAAGCCAAATATCGCGTCGCGGGACAATACTACGATTCGACTTTGGTTTATATGCCTGAAATATCAAGAGAATACCGGCAAATTAAAAAGAAAAGAGACAATCTAGTTGATGTAATTCATTATGAAGAAATCGCTCAGGTTAATGACAGCATTCTTCGATTGGTTCAGATGTCAGAAGGAGAACGATTGGCGTATTTTACCGAAATCACCAATGCTTTACGAGACAAAGCCATTGCCGATTCGATTGCTTTAGCAAAAAAACAACAAACGGCTGACTTTGTTAATAATGAGTTTTTTGGTAACCAAAATCAAACCCAATCCACTGAAGACGGAGTGTTTTACTTTTATAACAACACTGCCGTAAGTTTTGGTAAACAAGATTTTAGACGGCAGTGGGGAGACCGAAAACTCGAAGATTATTGGCGATTGAGTAATAAAGGAATGAGTCAAATCGAAATGGCCGACTCAGCAGATTCTCAAAGTGATCAGGGAATCACTACTAAAAAAAGCATTTCGGAGGATCCCCGATTTGATCCTCAAACCTACTTGGCTCAAATACCTTCTGATCCGGCCGTGATTGATAGCCTTAAAACCGATCGAGATATGGCCTATTATCAGTTGGGCTTGATATATAAGGAAAAATTTAAGGAATACCAGTTGGGTGCCGATCGACTTGAAAAGCTACTGACTTTCCAACCGGAGGAACGTTTAGTTGTACCTGCTAAATATCATTTGTACAAAATATATGGACTTCTAGAAAACGGGGAAAAAGAGCAGTATTATCGAAATGATATATTAGCACAACATGCGGACACTCGCTATGCAGAGATTATCCGAAATCCTGAAGCTATATTAGCCTCAGACGAATCCAGTCCGGAGTATAAATATTACCAATTATACCAACAGTTTGAAGCCCAGCAATACGCGGAAGTTATTCAGCAAGCCGATCAATATATTTTTGCTTTTACCGGCGAACCTATCGTGCCAAAATTTGAAATGCTTAAGGCCACTGCCATCGGCCGACAGGATGGGTTTGAAGCCTACAAAAAAGCCCTAAATTACGTTGCTTTGAATTATCCCAATAGTGAAGAAGGTAAAAAAGCTATGGAAATTCACAATACTACACTCAAGCAATTTGAGAATTTCAATTTTGCTGAAAATGAAGATTCCAAGCGTTGGAAATTAGTGTATGAATTTGATAGTGTGGATACAGAAAATCTAATTAAGACAAAAGAAACAATTGATCAGGCTATTGATACCTTAAAATACGACTATTTAAGTACCTCGTTAGATTATTACACCGCAGATAAAACCTTTTTGGTAGTTCACGGTATGTATAGTCGTGAAGGTGCTAAAGGCTTCGCAGAAATGATTAAAAACCACAAAGATTACAAGCTGAATTTACCTTCCTTTGAAATTTCTTCAGAAAATTATAGTATTGTTCAGATACATAAGAATATAGATTTGTATAACGAAAAAATCAAGTAGTTATGTTTTCAGATAAAAAAAATAAAAACTCTGGAGGAGTCATCGGAAATCAACAAAATCGTATTACGGAAGGAACTGCCATTACGGGTGATTTTACAGCTCAATCGGGTTTACGAGTGGACGGTATCATCGAAGGAAATGTAAAATCGCCTTCTAAAGTAGTGATTGGTCCCAAAGGTGTGATTAAAGGTACTTTGAGCTGTGAAAATGCTGATATAGAAGGTAAATTTTACGGTAAAATTCATATTTCGGATGTGCTCACCTTAAAGTCCACTGCCTTAGTAGACGGTGACGTAGTGGCCGGTAAACTAGCAGTAGAGCCCGGAGCAACGTTCAATGCCACCTGTGTCATGAAAGGCACTGTAAAGCCCATTAATGCTTCGCCTGAAAAAGATATCAAGTCCCAAAATCACCTTTTTGAAAGATCCGAAAGAAGCGAAAAAAACAAAGAGCAAGCCCTTTAAAGATTACGCTGTCTATTCTGGAATTGCTTTTCAGATGATAGCCATTATTGGATTAGGAGCTTTTGTCGGGGTCCGGTTAGATAACTATCTGGAAACCTCAAAACCTTGGTTTACTACCTTTATTACATTAGTCGCTGTGCTTATTGCTATGTATTTTGCTATTCGACAAATAACTTCCCACGCCAAAAAAAAAGATAGAAATCCTTGAAACGTTCGTTTACTAACCTCCAACTTGTTTTTACTGTTTGTGTTATTGGTATTTCCCTGATATTCTACGGAATACACAGCTATATCTTAAATCAATTTTTTGAGACTACCTCGCTTTTGATACCTCTCTGGAATGTGTATGTCTTTCACGCAGTGACCCTATTGGTCTTGTTTACCCTTTGTAATTACCAACACTCGATGCGGCAGAAACCTATTTTTGGTTGGTTTATGGTAGGGACTTTAATCAAAATGGTTTTAGCTTTGGTGTTTTTACTTCCCTTATTTCTTAAAAAATCGGATACTAAAACCTTGGAAGCCCTCAACTTTTTTATACCCTATTTTCTCTTTTTAGCCTTTGAAATTTTTAGTATCAATACCTTTTTACTAAGGAAAGTAAAAGAATAAAAACCAATATTTTTTAGGGAAAATATCTTGTTATTGTGTTTGATATTTCAGTGGCAATTAGTACTTTTGCACCAAATTTCAAGAACAAGGTTTTATCTTATTGAAAACGATGACTTTAAACGCCATTAAAACTGTTTTTTTAGGAGTATTTCTATGCACTTCATTATTTGTGTCCGCTCAAGAAATTACTTCTGAGTCCCCAGAACAAGAAAAGTTTGATCCCAAGGGAATGATTATGCATCACGTAAAAGATGCGTACGGTTTTCACATCATTGATATTGGCGATAAAAAGTATTCGATACCCCTCCCGGTAATTTTATGGACGGACAACGGTTTAACGACCTTCATGTCTTCCGCCTTTCATCACGATTACGACGGAAAAGTGGTTGTTGAAAAAAACGGAGGCAAGTTTGTTAATTACCACGAGAAGGTGTATCAATTAAATCCAGGAGAAACCAGCTTGGTGTTGAATGAAGAGGGGAAGCCTGCTAATGCGGAGAGACCCTTGGATATTTCTGTTACCAAAAACGTGTTTATGATGTGGGTGTCCATGCTGGTGTTGTTTTTAATCTTCATCACTGCGGCTCGTAAATATAAAAAATCACAAAATTTTATACCCCAAGGGATTGCTAGTTTTGTAGAACCCTTAGTGGTCTTTATCAGAGATGAGGTCGCAAAACCCATGATCGGTGAGAAGAAATACGCACGTTTTATGCCTTACCTACTTACGGTGTTTTTCTTTATCTGGATCAACAATATTTTCGGTTTGATTCCCATTCTCAACGGAGCTAACTTAACGGGTAATATCGCCTTTACCTTTACCTTGGCGATGTTTACCTTTATTATTACCACCTTTAGCGGAAACAAAGACTACTGGAAACACATTTTCTGGATGCCGGGTGTGCCTGTACCTATGAAAATATTTTTAATGCCTATTGAAATAGTGGGGATGTTTACCAAGCCCATCTCGCTTATGATTCGTCTTTTTGCGAATATCACGGCAGGACACATCATAATTTTGGCATTGATGTCTTTGATTTTCATTTTTAATACCATTGCAATTGCACCAGTTTCTGTCGCATTTGCTTTATTTATCACCATTATTGAAATTGTAGTAACCGCTATTCAGGCCTATATATTTACCATTTTGTCAGCCCTTTATTTTGGAATGGCAACTGAAGAACATGAACACCATTAATTAATTTAAATTTTTATACTATGACAATTACAGGAATTGCAGCTATTGGAGCAGGAATTGCAGCCGTTGGTGCCGGTATCGGTATCGGTAAAATCGGTGAATCTGCTATGGAAGCTATGGCTCGTCAACCCGAAATGCACGGTAAAATCCAAACATCTGCGCTTATTTTAGCAGCGTTTGTGGAGGCTGTGGCACTTTTTGGGGTGGTGGTAGCTCTACTTCAAGGTTAAGCATAAAATCTATTCACCGAAGCAACGGTTGGTTGTTTCGGTGAATTTTAAAAATTTACAATTAAACAATAATATACTATGGATTTAGTAACTCCCGGTTTTGGTTTGGTATTTTGGACGATTATTTCGTTTTTAATACTGCTTTTTATTTTAAGAAAATTTGCTTGGAAACCCATTTTAGGCGCCGTTAATTCTCGTGAGGAATCTATTAAGCAAGCGTTGGCTGCTGCCGAAGCGGCTAAAAGAGAAATGGAAAATCTTCATGCCGATAACGAAAGAATTCTGCAAGAAGCCCGCTTAGAACGAGAGAATTTATTGAAAGAAGCTCGTGAGCTCAAAAATAAAATCATTAACGACGCTCGTGAAGAAGCTAAGCTAACTACCGATAAAATGATTGTGCAAGCTCAAGAAGCCATTGAAAGCAATAAAAAGTCAGCAATAGCCGATCTTAAAAACCAAGTAGCCGAACTTTCTATTGAAATCGCTGAAAAAGTAGTTAAAAATGAACTGTCCGATAAAGCCAAGCAAGAAAAGTTGGTTGTGGATATGTTAGATAAAGCAACTTTAAACTAAAACTATGAGTAAAGCAGCCGTTAGATATGCTAAAGCTGTCTTAGATATAGCCGTAGAGCAAGGGCAGGAGAAAGAAGTTTTCAATCAAATGAAAACCATTGCTTCTACTTTGAGTGAGAATATCGAACTACAGCTTTTTTTGAACAACTTGGTGGTAACCCCCGATAACAAAAAAAGTGTGTTGCTAGAAGTATTTCCCAATACTTCATCTATTGTCACTCGGCTATTTGATTTGATTATAGAAAATAAACGTACCGGGTTGTTGCATTCGATAGCCACTACCTTTGTGCAGCTTTACCACCGTCATATAAATGCTGTGGAAGCTGTGGTAACTACCGCTATCCCTTTAGATACTACCTTGGAAAACCAAGTGTTAAATAAAGTAAAAGAACTTACTCAGGCATCCGAAGTTACTTTACACAACCAAGTGGATCCCGAAATTATTGGAGGTTTTGTATTGCGAGTGGGCGATTGGCAATACGACGCCAGTATAGCCAATCATTTTGATAGCTTGAAAAAAAGATTTAATACCAGTATATAAATAACTAGACAAACACTAAAAGTCTTTATACTCTAAACAATATGGCAGAAGTAAAAGCCGCTGAAATTTCAGCAATCTTAAAAAAACAACTTTCAGGATTTGAAGCCAGCGCTTCACTTAACGAAGTAGGAACTGTATTAACCGTAGGAGACGGTATTGCTCGTGTGTACGGTTTAGCTAATGCCCAGTACGGGGAGTTAGTAGAATTTGCAGGAGGCCTTGAAGGTATCGTCCTCAACTTGGAAGAGGATAATGTCGGGGTAGTATTGCTCGGTCCTTCCAAAGAAATTAAAGAAGGGTCTACCGTTAAACGTACCCAACGCATTGCCTCTATTAAAGTAGGTGAAGGTATTGTGGGACGTGTAGTAGATACCTTGGGTAACCCCATAGATGGAAAAGGTCCTATCAGCGGTGAAACTTTCGAATTACCCTTAGAGCGTAAAGCACCGGGAGTAATTTATCGAGAGCCTGTTACCGAACCCTTACAAACGGGTGTAAAAGCCATAGACGCTATGATCCCTGTTGGGAGAGGTCAGCGGGAGTTGGTAATTGGCGACCGCCAAACCGGTAAAACCACCGTTTGTATCGATACAATTATCAATCAAAAAGAATTTTACGATGCCGGTCAACCGGTCTATTGTATTTATGTGGCTGTAGGGCAAAAAGCTTCTACCGTGGCCAATATTGCTCGTACCTTGGAAGAAAAAGGTGCTATGGCCTATACCACCATAGTGGCAGCGAATGCTTCCGATCCAGCACCAATGCAGGTGTATGCGCCTATGGCCGGAGCGGCTATCGGTGAGTATTTTAGAGATACCGGACGCCCTGCACTGATTGTTTATGATGATTTGTCAAAGCAAGCGGTTGCTTATCGGGAAGTATCGTTACTACTTAGAAGACCTCCCGGACGGGAAGCGTATCCGGGTGACGTTTTCTACCTGCACTCTCGTTTGTTAGAGCGTTCAGCTAAAATTATCAACAACGACGAAATTGCAAAAAACATGAACGACTTGCCAGAATCCTTAAAAGGTAAGGTAAAAGGTGGGGGTTCACTTACTGCACTACCAATTATCGAAACGCAAGCCGGAGACGTGTCTGCGTATATTCCAACCAACGTAATTTCAATTACCGATGGACAAATTTTCTTGGAATCAGACTTGTTTAACGCCGGGGTACGTCCTGCTATTAACGTAGGGATTTCAGTATCTCGAGTAGGAGGTAACGCCCAAATTAAATCGATGAAAAAAGTAGCCGGTACTCTCAAATTAGACCAGGCGCAATTCCGCGAATTAGAGGCCTTTGCTAAATTTGGTTCCGACCTGGATGCTGCTACCCTAAACGTCATTGAAAAAGGTAGAAGAAACGTTGAGATTTTAAAACAAGCTCAAAGTAGCCCCTTTACCGTAGAAGAGCAAATTGCTATAATCTATGCGGGGTCTAAAAACCTTCTGAGAAATGTTCCTGTTGAAAAAGTGAAAGAATTTGAAACGGAATATCTAGAACTTCTGAATGCCAAACACAGAAATGTGCTGGATGAGCTAAAAGCAGGAAAATTAACCGATCAAGCCATGGATGTGATGACCCAAGTGGCTAACGAAATCGCTGCAAAATATTAATCAGTAGTAAGGAATTTCAGAACTGTGGTCTACTCTAACTCGTGGTTGAAAGATTACACCACAGTTCTGGATTGTTTAACTTATAAATTAAAAAATGGCAAACTTAAAAGAAATACGCAGTAGAATTACCTCAGTATCTTCCACCATGCAGATTACCAGTGCCATGAAAATGGTGTCTGCCGCTAAATTAAAGAAAGCTCAGGATGCCATTACGGCCATGCGCCCGTATTCGGCTAAATTGACCGAGTTACTTCAAAATTTAAGCGCCAGTTTAGAAGAAGGTACCAGCAGTGTTTATGCTATGCCTCGAGAAGTAAAAAAAGTACTTGTGGTGAGCATTTCTTCTAATCGCGGACTAGCGGGAGCATTTAATTCTAATGTAATTAAAGAAACCAAATCTTTAGTCAATACTTCCAGCCGTGTTTCTACTGAATTATTTGCTATCGGTAAAAAAGGACATGATGCCCTGAAAAAAACGCATACGGTAGTACAATACAACCACGACATTTTTGACCACTTAACTTTTGAGAACACTGCAGCTATAGCTGAATACTTGATGCAAGTGTATGCCGATGGCACTTACGATAAAATACTACTGGTTTATAATAGTTTTAAAAATGCTGCTACACAAGTGGTAGTAACTGAACAATTCTTACCTATAGTTTCAAAAAGCATTAACTCGCAAGTTGAAACCGGTAGTACTGATTATATTTTCGAACCCTCTCGAGAAGAAATCGTCAATGAGTTGATACCTAAAAGTTTAAAAACTCAATTGTACGCAGCATTACGAGATTCTTTTGCTAGTGAACACGGGGCTCGTATGACAGCGATGCACAAAGCTACTGACAACGCGACCGTGCTACGTGATGAGTTAAAACTTACCTATAACAAAGCCCGACAAGCAGCCATTACTAACGAAATTCTTGAAATTGTTGGGGGAGCAGAAGCATTAAATGGATAACTTTTTCTGAATTATAGCATCAAAGGGTTATATTTGATAGATTTTTAATTTTAAATCTGTCAAATTTTTATGAAAAGTCTTATTTTTTGCTTTCTGTTTGGAGTATTTTCTATTACTTTCTCCTTCTCACAAGTTGAATTTAAACCGGGTGATTTAGTTCATGAAAACGGAAAAAGTCAGCGGGTATTTATAAGATATACCGATCAATATGAAACTCCTTCTTCCTTTGAATACAAAATCAATATAGACGATAATCATGTGCATCTAGCTACTCCCGAGAATTTTCAAAAAGTAATAATTGATGATGCTTATTATTTTGAAAAACATCAAGTCAAAATAGATGTTTCCCGACAAAAAAAAATCTCTATCAATCGCGAGCCGAATTGGGAAGAACAAAGTATTTTTCTTCAAAAAATAGTGGATTCCAAAGCATCCCTTTTTCGGTATACCGTAGGATCTCTTAATTATTATTTTTATCAAAAAGAACCAACTTCAGTTCCGGTTTTGTTGGTGTATAAAGACTATGTTGTGGATGGAAAAAAAATGACTAATCAGCACTATAAACAGCAATTAATCAATGAATTTCAATGCGAGTCTATTCCCTTGCATACTGTCCAAAATCTTTCCTATACCGAAAGCGCACTTCAATCCTTTTTTATTAAATACAATGAATGCCTCGGCTTTTTAGTAAAACAAATTGACTATCATTCGCCTTCTTTTTTTAATCTAAAAATTGCCCCACGAGTTAATTTTTCAAAAGCAAATACCTCTGTAAAATATTTATCTAATAGATCTTACAAAGCCGATTTTGGAAGTAATATTGCGGTGAGTGTAGGAGCTGAATTAGAATACGTATTGAGTTTGAACCGAAATAAATGGGCGGTATTTATTGAGCCCAATTATCATTATTTGGAGGCTGAGTCGGTTTATACCTTAAATAATAATGAAGAAATAGCGACCGCTCAATACGCTTCCATTGAACTCCCTATTGGACTACGCTATTATTGGTGGCTCAACCCCACTTCCAAACTTTTTGTCAATGCCGGTTATATTGCAGATTTTTCGTTGAAAACTGAATTTGAATTGCAAAAATCTCGAAAAATAGACGATGGGACTTCCGGTCCAAGCGGTTTCCTGGGTTTGGGGTACAATTATAACAACAAATACGATGTGGAATTGAGATATGCATTGACTCGTAATCTGACGAATAACTGGGAAAATAGTAGCTTCAAATACAATTATTTTGCATTCATTGTACGCTATAATTTTTTATAAAAAATAAACTCCTATTGACCACTCCCTTGTCTCTACCTAATAATCTTTTTTTATCCTTGGGAAGTAATCAAGGTGATCGATTGTATTATCTCCAACAAGCGGTGGATTTAATTTCCGACCGGATGGGCGATATTTATCAAATATCATCGGTATACGAGACACCCGCTTGGGGATTTCAGGCCAATCATTTTTTAAATGCAGTGTTGTGGGTAACAACTTCATTAACACCGGAGGCAGTCATCGAGCAAGCCTTGAATATTGAAAAAAAGTTGGGACGCACCCGAACGAATCAACCGGGTTATCAAGATCGTACTCTCGATGTGGATATTTTGTTTTACGAAGACCTGATTATACATACCCCATCCCTTACCATACCCCATCCACGGTTACATCTCCGCCATTTTGTGTTGGTCCCTTTACAGGAAATAGCTCCCAATTGGATCCATCCGGAGTTTAATAAATCGGTGAAACAATTATTGGAAGAGTCTGCGGAAGAATCCCAAATCACGCTTACCCAGTGGCAGTTGTACACCAATTCCGATTAAAAAAGCAGCTATCCTCTGAGTTTGGTAAATAAATCCCAAACCACCACTCCGACACTCACTGCAATATTGAGTGAATGTTTGGTCCCTAATTGAGGAATTTCAATAACTTGGTCTGAGGCAGATACCACTGCTTGTGAAACTCCTTTGACTTCGTTTCCAAAAATGAGAGCATGTTTTTTCTCCCTTTCGGGAAAAAAATCCGGAAGTAAAACAGCTTGTTCGGCTTGTTCTATGGAGATAATGTGTGTGTTTTCACGTTTTAATTGCTCGACCAACTCCTGAGTCTCCGATACATATTCCCATGCCACTGTTTCGGTAGCCCCTAACGCAGTTTTGTGAATGTCTTTATGAGGAGGACAAGCCGTAATACCGCAGAGATAAATCTTCTCAATCAAAAAAGCATCCGCTGTTCTAAAGACCGAACCAATATTATGTAAGCTCCTAACATTATCTAAAACAAGAATAATTGGAGTTTTAGGTGCTTCCTTAAAAGCTTCTTCAGACAAGCGCGGAAGTTCGCTGTTGTTTAATTTTCTGTATTTCATAACCCACAAAAATACAGTTTTTAACGCATAAATAAGCAGGAAGAGAAGAAACCTCATTCTATTATTTATTCCCATTTACTTCTACTGAAACTTCTATTTTTAATAAAAATGTTAGTCGAAATAAACGTGTAATTTTCCTGAAGAATTTTTAACTTAGCTTTTTTCACCCAAGAGTAGCTATGGCCAGTAAAGAAACCCCTTTGATGAAGCAATACAACAGTATTAAAGCTAAGTATCCTGATGCTTTATTGCTGTTTCGGGTGGGTGATTTTTATGAAACTTTCGGGGAAGATGCCATTCGGGCAGCTCAGATATTGAATATAGTACTTACGGCACGAAATAATGGGGGCGATAAAACGGAATTAGCCGGTTTCCCCCATCATTCTTTAAATACCTATTTGCCTAAATTGGTTAAAGCGGGTTGTCGCGTGGCTATTTGTGATCAGTTAGAAGATCCCAAGCTTACCAAAACCATCGTCAAACGGGGGGTCACTGAACTGGTTACTCCGGGGGTGGCTTTTAATGATGACTTGCTTTCCTCTAAGAGTAATAATTTTTTAGCCGCCATCCATATCGGGAAAACCAAACTAGGCATTTCGTTCTTAGATGTTTCTACCGGTGAATTTTTAACTTCCGAAGGAGATGTATCTTATATTGACAAGCTACTTCAAAATTTTCAACCCAGTGAGGTGCTTATCCAAAAACAAAAGAAAAAGGAGTTTTTTAAATGGTTTGGTGAAGATTACCACCTGTTTTACCTCGAAGAATGGCTTTTTCAATGGGATTATGCCGTAGAATCGTTACACGCTCATTTTCAAACCAAAACTCTTAAAGGTTTTGGAGTGGCTGATCTGGAAATGGGAATTATCGCCTCGGGGGCTATTTTGTATTACTTAGGAGAGACCCGCCACGACAAATTGCAACACATCAATAAGCTTTCGCGAATTGCCGAAGACGGTTATGTATGGATGGATCGATTTACTATTCGCAATTTGGAATTGTATCATTCCGATTCTCCGGGAGCCATCACCCTTCTGCAAGTTATTGATAAGACTATATCGGCCATGGGAGGGAGGATGCTCAAAAGATGGTTGGCATTGCCTTTAAAAAATCCAGACCGTATTAGAGAACGCCATGAGGTAGTGGGGTATTTAGTCAAAAATCAACACCTACTTCAAAAAATTCAACAATATATTAAACGCATTGGCGATTTGGAGCGCTTGGTTTCCAAAATGGCAACCGGTAAGATGAATCCTCGTGAAATGATTCAACTTAAAAACTCCTTGAAGGCAGTTATTCCTATTCAAAAATTAGTTTTAGAATCGAACAATGAAGCCTTGGTGACACTGGGAAGTTCCTTCTATGCCTTAGAAAATTTACGCCAAAGAATTAAGCAAACCCTCAATGAAGAGGCTCCGATACAGATTCAAAAAGGCCAGGCGATTGCACCGGGATTTTCAACAGAATTGGATGAACTACGGGCAATTTTTACAGGTGGGAAATCGTATTTAGAAGAAATTGTTACCCGAGAAACCCTACGCACGGGCATCAGCTCTTTAAAAATTGCTTCCAATAATGTATTTGGCTATTATATAGAAGTACGTAACACGCATAAAGACAAAGTGCCTTCCGACTGGATTCGAAAGCAGACTTTAGTCAATGCCGAACGCTATATTACGGAAGAACTCAAGGAGTATGAAAATAAAATTCTGGGTGCAGAAGAAAAAATACAGGCTTTAGAACAAGCATTATTTAATGAATTATTGAGTTGGTCGTCTGAGTTTATTCCTCAAATTCAACAAAATGCAGCCGGTATTGCTCGATTGGATTGTTTGTGTTCCTTTGCCCAACAAGCCTTGGAAAACAACTATACACGCCCCCTCTTAGACGATAGTTTAGATATTGAAATTACTGGGGGACGCCATCCGGTTATCGAAAAGCAACTACCGCCTGATCAGCCATTTATTGAGAACGATGTTTTGTTAAGTCCGCAAGACCAGCAAATCATTATGATTACCGGTCCCAATATGAGTGGTAAATCGGCTATATTGAGGCAAACGGCACTCATTGTATTATTGGCACAAATCGGAAGTTTTGTCCCTGCAACGGCTCTGCGCATGGGCTGTGTCGACAAAATTTTTACGCGAGTAGGAGCCAGCGATAACATATCGATGGGAGAATCTACCTTTATGGTTGAAATGAACGAAACTGCCAGTATTTTGAATAATATTTCGGAAAGAAGTTTGGTATTACTCGACGAGATAGGCCGAGGTACCAGTACTTACGACGGTATTTCCATTGCTTGGGCGATTAGTGAATATTTACATGAGCATCCTGGAAGACCCAAAACGCTTTTCGCAACCCATTACCACGAATTAAACGAAATGTCTGAAACTTTCTCCCGGATAAAAAACTACAATGTAGCAGTAAAAGAAATCAAAGACGATGTATTGTTTTTACGAAAATTGGTACCCGGAGGTTCGGCTCATAGTTTTGGAATCCACGTAGCTAAAATGGCCGGAATGCCCCAGCAGGTGATACGAAGAGCAAATAAAATTTTAGAAAAATTAGAACAATCTCACTCTTCGGAAGCACTTACCGATCAGATGAAATCAGTTGCCAAAGACGAGTTACAGTTGAGTTTTTTTAATTTGGACGATCCTCTTTTGGAAGAAATTCGTGAAGAAATTTTAGACTTAGATATAGATGTACTCACACCTATTGAAGCGCTTATGAAATTAAATGAAATCAAAAGGATGCTCTTGAGAAATGACCGTGTTAAAATGAAAAAATAGATTTTTGAAAAAACGCTTTGCATTTGGCGAAAAAATTTTAAATTTGCATCCGCTTTAGATAACCACCGAAGGAGGTATAGTAAGCAAGTTCATCATAATATTGACAAGTGAGATAACCATTGCAAGTTATCTACAAGCTGAATAACCTTTCACTAGGGTGTAATACTGCGAAAATAGCTCAGTTGGTAGAGCGCCACCTTGCCAAGGTGGAGGTCGCGGGT